>NZ_CANDOA010000009.1:2500-216389 GCF_947387565.1 Flammeovirga sp. SubArs3 | reverse complement strand
CGAACAGAGCAGTTAAGCCCTACAGTGCTGATGGTACTGGGTTAACCCCCGGGAGAGTAAGTCGGCGCCACATTCATTAGATATAGAAGGTTAGTTAACACAAGATGTTGGCTAACCTTTTTTTTATATCTATATTTAATATATAAATAAGGAACAGCTGCTTTGTTCCATTTAATCTCTCTTTTAATCAATCCTTCAACTAAATGTTACTAAAACTAACGTACAATTACTTCTTGGAGAAGAAACGTCAAGTTTATGATATTCCAAGTGTAGTAACTTCATTCTTTTTGGTGCTATTGCTTCTATATTTTTCCGCCATAACAGTTCTTATGGGGGTTTTTATTGAAAAAATAATAACTAAGGAGTTCCCAGATCTAGATGTTTTAAGCGTACTTAATAAGTATATATTTTACTATGTACTTGGAGACCTTTTAGTAAGGTCGATTTTAGAAAGTACGACAAAGTTCAACTTGAAGCCATACTTGTACTTACCAATTAAAAAATCAACTCTATTGGTATTTCTTCAAGTGAGATCTTTATTTACTTTCTTCAATTATTTCCCCTTTTTGTTTTTGATATCCGTTTGTTTTGGGTCAGGAGTAGATAAAAGTTCATTGATTATTTGGTTAGTTGTTATGACTCTTCAACTATTTATCAACACGTCACTGTCCTATAATTTTGGTAAGACAATCGGGAAAAGGTTTTGGAGTTGGGTCTTGATAATGGCAGTGCTATCGGGTGTTTTGTATTTGGATTTTAAGCAATACATTTTCTTATCAGATTATTACCAAGTAATAGTAGATAAAGTTATAGCGATGCCTTTGCTATTAATAATTCCTGTAATCATTTATTGTGCTGTTTTTGCGATCACACATCAATTGTTGAAGAAAAAACTATATTTGGATGATGAAACAAATTCGACTTCCTATTCATCTTTTGATCTTGGAAATTTCATTCAAGGAGATTCGCAACTTTGGACCTTTATTGTTTATGAATCAAAAATGATTCTCAGGAACAAGAGAATGCGTCAGTCTTTAATCATGTCTGTTGTATTTATTTTGTATCCATTCTTCACCATTTTTGATAAGAATTCTGGAGATGTTCAATTGTTCTTTTTCTCATTTTTTCCTGCAACGATGATTCCTTCAACCTTTGGGCAATTTATGTTTGCATGGGAAGGTTCATACTTTAGTTTTATCAGAACTCAACCTTTTACGATGAAAGAATACGTAAAAGCGAAATATCTGATGTATGCAGGCTTAACAACGCTTGTTGTATTGCCTTTAAGTTTAATCTATTTAGCTATTAAGCCAATTGTAACAGTCATGATTTGTGTAGGCTATTTCTATAGTGTAGGAGTCAATCTTTTACTAATGATGTTTTTAGCCACTTACAATGAGAAGAAGGTAGATTTAGATCAACAGAATGCATTTAATTTTCAAGGAGTGCAAGCAAAACACATGCTGATGGTTTTCCCAATATTAATGGGAGTTCTCATCATATTTGGTGGATTTTATTATCTCATTTCGTTAAAAGCTGCACTTATTTCTATCGTAGTTATAGGAGTGCTGGGAATGCTGGTACATCGACCGTTAATCAATTTAGTTACTGATAACTTGATTGAAAAAAGATATAAAATGACTGAAGGATTTAAAAATAGCTAAGATTATGATACGAGTAGAAAAACTGACTAAAGTATATAAAACAAAGACAGCACTCTCATTAGATAACTTATCAATACAGCCCCAAGAAATTATTGGATTAGTTGGTAATAACGGAGCTGGAAAAACAACATTTCTAAGTTTATTATTAGATCTGATAGAAGCGTCTGAAGGCAAAGTTGAAATTAAAGAGGAAGATGTTTCCAAAACAGAAGATTGGAAAAAATTTACAGGTTCTTTTTTAGACGATACCTTCCTAGTTCCATTTATGACATCTTATGAGTATTTAGAGTTTGTAGCTAAGTTACATGGTTGGAATAAAGGTGATTTGGAAGATTTCTTAGAGCAAACAAAAAACTTCTATGGCGAAGACTTTATTTCTGGCAAGAAGTTAATCAAAGATTTATCCAAAGGAAATAAAAATAAGACAGGTATTTTAGGTGCTTTAATCGGTAACCCTGATCTATTAATTTTAGATGAGCCCTTTGCAAATCTAGACCCTACTTCTCAACAATGGTTACGTATGAAAATACAAAAATTAGCAGAAGAAGGTGTAACAGCTATTGTTTCAAGTCACGATTTACAACACGTTACTGGGATAAGTACAAGGATCGTTATGTTAGAAAATGGTGAAGTTGTGAAAGATGTTGAGAATTCAGATTCAACACTAGAGGAGTTAGAAAAGTATTTTGGAGATAAAATCTCAGAAGATTTGATATAAAACTTAAAATGTTGATAACTTTTCAAAATTACACTTGGTGAACAATGGTAATCTTGAAAAGTTATCAACATTCCTGTTAGTTGTGAATACTTATCAACAGATTATGCTGATAACTTCCAACGATTATGACTCCATAACCATAAATATGGTTGTTGATTGATATTTTCTTCAAGGGCTTTGGAGTATTTTTCAATAACTGAATGTCTCTGAGATTCTCTTGGCGATTCATCTAACACTATAAATTGGGTCTCATAGACTCCCCTTTTTACTTTAATACATTGTGGATAAATAACAGCACAGTTGTTTTTATTGGATATCACATCTGCTCCCATTAAGAATGCCGTTTCTCTATGAAGAAAGTGTGTCCAATATCTTGAAGATTTGTGACTAGGGCTTTGGTCACCAATAATTAAATTAAAGGTTAATTTCTTCTCTGCTTTCAACTTTAATAGTGTCTTATACCCATTTTGAGAAGGAATACATAAAACCCCCAATCTACTTCTTATTAATTTCATCAACTCATCAAAGTATTTATTTGAAAGTGGTTGATAGAATGCCGTTACTTTATGATCTAGAAATAATGGTAAAAAAGTACACCACTCCCAATTCCCTAAATGAGCGGAGTACAACACAATATTTTTATTTTGATGATAGAGTTCTTGAATTAGCTCTGGATTTTTTATTTTAAATCGTTTTTCGATTTCCCGTTTATTCATGGTTAGCGTTTTGATACTCTCGAACATTATATCACAGAAGTGATGATAAAATCGTTTTTCGATTTCTCTTATTTCTCGATATTTCTTTTCAGGAAATGATTTGATTAAATTATCCATTACAATGTCTCTTCTGTATTGAAATACTTTAAAGATAAATACGTACAGAATGTCAGAAAAAATATAAAGAACATTGATAGGGAGTAGGGATAATAAATAAAAAGGAGAAAACTTTAGCTTATTCATTGTTTTAGTAAAGTTAAGTGGTTTGATGTTAAGTTCACATTAGAGACAAATGAAACAAGATTTACCCCTATCTTTAAATAAGATTTTTTTTAACTTTTAAACTGTACTCCAATTCATCGTATTAGTTATTCATTGAATGATCAGCTTATTCTAGGCAAAGTTCAATTTCGACCTCCATATAAGGTGCAGTCACCTTTAGATAATCAAGCTCGATTAATTTATGTTTATCGGGGTAAATCAAAAATCATTTCATCTACAGATTTAATTCATATTAATGGTGGAGATATGTTGTTGATGAGATGTGGACAATTTGTAAATCATTGGTTGGAGAACAATGAGGAAGAGCCTTATGAGGTAATTGCTTTTCAGTTATTGCCCAATGTATTGCAGGATGTTTACAACAATGAATTGCCCATTGAATTACAATCTTTGAAAAATGAAGTAGAAGTGCCTCCTCTAATCAAAATATCTTCGAACAAGACTATTGACCATTTTTTTGAGGGATTAAGGTTTAATATTGAAAATAAGAAACTGGTGACAGATGAATATTTGAAGATCAAAGTACGAGAACTAATTAGTATTCTTATTTCTATTGATACTTCAGAGGCTAACTTTTTTTTAGGACAACTATTTCAATCGAAAGCGTATCAATTCCAGGAGGTAATAAATAAAAATCTCTTTGAAAATTTGAAGCTTGAAGACTTTGCTTTTTTATCAGGTATGAGTCTTTCCACCTTTCAGAGGAAGTTTAAGGAGATTTATAATATGACTCCCAAAAAATATATTGTAGGTAAACGGTTAGAAAAAGCTGAAGGACTGCTGAAGACTACTTCACTTAGAATATCCGATATAGCTTATGATTGTGGATTTGAAGATATAGCACATTTTTCTAAGTCTTTTTCAGCTATGTATAAATCATCGCCTAGAGATTACAGAAATAGCATTGACTAGTTTTGACAAGTTTTTGAAAAGATATCACAAGAGATAGGGAATAGGATAAGGTAGCTTTGTATATATCAATAATTCAACTAATTATGAAAATTAAAAGCATTATTCTTATGTCAGTTATCTCTATGTTATTCTCATTCAAAAATGCATCTGCTCAAAAAGTAAAAAGGACACATACTTTCTCAATTGAAAGAGTGATCCCGTCATCGGCGGAAAAAGTATGGAATGTTGTTGGGAATGAATTTGCAGATGTATCAAAATACCATGCAGGGATTGTCAAATCTGAATTAATTAATGGGAGTACTAAAAGTGAAATAGGGTGTGAGCGAGTTTGTCAATTGGACGATAAAGGGAAAAAACTAGTGAGGGAGGAGCTGGTTGAGTTCGATGAGCAAACTATGTATTTTAAAGCTAAAGTTTTCGATGGTGAAGGAGTACCTACAGTACCAGAATATACTTTTGCGGAATATGAAGTAAAGCCTATTGATGAAGAGCGTTGTAAATTAATTATCACACAAACATATAGAACTAAACCTGCTTTTATTGGAGGAATTGTAAAGGGAAAGTTTAAGCAATACACTAAAGAGCAAATGATTTTTATTGAGCATTATGTACTGACTGGTGAGGCAGTGAGCAAAGAAAATCAAAAAGAAATCTTAGGTAAGTATCAATAAGGTCTTTTAGCTTGATGGAAATACTCAATAATTGCAGATAATTTATTGAGTATTTTTTTATCCATTTTTCATGTTATGAAGAAGGTTGAATGTCTTGTTGATTTCCCTTTTTTCAATAACAATAGAGAATTCATGTTTGGTTGAGATAAATTCCACTACGTTAATTTTATTCCAGGCTAAAGTCTTCAAAATAAAATAAAAAACACCGGGTGCATCCTTGTCATAAGACATAGGCATCCTCATGGTAACAGCGGCAAGTTCTTGTATTTCTGTCAGCTTTTCTTCTTTCAGAAACAGTTCTCTTACTTTAGGGGCAAAAGATTTACTGGTAATTATATTGGTTTCATGCATTCCTTTAGAAGAGGCATGAAATAGGTCACTACTATTGCCTTGTACAAGTTCCAATAAGTTTTTTTGGCAACTAATCAGTGTTGGAGAGTTCTTATAAGCAAAATCGACAAGATCCGAACGGACGAGAATATCACCCATATGTCGAATGTATTCCTTTGCTTGTTCCTCCATTCTCGAAGGTTCAATTTTATGGGCCATTCTTTTTAAAGCCATTACAATAGCTCCTTCTTGGATCTCTTTATCCATTAATACATTTACCTCAGGGTTCATTTTTCTAGCCAATGCACTGTAATTGACAATGCCTTCTGAAATTCCTTCCTGAAGAAATGGTGATTTATTGATTAGATCCGCGATCGTTTCTGCTAAAGTCATTTTTAAAAATATAACGCCAAAAATTCTCTTAAAATTAAGTCCTAAAACCTTATGATAAAAGTCGCTTTAAAATTCGATCTGTGATCTTTTCCCAATTATGATAAGCATAGAACGAATTCGGAGTAGGTACTTTCTCTTTTCCGGATAGTTTTATGATTTCATCACTAAACGCTTGTGCATCTTGATCAGGGATCACTTTTATTTTTTCTCCTAATGTAGAAGTGTTTACTCCATAACTACCGCTTTTGTAAGAAATCGCCGTTGCGCCTAATGAAAGGGATTCCATGAGTTTGATTTTTACTCCTCCACCAATCCAAATAGGATTAAGCATTAAATCCGTTCCTTTAATATATAAATCAAGACTGTCTACAAAACCTAACCAAGTGATATCGTTTGAAGACGAGATATAGTTACTTTCTTTTTCTGATAACCCTTTTCCTGCAAGAAATAAGTGAAATTTAAAGTCTGTGTTTTTTCTTAAAATAGGAATGATTTCATATAACAAATTTTCTAATCCTTTTTGATTAGGAGCATAGTCCATTGGACCAAAATAAAACAGAGTAGTTATATCATTATTTAAGTGATATTCTTTATAAAGCTGTTTTTTATTATTAGGAATATCTAAAGGAAATTGGTTAACAGAAGTACCGTATGGCATATCGATACATTTATTAGGGTCAATGTTCATAGAGTCCATAGCAAACTGTTTATCTTCATTTGAAATGAAAAGGACCTGGTCAGCGTTTTTGTAGGTGAACGTTTCTAGTGCTTTCATAAGTGGCCACCAGATCTTTCCCATACTCTTAAATCTCATGAATTCAATATTATGAGAGAATATAAGAAGTTTTACTCCTAAAATTCTAGCAACTGGGATCATCAATAACCCCATAAAGGGTTGATTTAATAAAATATGTGTAGCTTTGAGCCGTTTTGCAGATTTATATATTTTCCAACCGACAAAAGGATTTATATATTTTGTAATTTTGTCGGCGAATACTTTTTCCACTTGAAAAGGAATCTCCAATTCAGGGTTGTTTGTGGTTGTAATACAAGTCAGTTCTGTTTTTTTGGAAATTTCTTCACAGACATGATAACAAGCTTTATGACCTCCATTTGTTGGAGGAAGAAAACGATAAGGCTCAATAACTATAAACATAACGTGAAGTAAGAAAAAGTATTGATAACTTTGCAAGTATCGTAGTAATAATACGCTTTAAAAACTTATAATTATATCATTATGAAATTGGCAATTGGTGGTGACCACGCTGGTTACGAGTATAAGAAGGCAATCATTGAACATTTAGAAAAAAATGGTCATGAAGTGAAAGATTTTGGTCCTTTCTCTGCTGAGTCTTGTGATTATCCAGACTATGTTCACCCGTTGGCAGAAGCTGTTGAAAATGGTGAAGCTGAATTTGGTATTACTATTTGTGGTAGTGGTATCGGAGTTTCAATGGTAGCAAACAAACACCAAGGTGTAAGATGTGGATTATGCTGGGAACCTGTCTTAGCACAATTAACACGTCAACATAATAATGCAAATGTATTATCAATGCCTGCTCGTTTTATTTCTTTAGTAAGAGCTATTGAAATTGTAGATACTTTCATCTCTACAGAGTTTGAAGGTGGACGTCATCAAAATAGAGTAGATAAGATTGCTTTATAATTAAACCTAAAGAGAAAATTTTAAGATGATTCAAAGAATTCAATCAATTTTCCTTTTCTTGATTGCAGTAGCGATGACTGCTGTAATTTTTGCTCCAATTTGGGCAGGACAAGGAGAAGGAGTAACAGCAACTTTAACAGCAACTGAATTAACGATCGATAAAGGAACAGAAGGTGATGCGATCAATACAATCGCTATTGCTATCGTTTCAGGTTTATCTGCAGTTGTTGCTTTATTTTCATTGATTTCATTCAATGATAGAATGAAACAAGTGAAAATTAATTTATTGAATGCTGTTTTGATTTTTGCAGTGATCGGTTTAAATATGTACTATGGGTACATGCAAGGGACAGAGATCGTTGGAGAAAACAATGGTAAGTTCGAAATCGGATTCTTCTTACCTGTATTTGCGATTGTATTTAATTCGATGGCAAATAGGTTTATCCAAAGAGATGAGAAAAAAGTAAGAGATTCTATTAGCGGTCGTTTAAGAGACTAAAGAGAGTTTCTCATAATAAAAGAAGAGGTAAGATAGATTATTAAAATCCGTCTTATCTCTTTTTATTTGTTTTAAGTGATAGAATCACTTTAGAATTATCAATTCCTAGATTTCGAATGAACGAACTGTTTCATCGATTTTTAAAGTACCATCGTTATATTCTTTAACGAATTTCTCGATGACCTCATCAGTTACTTCAGCAACATGAAGACAGATGTCGATTGGAGTACCATTTCCTTCATCATCTTCAGGACGTTCTTCAACAAATTCACCTACATCGTAAGTGTCGTCTTTTGATAAAGTTACAATAGCTTCATCAACAGCATCCATGTGAGGACCATCCATTGTATCGAAGTCAGCATCAGCGAACTTTGGATTCTCGTTGATAACATGTTGAACAGCTTCTTCATGAAGTTTCATCACATATTCCATTTCTAAAGTATATAGGAAAGCATCCATTACTTTTTCTTCACCACCTTTAGTACTGATGAATTGGAATTGTGCTTGACTATCGTCGTTCTCTTCTGGAGAAGAGTAAACAAATGATTTACCAGCTGCCTGACAAGCTGACTTTACGTTGTTTAATAATTTTGAGCTCATGTATTATATGAATATCAATATTTTAAGTGTCGCAAAGTTAAGATAATAATTGGTTTAAAGGTATTCTTGTATAGCATCAGTTGAAATTGTTGACCATTGTTTAATATTTTCTTTAAATGACGTAAAACTCTCGTAAACTCTTTTTGCAAATTCATCCGATTCTATAAGATCTTGAATAACGATGTCTGCATTCTTTTTCAATTCTTTCATTACGTCTTCGGGGAATGGTAAAATAATATTTTGTCCTTCTTTTTGAATCTTTTTTAGGTATTCAGTATTGAACTTTTCAAATTCAGACATCATACTACCATTGTATTTCAATGATACCGTTTTTATTAACTCTTGAAGATCTTCAGGTAATTTATCATAGGCTTCTTTATTACATACTAACTCTAAAGTAGCAGATGGTTCATGCCAACCAGGGTAGTAGTAATATTTTGCAATTTTATTAAATCCCATTAGGTAGTCATGGTAAGGCCCAATCCATTCCGTAGCATCAATTACACCTCGTTCTAGGTTGGTGTAAATTTCTCCTCCAGGAACAGTGACAGAAGTACCTCCAGCTTTGGTAAATACTTTTCCTCCTAATCCAGGGATACGCATCTTAATTCCTTTAAGGTCTTCAACAGTGTTTAATTTTTTATTGAACCAGCCTCCCATTTGTACTCCAGTGTTTCCACAAGGAAAAGGTTCTAAACCAATTTTATTATATAGTTCTTTCCAAAGTTCATTTCCGCCACCATATAATAACCAAGCATTTTGTTGTCTTGTATTCATACCAAATGGTGTTGCTGTGAAAAATACTGAAGCAGGAATTTTACCAGCCCAATAGTATGCAGCTCCATGCATCATTTGTACTCCGCCCAATTGTACTGCGTCGAAACATTCTAGTGCAGGTACTAATTCACCAGCTCCATATACTTTAATATTAAGACGCCCATGGGATAACTCTTTTAGTTCTTTGGCTAGATTATTAACACCTTCTCCTAGAATAGGAAAGTTCGGAGGCCAAACTGTCACACATTTCCAATTATATATTTTTTCTTTCTTCTTACTTTTTGTGCTTTCAGAATTTTGTTCTTTACTGCATGAAGACAAAGCCGCAGTGGATGCTAATGCCGCTCCACTTACTTTTGTAAACTGTTTGATAAAATGTCTTCTGTTTTTCTTGGGAGTAGACATAGTTAAGAAAGTATGTTAATGTAAAAGTCAGTTTATAGTAAATTGAGTCCATCCCTTTAAAAAGTACTCAATTTTATAGTGTTTTCATTTTGAATGAGATACAAAAATCCACTTTTCAGTATAATGATAGCTATAATGTCTGATAAATGTTAATAACATTAACCTATCTGACTGTTTTTAAGTGATATATAAATAAAAATTTGGCAAGTAAAATAATATGCTTACCTTTGCAAGCCGTTTGGAAGCTGTACACTATTGTTTAAGCTCCATGAAAGACACCAGATTGAAGGACCAGACGGGGAGTTCAAGATGAGTTTTTCTAACATGAGTGAGATAGTGATGAGTTGATATTCAGGCGTTAAATTAATTAATTTTTAAAGTAAAGAACAATGCCAGGACTTATTGCAAAAAAAGTCGGTATGACTAGTATTTTTGATGAAAACGGCAAGAACATCGCTTGTACGTTGATTCAAACTGGTCCTAACGTTGTGACTCAGGTTAAGACGGTAGAATCTGATGGCTATACAGCTATTCAGGTGGGCTTCGACGAGAAAAAGGAGAAGCGTACGTCCGCTGCTATGAAAGGTCACTTCTCAAAAGCTGGTACCACACCAAAACGTAAAGTGGTAGAATTCCGTAACCCAGTTATGGAAAGAGCTCTAGGAGATGTATTGAAAATGGACGAAATCTTCGCTGAAGGTGAATTCGTAGACATCGTAGGTACTTCTAAAGGTAAAGGTTTCCAAGGTGTAGTTAAGAGACACAACTTCGGTGGTGTAGGTCAAGCTACTCACGGTCAACATAACCGTTTAAGAGCTCCAGGTGCGATTGGTGCATGTGCAACTCCATCACGTGTATTCAAAGGTCTTCGTATGGCTGGACGTACTGGTGGTAAGCGTGTTAAAGTGATGAACTTACGCGTTATGAAAATGTACCCAGAAGACGGTTTAATCCTTGTTTCTGGTGCAATTCCAGGTGCTAAAAATTCTTACGTAATCCTTGAAAAGTAATCAGTAGATGGAAATCGCAGTATTGAACTCAAAAGGCGTTGAGACTGGTAAAGTTGATTTACCAGAAGCAGTATTTGGTATCGAGCCAAATGATCATGCTATCTATCTTGACGTAAAAGCGTATTTGGCGGCACAACGTCAAGGTACGCATAAAGCAAAAGAGCGTGCGGAGATCGTAGGATCTACTCGTAAGCTTAAAAAGCAAAAAGGTACAGGTACAGCTCGTTCGGGCTCTATCAAATCACCTGTTTTCAGAGGTGGTGGACGTATCTTTGGCCCACGTCCAAGAAATTACCGTCAAGACGTTAACAGAAAAGTTAAACAATTGGCTCGTAAGTCGGCGTTGGCATACAAAGCAAAAGAAAGCAATGTAACAGTTTTGGAGACTTTATCTTTTGATGCTCCACAAACAAAAGCGTACAAAGAGGTTCTTTCTAACTTAAACTTATCAGACGTTAAAACTCTTCTAGTATTAGGTGAGCAAAATGACAACGTTTATAAGTCTGCTAGAAACTTACCAAAAGCAAACGTAGTAGTTGTTGATTCATTAAACACTTACGAAGTATTGCACGCTGATAAGTTAATCATTGCTCAAGACGCAGTTGAAAAATTTTCTAACCTTTAAGCCTTAAAATAATGCAAGTATTAGTAAAACCTATCTTGACAGAAAAGGCTGCACTTGCTCACGAAGGTGGTGTTTACACTTTCGTTGTGGCTAAAGGAGCTAACAAGGTTCAGATCAAACAAGCTGTAGAAGCTAAGTATGGTGTGAATGTGGAAGCAGTTCGTACTGCTATCCTTCCAGGTAAATCAAAAACTCGTTACACTAAAGCGGCTGTTATTAACGGTCACACATCGTCTTTCAAAAAAGCGATGGTAAAAGTAGCTGAGGGTGAGATTATCGACATCTACGAAGGTCTATAGGATCTGATCTTATAATTGAAAGTATCTCGTTCAGAGTCTTCGGACTCTGAACATTGGTATAAGTTTAACCAATTTGCTGTGTATAGATGTGCTAGGAAAACCTATCTAGTGATCTGTAAGAGCAAATACGAAAGTTTGAAAAATGGCTGTTAAAAAGTTAAAGCCCACAACTCCGGGACAGCGATTCAGAATCGCTCCTACTTTCGAGGAAATCACGAAAAGTACACCAGAGAAGTCACTGACAGTTGGTAAGCACCGTTCTGGTGGTCGTAACAACTCAGGTAAAATGACTGTACGTAACAGAGGTGGTGGACACAAGCGTCGTCTTCGTGTTATCGACTTCAAGCGTAACAAGCATGGCGTTCCTGGTATCGTGAAATCTATCGAGTACGATCCAAACCGTACTGCTCGTATTGCCTTAATCTACTATGTAGATGGTGCTAAGACGTATATCGTAGCTCCAGAAGGATTACAAGTTGGACAGACTATCTTGTCTGGACCAGGTGTAGCCCCAGAAGTAGGTAATACACTTCCATTGTCTGAGATCCCTGTAGGTTCTATCATTCATAACGTTGAGTTAAAACCAGGTAAAGGTGCTGCTATGGTACGTTCTGCTGGTGCTTATGCTCAATTGTTAGGTCGTACTGGTAGATACGCTACAATTAAATTACCTTCAGGCGAAACTAGATTAGTACTTTTAGAGTGCTACGCTACAATCGGTACTGTATCAAACGGCGATCACATGAACGTTCGTTTAGGTAAAGCAGGTAGAAAGCGTTGGTTAGGTCGTAGACCACGTGTTAGAGGTGTTGCAATGAACCCAGTTGATCACCCTATGGGTGGTGGTGAAGGTAAATCTTCAGGAGGTCACCCTCGCTCTCGTACTGGTGTTTACGCTAAAGGTCAGAAAACACGTAATACTAAGAAGTATTCAAGTAAACTAATCGTTTCAAGAAGAAAGAAGTAATTTAAGTTATGGCAAGATCGCTAAAGAAAGGACCTTATATCGATTTTCGTTTAGTTAAGAAAATCGACGCAGCTAATGAGTCTGGGAAAAAGTCTGTTATTAAGACTTGGTCACGTAGATCTATGATCTCTCCAGATTTCATCGGTCATACATTTGCTGTACATAATGGAAATAAATTCATCCCTGTTTATGTTACTGAAAACATGGTAGGCCATAAATTAGGTGAATTCGCTCCAACTCGTACATACAAGGGTCACATCAACAAAAAAGATAAAGGCAGAAAATAATGGAAGCAGTAGCAAAACTTAACAATTGCCCTATCGCTCCACGCAAGATGATGCTTGTAGCGGACGCAGTAAGAGGTGTGCAAGTTATTGATGCACTGAATACACTCCGTTATGCTCAAAAAGCTGGTGCTCCTCTAGTAGAAAAGTTAATTCTTTCTGCTGTGGCAAACTGGGAAAACAAAAATCCTGACGAGTCTGTAGAAGATGCAGATTTATATGTGAAATCAATCTTTGTAACTGGTGGTCGCCAATTAAAGCGTTTCCGTCCAGCTCCACAAGGTAGAGCTCACAGAATCCGTAAGCGTTCAAACCATGTAACAGTGGTAGTAGACGCTCGTAACACAAGCCTTATCGACGTAGTCGCTGAGGGTACAGAATCAAACGAGTCAGACAACTAAAATAAGTTTTTCCCATGGGACAAAAAATTAATCCAATTGGTCTTCGTTTAGGCTATATCAGAGGATGGGAGTCTAGCTGGTATGGTGGAAAAGATTTCTCTGACAAATTAGTCGAGGATAACAAGATCAGAAAATATATCGCAGTTCGTCTTCCGAACCCACGTGCAGGTATCTCTCGTGTAGTTATCGAGCGTACTATCAAGCGTGTTACTTTAACTATTCACACGGCTCGTCCAGGTGTAGTTATTGGTAAAGCTGGTGCAGAGGTTGATAAAATCAAGGAAGAATTAAAGCGTTTAACTGGTAAGGATGTTCAAATCAACATCTCTGAAGTTAAGCGTCCTGAAACTGATGCGAAATTAATCGGTGAGTCAATCGCTCAACAATTGAAAAGCCGTGTATCTTACCGTCGTGCGATGAAGCAAGCAATTGCTAACGCTGTTCGTCACGGTGCTCAAGGTATCAAAGTAAAGCTTTCTGGTCGTTTGGGTGGTGCTGAAATGGCTCGTACTGAACTTTACAAAGAAGGTCGTATTCCATTGCATACATTGCGTGCGGACATCGACTACGCTTTATCTGAAGCTCTTACAGTATATGGTATCATTGGTATCAAAGTTTGGGTATTCAAAGGTGAAGTATTAGGTAAGAGAGACCTTTCTCCTCAAGCTGAAACTGGACGTCGTGATAACCGTAGAGGTAACGACAGAGGTAACAAGCGTGGCGACCGTCGTAGAGGTGGCCGTGGTGGCAGAAAAGGTGGTGGAAACAAAGGTGGTAACGCTAAAGCGTAATTACCTAAGTTAAATTACCAAGCCGACAGGTGGACCCAAGTAGTTTCAAACTACTTGGGTCTTTTTTTATTCTGAAATTAATATACTAATCATTAAATTGACAAAGGATTATCATATAAATTAAGCCTCTTTTTTAAGATTTGTTCTTACATCAAACTTTAATTTAAATAGACATTTATTCTGTATTCATAGAAAATAATTATAGAATAAAATTTGGGTAGAATTGATTGATATTATACTTTATTCTGTTTTAAGTATTCACAACATAACAAGTGATAATATTTAACATTTGCTTGACTAAATTCTTGTAGCATAAGCAGATAAGTATTTTATTGCGGCTTCATTTGTTTCTGATCTAACATTAAACTTCTTCAGAGCAATGATTATGATAACTCATTGTAATTATTATCACACGATTGAATTATAACACAACTATATGGCGGGGGTAACAGACAGTAGCCGAGGTGGCTTCTCAAACAAAATCGGATTTATACTAGCAGCAGCAGGTTCAGCAGTAGGTTTAGGTAATATATGGAAGTTCCCCTTTGAAGTAGCAGATGGAGGAGGTGGTGCATTTGTAATGATGTATTTATGCTTCTGTTTTCTTTTATGTTTTCCGGTGATGATGGCAGAAATTGCTATCGGTAGAAAAACTAATAAAAATGCAGTAGGTGCATTTAGTGCCAACGGACATAAAAATTGGTCTTGGGTTGGTAAAATGGGTGTCTTATCAGGAGCCTTAATATTATCATTTTATAATGTAGTAGCCGGTTGGGCTTTAGGATTTGCCATAGAGATGTTCTCGGGCAATTTTGAATTAGGAAAAAACTTTGGAGACTTTGTAGGTAACTGGCAATTGAACTTGTCGTTCTCTACAGTATTTATGTTTCTAACAATATATATCGTAATGAAAGGTGTTTCTGGTGGTATTGAAAAAGCATCAAAAATATTAATGCCTTCATTATTGTTTTTAATCTTGTCATTAATGGGATATGCCTTAACTCAAGATGGTGCTTGGAGTGGTGTAGAATTCTATTTAATCCCAGATTTTTCTGAAATCACTTTTGAAGTAGCTTTTTCAGCGATGGGACAGGCTTTCTTTTCTTTATCATTGGGTATGGGTGCATTGATTACTTATGGTTCTTATGTGGGAAAGAAAGATAATATCGCCCAGTCAACAGCAATGATTCTATTAACTGACGTGGGTATTGCCTTTATTGCAGGCTTAATGATGTTTGCGTTTATCTACTCACAAGGACTACAAGGTTCTGGTGGTGGAGCAGGCTTAATTTTTACAGTTCTTCCAAGTGCATTTGAATCGTTAGGACCATTGCTAGGTAGAATTATCGGAGGTTCATTCTTTGTACTTTTATCTTTTGCAGCGTTAACTTCAACAGTATCTTTATTGGAGGTGCCTGTAGCTTATGTTGTAGATGAGTTTGAAATTCGTCGTAACAGAGCTGTATGGTTAGTTGGAGGTGTTGTTTTTGCTTTAGGTATTCCATCGATGTTAGGTAATGGTACGGTAGACTTCTTTACTAATTTTATGACTTATAGTAGTGGTAAAACAGTATCGTTTATGGACTTCATTGAAAACCTAGCATCAGATACTTTCTTACCATTAGGTGGATTCTTTATTTCTATCTATACAGCTTGGATTTGGAGGGGAGATAATTTCAAAAAAGAAGTAGAACAAGGTAATCCAGGGTTTAGCAAATCGTTTATTGGAAACTATACGATTTTTGCCTTAAAGTATATGGCACCAATTATTTTAGGAGCGATTACTATTGTAACAATATTCAATAAGTTTTTAGGGATTGATCTTTTAGCAGGACTATAAAATGCTGAAAATTGATTTATAAGTATATACGAAAGAGGATATCAAAATTTGGTATCCTTTTTTATTTGATAATCTAACTTTGACTTTAAAGTGATACTTAAGAATCACTTAGTATCATAATGAAATAAATAAAGACTGGTCTTTAAGATTAGTAGAATCGTTAAAATTGATCTACTTTTTTATGATTTTCAATCATTTCGAAAAAATTAAATGTTTTAATTCCTACGATTTACTAATTTTGCGGCTGAATTTTTGAAAAAAGATCATTATTAAGATGGCTAAACAAGATAAAGAGAATATGTTCCAAAAGGTCGTATCTCATGCAAAAGAATATGGTTTTGTATTTCCTTCATCAGAAATCTATGGAGGTCTTCAGGCAGTATACGACTATGGATCAAATGGTGTTGAATTAAGAAACAACATTAAAAAGTATTGGTGGGCTTCAATGGTGCAAATGCACGAAAACATTGTAGGTCTAGATGCCTCTATCTTTATGGATCCTAAAGTATGGAAAGCTTCTGGTCACGTAGACGCTTTTAATGATCCTTTAGTTGATAATAAAGATTCTAAGAAAAGATATAGAGCAGACGTTCTTATTGAAGATTTAATGGCTAAGTATGGAGCTAAAATCGTAAAAGAAGTAACTAAAGCTCAAAAGAAATTTGGAGATGCTTTTGATAAAGAGCAATTCCTAGCTACTAACCCTAATGTTTTAAGAAACCAGAAGAAAATCGACGAGATCGAAGCAAAGTTTAAAATTGCTTTAGAGAACGAAGATATGGAAGGGTTAAAAACGATTATTGAAGAAAACAATATCGTTTGTCCTATTTCTGGAACTTGTAATTGGACCGATGTACGTCAGTTCAATTTAATGTTCTCTACAGAACTAGGTGCAGTAGCAGGTGATTCTAACAAAGTTTACCTTCGTCCTGAAACAGCACAAGGTATCTTTGTGAACTACTTGAATGTAATGAATACGTCAAGACAACGTCCTCCTTTCGGTATTGCTCAAATTGGTAAAGCATTCCGTAATGAGATCGTTGCTCGTCAGTTTATCTTCCGTATGCGTGAATTTGAGCAAATGGAGATGCAATTCTTCGTTCAGCCAGGTACTGAGATGAAATGGTATGAATTCTGGAAAGAGACTCGTATGAAGTTCCACACTATTGTTGGTAACCCTGACAATTATGTATTCCATGACCATTTAAAAACAGCTCACTATGCAAATGCAGCTGTAGATATCGAATTTAAATTCCCATTTGGTCAAAAAGAATTAGAAGGTATCCATTCAAGAACTGATTTTGACTTATCTGCTCACCAAGAGTTATCAGGTAAGAAACTTCAGTATTTTGATCATGAATTAGGTAAGAATGTCGTACCATATGTAGTAGAAACTTCAGTTGGTTTAGACCGTATGTTCTTATCAATCTTGACAGGTGCTTTCACTGAGGAAGAAGTTGATGGTAAGACAAGAACTTACTTGAAATTCCACCCAGGTTTAGCACCAATCAAAGCTGCTGTATTCCCATTAACGAAGAAGGATGGTCTTCCTGAAAAGGCAAGAGAAGTAATGAACGAAGTGAAATTTGATCACAACGTATCTTACGAAGAAAAAGATGCTATTGGTAAGCGTTATACTCGTCAGGATCTAATTGGTACTCCTTACTGTGTAACTGTAGATCATCAAACTCTAGAAGATAATACTGTAACGGTAAGAGAGCGTGATACTACTGAGCAGTTTAGATTACCTATCAGTGAATTGAAGGCATTCCTAGACAAAAATTGTTCATTAACAAGCCTGTTAAAGCAATTAGTTTAAGGAACTAAATTTGTATATTTAAGCTCAAGTGCTCTAAAAAGTGCTTGAGCTTTTTTTATAATTGTCATTTTTTAGAATGAGAACAAACTACGTAAAATTTATTGTAATTCTATCTATACTATTTTCAACAGCTTGTCAGACGACAAGTCAGTATACTTATCAGAAAAGAGTAGAGAGAAGGAATCAAAAATTAATAGCAGAAAACGGAGGTAATAATTCTGTACCATCTAATAATAACAGCTCAGAAACTGGAGGTAAGAAAAGAAAAAATGTAGAAGATAAGATACCACCAGGAAAAAAGTTATCGGTTCAAGAATACGTAGATATGTATAAAAAGTATGCGATAGAATCGATGCATCATAAAAAAGTACCAGCGAGTATTACACTAGCTCAAGGTGTATTGGAGTCAGGTATTGGTAATAGTAAATTGGCTAGAGCCACAAATAATCATTTTGGTATAAAATGCGGTAGTAATTGGAATGGTGATACATTTGACCATGATGATGATAGACCTAACGAATGTTTTAGGGTATATGATTCTGTATTAGATTCTTATGAAGATCATGGGAATTTCTTAAGAAAAAGTAGATATGCCCCATTATTTGAATTAAAAATAACAGACTATAAAGGTTGGGCTAAAGGGCTTAGAAAGTGTGGTTATGCTACAGACTCGAAGTATCCTTCTAAATTAATCAGTATTATAGAACAATATCGTTTATACGAATACGATAGAAAATAATAAAATAACTCTCTCTTCAATCTTAATATCATTGTTTAACGATTCTCTTACTAACTCTCTTTGTGAAAAAACTATTGATTGAATTAATGGAAAGCTTATCTCTAAATAAGCATTCATTAATTAGTGTACAACTATTGCTCCTAATTATTTCATTTATATGCTTATTGATTTTCTACATTTCTATTTCCCGGCAAAATGAGGAGAATAATATGATACAAAATATTCATTTATCCTCAATCAATAAAAAAGAAGTAAAAAAGATAGACCCTAATTTCTCGACAGCACGAGATTGGAATAGTATAGGTATTCCTTATTATTTAGGGAATAAAATTGTACGTTATAGGCTTAAGTATGGTCGATTTTCAAATATATCAGACCTTGAAATTATTGATGGCATTGATAGTGCGGTTTTATCTAGAATCTCGGAGTACTTGGTAATTCATCCTTGGAAAAAAGATACTAATAAAGGATTTACAGTTAAGAAAAAAAGTATCAGACCAACACCTCATGTCGTCATTCAGAAGCCCAAAAAAGTATTTAACCCTTTTCTTTTTAATCCTAATGATGCGACCGAAGAATTATTAGACAGTATTGGATTCACAGTTCGATTTACCAAGAGTTTGTTAGCTTACCGTAGTAATGGAGGGAACTTTAAGGTAAAAAATGATCTTTTAAAATTATATGGGATAGATTCATTAAGTTTTTCAAAATGGAAAAAATTTATTGATTTACCTGATTCGTTAACCACGGAGAAAGAAAAAAAGATTCTTTTCAATTTAAACTTAATTTCGGTCGATGAATTGAGACTAATAAATGGCGTTGGAAAAAAAACAGCTGAAAGAGTCGTAGATTTTAGAAGGAAATTAGGTGGTAGTTTTTATCACATGAATCAGTTGAAAGAGGTATTCTCATTAGATTCTACCCGTATAGAAAAACTATATGAACATACATTTATCACTCAAGAATCGGTGATAAAGATAAATATCAATACTTGCTCTTTTGAGCAATTAGCAACGCACCCATATCTGTCTTATCGACAGGCCAGGTGGATTGTAAACTATAGAAAACAACATGGTAATTACTCAGAATTTAAGGATCTGTTAAAAATTAAGCCCCTTAAATGGGATGATTTAAAGAAGATATTGCCATATTTAGAGATTAAATGATTATCATGTCATATTATGTCGCGAATCTTCATCATAGCATTTCTAATCTGTATATTATTAAACACCTCATACTTAAAAGGTCAAAACCGAAAAATTGACCCTATTAACCTATTGACGAACACCAGAATATTATCTTCTCCAGAATTTGAAGGAAGAAGAACAAATACCAAAGGTGGATTTAAGGCTAGAGATTATGTAGCAAATATGTTCAATGAAATTGGTTTAAAACCTTTAAACCAAGGGAGCTTTATTCAACCTTTTAACTTTCATAATAGACTTTTCAATATTACAGCGAAAGGGTATAATGTTGTTGGGTATGTTGAAGGAACAGAATGGCAAAACCCATCAGAAGGATGTTTACTAATCGGTGCTCATTATGATCATTTAGGTACTTTTGGAGGAAATATTTATTACGGAGCAGATGATAATGCTTCAGGTGTATCAGCTTTGTTTGAAATAGCGAGATCATTTGTAGAAAACCCACCACTATATCCAGTAGTCTTTCTTTCTTTTGATGCTGAAGAATTGAGTTGTACTGGTTCTCACTATTTTGTAAAATCTCAACTCTTACCCGTAGAAAGTATGTTTCTTTTTGTCAATATGGATATGATATCCATCAGCGATAAAAAAGAAATTATGGTAGCAGGTACTCATTATAATCATGAGTATAGAAAACTAATCCAAGAAAGTGCTTCGAAGGTACCTATGAAGGTGAAATTTGGACATGATAGAAGAAGAGATGATGGTCAAAATAATTGGGTATACTCTTCAGATCATGGAGAGTTTCATAAAGTAGGAGTCCCTTTTGTATACTTTGGTGTAGAGGAACATGAACATTACCATCGAACGACTGATACTTTCGATAATATTGACATTGGTTTCTTCGTAGAATCTAGCCAAATGATATTAAATTTCATGGATAAAGCCTCAAACAAAAAAAGCTTCCTACGTCTCCATAGAAAGCTTAATAAGTAGCTGTAAGGGAAGGATTCGAACCTTCACGGAGTGCTTAGCCTCTTGACAAATCGTGTATGCATCGCACGTTTAGTGGTCAACCCATTACCAAGTGTTTATCGCGAACCTCCACCCCCGAGACAGGAGGGCATGTCTGCCAGTTTCATCACCTTACAGTGTATTTCAATAGTTAATTCTCCGGTTGAGAATTTGTGTAGCTGTAAGGGAAGGATTCGAACCTTCACGGAGTGCTTAGCCCCTTGACAAATCGTGTATGCATCGCACGTTTAGTGGTCAACCCATTACCAAGTGTTTATCGCGAACCTCCACCCCCGAGACAGGAGGGTATGTCTGCCAGTTTCATCACCTTACAGTGTATTTCAATAGTTAATTCTCCGGTTGAGAATTTGTATAGCTGTAAGGGAAGGATTCGAACCTTCACGGAGTGCTTAGCCTCTTGACAAATCGTGTATGCATCGCACGTTTAGTGGTCAACCCATTACCAAGTGTTTATCGCGAACCTCCACCCCCGAGACAGGAGGGCATGTCTGCCAGTTTCATCACCTTACAGTGTATTTCAATAGTTAATTCTCCGGTTGAGAATTTGTATAGCTGTAAGGGAAGGATTCGAACCTTCACGGAGTACTTAGCCTTCTTGGCAAATCGTGTATGCATCGCACGTTTAGTGGTCAACCCATTACCAAGTGTTTATCGTGAACCTCCACCCCCGAGACAGGAGGGCATGTCTGCCAGTTTCATCACCTTACAGTGTATTTCAATAGTTAATTCTCCGGTTGAGAATTTGTGTAGCTGTAAGGGAAGGATTCGAACCTTCACGAAGCATTTAGCCTCCGAGCAAATCGTGTGTGCATCTCACGTTTCAGTGGTCAACCCATTACTCAGCGTTTGTCATGAACTCTTCACCCCCGAGACAGGAGGGCATGTCTGCCAGTTTCATCACCTTACAGTATTATGTTTTCTTAGAGGGGTTTGATTATCGTTTAATCTTTTTCCCTTTTCGTTGATACAAAGTAATGGAATTATATTTTTTAATGCAAATATTTCAATGAAATAAATGAATATTTATGATATTCATATAATTGTGTAAAAATGTTTGATATATTTTCAATTCAACCCTTTTATAAGACGGCTCTTTTAGTAAAATTTCAATTCTTGAATTTCTTAATAAAAAAAGCTTCCATTTCATGTATGGAAGCTTTCTATATCTAACACAAAAAATATCAGTGTTAGGGTACTTTTAAGTGTAGTTAGGCTTGTAAAATAAATATGGTTGGTTTCTTATGAATATCCACCTTTGTTTTACTCCATTCTTTAAGTGTTTTAGTTTTGATGTATTCATCTTCAGCATTGATATTACAAGCAATGCATAGTTTCGTTGTTGGAGAAAGGTTTTTACATAAGTCTTCGATCATGGCTTCATTTCTAAATGGAGTTTCCATAAAGATTTGTGCTTGATAAAGTTTAGAGGAATCCCTTTCAAGGTTTTTCATTGCTTTGACCTTATCTACTTTCTGAATTGGAAGATATCCGTGGAAAGCAAACTTTTGGCCGCTAAGCCCTGAAGCCATTAGTGCTAATAAAATTGATGATGGACCTACGAGAGGTTTTACTCTTATGTTTCTTTTATGAGCATATTGAACAGCTAGTGCTCCGGGATCTGCAACACCTGGGCATCCGGCTTCTGAAATTACACCCACATTTTCTCCTTTTGGAATATTTTTGAAAAGCTTCTCTACTTGTTCAGGTTTTGTCTTTTTATCCAGAATTTGAAAGTTTAATTCCTGTACGGTAACACCTTCAACTTTCCAACCTCCAATAAACCTTCTAGCAGTTCTTAAATCCTCTACTAAGAAATACTTTGTTGTACGAATGGCTTCTTTTGTCTCTGGAGGGAGTACAGCATAACTATCTGCTGCTAGAAGACTTGGGATTAGATATAAATTCACTTTATTATATTTTAGTATAAAAATTGTCTAGATAATGTAATTTTGTGTAAAATTACATTAATTCATTTTTTATTAATATTCCATGTTCTAAAAGCTATTAAACAATTTACTATTTTTGCGAGCTTAATGGATTATTCTAGAATTCTAGACGATACAATAAACTACATAATTTGAAGAATATACAAAATATAGATGTTAAAGGTGTTGTCATGAAAACCTTCGCAATGTTGGCGTCATTTTATGTGATGTTTTTAGCATTCGGAGTAATGAAATACTCTTTTACATTATTAGGAGGACAGTGGGCTGAGGATTTAGTTAAAGTATCCCATAATCCTTTTATTTACTTTTTTATTGGTTTATTAGGGGCGGCAGTATTTCAAAGTAGTTCTGCGGTAACAACAATTGTTGTAGGAGCAGTTGCTTCAGGAAATATGTCTTTAGATGACGCAGTTTTTATCGTCATGGGGGCCAATATTGGTACTACAGTTACAAGCACTATTGTCGCATTATCATATATAGATGAAAAGTCAGTGTTTATGAGAGCACTCTCAGGAGCTGCTTTACATGACTTTTTTAATATTAGTGTAGCCTTAATTTTCTTACCATTAGAGTTATTTACTGGTTTTTTATCCAACCTTTCACAAAAAATTGCCTTTAGTATCAATATTTCAGATATGGCGATTTCAAAAAACTACTTTAGTAATGTGGGTTTAGGGTTAGATAAATTGGTAAAGCTACTGTTTTCAAACTTGATCGATTACCCTTGGGGTATTTTACTGATAGCAATTTTAATGATTGTTGGAGCCTTGAAGTTAATTGGAGGGGTTACTAAACAAGTCTTGATGGAAGGGAAGGATTTCAATAGAGGAGAAGGTTTCTTTTTTAAGAATGATGCTGTTGCTTTAACCACAGGTACAGTTTTAACTTCGATTGTCCAGTCAAGTTCAATCACATCATCATTGATTGTACCTTTAACAGCTACTAAGAAAATTACTTTGCCTCGGGCATATATGTTTATTATGGGGGCTAATGTTGGTACTACTTTTACTGCACTTTTTGCTGCTATGGCAACAGGTACAGAGTTTGGAGTAGAGATTGCATTGACCCATTTTCTTTTTAATTTCCTAGGTGTATTGATATTTATATTAATACCTGGAATACGTAAAGTACCTATTTGGTATGCTAAGAAATTAGGGTTTATGGCTGCAAAAGATAGAATATTTGGTTTCTTGTACCTATTTACTTTATTCTTCGTAGTTCCTTTTATCCTCGTTTGGATAAGTTTATAATGAGCCTAAATAAAAAAGGTCTGTTTTCAATATTAGAAAACAGACCTTTTTTATTTACAGTAAAGTGGATTTAATTCCAAATCTCGGCTTCTTCTTTACTGTAAGTATATTTCATAGGCTTTTCTTTCATAGAGTTGGTTTTCCCTTTGATAGAAGAATTTTGGACAGTTTTGAAGTGAGGGGCAAATCTTTGTTTTTGTACTTGCTTACCTGCATTTTTACCATGCCCTTTACCATAATGCATCTTTGTTAAGGTAAGCTGTTGTTTAACTTTAATATAGTTAGGTTCGAAGTTGGCTGCTTTTTTTGCAATACGTCGATTTCTAGACCTGTCTACTACAACATATCCTCTATATTTTGCAGCATCTTTTACTACCTTTCTTCCTGGCTTTTTCTCTACTACTACATATCCTTTGTAGCCGGCAGCATCTTTAACAACTTTCCTTCCTGGCTTTTTCTCTACTTCAACATATCCTTTATATTTTTGGAAAGATTTATTCATCCTCTTTCCTGTAGTTTTATCTACGACAACCTCTACAGGATTATTTTTATGTTTCTGCACAGATTTATCTCTCTGTGTATGATCAACTTTTATTACAACAGGGTTTTTACCATGTTCACTTACTGCTTTCTTTTTATTTCTAGGATCTGCATTTACATAAGGTTTGAATTTCTTCATGTCTTTTGAGACACTTTCTCTCGCCTCACTTGAAAACTTTACAGTAGGATTGGTTTTGTGTGCATTACGTACCCCTTTCTTTGTTTTCTGCTCTTCTAATGGTTGGTTGGTTTGTGCTTTTTTATCAGAATAATAAACTCCTGAGTTACTATTCGTAGCACTCTTTTTAAGTTGTTTATTTTTTCTTCTTTGTTGATGCTGCTTGACAACTTTACTGTGTTCTGATTGACTTGAGGTATGGTCAGTCCTTTTCTCTTGAGCATTAGAATTGATGCTGATAAGAAGAAAGAACGAAATCACTCCAATAAGAAGAAATGAATTGAATTTTATGTGATATATTCTATTAACCATGTTAGTAAACCAAACATTTTTAAAATTGAGACAGCAACCATAGAAACAAGTAGCCATTTTATAAATATATTGACTTTTTCTGATCCTGATGCAAACTTACCTGCAAACCATGTGCCTATCACTTGACCAATAGCCAATAGTATCGCTGCGACCCATATAACTTGTCCTTTATAAACAAAAACTAAAAACACCGGGAATGTATACGCAGCAATGATCAGCATCTTTACCGCATTAGCTCTAATTAAACTCATTTTTCCTAGATTGGAGACACTTACTAAAATCATAATTCCGATACCTGCTTGTACAAAACCACCATAAAAACCAATACAGAAAAAGATGATATTGTCTCTCCATATCACAAAACTAGGTTTTTGATGTGCAGAAAAGTGTATTGAAGTCTTTTGTTTATTGCCTTTAATAATTGGGTAAAGCATGGCGGTCATGATTGAACCAATAATATATTGTAATGTTTGTTCATCTATATCAGCTACTGTAAATGCCCCAACAATGGCACCTAAAAGTGATGGAATTACATACTTCATTGAAGACGGAATATCCAATAAGTTACTTTTAGAAAATGTATAGGTACCGGTTATATTTTGAAATAAAATACCCAAGCGATTGGTGCCATTGGCAATTCCAACAGGCATACCAAGAAACATTAACAATGATAGTGTGAATAATGAACCGCCTCCTGCGAGAGTATTTACAATTCCAGCTATTATACCAGTAATTACATAGGCAACAATTGATGATGGGTCAAATAGATGAGAATCCATGGAAAGTTTTTAGGATTAATTTCTTTTTAGAAATATTTAGTAAGTGCACCTATTAAAAGTTAACTATATTTGCGGTTGAAATTCAAATAAATTGGTCAAAAATGTTATTAGTTTCATATATATCAGAAAATAAACAGGAAGTAATCCAAGGTTTAGAAAAAAGATACATCGAAAATGCTGCAGAAATCATTGAAGAGGTATTGAACTTGGATGAAGATCGTCGTCGCTTCCAGAAGGAAAGAGATGATGCTTTAGCAGATGCAAATAAGTCAGCTAAAGAAATTGGCATGTTGATGAAATCAGGCAAGAAAGAAGAAGCTGAAAAAGCTAAAACTTCTGCCTCTGAAAATAAACAAAAGGCCAAAGATCTAAGCTCTAAAGTTTCTGAGATTGAAAACGAACTAAAAGATAAATTATATCACATTCCTAACGTTCCTCACCCATCAGTGCCATTAGGTAAGACTGATGAGGAAAATGTAGAAATGTATAAGAAGGGCGATATCCCAACTTTACCAGAGGGAGCAAAGCCTCACTGGGACTTAATCGAACAATATGATATCATTGACTTCGAATTAGGAAATAAAGTTTCTGGAGCGGGATTCCCATTCTACAAAGGGAAAGGTGCTCGTATGCAAAGAGCCTTAATCAGCTTTTTCTTAGACGAGGCAGTTACTGCGGGATATTTAGAAGTACAACCTCCAATTGTAATTAATGAAGCTTCAGGATATGGTACTGGACAGCTACCAGACAAAGAAGGTCAAATGTACTTTATGGAGGCAGATAACCTTTACATGATTCCTACTGCAGAAGTGCCAATTACAAACATGTTTAGAGGTGATCTATTACAAGAGAATGAACTACCAAAGAAAATGGCAGGGCATACACCATGTTTTCGTCGTGAAGCTGGTTCATGGGGAGCTCACGTAAGAGGTTTAAATAGATTGCACCAATTTGATAAAGTAGAGATTGTTGAAATTCAAAAACCTGAAGATTCGGCAGATGCTCACGAAAGAATGGTGAAACATGTAGAAATGCTTCTTGAAAAATTAGGTTTACCATACAGAAGATTATTGTTATGTAGTGGTGACCTCAGTGTAAATGCTAATCTTTGTTTCGACTTAGAAGTATTTTCTGCAGCACAAGATCGTTGGTTAGAAGTTTCTTCAATTAGTAACTTCGGAAATTACCAAGCCAACCGTCTGAAATTAAGATACAGAGATAATCATAAAAAGACGCAACTACTTCATACTCTGAATGGTTCGGCTCTTGCATTGCCTCGTGTATTGGCTGCAATTTTAGAGAATAATCAGACAGAAAAAGGGATTTTAGTACCTGAAGTTCTTCAAAAATATACAGGATTTGATATAATTGACTGATAGATAGCAATATTTATCGTTGTTAACGTATTAGTTACTTGTATTTTAATTTTAAATACAATATTTTTGCATTCCGTTTGGGAGAAGTTCGTGAGGATTGTTCTACCAGACTTTATCTAAGAATTTTAATACTTATATATAATGGCAAATCATAAGTCAGCAAAAAAGAGAATTCGTTCGAATGAGGCGAAGCGCTTGAGAAATAGATATCAACTTAAAACTACTCGTACTTTTGTTAAGCGTTTACGTGAGACAAAAGATCACGCTGAAGCACTTGAGTTGTATAACAAAGTTGCATCTATGATCGACAAGTTAGCTAAGCGTAACATCATTCATAACAAGAACGCAGCTAATAAAAAATCTAAATTAGCTAAGCACGTTAACAAACTTGCTGCTTAATTTAGAAGTCAACTACTAGTTGAAAAAACATTCAGGTCAAGGTTTATTTAAATCTTGGCCTTTTTTTATATCTTCACTATTATCTTTCAACAATTCATCGACATACTTTTTTAACTATGCATATCAAGCAATTATCATTAAGTGTTTGCTTTATTTTGTTGTTTTCAATCACAATACAAGCGCAAACATATGATTTCTTAAAGTCGGATACGACGGATTCAAATAAAACAATGCCGAGGCAAATCTTTGGGCAAACTAAAGTACATTGGGGCGGGCATTTTTCTACAGGAGTAGATGGTTTAGAAGAAGTAGAAAATAACTATTTCAGTGCCTTAGAACTAAGAGTGGGCTGGAAAGGTTATGGTAGAAAAAAGTGGCAAGAGCTATTTGGTTATCCTAGTTATGGTTTTGGTCTTTACCAAGCAACATTTTACCCTGAAGCTAATATTCTTGGTAGTCCATCTGCTGTATATGGATTCTTTAATGCACCATTTAAAAGATATAATAAGTGGAGTCTCAATTATGATTTAGGGGTAGGTTTAGCTTATGATTTCTTTGGTTACGACCCAAAGGAAAATCCAGATCAAACAGCAATTGGTAGTGAGTTTAATGTATACTTTACAGTTTCAGTAGAAGGTCAGTTTAAAATTTCAAGACGATTGGATGGTACGGCTGGTCTATTATTTACTCACTTTTCTAATGGAAGAACTAGAACGCCCAATAAAGGGGTAAACTTATACGGTTTAGATCTAGGAGTAAAATATAACTTTAATGGCTATGTACCTAAAAAAGGAGGACGATCATTAAAGAAAGATCAAGACCCAAGAGTGAAAACAGTTCAATATGATTTACCTGAATTTCAACCTTTCTGGGAATACTATGTTTTTGGTGCTGGAGGTTGGAATACTTCACCGTATGATATTGAAGATAGAGAAAAGTATTATGGGGTGGCTACTATTGGTATGGATGTAGCAAGACATTACAGTTATAAAGGTAAATTCGGTTTAGGTATAGATATTTTTAGAGACGGATCGTTGGTAGAAGAATATCAAAGTCAATATCCAAACGGAGTACCAAACAGTAAATTATGGTATGCAGGTATACATGTATCTCATGAGTTATTAGTACATCGCTTTACATTGGTGACACAAGTTGGTGTTCCATTTATGAATGTAGAAGGCCGTGGTGGCTGGTATGCAAGAGTAGGCGGTAGATATGATCTAACAAGAAAAATCTTTGCTCACTTAGCACTAAAAACTCCAGGAGGCTTTATTGCTGACTTTGTAGAGTGGGGTATAGGTTTCAGAATGTATGGGAAGAAAGGTCCTAATATGTAATTAGAAGACATTTTTCCATGTCCCTTTCCACCAATTGTATTTAATGGTACTGGGCAGGGATTTCCAAAAATATTTGTTGATTTCAACACCAAAAGAAGGTTGCATATAGCAGTTAATTGCACAGCCTTCACATTCGGGCAATTTTCCTTCTTGTTGGACAATTGCCTGAATTTTTTTTGACTGGTATAATTCAAACAACTGATTATTTATAGGGAATTTATCTTTACCTAAATGATAACAAGGCAGTGTTAATTCATTTTTTGGTGAGATGACGATACTTGAACTAGCCGCTTTGCAAATAGGATGGTCGATGTGATTACCTCCATCTTCTCTAAGAGCTAGGAAGGCATCATTTAGAAAAACATACTTTTTATTTTTCCACTTCTTTAAATGATTGATTTCTTGTGATCCTAACGAAGATCCTATGTTGTCGTATTCAAAGATTGGATTAATAATTAATACGAGTTTATTAGGAAGTGTAATTTGCTGATAGATCTGCTGTATTTCACTGATATTATTATCCATAGCAGTAAACAATATATCAGGCTTTTCTCCTAACGATAAAGCAATCTTGATAGATTCTAAGACCTTGTCATAGCATTGAACACCCCTTCCTTTATCATGTACTTCTTTATCGAAAGAATCCAAAGAAAAGTGTAACATATCAATGAGACCTTTTAGTTGTTTTGCTCGTTTTGGGTAAAGGAGTCCATTGGTTGTTACAGTAGTGATAAACCCTCTTTTTTTTGCTAGTAATAACAGTTCATGTAATTGTTGATGTAATAAAGGCTCTCCCCCTGTAAAGTCAATCACTTTAACTCCCAATCGCTTAAGGTCTTTGAAGTTCTGATCGGCTTCTTTAAGAGTAATATAAGGTGATGGTTTTTCCCATATATCACAAAAATGGCATTTTGCATTACATCTATATGTAACGTAATAATTACAAAGTACAGGATGGGAAATGAGACGCATCTTAACTAGTAAATAGGAATTAGTAGACAGTAAGAAATATTCAAAAATGCTGAAATAACCTATTGTCTACTAATCAAAAACTATATTATATTTCCTTTGCAGGCATTCCAAATACTGTAGTATTTGGTTTTACCTCCATCATTACTAATGATCCAGGACCAATTTGAGCACCTTCTCCAATAATTACATTTGGAGCGATGATAGCACCCGAACCAATAAGAGCACCCTTACCCACTTTGGCACCTGCACCTATGATAGCACCTGAACCTACAGTTACGAGTTCTTCCAATTGTGCATCATGTTCTAGTACAGCGTTTGAATGGATAATACAGTGGTCTGAAATCTTTACATCATAGCCTAGACGGGCACCTGCATTGATAAAGTTTCCATAACCAATAAATGCTGATTCAGAGATACTAGTATCTTTATGGATAGCGTTAACAGGCTGAACTTTACGACGCTCTTTAAGCATTTTTACAATGCGCTGGCGTGTTTCATGGTCTTCAATAGCAACAAAAGCATCACACTTTTTACCAATATGCTTCAAGAAACCATCGTTTGATGGAGATCCCATTACAGTTACTTCACCAATTTCAGCACCATGTAATTCATCATCTGCATCAAGAAAACAGAAAACAAGAATGTCTTGACTCTTGAATATATCCAGAGCTGCTTTTCCTAATCCGCTAGCTCCGAAAATGATAACAGGATTAATTTCCATAATATCTATTTGTAATTGATTTAATGTTCTTTTAAAAAAGAACGGATAGTATCTGTAATTTACAAATACCATCCGTTTCTAAAGGTTTTATAGAGCAAAAATTAATACGCTTTTGCAAAAAGAACGCGTTGAGTAGATGGTTTACCTGTTAAAATACAAGTACCTTCTTCTTGCTCATTATTTAAAGGAATACAACGAATTGTAGCTTTCGTTAAATCCTTAATTTTCTCTTCTGTTTCAGTTGTTCCATCCCAGTGAGCAGCAATAAAACCACCTTTGTTTTCAAGAACATCTTTGAATTCATCAAAGTTTTCAACCTTTGTGATATGAGACTCACGGTAGTCTAATGCTTTGTTGTAAATAGCAGCTTGGATCTCATCCAATAATTGCTGAACAGTTTCAACAACACCGTCAAGTTGATGAGTATTCTTCTCTTTTGTATCTCTACGAGCAATCTCAACAGTGCCGTTTTCTAAGTCACGTTGACCCATAGCGATACGAACTGGAACACCTTTTAATTCCCAATCGGCAAATTTGAAGCCTGGACGAAGTGAGTCGCGGTCATCAAATTTCACAGAAATATTTAAAGCTTGTAATGCTTTTTGGATCTCTTTTGCTTTCTCAGAAATAGCATCCAATTGTTCTTGTCCTTTGTAAATAGGTACAATTACTACTTGGATAGGAGCTAATTTTGGAGGTAATACTAAACCTTCATCATCAGAGTGAGCCATAATTAACGCACCCATTAAACGAGTAGATACACCCCAAGAAGTACCCCAAACATGTTCTAGTTTGTTGTCTTTGTCAGAGAATTTCACATCAAATGCTTTTGCGAAATTTTGACCTAAGAAGTGAGATGTACCGGCTTGTAATGCTTTACCATCTTGCATCATTGCTTCGATACAGAAAGTATCTACAGCACCTGCAAAACGTTCGTTTGCCGTTTTTACACCTTTTACTACAGGAACACCCATGAAGTTTTCAGCAAAGTCTGCATAAACTTCAAGCATTTGTTTTGTTTCTGCTACAGCTTCGTCTTTAGTAGCGTGTGCAGTATGTCCTTCTTGCCATAAGAACTCCGAAGTACGTAAGAATAAACGCGTACGCATTTCCCAACGCATTACGTTAGCCCATTGGTTTACCAATAAAGGAAGGTCTCTATACGATTGAATCCAGTTTTTATAAGTACTCCAGATTACAGTTTCAGAAGTAGGACGAACGATTAGTTCTTCGTCTAGTTTTGCCTCAGGGTCTACAACAACACCCGAACCATCCTCTGCATTCTTTAAGCGGTAATGTGTAACAACTGCACATTCTTTAGCAAAACCATCTACGTGGTCTGCTTCCTTGCTTAAATAAGATTTTGGAATTAAAAGGGGGAAGTAAGCATTTGAGTGACCAGTATCTTTAAACATTTTGTCTAAAGTCTGTTGCATTTTTTCCCAAATTGCATAACCATATGGTTTAATCACCATACAGCCACGAACTGCAGAATTCTCTGCTAAATCCGCCTTTTTTACTAACTCGTTGTACCAAGCTGAGTAATCGTCGCTTCTCTTAGGTAAGCCTTTTGCCATGGTATATAATTATCTGAAATTGATTACAATCTTTGTTTAAGCCTCTTGAACTGTTAAAGTTAATGATATATTGCTTAATATTCTTATATTTGTAAAGAAGCTATCACTAACCTAATTTTTGTGCTTCACAAGAGGTTTGCAAATATAATAATTTTTTGTCCTCTTGCTGATTTAAAACCAATGTAACTAGGTTTATTATGAATAAATGGATATACACCGCTCTCAGTACTTTATTTGCCGTTTCTACTTCTTTTGGTCAGGAGTTCGACGACATGTATTTTACAAAGGCGGATAGAGAAGCATTAAGTGCTAAGCCTATTGCTGTTCCAGCAGACTTAGGATCGCACAATTTTCCGGCTTCACCAGACAGGCAAAATCCACAAAGCAGATTTTCAAATCCTGATGGTGTAGGCACAGGATACGGATATAATTATTATGTAACTGAAGAAGGAGTAATCCCTACTTCTATTCCTACTGAAGGAAATGCATACATGGAAGCAACACAAGGTGTAAGTATTGCTGAACAAGCAGGTACATCTAAGAAAGGAGGATTTTTCTCTAATCCTTCAATTAGTCTTGGCATGAGTGCAGGTACTTTTGGTACAGGAACAAGTATTGGTATTGGCTTTGGAAACAGTTCAGCATTCCAGCTTGGTTTAGGTATTGGAATGGGAATGGGTATGGGCATGTATCCTGGTTGGGGTTACCCTGGCTATGGTATGGGAATGTACCCTGGTTACGGAATGGGCATGTATCCAGGCTATGGCATGGGTATGTATCCGGGATATGGTTATGGATATCCAGGTTACGGAATGGGTATGTATCCTGGTTATGGATACCCAGGATATGGATATTATCCAGGTGGACGAGTTGTTGTTAACAGATCACCGGAGTATACGGCGAGAGTTAATAATGTAAGAACTCGTGTAAATAGCCCAGCAAATAAGCAGTTGCGTTACCCTTCTAGGTATCAACAACCTACAGGAACAGCGTCTTCATCGAGAGTTAATAATGGAACAAGACAGAATTCTGGTTGGAACCAAAGTAGACCATCTTCTGATCCATTTAAAAATAACAACTTTAACAGACCATCTTATAACAGTAATTCATCATTTAGATCATCTCCATCTGGAGGAGCAGGTAGAAGCTCAGGATCTGCAGGAAGATCTGTTAGAAGAAGATAGTTCATCTGTAAAGAAATTAATAAGGATGTTTCTAGTTATGGAACATCCTTTTTTTATAAATTTGTATATAACAAACAACAAGCCCTCTCCTCGTTTTTTTGAAAATACTCATCAATAAAAATATGATAAATAGAACTTATAGGAGATTATTTTTTTTAAGTGCATTATTCCTAATTTTTAGCTTATCAACATACGCACAAAATTTATATCCACCGATTGGTTACTATAATGATGCAGTGAGATTTTCTCAGCAGAATTTAGCAGGATCATCAAGAATCCGAGCGATTGGTGGAGCAGGTGTATCCTTAGGTGGTGATATTTCCCATGCCATGCTTAACCCTGCGGGATTAGGTTTTTTCAGAAAGTCGGAATACCACGTTTCTATGGGTATAGGAATGACAGGGACAGAAGCTTCTGGTAATGGTATTACAGGAGATGCTAACCAAACTAGATTTTTTCTTCCTGAATTAGGTATTGTTTGGGCCAAATCAAAGTCTGATAATAATAGCGGCAGTAAATGGAGAGGTGGTTCTTTTGCCATTACTTTCAATAGAATTGCTGATTATAATAGTGACTTGACTTATATAGAGGATGGAAGTAACCCGACTTCTTTATTGAATTACTTAGAAGAATCTGCCTTTGGTATTGCAAAATCGAACATGGATTTAGCATTACAGGATTACAACAATGGTTATGCTTTATTCTCTTTAGCAGAAATGGCTTATGCTATTGATTTGATTAAGCCAGTATATGGAGATGATCCTGATAGTTATAATTACTATTTTATTGCTGATAGAGATAATGGATATGGAGTGCCTTCAACACCAATTCAAGAAAGAAAGCAATCTGTAAAGACTAGAGGAGGACAATATGAGACAACGTTTGCCTATGGAGCAAACTATGATGATAAATTATATTTAGGAGCTAAGTTTGGAGTTCAAAATGTGAACTACTCAAAAACAACTGAATATTATGAGTTAAGAAATGAAGAGTTAACTTACTTAGGTTTAGCTGAAGATTTTCAAACTAATGGTTGGGGTGTTAACCTTTCTGTAGGATTAATTTGGAGACCAGTTGATGCGATTAGAATTGGTGCTACTTATACTTCTCCAACTTGGTATGCACTTACAGACTATTATCAAGCTACTATGGCAAGGGATTATGATAACAAGTCATGGGATGATGCTGAATACCAACAAAATCAATTTGTGACGGATCCTAATGGAAATTATACCACCAATGTATATAACCCTGAAGGAGCATTGTTGAGCAATCCGAACGCTTCTGATACAGGATCATATAATGGAATGAAGACAGCTTCTCATGAGCGTTTAAGAACAAACTATAACTTAAATACACCTTGGAAAACGTCTGGTGGTATCTCAGCATTTTTAGGTAAAAAAGGCTTTATTACTGCTGATGTAGAATATGTAGGTTACTCTGCAATGAAGATTAACAAGGGAGAGACTGTATATTTGGAAGGCACTTTTGATGCATTTACTGTTCCATTAAATTTTGAAGGAGATAACTTTATTTTAGGTGAAGAGTATAGAAATACCATCAATATTAGACTAGGTGCAGAATATAGATTAAATCCTAAGTTTATGTTGAGAGGTGGTTTTGCCTATTATCAAGATCCTCACAAAGAGGAGTATAATTTAGGAGTTGACCAAAGTAAACAGTTCTATACCGGAGGATTAGGTTATAGAAATAAGAAATTTTATATGGACTTTGCTGTGATCTTCAGTACATGGAAAAGTATAGACAGTCCGTATCAATTATCTGATAATGCATCTCAGGATGGGCAAACTATTTTAATTTATCCTATAGCAGATGTAAATAATACTCGTACTGAATTACAATTAAGTATAGGTAAACGCTTTTAATACTATGTACAAAATTATCAACGACCCAATTTATGGGTTCGTCTCTATTGATTCAGAGCTAATACTAGAACTGGTTAATCACCCAATATTTTTAAGACTGACTAGAATTAAGCAGATGGGGTGCTCAAGTGTGGTTTATCCCGGAGCACAGCATACAAGATTTAGTCATGCATTAGGTGCAATGCATTTAATGAAGTCTGCTATCGAGTCGTTGGTAAGAAAAGGTACAGAAATATCAAAAGAGGAAAAAGAGGCTGCAATGATTGCTATTCTATTGCATGATGTAGGGCATGGTCCTTTTTCTCATGCTTTAGAACACATACTATTGGATGTACATCACGAAGAGCTTTCTTTATTTTTAATGCACCGATTGAACGATGAGATGGATGGCCGTTTACAAATGGCTATTGATATGTTCACAGGGGATTATCAGAGAAAGTTTTTTCATCAAATGGTTTCTAGTCAACTGGATATGGATCGACTGGATTATTTGCAGAGAGATTGCTTTTTTTCAGGAGTAGTAGAAGGCAGTGTAGGAGCAAGCAGAATAATCAGGATGTTAGATGTCCATGATGATGATATAGTTGTCTTAGAAAAAGGTATTTATAGCATCGATCGTTTTTTAAATGCTCGTCGAATGATGTATTGGCAGGTTTACTTGCATAGAACAGGTTTGGCGGCAGAATTAATGCTACAAAGTGTAATTAGAAGAGCTAAGTATTTATTAGCTAAAGGAATTGATTTAGTGTGTGATCCTAACTTGAAATTCTTTCTAACTCAATCTATCACAAAAGCAGATTTTGAAAATGACAGTTCCATTGTAGAACATTACTTACAATTGGATGACTATAATATTTGGACAGCTTTAAAAAGTTGGCAATTTGGTGATGATCCAGTATTGAGATTACTTATTGATGGTCTATTAAATAGAAAACTTTTCAATGTTGATATGTCAATTGAAGAAATCGATGAGGAAAAGTTAAAATCTGTTCAAGAAAAATTATTATCAAAAGGTTTTGAAAAGGAAGATTTGTCTTTCCTTTGCCTCAAAGGGAGTGTAAGTAATGCTGCTTATACATCTGATAGAGAGAATATTAAGGTAAAGATGAAAGGTGGGGCAATTATTGATATTTCTGATGCTTCTGACTTACCAAATATTGAGGCATTAACGAAAATTGTCACAAAATATTACCTATGCCAACCCAAAGTTGTATCTTAGCGTGATTTTTTGTCTGTAGACAAGAAAAATAAAGAAAAAATCAATAATTCTTAGAAGTCATATAGGGAAGACCATACTATGAAATTGGAAATTACCGTACAACAGATTGCGATGTTACTTCAAGGAGAAGTAGTTGGAGGAGATGCTGAGGCTAAAATTTCAACAATTGCAAAAATCCAAGAAGGAGAAGCAGGAGCTATTTCATTTTTAGCAAACATGAAATACGAAGAGTTTATTTATTCTACGAAGGTGAGTGCGGTAATAGTGAGTAAAGATTTTGAACCGAAAAAGGAAGTACCTTGTGCAATGATTGTTGTAGAAGATGCTTACGCTGGTTTCACTGATTTACTTACAGAATATCAAAGAATGTTGAGTCTAGCTAAAGTGGGTATTGAACAACCTGCTTTTATTGACGAAAGTGTTGAGATGGACAAAGCAACTGCTTATGTAGGTGCTTTTGCATATATATCTAAAGGAGTGAAAATTGGTAAGAATGCCAAAATTCACCCTCAAGTATTTATTGGAGAAGGAGTTGAAATTGGTGACAACTGTGTATTATATGCAGGTGTAAAAGTTTGTCATGGTTCAAAAATTGGTAATAACTGTACTTTACAGGCAGGGGCCGTTGTTGGATCTGATGGATTTGGTTTTGCTCCTCAGAAAGATGGTACTTATAAAACTATTCCTCAGATAGGAAATGTTATCCTTGAAGACAATGTAGATATTGGAGCTAATACTGTTGTAGATAGAGCGACAATGGGGTCTACAGTCTTGAAAAAAGGAGTGAAGCTTGATAACTTAATTCAAGTAGCTCATAATGTAGTTGTAGGAGAAAATACAGTAGTTGCTTCTCAGACAGGTATTTCGGGATCAAGTGAAATTGGTTCAAATTGTATGATCGGTGGACAAGTTGGTGTATCTGGTCATATTAAAGTAGCAGATAGGACTATGATTGCAGCACAATCTGGTTTAGCTCAAGGAGTTAAGGAAGCAGGAACTCGTATTATGGGATCACCTGCAATCCCTTCGATGGAGCACTTAAAATCCTTTGCTGTTTACAGGAAGCTACCTGAGCTACAAAGAATTGTGAGAGATCTTGAGAAAAAAGTATTAAGTTTGTAGTCGCATTGGCAACAATCGCGAAATTTTATAAAAGAAATAACCAAGTAGTACGGCAAGAAAAATTGCTAAATCTATATAGATAATGTATACGAAACAGCATACAATTAAAGCACCAGTGACCGTTGAAGGCGTTGGAATCCACACAGGAGCCATTAGTAAAATGGTATTTTTACCTGCAGAAGTTAATCACGGATATAAGTTCCAAAGAGTTGATATCGAAGGTCAACCAATCGTTGATTGTGATGTAGACAACGTTGTAGACGTATCAAGAGGTACAACAATCGAACAAGATGGTGCAAGAGTAAATACTGTTGAACATGTTTTAGCCGCATTAGTAGGTTTACAAATCGATAACGTATTGATTCAAATCGATGGTCCTGAACCTCCAATTATGGAAGGTAGTTCTATTAAGTTCGTAGAAGCTTTAATGGAAGTGGGCTTAGAAGAGCAATCTATGTTACGTAACTTCTTTGAAGTACCAGAAGGTGTATTTTACAAAGAAGATGATAGAAAAGTAGAAATCGCAGCATTACCGTTAAACGATTACAGATTAACAGTAATGGTAGATTATAATTCACCAGTATTAGGTTCTCAGCATGCCGCTTTAAATAACATTGAAGATTTTGCTGCTGAAATTGCTTCATCAAGAACTTTCTGTTTCTTACATGAAGTAGAAGCTTTACGTAAAGCAAACCTTATCAAAGGTGGTAACTTCAACAATGCTATTGTAGTAGTAGACCAAGTGGTTTCGCCAGAAACTTTAGATGAGTTAGCGGAATTATTTGAATTACCAAGTGTTGAAGTAGCAGAAGAAGGTATTTTGAATAACGTAGAACTACGTCATCCAAATGAACCTGCTCGTCATAAACTATTAGATATGGTAGGTGACTTAGCGCTAGTTGGTCGTCCTATTAAAGGTCAAATTTTAGCAGCAAGACCTGGTCATGCGGCAAACGTAGCCTTTGCTCGAAAGTTAAAGAGCTTAATGTTAAAATCAGCTCGTAAGAATGTACCTACTTACGATCCATTACAGCCTGCAGTTTATGATGTGAATCAAATTGAGGAAATGTTACCTCACAGATATCCATTCAGACTTGTAGATAAAATTACAGAATTGACAGATAATTATGTTATTGGTATCAAAAACGTAACTATCAACGAAGAATTCTTTGCAGGTCACTTCCCTAGCAACCCAGTAATGCCGGGTGTACTTCAGATTGAAGCAATGGGACAAACTGGTGGTATCTTAGTATTGAACACAGTAGACAACCCATCAAATTATTGGACATACTTTGTAGGTGTTGAAGAGTGTAAGTTCAGAAGAATGGTAATGCCGGGTGATACATTAATTATCAAATGTGAATTATTAATGCCAATCAGAAGAGGTATTGCTAAGATGAAGGGTCAAGCTTATGTTGGTGATAAACTAGTAACAGAAGCGATCATGACTGCCTCATTAGTAAAAAAAGATAATAACGCTTAAAAATAATTAGGGAGGAGTAAATGAAATAATTCGTTTACTCGTCCTTTTCTTGCAAATTACTGTAAGAATAACTCATCACGATTTAAACGATGTCAAAAAATCCTTACACTGAAAAATATCCAATGACCAATATCCACCCTGATGCAAAAATTGCAGATAGTGTGGTAGTGGAACCTTTTGCTACAATTGAAGGTGATGTTGAAATTGGAGAAGGTACTTGGATTGGCCCTAATGCGGTCATTATGGACGGTGCTCGTCTAGGAAAAAACGTAAAAGTATTTCCTGGTGCTGTGATTTCAGGTGTTCCTCAAGACCTGAAGTTTCAAGGAGAAAAGACGCTTACTTACATTGGCGACAATACAACTTTAAGAGAATGTGTGACTGTTAGTCGCGGTACTACAGATAAAATGAAAACAGTAGTAGGTAGCAACTGTATGTTGATGGCTTACGTTCATATTGCTCATGATGTAATTATGGGTGATAACTGTATTCTTTCTAATTCTACTCAAATTGCAGGTCATGTTGAAATTGCTGATCATGTAATTATTGCAGGTACTGCTGCTGTTCATCAATTTGTGAAGATTGGTTCACATGCATTTATTGCTGGAGGGTCTCTTGTAAGAAAAGATGTTCCTCCATTTGTTAAAGCTGCAAGAGAGCCATTAAGTTATTGTGGTATTAACTCTGTAGGGTTAAGAAGAAGAGGATTTGAGAGTGAGGCATTGCAAGAAGTTCATGAAATGTATCGCTTAATCTATACTAGAGGTTTTACTATGGCTGAGTCTATGCGTCAGCTTGAAGAAGAAGTAGATCCTTCAGAAGAGAGAGATGCGATCTTAGAATTCTTGAAAAATTCAGAGCGTGGTATCATTAAAGGATACTAAGCAATTGATATAAAAATATTCTAACCATCTTTTCGATAGAGAAGATGGTTTTTTTATTCAAAGACTTTACATATTACAAGCGATAAATAGGCTTTTGGAAATGAAGATTACATTAGAAGGTTTAGGTAAAAAGTTTGCGAGAGAGTGGATATTTAGAGGGATAGATTACACATTAGAAAGTGGAAAATCATATGCAATTACAGGAGGTAATGGCAGTGGTAAATCAACTTTGCTAAAAATATTATCTGGAGTAGCAGACCCTTCTAAAGGTAAAATCATTTATGAGACAAAGCATAAAACCGTTGGTGTAGAGGAGATATGGAGATATTTAGTGTTAGCAGGTCCTTATACAGAATTGATTGAAGAGTATACTTTGCTGGAACAACTGACTTTTCATACTTCACTAAAAAAAATGACAAAGTCTATTGATGAAATCATCGAAACATTAGGGTTTGAGTCTGCAAAAAATAAGCAGATACAAGATTTCTCATCAGGTATGAAACAAAAGCTAAAGCTGGCTTTGGCCTTTTTTACAGAGTCAGAAATACTGTTTTTAGATGAGCCAACTTCCAATCTAGACCAGAAAAATATCGATTGGTATCAATCATGGTTGCCTCAGGTAAGTAACGATAGGTTAGTGGTAATCTGTAGTAATCAAACCTATGAATATGAGCACTGTGATGAAATTATTTCAGTGGAAAGCTTTAAAATATAATAACTTATATTATATTTGCTAACGTCGGTCTCCTTATTTCAATTGTCTCTATTACATTCTAAAACTTATAAAATCTATTGTAATGAAAAACATTTGGAAAAAAACAATTCTATTCTTTTCGTTAATTGGACTAATAGCGATGGTGACTAGTTGTGGAGGTAGTGATGATCCGGATCCAGGTACTACTACTGTAGTTTATGCTGCGAACCCTTCATCTACAAACCCAGCAGAAGTTACTGCGGACTTCAAATTAACGGTAGATACATCGAGTGGAAATGTGACTGTTTCAGGTTATGATGCATCATGGCCAATGCCTTCTGGCTTCTCTAACACTACTTTCTCAGCTACAGAATTTGCTGACTTAGGTTGGGATGACGCTACTTCAATCACTGGAGATGCTGCAACTGTATCTTTAGTTTACACTGAAGTAACTTCTTCTGCTAGAGTAAAAGAAACGGAAACAACTTACACTTATGTGTTTGATAAGCAATAAAGGATTTAGATTGTAAAGACTTATTGAAATTTAGACCCTGTTACTGAAAGTGATGGGGTTTTTTTTATGCCCAATTTTTAGAAACCGAACTATTTAAAAGCAATAACAATCAGAATGCTAATAATTTAAAGTCAAACATCTATTTTTAGCATATAATATTTATTTAAACTTATCATATGAAATTCTTTAAAATTGACCTAGGGGTTGCTATTCTAATTGCCATGGTATTAGGAGCAGCACTGGGTGCTATTTTCGGTGAAGATGTATCTGTAATTGCACCTGTAGGGAAAATTTTTATCAAACTACTATCGATGTTGGTTGTTCCATTAGTGTTCTTTTCAATCATAATGGGAGCACAGGCATTAGGGCAATCAAAAAATGCAGGGAAAATTGGTACGCTTACTTTTGGTTACTTTGGATTAACCTCATTCATTGCTGTATTTTTTGGGATTATTTTTCCTGTTCTGTTCAAACCGGGTTCTGGTTTAGATATTTCAGACCTCGCAAAAGATATGATGGACTCATCATTAGTATCAAAAGGTGAAGTTGCAGGCTTTTGGGATACTATGCTAGGAGCTATTCCAGCCAATCCATTTAGATCACTAACTGAGGGTTCAATTTTACAAATTATTCTTTTCTCATTATTCTTTGGAGTAGGAATTGGTAAACTTCCTGATGAAAAGAGAGAGTTAGTAAGTAAAACGATTGAAGGAATCAATGATGTATTAACTTGGATGATTATCAAAGTGATGTGGATTGCTCCATGTGGAGTATTGTCGCTAATGGCTGATGCTGTTGGAACTTTTGGTTTTGATGTACTATCAAGTATTGGTCAGTTGTTTATTTTATACATGGTCGCCCTACTCATCGTGGCGTATCCTATGTTTGGTGCTTTTGTCCATTTATTTAGTAATGTATCTGCGAAGAAGTTTTTTAAAGAGATGATGACGCCTCAGATCTTCGCCATATCTTCTGCTTCATCTTTAGCAACTCTGCCATTAAACTATGAAGCATGTGATAATATGGGAGTGAAAAAATCAATTTCCTCTTTTGTATTACCCTTAGGTGCGACTGTAAACATGGCAGGAAATGCAGTGTTTAATCCAATGGTTGCTATCTTCTTTGCTCAATTATATAATATCCCATTAGGGTTTGGAGATTATATTGCTATTGCAATTGTCTCTGTATTAGGTGCTGTAGGGACAGCAGGAGTTCCCGGGCCTACTTTGTTATCTGTAGCGGTCTTAATGGCTGTAGGGATACCTGTAGAGGCTTTACCGCTTATTTTTGGCGTAGATAGAATATTTGATATGTTCAGAACCGCTGTAAACATCACAGGCGATGCTTCTTGTGCTGTTGTTATGGAGAAAATTGATAATATGGGATCTACAACTGTAGAGAATCAATCATAAAGGTGAATAAAAAGCTTAAAGAGCTAAAAAAGATATAAAAAAATAGGCTACTCTTTTTTAATATAGGGTAGCCTTATTTTATTTTTTTCTAAATTGTACGACAAGATTTACAGATAATTTTTTGTACTCTGTAACTGCTTTAATAACTACACTCAATTTTTATGTCATTTAACTCATCTACTGAAGTCAAAGAAAAAAAGCCAATGACTTTATCGACTAAAATCCTTATTGGTCTTTTTAGTGGAGTTGCTGTAGGTCTATTTTTTGGAGAGTATTGTAAACACCTTAGTATTTTAGGTGATGCATTTATTGGTCTACTTCAGATGACCGTTTTACCGTATATCGTTTTTTCATTAATCGTAAATATTGGTAGACTATCATTAGAAGAAGGTCGAAAATTAATTATTCAGGGAATTAAGTTTCTAGCAATACTGTTGGCTATAGGGCTTACAGTGGTATTGATTTTACCTTTTGCATTTCCAGAATGGAAATCAGCCAATTTCTTTAGTACCAGTTTTGTTGCTCCCCCTCCAGAAATTGATTTCCTTGAGTTATATATTCCTTCTAATCCCTTTTTTTCTTTAGCGGAAAGCAAAGTACCGGCAGTGGTGCTGTTCAGTATTCTTGTGGGTATTGGCGTAATGCAGATAAAAGGTAAGGATAAAGAAATGTTACTGCATAGTTTGGATGCTTTTAACAAAGCATTAAACCAAGTAAACAAACTAGTAGTAAAACTAACACCAAGTGGGGTATTTGCCATTGCAGCAAGTACAGCGGGTACAATGACTTTAGATGAGTTGGGGAAAATGCAGGCTTACTTGCTTACATATCTTGTCGCGGTGATCATTATGGTATTTTGGGTGTTGCCTATGATTATTTCTTCATGTACGCCATTCAAATACAAGGATGTTTTCAAGTATACTAAAGCGACTCTAATTACAATATTTGCCACAGGTAAAATTATTGTAGTACTTCCTCAGTTGATAGAAGACGTAAAAGAGCTATATAAGAAATATGAGTTAGATAACGAAGAAAACAATGCTGGTATAGATATTTTAATGCCATTAGCCTATCCATTTCCCAACTTAGGTACCTTGGTGATTTTTATATTTGTTCCTTTTGCTGCTTGGTTTATAGGTAGTGGAATTGCACTTAAAGATACTCCGGTATTCGTTGGAGCTACGCTATTAAGTAGTTTTGTTGCTCCGGTGACTGGTATTCCATTTATGTTGGATCTACTGAAAATCCCGAAAGATATGTTCCAACTCTTCGTTGTATCTACGGTATTTACAGATAGAGTAAGAGTAGTATTAGGAGCCATGCACTTAATTACATTGACTATCCTTACAACTTCGTCTGCACATGGATTCTTTAAAATAAAGAAAAGTAAAGTATTGTTTAGTTTGGCCGTGACTGTTGGTCTTTTTGTCGCCACTCTAATCCCTCTTAGGATCTTCTTGGCTTATTCCTTGAAAGATGCCTATAAGAATGATCAAGTAATTGCAAATATGCAGTTAATACATAATCTAGTTCCTTTTACAGTTTTACCGGAATCAGTTCCCAACCCTGATCCATTAATGGAAGGTGAAACAGTATTGGAAAGAATAAAGCGTAGAAAAAAATTAAGGGTAGGTTTTTATGAAGATGAAATCCCTTTTAGTTATTTCAATGCTAAAGGTGAGTTGGTAGGGTTTGGTATTGATATGGCTCATGAATTAGGTTCTGCTTTGGATGTAGAATTAGAGTTTGTACCGATTACTATTGGCGATATGCCAGAAGAGTTAGGGAAAGATCATTTCGATATTGTAATGTCTGATATTTTTATGTCGACGCAATATTCAGCGGAGTTGTCTTTCTCTAAGCCTTATCTAGATGTAACCATGGCATTGGTGGTAAAAGATCATGACGATGCTTACAAATCATATGAGAAAACTGCAGCATTAGATTCTTTCACCATTGGATATTTTGAGAGGGGTGATGTCGCTAAAAAATTCTTGAATTACTTCCCAAATGCCAAAGGTGTAAGGTTGGATTCGGTAAATCAATTTTTTAAACAGCAACCTGGAGTTGAGCCACACTTAGATGGATTATTAACCAGTGCTGAAAGAGGAGCTGCCTTGACATTACTCTATCCAGAATGTCAAATTGCAAATCCACTGCCTTATAAAATTACCTTACCGCTTGCCTATCCTGTAGGTAATAATGATGAGGCAATGGCTAATTTTGTTACAGATTGGATTGAAGTCAATAAGAAAGACGGAACAATACAACGCTTCTATGATTACTGGATTCTGGGTGATGATCAGCTGAGAAGACAGGAACATTGGAGTGTAATAAAAGATGTTTTACATTGGGTTGATTAATTAATTGTCAAGAAGTGAGATAATTCTTACTTCTTGACAATTTTTTTTTAAATTACTATCCATTATTTTTTAATCTATAATGATAAATTATTTAGACTAACTCCTATAAAATCAATGCATATGCAAGTTAAATGCTCTTATCTTGTTTACCTTTTCATAGGTTTATTCTATTTGAATTCTTGTGCTCCACATCAACAAACAACAGACGTAAGTAGTCAAGATATTTTTGATACTCCAGACTTTAATTGGAGAGAACTTACTGGTGAAGATGTTTATGTGAGTTCTAGAGCGATGGTGTCTGAAGAAGTCTTGGTCGCTGTAAGTGCATCTACAGGTATGCAGGAGCTTTTTGATGCCAAAGAGAAAATGCCAGAAAGCTTAGCTTCTCTAACTCAACAGTTCATCAATGAATTGTATGAGAACTTTCCCAAGATGACGGAACATCAAAGACAGATGCTTACTGAGAATGCATACTGTCGAATGAGAGTATTATCTAAAGAGTCGGAAGAGAAAGATTTTGAATTAATCCATCAAAAATTAAGCAAAGCATTTATTTATTTACGACAAACCAAAGGTATCCGATCAGGGTATGCTTTTGTTGGTAATATTGCAAAGGCCAATGTCGGAGGACAGAAAGGATATTTGGTTAATATGTCTACAGGAGAGTTGGTTGAAATTCCAATTTCTTCTGCATGGAAAGGAGTAGGGTTTACGGAAGACTCAGGAAAAACACCACTCGGGTATTTTATGATCTATGAAAAATATTCACAGCCGGGGTGGCAATCAAGAACTAAAACAACTTCACCTAAAAGATTCTTTTGGAAGATTCATAGTCAAACATACGAAGGTGAAGCAAAATATATCTACAGAAAATCAACGAAAGAAGAGAAGGCTTTTATCTGTACAAATCAGTTTGGTCTAATTGGTCAGAATATGGGGTCAGAGTTTGTTGATCTTGCAGGTACTAAGTTCCTGGATAAGTCACAAGATGATTTTGCTTTTATTGATAATAGTAATTCTGGTATTCGTCAGTTATATATTCATGGTACTAATAGAGAAGACCAATTAGGTTTTGCTCTTTCTGGTGGATGTGTCAGGGTTTCAAATATCAATTCATTTATCATCAAAGAAATTCTGAAAAAACAGAAGACGATGCCTGTATTTTTGGATGCAGTTGCCTTGCATCCTCCGAAAAATATTAAAGTTCCTGGTTTCGATGATACAGATTTAGAATCTATTTATAACGAGCAACAAATTGTTATTCGTAAACAGAATATGTTGGATTCAATCACCTTGAATCAAAAGTTATATTCTAAAGTGTTACCTCCATTAGCAAGTTCAATTGCTTACCGAATGTCTAAGATCGATAAACAATCTGCTGATATTACAATCAGTATTAATGTGCCCTTCCCAGAATCAGCAATGAAATACTGGTTGCATATTCAAGACTTAGATGATTTATCAGACATTCCATTTCAACAGCATTACGGTTTTAGAGGGGAGTATTATAAAGATCAATTAAAGTTATCTAGTAATCATCCGTTCTTTAGAAATTATGATTACAGTGAGATCAGTACCTATTTTACAGGTCGCTTGAACGATACTCAAGATGTTCTAGTAAAAGACTTGAGTGACGAAATTGTCAAGTACCAAGATTTGGATACTGCTTTGATCTTTAAAAATATCAATATTTCTCAGCAGACCGTAATCGATAAATATTTCGAGGATGGTATTGATTCTATCAGAGGTTTAGAGTTCTTGTCAATATCAGATGAAAGAAAACGAGTACTCCATTATATGGGGCTTTTAGATACCTTAGCGATGGAATATCCAAGTCGTTTTAGAGAGTGGGAACACTTAACTTGGATCAATAGCTTTATGGATAAAAGAGAAGAGTGGCCAGGAATTCAATTTGAAGGCTCTATTGACTATTATGATGCTATCTTGGCTCAAGCATATATTTATGCTTTAGGAGAGATGGAGTTACAGCGTAGAGACATTAAAGAAGGTAAGTTGGTTCCTATTAGTGGGCAAGAGTATCAAAACTACCTTACTGAACGATTAGGAGGAGAAGGAACCCTTAACTTATTAGATGAGGCAGGGCTTTATGCTTTATTCGAATATTCTCATAGTTCAGAGAATCCGCATAATATAAAAATCACAACAGTGACCAACCCAAAAGCCGAAATGCTTTGGGGAATACACATGTTAGCCGAATCCTTTTATTCAAAATATAAATGGATATCGAATCAATATGTTATTACCTCAGAAGTGAATGGGGAAGCAATAACATTAGCAGATTAAAAAATAAATGTCGAACAAGAGGTAAACTTTCTATAAGGTTTACCTCTTGTTTTTTAAGATACCTAATAAAAAAAAGGAGCTTCCGTACTTAGACAGAAACTCCTTCCAATTCTATATAGATATCGATGACGCCATCCTCTTCAAGTAAATTTGATTTGAATAGTTCATCTTCAGTAAGGTCAAAACTAGATTCTTCGAAATAAGATTCGCTTGTGTTGTCGTCGAAGAATAGGGTTACTTTAAAGGATAAAGTATGTGAGTCAGTATTTTCAAAACCACCTTCCCACAAGTATTGTTGTTGATTTGCTATACTCATGATACAGACTTGTTAATTACTAATTAAAAATAATCAATCTGATCAAAAAAGTATAGTTTCCTTACTCTAATATTAGCTAATATTTAATAATTAATACAGCTTTAACTTTGGAGTAATATGATTAGAATTTCCAACCAACATACATACTTAAAGCAAATGTTCTAGTTAAACCATCAGGTCTTGCTTCTCTTGCCATTACAGGAAAACCTAAGTCAGAACCAAAAGTATATTTACCAACTGTTCTTGATATACCGCCAGTAATATTCAGCGTTAATCCACTAGAGTTTTCAATGTTCTTACGTTGGTTGTTGTCTTCTGTATCGATATAAGAATCTTCACCCATATGTACAATACCAAGTAAACCTGCTTTCCATGACCATTTTTCGAAGTTGGCTTTCGCATATTCAGCCCTGATAGCCATATCTGCAGCTCTTTCATATCCTGTTGTTGTTTTAAATTTTGCATCAGGATCTGGATCATTAGAAATGTATGTACTGCTATTTTGAGTTAGAGGTTGTTGATATCCTACAGAAAATAAGAAGTGATCAACATTGACAGCAACTCCGCCTAATAAATCAAAAGTACCTAAACTGGGCTGGTAGGCCATTGGTAATGCTACACCATTATCCATTACATTACCATCGTTTAAAGGTATTTTTGTACCTGCAAAGATGGTAGTTCTAACTTTATCATTTTTATAAACAGGAACAGACAATGAAAGCGTAATATCTCCAAGTCCTGTTGCAGTCCCTAATTCACCTGTGGAGATGACATAAGGCATCAGAAATTGAAAATAAACTTTATCATTAATGTTGTAATCAGCTTCAACTTGTAACCCAATAATACTGGTTTGTTTTTCTCCTAATGAATATGATGGCTTAAATCTAATTTCTCCTTTAGAAGGGTCATCTTCAGATATTTCATTATGAGTCATTGGTCCGATGCTACAAACACCAGCATCAGAGCAACCTTGTGCGTTTGAGTAGTTAGTTGTTACGAATGTTGAAAGCATAAAAAACGCTAGCGAACTCTTAAGCAACAGTGAGTATTTCATAGCGATAAATTGTGTGAGAGAAATGAATAATAGGATTAAGTTTTGTGAAATATACAAAAAATATTTGTTTGAACAATGATTTTAGAACACAGGATAGTTCGTAGAGATTTTTTTGAATAGGGAACTTACCTCTAAATCATCAGCTTTTGTAAAGACTAATCGTCTTGTAATGTCCTTGTGGGGAATATGAATATTGATTTGATGTGAACTGTGATCGTTCATCATTGTAAATAGTTTAATATTCTTCTCTTCATTAAAAAAGACCTTCTTTTTTGTTTCTTTTAACTCTAAAAAGTGAAGGTTGGTGGTAGGACAATTTATAGCAATAAGCTTCTCATCTTCAAAGAAGAAATGCCAATGTTCATTATGAGTAGTATCAAAAATGCGGATTACTTTTCTCTCGGTTACATCTACTTTGTCTAATAACCCTTCATCATCAATTTTATATATAACCGATGAGGAGATATTACTAGTTTGTGCACAAAGGGGGTTTTTAGTTAAGCTAAATAAGCAGATAAAAGTAAGTGCAGAGAAGTAATGATTTATTCTGTGTCTATATTTCTTATTTAATTTCACAGATTAAAGGTACGACCTACTTTTAAAATAGAAAAATGATTTTTAAGAATTTTTCACAAGTCAAAAAAATAGCGATAGAATGTATATTCTACCGCTACTCTATTCATTTTATGAATGATATCTTTTAGAAGATAGTATGACGATCGATTTTCTCCTCATCAGCAAGAAGTAAGGCATCTTCTTCTTCTTCGTTAATAATAACGTGAGGACGTACACCGATAATCAACATATCATCAATTTGTCTCTGATCTCCTTGGTGCATCCATTGATCCATGAACTTAGAAAGAGAGTCTCTTTGTACGTTCATTTCTTTCTGATGGATATTGAACAGAAGTTCTTTAAATGGTCTTTGCATTAGTTTTCTTCCATTCGGACCACCAAACTGATCTTGGTAACCATCCGAACAGATATAGAATACTTTAATTTCCTCGAGTGGTAATGAATAAGAATCAAAGACTTTTTTCTGATTCTTCTTACCACCAATACCGAATTTACCACCTTTCAGACGTTTCAGTTCTTCTGGTTCGCTGTTTTCGATATAATATAGAGGTCTACCTGCACCTGCGAAAGTAAGTGTTTTTCTCTTTGGTGAAACCACACAGATAGCGATGTCCATACCGTCACGGCTATCATCGTTTTCAGCTTGGTTCAAGGCTTGACGAATCATATCGTTCATCAACTTTAGAATTCTACCTGGATCAAGAATACCTCTTTCGTATACAATTTGGTTAAGAAGGTCATTACCAATCAGTGACATGAAGGCACCCGGTACACCGTGACCAGTACAATCGGCTGCTACAATAATGTAGTTTTCGTTTTTCTCACCAAACCAATGGAAGTCACCAGATACAATATCTCTTGGCTTTAAATAAACAAAACCATCCCAGTGAGTACCAATTGCTTGCATTTTATCTTCCATATCTGATGGTTTACCAAATACGGCAGTTTGCATTCTACGAGCATAATTTACGGAACTCTTTACCTTGTCATTGTGCTGAGAAAGTAGAAGGGCTTGTTCTTTTACAAGTTCGTTTTGTCTAAGGATCTGCTCTCGGTGAGATTTCATTTCGTGGTGTTGTTCACGAATTGTTCGAGAAGTTTCCTCAAGCTGACTGTTCTGATCTCGAAGTTTTGACGCCGCTTTTTCAGCATCTTTCTTAGCTCTTTCCAGTTCTTTTGTATTGTGGTTTAGAATGGCCTCTGATCGTTTTAGTCGGTTAAAGGCTTTTTCTAATTCGTAGTTCTTGTCTGTTAATTCTCGCGCTTGGTTCTCTACCTCCTTAGTACGCTTGTTTACCTGCTCCTCTAATCGCTTCTGCTCTCTTCTAGATCGGTAAGCATTAAATTGGATAGTAATCACAATGATTAAAATCGATACAAGGATATAGATCAAGTTACTCCACCATTGTTTGTAGAATGGAGTATATACAGAGAATCTATAAGTTAAAGGTCTTGACCATGAGAAGTTACCCGTTTTTCTACCTCTAATTTCAAGAGTATATGAAGAACCTGGTTCTAATTGGTCTATTAATAGACCTTCTGATTCTTTATCGAAGTTTGTCCATTCATCCTTTCCAGGGTAACCTAAAATTCTTTTTTGGAAGGCTACGTTTTGTGTTGGATATACTGAAATGTGGAAACCCACTTTTAAATAACTATCTGAAGGAACTTCTACTGTTTCGTTTAAGTCTATTCTGTCACTACCTACATTAATCTGTTCTAAGATTGGTCGAGGAGTTTCTTTTAATACCTGAAGGTTAGGAGCGAATCCAATACCTTTTGTTGTTGAGATGAATAACTTACCATAATCATCAATATATAGACCCCTAATGTTGAAGGTAGCATCAGGAAGACCGTCTTTGTTGTTATAAACAAGGTACTCATCATGATCGAAGTTATAACGAATTAACTCATTCGAAGAAGCAACCCAAAGTTGTTTTTGAGAAGGGTCAACTGCTAAAGCATTGTTGGTAATTGTTGTGAAATCACCAAAATTCAAACGTTTAAACTCTTCATCTTTTAAGATTAAAGTACCATAAGAAGTACCTAATATTACTTCACCTGTCTTTAAAGTAGTGATGTCATTCGTTTGGATATTATTTTCTACTTTAAACTTCACATCAGCAGTTAGGTTGTTAAATGCATCTACTGCTTCGTTGTATTGGAAGATCAAACCATCTTTAGAAGTACCACCAACGAAGATTTCTCCCGCATCGTTAATTTTAATAACAATTGGTCTACTAGAAATACCTTGTTCGACACTATAAATCTTTGGTTTGTTGTTTCTACCAATTTTGATCGCACCAACTACACCATCCTGACAGATCCAAAGGTTACCTTCTTTGTCTTGTTGTAAGATGAAAATGGCACCACCTAGATTCGATAAGTCAATCTTTTTCACTTCTCGACCGTTTCTCCATAATTGGATCAGACCATTCGCATCTGAGGTGTAAACACCTTCTTTTGTTGGTAAGATTCTTAAGAAAGAGTTACCCTCTGACGTTTTTACTTTACGTTCTAGGTTGAAATCTTTCAACGAGTTAACAGTACCCATATATAAGGTTCCACCATCTGAAAAATATAGATGATCGTCGTTACCGTTGATATTCTGTATGTATGATGTTGTTAAGTTGGATGCGAAAACGTTGAATGGTAACTGTTGGAAAAGAGAAATACCATTGTCTTTCGCTAACCAGATATCTAAATCGTTATAATAGATAGAATTACCATTATATACACCTAGTTCAGGGTCTCTGTAAAGGTTAAACCCTTCATATGTTGATTCTAAACGGTATAAACCAGATACAAAACCAGTAATTAAGAATTGGTCAGTACCAATCTCCTGGATATATGATGCATCAAATGGTTTTCCGATTTGGTTTCTTACTACTTTGTTTTTGAATACATCAATAAGTGATATACCCTTTTTACTATCTGCAGCAAGGAATGATGATTCAGTATACCAAACTACATGTTCGATATTCCTTAATCCAGAATTTCTTGTAATTAAGTCAAACTTGTTTTCTTCTGCATTGTATTTATATACTGATCCAGAATAATGGAAAGCATATAAGTTACCAGACATATCTTCTGCAAATTGGAACGATCTACTTTCGTTTTCACTAGGAAGATTGAAGTCATTAAAGACCATTTCAAACTGTCCATTTTCATTTTGCTTGAAGATCTGGTAATTATCAGCAGCCCATAGCTGACTTTTCTGGTCCTCGAATAAAACCTTACCATAGTGTAATTTACCAGGTGTAGGTTCTTCCGTTTCCATTTTGATTAATGTCTTGAATTTTACAGTGTTGGGTTTACTGAAAATCTGTACAATCTCCTTATTAGTAATTGCATATAAAGAACCATCTTTCTTTCGTAAGATATGCTTTACATAGTTACTCGTAAGGTGCTTAGATCCAAGGCTTTTAAATTTGTCACCATCATAACGTACTAGTCCGTTATCACTAGCAAGCCATAAGTAGCCAATGGAGTCTTTTGCGATATACTTCGTATAATCGGCTTTTAGACCATTATCTTTTGAATAGTGCGTACTGAGAATATTTTGTGCTGACAATGGGATGTTAGCAAAGCAAAGCATTATCAGAATTAAAAAATACGCTTTGTGTAGTTGTAAGTAATTTTGTCTCATGGCAATAATTCGCGAATGACAGAGTTCGAATAATTGTGACCAAATGATAAAAAAATGCACTGGTTTATGACTGTATTTTAATATTATTTATTAAAAAAATCAAAAATATAACGCCTAATGTATCAATTTAGTGTAATAAAAATGGGAGAAGAACGCCTAATGTACAGAAATGTATAAAAAATCACTTTTTGAAAAGCCAGTTTTTATCACCAAAAAATAATTAGGTCCACTAAAAATAATCAACCAAAAGTGTTAATATCTAGATAAAAGAAATTAAATAAGTGCTTTATAATGAGTAAAATAGGATGTAAGAAATTACCTCTTTTTTACTTATGCATATAATTTAGATGCACACTGTCTTTAAAATTGATCTTGATATTTTTATTACCACTAATCTTAGACAATATGGGTGCCAAATATTGTTTAGCGTTTTCTTTTGCGCGAGCTTCAAGTTGCATTTCTTGCCCTGTAACTTTCAGTTTCTTTTCAGCCTCAATATATAATTGGTTCATGGCGTCAGGGCCAGCATGTTCTGAAGAGTAGATTTTTACTTCTTTAGGATTCACTCTACCATCAATATGAAGAACAGGTAAATCAACAATCACAGTAGAGTCCATTAAATGGATATCCTTTTCATGGATCTCATTAAGATTGATATAAGCAACAATCTCTCCTCCGATAACAGCAAGAATTTTAGATTTGAATAATTCGTTGGCTACGGGTATATCTGCTAGGTATTCATTGTCAGCAGTATATTCCGCTACATCACGTACATGCGCTTTGTACAACTCTAAACGTCCTAAACCTTCAAGTTCTTCAACAATAAGTTGGTGTTCGTTGGCTTTGTCAGAGTAATTCTCGCAGTATAGGTCATAGCCGATATAGATCGACATGATTACAGCAAGTAGTGTTAGAATTGTAGTATGTAACTTGGAGGACATATAATTTCTTCTTCGTTAGCGAATTATTTCACTCAAAAATACCTGTTTACGACTAACTTAAACAAATATTCAAATCATTGAATTACAAATGTTTGCATAATTAGTGTTACTTAGTGCAACATTGGGGTTTATTTTAGATATAATTAACAATCTGCAAAATCCAATTAAGCTTTGTTGAAATAAAAAAATATACTTTTTTGGTTTGTCCTATTGTGCATCAATAGAAATATGCTAGTTTTGATAATTTATTATTGGAGTAAACTGCACAAAGAAAAGTGTATTGAATAGATGAAGGTTTCCACAAGTCAACCATTTCAGTTAGTATATTCATTATTTCAACACCAGTTTTTAGGGTATCTGTTTGAATCGTTTGTAGTTCAGTTAAATAAAGAAAATAAACTGACTTTACAGCATCAAAACATTTCTTCTAGGAATGCTCATGAGTTTAGTAGTAAACTAGACCAAACAGATTATGAGTTGATTACCCTAATGGATGAAATTCAACCCGAAGCTATTGTCAACCGTTTTGGTGGCAAGAAAAGAATGAAGCCTAACACTTTTTTCTTAACGATTTTTGATGAGAATAAAGGAGATAAAGTGTTACAGAAAAAAATACTGGACTTTGTTGAAAAGCAACGTTCCAACATCCTGGGCAAGCTTTATGGGAAGATGGTTTTTGAAATGGGAAAAGATGGAGATCCAATTTTTAAAACGATTCGAGTCCAAAAACAAAAAGCAGAAATCGAATTTCGCTTTTGGAGAAATAAAGAAGAGAAAAATACTAACTATAGACCTTTTATGTACCATGATGGTGAAAAGGTCGAGTTTCAATACAAAAACGCTGTCTTACTATCCAACACCCCAGCATGGCTTCTGTTAGAAGGAAAGCTGTATACCTTTAAAGGTGGTGTGGATGGCAAAAAAATAAAACCATTCCTCTATAAAAACTTTATTGCTGTTCCTCAAAAAATGGAGGAGAGCTATTATGAAAAGTTTATCACACACCTTATCGAAGATTATAAAGTAAAAGCTTCTGGTTTTGAAATCATCAATAGAAATGAAAAGCCACATGCATTTTTACGTCTAAAGGAACTTCACATTGAAGGACATGAAGAGGGGGATGTTGTGGATCGAAGTATACCAACAGATGTAGAATTAGGTCTTTTCTTTGATTATGCTGGAGAGGAAGTAAGTGCTGCAGATATTGGTAAAAGAAGTAAAGTAACTCTCGAATATGAAAATGATGAGTTTACATTTACCAAGACTTGGAGAGATAAAGACTATGAGTATAACATTATGAAAATAATGGAAGATACTCAATTAGATATTGCAACGAAAGGTGTTGTTACTTTATCAAAAAATGATGCTTTTACCTGGATTTCTCATCACTCTAAATTATTAAAAGAGCAAGGGCTTGAAATAAAACAAGAGGTAGATGATCAGAAGGTTTACTTTGTTGGAGAATCTACGTTAAATCTCGAAGTATCAGAAGATAAAGATTGGTTTGATATAAAAACAAAAGTAGTTTTTGGTGAATATGAAATTCCGTTTAAAGTAATTAGAAAACTGATTGTTTCTGGTAGACATGAATTTGAATTACCGAATGGAGAAATCGCAGTAATACCTAACGAGTGGTTTGCTCAATACCAAGAATTATTTTATTTCTTAGATAACGAAAGTGATGAGCCGCGTCTGCATAAACATCACTTAGCATTAGTTCAGGAGTTACAGGAAGGATCTTTGGCAAAGGTGAGTTTCGATAGAAAGCTTGCTCGCTTAAACGACTTCGATCAAATTGAAGAATATAAAGTACCAAGATCTTTTAAAGGTAAGCTTAGACCTTATCAAAAGGCAGGATACAATTGGATGAGATTCCTTTCTGAATATAACTTCGGAGGATGTTTGGCCGATGATATGGGACTTGGTAAAACGGTACAAACGCTAAGTATTTTAGAATACGAGAGGGTATCTGAGAACGGAACTTCATTGTTGATCATGCCTACTTCATTGGTATACAACTGGGAGATGGAGGCAAAGAAATTCACGCCTAAAATGAAGATCCTCAATTATACCGGTACTAATCGTTCAAAAGATCCTGAGCAGTTTGGAAAGTATGATATTGTAATTACCTCGTATGGAACAGCAAGAATAGATGCCGAAATTTTATCTCAATATTATTTCAATTATACTATTCTAGATGAGGCTCAAACGATTAAAAACCCTTCTTCTATTGTTACAAAGGCTGTAAATCAGTTAAAAAGTAGAAAAAGATTACTGTTGTCTGGTACTCCTATCGAAAATACAACGATGGATTTGTGGTCTCAGATGAACTTTGCTAATACTGGTCTTTTAGGTAGTCAGAACTTCTTTAAGAAAGAGTTTCTTAATCCAATTGAACGAAAGAAGGACGAAAAAAAATATGCAAAATTATATCGTCTGATTAAGCCATTTATTATGCGTCGCCATAAATCTCAAGTAGCATCAGAGCTGCCAGAGAAGGTAGAAAAGGTGATGTATATCGATATGACTCCTGAGCAAAAGAAAAAGTATGAAGAGGTGAAATCATCTTATAGAAATGATATCCTTGAACATATTGAGACAACAGGAGTGACAGGTTCACAGTTTATGCTATTAAAAGGGCTTACAGAACTGAGACAATTGGCTAACCACCCTAAGCTAATAGAAGAAAGTTACGGACATTCTGCAGGTAAATTTGACGAAGTGATTCGTTCTTTAAGCAATGCCATATCAGAAGGTCATAAGATTTTAGTGTTTAGTCAGTTTGTGAAACACTTGTCTATTTTCAGAAAGGAATTGGATAAGCAAGGAATGAAGTATGCTTACTTAGATGGAGCAACTAAGGATAGAAAGAAGGAAGTAAATGACTTCCAAAACAATTCTGATATTCAAATTTTCCTTATTTCACTAAAAGCAGGTGGATTAGGGCTTAATCTAACAGCAGCAGATTATGTTTTCATTCTAGACCCTTGGTGGAACCCTGCAATTGAAGCACAAGCTGTTGATAGAGCACATAGAATCGGTCAGGAAAATCAGGTGTTCGTGTACAAGTTTATCACTAGAGGCACCGTTGAAGAGAAGATTCTTGCTTTACAACAAAGTAAGAGAGAATTGGCGGATACACTAATTACAACAGAAGAGAGTTTTATGAAAAAACTGAGTAAAGACGATATCAAGACACTTCTTTCATAAATTTTTTGAAAAAAAATAAACTTTAAATTGTTGATAATAAAATAATTATAATTAACTTGATAGTTTTTGAATGAAAAAACAGAAAAAACCCTTGTGGAATAAAAAAATGTACGTACCTTTGCATCGCAAGTCAGGTCGATTTGCTCCCTAGAATCCCCCAGGTACGGAAGTAAGCAAGGGTAATAGGTTGAGCGATGCGTTCCTGGCTTGTTTTTTTATATCCAAAAGATACCTCAAAAAAGGGTAGACAGTTATTAAAATTGTCTACCCTTTTTTTATCCAAAATCGTCTACTAAAATATCCTCATTGTTGATACTAGGGTTACTCAATAACATTTCTTTCATTCCTTTATTGAAGCTAGAGTTTCCAACAATATAATATTGGAAATTATCCCATTGTTGAAGGTGTGAAAATAATGTTATTGCAGATATCCTTTCTTCCGTTTCTGTAAAAACAGGAACATAGTGGAAGTTCTCTAACTGCACTTCTTGTAGCTCATGATGATAAGCCGTTGATACTTCATTTTTGTTTGAATAAAACAAGTATACTGGGTTAGAATAATGCTGGTTTTCTAATTCTTTGAGTAAAGGTAGGATAGGGGTAATTCCTATGCCTGCAACAATAAATGAGATCCCTTTTGTAGCATTCTGAGTAGAAAAACTTCCTATAGGACCATAAATTTTACATACGGTATTTAAGTCCATTTCTTTAATCGATTTTTTGAAAGAGCTGTCACTATATCGCATAGCAAGTCTAATATTTTCCTCGCTAGGATGTGAGACGATGGATAAAGGTCTATGAGATATATCTAAATTTGTGTATTTCGGCGTAAGTAGATCTAAAATGAGGTATTGTCCTGCATTGTATTGAAAGGATACAGGCTTAGTAAAAGATAGCTCAACGGTATCTTCTGCTATTAACTTTTTCTCAATTAGAGTTACTTTGTTTTCTGTATCTAATGATGGTTCATTTTGGTCTTTAGAAACTACATTAGGTTGGTCTTGAATTTGAGTAGCACATAAATATCCACTGATAATTGCCCCTGTAAAACCTCCTCCGGGGAATGACCAAGAACCTGCAAAGTATAAATTAGGAATGGGTGATTTTAATGGTGTTCTATTTCTACCACTCTGACCTTTTATCTGTGCATACCCATAAGGCGTTCCATTTGGGCTATTAATATAACTTCTAATTGTTTTTGAGGTAGCTACTTCATAATGCTCAATTTCGTTTTTTATGCCCGGAAACTTCTGATCTAAGCGTTGAATAAATATTGATGCTACTTCCTCTTTTTTTGCTTTATAAGCATCAGAAGATAAACTTTCCCAATCTTGTATATAATCAGCACAGCAAATTACACCGAAGGATTTTCCTTTAGGAGCTAATCCTGCATCAATTTGTGAGTAGTCTACAAAAACAAAGTTGCGTTTTGTCCAATCTCCTTGGTAATTCTTGTGAACATCTTTTAGCGTTTCTACTTCTTTATGGGAGAAAAAGGTAGAATAATTTACGCTTCCATATTGTTTGATATCTCCTTTAAAGCCGATATAGATACTCAATAAAGAACAAGATGGTTTTAAGTGTCCAACTTTTTGATTGATTTTTAATGCCTCTTTATTGGGGAGCATTTTTTCAAGTACAGGAATAGCTGCATTGGAGATGATGTTTTCTGCGTAGACTCTATTTTCCGATGAATTCTGGTACTTATCATGATAAAGCACACCTTTTGCCTTACCCTCTTCAATAATTACTTCTTTAACCGTTTTGCCTAAGACTACCTGTCCTCCATTATTATTAATAATGGATACCAAATAGTCTGAAAGTTTTTGAGATCCACCTTTGATGAAATATCCACCTCCATTGATATAGCTGGTTTGTGCGGCAGCAAAGTAGATCATTGACATAGAGTATGGGTCATCATGGTAATAAAGCAGGTTGGCCTGAAGTAATAGCTTTAGATCTTCGTCTTTGAAATAATAATCCAACCACGCCCCTAAGCTCTTTCTAGAAGCCCTAACAATGTTAGGAAACTTAAGGGGCATGATCGGCAGAGTGATTGTTTGTTTCCATTTTTCTAAAGGAAACTGAGGTAATTCTGTTAGTATGTTATCCATAAAGGTGAGGAACCTTTGGATGTTTTTCGCCTCATTTGGAAAGTAACTTACCAATTTGTCGTAGGAGGCTTTTTTTCCGTGTGGGAGTGTAAAATCTAGTTTTTCTGATTTTAATCTAAAAACTTCAGGTACTTTAATAAGATTAATATTTTTATCTATTTCTAGATATTCGAAGATATCTTTTTTGATATCCTTCTCATAAAGCCCATCCATCTCATGGAGTCCCACCTCCATGATATAATCCTTTCTTTTAAAAGTAGTCGCACATCCTCCGGCCACATAATGTTGTTCCAATAAAAGCACTCTGTGACCTTTTTTCGTTAGTGTAGCACCGGCAACTAAACCACCTAAACCGGCGCCAATAATGATAGTGTCAAATTGATAATAGGTCATTTCTATTCTAAATTGATAGTAAGCTTTTTAGTGTCATTATTTTCAACTGAAAATGAAGCATCCTTAAATTTAGGAGGAGCGAAAGTACCAAATACATTATTAGAAAAACCATATTTTTCAGTTGGTTTTCCTACCCAATTTGTATTGAGTTCTTTGTCTTCATTCTCGTCATGCCACACAGCTATTGCATATTCCCCTTCAGGAATATTTTCTAAGGTAATGTAAACATCACCAGTCGACGGTTCAACAGAGACCCCCTCGATATGTTGTCCATACTTTGGAAAGTCATTACTGTTGTCATACAAGCCTACTTGTATTTTACCTTGGGTATTTTCAATCCCTTTAACGTGTATTATAATGGTAGTTGTCTTAAGGGAAAAGAAAGTATGTACGATACATATAAGGCTTAACAGGAAAGTCGTTTTCATAACCGTATGATTTTTGGTTCGTAACTCTAATGTATAAGCACTTTTTTGAAAAAGAAACCGATATGTGATGAACAGGAGATAATGGGGTGTATGGGCCTAAAAAATGAGGTTTTTGGGATGAATGGGACGAATGGGACGGCCTAATTATTTATAAATACTGATCATTTCTTTAGAAAAACTTCTTGATACAGGGATTGAAAAATCAAGGTTTTCTAGCTGTAGTTCATAGTTTCTAGCATTACCACTTACTTTTTGAATTTTATCAAAGTTGGCAATATAAGATCTATGACACTGGTGTACATTGTGATCTTCTTGAATTTGCTCTTTTGCCTTCTTTAAAGATAATCGTATCACTTCCTTTCGAATAGAACCGTTTTTTTCGCTGTAAACTTCTAAATAATTCCCTTCTGATTTGATACATAAAAATTGATGTAGTGGAATAGAAAATGATTTCTTTTCTAATTGGAAAAAGATAGTTTCCTGTGTTTCTTCAAGTTCTTGTTCTTGAATTTGTGTATTAATATGTTCTGCTTTCTGTTCCTTGTCTGATCTAAGTTTCCATTCTAAGAATAGTATAAAAACTATAGTGGGGAAGATACCTACAGAAATAGTGATTCCTATGAACTTAATAAATGAATGACTGATAAATAAAACCTCTTGCCCAATTGTAGAAGTATACAACCAGTTACAAATAGAAATGAGCAAAATAATTACTGAAGAAAAAAGAATGGCTTTAAGAACTGTCCACTTTTCAGGGTTGAAAATTTTTGTAAATATTTTCGGTAAAATGAAGAAGCAAAAAGCAACGTTACAGATTGTTATCAATGCGTACCCACCAATCAATAGAGGCTTATAAAAGACAACATCAGCAATACCAAAGGGCTGGAAGATATAAAGAAAGATGAAGACAAAAAGACCGAATAGAAATGAGGCTATACTTTTTATTTTATTGTCTTCGATTAACGGAAATGCAGCGTTTAGTTTATTGAGTAGATTAGTCATATTTAATTTAGGGATTCCTCGTATTGCAAGTACAATAAAAAAATCCTCATTCACTAATAAATTTTAGCAAAAGAGGATTTCTTAAGAATTATATAATCTACAGTTTATTTCTTCTTTTTAAAGTCTAAAGCCTTGGATACCATAATACCCCAGAACCACTGACCAGATGAAGTAACACCTGCTTCTACACCTAGCTGAGCTTTCATCTTAGTTAAGTTGTAGTATACATCAAACCAATAACTCTGGCTCCAGCTTGAGTAAGTCTCTGCAGGAATTTCTGATGTACCTGTACCGTCTCTTAATGTTTCATGCTGATTTAGCGTCCAGCCAATAGCAAAATCCCATCGTCCACCAGGAGCCCAATAATAACCATTGGTAAAAGAATAATTATTTAGATCCGACTTGACATCCTTATTGTATACCAAGTAAGGTAAAAATTCACCAATTAAACGGCCATAACCAATAGACAATGAAACGTTTTCGTTATCAAAGTCTTGGTACCCCACACGGAAGTTCAGTAAGTTTTTCTCATCGACGTTTTGCCAGACTGAAATTTGTTGAACGTTCCCCATTCCATAATAGTATTGTACGGAAGTTTGTGCTTCTGCTTCATTAGTGAACATCGCGCCACCAATAAAGAATAATCCAATTAGAAGTAGTAGTTTTTTCACGTAAAAGTAGTTTAAATACTTGATGATTCTTTGTAAACAGTCTCTTCTTTCTTTAGTGTAGTGTGAAGAGTATTATTAAAGTATGTATGCAAACAAATGTACGTGATTGGTGAGTAAATGAATGTTTATTCGTTTAAATGGATGATAACATAAACATCTGTTATCTAGATAAATATTAAAGCCCTTTCGGATTATATTAAATTATCCAAAAAGGGCTTTAATTTACTGTGTTATAACAGTTTTGGTTGTAGTGAAACAACTATTCTTCTAGGTAGATATCTAATAGACCTTCAGGTAAGTTGGTATGAAGTGTTTTGGCTTCATAGTCAGCTTTTTGTACAATATCTGCACTCACCGGAATAAGGATTTCTTTTCCTAAATGGTCCATCTCAATTAGATCTTGTGCACTGTTAGTATATACTTTTGTAACCACACCAAGTTCACCTAAATTCTGATCGACTACCTTAAAGTTAATGATATCATGATAGTAGAACTGTCCTTCTTCCAGTTCAGGTAGAGCTGAAAGAGGTAAGTAAAGCTGTACATCTTTTAGAGTTTCAGCATCTTCTAAAGTTTCAATATCTTCGAACTTTGCAATAAATCTATTATTATGTAATGATAGGTACTCCAAGAAGTAAGGAATCAAGTTTCCTTTTCTTTCTAAGAACACTACATCCAAACCTTCGTATTCTGAAGGATCATCAACGTCGGCAAAAATTAATACTTCACCTTTAAGACCGTGAGTTTTAGTGATTTTACCAAACTCAAAACATTCGTCTTTGTTCATAATATCTGAATTCTCCTTTATTTAAATTTTTTCTGTCATTAAGAGACTGATCAACTGCACCTGCATATTTGATTTTTCTTTGTCTGACAATGGTTTCAACTCGTGTATATCATTCACTAGTTGTTGAGCAAGCGTTAAAGCTTCCTCAGGGTTATGCTTTTTCTTTAATGATCGGATACCATTAAATCGAGCACTTTCTAATACTATACCTGCTTCAAGAAACTTCTTCTTTAATGCAGTAGCATATGCACTATTGATAGTACTTGAATGTAAACGCAAAGAAACGCGTTCTGTTCCATTATTTTCATATGGATACATTTCTATTAACGTTTGAGCAGTTTCTTTGGCAATAGATTGAGCAGATTCTTGTGGATCAGAAAGTTCATAAAATACCTTTGCAGCGTCTTCCACTCTCCATCTGATCTCAACACTCATTTCTAATTCAACACCATCTTTTGCAAAAGTATTCCATGGACCAATGTGATTGATATGATCTTTTTGGTTTAGTCGTTGAATTTTTCTGAATGGATGAGTCCAATAAAAACCAGAGTTTTTGACTGTCCCCTTATATTTTCCCATAAGAGAAACTAAAACTGACTCACCATTTTGAGCAGTAAAATACCCTCTTATTAAAACTAGGTCGATAAAGAAAATCAGCATAGCTACTGCCCCTAAGTTGGGAAGTGACAATACATAGGCCGCTCCTGCAAAAAGTGCTGCCTGAATGATTATCATCCAGTAACCAGATAAGCTTTTTAGTTTTTTGTCAGTCATTGATTATTTGTTGAATTGATTCATAGTTCTTGATAACCCAATTGCTGAGAAAGAAAGACACATATCAACAGATTTGTCAATTAATCCATCAAGATCAATTTTTTCATCTTCTGAAAACTCTCCAAGAACAAAATCTACTTGTTTTCCTTTCGAAAAGTTATCACCAATACCAAAGCGTAATCTTGGGTAGGCGGAAGTGGATAGTTGTGCTTCTATATCTTTTAAACCATTGTGACCAGCGGCTCCACCTTTGCCTCTCATTCTAAGAGTAGTATATGGAAGTGCTAAATCGTCTACAATGACTAGAATATTTTCAGTAGGTATTTTTAATTGATTCGCCCAATATTTTACAGCTTTACCACTAAGGTTCATAAAAGTTGTGGGCTTAATCACAGTAATACTTCTTCCTTTATTTTTAAAATCAGTAACGTAAGCCAATCGATCCATTTCAAATTTAGCATCAAACTTTTTTGCTAAAGCATCAGCTACCATAAAACCTATATTATGGCGTGTTTTTTCATATTCAGGACCAATGTTGCCTAAGCCGACGATCAAATATTTCATAGTTCTAATGATTTTTCTTTTGAAGCTGCAAAGATAGTTTTTTGCTTCTTCTTAATAAAGAGATAAGACCAACGCTTTGTGATTCAACTCAATTTGAAGGAGTTTTAGAGAATCGTTAACAACCTTTGGGTATGAATATAGGTAGGAAACCACTCGTCCGCCTTCTTTCTTACGTTGGATATTGTCGTCTAAATCAAGTTGATGCTCCATATTGTATTTATAGGCATCCCAAACTTGTTGTTCAATCATATCTGTAGGTTGTTGGCATTCTACCCATATCTTATTGATAAAATTGCTTGTACTATCCGGTAGTAATTTTAGATCATATGAACTACAATCCTCTACTTTGATCGTTTTAGCAAGTTCTTGACCTAAAACATAGGCTCTTTTGGCGATCTCAGGTTCTTTAATCCTTTTAATCTTTCTTTCTTTTATTTGTCTATTGACATCATTCGCATTGATTTTATCAGAAGTTTTAAGTCCACAGGCACTAAAAACGCTAAAAATGATGCTATAAAGTAGAATATTTTGATAGAATCTTTTCATTATCTCTTTTGAAAAAGATGATTTTATAAATTGCACTTCAAAACTAAGCGTTTCGTCTTTTAATTAAAATTACAGAGTAAATGAATTTGTTTTATAGAGAGCTAGGAGAAGCAGGCAAAACACCAATAATTGTACTTCATGGTTTATTTGGCCAATGTGATAATTGGTTGACATTGGGTAAACAAATGACTGAGAAGTTTCATGTTTTTTTAGTTGATCAAAGAAATCATGGTCAATCTCCGCATAGTGAGGAGTTCTCTTATCAAATTTTAGCAGACGATTTAAAAGAGTTTATAGAACAACATCAATTAGTAAAGCCAATTATTTTGGGGCATTCAATGGGTGGTAAAACAGTGATGCAGTTTTCTGCTAATTACCCTGAGATTGCTAAAAGAATGATCGTGGTTGATATTGCTCCAAGATTCTACCCAGTTCACCACCAAACGATTTTGGAAGGATTGAATGCTATTCCAATTAGTGAAATAAAAACTAGGGGAGAAGCTGATAAAAAATTGGCAGAATATATACCTGGATTAGGAGAACGTTCGTTCTTATTAAAAAATATATATAGACCAAAAACTGGAGGCTTTGCTTGGAGAATGAATTTACCAGTTCTTACAGCAAAAATCGAAGAAGTAGGAAAGGCACTAGATTGTAACCATATTATTGAAGTACCTACCTTGTTTATTGGTGGAACAAACTCTAACTATATTCAAGCTTTTGACATGTCTGAGATTGACGAAAGGTTTGCTTCCGTCCAAATTGAGATGATTGCTGATGCAGGACACTGGGTACATGCCGAAAAACCTAAGGAGTTATTGGAAGCCATATATAATTTTGTTTTATAATTTTGGTTAGTTTATATTGTACTTAGTCACTATAATGACCGATATAAACAATACGATCTATACTCAGTGGAAAATTTTATACCGTATAAACATGATGAGTTATCCAAAGCAGAGATGATTCAGTCTGCTAAAGATTACTTTGAAAAAATAAATAAAAGAAGATCATTAAGGGAGTTTTCAGACAGACCAGTAGACAAAGAAGTGATTGCTAATGTAATCAAGGCAGCAAGTTGTGCACCATCGGGAGCAAACAAGCAACCTTGGATGTTTTGTGCTGTATCTGATCCTGAGGTAAAAAAGAAAATTCGAATAGCAGCGGAAAAAGAAGAATACGAAGGCTACCATGGTAGAATGAGTGAAGAGTGGTTGGAAGACTTAAAACCATTTGGTACAGATTGGAATAAACCATTCTTAGAAAAAGCTCCATGGTTGATCGTTGTTTTTAAGCAAGTCTATGAAATAGATGAGTTTGGAGTTCGTCATAACAACTATTACGTCAATGAATCTGTAGGTTTAGCAAGTGGATTTTTACTCAATGCTATCCATGAGGCAGGGTTAGTAGCGTTAACACATACTCCATCTCCAATGAATTTCTTAGCGAAGGAATTAAGTCGACCCGCTAATGAAAGGCCATTTCTATTAATTCCGGTAGGCTATCCTGAAGAGGAAGCAACAGTACCTAATATTACAAGGAAGTCTTTAGAAGAAATTAGTCAGTGGTATTAATAGCTACATTTTATAATTAAAAGGTGAATAGGTGTTCTAAACTTATTCACCTTTTTTTTTCAGTTTTTCTTACCATACCTCAATAGAATAAAAATGTTTGATATCTAATTTTGTAGTCATCAATAAATCAGATAGATATGAAAAACATTATCACCAAAAATTATTTTCTTGTTACAGGTATTCTGACCTTATTGGGTGCATTACCTGTCATGTTATCGCCAGAGTTAGGGACCTATTTATTATTTGATTTTACATCGAATACTCCAACTGAATACTTACCTATTATTATTCATTGGGGTGTTATGGCAGTTGGATTAGGAGGGATTATGATTGCAGCCCATTATCATCCTACAATTCGTTGGGCTACAGCTTTATTTGCTGTTATATCAAAAACATATATTGTTTTCTGTATAGTATGGTTCATTTTATCAGATTATAACCAAGTTTCCATCCACTCTTTTGGGGTAGTAGCAGATTATTCTATGCTTATGGTATTGGAAGCATTAATGGTAATTGCAGGTGTGTTTACACTACAGACATTATCAGAAAAAAAATTAGCCTAAACTCTTATTTATTACCCAAAATAAAAGAACAATGAACGAAAAAGCGATAAAATATTATTTCTGGATTACAGGCTTTATTACTGCTGTAGCCAACATTCCTATGATCTTTTCTCCGTTTCTGGGAACAGAAGCTTTATTAAAATTAAATTTACAGCAATTACCTTTTGCAGCTCCACTTTATGGACATTGGGCCATGATGGTAACTTGTATTGGTGTGTATTTATTTATGGCTGCAACAAATAAAAAATACAGAACTTCTGCTGTTTTATATTCTAATTTTGAAAAGGGAATTATGGCATTAATGGGGTGGTATTTTATGTTTACACAACCCGACATTACTATAAACCATTACTTGATTGTGACTATAGGAGATACTTTATTTACCATTGGAGGTATATTTTATTTACTATCACAAGCCAAAGAAAGAAGAATAGCAGTAGCTTAACCTCTTCTTGGAGGAAATAAAAAAACAGTCATCTTGTTATGTGTGAATAACATAATAAGATGACTGTTTTGTATCAAACCGTAAGGTTATTTTATCGATACATCATATACCCAGATGCTTTTTTAAGGAAAGTAGTTTCATCTTTTCTCCAATAAGCTTTGATGTCCTCAAAAGAAAAGTTCTGAGTGAATTTCAATCTTATCTGATCACTACCACATACTTTATCAAACATGCTGTATCTGTTTTCCTTCCCTTGGAACAGATTTTTTGTTGGATATAATTTCTTTAGAACAGCTAAGGCATGGAATTGAATTTCAGAAAGTCTCACTTTATCAAAGTCTATGATATATACTTGAACACCATGTAATTTCACTCCTTTCTTATCTTTATAATAAGGTGTAAATGTAATTTGTCTGAAGTACACACCTTCCAATTTTAGAGCATTCATTGCTGCAGCATATTTTAATCCATCGATCCATTCGGCAGCAAAAACATCAAACGGTAATGTATAACCAATACCAATAAAACTAGCTTCCAGTTCACCGATAATACCTGTGGCAGGGTAAAGTTCAGCGGTAGCTACATTTGGAATATGTGGTGATGAGGGAACCCAAGGTCTTCCTGTATCTTGAAAACGCATATTTCTGTTCCACCCTTTCATTGGGATCACTTTCAGTTTACACTGTTTCTTACCTTTAAGCCACCCTTCATAGTTCATCATATAGGCAAGTTCACCAACAGTTAAACCATAGATGTAAGGAATAGGAAATTGACTTACGAAAGAAAAGAAACCGGGTTCAACAATATTTCCTTCAATTTTCTTTCCCCCTAATGGGTTCGGTCGATCTAAAACAATTACTTCTTTGTTATTTTCTGCCGCAGCTTCCATCACAAGTCCTAAAGTACTGATGAAAGTATAAGACCTTACTCCGATATCTTGAATATCATAAACAATAACATCAATGTTGCTGAGCATTTCGGGAGTAGGCTTTCGTGTTTTTCCATATAATGAGTAAACATTAAGTCCTGTAATTGGGTCGATATAGCTGTTGACATGAGCACCTGCATCGGTATCACCTCTTGCACCATGTTCAGGTCCATAAATAGCCGTTAGGTTTACATTCGGAGCCTGATGTAAAATATCAATGGTAGAGGTGAAATGAATATCAACACCCGTCGGGTTAGTCACTAATCCAACTCTTTTACCGGCTAGTGCCTTGAAGTTTTGGTCGCGTAAGACTTCAATACCTACTTTAACATAGTTGTTTTCTTGGGCGATTAAAGTGGTATTTGTAATTAAGAGTAGAGTGATTAAAAAGAAAAAATACAGCCTTTTCATCAATAGAATGGATAAACGTTCTTGAATTAAAATCAAAAAATAATCATTCTAAAAAAACATTCCTAATGATTAAAAGCAATGCAAAGTGGGGAGAGTTTAGAATGAGAAAGTTATGTGCAAAGAAAAAGCATCCAAGCTGACGCTCGGATGCTTAATAATTCAATTATCGCACTCACTTAGTATTTTTAGAAATGGTAACGCACAAACGCTTCCATTGCTTCATATTCTGCCATACCTAGTGCATTGTATAACTTGGCAGTATCTGAGTTACGCTCTTCCGCTCTTTGCCAGAATTCACGGTCATCAGTACCTTGGAATACAACACCATCTTTTTGAGATTCGTGGAAGAAAATTGCTGTACGCTTTTTCAACACTTGCTCAGGAGACATTGGAACAGCCATTTCGATTTCGTCGATTGGCCACTCATGCCATGCGCCTCTATACATCCATACCCAACAGTCTTTCATGTAATCTTCAGCTTTTAGCTCTTCAAGAGAAGCGAAGATGGCATCAAGACAAACACGGTGAGTACCATGTGGATCGGCTAAATCACCTGCTACATAGATTTGGTGAGGTTTGATTTCTGAAATGATCTCATTGATGATCTTAATATCAGCTTCACCTACAGGGTTTTTACGAACTTTACCAGTTTCATAGAATGGTAAATCTAAGAAGTGAACTTGTGATTCAGGAATACCTGTGTAACGACAAGCTGCAATAGATTCATCTCTACGAATCTGACCTTTGATTTGACGAACTGCAAATGAATCGATGTCTCCATCTTCTTTAGCATCCAAGAAACCAGTGATTTCTTTGAATTTTGATCTAGACTCTGCAGAATCGAAACCTAAGTTCTTCATCATTGACTGAGTAAACATTGCATATCTACGTGCATCGTCATCTGATACGGCAATGTTACCAGAAGTTTGGTAAGCGACGTGTACTTCATGTCCTTGATCCACTAAACGTTGGAAAGTACCACCCATTGAGATTACATCATCGTCAGGGTGTGGAGAGAAGATAATTACACGTTTTTTAGCTGGTTCAGCTCTTTCTGGACGTTGTGAGTCGTCTGCAGAAGGCTTACCACCTGGCCAACCAGTAATTGTGTGCTGCAACATGTTGAATACTTCGATATTCAATTCGTATGCAGAACCTTTTGTTGAAAGCAAGCTATCAAGACCGCTTTCTAAATAATCATTAGTAGTAAGTTTTAAGATTGGCTTTTCAGCTTTGTATGCCAACCAAACAACAGCCTTTTTCACCATTGCTGGTGTCCATTCTACTTCACGAACTAACCAAGGAGTAGTTACACGAGTTAACTGCTCAGAAGCTGCTTCGTCAAGGAAAACAGAAGTATTATCGTGATTCTGAAGGAATGTTGCAGGAACCTGCATTGAAATGTTTCCTTCTACCATTTGTTTAACGATAGGAGCTTTACCAGAACCCCAAGCCATCATTACGATACGCTTAGCTTTCATAATTGGTTTAACACCCATTGTAATCGCGCGTTTTGGAACGTTTTCGATACCGCCAAATGATGGAGCAGCATCAATACGAGTCACAGCAGCTAAAGTAACCATACGAGTACGGCTGTTTACTGTAGAACCAGGTTCGTTAAAACCAATGTGACCAGTACGTCCAATACCTAATATCTGTAGATCCAAACCACCTGCTTGCTTAATTTTTGCTTCGTAATCAGCACAGAAAGCATATACATCTTCCATTGCTAATGTACCGTCAGGGATATGGATATTTTTCTCTTGAATATCGATGTGATCGAATAAGTTTTCATTCATGAAACGAACATATGAATGTACCGAATCTGGTTGCATTGGATAATATTCATCCAAGTTGAAAGTGATCACATTTTTAAATGAAAGTCCTTCTTCTTTATGTAGACGAATTAACTCATCATATACTTTAAGAGGGGAAGAACCTGTAGCAAGTCCTAGAACAGCATTTTCTCCTTTTGAAGCTTTATCACGGATCAAATCAGCGATCTCATGAGCAATAACAACTGATGCATCAGCACTTGTGTTAAAAGTAAGTGTTTCTAAACGTTCAAACTCTCGGTCTGTCATCATTTGTTGGTTCAAAATTGTAGTGTTCATGTTAATAATGCTTTGTTTAAATCAATTGTGGTTATTCAAATGATTTTAAGATGTAACACATTCATTGTGTTGTGATTAAATCATTGAATACGTTACAAAATTAGAGATACGGGGGGCGCATCCATAATTATTTCGATACAAGACGTTCGTCGATAGATAAACGCCGTTGGTCGTTGATAAGTTTGCTTTTGAGCGATATCTTAATATTTATTTAATATATAATCTTACAACACTCCAAAATGAGGATTATCGGAATTTTTTTAGCCTAAAAAGCTGATACTTAATTTAAGTGTATAAAAAACGTCTAATAGTACAATTGTGCTTCAATTTTAAGGGTTGCAAAATTTAAAATGGGTAATATTTTCGGAATCATATAAATTGCAAGATCAAACATCAAAATCATAAAATGACAAAGCAAGAGAAGGTTCAAGATATCGTAAATACTTTACAGACTTTATATCCTAATCCACCTATTCCATTAGATCATAAAGACCCTTTTACATTATTAGTGGCTGTAGCATTATCTGCTCAATGTACAGATGAAAGAGTGAACAAGATTACACCCTTATTATTTGCAAAAGCAGACAACCCTTATGATATGATGCAGTTAACGGTTGAAGAAATTAAAGAAATCATTAAACCATGTGGATTATCGCCAATGAAGTCGAAAGGGATTCATGGAATGTCAAAGATTATTGTAGAGAAGTTTGATGGTAAGGTACCAGATAATTTTGAAGACCTTGAGTCACTTCCAGCAGTTGGGCATAAAACCGCTTCTGTAGTGATGTCACAGGCTTTTGGTGTTCCTTCTTTTCCGGTTGATACTCACATTCACCGTTTAATGTACCGATGGGGACTTTCTACAGGAAAAAGTGTTACCCAAACAGAAAAAGATGCCAAGCGATTATTTGAAGAAAAAGATTGGAACGACTTGCATCTACAAATCATTTATTTTGGTAGAGAGTATTGTCCTGCACAGAGACATGACCCTAATACCTGTCCTATTTGCTCGAAACATGGTCGAAAGTCCCTTTTCAATGCTCCAGCAAAAAAGAAAAAGACAAAGAAGTAAATCAGCAATTTTGTCTATAATCTTCTAAAACCGTCAAATTAAAATGACGTAATAGGAAAAATAATTCGTCATTACATAAAAAAAAGCCGAATATAAGCCTGTAAAGTAGGATAGGGATATTTATCATATACCTTACTTCCTAAAACTTTGTATATTAGGCAACAAAATAAAACTTTCGTATAAGTGATATTAGTATAAATGAGTTTTGAAAATATAGAAGAAGGCGAATTGATCGACTTAGTAAAAGGAGGAGATCGATTGGCTTGGGAATATATCACAAAGGAATATTATCAAGCGATTCTTAATTTTATTAACAGCATGGTCCACGATTGGGAAACTGCTGAGGAATTAGTGCAAGACATCTTTGTGAACTTTTGGACGAAGAGAGAAAACCTAAATATTAATTTATCTTTAAAAGCATATTTATATAGAGCGGCAAGAAACCATACGCTCAATTTTATAAAAAGAAGAAACTTTGAAAGGGAATACCAAAGAGGGGTAGCCGAAAGAATGGAAGTTTCGAAAAACGAAACAGAAGATGCTTATCATTTTTCTGAATTAGAGAAAAGATTAACTTCTGCTATCGAGGAACTACCGGAAAAAATGAGAGAGATTTTTAAAATGAGCCGTTTTGAAGATCTAACTTATAAGGAGATTGCAGAAGCATTGGATATCCCTGTAAGAACAGTGCATTATCAAATCGGGTTAGCTTTAAAACAACTAAGAGAAAAGTTAAAAGGGCATGCAGACCCAAGTTTAATGTCGTTCGGTGGATGGGCAATAATTGGATTAATTATAGAAAATCTTCTTGAGGGGAAATTTTTTTAGATTTTTTTTGTCCACAACATTTACCTAGTTGTCAATAGATTGAAGCGTAACTATGCCTAAGCTTTACGTTTCTACTGTGGATCGAAAAGGTAAGAACTTTCACGAAATACTAGAAAAAAGATTAACGAGTAATTATAAATTTATCCGAATTTTTATGGATAAGGAAATTAACATTGATTGGACACTGATTGCTGAGTGTTTGGGCGGTGATGACCAAGCGGTTGTAAAAGCCAAAGAGGTTGCTGCTCAGGATGCTACTTTCAAAAGTGTTTTATCAGAAGTGACGGAGATCTGGAATACAGCAGGCTCCATGGAACAAGGCCGACGTTCGAGGACGAATGTTGAAGCTTTGGATGAAAAAGTAGATCAGATCTGGCAAAAGATTTTAGAAATCGAATCTGAAGAATCTGAAATGGCTGCTTCATTAGAAGAAAATAATTCTAATGTAGATCAGGATGTTCTTGACATCTGGAAAGCATCTTCTTCTTTGGGTCATAAACAAAGAAAAGAAGTTTCTGGTGAAGAGATGGATGCTGCTATGGCAAAAATGCTGCTTCGTATGAGTGTTGATGAGAAGGAAGAAAAGCCTCAAAACACCACTTTCAAGGTAGAAAAGAATACAGCTGTATCTCAGGGCAAGAAATCGATGTGGAACTTCCAAGTAAGAATGGCTGCTTCTGTGGCTGTATTACTAACGGTTGGTTTTACGTTGTACTTCTCTTTAACTGGAGAGGCTGATCTGAAAACATTTGAATCAGGAAGTGTTGTAGCATTGGTTGAATTACCAGATGGTACTGAGGTATGGTTGAATAAAAACAGTTCAATTACCTACCCAGAAGAATTTGCTAGTGATTCAAGACAAGTAACTCTAAAGGGGGATGCGTTTTTTGATGTTCATCGAAATCCACAAAAGCCGTTTAGTATTATCACTGATAAAGCAAAAACGACTGTATTGGGAACATCTTTTCATTTGAAAGAGAATGAAGTAGAGGTAGTGACTGGTAAAGTAAGATTTGAAGATAAAAACTCGGGTGACTATGTTGTTTTAGTTAAAGACGAAAAAGGTATTCTGTCTACAGAAGGAGTTAACAAACTTACTTACGATAGCCATGATGCATTGTCTTTAAGACAGTCCAATTTAGTTTTCCAAGGAAATACTTTAAAAGAAGTGACAGAAGTATTGTCAAAAGCATATGGTGTTGATATAGTTATCGAAAACCAAAACTTAGAGGCAAGAAAATTCACAGGAACATTTAATAACAAATCAATTGAAACAGTTATTGAACAAGTAACTGAAGTAATTGGTTGTTCATCAGGTGTTACAGAAGATGGTAAAGTATTATTAAAATAGATTACTGATTATCATTCAAAATATATCAAGGCTACTCTTTAATAGGGTAGTCTTTTTTTGTATCTTATTTTTTCGGACTGATTAAGATTTTGAATGGAAGATTTGATAAAAGCAGCTTTTAACGGAGTTGATTTAACTGAAGAGGAATGGCAGTTTATAAAGGCTCGAATAGCACTTCAGCATTTTAAAAAAGGAGATATCCTCTTAAAGGAAAAAGATGAAGTTCTCACCCAATATTATGTGATAGAAGGCTGTCTCCGCTCTTTTTTTATTGATACTCATGAGAGAGAACATACTTTGCAGTTTGCAATTCATGATTGGTGGATAAGTGATTATACTGCTTATTTTGATGCATCAACAGCTATACTTACAATAGAATGTATTCAGGATACAACGGTTTTAGAATTATCAAGAATAACTCAAAAAGAGGTTTTTGAAAAGATTCCCAAAGTCGAGAGTTTTTTTAGAGATAAGCTAGAACATAGCTTTGGAGCTTTTCAACAGCGTATAATAAATAACCTTTCAAAAACAGCGAAAGAGAAGTATCTCGATTTCCTAACATCGCATAAACAAATCGAGAAGCATATTAAGAATTATCATATTGCTTCTTACCTTGGAATCACTACAGAAAGCTTAAGTAGAATAAGAAGAGAACTAGCGAAGCAATAACTTTTCTTATCATAGATCAATTTTATAAGTGAATTTATTTTTTGAGTTTTGCATTGTTAAAAAATAAAATTCAAATGATCAATTTAAAGCATTTATTAATCGGTCTTATCTCTTTATTAATGTTCCAATCTTGTGGTTCAGAAAAGACCTCTCAATCAAATACAGAAGCACAACCAAAAAAAGTTTTATTTGTACTTACCAGTCATGACCAAATGGGAAATACTGGTGAGAAAACAGGTTTCTGGATAGAAGAATTTGCCACTCCATATTACTTCCTAAAAGATCAAGGAGTTGAAATTACATTAGCATCACCAAAAGGAGGGCAACCGCCTTTCGATCCAAGAAGTGATGCAGACAATGCACAAACACCATCGACAAAACGTTTTAAAGCGGATCAAGAAGCACAGAAGCAGATGGCGAATACACTAAAATTATCTGCCGTAAAAGCAGATGATTATGATGCTATTTTCTATCCTGGTGGTCATGGACCCTTATGGGATTTATCAACTGATAAAACGTCCATTGCTTTAATTGAGTCTTTTTATAACGCAGGTAAGCCTGTTTCTGCCGTTTGTCATGCTCCAGCAGTATTCAAAGAAACAAAGGCAAAAGATGGTTCACCTCTAGTAAAAGGGAAAAAAGTAACAGGTTTTTCAGATGAGGAAGAAGCAGCAATTAATTTAACTGAAGTTGTTCCTTTCTTAGTTGAAGATATGTTGAAAGAAAATGGAGGTATCTACTCTAGAGGAGATAATTGGGCTGCTTATGCAGTAGAAGATGGCTTATTAATTACAGGTCAAAACCCTGCTTCATCAGAGTTAGTAGCTAAAAAGTTATTAGCAAAACTGACAAAGTAGAACTTATAAATATCGGTTTGTCCTTGTATTCAAAGGATGAAATTAAAGGTGATAAAGCTCCAAATGGTAGTTTTATCACTTTTTTATTGCTCATATATGAATGAGTCTGAATAAAAGTTTTCTTAATAAAATAAGCTGTATCTTTGCAAGGAATTTAAAATCAATCGAATGCATCATACGATAGAATTAGATACAATTGTTGCATTAGCAACAGTACCCGGTCAGTCTGCAATACACGTGATAAGACTTTCTGGTCCGGATGCGATTAAAATAGTAAACAAAGTATTTAAAGGAAAAGATCTAGAAAAACAGGCAGGACATACCGCTCATTTCGGAACGATTCGCGACGAAGAAGGCGTAATTGTCGATGAGGTTTTAGCTACAATTTTCTACGGTCCTAAATCATATACAGGTGAGAATACGGTAGAAGTGTCTTGCCACGGTTCACAATTTATTGCAGACCAACTTCTACAACTTTTTATGAAAGTAGGAGCGAGGTATGCAAAAGCAGGTGAATTTACACAAAGAGCTTTTGCGAATGGCAAATTAGACCTAGCACAAGCAGAGGCCGTTGCCGACTTGATCGCAGCAGATTCACACGCTTCAAGAGATGCCGCAATGCAGCAAATGCGAGGTGGTTTCTCTCGAGATATCAAAGCACTTAGAGAAAAGTTGATTCACTTTGCTTCGATGATAGAGTTGGAATTAGACTTCTCGGAAGAAGATGTGGAATTCGCTTCAAGAGATGAACTAGTAGAATTAATCAATGAATTGAAAAGAGTAATTAAAGCATTGATTGATTCTTTCTCTATGGGTAATGTCTTGAAGAATGGTGTACCTACTGTTATTGCAGGTAAGCCAAATGCGGGGAAATCAACCTTACTAAATGCATTACTGAATGAGGAAAAAGCCATAGTTTCTGATGTAGCAGGAACAACCAGAGATTTTATTGAGGATGAAATCAATATTGGAGGTGTTACTTTCCGTTTTGTTGATACTGCAGGGCTTAGAGAAACTCAAGATAGAGTCGAAGCCATTGGTGTACAACGTTCTTATGAGAAGATGAAAAAAGCATCATTAATCATGTATATGTTTGATGCAGCAACGTCGTCTATTGAGGATGTAAAACTAGAAGTTGATGCATTAGAAAAGTTAGGGGTACCTTATATTTTGGTTGCCAACAAACTGGACCAATTGGCCAATGGGTTAGCTGCTGATTTCAATGAATTCTCTGATCATTTGATCAAAATCTCAGCAGATCAAGGTACTGGTGTGGAAGAATTGAAAGAAAGAGCCTTACACTTGGTTAACCTTGACAAAGTTCAATCAGGGAATACAATGGTTACGAATGCACGTCACTACCAATCACTTCGAGAAACTATGAAAGCATTAGATGATGTGATTAATGGTGTTGAAATGGGTATGACTGGAGACTTCTTAGCATTGGATATCCGAAATGCACTATACCATTTAGGTGAGATCACTGGTGAAGTAACTACCGATGATTTACTGGAGAATATCTTTAGTAAGTTCTGTATCGGAAAATAAATAGGACTTTTACAAGTTTACTTCATTGAAAGTGATACTCAATGATACAAAAAAGGGGAGAAATCCCCTTTTTTCGTATTTGGATATTACTTTTTTGTTCTGCAATTTGTCCGTCGGAAATTAATTAAAAATTCAATAGTCAATTAGTGGACTCATTGGTACAAGATGATACACATTGATATAACATGGTACAGAAATGCAGATAGAAAAGAGGTGCCAGTATTGCAATAAAAAGTTTATTGCTCAGAAAGTAACTACTCGATATTGCTCTCATTCTTGTAATCAGAAACATTATAAGCAAAAGAAAAAAGATGAAAAAGTACAAAAAGTTAAAGAAGATACAAAAGCAGTTGATTTAGTCTATATTCAACAAAAAGAATTATTGACACCCACTGAAGCAAAGCAACTATTAGGGATAGGGAAAACATATATGTATAAGCTACTTTCTGAAGGTAAGATAAGATCAATTAGAATTACTCCTAGAAGTATCAGGATACCAAAAACAGAAATTGAAAACTATTTATTGGAGCAATTGAATAAAGAAAAATCAAAAGTTCAACCGCCCCCTACAACGCTTTCTAATAATATGAATTTCTATTGGTCAATTTCAGAGATTGAGAAGATTTATGAAATTTCTTCTAAAGCTCTTTATGACCTACTAAAGAGAAATAATATTCGTAAGCTCCAGAAAGGAGCAAAAGTATATGTAAAGAAATCTGACATCAAAAAAATATTTGACTTATGAAGTTACTCATTGAAAAAATTATGGATAGTGTTTCTACAATTACAGCACTTTCAGATAAACTGACAGAATTGAACCCTGAAGAAGAACAAATTTTGAGTGGTCAATACGACTATAAAGGGCTTTTTGATTTTATTGGACCTTGGATTTTTGACATGGATAAAGAGTATCGATATATTCATGATGCTAAGGATAGAGAGTCTTATAAGCAAACCTATTATCGTCAGATAACTTTAGTGACTCAACATTTTAATGATATCTTATCAACTGAAGAGTATTATGAGGAATTAGAAAGTAATGAAATTGAATCCTTAGAAAATGCTCTATTTATCCTTAGAGATAAGGCTAGTTTATTTTATAGTGATGCAATCAATTTTGAAAAAGGAATTATATCCGATCAAATTTCTAATGTGGAGAATGCTATATGCATTTTTATTTATGCTGATTTAGGAGATACCTATACCACTAATGTAGAATGGAAAGAGAATGATGAAATATCAAATAAAAAAATTGCCCAGTTCTTTTTTGTTCCTGATTTAAAAGTATGTTTAAAAGGTATAGATGATGTCGGTTTTTGGAGTTACGTCTATAATAATCAGAGAGGGAAATTAGATTTATTTGGTAAGTTTTCTTCTAAGCAGATAGTATTAGAGATGGGTAGAATAAAAAAAATATTATCATCCGATGCTTTATTAAGGTATGATAATATTAGATTTATCTTAGAGGATTTACTCATGAAAATTGAGGAAGCGAGCGAACTACTACTAAATTAATTTGTGAAAAGCAAATTTATAAGCTTTGAAGCTTGTTATTTTCTACTAGTGTTTTTTTCGTACCACCTTGCGTAAGTAATCAGAATTTAAAACAAGCTCTGAGATTATTCACCCAAGAACTAACTGACTACAAGAATGATTAAAGAGTTGAAATATTTATAATATGGCATTACAAAACGCTGATATTATTCTACATGGAATGAACTATGAAACATTCGTAGAACAATTAAGAAAAGATTTATTTAACGACAATGGTTATGTATTTAATAAATTCTTGACTTTTCAACAAACGATGGACTTTTTGGGTTTTTCAAGGGCTCATCTTTACAGATTAATCCGAACAGGTGAGATTCCTTTTAAGCAAAGAGGATCAAAGAAGTTTTTCCTTAGAGAAGAATTAGAAGAGTGGATTGCAACAGGTGATACCTTACAAGAGTTTGATATTGATAATTTAAACGACGAATTTTAATGAAGATTGCCGTTAGAAGATATCGTTCTCGATCTAAAAAAAAGGAAAATAATAATCGTATATATTTATACCTCGATTTTTATCATTTAGGTGTAAGAAAAAAAGAATACCTTAAAGAATTTGTTTTTGAGGTAGCGAAAAATAAGGAACAAAAAGATCACAACAAACGAGTTATTGAATATACAAAGAGGGTTCGAGCAGAACGATTACTAGAAATTCAGTATGATCCTCAGAATCTTTTTGTCCATGAACGTAGAAAGCAATTGGTTGTACCAAAGCTAAAAGAATATATTAAAGATAGAAAAGGAGGTGATAATTGGAAGTCTATGTTTAAAAAGGCGGAAAAATATCTAGCTTCAAATTTGACTTTTGAAAACTTTTCTCATCGACATATTAATGATTTTCGTCAAAAGCTATTAGATGATGAAGCTATAAATCAAGATACTGCTTCAGCATATTTTAATTTGATGATGATTTTTTGCAGAGAGAAGGTTGAAGATGGTGTTTTGTCATCATCTAAGATGAAACTTTCTAGGGTAAAGAACATCCCAAATCAAAAGAAGATACAACCGTATCTGTTAGAGGAAGAAGTAACACAATTAGTCAATACTGATTTTCATGATCAAAACTTTAAGAATTACTGTACTCTTAGCATTTTTTCAGGATTAAGAGGTTGTGATATTCGAGATTTAAAATGGACAGATATTGAAGAATCATACCTAATGAAGACTCAAAATAAAACAAAGAATGATGTTTTCATTCCTAAAAATAAGATGGTCAATCAAATTTTAGAATGCCAAAAGGAGATAAACAGTCAACAAGAATACATTTTTGATTTGCCTACTTCCTTTATGGGTAGAAAAAAACTTTTGAATGACTATTTGGCGAAAGCAGGAATTAAGAGAAGAATCACATTTCATTCATTTAGAAGAACATTTGGTACGTTATTACATGCTACAGGAAATGACCTTTACACAATTAAAGAGATGTTAGGTCATCAGAATATAGCAAACACTGAACGTTACGTCTATTTTATGAATGACAAAAAAGAAAAAGCAAGTAAATCTTTAGATCAATTTATGTAAGAATAAACCGCAAGGCATAAAAAAAGTATAACAATGGGGGTTGTTATACTCTTCAAATTTGTGTCTTGCACAAATCTCTATGTATGGTAAAAGTACCAAAAAAAGTAGACTTGAACAACATTTCAAGCCTAGAAGAGACTGTATATCCAGTAAATACAGAAAATAAGGAGGTGAAATATCCATTTCCTATACATGTATTTCCAAAACACATTCAGGATCTCCTATTGGAATTACAGGGTGTATTTTCATTTGAGATACCATATACAGCAATGACATTACTTGTTGTATTTAGTGTGATTGTAGGAAAATACATGAAAGTTATTGTAAAAGAGGGGTGGGTAACTATACCTAGTATCTATACTGCTATAATAGGAAACTCAAGTATAGGCAAATCTCCTGCAATCAATATTATACTAAAAGTTTTGACTTCTATTAATGAGAAAGAGATAGAACGATATGAAATAAGAAAATCTGAATGGGATGATGCAATTGCAGGAATGAGTGAAGCAGAAAAAAAGGAATATAAAGCAGAAAATGAAGAACCTACTCGAAAGCGATTAATTACTTCTGATGCTACTCAAGAATCACTTTGCCATTTATTAGCAAAAGATGCTTTGGTGCTTTACAAAGATGAGTTGATAGGTTGGATCAAAAGTATGAATCAATATCGTCAAGGTGCTGATACTGAGTTTTTCTTGAGTGTATTTAATGGGCATGTTGGTGAGGTGGATCGTGTAGGTAAGAATCTCTATGTGAAAGATCCATTTCTTTCAATAATTGGAGGCATTCAACCTAGTATTTTGCCTCAACTTACAAAGAATGGAAATGGAGAAAATGGATTCTTATATCGAATTCTATTTGTCATGCCAGAAAATGAGAGTGTAAACTACCTTTCAGAGAAAGAGCTCTCCAGTAATCGTTTAGAAACATTCTATAAGAAAATGGAGGGGTTATATGATGTCCTAGAAGGTGAGGAAATGAGATATATTCCTTTATCAAAGGAAGCAAGAGCCTATTTTATTAGTAGCTTCAATCATTATTTGAAAGTAGCATCTGAAACTAAAGATGATGCTATTATTTCCGCTTATAAGAAAGTTGGTGATTACATGCCACGTTTTGCATTGTTGCTTGAAGTGCTTCATCAATTATTTGATGATGAACTTGGCGTATATGTAGAAAGTGTATCGTTAGTAAGTATGGAAAAAGCTAAATTGCTTTGTGATTATTTCATAGAAACAGCAAATGTAGTGTTAGAGCAAACTCATGGTAAACCCACATTGCAAGGGAATCATCAATCCTTTTTAGATTTGATTCCTGAAAATACGCTTGTAACAACATCTGAACTTAATAAAATCGCTGAACAAGTGGGGATTAAAACTTCCAACTTCAAAAACAGAGTACTCCCAAAATTACTTGAAAAAGGGATACTGATGAAGACAGATAAAAGGGGTGAATATATCAAAAACGTCAGCTAGTGTATACTATGTATATTCTGTATACTAAGGACAAAAAACACCCATTTTAATATCAAAAAACAGTTTTTCAAAGGAATGTTAGTCTACATTGTGTGTATACTATGATGTAGACTAACACCCAAAAATTAATAAACAATAAAAAAATGACACTTTTAAATCAAAAAACATGGAGTATCCGGCTTGATACTCGACAGGGAACTCACACCCCAAAAAAAGTGATATGCCCCAATTGTGGGAAGAAATCATTTGTACAGTATCGTAATTTCAATACAAATGAATATCTCCAAGAAGACGAAGGAAGATGTGACCGTCAAGAGAAATGCGGTTATCATAAGAAGCCTACTTATTCCAAAAGCGATGTGATCTTTCGACCTAAAAAGATTTCTGTAAAAGAAGAGTTTGGTGTTTTAGAGAAGCAGTCACTTTATCAGCAAAAAGGAGAAAGTCAATTTGCTAATTCGATACTAAACAAATTTGGAACAGGTGCCTATTGGTATTTACATCTGAAGTATCATTTGAATGCTTACAACTTCAAAATCAATCATTCTTTAGATGATGCAGTGATGTTCTGGCAAATCGATAAGCAGAATCGAATTCGCACTGCTAAACTAATGAAGTATGACCATCAACTGAAACGGGTGAAAAGTGGATATTCAACGGATTGGTTACACAGCACTCTAAAGAAAGAAGGTAAACTAAACTCAAACTTTCATTTAAAGCAATGCTTCTTTGGAGAGCACCTATTGAATCAAGATTTGAATAAGATAATTGCTATTGTAGAGTCTGCAAAAACAGCTTTACTAGGTGATCTTTGGATGCCACAATATACATGGTTATCAGCAGAAGGATTGAATGGTTTGACACTCGAAAAGGCAGAAGCTTTAATAGGTCGAAAGGTAATTCTGATACCTGATTTCAGTGAACAATCTAGAGAACTATGGAAAGAAAAAGCAAAGGATATCCAATTGAAATACCAAGTGGATATACAGCTGTCAAACATTGGAGAATCATTAAAAGATGGCTCTGATTTAGCCGATCTAATCCTAAGCAACAAAGAAATAATCGATAGTATCAAACAACGTTTTGGCAACGACTTAATGCTACATCCTAAAAACATAGTGGGGCTTTATAAACCACTGTTTAAGAGTGGATATTCGTATTCTTTTATGGATATACAGGATGTTTTAAGTAGTTGTAATACAAGTGTGTATTCTGTATATCCATGTCTGGATAAAGTAATGATCTCATTAATCGAATGGGGTTGCAAAGAAATTATTAATGACAAAAAAATAATATTTTAAAATGAGAAAAATTGAATTGGCAAACTATATAAAATTGGTCGATAGTTATGCTGAATTATTAGAATCAAGACCTTATGGAATGCGTTATAAAGCACTCTACAAAACAGTTCATGTATTGGTTTATTTTCTACCAATTATGAGTATTTGCTCAGGAGTCTGGTTTGTGAAATCAACATTTGATTTACTCTTTCAACCTATGGTTGCATTAATCACTTCGGGGATTGTGATATTGATTTGGGAGTATGCAAAGTCAGTGAGTATTTCGTCTTTGTTTCAATCCAAATACAGAAAAGAACCCATTGGTCTATTGGCAATATTAGCATTGCTATTTAGTATAGGAAGTATCTATTTTTCCTGTAAAGGAATTGATCAATGGTATGTTGAAGTAAAATTAGATACGACTGAAATAACCGCAAACTATGCATCTGAAAAGTATTCGTTGGATAGTATTGCTAATACAAGGAAAAGCTTCTATGAAATGAAGCTTCTACAATTGGATAAGGCAAGTAAGAAACGCTGGGGGCAGATGCTTTCAAAAGAGGAAAATCTAAGGGTTTTACAGTATGAAGATCGAATTAGACAAATTGATTTAAACCTTCAAAATGATAAAAAGAAGCTTGAAGACACCTATCAAACCAAGGTTAAGAAGCTAAGGAATGAAAGTAAAGAGCCTAGAATTATTTTGGTGATATTATTCCTTCTCATTGACTTAGGAATTGCATTCGGATATTGGTTTATCGTCTACTATCAATATCAATCTGTCAACGAACTTTCCACGCTTATTAAAATAAAGCCAGATTGGAAAACAGCCTTGACAACACTACATCAAGAACTACATGACCATGACATAAAATATGGAAATCATAACGATAAAGGCGGTTTGCCTAGTACCGACCCCATTTCTTCAATCAAAGAAAAAGAAGAAGCACTATTGTCAGCAATACATAGTGGATGCAGAGATATGAGGAAACTATGCAGTTTAGGGTTCAATCCCACTCAAGTTAAACAAGCTCTTAAGGAGCACATCTAATTTTATTAAAAATGGAAAACTTAACAGAAAAAGTGATAGCCCTCTATGAGGAAGGGCTGTCTTATCGCAAAATTGGGGCAGAAGTAGGTTTGTCTCACGGAAAAGTAGGAGAGATTATTAGAGGAAGAACCTCTCTACAAGGAAATTCTCCTATGGATGGAACAGAACATGAACAGATTAATGACGTTTTTGTTCCAACTGAAACACCTTCAAAGAAGATGAAGAAAAAGTCTAAGAAAGACAAGGAAGCGAAAGCCATGAAAAAACAAATGGCTAAGATGAAAAACGAATTACAGTTTTATAAAGAAGAGCTTGAAAAGAGCCAATCTAAAACGTATGAGTTAAATGGCGCCCTAGAGTTTCAAGAAAAAGAAGGACAACTTCAACAGGAAATAATAGGGCACTTTGAAGAAGTTTTAGCTATAGATGGAGTAAAGCTGTGCCATGAGGAAGTGTTGCATCTATTTAATGAATTTTGGGATTGGAAAACTGAAGTCTCAGAAGCACCAAAATTCTTTAAAGCATTCAAGGAAGAATATTTCCTTGTAGTCAAACTTTCGGATTACTTTGAGCAAGGACTAAGAAAATTTGACGAAAACAACTTATTGGAGGAGGTGAAATTTAACTTCTCACCAGAAGTAGTATCAGAAATCGAATCATTCATTTAAAACCTAAAAACAATGTTTAATCTAATATTAAAGCAGTATCATAATCAAGAAGAAGAATTCAACAATGAAGAGTCAATAGTGGATGTTGAAGCAGATCAAACGGAAATTATAGAGGACACTTCAGAAGAAGAAGAGTCAGAAGAATCACTTTCAGGAGGTTTCACAGATGATTATTACCGATTGATAGAGAAAAGAAGAAGTACAGAAATTTATATAAAATAGTACTAAGTAATTTCCCATTTTTAAAGCAGATTTTCAGCAAGGAGGTCTGCTTTTTTAATTTTACATAGTTAGTCTACATTGAAGTATACAGTGCAATGTAGACTAACTTTGATTTAAAAACTGTAAATACAGTTCAAAATTGAAGGTTTTGGATAGTTAGTATACAAAATATACATAGTATACACTACCTATTACATATAAGGTTCGCAAATTTTCCAAGCTTTATCTATTTCCTTAGAAGCATTTTCCAAATCTTTAGAAGCTTGATGTAGGTATTTAGATAATTGAACTCTATTTCTTTGAAAATCTGCATCCCCATCCATATTAATTTTTTTGCTTAAAGCATCAAGAAATAACGCTAAGGAGTCATAAGTCAAATCGCCTAATTCTTGAGAAAGTTGCTCTAATGTACCTTTGTAGCTTTTGAGTTCTGTTTCGTGTTTCATTGCTTTTATTAAAGTTTACGCTCTTTAACTAGAACTTAACATTTTATCTACTAATATTTTAGAACTATTCCATTTTTTTGGCTTTATACACCATCCATCATTATCGAATTTGAATTTAGTGGTTGTCGTTTTTCTTTGGGGGGTTTTAGAGAGATTAGTACCAACGCATACACCTCTAATTACTGGTGCATAATTTTTTTTGTAAACACGATTTATGGTACTGATAATATATTCAGCAAATAATTTACTTGCTAAATATTGTTTTTTAGCTTCATTTGGTCTGTCTCCATCTTTCATTTCACTAATTAAAATATAAGGCCTTCCCGATTTAGTTTCAAGAAAGATAATTGCATCGGCTTGTTTTCTTACTCCAGCTGTTAATTTAAAAAAAGGGAATATATCCCCTTGATTATTAACATCATATTTAAATATGGAAGTATTCGAACTTGTAGATAAAGAAAATGTAATTCCTTTTTCAATAATTTGTTGAAACTTAAAGTTATTATGAAGTACGTTGTCTAGTTCTGTTAAAAAGCCCATATAATAAAGTTAATCTAAACCATTTAATGCTGTTAAAAGCTCATCAGTTGTGTCATTCAATTCTTCTATAGTTCTATCTATTGAATCAATATCAAACCCTTCTGATGTTACCTCTAAAGGTTTAACTTTAGCCATAGTTTTTGTATCAAAATAGAAGTAATTTACTTTAATATCATTAGGTTTTATTTTTTCGTCTTCACCATAGCCATTTTCTTCTGCTATTTTTTTTACTTCTTCCTTTTCAGAGGATAGCATTATTAAATTATTAATTTCTCGAATGATATAATCACTATGAGTACTTACAGTAAGTTTTAAACCTGCATTGACTAACCTAACTAATATTTTTGCTATAGATCTTTGATGGTCAGGATGAAGATTCATTTCTGGTTCGTCAATTATTAACATGTCTCCTCTTTGAGCTAAATGCTTTAAATAGAAAACCATACCAGATAAACTTTTTATCAATGACGCAGATGATTGGATTGGAACTGCATTTTTTTTAGCTCCTTTATTAGATGTGAAAATTATTTCGTTTTCTTTAGTAATAACTACTTTTCCATCTAAAATATCTTTTTCTAGTTTTTCTGCAAAAGAAACATATTCAGTTTCAACCTTACTAAAATTGAATAAATCCTCAGACACGGTTAAACCATCTCTAACGGCCATTGGATAGCGAGTTAATCTTCTATTTAGTAAATCAAAAGGATTTTGACTCTCTTCATCTCCAAATAAATCTTGAATTTTATCTATTGTATCTTGTCTTTTAAGAGATAATTCTTTACTGAAGGTATAGATAGAGTTTCTCTCAACTGGTAAGAGGTACGTATTGAAATCAACGAATGTATCCCAATAAAATTCAATAATATTTCTCCCGACAGACTGATATAATGAATGTGATTCATTTTCATTTTTCAAATAAAGGCAAATTGATGAGTCACCCTCTTTTTTAAGAACTAGTATCTTATTGTTACTATCGATTGTTATTGAACCTTTATATTTTTCCTTAAACTTATCAACGAATGATTTATTTAGGGTAATATTTAATTCAGTTTTATCAAATAATCTTTCGACATCATGCTTACCAAGCCCAAATAAAGAATGGAAACTATTTTTTTTATAGTTATTTATTATTTGATTAATAATATCTGATACCATTTGGATATCAAAAGAAATTGTTTTCTTGAACTGTGGTATGAAATTGAAATTATCTTTGGTAGATAATCTTTCTATTTTATCTTTTACCTCTTGGCTTTCATTCTCTGGAACGAGAGATAAATTATTTGTTTTAAATAAAAGCTCACAACTAGAGTTATTGATATATGATTTAGGGTCTAATTTACCTAAGCCATATAGTAAATAAGAAATATAAGTTTTACCAGTTCCGTTAGGTCCACAAAAAAGATTTAATTTACTGTTTACACATATATTTGATTCTCTTTTTATTGCACCAAAATTATTTATGGTAAATTTCATCTTTTCTTTCTTTTTGTGTTTAAAATTTCTTTGTAAAATTAATCAAACTATTATAAAAACATAGTTCAAATTATCATTAAAAGTCAAACTAATTATTAATTGTTTTCCCTTTTTAGGTTGAAACTAAGACTTCATTGGTTTAATCATTTTTTCTATGTAACTAATGTCCTCGCTTGTTAAATTATATTTCTGATAAAGAATATTGTTAATTTCATCAATAGATTTATTCCAATCTATATCAGAATTTGATGTAAAATCTTGAATAGGAACCCATTGATATGAAGATTTAGTTGCATCTTGTGTCATTTTTCTTAAAGACACTAAGAATCTGAAAAATTTAGTTCGCAAATATTTTTCAAGTGAAATCGCCTTTTCTTCAGTGTCTAAGTAGAAAAATAAAAATGATTGAGTACAAACAGAAGGTGTTTTTACGGTCATAGGTTTTCCTAAAACGATATCGGGTATTTTTTTGCCTCCATCAGACCCTGCTTTAGGTATAAGAACTTTGTATGTATCTACTAAGTTAGGGCTTTTAAATATTTTTTCACGTTCAATCCACCCAACTCTTCTGTCTGCCTTTTTTATATAATATAATGGTATATATCCATTTATCTCATTTTTATTGAATCCATCAAAATTTGATGTCCATCCAAATTCTTTATCTACAGATAGAATAGTAGTTATTGAAGTACTATTTATAGATAGTACTTTATTTAATATTTTTACTGCTCTGCTATCGCGAACTAAAATATCAAAATCATCTAAATAACGCTCATGAGGACCAGATATGTCATTACCCCTGATTGTTGTAACTTTACATTTATCATTATGGTTATTATCCCATAGTAAATAACTAATACCTCCTTTTACTTCTACTCCTGGGAACACATAATTAGAATCTGGGTAATCTGTCAATTCTGAAATTTTTCTATCTTTTTCCATACTTTTTATAATCATCAGTTCCCCAAGTTATATTATTTTTTGAAGTATGGTCACGTAATAGGATCTCGAGAACACCAGGGTAATATTTAATTATATCATTTTCTAATATGTCTGCTCCAATATCCACTAATCTTTTTCTTTTATTTCCTTCCTTAATTTAATTCTTAACAAGAACACACAAGTTAATCATTAACATGTTAGAATTCACGAGTGTCATCATTAATACTTGACTTAATGTTTTAAAATTAGACTATATTTAGAGAAGCTAATAACAGTTGTGTTTTTTATATCAAATTATAAATAATGGGAAGAAAATATTTATATGTAACTTTTGAAATTACCTACACTGATGGTACAGTAAAAGAGAAGGAGGATGAATTTACTGGATCAAAAGCGGATGAAAAAGCTGACGATGCCATTAATGAAATGGAATTAGACTCTGAAATAGAAAGTGTGAAAATTATACGTACCTACTATCATGGTGACTGGTAAAGCCTATTCATGTGCTCAGCAAGTTGAGAAGTGTAATGATGATTAAAATAATGTTAAAATCAGATTTATTTTAGTACTTCAAAAGTTCGAAAAATCATATTTATCGTTTTTGTACACTATTTGTCCGCTCAAATTTTAAAAATAGCCTTAACACTATCAAAAACGTAGATTTTAGGGGTGTTGTTACTTTCTGTATCGGAAAATAATAGCATTCAAAAAATGTCTGATAGTTTACTATTTAAGAGTAATCTACCAGACATTTTATTGTTTTTTATATTCACTGTTAGCTTATTTCATATTATTTTGATTGAGTTTTATGATTTTAGATAATTGATATTTCCCTTGAAACAATTCCTTTTTAGGACCATAAAATCTAAAATATGGGAACCAACCTTCTCCAGCTTGTGTGGGTACATAATTTGATTCAGGAACATCTTTTGGTTTTGTCGGACCAAAGTATATATCACAAGAACCGTCTGCATTGAATTCTAATTTTTCGGTAGATGCTACTCCATATTTATCTACATTATCGATAAAAGTTGCATCATTATATTCGTAAGCTAATACAGACCAGAATTGATTAACAGGGCAATTTGCAGGTACTGTAAATTTATAAGTATGCTCCCCTTTTAGCTTATCTCCATTAGCATCCCTACTTGTTAAAAGGTACATTGTAGGAGGATTTGTCAGATTAAATTCTTCTGCTGATGAGAAAAAAGCAAAATAAGAACTTCCCCTATCATCTAATGCCATAGCACCAGATTCTACTACCCAATTAAATACCGTTTGATATGAAGTTGCTGGTGTAAGCACTGTCCAACCATTACCTAAATTAGCTTTTGGTGAGTTATCAAAATAGGTATCCTGAAGATATTCTTGAGCCTCTTTTGCAGCTACAGATAATATTTCTTTTTCTCTTTTAGAAGGTGTATATTCAACTCCTTTTTCGATCCCCATTCCTCTAAGCATCCCTAAGGCTACAGCATCTCTTTCTTCCAATTTATCTTCTTGGATAAAATCGGCAATCATTTCAAATAAAGACATATCAAAATGCACTACACCATCAATATATTTATTTGCCATATCAACATGTTTTGTAGGCTTAGGTTTTTCCACACTATATACCTTCATTTTCTTTGTGAAATTAATAGCAAGATTCATTGATTTTTCGCTATCATCAGGAATAATTGGTCTTAGAAGAGTGTATCCATTCTTTGTCTTTTGAGTCAACACATAATCAGCATCATATGTTTGTCCAGTATACCCCTCAGGAACAATCAGATATTTTGCACCTTTACCTTTATCTCTTCCTTTAGCTCCAACATCTGCAAGCGGTCTTTGCCAAACATCCATTAGAGCTCCCCATAATCCTACATTATTTTCTATTGCAGGAATTTCTATCATTACAGGACCATTTTCCAATGTCCAAAAAGACAAAATATATGGAGTTGTATTGTTCGGTGTAGTTACCGAAGCTTTGTAATCTTGAATTTCTGAGAAATAGGCCACATTATTAAAACCACATCCTTGATCTTTAAAACCATTTCTCATGGCTAAAGTATTCGTTAATGGCATGGCCCATACGGCAGTTTCTACACCTCTTCTGTAAAGCATCTTTTCTTGGGTTGTTAAATCCAAAGAATTATTTTGTGCAGTACCTTCAAGGGAAAAGTTTAATAATAGCATAGCTATAAAAACGGCTAAAATGGTATTCTTTTGACTCATTTATCTAGTGTTTAATTTGAATAACACTCTATCTAACGTCATTTGACAGTCATCGATTTTCTGATTTAGATCATAAATTTTTCGAATTAGACATACTTATTTTTTTGCTAATTCATGGGGATATTAATAATAAGTTCTCTAAAATTATATTGATTTTTCTAGGATTGATTTATCTTGAAATGAATATCAAATAAATTATTGGATAGGATGAATGAAATTAAACTTCAAACGGGTAATGCTTTATATATTTTTGAGTTACTTAAAAAAAAATTCAATGGTACAATAGAAAATAATGTATTAACTATTCAACACCCAAAGATCCAGCTCCAATTCGAACTTTTTGATAGTTTACTTGGTCTACAGATTATTCTCCATGATGTGATTTACAAAGAGGATATCACCTTTATTATTGATGGTAGTAATGAAAGCAACAAGATGTTGTATTTCCGTTTTGAAAATAAAGGAAATATCATTTTCAAAACACCTTTTGATGATATTCCTGCAGCAAAATTCGGACAAAGTATGAGTATGTTAGGAACACACTTACCAATAACTTTCAAAGGTAAGAAAGGGGTTCACAACCAATGGGTTTCTATAAGAATAAGTGAGGAATTCATTGAAACTAATACTGCTTTCCTTAGAGATAATTTCAAAAAAGTATTAGATATAAATAAAGATTGGGTCTTTTTTGAAATGGCACCACTTGAAGTATCCTTAAGATTAAAACATCTTTTTTCGTTTGATGAAAATGATTCTAAAATCTTAAAAAAAGGTGCTGTGCTTGGACAAAGTATAGAAATGATTAGTTATTTCGTAGATCTACTTTTGAATAGAGATGAACTCCAATCAATACGAGGATTACATAAAGAAGACATCGAAAGAATGTCTACCTTAAAAGAAGAACTAACTCAATTATTTGATAAAACCCCCACATTACCAATTTTAGCTCAAAAATATGCTGTTTCTGAGTCTAAGCTAAAAAGAGATTTCAATGCGGTCTTTGGTACAACAATACCTAGATTCCACTCAAACTATAAATTAGAAATAGCACATCAGCTATTGGTTACTTCTAATTATTCTATACTAGAGATATCCAGAAAACTTGGTTATTCATCTATTTCTAAATTTTCTGATGTATTCAAAAAGAAATTTGGTGTTCCCCCAAAAAAAATCTCAAAAAAATATAATAAAAAGTAGGGTTCAATAGATTAATATAGATATGTAATTTATGTTGAAGAGATTTATACATCATTTGAGCTAATCAATGAAAAAGTTGACATAATCAAGTAAAACACCTTTAGATGTATTTGGTATAATTAATAAATAGAGACTAGATAAGTCCCTTATTTTATAAAACTACACACTAATGTTAATGAAGCCTTTATTCTCATTTACTATTTCAATATTTTTTTTACTTGCTACTAATTCTTCTATTGATAGTCTGCGTTCTAAGCTTTCAATTGAGTATGAGAGTAATAAGAGGGGACTTATCCTAAAAGAAATAGCACAAGTGTATATTAAAAGTAACCTTACAGAGGCATTGAAATATGTTGATGAAGCGATATTATTGGTAAAAGAGGAAAGTCCGTCTGAACTTTTAGGAGAACTTTACCACCTAAAGGGGAATATCTATTTAAAGCAAGGGCTTTATAATCAAGCAAAAAAGAGCTACTTACAAGCAGAAAGTATATTTATACAAACTATTAGTAGAGAGCACTTATTTAAAGCAAAACTCAATCTTTGTATCATTTATCATATGGAAGAAAATTATGATTTTGCAGAAAGTGAGTTTATTAAACTTAAGTTTAAATTAACCAAAGAAGACATTCCAAATAAAAATAAATATCTCGCAACTATTTATCTTAATTTAGGAACTCTTTACTCAGATCAAGAAAGAAACGAAGAAGCAATTCAAGCTTATTATAAAGTGATAAATTATTGTGATAAGGATGAAAAACTATTGCATCTTAAAGGCAAAGCATTACATAATTTGAGTAATCAATATATATTACTTGATAGATTGAAAGATGCTCAACTGTCAGTTGAAAGATCATTAATGATAAAAAATCAGATTGATGATACAGAGGGAATCATTAATTCATTAAATATATTAGGGAATTTATATTTACAAATGAACCAACTTACTGATGCACAAGCAAACTACATGAAAGCTTTAGAACGAGCAAAACAGTTACAATCACCTATACTTTTACGAAATACCTACCAGAATATATATCTATTTTATAAAGAACAAAAAGATTATAAAAAGGCAAATGAATATTTATTGCTTCATAAAGAATTTTCTGATCAATTGCTGTTAAACGATTATGAAAAGAAAATAGATCAATTAGAAACTGAACATCAAATGACTTTGGCGCAACAAGAGTTGATGGATCAGAAGGAAGACCGGGAGTTGATTATCTATGGTTTAATATTGTTGTTTTTGATATTGCTTTTTACATCAATTATCGTTTTCAGAAATTCTAAATTGAGATTGAAAAATCAGAAAGGTGAAAACGATAAGATCTCCCTAGAAATGAAGCTTACTAAAGTAGAAGAAGAAAAGCTAAAGGAAAAGATTGCCTATAAAGATCGAGAACTTAAAACCAATATCATGCATCTGATGCAACAATACGAGACTATCAACGAGGTCTCCGAATTATTGATGAAAATACATGATAAGGTAGATGTGGAGATGAAAAAAGAGATCCGATCAATCGTATTTACCTTACAAAGCGAAACCAACAGAGATTTGTGGAAAGAACTGGAATTTAGATTCGAAAAAGTAAACGAGGAGTTTTACGAGAAACTAACCAATGCCTACCCTATTTTAACCCCTAATGATAAAAAAATGTGTGCCTACCTGTACTTAAATTTAAGTACAAAAGATATTTCGAATATTACCCATCAAAGTATAAAAACTATTGAAGTGGCACGTTTTCGTCTCAGGAAAAAACTTGATATGAATAAAAAAGATATTGATTTCCAGACTTTTTTTAGTAAGTTTTTTAAAGAAGAACTTGAAAATAATGAATATGTAAACATTTAATTGTCAATATTTTATTATTCATGTAGTAGTGTTGTAGTGGTAGTTTTGTATTATAATAAAGGTAGGTGAGTATTTGTATAAAGGCATAATTTGATGCACCCAAAGGCGTGAGCTTTATTATTGTTGAAATTTTTTTCGAGACAATTTTTCAAGCTATGAAAAACCAAGAGACAAAGGATTCTACTATCGAAAGAGAAGAGATTCTTCGACTCATAGCAGAACGAAAAAAGGAGATTGACGTTCTCAAGAGGGTTTATGAAAAATTATCCTCTTCATCCAATTCAATGATTAAAACAGACTCACGCAAATGAAAAAATTATCACTTTTTTCTTTACTGCTGCTTTTTTGTCTGATGATGGGACTCCACCCAAATCTACAAGCACAACAGCGGATCAACAACAACTATAGCTTCAATACAAAAGGAGAAGCTAAAGGAGTGGTTCGAATTAAATTCAGACCACAATCTATTCCTAAAATCGAACAACAAGTATCTGTACAACAATTAGGGCAACCGACTAAGTTAGGTTTAGCTGCTTTCGATGTGGTCAGTACTCAAGTAAATGCTCACGATCTAAAAAGAGTTTTTCCATATCATCCAAAATTCGAGGATAAACTTGTAAAGCACGGTTTACATTTATGGTATCAAATCGAAGTAGATCCACAAGCGGATATTCATCAAGTACTCTCTGCTTATAATTCGGTAGCCGAGGTCGACATTTCTGAAGCAATTTTAGAAAAAAAATTGATTGGGGGAGAAGCTGGAACATATGTTTTATCAAATGATGAAATCACAAACATTACGGCTAAATCTACTTCCATCCAATCGTTTGATGACCCTTTGTTAGCTGACCAATGGCATTATTTTAATGACGGAACCAACGGAAAATTAGCAACGGCAGGGATTTATCTAGATAAAGCATGGGAAGAAGTAACAGGAACATCAAATGTTATTGTTTCCATTCACGATGAAGGTATTGATGTTAAACACGAAGATTTGGTCAACAATATGTGGATCAATGAAGCAGAATTAAATGGAACACCTGGAGTTGACGATGATGGAAATGGATACATCGATGATGTATATGGTTTCAATTTCGCTACCAATAGTGGAGTGATCGACCCACAAACTCATGGAACACACGTTGCAGGTACAGTTGCAGCAACAAACAATAACGGCATTGGTGTCGCAGGTGTTGCTGGCGGATCGGGTAATAACGATGGTATTCGTTTAATGTCTTGTCAGATTCTAGGCGGACAATCTGCTGCCGATATTGCTCAATCGTATGTATATGCGGCCAATAATGGAGCTGTTATTTCTCAGAACTCATGGGGTTACAGAAATATCGATAGCTACGAGCAATCAGTACTGGATGCCATCGATTATTTTATCGAAGAGGCAGGCGATTATGAAGGTAGCCCAATGAAAGGTGGTATTGTCATTTTTGCTTCAGGTAACTCTAATGTTGACGCTAAAATGTACCCTGGATATTACGACAAGGTATTGGCAGTTTCATCAACAGGATCGGAGCGTAAGAAAGCAAGCTACTCTAACTTTGGTAGCTGGGTAGATATTTCAGCACCTGGTGGAGATCAAAATACATATGGAAATTCACACGGTGTTTTAAGTACTTTACCTTCGGATAACTATGGATATTTACAAGGAACATCAATGGCTTGTCCACATGTTTCTGGTGTGGCAGCACTTATCGTTTCCAAAATGGGAGGAGAAGATTTTACTCCAGATATTTTATGGAATCAACTAATTTATTCTGTTCAATCTTTAGAAGATGATAACCCAGATTACTTAGGTAAAATGGGTACGGGTTTAATTGATGCTTCTATCGCCATTAAAGAAAATAGTGGCATTGCTCCTAACAAAGTAACTGATATTGCATTGTATGCAATTTCAAATGATTTTGCTAAACTTCAATGGACAACACCTACTGATGAAGACGATACTAAACCAAGTAAGTATCTTATTCAAGTTTCAGAAGGAGCATTTGATGACGCCACAGCACAAAGGTTATTCGCCTTTACTTCTTTAGAAGCTGGTGAGGTAATGAACTACATGCTGGAAGACTTAAAAAGCGAAACAACGTATTCTATTGTAATTACTGTATATGATCGTTGGGGGAATGCCTCAGAGGCATCAGAAATATTCTCTCTAACAACGAATAATGGTCCATCTCTTGATTATCCCAAAGTAGATTTTGAATGGCAGAATGCTATTGAGATGTCGGGTAATATTAATGATGGAGAAACTGTAGAAACAGATTTTGTGATCAGTAACACCAACGATGCTTTACTGTATTGGGACATCCAAAAGAGACAAAAAGCATTTAGTGTTAAAACATGGTCGGCCATATCATTTGATAAGAAAGTGGTAAAAGGCGATCCTATTCAACAATTCGAAGCGGTACCATTCAGAGAAGTTTTCGAAGAAGAAAAGCCTAACGATAAACTTACTCCATTTAAAGAAGATTGGTTAGCTTATACAGATGCGATTTATGCAAGTTTCGTCATTGGAGAAGAAGATCTTTCTAAATCTCACACTACAGTAGCTGCCTACAGAGTAGAAAACGAAAACGGGTTTAACCTTACTTCATTAGATGTATTTACCAACGAGATTACTCATGGAGAAGTAACTGTAGAAGTTTACCACGGTCCTATTTTCTCTGAAGCCAAATTGGTACTATCGAAAAAGATCGAAGACAAAACTATTGGTCCAAAATATATTTATTTGGAGAATGGAGAATCGTATTATTTCCAACATAATGATGTGGTTTGGTTAAAGGTACATTATCCTAAAGGCAACCAATATCCATTTGGGGTGAGCGATGCCAATGACCATCCAGATGCAAGCCGTTATCAGTGGCTTTCTTTTGATGAAGGACAGACTTACCAAGTGATTGAAGATGCTATCGGAAAACCTAATTATTCTTTCACTCAAGGATTAGTTACTCGCCAAGAATATCAAGGAGACTATCTGACAATAACGCCGACAGAAGGAGAAATAAATGGTGAAGGTGAAGCAACAATTCATCTATCAGCAGATATTTCAAAACTTAAAAATGGTTCGGTGACTACTGCCCTTATCATTCAGTCTAACGACCAGAATAACCAAGGAGTGAGAGTGAATACTGTGATCAATGTAGATGGACATACACCTGCCCTCGTTGTTCCTGGAATAGTAGATTTTGGTGCCGTACAGATCGGTAGAGAAAAAGAAGTGATCGTAAAACTAAATAACTTTGGTTATGGTGTTTTTAAAGGAGGAATCACTTGGGAAGGTTTAGATGGAACAGCATTCGAATTGGTTTCAAGACCTTGGAATATTGCTCCAAGAGGAACACAAGATTTGGTGGTGAAATTTACCCCAACGGTAACAGGAAACATAAGTGGTATACTCACTATTACTGATCGTGATGGTCACTCTACTCAAGTGAACTTTACAGGTGTGGGTGAGGCTCCATCAGAAATTAATGTTACCCCACAAGAGCAGACATTGCATTTAGCCCACCATTCCTCTACTCAAAGCAGTATTACTATTGAAAATACAGGGAACTATCCTTTGTCTTTCAACATTCCAAAATATAGCGATAAAGCATCCGAGGCAGGACACAAGTTTGGTTATGCTTGGGAAATGAAAAAAGAAGGTTTTATCTGGGAAGAACTCGACGGAGCAGAAGGTGCTGTAGATGTATCCGAACAATTTAAGACCAATCCATTTTTAGATTATGTGGAAGTAGATTTAGGGTTCCAATTCCCTTTCTACGATACGCTAGTGACAAAAATGTACATGTCGCATATCGGTATGGTAGCGGTAGATGAGAAAGATCCAGTGAACGGATCGTTCGGACAGTTGTTAGGAAAAGACTTCACTTCCAACGGCTATTTTGCCATAATGTACGATTATTTCGACCTTTTAGTAGATAGTAAAATAATCTACAAAGTATTTGATGATCATGTGGTTTTTGAGTGGAAAAATGTTCATTCAAGAGTAACTTCTTTCCGTTCTGGAGATCCGATGACTTTCCAATTGGCATTGTATTATGATGGTCAGGCGCAAATGCGTTACCTCGATTTAAATTGGTCAAACAGTAATTCTATCGATCCATTTGTGGGTGTAGAAAGTCCAGACAAACAAGATGGTTTTTATATCTACGAATTTGTGATGGCTCCGGAATTGATCTTCCAAAACAATTATCAAAATGTATGGATTGATTTGAAGTATCCTGGTCCTCAGATTATCTCGAACTTATCAAAAACAAATGGTGTGGTTGGAGTTGGTCAGTCGTTGGATATCACTTTTGATGTTTCATCAGAAGGATTAGTCGATGGAGTGAACACTCAGAATATAGCTATCGAAAATAACGATCCTACTCAACCTTTGGCACATTTTACAGTACATGTTGATGTGAATGGAGGAGGTGAAGCAGTCATCAAAACCTCGAACAATAGCATTGACTTTGGTAGAGTATTAAAAGGTACCGAAAAGTATGATGTGATCACTTTCTTGAATGAAGGAAATAGTGATTTGGATATTGTTTCGGCTACTTTGATGGACGGATCAAAAGTGACTTTAGAGAAAACAACTTTCCCTTTAAAGGCAAGGTTGGGTACTACTGTAAAAGTATATCTTGATGCTTCTGAAATCGGTAAAATTCAAGACGAAATAACATTTAGCGATGAAAATGGAGAAACATATATTTTCGATTTATATGCTGAAATTGCACCATCACCAGCGATTGATATTGCTGATCTTTCGACTAAATCATTCAATTTAGATCATGGAGACAAAACATCGTTTACGATAGAAATATCTAATGTAGATGGCGATACCACTTTAAGAATGATTCCTTCTGGAACACATTGGTTGTATCAAAGTGAATTGGTCGAATCGATGAATCAAACCATTTTTGATTTTGATTATTTCATGAAGGACAATGCAGACCAATTACAAGGTGTAGACGATCATCAGGCTCCAACTTATCAATGGATTGATATCACTAAAATTGGCGGTAGAAAATTAGATTTTAGCTTTACTGATCTATGGGCTGCTGTTGAATTAGAACAGCCGGTAAAATTCTATGATAAAACGTACTCAAAAGTATGGGTGGGTTATCCTGGTATTATCACTTTTACAGAACCAACAGCTGAGGCCCCATTCTGGAATAGTGCTATTCCTAAAAAAGGTGGAATTGATAATTTTATTGCTCCTTTCTGGGGACTAACGGGCTATGATGGCTACGACGAACATCCTGATAAAGGAATGTGGTATTATGCCGATGAAGAGAAAACGATCATCAGTTTTGAACGTTGGGTTCATGCATTTGGCGAAGGAACAGGATCATATGTACATGCACAGGTGATTATCTTAAATGATGGTCGTATTAAAATGCAGTACAAAACGATTAACCAAGAGACCGTAGATCGTTGGAATAATTCAGTGGTTATTGGTATTGAAAACGAAGACGGTTCTCAAGGTGTTCAGGCAAGCTATTATACAAGTTATGTTACCGATGGTTTGGTATTGGAATATACTCCTGCTAGGGTAATTAATATTGCTGCGGGTGAATCAAAAACAATCGAATTTGAGGTAAATGCTGAAGAGCTTATTGCAGGGAATTATTATGCTGATCTTACTTTTGTAAACCATACACCATCGAAGGAAAACATCAGTTTACCAATTGAATTAACTGTAAATGGTCGTTCGGATATCATGTTCTCTGAAGATGTAATTGAATTAGGTGATATTGTTTACACACCTTGGATGAGTACTCATTATGAATTTACAATTGAAAACAACGGCACGGCACATCATCAGTTTACGAGTACGGATATTGAAGGTGCTGATAAAGTAGGTTTAGAGATTTATGGTTTATTAGAAGAAATCTTCCCATCGCCATGGCCTGCTATTCGTAGTTGGTATGCTTTTGCTTTGGTGGTTGATCCTTTCTATAAACCAACTTTTGCCAAAGTAGGAGAATCTACTCCAGCAAGGATTCATCTTCGTCCACAAGGACCTGGACAATTCGAGGAAACAGTTATTCTTAACAAAGCAGATGGTTCAACTCAGCAATTATTAGTGAAAGCCAACTTTGTTCTCCCTCCAAAATTTGATATGGATGAAGTAGGAACAATGGAAGTGTATGCTAAAAATACTGATCATAAAGAATCGAAATCTTTTACGATCAAGAATACAGAAGGTAATAACCCTCTAGAATTTGCTTTCCATTTGGATTATCAAAGAGTTGGGGAAACTTCTGTAGCTTTGAATGTGCCTTATAGCAATGTTGCTCCATCGAGCAAACCATTTATTTCTACATATACTTTGGTAGATGAAATCGATCAAAACGACTTCAACAATATATTGTATTATGGCGATTTTGATGCTGAAAATGTAAATCATATTGGTTTCGATGGTGCTCAGAAGTTAACTACAATTACCAAGTTTGTTTCTCCTTCAGAAGGTTTCGATTTATCACATATTGCCACTTGGTACAATCCTGTTGGCAACGACGAAAATGGTACAATTGAATTAACAGTGATGACAGGAACGGCTATAGAACCTGTCGTTATTTATCAAGAAGAACTTTCAGTAGAAGGCAATCAGAATGAAGATATAGGAGTTCAGCTTCTTCAATTAAAAGAGACAGTAGCACTACTACCAAATGAGACGTTCTACATCGGTTTGACGTACGATCAGAAAGCAGAATACCCTCAAGGGATGGTAGAATTGAATGAGAATATTCCTGCAACATTCTATATTCCTTTGAATAATCAGTGGTTCGATTTATCGACGGATGCCAACTTCCAGACATTGGGTTATAATGTGAAAGCATTAGCAAAAGATCCTATTGCTGGCACATGGTTCAGTTTAGATCAAACTGAAGGAGTGATCGAAATGGGTGAAGAATTGGAAATAAATGCCTATTTCGATGCTCAATACCATGTAGGTGAACACTCATTAAAAGTAGATGTGAGTATTACAACAAACGATCCTTCGATGATCGAAGAAGACGCTCAATTCACAGCTGTAATGTTGATCAACGAAGGTCCTCAAATTACAAATGGAGAAGGAGAGCTTAGCCTTCAGGAAAATTCAACGATGGTTTATTCTTATGTAGCAAAAAGTATGGATGGACATGCATTTACGCTTGCTGCAGAAGAGCTACCTGAGTGGGGTAACTTCGAGGTGAATGAGGACAGTATTCACATCACTTTATCTCCAACTTTTGAGGATGAGGGTGAATATATCTTTACCATTATTGCTGAAGATGAGTATGGGGTTCGTACAGAAAAAGCTGTTTCTACATCTGTACTCAACACCAATAGGGCTCCTTTATCAACGACTATTGATCCTATTGAAGTATCTATTTCTGAAGTGATCTACATAGATGCCAACGAATTATTTACGGATGAAGATCAAGATGTTTTGACTTTTGGTATTGCCGATAATAACGATGGTTCGATCTTAACAGGAGTAAACGATCAGGAATTTATTATTACTGGATTAAAAGAGGGAACATCAGAAGTAGCATTTATGGCTACAGACATTCACGGTGCATCTACTTTAATGGTAGTTGAAGTGACTGTAATTGCCAATCAAGAAGATGTGACCTCTATAGATGCTGATTTTGTAGCTTATGAATTAAGTAATTATCCAAACCCTGTAACATCGGAAACAACAATTACCTTCCGTATGCCTACATCGGGTACCGTTGATATCTTAATTCACAACGTTCAAGGTCAGTTAATAGATAACTTACAATTAGGTGGGTTAAATGCGGGACAACATCAATTAGAGTACAACACAGAGAAGCTTACTTCAGGCGTGTATTTATACACCCTAATTATAGATGGTAAACCTATAACATTTAATCGTTTAGTGAAATAAAAACCAAGGTTCTTTACCTAAACCCTAATCTGCTTTATGTGGATTAGGGTTTTTATATTGATTAGTAAAAAGAAAAATCAATATTTTACTCCTTTAAAATCATTAAAAATTCGAACAAAACTATTTTGTACTCTATTTGTCCGCTCATAATTCGGAAATAGCCTTAATACTATTAAAAACGTATATTTTAGGAGGTAGTAAGTTCTGTATCGGTAAGTAATTTACCATCAAAAATATATAAGGAAGAGGCTTTAGGGCCTCTTTTTTTGTTTACTACCCAAACTGATCCGTTAGAGTGGCACTTAATGAAGCAGGAAAAGCACCAATCAAAGTCCTTTTTAAAGCTAAACTAAAATCTGTTACTCATGGACATTTCCAATAGATAGTATCCATCTACGAGTTAGTATTCTTCTTTTTTTCTTATAATAATTCATCAATTAGTAATTATTACCCAAATACTTTCAGTCTTAAGTGAGAAGCAAAAACTATATTTTATTTATTGCGATGGTGTTGCAAAAATTAAGTTTATGAAAGAGAATCAAGGTATGCCCTCAAAGTCATCAAGAATATATTCCATTGATATATTGAGAGGATTAGTGATGTTATTTATGTTGTTAGATCATGTAAGAGAGCGATTCTTCTATCATGTACCAATATCAGATCCTATTGATATTCATGCGATAAGTTCGGAATTATTTTTCACAAGAATATTGGCTCATCTATGTGCTCCAGTATTTGTTTTTCTGACGGGTTTATCAGCTTGGTTATATGCACATCCTGAGGGAAAACCTGAAAGGTCTGCAAGTGGCTTTCTATTTAAAAGAGGACTTTTTATTATTCTAGTAGAGGTTACACTCATCAACTTTTCTTGGTTTGGGGAATATAAAATTCTCTTTTTACAGGTAATGTGGGCCATTGGAGTAAGTATGATCTGCCTTTCGGTATTAAGTAAGCTTCCTCATAGATGGATTGGTATTGTCGGTTTTATCATTGTTTTTGGCCATAATACACTGACCAATTTTATCTTATCACCGTATGAATGGGGTTTTACATTATGGACTATTTTATATCAGAGAGGATACATACTTTCAAGCGATCTTTTATCCATAAAAGCTTCTTACCCAGTTTTGCCGTGGATTGGAGTCATTTTGTTAGGCTATTTTACAGGACCCCTTTTTGGAGAGAAATTTACTAGCGAAAGAAGAATAAAAGCTCTTTTCCAAATCGGTCTAGGTAGTTTATTTTTACTTTGCTTATTAAGAGGATGGAATATTTATGGAGAGACATTGCCTTGGGAGCGACAAGAAACATTTATTCAATCGGTCATGTCATTTTTAAATTTTAAGAAGTATCCACCATCGTTAGACTTTCTGTTATTAACCATTGGATTAGGTATGTTTTTACTTCTCCTATTTGAAAGATTCCACAATAAATTTACTTCTATATTAAAGACCTTTGGTTCGGCTCCTATGTTTTTCTATATCATGCATTTATATGTACTTCTGTCTTTATATAAAATGTGTGTCTATCTTTTTGGTACAAACCAGGGAAACTACTTTGGATTGGATAGTCTCTGGCAAATCTGGTTGGTAACTATCGTTTTATCTGTTTTACTTTATTTTCCGACTAGAGCGTTTTCAAACTATAAGAAGAAAAGTCACTCTCGTTGGATAAAATATTTTTAAAGATTCTCATTCATCTAATTTTTCAAGGTCTCCTCGTTGTTATAAAAACGAGGAGACCTTGTTTATTCTAGACATAAATTATAGAGAGACAGATGTAGATTCAATCATTTCAATGACAAACTCATCTCTATTCTTTCTCACTTTAGGTAGTTTAGAATTTGTATCTTCATCAGATCTATACCCAATTGGAAGAATAACTACAGGTAAAAGGTTCTTCTTATCTAGACCTAACTTTTCTTGATAAGCTTGTGTGTCAAACCCCTCCATTGCACAAGAATCGATATGTAGTTCAGCAGCAGCCGTCATCACAGTACCAAGGGCTATATAAGCTTGTTTTGTGGCCCAGTCTTTTTTTGTCTTCTCATCCATTTGTGAAATATATCCAGACACAGATTGATGATACCCTTCCAGTGAGGAATAAGGCACATTTCTAACATCCATTGCTCTTTGAATGTATTGATCGATACTCTCTTTCCCAATTTCTGTTTCAATAGCAAAAACCAGTAAATGAGATGCATCTCCAACTTGTTGCTGATGATAAGAAAGAGGAACAAGTTCTTGTTGCAGTGCCTCATTTTGTATTACAATTATTTTGAATGGTTGTAACCCCATTGAAGTAGCAGTAAGATTTCCTGCTTCTAAAAGTGTTTCGATGTCTTGAGCATTTACTTTTTTAGAAGTATCAAACTTTCTTACAGCAGCTCTCCATTTTAAAGAATTAATAATAGCCATGATAAATAAATTAATAACATGTAAATATTTTACATGTAAAATAAATAATTAATAAAAAAGACCCATTAAGGTCAATGATGATAGAAGGTTGAAGCATTTAACTTCTAAGCCTATCCAGTAAATCACTGAATTGCTGTGCTTCTTCATCAGTAAATTTATGTAGAATGTCAAAGGGATCTTTGCTTTCGATAATATCAATCTGTTTCAAAAGCTCCAGTCCTTCATCTGTGATTTTAAGATATACAACTCTTCGATCTGTTTGACTTCTCTTTCTTATGATATAATTTTTTTCAATCAGCTTATTTGATAAACGTGTTGTATTGGGAGTTTTGTCTATTAATAATGCCTTCACATCATTCATATTCATCCAATCTTTATTTCCACGTAATATTCTCAATACATTATACTGTTGTGATGATATATTGAAAGGTTTTAAATAGTTCGTATTAATTGTTTCCAGCCATTTTGAAGTATAGATCAAGTTAGTCATAAAGCGGTGTTTATGATTTGCAAATTTCACTTTTAACTCTTGTTCTATTTTAGGCATTTGTACTAAACTATTTGAATAATTAATATCTATGAATCAAATGTAATAAATTTACTTTACATGTAAAATATTTTGATGTAAAATAAAATAATACTCTATTGACCATGCTGATTCTTATACTTTTGATTAATTTATAACCTACTTTGATAAATCTATAACCAATTCAATTGTGAATCATTAAATCAGATAGTATTGGAAAAAATCCCCAACATTCCGTTTAAAACTCAAAAAGCCCAAATGGGAATAGAATTGATCCCTTTAAACGATCTCATTCAACGTTTAAAAAATACTACAGACCATAACCCTTATAAACCACATAAGATTAACTTTTTTATGCTATATGTCATTACAAATGGTAATGGTACGCATCAGGTTGATTTAAATAAATATGAACTGAAAAGAGGTAGCGTATTAAAAATTGCGAAAGGACAGATTCATGCATTTACAGAGGACCAAGATTACAGCGGATATTGCATTGTACTCACTGAAGACTTTTTGTTGAGGTACTTTTCGGCATCATCAATCTATGCTATTTCTCATTTTTACAATTATCATATTTCTCCTCCACTTGTTAAAGATGTGCCTATTAATGATTTTTTTATAGAGCATTTTACAAAAGAGTTTAACCAAGGTAATAATTATTTGAAGCTAGATATACTGGCTAAAATATTAGAGATCTTTTTGTTGAGATTGGAAAGAAGTGTTCATAGTAAAACACCGTTAGAAGCAAATAAAAAACAGTTTATTCTGTTTTCTGAGTTTAAAGATTTAGTGGATCAAGAATATGCTAAAACTAGGAATGTAAAAGATTATGCAAAATTACTTTCAATTTCTACAAAACACCTAAACACTATTGTAAAGGAGTTTACAAAAAATACAGCGAAGTCATTTATTGATCAGTATGTGATATTAGAAATTAAAAGAACCTTATTGAGTTCTGATATATCTTTAAAAGAAGTAGCTTTTAAAGTAGGCTTTGATGAAATCACCAATTTCACGAAGTTTTTCAAGAAACATACAGGAATTACACCAAAAGACTATAAGTAGGTTTCAGATTTACCATTTTTTGAAATGGATTAACCTTTACATTTTTTATAATTGAATGGATCTTTGTTTAAAAAAGAAATTCCTATGAGTAACGTAAAATCTTGCCCTACCTGTGGTGGAGCATCGAAGGTAAAAGAAGTAGATGGTGTTGTGGAGTACGAATCACTACAAAATAGTGAGCTAGAGAAAAAGATTGTGCAATTGAAGAAAGCGATGATGAAATATAAAGAAAAGTCTGAAGCACTAGAAGCAGAACTGAAAGCACTGAAATCAAAATAAAAACCTTCAATTACCTAAAATGAACAATCGCCCTATCAATCCAATTCTTTACACTTTTTTTGCACTATTGATGCTTTTGGTAAGCAGTTGTCAAACATCAAAAGATAATGTTGACGATCAGAAAGCAGAGCATCCCAATATCACAAAATTGAAGGAGCAGTCTAAAGAGTTTCAACCTGAAATCATTCAATTAAATGAGCATGTATATGTTGCTGTCGGATACGATGGTTCTAATACATCGATGATAATAGGGAAAGATGGAATCATTATTATCGATGCTCTTCGAGCATTGGGAGCTGCTGAAATAGTGGCTAATAAGTTCAGAGAAATATCGGATAAACCTATCAAAGTATTAATCTATACACACGGTCACCAAGATCATACCGGTGGTGCTTCTGCATTTATTGGTGATACAAAAGGGGTAACGATTATTGCAAGAAATGGTTTTAAGGAAGAGCTACAGGAAAATTCACCAGTGAAACCCATTCTAAGAAAAAGGAATGCAAGACAATTTGGTAGGGACTTACCAGAAGAGGATATTATCAATAGAGGAGTCACTGCAGGAGTTACTTCTAATGATAGAGTGGGGAAGGGTTATATACAGCCCAATCTAACGTTTGACGATTCGTTGAAGGTAACTTATGCAGGAATAGATTTACATATTTATGCTGTAAATGGTGAAACTAATGATGGCTTGTATGTATGGACTCCTTCTCAGAAAACATTATTTGTTGGTGACAATTACTATCATGCTTTTCCAAATTTATATGCCATTCGAGGTTCTCAATATAGAGATGTACAAGCATGGGGGAAGGCCATAAAAGAGATGAATACTTTTCATGCAGACTATCTTGTTCCTGGACATACAAGACCATTAGCAGGTAGAGAAGCGATTTATAAAAACTTACATAATTATGGGGAGGCGATTCTGTTTGTTTTTAATAAGACAATCGAATGCATGAATAAGGGGTATTCATTAGAACAAACAGTAGAGCATGTCCAACTTCCTGACTCATTAAAAAATAGTCCAAATCTTCAGGAGTTTTATGGTAGTGTACCTTGGGGTGTTCGATCTATTTTTACCCATTATGTTGGGTGGTTTGATGGAAACCCTACCCGCTTATATCCTCTCTCATCTGTACAAGAAGCAAAGAACATAATAAATTTGGCTGGTGGAGAAAGTAAAATGTTAGAAGAATTAAACTTGGCAGTAAAGAAAGGAAATTACCAATGGGGATTACAACTTTCAGATTATCTACTGCAAGTAGCTTCTTCTAAAGAAAAGGTCACTTTACAAAAAATTGAATGTTTGAGAGGATTAGCAGCTCAACAGATTAATGCACCTGCCAGAAATTATTACCTATCGTATGCTAATGAATTAAAAAGGCAATTGTCTGAATAGAAAACTAGCTCAATATATTATCGAGCGTTTGGTTTACTTCAAGTTGCTTTGGACTTTATATAATAGTTTTTTCGATTCTATAAAGGTTGAGATTTGAAAAAATAGATTGGATTTAGAAATTTTTTTAAAAAGGTATAGGGTTTTTTATATCAGTTTGCCCTTCTAAGGTTGAACATTAATTCAACAAAAAACTGTATAAAAAATGAAAAGTTACTTTATCAATCTAAGAATATTTCTCATCACAATAACTTTATTATTTGCGAATCTTACCTATGCTCAAAATTCAAAATATTCTCAGGAAGAATTGGCTTTTATGCCTGCTTCATCATTATTAGAACTGTATAAGCAATTAGCGGTTTCACCTGTAGATGTTGTTGAAGCTCAAAAAGCACAATGGGAGAAAACGAATGGAGAGGTCAATGCAACGACATTTACCTATTGGGATAAAGCCTTAGCACAAGCAGAAATTGCAGAGCAACATTATAAAGATGGAACTTACAGATCATTGGAAGGAATTACAGTAGGTCTTAAAGATGAACATCATGATGTAGGAATGAGAGTGACACAAGGTTCGTTAGTACATAGAAATGATCCTCCAAAAGATTATGCAGATCCGGTAACACAAAAATTGAAAGATGCAGGTGCAATTTTTACTATTCAATGTACTGTTCCTGAATTATACCTTCACTTTTGTACAGACACTCGCGCTTGGGGAACTACACGTAACCCTTGGAATAATAAATATTCGGTAGGAGGTTCTTCAGGAGGTTCTGGTGCGGCTTTAGCTGCAGGATACTGTACAATTGCAACAGGTTCTGATATGGGAGGTTCTGTTCGTATTCCTTCTGCTTTTAATGGTGTTTACGGTTTAAAACCTTCTTTCGGAACTGTGCATACAGATTTACCAATGTCTTATTTCTCAGGTACAGGCCCAATGGCTAGAACTTTCGAAGATATGGCAATGATGTATAATGTAATTGCTGGTCCGACACCTTACTCACCAAACGTAATGGCACACCAACCACTTCCTACTAATTATGAGTCTTTAGAAGGCGTAAAAGTAGCTTATGTTTTAGGATTAGGAATATTAGAGCCAACTAACGAGGTGAAAACTGCCATGAATAATGCAATTGAGGCTTTAAAGAAAAGTGGAGCTCAAGTCGATATTATTGAAATTGATTTTGGTATGGATGCGAAAGAATTACTGACTAATTTCAAGAAAATGGCCTTTGCAGGACCAATGGGAGGACAAATGTCTGTCTATGAAACGTATCAAGATTCATTGACGAAATACGCGTCTAACTTCGTGGATGCAGCAGCGAATGCCGGTTATAATGGAAAAGACTTAGCAGAAGTGGAGTTACTAATCAAAAAGATGTATCATCTATTAGCAGAGGCTACTTTTGAAAACGGTTATGAAGCTGTTATTTTACCAACGCTACCAACAAGTCATATTCCTGCTGATTTTGATCTTGTAGATGGAACAGTGGAAGAAGATGGTAGAGTTTTCCCTGGTATTGTTGGTGGTGCCTACACTATTCCTTTCAACCTTTTAAACTACTGCCCTGTAGCAAGTGTACCGGTTGGGTTGAGCTCACAAAATATGCCTATAGGAATGCAGATCGTAGGTAAACCTTATGATACAGAAAGTGTTTTTAAAGTAGCGTATAACTACAGTCAAAAAGGAATTAAATTATTTGAGGGCAATAATACCCCATCAAAAAAAGTGTCGAAATAATAATATCAGATTAATAGAGTAATAAAATATAAGCTAGGCTGTTTCATTCATGAGTGATGGAACAGCCTAGCTTTTTATTTATTCTGTGATGGTAATATTAGCCGTATCGGAACTATAAGCAGAAAAATAACCTAATGCATTATTTGACCAATTCGATAATGGATTACCTGGTGCAGCAGAACCTCCGCTTGGCCCACCGCCAGAACTAATAATATCATCAAGTGAATTAAAGTAATCATAAGAAGGCTCATCAAAATGGATTAGTTGAAGGTGAATCACATCTCCCAGTTCGAAAGTTTTTGATCGTACTGGAACCTTCACTTGGTTACCATTTGTCTTGCTATCATCAAATACCTGAAGGTCTTTACTTGTATTTTGATAAATACCATTTAGACTATGTGTAATTCTATAGAAGTTGGAGTAGGCTGCAGGGTCAGTGTATTTGATATATACGATATATCCCGCTTCTCTTGGGCCAAAACCTTCTTCATATTCATAGTAGATACTATCAATAGCAATCTTTTCAATTAGAGTAGTGGATGCCGTATAGACTGTTCCATCAACATCCACTTCAAGCGCAAATTCAGTATCCACTTTTGCATCTAAAGGAAATTTGTATTCCCCCTCTCCAACATGTGGAATATCCTTTATTTGATCATCATACTTGAGTGTAATTACAGCGTTTTCTATTTTTTCTGAAGGTGTATTATCAAAGTAAGGGGCAGTTCGAGATACTTTCACAGTGAAATCATGCTCTCCTTCTAAAATCACCGCTTCAATAACCACCTGAGGTGTTGCATCGTTTAGCTCAACATCAATAACTTTTTCACAGGATGTACTCCAAAGTAAAAAAGAGAGCAGTATAAGGTTTATATATTTCATGAGGTCTATTTTAGAATTTAAAGTTGTAAGTCACTGATGGAACCCACTTAAATAATGCTGTTTGTACAGCCTCTGTTTTTGTAGGGTCAGTTTCGTTAGGTTCAAAGTTGATCATGTAAGCATTCTCTCTACCGTAAACATTGTAGATCGAGAAATTCCAACTGGATTCGAACTTATCTGTTTTCTTTCTTATCCAAGTTAATGCTAAATCAAGACGGTGATAGTCGGGCATTCTGTATCCGTTTCTTTCAGTGTAATAGGGAACAATTTTTCCATCTACCTCATACCTTCCAGAAGGGAAAGTTACAGCATCACCTGTGTAATAAATAAAGTTTCCTGATAAGGTTAATTTAGGGTTGATCTTATAAATCCCCACTAAGCTGATATCATGAGTTCTATCTTGTCTAGCAGCAAACCATTGCCCTTGGTTGATTTCATCAAATTGTTGTTCGGTTCTTGATAGCGTATAACTTACCCAACCTGTAAACCTTCCTTTATTTTTTTTGATCATCATTTCTACACCATAAGCTCGGCCTATACCATATACTAAATCACCTTCGTAATATTCATTCTGAAAAACATTGGCTCCCGTCTTATAATCAATGACATTTTGCATGTCTTTGTAATAAGTTTCGATCGATGTTTCAAAAGTGTTGTCTTTAAAATTACGGAAGTAGCCTAATGAAATTTGCTGAGCTTCCTGAGGCTTCACATTATTTGAACTCATAATCCATGTATCTGTAGGTGAAGATGAAGTAGAGTTCGTTAGCATGTGCATGTATTGGTAGTTTTTATTGTATCCAAGCTTAATTGAACTGACCGAATTCAATAAATAATTAGCAGATAGTCTAGGTTCCCAACCACCATAGTATTGCATTAGATCTCTATCTTGGTATTCTTTCATTCCAATGACCTCTCCTTTATCGTTGAACTCAAACTCTGATCCTTCACCAATTTTTTGGAATAGTGAGTAGCGGATACCATAATTTAAACTTAGACGATTGGATACCTTAAATTCATCTTGAATATATACGGCTCCTTCAATACCATATTGATTGGCTTGTTGTTGTGAATTAATGCCAGTGTTTTCACCCGCATATATATTACCGGGCTGAATTGTATGATGAATAGCGTTTAAACCGAATTTGAACGTATGCTTGTTACTGGCGAAGAAAGTGAAGTCTTGTTTTATATTGATATCATTGATCACCGATTCAAGTGCGATAAGGTCTTCATTTTCGCCGATAGCAAATTCATAATTGTAATCGCTATAGATAATGGATGTATTAGAGAAAACTTTACTTGAGAATACATGATTCCAACGAAGCGTACCTGTCTTATTACCATAATTGATCCCCATGTCCGAGCTCATTCCGAACTTGTCATTACCAAAGTATCCTGATAAGAAAATTCTATCTTTATCTGAAATTCGATAATTCGCTTTTAGGTTTAAATCATAAAAGTAAAGGTCTGAATTCTTGTAGGCAGGGTCGTCTAATAATCCTAAAAATAAATCGGCATAGGTTCTTCTACCCGAAATCATAAATGAGCCTTTGTCTTTTACAATAGGACCTTCAACGGTAAGTCTCGATGCAATGGTTCCAATTCCACCAGTGACGTTGTATTCTTTTGCATTTCCCTCTTTCATCCTAATATCTAGAACAGAAGAAGTACGCCCACCATACTCAGGCATCATCCCACCTTTGTACATGGTAGCACCTTTTATTGCATCACCATTAAAAACAGAGAAAAAGCCCATTAGATGTGATGGGTTGTACACCGGTGCTTCATCAAGTAATACAAGGTTTTGGTCCAAGCCTCCACCTCTAACATAGAAACCTGATCCTCCTTCTCCAGAAGTTTTTACTCCGGGTTGTGTTTGCATCACTTTAATGATATCCACTTCACCACCAAATGTGGGTAATTCTTTTATCGCTTTTGTATCTAGTTTAGTGACACTACCTTCATTTTGAGTAATATTTTGATCTTCCCTTTCCGCAGTAATAACAACTTCCTCTAGACTTTGAGCAGTGGGATTTAGTTCAATACTTATATTGGTATCTTTTGTAAGGCTAATTTTTTGCTCAATTTTATCATAGCCTACATAATGGTATATGATGGTATAATTCCCTTCTGCAATGCTCAATGAGTAATACCCATAAAGATTGGCAGTAGTACCTACACCAGGCAATTCTTTAATAGTTACCGTAGCATAAGGTAAATCTTCTCCATTGGAAGCATCTTTTATTTGTCCGTTAATTGCATATTTTGATTGACTAAATAAGAAAGATGAGCTGAGAAGAAACGTTAAGAGTAAGACAGCTTTGAAATTCATATAAATAGATTAATTATTTATACAAATATTATTTAATGCTGTTTTATAGAGGTTGAAAATCTATGTAAGGCGGACAATTTTGCATATGAAACGGACAGCCTATTTTATGTGAAATAAAAACTAGGCTTGAAGCCATCTTAAAAAATCACTGCTTTTTGCTTTACTCACAATAATTTGTTCTTCAGTGTCAAGTTTTACTTCAACAAGAAGTTTTCTTGCAAAGTATTTAGATACATGATGAATGGCTTTTCTATTGATTAAAAATTGACGATTTACTCTATAGAAATCTTGCCCCAAATCATTTTCCAAAGCGTCTAATGTTTGTTCTGTAGCATATTTTTTCCCCTCAAAAGTATAGAGATACGACACCCCATTTTCTAGTTGTACAAGAGCAATATCAGAAGTATTGATAGGGATGATCTTGTCTCCTTTAAAAATAAGGATATTCGTTTTGGTTGTTAATTGGTTCTTATTGGAAAGATCATTCATTACTTGCTTAAAAGTAGTATCGTTATCCGACTTCGTTTTTGTCAGTCGATGTATTTTATCTAATGTTTTAGTGATTGTATCACTGTCAAATGGTTTTAAGATATAATCAATACCGTTGGCTTTAAAAGCTTCTAATGCATATTCATCATACGCAGTACAAAATACTACAGGGGCATGATTATCTATTTCTTGGAAGATTTCAAAACTTAATCCATCTGCCAATTGGATATCAGAGAAGATAAGGTCCGGTTCAGGATGATGATTGAAGTACTCAATGGTTTCATCAATGGTTGTCAGCTTTGCTTCAATAGTATGTTCGGGACTATAGTCTAGAATTAAAGATTCGAGCTCATCTGCCATTAAGTATTCGTCTTCGATAATTACGATTCTCATTTGTTTATCGTCTTAAAGGTTACTTCAAATTGATTAGACAATGTATTCTTGTGAATGGTTGGTGTATCGATTCCAAGAAGTTGAAATCTCTGTTTTAGATTATCTAATCCTGTCCCAGTGGTCGCTTCATTATTTCTTTTCGGAATAATATTATTGATAAAAGAAATCGATTGATCTTCATTTTGCTTAATCTGTATTTTCAGAATATTTTTTGAAGTAAATGCATTGTGTTTAATCGCATTTTCAGCTAACGACTGTAGGGTAACAACAGGCAAGTAAGCTGTTTTTTGAACTGTATTTGGTAAGTCATTTTCGAAGACGATAGCATTTGCAAAACGAATCTTTTGCAATTCAATATAGTTCTGACAGAATTCGATTTCATCTTTAATCAACGCAAGATCTTTTGATGTTTCTGTGATTGAGAATCGGAGGTAGGCAGAAAGCCTTACAAGATACTCTTCGGCTGTTTTCTGCTCTCTTTTGATTAAAATTTTGAGAGTATTAAGTGCATTGAAAATAAAATGAGGGTGTATCTTATTTTTTAGCTGTTCTTGCTGAGTAACGGATTGGGCGAGTTCCAACCTTGTTTTATCTAATTCAAGTTTTGCCTTTTCATATCTACTAGTAATTAGCCAATACATAATCAGAATAAAAGTATTGTTGGCTGTTGCCCCAATAAATGGGTAGTACTTGAATGCCCCAAAATCAATGGGGTTAATTTCAGCTCGCTTTTTTTGAATGATCATCACTACAAGAAACATAAAGGAGTAAGAAATAAAATACTTCCAGTACTGATGAATTCTTCTTTTTAATTGATGATCCATTAAGTGGAACAACCAAATATTCAGCATCCAGTGAATAAAAATAACTACACTTACCCAAAACAGTGCTTTAAAAATCACGGTGTAACTAAAGCGACTAATATACATTTCTACAATCTCCGTTTGAGGTAAAGAAGAAATGAACAGCATCATAGGCATTATGGTATAAATAGCAATCAGAGGGGAAGTCATGATGGCAATTTTTACCAATTGTCGAAGTTGTGATTTTTCAGCATTAAGAGTATTCATACTTTCAAAGTAATTAAAAGAAGACGTATTAAAGTAATAATCTGATTCTAATTTGAATCAAATTAATTTAATAGTCTCGAAACAATAAAGGGTTATAAACGCATCAAGATCTCCATGGTTTATGTGTATATTAATTGAACCAAACCAAAAACTATCTCAAGTGAAATCTATCAATCTTAAAATCAAAAACAGTAAGGGCATTATGCTCTCTTCTAAATTAGAACTACCAGAACAAAATGAAGTAATAGCTTATGCAATTTTCGCTCATTGCTTTACCTGTAGTAAAAACTTAAATGCTGTAGTGAATATTGCCGAAGCTTTAAACTCTATGGGAATTGCCGTATTGCGTTTTGACTTCACAGGTCTTGGGCAAAGTGGTGGAGAGTTTAGTGAAACAGACTTTTCTTCCAATATTCAAGACTTGGTAGATGTTGCTGAGTATCTAAGTGAAGAATATGAAGCACCCAAGTTAATGATCGGACACTCTTTAGGTGGAGCGGCAGCCATTTACGCAGGAAAGAAAATTGAATCGATAGAAGCGATTGCCACAGTAGGAGCACCATCGGCACCTCATCATGTTCAACATCTTTTTCAACACAGTATTGATGAGATTAAAGAAAAAGGGAAAGCATTAGTTCAGCTAGGAGGGAGAGGTTTTACAATCTCAAAACAATTTGTAGAGGATATTACAAATACCAATATGGAAGAGGTAATGAATACATTAAGAAAGCCTATCATTATTCTTCACTCTCCACAAGACACAACTGTCGAAATAAAGAATGCGGCAGAAATTTATGGATATGCACATCATCCCAAAAGCTTTATTTCTTTGAATGGGGCAGATCATTTATTGACAGAAAGTAAATATTCTAATTATGTAGGAAAAATGATTGCTCAGTGGGTAACCATCTATTTAAGTTAGCTTAGAGGTTCTCTTTGAAGAGTTACCTGCTGAAAAACAGACATTATTCAGTTATCAATTTATTTCTGAATTAGATAGTATAGGTATGAATTATATCTACTCTTTTGAAGGGTATCCTTTGAGAGAAATAAAAGGTGAATTCAAAAAAAGATATAACGCTTATATCGAAGAAAATACATTGTAGTCAGATACTAAAAATAGTAAACCACAAGAGTTCCTGATCTTATCAGTAAACGCTTGTGGTTTTATTTATCCTTTTCTTATAATCCCATCCAGCTCTTTGGTGGTACCAAGATTGAAAATAAATTTTTCATGAAAGCCGACGGGAACCTTAAATAGATTTTGTAAAGGCATTTCTAATATTGAAGCCCATAGACATCGAATCACACCACCATGAGTCACCAGTAAAACTTTTTTGTAACCTGCAGCTCTTAAGGTAGTGATAAACTCTTCGACTCTATGAAATATATCTCTTAAAGATTCTCCGTTTGGTGTTTTTTGATTTACAAAATCGTCCATCCAAGGCTGAAGTTTTTCCTGTGGAATATCTTCCCACTTTTTACCTTCCCAATCTCCATAATCAAATTCCATTAATCGCTTATCCAGTCTTACACCTTCTAGATGAAGTGCCTTTGATAACTTTTGGCATCTACTTAATGGACTACAAAAAATAGTGTCGTAATCTGTATCAAGTTGAATGCTAATTTTAGCGACATCATCAACAAAAGTATCAGCCACATCAACATCTAGTTGTCCATAACAAATACCTTTCTGAACAGCAACAGGAGTATGTCGAATTACATGAATTTCCATATTGAGATAAAAGTTAATAGAGACACACATTCTGCAATTTGCTCTACCGCTCCAAGACAATCTCCAGAATATCCATCAATCCATTTTTCGAAGTACTTTTTTGAATAAAGGTAGGTCACAAATAATGGGAGTAGTACAATAAAGAAATGCCATTGACCAAGAAGAAATAAGGGAGTGATACCAAAGAAATATGCACCAATGATTTCTTTCCACCCATGCTGTTTAGCTATAGGTTTTACTTTACTGGTAGCATCTTCTCTTGAGTAGACTGAAGTAAAAACGATATTAATAGCTGTTAGCCTTCCTAACGCATGATAGCTCACAAAATACAAGGCGATAACGTATGGAGGTTGGTTTTCTAATGTTGTAAATAATGACAGAAGGGAAGTGTATTTTATCAAAAATAATAGCACTAAAGCAATAGCTCCATAGGCGCCCACTCGACTGTCTTTCATAATCTCTAGGATTTTGGTTTTTGTCCATCCTCCTCCAAAACCATCCATTACATCTGCCAATCCATCTTCATGAAATGCACCAGTAGTTAAAACACCTGCAATTAAAGAAAAGACGACAGCGATAGAAGTATCAAATAGAAAGGAACTTAACCAATAAACACCAAAAGAGATGAGACCAACGATCCACCCTATTAAAGGAAAGTACCGAGTGGCTTTATTGATATAATCGGGATCATAATCAAATTTAATAGGACTCGGTATCCTTGTATAAAACATTAGTGATGTGAAGAATATTCGGATTTCTTCTTTCATAAACGTAGTATTAATTTTCTTTATCGCTTACTCCAGCGCTTTCAAAGCTAGCCATTTCATTTAAGAAATTAACGGCACTTTCAATAATTGGATACGCAACTGTACACCCTGTTCCTTCGCCTAGTCTCATTCCTAAATTCAAAATAGGAGAGACATTCAATTCATCAAGAAGCACTTTGTGACCACTCTCATTAGATAAATGACAGAAAATAGCATTCTGAATAATGGCAGGGTTCATTTTATAGGCTACTAAAAATGTATTTGAGGCAATAAAGCCATCGACCAAGATGATCATATTTTGTTCATATGCTTCAAGCATAGCACCACACATTTGTGCCATTTCAAAACCACCAAAAGTAGCCATAACTTCCTCTGCAGAGTTTATTGAACCATGGAAGTCTTTTGCTTTCTGTAGGATATCAATCTTATTTTTTAATTGTTCATCGTCTACACCTGTTCCTCTTCCAACACATTTTTCTAATGGTAAGTCTATTAGACTACTCATAATCATGGCAGATGACGACGTGTTTCCAATGCCCATTTCACCAAAGCCAATGACATTTGAACCCTTCTGAGCCATTTCTTTTACTATAGCTTTTCCATTTTGTAAACAAGCTTCAAATTCTTCTTTACTCATGGCTTTTTCTTCAAGGAAATTTTTTGTTCCCTTGCCAACTTTAGCATTTTTAAGCTGATCATTTACTTCAAAATCGAAGTTGACCCCTGCATCTACGATCTTTAAATCGAAGTGGTTTTGTTGGCTAAAAACATTTACTGCAGCACCTCCATTTAAGAAGTTTAGTACCATCTGAAAAGTTACTTCTTGTGGGTAGGCACTTACTCCACTCTTTGCAATACCATGATCTCCAGCAAAGACCACTAACGATGGTTTTGATAATTTAGGGGTTAATGTATTTTGAATTTTTCCGATTTGAAAAGCTAGTTTTTCGAGCATTCCCAAAGCTCCAAGTGGTTTAGTTTTTAAGTCAATTTTTTGTTGAAGTTGTTTTTCAATGTTTTCCATAATCTTCATTGGAGAGAGTTGTTTGTGAATTTTTTACAGGCCAAAGATAGATAATGAATACAATAAAAAATAGGTTTTTGAACACAATAAACCCCTATCAAAATCATACAATATTCTGATAGGGGTTATATGTTTTTCATCAAAAAAGATTATCAGTTGATAGAAAAATATTTGATGTTAAACAGGTCTTGATTGACCTCATTAAATATCCCTTTTTCTCTATGGTAAACTTTTGCGTTGATTGTAATTCCTTCAATAAGCCATTTGTTTATCTTCGGTTTCAACTCAGTTACCTTTTTGTCCAGTAAGTAAGAGATAATTGGAATATGTGTATTCTTTAAAAACACTTTATTTCGCCTTTTTGTCTGATTACATCATAATAGAACCTTTTCATCCCAATCACTAAAGGCTGACTTTCATGCTGAATTGCATCCAAAATCAACTTATTTGTATTGGACAGGATAAATGTGACTTCTTTGATATTATTGGTTTCAATAACGTCATTGATTTCACTGATAATATCTTTTTCAAAAGAGACAGAATTACCCAAAGATGAATAATAATAATTCTCTTCTTTAAAAGTAGCTTCAATAATTGTTTCTAGATGATCTGTCGGACAGACAAAATATAGATGTTTTTGCATTTTAATTAAGCAACCACTGGGTTGTATGGGAATGATGAATGGTGTAGATCAATTTTCAAGGCACCATCTTTCACTTTATAACCAAAAGTATATTCCACTTTTGCTTCGTTACCCTCTAAATCAGTAAAGAAGTAGTTACCCATAACAATAGCTCTATTTTCTTCAAGAATGATATCAGAATTCTCGAATCTTACTTTTGTCCAAGGGTTAATTGCAAAACCTTTGTCTTCTGCACAAGCACGATCTTCACCTGCAATAAAATAAGATAAAGCTTCAGCTTTTGTTGGTCTAAATTGCTCTACAGCACATTTTGTAGGTTTGAACAAAACAGGACCAGCTTCGAAAGAGTAAAGCTTATCAAGAAATTCATTGGCGAAAGCTTCACATTCTGCTCTTTGCTCTTTTAGTGAACCGATTTTCACTACTCCTGCTCCCCATTCGTTTTGGGCACTTACTACTTGTTCTTTAGTTACCATTTTAGATTAATTAGATGTTTTTGAGATGATCCATAGCGGACCATTTTTCTCGATAAATATATAAATAATTTTTGTTTTTGCGATGGCGTCGCATTTAAATTATAGAATTATGCATTTATCAACACTAATAACTTCTTTTATTTTATTTTTAAGTCTAATAATTTGATGAACTCATCTCTTAAAGCGATATCATTAAATTTTCCACCATATTCTAAGGTTACAGTTGAACTGGTTTTATCTTTTACTCCTCGAGAAGACACACAAAGATGTTCAGCATCTACAATAACAATGATATCTTCCGTCTTTAAAGCTTCTTTCAGTTCATTATAAACCTGAAGAGTCATTCTTTCTTGTACTTGAGGACGTTTGCCGTAGTATTCTACTATTCTGTTAATCTTTGATATACCAATGACTTTACCTGAAGAAATATAGCCGATATGTGCTTTTCCGACGATTGGTAAAAAATGGTGTTCACATGCAGAAGAGAAGGTAATATCTTTCTCAATCAGCATTTTATCGTACTGATACTTGTTGTCGAATACTGATAAGGAAGGTTTATTTTTAGGGTCTAAGCCAGAAAAAAGTTCTTTTACATACATTTTTGCAAATCGGTAAGGGGTTCCTTTAAGACTATCATCTGATAAATCTAATCCTAAGGTTTCCATAATACCTGCAAAGTAATCTTGAATGATTTCGATCTTTTCTTTGTCTGTTTTTGCAAAAGCATTAGGTAGCATAGGTGTATCTACACTCGTCATGATATGGTTGTCTCCCTCGGCTTCTATTTTTAATTTCTCTTTCTTTTTCATTTACTCCATTCCTTCGATAAATTTCAATTTCTTTTCTTCAATATCATAGCTTCTGTAGAAGCAAGCTTTTCTATTCTCCCCCTGTTGATCGAATGTATGACAAACGCCACTACCCATCAATTCTACTTGATAGATAATAGCGTCTTGATCACAGTCCATCATAATGTTTTTCATCTGAAGGTAATTGCCAGAAGTTTCTCCCTTGGTCCATAATTTGTTCCGAGAGGTGGACCAAAAAGTGGCTTTTTTACTTTTTAAAGTATAGTTAAAAGCCTCTTCATTGGCGTAACCCAGCATAAGTATTTGTCCGGAGTCATACTCCTGTACAATGACGGGTAACAATCCACCTCTCTTCTCAAATTGGAGTTGGGGGATAAGTTGCTCTTCTAATGCAATTTTTGAACTGTCTTGCATTGTAATGTCTTATTGAATATTTAATACAAAAGTTAAATCAAAATCAGGATCACTAGTTTCAGCAGTAGATGTTTCAGTTTTAAGACCACTAGGTTGGTGCATTAATCTTACTCTGAATTCACCTCTGTTTAAAGCTTCTGAAGTGGTCCAAGTTGTTTGTAAACCTACAGGAAGATCGTTTTCATCTTTATCATCATAGTTGATTGGATCACTAGCATTATCGATGTTACCGTCTCCTGTTGGGTCTGAAAAAGCACCTTCAGTAAATGCATAGAAGAATTGGTGTTCATCATCTTCTTCTAAGATTTCAGCACCGATATCTTCACCATGTTCTTCATGTTCTTCTTCGTCATGGTGCTCTTCTTCCTCCTCCTCTTCATGTTCATCATGATCATGTGCTAATGTGTTTAAGATCTCATAAGTAAGTTTATATGTCTTATTTGCATCTAATGTAATCTCATCTTTGATTTCAAGAGGTTTTACACCTTCACCATCTTCATCTTGAGCAGAAGCAGTTACTACATCATTAGCATCTTGTGTATTAGTGAAAATTAATTTTACATCTGTAATGGTCTCATGATCATGCTCTTCTGGTGGAATATCTTCACTGTCGTCACAACTTGTGAAAGCGAAAGTTGATATTGCAAAAAGTGCAATACTGCTTCTTTTGAAAATGCTTAAAGTTTTCATTTGTTTTTTATTTAGCGTTGAAATTATAATTGATAGAGAAGAGGAAATTTCTTCCCATTTCGTCTGCGAAGTACCTCATGCTGTTGAGGTAATTTCTGTAACGAGTATTAAATACATTATGCACTGCGATGTTGGCAGTAAAATCCTTGATTTTAAACCCATAGGATATATCAAATAAGAAGTATCCTTCTGGTGCATCTTTAAAATCGAATATTTCTGAAGTAGGAGTTATTTCGACTGTTCCATCTATGATACCTTCTGGAGGAACAGTTCTTGGAGCTTGGAATTGTTTGAAAGTAAAACTTGGTCTAAGAGATAAATGAGAAGATTCAACGATCCAAAATGGCTTCAAATTACAATTCAGTTCATAATGTGTTGTAATTGGAGGCTGATTGATGAGAGGTTCATTATCTTCACTATTTTGTGACCATAGGTAGCTAATACCAAATGTGCCTGTTAATGAATTAGACCACTGTCTTTGCCATGTGAAATCACTTCCTATAAAAACAGCATTTGCCTGATCAAAAATAAATCCTGGCATAGGACCTCTGATAGTCCCTAATACTCCGAAAGGTCTTTCAAATACATAGTTTTGGATGTAATGTGAATAAGCAGTAACCGTATAAGTATTATCACCACTTTGGTGCTTTAGTTCATTAATCCACTTATATCCTTTTTCGGGTTTTACATTACTTTCAGCTAAAGGTTTTACTTCATCGGTATTTATACTGCCATTTTCATCGAAACCATATCGAAGCATACCATAAGTAATTTTAAATCCATGCTGACCAAAGCTGTAAAGTTCTTCTACATTTGGAGTACGCCATGCTGTACCCAAGTTTGTTCTGAAAGTAGTATTGTCATTGATCTGACGGATGTATCCTAATGATGAAGTGACATTGACATAACTGTATTCATCTCTAAATACATTTTGGTAAATATCTCTACCTCTTACATTGTTATTTTCATAATCAGCTCGAATACCAACCTCAAAGGTATTTTGATTTCGTTGAAAACTTTCAATGATAAAACCACTCACTCTAGTAGTGTTATAATTAGGAATAAAGGCTGTAGTATTTGTACCAGGGTTGTTGTTGTTATCCTGAGTAAATAGCTGAGCTCCAATGATTCCATCTAATTGAAGCCAATTTTTATGATTCCATTCTAATTGATAATCTGAAGTTGTTAAGTCAAGGTCAATAATGGGAAGGTCAGCATTTCTTCTTACATCAAACTCTTTTCTTTTATTGATTTGTCGACCAACTCTAAACGTAAGTTTTTCATCATCTGAAATCCACCAATTTACTTCACCTTTCAGCAGGTGATGTTGAGTTAACTGATTTGGTTCGTTAATATCATAAGAAAAAGGACGTACAATAAGCGGTACATCAGAATTGATGGCCTTAATAAAAGAATCGCCAGTTTCTGCAACTGAAGCTCTTAATAGTGCTAAGTTCTGATCGATAAAACTATAGTAACCTTTAACATCAAAATTCCCAAATTTATATTTTAATCCAGCGTTGAAAGATTTTTCTTCTTTTCCTGTATTTGTTAAAGAGTAATCAGGAGCATGTCTATCACCAATTCTAGAATAACTACCTCCAACATGATAGCTAAGGTTATCAAAACCTTCATTTATTTCTGTATTAAAATTATATCCTTTACCATTGGTTTGATACCCCGTTCCGGCACCAATATGTAGTGGCCGATTAAAATTTAGTGGGTTTGCATCGATTACAATTGCTCCTCCTAATGCTTCAGGGCCATAACGAACACCAGATGCTCCTTTGATCACCGTTACGCTATTCGCTGAAGTAATATCTATTTCAGGAGCATGGTCTGATCCCCAATTCTGGAAGCCGTGTTTTAAGCCATTATTTAATACTAGAACCCTATTTCCGTACAATCCATGGATAACAGGAAGTTGTACATTATTACCTGCAGAAGTAAAAGAAACTCCATCAATATTGGTAATAGCAGAAGCTAATGTTTGTGTTGGGTTAAGGGCGAGTGATTGTCTATCTACTACATCTTGTGCAATACTAACAGTACCGGTTTTTTCTTCTACATCTGTTACAGTAACCTCATTTAGAGCAACAACATCTGGTTTTAAATAGATAACAGAATTGTTTTTGTGCTCTTTTTGCACAGAACAAGTAGCATCACATGTGGTGTTACAATAGCCATTACAAGTAATTTCTAAACAATTGGTGACCTCACATAATCCAGTTAATTGGAACTTACCCTCGTTGTCTGTAAGGGTATAATGCTTTGTTCCTTTTATACTAACAACTACAAAAGGTAATGCTTCTTTTGTTTCAATATCAAGGATTGTTCCTTGCAATTTATAATCACAATTGCCTGAAGCCTGTGAGAAAACGAGGAGACTTGAAAGTTGAAAGAGAAAAAGAAGAAATAGCTTTTTCATTAAAAAAATTGTTAGGATGATTTATTTATTGAATCATTTGTCAACAAATATTTAAACAAAATTATATATTTGTTTTAAAATGCGATAGTGTCGCAAAAATGGAAAATTATTTTATTAAAGACAACAATGTTGAATTTATTGAGGGTGTTAATGATGAATTATTAATGAAGAAGTTTAGTTCGAAGAAGGAATATCTTTGTAATTATGGGATTAGGAGTACACCATTTAGAACAGAATTGTTAGAGATTTTTATGAACAATTCTTATGGTTTAACTCATAAAGATTTACAACAGAAGATAAAATCAAATCCAGACAAGGCAACAATTTATAGAGCACTTGATATTTTTTTAGAGAAGGGAGTAATACACAAAGTTCCTGGCTTTAATAGTGTTTCAAAATATGCATTGACTCAAGAGGAGGTGAGTTGTCATACTGAAAACCATGCACATTTTTTATGTAAACGATGTAAAAAGACATTCTGTATGAATGATTTAGCATTGCCCGAATATAGCAAGGTGAATGGTTTTAATATTACCTCAGCAAGGCTGGTACTTGAAGGTATTTGTCCAAGTTGTGTCGAAAATGAAGTGGTTGTAGGATAATGATAATTAAATTTATTGCAACAGTATCGCAATAAATAGATTTTTGATTATTTTTGCCCCACAAAATTTAAATTTTTCGATCCTATATGAATACATTAAGTGTTAAATCAGATGTTCTAGGTGCTGCTACAAGCTTTTTATGCTTATTACATTGTATTGCTACTCCTCTTTTCTTTTTGGTAGATAGCTGTGCAACAAATGGGTGTTGTGAAGCCTCTCCAGTTTGGTGGAAACAATTTGATATACTTTTTGTATTGATCTCTTTTGTTGCTGTTTATCGTTCAATTAAAATCAGTAGAAGACGAATCATCCAGATATTGTTCAGTATTAGTTGGATTGTGCTTTTAGGTATTGTTATGAATGAACAATTCCATTGGATGAGTATCCATGAAAATTTTATTTTTGTTCCTACACTTTCACTAATTGCATTACATTTATACAATAGGAAAGATTGTAAATGTGCAGGAGATACCTGTTGCAGTTAACGATTACTGATTAAAAGAGACTTTATAGTCTCTCTTTTTTTGCCCAAAATATAATTAATTACATTTCTCCATAAATTCTTTTTTATACGCTCGGCCGATTGGAATAACTTCTTTATTAGAAAGGTGTACTTTATTTTGAGAGATCTTAAGAAGGTGTTCTAAATTGACAATATACGATCGATGAACCTGACAAAATGTGTTGTCCAATTTATGGTTCCATTCTTTTAAAGAGGAGGAAGAAAGGTACTTTTTAGAAGTGGTAAATATTTCAGTGTAGTCCACATCAGATTTAATGTAGAATATATCTTGATGTTTAATTTTTATAATATCATTTCGTGATTTAATAAAGATCACTTCATTATGACTAGAGTAATTAAGTAAAGACAATGCCTTGTTAATAGATAAAATAAATCGATCATAAGAAAACGGCTTTAACAAATAATCAATCACTCTATATTGATAACTCTCTAATGCATAATCGGAAAAAGCGGTTGTGAGTATCACTAGTGGACTATTTTTTAGAGACTTTAAAAATTCAATACCTGATAATTGAGGTAAATTAATGTCCAAAAACATTAAATCAACAGGATGTTCTTCGATAAATTCTTTTGCCTCGATAGCATCGGAGAATGTATTAAGTAATGAAAGTTGATCTGTTTTTTGAATGTAGTTTTTAAGAATCTTTTGAGCTGGAGCCTGATCTTCTACTATAATGCATGTAATCATATTTCGATGTGTTTTAAGTTTAATGTTAGTGTGACTTTGAATAAATTGTCGATGGATTCTATGGATAATTCATGTTGGTTCGGATATAGTAAATGCAGACGTTTCTTTACATTCTCTAATCCAATTCCAGAGTGTGTACTTTTAGCAAAATGAGGTAAAAAATTATTAATGCAGGTGAAAGTGAGTAAGCCATCTTTATTTACTACTATATCAATATCGATAGTAATATTTTTAATCTGACTTTCGTTGCTGTGCTTGAATGCATTTTCAATAAATACAACCAGGATTAGTGGAGAGATCTTAAAATCACTTGAAAGGATTTCCTCTTTATAATTAACAATACCTCTTTCATGAATTTGTAGTTCATTTAATGCTGTATAGTTTTTTAGATGCATTAATTCTTTAGAAAGCATTACTTCATTCTCCTTACAATCATACAGCATATATCGAAGCACAGAAGATAGCTCTAATATTATTGAAGGTGTTTTCGGTGATTCTTCTAAAGCATAAGCATACAAATTGTTCAGATGGTTAAAAAGAAAATGCGGGTTGATCTGATATTTTAAAAATTGAAGCTCACTTTCATTCATTAAAGATTTTAATTGCTCAATTTCACTTTGTTTTTTATTAAAGTCCCATACAATCTTAAAGGCAACCATGATAAAAATTAATGGGAGCGTCTCTATTAAGGTAAATAAGATTCCAGGGAAATATTGTCCTCTAGTATCAGGATAATAAATCTGTTCGAGGATAAATTCATCTGTTAGAATCACAAAGCTTATTAGAAAGCTGAGAAAAATAATAAACAGTAATGTCTGGTTGCGATAATAAAAATAGGGAAGCAAAAAGTAATTAATAATAATAGCGGCAACTAAGTAATTACCAAAGAAGGCAAATTTATGTATCGAAATAAGAGAATACAGTGATACGTTTTGAGTACCGTCTAATGTATAAGAAAAATAGATAAAAAGTATAAGAATGATGATTCCTTGATAGGTGATTTCATCATAATTATCCTTTAATTTCTGAAGAGAGAAAGTCATAGCAATTAAGACTAAAAATATAGAATTCGATTGTGTATTTAATTGTTTGAATGTTGTTAGCGGTGAAAAAAATGTCGTTCACCGATTTCATCTTTGCAACTTACTAATATTTAATACATTTGTTATTTGTAATTAGTCTAAATAACAAATACTTTCAATCTTGAACAAAAAATTAACACTCTTTCTTTATTTTATTACTGTTACTCTGACTTTTTCTCAAGAAAAAAATACCGTTATTACTGGTTCAGTAATGAGTGAAAAGGGTATGCCTATCGATAATGTAATTGTAGGTATTGAAGGAAAAAATATTGTAACCTTTTCTGATAAAGATGGATACTTTAGTTTAAAGAAAGTAAGGCAAACAAAGTTCAACCTTGTTTTTACTCGTTTAGGCTATAAAAAAATGGTGAAAGCGGTTGATCTTGAAAATCAACCATCTTCTGAATTCAATATTGTTTTAATTGAAGATGTTGTTGCCATCGATGAGGTGGTGATCACTGGAAAATCTAACTCTACTACAGTAGAAGAAAGTGGTTTTGCTGTGCAATCAATAGACTTGGAGGTATTTAAAAACTCTACAATCGATATGAACCAAGTGCTGAATAGAACATCAGGAGTTCGTATTCGAGAATCGGGTGGAGTGGGTTCAGATTATAACTTCTCGTTAAATGGTTTATCTGATTACAGGGTCCGATTTTTTGTTGATGATATCCCAACGGATTATTTAGGTGATGCTTATAAATTAAATAACTTTCCTGTTAACCTGATTGATAGGGTTGATGTATACAAAGGTGTAGTGCCCGTCGATTTAGGAGCCGATGCACTTGGTGGTGCTGTTAATATAATTCCTACAGAAACTTTAGATTCATACTTAGATGCTTCTTATAGCTATGGTTCTTTTAATACCCATCGATTAGCAGTAAACAGTCAGTATAGACATGAAAAGTCTGGTTTTACTGTAAGACCCAAACTATTCTATAATTTTAGTAATAACAATTACACCATGTACGACATGGAAGTGTATGTAGATAAAGAATGGAAAACGGTAGATGTAGAGCGTTTTCATGATGACTTTATGTCTTATACTGCAATGTTGGAAGGTGGTTTTACACAAGTAAAGTGGGCTGATGATTTAATTATTGGTCACTCATTTACAAGAACTGAAGATGATGCACAAACGGATTTTTATGGTAATCCAAGAGGAGAGGTAAGGTCCGAGGAAGATAGTCATATAACTACACTTAAGTATAGTAAATCAAATTTATTAGACGATAGAATGTCTGTGAAGTTATTTGCGGTGTACAACACAAGAAACTTTATCAGTATAGACACCACTTCGAATAGGTACAATTGGCTTGGTGAAGTTACAAGAGTCACAAATGATAACTCTGCGGAATTATTCAATCAGAAAACTCTTTATGAGTTTGAGCAGAAAACATTTATATACAGAGGTAACGTTAAATATAAGCTATTTGAAAACCATACTATTAATGCCAATTACATTGGTTACCAAGTAGAAAGACAAGGCGAAAACCGTTTAGGAACCCCTGAGAATGAACCATTCCGTACTCCAAATAAATTAAGGAAAAACATTTTTGGCATATCGTATAATGCTCACTTAATGAGTAATCGACTAAACTTAAATGTGGCATTAAAGAATTACCATTTCTACATGTATACTAGAAATGCAAAGTACCTGAAAGACCACTCTGTAGAAATCGAAGACCTAAAAACCACTAAAAGTGAGGTGGGGTATGCGGTTAGCGGCCGTTATTTTATACTCCCTCAGTTGCTCATTAAAAGTTCGTTTGAAAGAGGATATAGATTACCAGAACCTGTAGAAGTTTTTGGTGATGGTTTAGCCATTTATGCAAACCCTGAGCTTCAGCCAGAAGTAACTTATAACCTTAATTTTGGCTTCAATTATAACCCTATTTTTGGGAAGAACAAGCTAAAAACGGGTGTTAACTTCTTTAGGAGAGATGTGGATAACTTCACATTTAGAGAATCATTTATTAGAGGTAGTCGGTATGAAAATATCCTAAGTGTTTTGATCTATGGCTATGAATTAGATTTAGAGTGGCAGTGGAACAACAGACTATTTTGGAATGCCAATATCTCTAGACAATATGTTCTAAATAATGAAAAAGTAGATGCTACAGGTGATGAAAGTAGAGTGTACAGAGATCAATTACCTAACACTCCTTACCTATTTGGAAATTTGGGTGCTAGTTACAGCTTACTGCCATCAAAGAAAGTGGGTTTACTCCTAAGTTATAACCTGAATTATGTACATGAGTTTTTCTTAGGTTATGAATCTATTGCTCAAGGAGGAGAGAAGAATATTATACCTACTCAATTATTGCATAATGTTGGTATTACCGCTTCAACAAAAGACAATCGCTACAATATAAGTCTAGAATCAAAGAACATTTTTAATGCTTTGGCTTTCGACAATTTTAATATTCAGAAACCAGGAAGAGCCTTTTATATGAAGGTAAGGTACTTCTTGCGATAGAATATACTCAAAGAGAAACTTTCAACTTTCAATTTAAAATACATTTAATTTTTACTAACATGAAAAATCTAAACAAACTGATTTTTACTTTTTTCTTCTTATCTATTGCCTTAATTGGTTGTGAAACTACCGAAACAGTCGAGGAAGTTATCGAGAATGAAGACGAGGAAACAGTCGAGGATGAACTTAGTGCGAGAGTGCTATTAAGTCTTGACTTGGAAGCACAAGGGTTATATCCTTTACATGTTGTGGATGATGCTGAATCTGGTTCTGCGGATATCGAAGAAGCTCAAGAATTGATGAAGTCGGATGGAGCTGTTTTAGTCACGAATAAAGATGGTTATACTTATGTAAATGACTACACAGGAGAGACTTTCAAGAAGCTAAAGGTAAATGATGAAGGTGTCCTTGAGGATATGGGAGAAATTCCAAACTTAGGTACTAATGGTAACCCTCTATTTACATTTTTAGATGACAATAGAATTTTATTGACATCGAAGCAATTATGGCCAGTAGATGGTGTATATAGCTACCAAATTATCAACGTTTCGACAATGAGCGAAGAGACTAGCGGTACAATTACATTACCTATTAACGCTGATGCTGATGCTGGATACTCTTATATGTGGGCTAATAATTATGTTTTCTTCGAAGGTAAAGTATATATTCCTTATGTTGAGGCAGGTGAAAGCGATGGTGCTATTTATGACGAAGCTCAAGTAGCTGTATATAATGCAGAAACTATGGAGTATGAAAAGAAAATTACTTCTTCAAAAACAGCGTCAGTTTGTAATGGTTTCAACCCATCTTACGGAGTATCGGAATCAGGTGATTTATACTTATGTTCATCAAATACGGCTCTTTATGCCGGAAATGAAAGCGTTCCTTCAGGTATTGTAAGAATAAAAGCAGGTACTTCTGAATTCGACGATTCGTATTTCTTAGATATCACTGAAGCTACAGGTTTCCATACATTAGGTATGCAATATTTAGGTAACAATAAAGCGATTGTTCAAGTATTCAATAGCGATGTTTGGGATAATAGCGATTATTATGTTGAGTATGTTCTTGTTGATTTAGAAACTAAATCAGTAGAGTCTTTAGATATTCCTGCATCAAGAGGTGGGTACTATGGAGCAAGAAGATCAATGGGTCTTTTAGCTAATGGGAAAGGTGTAATACTTACTAACCATGAAGATGGTAATTCTTTATATATCTATGAACCTTCTACAGGAAAAGTATTTGAAGGTTTGAACTACACAGGAGCTGAGGCAATTGTTGGTTTAAAAACATACTAGTTCATTACTATATCAAAAGCGCCAAGGAGTTATTTTCTTGGTGCTTTTTTCTTTATGCAGTTTACGATAAAAAATATCATCGGTAAGTTACACCTTTGGCTAGGATTAGCCTCTGGAATAATAGTATTTATTATTTCTATTACGGGGTGTATTTATGTTTTTAGTGAAGAGATGAAATCTGTCTTTTATAAAGATAGAAATCAGATCACTTTACCTACTTCAGGTACTGAGCGTCTTCCAATAAGTCAATTAACTCAGATCGCAGAAAAAGCAATTGATAATAAGTATACTTTTCAGAATATAGTAATCCCTAATTTTGAAGGTCATACAGTTAGCTTTATTTTTCAGGATACAGATGAGGATAAATTTTTGTATCCCAACTATGTGAAATTTAATAAGACGGTATTTATCAATCCTTATACTGGAGAAGTAGTAAAAGTAGAGAATACTAAATGGGAGTTTTTTAACGTGATTTTTTGGGTACACATCACTTTATTTTTAGGGTATAACCCTGTTAGCCATATTCTGGTGGTTGGTGCTGTATGGATTTTTGTATTCTCTCTCTTGTCGGGACTGTATTTATGGTGGCCTTTTAAGAAAAATCAGCGTAAACAAAGTTTTTCTTTTCGTTGGACGTCATCAACTAAATGGAGGCGGAAAAACTATGACCTTCATAAAATTCTAGGATTTTACTTTTTACCATTTGCTCTATTAGCAGCTTTAACGGGTTTGCTTTGGGCTTCAGAAGACTTTAATAAAGCTGTAAAATGGGTTGCAAATGCTGGTATTGAGCAAGAAGAAAAACCTCTTAAAGAGCCTACAAAAGGAATTTATTCTTTATCTCCGCTCGACGATATCTTGAAGCAAACTTTAAATGAAATCCCTGAAAGTAAATTTCTTCTGATCAGAAGACACCCCAATGATAAAGTTCCCTATATCGTTAGATCTTATGTGGATGAAGCATTGAATTTTACGAGAATAGAAATGTACTACGATCGAAATTCAGCAGAATTGTTAGGTAGACAAACGTTTAAAGATAAAAATAATGGGGACAAGGTTCAGGCCTTAAATTATGATCTACATGTAGGTAGTATTGGTGGTTTACCGACGAAAATAATCATGTTTATTATGAGCCTTACTATGGCGTCTTTACCCATATCAGGTTTTTTGATTTGGAGAGGTAGAAAGAAAAAGTCCTCCAAAAGAAAGAGCAATAAGAAAAGTTTAGTAACTCATTAAAATAAAAGGGTTTTTGACCAAAATATTCACTTCTCCTTTCAGAAGGTGATCCACATAATATTGTTGGACATCTTCTCTAAAAAGAAATTCTTATTGTTCTAATGAATCTATGAAGGAGAAATTAATTATAAGTCTATTGACATTTTGGTCATTTTCACTGTTTGGGCAAGAAAAAATTGACAATAGTAAACCGACAAATCTATATCAGAGGATTAATGCAGTAGCTGAATTTAATGATTCAGGAACCTACGGTACAAGGTTGATATTTAATGGTGTACCCAAGGATAATATCTTATATAGTATTGAGTTGCCATTATTATATAAAGAAGGAGTAGAAGGTCAAAAGGGAAAGTTTGGCGTAGGGAATATACGAGCTAGATTCTTCCATGTTACCCATAAAAATTACGCTAAAACTTTAGGAGCCTTTGGTTATTCTGTAGATGTATTTGTTCCCGGACAGGAAGGCATTGGTGATAATAATCTAATGATTTCGCCAGGGGTATTAGTTGGTGTGATAGCAACAGAAAAAGTACAATTTTTCCCAATCATATCTTATCAATATAGATCCAATATTAATACAGGTGCGGCGCAACACGGTGCAAGTTTTCAGGTGATTACTCCTGTGAAGTTTAATGACAACTGTTTTATTCGATTCACTCCAATTTGGCAAATGCCGGATTTCAGAAGTTCAAGTATTTCTATGGCTTTTGAAACACAGTTTAATTATTTTATTTCTCCAAAAGTACAACTACAGCTTTTCCATCTTGGTCATGAAAAATTCGGAAATACTTTTAGAATAGGCACTACGATATTTTTATAGAAAAGAGCCCCGAACCTTAATTGGATACGGGGCTAAATGTGTTATTTTTCTAAATCTTCTCTGTTCCATTTTGATGTATTGGCAGCAGCTTCATAAGTACTTTGTAAGAAGGTGAGTAATACTTTGTCAGGTTCAGAAGACTTTTGCACATCTTCATATTTTAAGAAAAATTCTCCCATTTCAGAACTCCAAAAAGCTTCTTCAGGAGCTACCTTTTGACTTCCAAAGAGTGCATCACTAGGGTAAGCATAGGCGTAAAATGCGGGATAGGGGAAATCTTTAGACCCTGGCCAAAAACCAGCACTACTTACTTCTTTCGAGTAAGCTTCTTGCATTACATCCAATGGCATATTTGGCATTCCTCCTTGATGTAATGGTGCGTTGTTTCCTGAAAAACGAGTAACGGCCAAATCAAATGCTCCCCAAAAAAGGTGAACGGGACTAGCTTTACCAATAAAACCACTTCGGAATGTATTAAAGACCTCATTTGCTTTTAACATAGCCTTCCAGATAGCTTGAGCGGCGTCTTTATCATAAGCCTTATTAGTAGTGTTTTCTGCAAAAGGAATGGCAGGATCGATTTCATTGGGCTTTGCATGGATCTTTACATGAATTTTTAACTCTGCTAATTTTTCAAAAAGCTCTTGATAGAAATCTGCAACAGTTCTTGCATAAAGCTCCATGGTGACGCTACCTGCATTCGAACACTCAATAGATAGTTGATGTTTCTTAAAATCAAAATCGATCTGAAATACTCTACCATCATAAGGAATAGGATTGGTTGTGAACCCTTTTGGGCTGACATATAACGGGACATGCCAAGAGTGATTTTGCCATGGCATTGTTTTCAAACGTATCTTTCCGACGATTTGAATCCATTGATGAAGTGTAGCTAAAGTATTTTCAATCTCATCGAAATTTAGCACAGGCCATCCGTTGTTTTGGGTACTCATAAAATGGGTTTTTAGGTGGAGGAATGTTTTGAATGATTAGATAGGGTTATTCTTCATAAATATCGAATTCAGCTGAAATGGATTTCATTAGTTCTGCATCTTCAAAGTCTGCATCACTTAGTTTAGATAGCTTTTCTAGGTATTGATCGAACTGACCATTTTTAAAGATGGTCAACATTTTTCCACCGTCTACACATTTTGCAGCATGCCATACATGAGGAGGGACAGTAATAGTATCTCCTGCTTTAGCTACTACCGTTTCATCATCAAAAATAAGTTCTACTTCTCCTTCGAGAATATAGAATACTTCAGTCATGATTTTGTGATGATGCCTCGCCAAATAAAAACCAGGCTTAAGGGTATCCTCTACAAAGCAAAGTTCACCATTGGTTTTGAGAGAGGAAAGCTTTATAAAACAATGGTCTTGTGAATAGTTGTAGTTTTCACCATCTCCTTGTCGGATGAATTCTTTTTCTTTCATTTTAAAATAGTTGTTTAATGAGTTGATGTACTAATAATACCATTAAAATTATTCAACTGAAAGAAAACAAACACCCATCCTAACAAAGTGTAATATTTTGTTGGAAACATGAAAGGTCAGGCAAATTTGAACTGATTTACCTGACCTTTTTATGATAAAATACTTCTTCTATTTTTATTCTGCGAGCATATTGATAAATACAAATTGTCCGCCTTCATCACCTACATTGTGTAGTGTACCAAACTGTGGAGCATTTTCGCTATTATTGGCAACAGCATCATTAAAGCTATAAAACAGTTTAGAGGCTGTAAGATACTTTTGCTTATTCTGCTGAAGGTTTTTCAATAAGTATTTTGCAAAAACACTTTCATCAGGAACAGTTTTCAGTGTACCACTTGTCATACCTTTTCTACTTCTTTTCTCATAGTAGTTGGTAATAGATCTTTCTGCATCAGCAAAAGCACTTCTGGAAGGTTTAAAAATACTTCCACCAAAACAAGAATCAGAAATTAAAAGAATATGTTTAGCATCAATACCTTTCAATTTCGTACTTAAGTTGGCGTTCGCTAACCAGTTGGAATCATCACCAGCAACAGCATCTGATGGTAACCAATATCCCTCTTTTACTTTTTGATCATAGTAACCATGTCCTGCATAAAAAATGACCACATTATCATCATGTTTTACATGTTCTCTTAAGGTATTGAGTGACTTAAGTACTTCCGAGCGAGTCGGGTCTTCTAAGAAAATAATATTCTGAAGTTTAAACCCATATTTTTGAACTAGGATGTCCTTGAAATTATTAGCATCTCTTAGTGGAAACTGTAGGTCTTTTACAGAGTTGTCTTTGTAATTTTGTACTCCAATAATTAATGCATGATATGTTCCAGCTTTTTGTTGCTGATTATTATTTACTGGGTTTGTAATCACCAATGCTCGAGTATCTTTCTTAGGTTGTTGATAGGCTATTTGTTGCTTTGGTGCAGTAGTAGCAGTAGGTTGATACGTCTGTAACTTGTTAGCATTAATACTAGTAACTTTAATGTAATCAATACTAATAGAAGTTCCTTCTGCATAGAACCCAGTGATATCTTGATCTTCAGCTAACGGTTCGTAAGGAAAAGAATATACGTGATTTTGATTGATAAAAAGGTGGTACCAATCACCCACTTTTCTCACCATTAAATCATTGTAATCATCTTCGTACAATAGATCAGAATAAGTCCAATCTACTAAATAACTTTCTATACCATTTTGCATCTGTTGGATACAGTAATATCCACTTTGCGTAAAACTAATAGCATATCCTTTTTGCCCGTCTGAAGACATCCCCCATATTAAGCCATTTCCATGGTCTTTTTGGTAAGCTTCATGTTGAATACTAGTTTCAATTTCGAAGTCTTTTAGATATGGATAACCGAAACCAGACTTGATTTCTACGACAGATTCATCACCGTCATAAGAGGTAAGTCGGTAAGTACTATTTTTGATTTTACTTTCCCTAACATCGTCTTCTAGGTATTTTACAATCGTCCATTCATTTTGGTTATCATCAAATTCATCGATAAAACTGATCTCTTTTGCATAATGAGGTACAGCATCGAATTTTCTGAAATCTTGAGCAAAAATTACTTGGGTAGCCAGTAATAAAGAAAGTAGAAGAGTAATAAGTTTCATTGTCTGGAGTTACAGTTAGATACGAAAGTTTTATTTGATGTTACAAAGTTACAGGAATAAAATGTAAAGTGATAATTCTCAAATTTTTCAAGAGTGAATTGATTAAGGATAACCTCACTGATTTTACGAAAAGTAGTTTCCTCGCCTGTTCAATCATGATTGTTAAGTAATCTGAAAATTGAGTTCTAAATATTTGTATTTTTTTTTAAATAAATATAATTTACATCATTATATTAAAATTGATTCTTTAACAAAACATACATCTATTCAACCTTTAAATTCCCATTTTTTAAACTCATATATTTTCTTGGGACTTAAGGCGTTGACTATAAACACTTCCACTAAATGAAAAAAATATCTTTAGGAAGAGCTCCAGATAATACACTCATACTATCAAACTCTAAAATATCTTCCAAACATTGTGAAATTCATGACGATGGAAATGATTATTTAATATATGATTGTAACAGTACGAATGGTACTTATATCAATGGACATTTAGTAAGAACGTCAATTATTGAAAAAACAGATAGACTAGTATTAGCAGACTATGAAATCGATTTACAGAAAGTATTAAGGGCGTTTGACTATTTGAAAGAAGGAGATAAAATTCCTTACCCAGAATTGAGCAATCATATTGCAGAAAAAGAAAGTAATGCATCGATCAAAGATAAATTTTTGGAATTGGAAAATGTATATGACGATTACATTGCCAAGAAGAAAAAGATCATGTTAGTAGATGCAACGAAGAAAACTGGTATACGAGCGGGCTTAGCCTTTATCCCTGTAGTAGGCCCTGCACTTGGCATCTTATCTTCGAATGTTGGAGGTAATGTTCAACAGAAAATTATGGATTTAGACGAAGAGCATAAGAAAAACTATGTATGCCCTAAATGCTATAAGTTTTTTGGTAATGAACCCTTCGAAAATTTAAAGAAAAGAGGCTTCTGTTTTGCCTGTAAGACAAAATGGTTAGAACAATAACGATAAAGTAAACATAACTGATTAGTATCATGGAAGATCAAAAAAAAGAAAAGATTAATTCTTTGATTAATGATGGCTTAAAGGAACCCTTACCCACAAAAAGTACTACTTCATTAAAGCATGATTTAAATCCCAAACTAAAAGAATTAAAACAATATTCTAAAAAAGCAGCAAAACCTGCAGGCAACATTGCATTGGGAAGTGCCGCAGTTATTGGTGGGGTATTGGGAGCTGAGAAAGTTTCAGATTTGTTATCTGATGATAGTGCTCAAAATGATAATACCGATGAACCGGTAGAATCAGTAGCTCAACCCGATTATAACTGGCAAGAAGCACCAGTTGCACAATCGGTGAATGACGACATGACATTCTCGGAAGCCTTCTCATCAGCTAGAGAAGAGTTAGGGGCAGGTGGTGTTTTCTATTGGAATGGATCTCCTTACCATACTTTTACTGAAGAAGAGTATGATCCTACTACTGGTGAAGTAACTGTTGATGTGGAAGAAGCTGAAGTTGTAGCCATCGAGACAGATGATTTTGAAGAAAATTATACTGAGGAAGATGCTGTAGAAGAAGATGGTAATACATCTGATATAGTTTATGCTTCGGTGGATAATCATGATGATGATCCTACCAATGATGAAACATATACATCAACAGATACAACAGAAGAAGATTTTGGTTATGAAAATCCAGAGGATTACGCTTAATCTCTCATAAAGCTTTAAAAATGAAATTTAAATGTAATAACTGTAAGGTTTTGGTTTCTGTAAAAAACGAGGCCTTTCAGAAGAAAAATCAACTTAAGATTAAGTGCCCAAAATGTTCAACAATTAATGTGGTGAAATTTACTCCACCTCCTCAAGAAATTGAGAAAACTGTTGTACATGAGACAAATAATACGTTTAGCACTTTTAATCAAGTCAACGAAGCACCTCAAAATACTCCAGAGAAGAATGGAGAAAAAGCGGTAGGTTGGTTAATAGTTCATACTGAAGATAAAGAACATCTTTCATTTCCTTTATTCTTAGGAATTAATAAAGTGGGACGTAAATCGGAACAAAATATTCCTGAAGTACCATTAGAAGGAGATAAATATGTAAGCCGTATTCATTGCTACTTAGAAATTATAAAGAGAGGTAATGCCACTCAAATAATCTTGGCAGATAATGGAAAGTTTAGCGGTGGAAGATGCAGTACCAATGGTACATATGTCAATGGGAATGAAAAAAGGCTAAACGAAAAAATGGAAGTGATCATTCAGGAAAATGATACCATCCAAATTGGGCGGACAAAGCTTGTATTTAAAGGTATTTCCAATCAAGATGTACACACTGTGATTGATGAAGTAGCTAATTCAGATTTCCAGAAAACAATAATTCAATAGACATCATGTCATTCCAAAAATTAAATATCTTTACTCCATTAGGACTACATGAATTAGGCAAAAGAAAAAATAATGAAGATTATCTTTACCCAACGTTAGATGATGTATCATTAGATAATCGAGTTTTTCTTGTTTGTGATGGAGTTGGTGGTCATGAAAGAGGAGAAGTAGCTAGTGAAATAGTTGCAAAATCTTTCGCTGAATTAATTCTTAAAAATTACTCAGAAGGTGCGGACGAAGAAGGTGTTGCCATTGTTTTTGAAAAGGTTCAAGGGTTAATAGATAAATATCTAGAAGAAAACCCTGAAGCAAAAGGAATGGGAACTACTATGACATTTCTTCAACTGCATAAAGAAGGGGCAACCGTAGCACATTGCGGAGACAGCCGAGTGTATCTTATTCGTAACGGAAAAATTATTTGGAAAACAAATGATCATTCGTATGTGAATGAGTTGCTACAGAGAGGCTTAATTACAGAAGAGGAAGCCATTGACCACCCCAAAAAGAATGTGATATCAAGAGCTGTAATGGGTAAATCCATGAAAGAAGTAGTTCCTGATGTTGCATTATTCAATGATCTAGAACCATATGATGTATTCTTTATGTGTTCAGATGGAATCTTAGAAAGTATGACAGACAATGGTCTTGAATATCTTTTTTCTTCTCAAATGACTGATTTGGAGAGAATAGAAAAGATAAAAGAAACTTGTGCTGAAACATCAAAAGATAATCATACTTGCTTTTTAATTCGGTTAAATGAAGTAGAAAAAGAAGAAGAGGTTTCTGATGAATCTTATGAAGGCAAAGGGTTGTTTTCTAGATTATTCGAACGAATTTTTTAACACCAAAACACTTTAAACTATGAAAAAATCAACAAAGAAAAGTTCAGAGTATTATGATTTGAATAATGATGGGTACACTGAAACAAGAGTATCTGACACCAATAATGATGGGCAACATGATACGGTCTCTATAGACACCAATGGTGACGGTTACGAGGATAAAGTAGGGTATGATACAGATGGTGACGGGAATATTGATGTAATAAAAACAGATACAGACCATGATGGTATTTATGATGCCGTTGTTGTTGATACGAATAAAGATGGTTCTGCTGATGAATATTATACAGATGAAGACGGTGACGGTTATATAGATACAGTTCAATCAGATACAAACCATGATGGTGTCGTAGATACAGTAGCATATGACACCAACGGTGATGGTACTGTAGATACAAAAACAGAAGATGTTGATCAGGATGGTCATATTGATATTGTTTCGTTAGATACAGATGGTGATGGAGTCTTAGATACCGTAGCTTATGATACCAATGGTGATGGTTATGTTGATGTTGTAACTCACGATACAGATAATGACGGTCAAGCAGACATAGCAGAAGTGGATGTGAATCATGATGGAACTTTTGATTATGCTAATGTAGATACAGACGGAGATGGCGATGCTGATATCACCTATTACGATACAGATGATGACGGTGATTATGATAGTTACGCATAGATAAAAAACTATATTGATCAAAAAAGGCTTCCTATAAAAATAGGAAGCCTTTTTTGGTCTCATTCAATATTTAGAAGCACATTGAGAACCCTTTCTTTTGAGCTTTCTTAATTGTGTTTTCATCCCAAGAATTGAATTTATCACATTTATAAACTCTGTATTTACCACAGTTACCTAAATAACTCCATTTAGTGGCAGCAGACGATTTAATTAATTTGATCGCTTTTTCTTCTGATTCTTCTCCAGCCCAAAGGTTTTGCATTGGGCCAATACCAAACCAATACCCTTTGTCATTCTGCCAAGTAACCATATAATACTTTCCATCATCATAAGCAGATAACATTGTTTTTGTATCCTTTAATGGCTGATCTATTGTATTAAATGAGGGTAAAGAAAGAAGGGTAAAGAGTGTTAAGATAGATGCTATAATAAGCTTTTTCATAGTATAAATTAATTGAAGTGGTCGTTAAGTTTGTTGATTAAAAACTCTTTATCTAAATCTACAGCGATAATTTTACCTTCTGTATTTAGTAAGAAGTTTTTAGGAAGTTCTTCGATCTGATATAGTTCAACAATATCGGACTTCTTATATTTCATGTCTGAAACATGAATCCATTTTTCAGTTTTGTCACTTTCGATTGCTTTTATCCATGAGTCTTTGTCATTTTCAACACCAAAAGCAACAACTTTGAAATTGTCCTTTGCAAACTTTTTGTAAGCCTTATTAAGTTCTGTGACTTGTTCTCTACTTTTTGGATTCCACGATGCCCAGAAAACAACTAATGTAAAAGAACCTTGAGTTTGATCTAATTCAAAGTCATTGCCATTTACTCTTTGAGCTACAAAATGAGGAGCAGTTTCACCTATATCTAATTTTACTACTGTTTCTTCTGTTGCTACAGGTGTTTCAGTAACTGTAGCTGTTCCAAAATCACCTACACCATACCCAATATAGAAGTCATCTACAGTAACTGTATTTTTACTTCCTACTTTAAAGCCGATTTTTGGACCAAAGAAAGGTAAAGCTTTAGTGCTTTTCCAGATCTTATCATTGACTAAAAAGTGTACAGAGTCACCTTGGTGGATAATAGAAAGTTTGTTTTGATTGTAGGCATTGAATCCTGATAATTTAGTCGGAGCAATGACCATAGAACCTTTGCCTTTTATTAGTTTTCTTACCGATAAACTACCATTACCATTGAAGCCGTACTCGTAAGATCCATCTTTTGTGTAACCAAATTTGATAGAGTTGAATGCATTCGTATTTGCACTTTCGTTGAGTGTTAACTTTGCCTCTATGGTATAGTCTTCTTTATAATTGAATTTTACATCACGTAATGCTAGAAACGACCTGTTTCCTTTTGAGGTAATTTGGTAAACACCATTTTTTACTGTTGCATCAGCAACATCATTACTTGCTTCAAGCCATTGATTGGAGTTGGATGAAAAACTATCAGAAAAAACAACCTTATCTTGGGCAGTTACAACACTGATAGGGGTAAGAGCAAGGCTTGCAATTAATAGCGCCTTGTTAAAAAAATTGTTCATAGTGTATTAAATTATTAAAGTTTGAGTGCTTATGACCACTCATCATAACTATCGAAATCATCTTCTAAGTTATTAAGGTCATCGTTATATGCATCCATATCGATATCAGTCACTTCGATAGGGGCATCATCCATCACTTCACCGTCAAATTCGTTGGAGTCATCTTCAATGATACCTACCATACCTTCATCGGTATCCATATCGCCTTCATGGGCAATTTCACCAGCTACGACATCACCTTCCAAACTGTCATCCTCAGTGAGTACCTGACCAGAAACTATATCTTCTTGGTCATCAGCAATTTCACCTGTAACTACGTCTTCTGGATCATCTTTTTCTACTTCAAGGTCATGGTATGGTACAGTATCGTAATCTACAGTTGGGTCACCATTTTCATCCACTTCTTCCGCATAGAAAGTTGCGTAATGTGTTCCATTCCATTCAAAAACTCCACCAGCACCGAGTTCTTTTCTAGCAGCAGCAAATGCTTCATTGAAAGTCATATCGTCTGTAACAGTTCCATCAGATGCCATTGGGGCAGTATGTGGATCAAAAGGATCATTTTCCTCTTCTACAGTAGCAGTTACTTCAGGAGTTTCAGAAGTATCCGAAGGTGTCGCTTCATTTTCACTTGCATTAAGAGCAGTAGGTGGTTGCTCTGTAGCTTCTTCAGAAGCACCTTCAGCAGTTTCTCCAGAATTTTCATCGATAAAAGTTTTTACCATTCTAGCTCCTAAGCCAATGGCAAATGCACCGACAATATGTCCTCCACCGTGTACCAGTACTTCTTTCGCAGTTTCTAGTTTATCTTTATCTAAAATGGGCTTTTGGGTAGAAGACTTTTCTGATATTTCTGTTTTTGCTTCTTTATTTTGTGCTTTAAACTCCTCCTCATTCATGATGAGAGTTTTATCCATACTTTTCTTATGCATTATGATTCATTTAAAGAACTTAAAACTAATTTTCTAGGACTTTTACCTTTTATGGTAGGTGTCTGCTTATTATTTGTGGCTTTTAAAACGTTGGCCTTAACGTATGGGTATAATTCTTCTACAGTAACATAATTATCTTTATTTCTGTCTGCTTTACCTTCTAATCCATTGATAAGAAAATACGAGAAAGCACCTTGTCGAACACTTGCAATTTCTTGTGATACTTCTTGTCCTGTGGAAGACATAAATATTAGAATATTAGTGTCTTGTTGGTTGAATGAAGTAGATACTGAAGTATTTACTCGATTTGATGAGTTGTTTCCAATATTTCCAGCAAAACAGGCGTCGGCATAAACAATCTTATTTTTTACCTTATACCTTTTAAAAACGCTTTTTATCTCGTCAAAAGCAAGTACGTTTCTGGAGATATCATAAGGGTAAAAGACATTATTTTCTCCTCCATGTCCGGAAAAGAAAAATACAATCATATCATTGGGTGATGCCTTAGAATAGATCTTGTGCATAGTGTTAATGATATTTGCTTTATTTGCTGCTTCGTCAATCAGAACAGCCATATTCTCTTTTTTTATTCCTCCTTTATCACTTTTTAGAAAAGAAGAAAAACGATAGGCATCATCGTCACAATAGTTTAAATCATAACCTGAACCTTCATAGTTGGCAACGCCAACAACTACAGCATATTTTTGGGGAGTTTGAGTAAAAGAAAAATATGGTGTAAAGAATAATAGAAGTAAAAAATACGTTGTCCGTAACATTTATATTTTATTTTCATTTAATACAAATGAAATATTTATTTCCAATAAATTCAAAATAAAATTAAAAAAATCATAATTTAGCGATTGATATCTTTATCAACAAAGCTTGTTTACCCCAAGTATACATGCCTTACCCAAATTTTTTAACATTAATGATCGATAATATTATTTTCAATTACCGCCTAACTAAGAAAATAGGAACAGGTGGTATGGCTACCGTTTATTTAGGTATCCATGAAAAATTAGGAACCCCTGCAGCAGTAAAAGTTTTACACAAGAATTTTGTTGAAAACGAAAAAGTAAAGCAGCGTTTTATCAATGAAGCAAAGGCATTGTATTCTTTATCTCATCCATATATCGTAAGACTTTTAAATTATGAAGATGATGGAGAACATCTAATCATGATATTAGAGTATATAGATGGGGTAGATCTTAAAGAATATATTCAGCAGCATCCTGAAATCAAATCTGTAGATAATGCTATTCCGTTCTTCTCAAAGGTTTTGGAAGCGTTTGCTTATGCACATAATAAAGGGTTGGTACATCGAGATATCAAACCTTCAAACATTATGGTGAATAAGGAAGGGAATCCTGTAGTCTTAGATTTTGGTATCGCCAAGTTGCAAGATAATATGGAGGCTTCTTTAACTGGGACAAATGCTTTGATGGGAAGTAGACCGTATATGTCTCCGGAACAGATTAAGAGTGCAAAACATTTGGATCATCGTAGTGATATTTACAGTTTAGGGGTAACATTATATCAATTATTGACAGGGGAAAACGCTTACGATACGACAACATTATCTGAATGGGATGTGATGAATAAAATCGTGACAGAACCTTTACCTAGAGCAAGTGAAAAGAATATCGATGTTACTGAAGGTATTGAAAAAGTAATTGATAAAGCAACAGCAAAAAAAGCAGAAGACCGTTTTCAGAATTGTGATGAGTTTGCTTTAGCACTAGTTAATCATAAAAGCTTTGAGTCTGAAAATATTGTTGATGAATCAACCTTAGTTGAAGAAGAAAACTCTAAACCCTATGATATGGATTCAACTCTAGTAGAAGAAGACATATCTCAGAAGACACAAAAGTTTGAAGAGAATTCTTCAACCGTAGTTCCAAAAACTAAAGAAAACAGAGACAATAAATTACCATTTATTGCAGCAGGTATTACAGGTATTCTACTATTGTCAGGAATCGTTTTTTATTCGTTTATGGGAAGTGATACTTCGATAAAAGAAGAACCGAGTTTAGTATCGGAAGTAGAAGTGGAAAAAGTAGAAGAGAGCGATGATAATGAATGGTTAAAGGCAGAAAACCTTAATACGTCTTCTAGTTATTCAACATTTATTGAAAAGTTTCCAGAAAGCGAGCATAAAAAAAACGCTCTGGAAAATCTTGCAAGAATTCATTTCGATAGCCTTTTAGGTCTTAAGAATAAACATGAACAGGTTGCTAGTTTCTTTAAAACAGAATTATCGAAACATTTGAGTGACTCTATAAGGTCAAACTATGAAAAATTAAAAAAGAAGGAATTTCCTCCAATTGGCATTACTATTAAAAGTGGCAAGACATTCTTGTATAAAAATGTTCCTGAAGTAATTAAAGTAAGCCATACTGGTAACAATAACTACAAGGTTAACGCGAGTAGTAATTCAAAAGTAACAAAAAGAGAAGGGAGGAAAGACGAATATTCTATCATTGCAAAAGATAATAATAAGGTAAATATTAAAATTAATGGATCTGGAAAATCAGCAAACAAATATTTTAAAGTTGTCAATACACCTCAACCGACAATTGAATATAAGTTCGAGGATTTGCAAATATTAGTAAAACCAATTTCCAACAAAAACTTTAAAATTAACTATCCTAATGAAGCAAATTACCGTGTAGTAGATTGGTCCATTGATATTATTGGTGAAAATGATGAGATTATTTATACACACAAAATAAAAGGTGGTAAGCAACAGGTTGATCTTAGAAGGTGGAAAGATAAAGCTATTGAATATCAGGTTAATATTAATACTGTAGTTAGGAAAAACTCATTAGGGACAACAGAAAAAGTGACTATAAAAGGAGATAATAAAATTACCCTATACAACTAATATGCTTAATAACACAATTTTAAACTACAAACTCACCAAAGAGATTGGTGAAGGAGGTATGGCAACTGTTTACCTGGGTATCCATGAAAAATTGGAAACACCTGCTGCCATAAAAGTTTTACATAAGAACTTTACCAAAAATGAAAAAGTCCGTCAGCGTTTTATCAATGAAGCGAAGGCATTGTATTCTTTGTCTCATCCATACATAGTAAGACTTTTAAATTATGAAGATGATGGGGAACATCTAATCATGATTTTAGAGTATATAGACGGGGTAGATCTTAAAGAGTATATTCAGCAACACCCTGAAATCAAATCTGTAGATAATGCTATCCCATTTTTTGCAAAGGTCTTGGAGGCATTTGCCTATGCACATAATAAAGGATTGGTACATCGAGATATTAAACCTTCAAACATAATGGTGAATAAGGAAGGGAACCCAGTTGTCTTAGATTTTGGTATCGCTAAGTTACAAGACAATATGGAGGCTTCTTTAACTGGAACAAATGCTTTGATGGGAAGTAGACCATATATGTCTCCAGAACAGATAAAGAGTGCAAAACATCTAGATCAGCGAAGTGATATCTACAGCTTAGGTGTAACATTATATCAATTGTTGACGGGTGAAAATGCCTATGATACAACAACACTTTCTGAATACGATGTGATCATGAAAATAGTAAATGATCCATTACCAAGAGCTAGTGAAAAGAACACTGAGGTTAGTGTTGGCATTGAAAAAGTAATTGATAAGGCGACAGCTAAAAAAGCAGAAAACCGTTTTCAAAACTGCGATGAGTTTGCTACTTCACTTATTAATTATAAAAGCCTAGACGTTGAAAATATTATTGACGAAGCAACCTTTGTAGAGGAGCATAACGCTCAACCAAATGACTTAGAGTCAACTGTAGTAGAAGAAAATGTTTCCCAAGAAACTAAAACAAGAAAAGTTACAGAAGAGGTTTCCTCTTCAGATGTTCATAATATCAATAAAAAAAGCAATAGTAAACTTCCATTTATTGCCGCTGGTATTGTTGGGATACTTCTAATTACAGGGATTCTTTATTATTCTTTTTCTGATGTAGATAAAACTGTTAAAGAACAAGAACCTGACCTTGTTGAAGTTTTGAAATCTGAAAAGATAGAAGAAAGTCAGAATGTGGAAATAGTAGAAGGTATTGATGACGCTACACAAACAAGCTCATCATTGAATAATGCTAATCCTTCTAAAACTGAAGAAGAACCCTATACACCGCCAACAGATATAGATAATAATCAGAATACTAATAATGAAGAGGTAAACTTTTCCTCAAATAACTCTAGTGATGAAACCTATAAAGCAGGTGATAAGGTAGAAATTGATGGAAATGAATATTTAGTTGTAGATTATTTATCATTAAAAAAATATGTCGAAGACGGTAAGAATCTAACTTATATAATTACTACATACGTTACAGATATGAGCTACTTGTTTTATGGAGCCACTAGTATTAATGGAGATATTTCAAACTGGGATGTGAGTAATGTAACAAATATGGCAGGTATGTTTGAAGGTGCAACAGACTTTAACGATGACCTTTCAAATTGGGATGTAAGCAATGTTGAAAGTATGTATGAGATGTTTAATGGTGCCAAATCATTTAATTCCGATATATCACATTGGGATGTAGGTAATGTTACTAATATGAGTAGGATGTTTGCAGGTGCAGAATCATTTAATTCCGATATATCAAGTTGGGATGTAGGTAATGTTACCGAAATGGAATATATGTTTTTCCAAAAATATATCAAGGGAATGATGGTGACGTCATCTGGAAAAAGTAATACATCTTACTCATTCAATGGAGATATATCTAAGTGGGATGTTTCTAATGTAACTAATATGGGAGGTATGTTTCATGGGGCACATTATTTTAATAGTGATCTTTCAAATTGGGATGTAAGTAATGTCACTAATATGAATTCTATGTTTGAAGGTGCAAAGTCGTTTAATTCAGATATATCACATTGGGATGTAAATAATGTTACTAATATGAATTCTATGTTTGAAGGGGCAGATTCTTTTAATAAAGGTTTTATTAAGACTTGGAGTCAACAACCAATTAAAACCAAAGCTGACATAACAGGTACGATCAAAAGAGTAGAAAAATATGCAATGAAGGTTATCGTTACTGGATTTAACGATAGGATAATTAAGAATGCTAAAATAGAGTTTAGAAATAGGTTAGGAATAACGAAATATACAAGGTATACAAATGACAAAGGAGAGATAATATTTTATGAACCGGAATTTTCTGTTAGTGATTTTGATGGTTTTTCTTATAAACTAACCTATGAAGGGAAAAAGTTTAAGGATTATATTTATATATCATCAGATGATAGAGTACTTAATGTGAATAAGTATTAAAAGCCTTATTTGAAATACTACTATAATTTTTATAGATATGCTTAACCAAACTATTTTTAACTACAAACTCACCAAAGAGATTGGTGAAGGGGGTATGGCAACCGTTTACCTAGGTATCCATGAAAATTTGGAAACACCTGCTGCCATAAAAGTTTTACATAAGAACTTTACCAAAAATGAAAAAGTACGCCAGCGTTTTATCAATGAAGCGAAGGCATTGTATTCTTTATCTCATCCATATATTGTAAGGCTCTTAAATTATGATGATAATGGGGAACATTTAATCATGATTTTGGAATATGTAGACGGTGTAGACCTTAAAGAATATATTCAGAAACATCCTGAAATTAAATCAGTAGATAATGCGATTCCTTTCTTTGCAAAGGTTTTAGAAGCTTTTGCTTATGCACATAAAAAAGGGTTGGTACATAGAGATATCAAACCTTCTAATATTATGGTGAATAAGGATGGAAATCCAGTTATCTTGGATTTTGGTATCGCCAAGTTGCAAGATAATATGGAGGCGTCTTTAACAGGTACAAATGCCTTAATGGGGAGTAGGCCATATATGTCTCCAGAACAGATTAAGAGCGCTAAACATTTAGATCATCGTAGTGATATTTACAGTTTAGGAGTGACATTATATCAATTGCTCACTGGTGAAAATGCTTACGATACAACAACGCTCTCTGAATGGGATGTAATGAATAAGATCGTTACTGAACCACTACCTAGAGCAAGTAGTAAGAATTCAGATGTGACTAGTGCTATTGAAAAAGTAATCGATAAAGCTACAGCGAAAGATGTTACTCAACGTTATCAAAACTGTGTAGAGTTTATTGAAGCGCTTGTCAACTATAAAATGTTAGAGCAAGCAGAAATAGACTATGAAGCGACAGTTTATGAAGAAGCTCTCCCTTCAAAGTCTGTAGAAGACACAATAATTGAAGAGAATTTATCTTCCAATAATACAACTAGTAACATTGTACAGAGTGATAAAAAAAGCGAAAAAAATGTTATTAATGAGGATAAAGAGAGTAAAAATAAACTTCCATTAGTTGCTGCAGGAATTGTAGGTTTCTGTATTTTATTTGGAGTATTATTTTATTCATTTACCACTGACTCTTCTGATCATTTGGAAGGTGAGAATATAACCCTTTCAGAAGCACCAGCTGTCGGAGAGGAAAATACGAGTGAGGAAGTAACTACTCAAAGTAATAATATCACCAAAAGTGAGATAGATGAAAGTTCAGAGGATGAATCTTGGAGTTTAGCACAAAAGGAAAATAGTATAACTTCTTACAAAAGTTATTTATCATCCTATCCTAATGGAGAATATACAATACAAGCAGAGAAGAAAATAAAGACCTTGCGAGAAGAATCGTTATGGGTTTCTTCAAAAAAGAAAAATACAGTATCAGCTTACGAAAATTATTTAAGTTATTACCCTCAAGGGAAATTTAAAACAAGTGCGAGAAGTAGAATAAATAAGTTAAAAGCAGATGCTATAGATGCTGAAGAAGTAAAATATTGGAACTTTGTAAAAGAGCAAAATACAATAACTGCTTACAGCACTTATTTAAGCTATTATCCTCAAGGAAAATATAAAGTGGTTGCACAAAAGAAAATTGAGGAACTAAAGACAAATCAGGCCTCATTTGAAGAACGTGATTTATGGGCATCTACAAAGAGACAAAATACAATATCAGCTTATGAGTATTATCTTAGATCATATCCTTATGGTGTTTATAAAACAGATGCAGAACTTTTTATTTCGACTTTAAAAATTGAAAATGAAGAGATAAATAAAGAAGAGGAAGATTTTTGGGCAAAAGCGATAAGAACAAATACAGAATCTTCTTACAATACCTATTTGCTAAAATATCCCAAAGGAAAACATGTAAATGAAGCAAAAGAATTTCTGAAAAAATTCAAAAAAGTTACTTCAATTAGAGGCCATATTACAGACGAATATGGAAATGCATTACCAGGAGTTACTGTTATTGTACAAGGTACTAATACAGGAACAATATCAGATTTAAAAGGCAATTATTCCTTATCTGTAAAGACAGGTGAAACTATTTATTTTTCGTTTATAGGTTATGAAAAAAAGTATTACACCATCGGTACAGCACAAAATATAACAACAGCATTGAAAGCAACAGAAAGAAAAGGGTTGTTTAAACGTCGAAAATAAATACATGATGAGATATCTCCAGTTTCAATACTGGTGATATCTCTTTCATTGGAAACTACTTATAGTACATATTAAATTGAACCTATTATTAATTCAAAAGAGAACTCTTTTTAACGTAAATTAAATTTTGTATACTTGTGAATCACGCTTCTTTACCGATAATTAGTTCTATAGCAATCAGGATCTAAATACAGAGGCAGATTATTTTTTTTACCTTCTATTCAACAACTTCTACCCTTACCCTAAAATGATAGGAAAGACATTTTTTAACTACAAAATCACCAAGAAAATTGGTGATGGCGGGATGGCCACAGTTTATGAAGCGATACATGAACAATTAGAAACAAAAGCAGCCATCAAAATCTTACATCAGAATTTAACCACTAACGAAAATGTAAGAAAAAGATTTTCCAATGAAGCAAAAGCACTCTATGGATTGTCACACCCAAATATTGTAAGACTTTTAAATTATCATGAATCTGAAGAAGAATTAGTCATGATATTGGATTATGTAGACGGTATAGACCTTAAAACCTATATTGAACAGAATCCATCAATTTCAGAATTAGAGAATGCTATTCCTTTCTTTATTCAAATTTTAGCTGCCTTTAATTTTGCCCATAAAAATAATATTATTCACAGAGATATTAAACCGTCTAATATAATGGTTACGTCTAGTGGAAAACCGATAATATTAGATTTTGGTATTGCCAAAGTAGCCGACGATTTACAGATTTCGTTGACAGGTACTAACGCAATGATGGGTAGTAGACCTTATATGAGTCCAGAACAAATTAAAAGTTCTAAGCATATTGATAAAAGGTCGGATGTTTACAGTCTTGGTATCACTCTTTATCAACTCTTAACAAGAGAAAGTGCTTACAATACCAATACACTTTCAGAATATGATTTAATCATGAAGATTGTCAATGAGCCACTGCCATTGCCTTCTTCAAAAAACACAAATATCACTCCTGCTTTAGATAAAGTTATTCAGAAAGCGACAGCAAAAGACCCTAACGCTCGTTTTGAATCTTGTGAGGAATTCTCTTATGCCTTAAATAACTTGGATGAATTTAATGATTCAACCATTATAGAAGAAGAACCTAACTTTGAAGAGACTAAAATTGATACAACTCCTGTCAATGAAGTCCCTACAGAGAAGGCTTCAATCCCTAAAGAGAATAACCAAAGCTCAGATAATGAAGAAGAACGCAAGAAGAAGATGATCATGTTCGGTGGTGCAGCAGCGGCAGTCGTTCTATTAATTGTTATTCTCACGTTCTCATTATCATCATCAGATGATTCTGTAGTGACAGCAAATGTAGTAGAGGAAACGCCTGAGGAGACATCTATGCAAATCGCAAGTGATAGTTTAGCAGATAGTCTATCTATTGCATCTTTAGAAGAGAACATTGACGAAGAGGAACCAGAAGAAGAAACTCCTATAGAAGTAGTTCAAGAAGAAGCACCAAAACCTAAGCCACGACCTCAGGTTACAAAGCCTGAACCTGTTCGTAAAAAAGAAGAGCCAGTGGTTGTTCAAGAAGTTGTAGTAGAGGAACCTAAAGAATCGAAACAAGAATTTGAAGCAAGACAAGCAAGACTGGCTGCTATTAGTACTGAACTTACAAAATTGACAAAACTTTATGATTCAGAACAGTATTTCGCGAGAAGTGGTCTAAGAAGAGCGTATAAGTTGGAAGTGAATATGAACATGTATATTAAAGAAGGTAAGCTATTTATACATGAACATTGGGAGAAATGGAAAGCCAATCAATTAAGTACAGCTTATGGTTGGGATAGTGAAGGTGATTACTATGATGATTTTGAATTATCTGCATTAAAACCTCTATCTTCTAACAATTTCCAAAAATCGAAAGAAGGATTTAGAATTAGATCTCTTTCATTAAGAGATGGAAATACATCTTACTTTATGTCTTATAATTATGAAACGGTAATACCGTTAGATAGTGAAGGAAATTTAGATTATAATAAAAAAGTGAACATTCCATTTAATTGGGATAATATTAATGAGTATACAGGAAACGTTGATTATAAATTGACTCCTCTTTATCTGGTAGACCTTATTAATGAAGCCATTAAATTATCAGAAGGCAAAAAAGCAGTCTTCTAGTCTATTTTATATAAAACAAGTATTACTCTAGCTTTTAGAAATTTTTCTAAGAGCTAGAATAATTTTCAAGACTTCTCTGTGTTATCATCTGTAGAATGAAACTGCCTTATTAATCTTTACCATGAAATATTTAATTTTTTTTAGTGCTTTATTTTTTATTGCACCTACTGTTTATGGCTCAATATCTGACGAGTTGATACTATCTGATACAACAGTCTATGAAAATCCAGAAGATCCGGCAGGGTATCCAAAGGGTATGGGAGCATTTTACTTGGAAGTACAAAAGCAGATAGATTATCCAATTTCGGCTTTTGAAAGTAAGTTAAATGGGAAGGTGTATATATCATTTGTTGTTGAAAAAGATGGTACGGTATCCAATGTTTTAGTTGAAAGATCTCTAAATGAAGAATGTGATCGAGCAGCGAAAGATATCGTAAAGAAATTAGTTCCATGGATTCCTGCAAAGAATAATGAAAAACTAGTGAGACAAAAAATGATGTTACCTATATCTTTTGACTATAAAGCCAGAAAGAAATTCTTGAATAAGAAATCGTAGCACTGATAATAAAATAGATTCTTACCATTTCTGGGTGATTCACTCAGGAGCAAACTTACAATTATGAAAAAAATAATAGTAGTATTATTACTTACAATCCCCTTTGTTAGTTGTACCTATGAAGAAGACAATTCATTGTATTGTGATTGGGTAAAAGTAATTACTCCAGCAGGTGAAACTCGAGTGCCAAATTATGGTTATTCGGAAGGAGATATTATTTCAACACCTATTGGACAAGGTACTGTTGTAGGATGTACTCATGCAGGTTCTACACCAGGTGCAGTTTAATGTTCAATAAAACCCTATTTATATAGATATAGGTATTTCAATCTTTCAAATTATTTATCACTCTTTTAACTCAACCCTAACTTAAATCCGTCTTAATATCATGTTGGATTCTGTAATTTTTAACTATCGACTTACCAAGAAAATAGGTGAAGGAGGGATGGCTAAAGTATACTTAGGTATACATGAGCAATTAGAAACTCCAGCAGCTATTAAGGTTTTGGACTCGGCTTTTGTTTCTAATGAAACAGTCCGCCAAAGGTTTATCAATGAAGCCAAGGCACTATATAAATTAAGTCACCCATATATTGTTAGGCTTCTCAATTATGAAGATAATGGCAAGCAATTGATCATGATTTTGGATTTTATTGATGGGGTTGATTTAAAGGAACATATTCAACTTCATCCTGAGATAAAATCACCTGATGTAGCAATAACGTTCTTTCAAAAAGTCTTAGAAGCTTTCTCTTTTGCCCATGGACAAGGAGTTGTACATAGGGATATTAAACCATCTAATATAATGGTAAAGAAAGATGGGACACCTATTATTCTAGATTTTGGTATTGCTAAACTACAGGATAATTTAGAACTGTCGTTAACGGGTACAAATGCTTTGATGGGAAGTAGATTGTATATGTCTCCTGAACAGGTAAAAAGTGCAAAGCATTTAGATCATCGCAGTGATATTTATAGTTTAGGAGTTACTTTATATCAATTATTAACGGGTCAGAGGGTTTACGATACCACTACTTTATCAGAGTGGGATGTAATGAATAAAATCGTTTCAGAGCCATTGCCGAGAGCAAGTCAGTTTAATAGCGAAGTAACCCCACGGTTAGAAGCTATAATTGATAAAGCGACCGCTAAAGATTTGGAACAAAGATTTCAATCATGTGAAGAATTCAGTTCAGCTTTATCTGATGTGGATAATTTTCCATTACCTATTTTAGGTGATGATACAGTGATTGAAACGAATCCCAAAAATAGCGAAGCGACCGTTATTGAAGAACGTCCATCTTTACAAAAGTCAGTAGAGGTAAAAGAAGAAAAGAAGGCTATTCCGGTTACAAAAGGTGATGGAGATAACAATAAAAAGATAATTATCGGTGTAGCAGTAGGTATTATAGTATTACTGTCTACAGTCTTTGTTGTTTTTTCTGGAGTAGACGAAAAAACATCATCTTCTGAAACCATTTCAGAAGCAGTGCCAGCTAAAACAGAAGAGGCTAAAGTAGAAACAACAAAACCTCAACTTTCCAAAGAAGAGTTATTAAAGCAACAAGATAAAGAGGCGTATGATACAGCTAGAAAGAAAAATACAGTAAGTGCTTACCAAGCTTACCTTAAAGAATATCCACAAGGAAATTATGTGAAGGATGCAAAAGGTAGAATTAGTGCACTTCGAGCAGCATATGCTAAAGCAAAAGATAAAAAAGCTTGGGATAAGGCTAGAAAAACTAATACAATTTCAGCGTATAAAAGTTATCTCGCCAATTATAAAAAAGGGAAATATAGAACAAATGCTGAACAAGCAATCATAGATCTTGAGATGGCAATAGGTGAAGCTGAAATAGATAATGAACTAGAGGAGGTAGTCGAAGAAATTTTTGAGATTGTTGAAGATCCTGCTGCATACCCTGGGGGTATGGGACAATTTTATAAATGGGTTGGTCAAAATATGAAATACCCATCACAGGCAAAAAGAATGGGAGTAGAGGGTAAAGTATACGTTCAATTTGTAGTAGATAAAGATGGGTCCCTTACTGATGTAAGAGTTGTAAGGGGTATCGGAGCAGGATGTGATGAAGAGGCTGTTAGAGTAATTAGGAAAGCTCCGAAATGGAAACCTGGTACTCAAAGGGGGCGAAAAGTAAAACAGAGAATGGTTTTACCAATAAGCTTTAAATTAGGTTAACATAAAGTATTAAAGAGTAGTGGATTATTTTTCACTACTCTTTTTTAATGTCTAAAAACTCATATTAAAATATTTCTCAAAGGTATTCTGAGATACACCTATCAATTTATAGGCTTTGGCTTTATTTTTATTGACTAAGTGATAGACCTTATGGTAATGTTGATGAAGAATGAAATCTTGCTTTAATGAGTTGACTTGTTTGTCGATAGCATTGCCAATACGTTGTGGGAGTTCTGCAGGCGTAACAGTTTCCCCTTCTTTATTAAAGACATAGAGTCCCATAATAATATTTTCTAGTTCTCTGATATTTCCAGGGAAATGATAATCCATCATCATTTTCTCCGTTTCTGGAGCGAGCTTCATTACTTTTTTCCTTTTGAAATAGCGTTGCTGTGTTTTTAAGAAGTGCTTAATTAATGCTTTTTTACTTTCCTTTGAAATATCTTTCAATGAGGGTAAGTTGAGTTCTACTACTGATAATCTGTAGAAAAGATCCCAACGGAAAGTTCCTTCTTCGCACTTTTTTGATAAGTCTCTATGTGTGGCACAAACTACCCTAACATCTATTTTTTTATCATTGCCGCCAATAGGTGTAATCACTTTTTCTTGTAATACTCTTAGTAGTGTTTGCTGCATTTTGGGAGAAATATCACCGATTTCGTCAAGGAAAATTGTGCCGCCGTTGCATTGCTCAAAAATCCCTTTATTGTTGTCAATAGCTCCTGTAAATGCACCTTTTTTATGCCCGAAGAGTCTACTTTCAAGAAGTTCATCATTTAATGCGGAACAGTTTATGGCTCCAAATTTATTTTCTCTCCTACTGCTAAACAGGTGAATGCTTTTGGCGAGATTTTCTTTACCAGACCCAGTGTCTCCATAAATAAGCGTGGTGACATCTTTACTTTCAGCGACCATTCTTGCTCTAGAGTATACATCTTTTAGGTCATCAATAAGCAAGAAATCTTCTTTATGTTCAACACTATTACTGCTCTCAATATATAAAGACTTACGCTCCACATTTTCAGGGATACCTCCCATTTCAAAATACACCTCTTGAAGACTGGTCTTTTCCTCATTTAAAGGCTTCTTAGTTTGAATAAGTCGGGTATTTAGTTTGATGTTTGGATTTAGGTGAGCGACAATCCAACATGTTTGCATAGCAGGCGTGCCGGGTGAGATAAATAAATCTGCTTGGCTGACGTCTTCACTTTCTAATCCAATTAAAAACTTTCTGATTTCAGATGAAATCTCAGAGTGATTGATAATGTCTCGGATCATCAATTCTGAACGAACAATTTTACCTTTATGTTGAGGGAAATCTTCTTGTAGTGTATTGATTAATAGGTTTTGTCGCACTCTATTTTCATTTCTTGGTGAAGCTATGATTAAGTGGTGCTTGTCATATTTTTCAGACTCAAATACATCTTGATAAAAACTATATGTTGTTCCTTTTTTATTGACTTTTAATTCATGATCTTCAGTATTGATAAAGTCATGTGAAAAAGCGATAAAAGAAATTAAAACCTTCATTTTATATTCAATATTTGAGTGGTAAATTAATTATTGATATGAAAAATAGTTATTTATTGAATTATAGCAAAGGAAATCACGTGGTATTATCTATGCATGTCTTTAGCTAACATACTTAATGATCATCATGAACAAACCTCAGATTATATATAAATTATTCCGTCAGTCAATTTTTGAGACCGAAGCAAAAAAAGAATACCAAAGAGTACGAACAGATCAATTGGTTGGTCTAGCGTATATCTTATTTTTTTTAGAGCTAGAAAGAAGGGATAAAGAGGAAAGAAAGAATAAGTCTGTATCTTTTTCTGGAGATTTTACGGTAAAAGACAGGATTAAAGATTTTCCTTTTTTTGAACTTACTCAGTTGTTGTCCTACATCAAATTGGAGATAACAGGAATTAACGAACTAGATATTTATATGGAGGAAAATGATCTTTATGGAAATGATTATACCCATGTATTAGATAATATCGAGTCAGACGATCATTCTATTTTCTCACTTTTCCAATTTACTATTGAAGAATTGATGCATCGAAAGTTTTCTCATGTTAAAGACAAGGAACTTTTCGAGCAAAAAGTACTCTCTCAGATAATGTCTACCTCAAAAATATTTACTGAAGGGGTGGACCATGCTCTATTGATTTCTGAAAATTATTTGAGTGATCATTTACATTCAAGCATACAGTTCAGAAAGCTTGTCACAAAAGACCAGCTATTTGGAGAACTTGTTTTTATGTATTCTTTTTTATCCAATGAGCATCACGATTTAAAAAAGGAAAAGAGCGATATATTCAAAACAGAAGAGGAAGAGTTAGAAGATGCGATCATCAGTATATATCCTCCTAAAGTAGATGATGAAAATGCAATAGCAGTATCATTGGCCAATGAAAGAGTTCAGCATAAAATTTCCTCAGAAAATACGCATTGGTATCTTGTCGATATCGTCTTACGATTGCTAAAAAATGAAGGGAGGGCAGTAGTGGCTGTGCATTCTTCTTTTCTTGAAAAGCAAGAGTTGAAAAGTTATAGAGAGTATTTCTTGTCGTTTATTTCAGAGTTGGAAATTTATGATCTAGGTGATGAAATACTGAACGGTCTAGATACTCTTTTACTCTTCAAAAAAGGAAAGCAGGATATACCCAATGTGCAATTTTCTGCTAAAACAACTGACTATGGCCTACAATCGATTATAGTGAGTAATAACGAATTGAAAGAAAATCAGTTCAACCTTTCACCTAGAAGGTATTTATTGAAAGCGGATGATACAGAGGAAACATACATCACATTGGGAGATGTACTCACTGTTTTAAACGCTTCAGGTACTAGTGATTATCCTTCAAAGTTTATCGAACTAACCTCCGATGATCTCAGCGAAAGCTTTTTGAACTATGAAATTGAAGCCGATCAGCTGAGAGAAAAGTTCTGGGTTGAAAATGAAGGAACCATTGACCAGAGTTGTTTTATCTGTCACTTAAAGCATTTAAAAAATCAACAGTTGCAATATGGTTGGGTGACGCATCAGGAAGGGGTTGGAATAATAGCAGATACAGGTTTGACGTATTTTCAGGTAGATGAAAATAAAATTTATGTTCCTTATTTGATTAATGAACTGCATTCGGATTATTTCTTAGAACAACTGAAGGCTTATGCCAATGGAAATGTAATAAAGGAAATCACAATAGATGATTTCTTGAAAATAAAGATTCCTCTAATCTCAATTCATGATCAGAAATTAAAAGTGGTTGGTTTTAGAGAGGCTTATGTACATTCAAAAGCAAAAGAAATTGGGTTGGAAAAAGCTAATCTAGCCTTGAAGGAAGACTTTTATAAAGAATATAGGTCTCTTCGTCATAATATTGGCCATTTACTTTCTACCATTCAATCGAGCATTGAGGTGATTGGAAATGTTCTTGAAAATGGGAATTATGATATTGACTTAGCTACTGTGATCAATAAAAAAAGACAGGTGACTTTTGGTGATCAAGTGAATAAAGTAAAGAAAAGTAGTGGCGATATTTATAATTGGCTGAAGAGCTTCGAGGATCAACTTCGACAAGATTATCCATTAGAAAAAGTACCGATACCGGAAGTGATTTCTTTTTTAGAGCGACGTTTCAAAGACCGTAAAGAATTTACATTTGAGTACGAGAAACCCAAAAAAGATATTGATATCAATATTTATCTCAACAAAGATGCTTTTGTAAAAGTGGTAGATAATGTTGTCCAAAATGCTATTCATCATGGGTTTGTGGATCGTACTAAAAGCTATGCTTTAAAAGCGGAGTTTAACCTAATTCAAAATCAAGAAGGAACGAACCTTTGCTTGGAAATTAGTAATAATGGAGAGCCATTTCCTGATGACTTTGATTTTAATGCTTTGATTGAAAGAGGACAAACGTCGAAACGAAATTCTAATACAGGTCTTGGAGGGAATGATATTTATAGAACAATGAAGGCCATGAAAGGAGAATTTGACTTATATTTAGATAGGAATAGCGAATATTCTGTATGCTATAAGTTATTTTTCTCTTGTGATGTTAGAAATAAAGGTACTATTAGTTGATGATCAACTGGATCAATTAGAATCGTTTATTGTAAATGCAGAAACGAAAGGTCTGGATATTTTCGAAGTAAAAAGCCTGGAAGAAGCCAAAGAAGTGATTTTAAATAAAAAGAATCACTTTGATGCTGTGATCTTGGATGTTCGTTTTTACCTCGAAAAAGGAAGTACTAAAGTAGGGCAAAAGGCCTATCAGGAAGCGGTGTCTTTTTTTACTACCCAAGAGATGAAGTTCTTTACCTTCACCGGTGTAAAAAATCTGGAATATGATGAATCTTTTAGAGAAACATATGGTTTCGATGAGGACGATAGTGAGTTTTTCTTAAAGGGAAAGGACGACAACCGCCTTATAGAACGAATAAAAACCTTTGTACAGGAAGAGGCGGTGAATTGGAAGATTCGCAATGAACATTACGAGCTTTTTAAACTTTGTTCTGATCAATACTTAGGGCAGCATACAGAAAAAGAATTGATCACATTATTATCCATTATTCAGGATGATAGTGAAGTGAATAACAACTTGGAAGTCTACCTATTCAATCCCATCCGAAAGTTATTGGAAGATCTCTTCAAAGTGTTGTATAGAAAAGATTTAATACCCTTGGCCTTAGTACCCAACGGACAAGTGAGGTTAGGACCTTCGAATAGATTTTGTGCAGGATTCGATGTAGACGGATTCGAGCTAAATCAACCTTATTTTCCAAGATTAATTGCGGATCAAGTGAAGTTTATTTTGGCCGTTACCCAGCCTGCTTCTCATCGATCGAGTTTGGATGGACACTTAGAGTTGAATACTCAAAACTATCTTCTTAAAGGCGTATTGTATCAGCTGTTTGATGTGCTATGTTGGTTTAAGTCTTTTATAGATACCCATCCACAAGCGAATAATTGGAAAGAAGTAGTTTCCCAAAATTATAAAGGGATTATAGAAAAAGATCAATTCGGAAATTACCATTGTGGTGAGTTTCTATTGAATAAACGCTTTGTCTATGATCACAATAAGGAAGGAGACGAAATAGAAGTAACGCAATTTGAAAAAAACACAAGTCCTACTACAAGGAAGAGGTATCCTTATTTTGTGAAGTATTATTTATAATTGAGATTTCACTTACTATGGATGCTATCTAAAACAGTAGGATGCATTAGTAACTGAAAATTCTCAACAAATGAAGCAAATTAAAACTTTATCATTCTTGCTATTAGTATTTGCTACACAATTTTTTTCATGTGGAGACTATTGTAGTAATGGAACTATCAGAATATATAATTATCACCACAAGGGAGGTAAAGTATATTTTGAGGGAGAAAAGGTAGGAGAAATAGAAGGAGCATTCAACGGTGAACCCGGGATGTTTATTTTAACTATTGAATCAATGGAAGGCTTTGAAATCTGTGGGCTCTTAGAAATAGATCGCAGAGGATTTTTTACTTCAGACTACGAGAAAGAAATTTGTCTTAGAGAGTGTGGAGGCTTTGAGCAAGTATTTACCTATTAACTGAATAATATTAATGTTACAGACCGTATCGAAGAAAGTGTTTTTTTTTAGTCTATTACTTTTTCTTGCTAATTATCAAACTTTCGCCCAATCTATCTATCATAAAACGTATGACTTTGGTGGCAATGTAGAGTCTGAAGGAAACCTTGTTCTCCATGAAGAAGTAGATACTGCTTCGCTCTCGATCACATTGTTTACATTTCGTCATGCTTACGATTCAAGTCAATATACATTGATAGGTTCTTGGAAGTTTTATGATGCTTATTCAGGTGACAAAGAATTAGAGGTGACTTTTCTAAATGATACTACACAGTACGAACAGCAATTTTATAATGGAGTCTTAGCAGAGGAAGGGTTGCTAGTCAATAATAATAAAGTAGGTATATGGAGAAAGTATGAAAAAGCTTATACCACATACGCTGACTATAAGGATGGAAACGAAGAGGTCATCGAGAATAAATCCTACTCAAAAAAGACATCCATCTTGGTCCGACATTATTTTTATAACCAAAAAATTTCAAGAAATGTAGGAGACGAAACTTCGTTTTATGATGATGGGTCTCTGAAATACAAAGCACATTATAACCAAGAAGGTAAAATATTAGGGAAAGCACTTTCTTACTATGAAGATGGAAAACTGAAAACGGAAAAATATACAGAAGGTACTATTCGATATGAGAAAACCTATGATAGGAAGGGACAACTGAACTATTTAGGAGAATTTAATTGGGAGAGTCATTGGGAAAAATCGACGGATTTCTATCAAGGCTCTGACAAAATTAAAGTGATTACAGAACGTAGTCCAGATTATAGAAATAAGGTTATATACTTATATAGCAAACAGTCTGAATTACTGAAAAAAGAAGTGGTATTAGATTCACTAATTTCGGTGACTTGGCGTGATGTGGAATATAACTATACTGATCATTCGAAGTATTATCAAATCTTTACTTCTGCTAATGGAAATAGATTATTTGTTATAAATCCACATTCAATTCCCGCATGTAGGCAATGTGACTTAAAAGTATATCTAATTGTTGATAAGAATAACAAAGTGATAGATCAGCATTATCAGGTAAATGATCAGATCCTTTTAAATGGGGATGATTTTTTGACAGCAGATCTTGATAAACACATTCTGGAAATAGAAACAAATGACAAAGGAGAGGTGAAAAGTGTGATGTATTCGAATAGAACGATGCTACGGTATTACTTTCATATTCAATTTTCAGACAATAAAATCAGTAGAGTTTATAAATCAGATTGGGATCATGTTGTACAATTTGAGCTGATTGTCAACCCTCGAAACAACAAGATCAGAAGAGATTATTATAATGAGGATTATAAATCGATCTACTGGAATTACACAGCTAAAAATCCAATCAAGTACTTTTATGTTGACTTTAAATGTTTGGTTCTCATGGACGAGTATATTCCTTCTAATCAATTTGAAGATTTGAAGAAACGCATTTTCTATGATGAGAAGGTGATTGACTTCGTGAAGAAAAATTTATACTGCTATAGGTTTCAAAATATGAGTGATCAAGAAAAGGAGACTTATTCTTCAATGCATGTAGTAGTATTCGATGATGACCCAAAAAAAATGAACTATGAAATAATTACATCTCCAACGAACCAACCATTGCCAATTCTAATTTTAGATGAAAAGGAACAGCCTATCTTTGGAATAAAGAACCTTAATTTTTCAGTAGATCAGTTTTTATATTTTTTAAACTCTATTGTTGGTGATTAATACTCAAATATTAATTATTTAAATTTATTATTGAGCTGATTTTTTAATAAAATATTGATTTTTATTGTGTTTTTCTGTTGGTATGCTTTGTGGATATTGTGTAAGTGAAAATAAATTATTTCACTAATCTCTTTAATCATGAAACTATTACTTTCACTAAGCACATTGCTCTTACTCTCATTGACTACAATAGGAGCTGAAATCGAATGGATCACTATTCAGGAAGCTGAAAAAAGAAATAAAACAGAAGCAAGGCCCATACTTATAGATATTTACACAGATTGGTGTGGCTGGTGTAAAGAATTAGATAAGAAAACGTATGCAGACCCAATTATTATTGATTATATCAATGAACATTATTGGGCGGTGAAATTTAACCCTGAAACCTCCGGAACTTTTACTTTCAACGGTGAAGAATACGGAAAGGATGAACTAGAAGGAACACCTTTTCATGAATTTGAAGTGTTTATTTCTGAAAAGCCTTTATCATACCCGACTACTGCATTTCTAACATCAGATAATCAACAATTTGCTTCATGGGGAGGGTTTTTAGAAAAAGATAAAATGCACTTATTACTGAGTGTTGTTCGCTTAGGGAAAGAAGCAAGCGAAGAAGATGTAGCAGCATTTCTAGAAAACTATTCATCTCCTTATCCTTCTGAAGAATCGGAATGGGAAGAGGCAGAGGAAGAAACAAATACAGTACAACTCTATGAAGGTGAAGAAATAAATGAGTTGGGTGTTATTCAGAATTTATCACACAAGAGGTATTTCAATCCGAAATTTGAAATGTATGCTCTTGCTGTAGAAGAAGAATACAGTCTTCCTGCTGAAATTATATTAGCGTTAGGTGCTTATTACTCAGATTTTGGTAATAATGATATGGCAAGATTTACGAATAATCATTTTAGCCTAACGATTTATAAAGATTGGGATTGGGGTACTTATAAAACTGCCGAAGGAACAGTCTACAGAGTATATCCATCCGTTGAGGAAAGCTATAACGACGTTGCTCAATACATTTTAAAAAACTATAGAATACCAAAGAAGTTTTTGAATGCCGATAAAAGCTATGAGGAGTGGACTCAGCTATTGGTAAAAGTGGGTTACATCAACCAAGACGAAATGGCCGAACTGAATGAGATTATTATAAAATATCAACTGGAAAATGTCCAAACAATGTGACATAGTTAGTTGGTGATTAACCGACTCTTTACCCCCAACCTGCCATATACGTTATGGCAGGTACTTCTTTCTTTTCACTCTAATGAATGATATGATGCGTACTCTGTTCTTTCTACTGTTTTTTACTGTTTCTGCTTACTCACAAAATATCGATGTTTACCCCATTAAAGTAACAAGAAACTTCTTAGCCACATGCGGAAATCAAATACCCAAAACAAGTCAAATGTTTTTAGAAAAACAGGTGAAGTTATCCTTGAAAAATAAAGATGGAGAATATCATGTAGAAGTATATCGATTATTGAACAATGGTCAGTATAGGAAGGTGTATGAACTGAAATACGGTAAACTCTTAACTAGTGAAGAGAAGGAATATTATACCCTTCATCAAGGAAAAGGAGCCTTTTTTACAAGCGATAATTACTTTGAAGGTTACCATGATTCTATTATCGAATTCACTATACATCAATTTAAACCAGGATATAGATGCGATTGTCTAGATGAGCCAGTTGTGTTGTTTACCTTTTCAATGTTTGGAAAGTCTATTGTGATGTATGTTAGACAGAAAGAGCTAGAGCAAAATAAATTCTTGATTTAATAAGTAGTGTTTATGAAGTCTTTTATGGTAATAGTATTATTGTCTTTCGTTTCAATCGATTCTTTTTGTTTGAGTTATGGATTTGAGCGCCCCATTAACTTTAATAATCCAGAAGAGGTATACTATTATAATTTTTGGAAAGAATTAGCTGAGGGTGAAAATCAATACATTTCAATTGAAGGACTATTTGATCTTCATCACAACAGAAAAGTAGATCATAAAGAAAGGGAATTTGAAGAGTTAACTTTTATGATTCCTGTATTGAGAAACAACAATGAACCTTACCCAGAATTTTCTACTACTTTTTTTAATCGAAAGACACAAAGAATTGGTATTACTTATAATAGTCAACTTCAAGGAACTGGTGAACCTTATTGGATGAAGGTCGATATCATTAATTTCAACCTAAATGAATCGAATACTTTATTAGGAATAGAGATAAACGAAACTGTATTTGATTTACAGCACACCTTTATAGTAAAAGAAATACAAGACTACACTTCATTAAATATTGATTATATCAAAAGTTGGGAAAAAGAACGTAAGGCAAAGCAAGCATTACCACCATTCATTCAATTTCTATTTTACAATATGTTAGAAACAGATAAAGATTATGTCTTGTCCTTTATCTACTGTACTGAGTGGGAGTTAAAACCAACTGAAGAAGATATCACATGGTATAAAAGATCATTTTCACTTTCAGATCATTTTAAAGTGATATCAAGGCAAGGAAAATCAGATCATTTTTATTTTGTTCAGATGAAAGTACCTAAACATCGGGTTCCAGACCTCCAAATGATTTATTTAGTAGATAGAACTATTGAATTATAATAAACTAAAGGAATTAAACTGATATTTTAATCGCATCAGTAGATTCCTTTTTTTTACACTTTAAATATCAATTTCCTTGATGGAAAGAAAAGGTTTCGTATACGTAGTTGGAAGTGGATTTATAAAGTTTTTGATTTCAGTTGTCAACGGAAATAAATGTGTTTGATAAAATAATGGAATACTATAGCGTTTATAAGTTTCAAACTGTTGTGAAATATTTTTTAAAGTAAGAAGAATATAGTGTTTTCGGTGTGGTTTTAAATGTGATTATTTTAAGATTGTAATTGTCTTTTTTTACGTTGTTTTAATCTAAATTATCACATCTCTAGTATCCCAGTAAAGTTGAATAAATAGGGGAGGTATTGCTAATTTTATATTATTTATGACTTCGTTAATATACTCTGTTTTTGAATTACTTTATAGTTTGGTAAATAATTGGTAATTAGTGTTTTGTGGTTGAATTTTTAATGTTAAAAATAGAGAAAAATAGTCGATTTTTTATCCTTTTTATTACTGTAGAATTAAAATGTGTTATTATTTAGATCTCTCTGTGTTTTTGGTGATGATTGTCACTATTTAGCTTAAGGTGTAATTATAATTTTGCGATTAATTACATGTTATACTTAAACAAGTGAACTCCGTTTCATTTTAAACGCTATGCAAACAAAACAGCTACCTTTTCTCGTTGTATTGTTGTGTCTCTACTTCTCTCTTAATAATGTATACCCACAACATTCATCGACAAAATTACCAGGATCAGGACTAGTTTTTCATTTATCTTCTGATCTAGACATAACGGTGAATGCTGATAGAAAAGTGACTTGGATCGAACAAGTCCAAAATGTTTCTTTTGTAACTGCAGGAACTACTAACCTTAAAGTAGTCGATGTAAAACATGATGGCATAAATACAGATTTCCATGCCGTAAAATTTATCGGAGGTGGATACTTAAAACCACAGCTCGATAATATTAGATATTCGGGTGTAAAAAGAGTATTTATTGTCTATAAATCTACCATGAAACCTTTAAATGATGGTAGTACAGATCTTATGATGCTTTTTGGTGACCGTTTTACTCAAGTAGCTTTAGAAACAAGAAACCAAAAAGTGAATGAAGCAGAATATATTCCTTATACTTTTAGCTTTGATGGTAAAAGTGAGGAAACTGCTCTTGCAAAACATGCTGTCAATTTTAATTCTTTATCGAAAGACTATCATGATAATTCAGATCCAAGAGATGATGCATGGTCTTTCAATGAATGGGAAATTGTAGAGGTAGAATATAATACACCTCGTGATTTAGTGCATGGAATAAATGGAGATGGTAACTGGAGTAGAATTGAATTAGGTAGATTGGTTCATAATACTACGATGTTCTTCCAAGGAGAAATTGCAGAAATTATTGTTTATGATGATTCATTTATTGATAGACAGAACCTTAAAGAATACATCAAGAATAAATACAAAATTCAGCAGCGTCAATGGTTTACTACTGCATCAGCTAAATCTTGGGACGGGTCAGACTCATGGTCATTGGACAGTACAAGTTTTACTGTAGGTGATGCTCCATATCCTTATCCAGTAGCAGGAGACAAGGCTTATATAATGGAAGAGGATACAATAAACATCATGGGAGACCATGTGAACGTAAGCGAGTTGACTATTGGTGAAAATGCTGTAGTAAATACTCGTGAGTTTAAGTATCATAACTTCCATTCCTTCAAAGGTAAAGGAACGTACATCACTTACGCGGATGAACTGCCTAACTGTGATTTATTAATGGAAGAACCATTTTATAAAGAAGGTGGAGGTATTTTTCATTTCTCAACAGCTGATGTAAACAACCATGGTAATGTCACTTTCTCAGATGATAGATATGATTCATTAAACTTTAATAGTGTAATTGTCAATGTCGGCTTTTTTGAATTTGACTTTGGTAGATATGTACATGTTTTTGATACAATGAGAGTAAACAACTCTACATTAAAGCTTACTCATAATATGGAAGTGAACTCCAACTTTATTCTGACTTATCCTGCAAAAGTAATGGATGATGGGAATGAAAGAGAGCTAATGCTTAGAGGACATTTTGTGAGCAATGATGGTTGTGTGATTGACATGGAAAATACATTGGTGAGATTTGAAGGTCAGAACTCAAAAGATGATTTTAATAGTTACTATCAACAATTTCAATTTGGTGGACCTACAAAGGTTAAAAAAGTAAGAATCGATAGACCTAGTGTAAGAGATCAGGTACAGATTCGATCTTCGAAGGTGAAATATCAATTAGAGTTTAACCCCAACACACCAAACAATGGTATTGATAGTGAAGGAAATTACGATCCGAGTTTATTCCGTATCGAATTAGTCAGAGGTCGTTTGAGATTTTCTGATAACATTAGCCATGAATTGATTACTTCTACTGTTGAAGGCGAACAACCGATTCGAAAAATTTCAGCAGATATGAATATCTGGATTTCAGGAAATAATAATAAGATTAATGTCAATACTAAAGATACAGCTTCGATCATTATTGAAGACGGAGGGTATTTGGTTGCTATGTCTAATGCTGAAACTGAATTCAACAAAACGAATTTAACAGTAAGAGGTCAATTACAGTTAGGTACCTCTAATGGAGGAAATAGTAATGGCTTCTTAACAGTAGGTGGAGATGTTATTTTCGAGGGTAAGAATAGTAAGTTAAACTACCGTTCAGGTGTATTTACTATTCATGGTAATTTGAAGACTACTTCGAAGCTACAAAAGATGCCGGGTATTAGTGATCCTATAATAAAATTCGCAGGTACTAATTTGTCTCATATTTCTGTAGAAGGTTTCGATGACAACTTTAGATTAGGACAGTTAATTATTGACAAGTCGGTAGTTAATCAACCTGGAGTAGTGATAGAAAACCATGAAGTGTATACCAATAATGTCATCTTCAATAAGGGACTACTTGATGCCAATGGTTTCTTAATTTGGGATACCACTACAGGGCAGAAACAAACTTCTGTTATCAATCAAGAAAGCTATATTATTGGTAAGGCTTCCTTTATTGTAGAAGAAGGTGGTAGTGCATATTTTCCAATTGGTGGAATCAATGGGTTTTATTTGGCAGGGATTGGGCCTACTCCTTTGTCTGGTACAAATAGAACAATAAGAACAGGTGCTTCCTTAATCACATGGGAAGCAATGTATGTCGATGAAGCAATTGGTGGAGATATTCCTAGCCATCAATACTTCAGAAAGTACGAAGAGGGCATGTGGCGTATCAACCCTAATAAGACAACTTCTACAGAGTTAACACTCTTCATGGGGAATATTGATATCGCTAATGAGGAAGGTTTGTCTAACCACCTAAGAGTTTTAACTAGAGATAACTCTTCTTTATTGAATAACTTGGCTTGGCAGCATAAACCAGGCATTGGTGATTCTCCAAAAGAAATTAAAATGGATAATACACTAGGTAATGAAAACAGGCTATTAGCGATAAAGACAGAAGCGTTTACTTTCACTAATGCAGGTGAAATTCCATTGGACTTTTCAAAAAAAATGTCTGGACTTTCGAATTATGAATTTACACCAGGGTTATCGATAGAGAAAGACTTACCTGTTGAATTGATTGACTTTAAAGCTGAAATTAACGCAGGTGTTGTTGAGTTAAATTGGTCGACAGCACAAGAGTTTAATAACGATGGGTTTTATATTGAGAAATCAGTAGACAAACAACATTGGTATGAAGTAGACTTTATTAAAGGTCAAGGGACAACTTCTGTAAGAAACGATTATAGTGCTGTAGATGCGTCACCTTATCAAGGGGTTTCTTATTATCGTTTGGTTCAAGTGGATTTAGATGGGAAAATGGAAGTTTTCTCGCCACTAGAAATTTCTTTTGGACAATCGGTGGCAGCAGAGTTTTTAATGTACCCGAACCCGAACAATAAGGGAGTACTGAACTTTAAGTTTTATGAAACATCTTCTTCTACTATTCAACTTAATATTTATACACAATTAGGAGAAGTAGTGAATCGTACTGAAGTAGATGCTTTAACCAGCAATAGTTTAAAAATTGATACTTCTCAGTTAGCCTCAGGAGTATATATAGTAGAATATATAAATAAAAAAGATAGACAACTTAAAAAGTTAATTGTCAATTAGATATCGCATTCTGATAGATGTCGATAAAATTAAGTATTCAGAGATAATAGAACTTTAAAGTAGATTCGAAAAGTATTGGGAGTATCCACCTTTTACTTTTCAATCTACTTTTTCTTTTATCGGAAGGAGTGATTTTGAGTGTAGGTTTCTGTACTAAAAATTTAAAAGTTGATTGTAAAGTCATAACTTTAAATAAGAAACTCGACTTTATTTGAATACTCCATGCAAATCAGACTTTTACCTATCACTGTTCTTTTTCTAATTTCTTTTTATTCCTTTTCTATAGCTCAAGGTTTACAGCTAAAGCAAAATACTGTTGAAAGTAGAACTTTTGCTCTACTCATCGGAACGGATAAATATGATGGGAAACCTGATTGGGTAGACCTTAACAATCCGGTATATGATGCAGAAACAGTTGGAGCCATCTTAGAAGAAGATATGGGGTATAATACTGAAATATTACGAAACCCTACGTCTAATCAGATACTATCGACATTGATACGTTATCATAAAGTATTAAAAGCGAATGATAGGTTTTTTCTATTTGTGGCAGGGCATGGAGATTATGATGACCAAATCTTTGATGATGGGTTTATCGTTGCCAAGGATTCAAAGCCTTTAGCCGATGATATCAATCGTAAAACCTATATTTCTTACAATACCTTAAACAGTCTGATAAATAAATTACCAGCAAAACAAGTGTTAGTTGTATTAGATGTTTGTTTTAGTGGTTCTTTTAATGAGAAAATGAAGAACTATAGATCAGCTTATAGATTGAATATTTATGATGAACTGGAAGCAGTACAATTTGCTGAAAGAAAATTAAAGCTAACCACAAGGTCTGTCATTACCTCTGGCGGATTAGAACCTGTATTGGATGGAGTAAAAGGGCATCATTCGCCATTTGCCTATAAATTTATTGAAGCATTAAGAGTACTGCCATCTCAAAAGTCTGTGATTACAGGAAGCGACTTGTATAGTTATGTGTCAAGAATGGAATCTCAACCAGTAGTCGGTCATTTTGGGGATCATGAACCTGGAGCAGATTATATATTAGGGGTGTCTAATTCTAAAGCAGGGATTGTTCTAAAAAAAGAATATACACCAAGTGTGGAAGATTTTCGATCTAGAAGTTCTGTCCCTACTTATGCTTTAGGTAAGGTATACGACCTTTCGAACAATGAATTATTACCAGCTAAATATTATACTCAAATTCTATCAGAACCATCATTTAATGAGTTGCAGGAGAGCATCGGAGTTTATAAAAATTATCCTGAACTCACTTTAAAAGTTGAAAAGGTGAATATCAAAGGGAAGGAATGGTATCGTCTATTAACAGGTGGATATAACGATCGAAGTTATGCAGATAAGCAATTGCAATCATTAAAGAAGAAGTACCCTCAAGATAAACATATCCAAGGAGCATTTATTAAAAGTAGCCAACTACCTACCGACGATAATATTGAGCTGAATGAGATTTACAATACTGATTTGATACTTCAAGATTTCTCTGGATATGGTATTCAAATATTTTCAGATACATCTTTGGTCTATTCATTAACCAAAGCAAGAGTATATAACGATAAACAGTTGGGAACTCCTTATATCCAAAAGTCACATGTAAAGGGTAAAACATATTACAGAGTGATATTAAACCATTATGCAACAAAAGAAGAAGCAGTCAAATATCAACAGTATATAAAATCTCATACAGAAGATATCAATCTTAAAGGTGCGTTTTTAAGAACATACTAACTCCTTTTTCTCATAGAAAGAATAAACATAACAATAGATAGAGGTATAAAAATGTAATTGCCCGTTGCACCAGGAGCTGTCTCTTCAGTGATAATTGGTTTCATATACATCATTACTAAACGCATTGCATATTCTATAAAAAGAAAGATATACATAAGCGGAATAAGGCTTTTGTAACGGAAGATGATGATAACATAGAATACACCCATTATGAGTTGTGAAAGCCCCCATAACGCAAAAATAAGAATGACAGTTTGAGCAGCAGGAGTAGAGTAACTATCTAAGGGAATAGTAGCGATACTTTGTGCTCCTCCATCTGTAGCAAACATATGAACTAGCGATCTTCCCACTGTCATTACAGTGATCAAGTAAAAGACATAAAGAGCTAATTTATGTCCTTTATATTCATTATTTATTGTTGCTGGGAGTACTTGATTTATCATTTTATTTTAAGGCTATTTTTATGAAAACTAGTCGATTTTACTATTAAAATAAGGGTTTTTTATGTTTTTGCCCTCACTTTTCTTTAGAAAATTATTTCTACCTTTTTAACTTTTTGTTGTTAAGCGTTTAAAAAATGTTGTTGTAGGTGTCTCTTTGAAGATTAAGTGAAATTCGTCACCATTTATTGAAAGATTATCCTCTAATATTACCGTTAAGAATTTTTTAGAATAAGCCAGAACGGAATTAAATTTCACTTATTATACTATGCGAACAATACAACTAACACTACTTATATCTTTGTGTCTTTACTTTTTTTCTAACACTGTATACTCACAGACTTTGCCAACATCAGGTCTAGTTTTTCACTTAGATTCTGATCAAGGCCTAACGGTAGGAGGAGATGGAAAGGTAACATGGGTAGAACAAATTCAGGGGGCTTCTTTTGTCAGTGATGGAACAACAGACCTTGAAGTAGTCGATGTAAAATACAATGGTCTAAACACAGACTTTTCTGCCGTTAAATTTTCAGATAATGGTTATTTAAAGTTGCAATCGAATGTGACTTATTCAGATGTAAAGCGTGTCTTTATCGTTTACAAATCTAGTTTCAAACCTCTGTATAATAATAGTACAGATTTAATGATGCTTTTTGGAGATCGTTATACTCAAGTAGCTTTAGAAACAAGAAGTAGAGTTGTAAATGCAGGATTGGGCAGAGAATATGTTCCCTATACTTTTAGTTTAGACGGAAATAGTGAGTGGAATCCAACAGCAAAGCATGCTATCAACTTTAATTCCTTATCCGATGAATATCATGATAATACAGATCCAAGAGATGATGCCTGGACCTATAATGAATGGGAAATTGTAGAGGTGGAATACATTACTTCAAGAGATTTAGTACAAGGAACAAATGGAGATGGAAATTGGAGTAATATTGAGTTAGGTCGTTTAGTTCATAATACAAGTATGTTCTTTCAAGGAGAAATTGCTGAGGTTATTGTTTACAATGATTCATTCAGTGATCAAGACGACTTAAAAGACTATATCAAGGATAAATACAAGATTCAACAACGTCAATGGTTTACAACAGCTTCAAGTACATCTTGGGATGGTACCAATGCATGGTCACTAGATAGTACCACACTTGATGTGGGGAATGCACCCTATTCATACCCTGTAACAGGAGATAAAGCTTTTGTAATGAAAGGGCATACAATAAATATGATTGAAAATCATGTGAATTTAAATGAGTTGATGATTGATGAAAATGCAGTCGTTAATGCTCGTGAGTATATCAACCATAATTTTCACGCGTTCAAAGGTACAGGTACATATAGAACATATGCTAATGAGTTACCCAATTGTGATTTACTAGGCAATGAAACCTTCTATCTTGAAGGAGGAGGGATTTTCCATTTTTCAGCAGATGACCTCAATAATAATAGTGATGTAGCTTTGTCAGATGATCGTTATAGTACCTTCAATTTTAATAGCCTTATCGTGAATATTGGAGCTTATGAATTTGATTTTGGATCTGATGTACACGTCTATGATACGTTGAAGGTATATAACTCAACGATAAAGTTGACGCATGATATGGAAGTGGATTCCAATTTTGTACTCTACTCTTCTTCTAAGATCATTGATGATGGAAATGATAGGGAGTTAATGATCAGAGGGCATTTTAATATTTCTGATGGTTGTGAAGTAGATATAGAAAACACACTAGTAAGATTCGAAGGTGAAGGGTCGAAGGACAATGATAACACCTACTATCAAAGATTTCAGATTGGCGGCCCTACAAAGGTCAAAAAGGTAAGAATAGAAAGACCCGATGTAAAAGATCAGGTACAGATTATATCTACTAATGAAGCCTATCAGTTAGAATTTAACTCAGCCACCCCAAATAATGGTCTTGATGGTGATGGGAATTACGATCCAAGTTTATTCCATATCGAATTGGTAAAAGGTCGATTGAGATTTGCCGATAATGTACAACATGAACTGATTACCTCTACAGTTGGTGGAGAAAACCCTATTCGAAAGATTACTGATGGTATGAATATCTGGATTTCAGGTAGTAATCAAATCAGTGTAAATACAATAGATACAGCATCTCTTATTATCGAAAATGGAGGTTTTATGACTGCCGTTTCAACTTCAGAAATTGCATTAAATAAAACCAATCTAACCATCCAAGGAACATTACAATTAGGAATTTCTAATGGAGGTAGTACTAATGGCTTATTGACTGTAGATGGTAATGTTACTTTTGATGGAAGCAACAGTAAATTTAATTACCGTTCGGGAATCATGACACTGACAGGAAACTTCTTTAAAGGTACAGAGGTCGTAAAAAGATCAGGTGCTAGTGATCCCGTAATAAAATTTTCGGGGACAAGACCGTCTTATATTTCTGCTGACTTTGATACTGATTTTAGAATTGGTCAGTTAATCATCGACAAGTCAGTAGGCGGAAGTCAACCAGGTTTGGTAGTACGAGACTATGAAGTATTTACCAACAATGTCATTTTCAATAATGGTTTACTAAATGCAAATGGACTATTGACTTGGGATACTACTACAGACGAAAAACAATCTTCTGCAATCAGTAAAGACAGCTATATCATAGGTAAAGCATCGTTTATTGTAGATCAAGGTGGAAGTGCTTACTTCCCAATTGGAGGAACAAGTGGATTTTACCTTGCTGGTGTTGGACCAGCGCCTTTAACCGATTTTAATCGAACTGTTAGTGCTGGTGCAAATCTAATCACATGGCAAGCAATGTATGTAGATGAGGCCATTGGAGGTGATATTCCAAGTGATCAGTATTCTAAAAAGTATGAAGATGGGATGTGGCGTATTAATCCAAATAAGGCAACATCAACAGAAATAACGTTCTTTTTAGAAAATGCAGATATCACAGAGGTAGATGGGGAAGATAAGTCGGATAACCTTAGAGTGCTAACCAGAGATAATTCTTCTTTATCGAATAATATGACTTGGGAACACAGGTCGGGCATTGGTAACCCGCCAAAAGAATTTAAACGAGACGATACTCCAGGCAATGAAGATAAACTATTAGCTATAAAGACAGAGGCTTTTTCTTTTAATGCCGGAGAGATTCCATCAGGAGCCTCAGGGTTAAGAGTGATGTCAGGGCTTTCAAACTATGAGTTTACTCCAGGCCTATCTATCAACGAAGATTTACCAGTCGAATTAATCGATTTTACAGCTGAAGTGAATACTGGTATCGTTGAATTGAAGTGGTCAACGGCTCAAGAGCTAAATAACGATGGTTTCTACATTGAAAAGTCAGTGGATAAAAAACATTGGCATGAAGTAGATTTTATAAAAGGACAAGGGACTACTTCAGTAAGAAATGATTACAGCACAGAAGATACTGCACCATTTCAAGGTACTTCTTACTATCGATTGGTACAGCTAGATTTTGATGGAAAAATGGAAGTATTCTCTCCTCAAGAGATTACTATTGGAGAAGTGGCTACTGGAGAGTTTTTAATGTACCCCAATCCCAATAAAGGTATTCTTACTTTTAAGTTTTTCAATACTTCATCCGATGCTATTCAGTTAAATATCTATACACAATTAGGTGAAATAGTAAACCGTATTTTAGTAGATAGCTCATACAACAATAGTTTACGATGGGATACTTCTCAGTTAGCCTCAGGGGTATATATCGTAGAATATATCAATAAAAAAGAAAGACAACTTAAAAAGTTAATTGTCAATTAATCAACTATTTTCAATAAGTATATATCGATTTATTAAACTAAGTACTAACAAACATCTTCTTTATCTAGTAGATTCGAAAAGTATTGGCAGTTACTGTCAACTACTTTTCAATCTACTTTTTTATTTTAAGAGAAATAAATGAGTTTTCAGCACTAACTTAGTGTACATGATATCAGCCAAGACACTCCAAGAACGAATTACTCAGAGACCATCCAAAAGCGGTATTGATGTGAACACAATGCTTGAGCATTTTGCGATCATCAGTTATAAAGTTCCTATCAGAAAGATTGAACACTTGATTCCAAAGCCATTTAAACTATGGAGTTTTAAAGATGAAGCGGGCGATGAATTTGCTTTGGTAAGTGTAGTTCCTTTCAAAGATATAGATTTTCATTTTTGTCAACTGTTCCCTTTTTTAAAGTTCAATTTTTTTCAAACCAATTTTAGAACTTATGTAATAGATGAGCGGGATGGATCTTATGCGGCTTGGTTTTTTGGAACAACTTTAGGCTCTGTGACACATATACTACCCAAATACTTTTGGAATATGCCTTGGGAGTACGGTAAGTATTCATCAAGTTTTGAAATGGAAGGTGAGCATTACAGAAAGTATCAAGTTGATTTTTCTTCTTCTCTTGGAAAAGGACAAATAGACCTCATTGGAACTACAAAAGAGATGAATTTATTAGAAGGTTTTAAAGACCTCGATGAGCAATATTTAATTCTAACTCACCCCGTAAAAGGTTATTACAACTTACCAAAAGAGGAGGTTGGTACGTATGAGATATGGCATCCAAAGTTTTCATTATATCAGGCAAAACCTCAAAATTTGTACTTTGGATTTCTGGAGAAATTGGGTTTTTTATCACTAAAAGAAATGAACAACCCACACTCAGTACTGATTACAAACCAAATTGAATTTGACATTTTCTTACCACCTATGAAATTAAAAATATACTAACAAATTGAACATCTGTTATTTAATTGGTCTATTATCTTTACAAACGTCAACTTTATTATGATGTCAGAATGAATATCCGTACCTTTATAATCGCATAAGGTATTCGTATTTGAATACACATGACTACATATTTATTTTCATTTTTCATCTTGAATTTGTAAAACAGTTTAATTTATTAAATGTTCATTCTTATATAGTAGTTATACTTGGCAATTCACTTTAAAAGATCGAAATGGCAAAATCGCAACAAGCATTTAATAAATTAGAGAAAGAGAAAAAAAAGCAGAAGAAAAGACAAGAAAAGCTAGCCAAAAAAGAAGCCCAAAAAAAGAACAAAGGTAGTGGAGATTTGGAAAGCATGATGGCCTATGTTGATGAATATGGCAATATTGTTGATACTCCACCAGATCCAACAGAAAAGAAAGAAGAAATAAAACTGGAGGATATTCAAATTTCAGTATCTAGAAACAATGAGGCTCCTAGTAAGAAAAAAGGAAGAGTAGATTTCTACAATACTGAAAAGAAATTTGGTTTTATCATTGAAAAAGAGAGAAGAGAAAGATTATTCTTCCACATCAATGATGTAGATCCAAACTTTGATATTAAAGATAAAGATTTTGTTGAATTCAACGTTATTGATACTCCTAAAGGAAAATCATGTGTTGATATTACCAAGTCATAATATATATAAGAACCACTTTTCAGAACGAAAAGTGGTTTTTTTATTTTCCTTCTTTTCTCATAGCACTTGGAGTCATACCAAATTCATCGACAATGGATTTAGAGAAATGATTCACGTCTGTAAAAGCATATTCGTAAGCAATTTCAGTAAATGTTTTATTGGTGTTAGTAATTAACTCTTTTACCTTAAAGAGTCTTTCATCTTTAAAGTATTTGTAGATCGTTTTACCAAAAAGTTCCTTAAAAATCTTTCCTAGTTTAGTATGGTTGATTCCATATGCTAACGCTAATTTTTTGATATTAGGGCGTTGTGTAAAATCTTTATTAATATCGTTTCTGATGGAAAAAGCAGCATTTATCTCGAAGTCCGTAAACAGAACATCATCACTCTTTTCATTAAATTGGTACAATGTATTGTGAAGAATCACTTTCAACTCCATCAACTTGTGTGTCACAAACTCTTTTCTGAATTGTTCGTGGATGTTATTGCGTAGTTCTTGTGTAAAGGAACTTTTCCATGCAGTGATATTTTCATTTCCAGAGTGATAGAAAAAATGATCTAACGTATCAATCACCTGTAGTAAATACTCAGAGATATTTCCTTTGTTAAATGCATAGACCATTTGGGTCTTTGTTACTCCTTTTTTAAAGTTGATGGCCATCTTCTGTGTTCCTTTTGCAAAGATAAACCCATTAGGGACACTAATTTCTCTCTCTTCCTCTTCTTTATAGTAAATAACATCTCTCGCGAAAATACTTAGTGTGTATTCGTATTTGGGGTCATGTACAATTTGAAATTGTGTATCTTCTTTTGCTGTATATTCAAAGCCTGTAATTCGATATTGGTCTGTCTCAACAACGATAAATTTTGCAGTAGATAATTCATTATCAATACGCAGTTCAATATCAGATACTTTTTCACCGCCTAATTTTTGTTGTATAAAGTCAATGTATGGAATCTTCGGGCGGTCTTTACCATAAATAGTTTTCATAGTTATTTTTTAGGTGTATTATTTAAAATACACGATTAAAAATAGACTTTTTGAATAAGTACTGACTTTCAGATTTGTATATAGAATTGTTAGCTTTTTTTCATTATAAATTTATACTGAGAGCTAATGATATCTGAGGAAAAAATTCTTATTTTGAACATCATAAATAAGTATTGTGATAAATTGTTTTATCGATATATTAACTCAACTATAAAGTCATAATGATTAAATCTACTAACAAACATTTCGAGATTTTGGACGGTCTCAGAGGTGTAGCAGCAATTATTGTCGTTCTATTTCACATACTGGAAGCATTTGCATTAGGAAACAGATCAGATCAAATTATTAATCATGGTTATTTGGCAGTAGACTTCTTCTTTGTTTTATCAGGTTTTGTGATTGGTTATGCCTACGACAACCGTTGGGATAAAATGACCCTAACAGAATTCTTCAAAAGGAGAATCATCCGATTACAACCCATGGTGATTATCGGTTCTATTATTGGAGCAGTAACATTATATGCACAAGCATCTCCAGAACTATTTCCATTAATTAACGATGCTCCAATATGGAAAGTATTGGTAGTAATGGTCATTGGGTTTACAATGATTCCTGTAGGCCAATCTATGGATGTTAGAGGTTGGCAAGAGATGTATCCTTTAAATGGACCGGGCTGGACTTTATTCTTCGAATACATTGCCTATACGGTGTATGCTTTTATTCTTAGAAAATTACCGAACATCATATTAATTATATTGGCAATTATCGCAGGTGCTTTATTAATGCATTATGCTGTAACAGGAGAAAGAGGCGATATGGCTGGGGGCTGGGCTCTCAATGAAACAGAATTGAAAATTGGTTTTATCCGATTAACGTATCCGTTTTTAAGTGGTTTATTATTGTCTAGACTGATGAAACCAACCCATATTAAAAATGCATTTTTATGGTGTAGTTTAATTATGACTGTAGTGCTGTCTGTTCCTAGAATTGGAGGAGAACAAATATGGATGAATGGTTTATATGAGGGCTTAGTGATTTTAATAATCTTTCCTCTTATTGTTTACCTTGGGGCAAATGGAGAAATTAAGAGCAATAAAACAAAGAAGGTAGCGAAGTTCCTAGGGGATATATCTTATCCTATTTACATCACTCACTATCCTCTAATCTATTTATATACAGCTTGGGTATTTGATGAAGTATTAAAGGGAAAAGCATCTTACGAAATGGCTTTTGTATACGGTGCATTGACATTTATACTTTCGATACTTATTGCTTGGGTAGCTGTGAAGTTCTATGATGAACCACTTAGAAAATGGTGGTCTTCTAAGTGGTTAAAGAGATCATAAAGAAAATAGAAAAACTGGAATCCCCTAAAGATTGAAATAAAGTTCTTTAGGGGATTTTTTTATTGTAAATAGTCTACGATAGCGTAGAAAGCATTTAAATTTATTCTGTTGTTTATGACTTTGATCGTTTAAGTATTCCAATTTTATCTTCTCTTTAAGAAGGGACAAAGCACTTCAGAAGCCCTATCGTTATTTGAAAAAAATAAAAATTGAGTCTAAGGCTCTTTTAAAAAGTGATAATGTAGTATCTTATTGTATCACAAAAGATCACTACTTTGAAGGAACTTTTACAATATTGGAATATCAATTTACATGGAGAGATTCAGGATAACATTCTGAAGTTTGATAATCATGTCGGAACAGGACTTGTCGATTATTACCAGTTTAATGAAAATTTCAAAATGGTAAGAGTGGATGCCATTTTATATCAAAAATTAGAAGGAAGTCCATATGTGTATGATGATGAAGAAGAGTTCATCACAATCATATTCGGAGATGCCTCATCTATTCTTTTCGGAGGCAAAATTAATATTCCATTGAATGGAGCATTGTTCTCGAATAAAAAAAGAAACGTCACTTGGGGGTTAGCTATCGATCAACCCTTACAACTCGTGATTTTAAGAGTAAAGTTCGACTACTTTTATAAGATGATCGGGAAATCCCAAAAACTTGCGAAGTATATCCAGCCTGATAAAGAATATATAGTCTTTGAAGAAATGAGTTTAGCGATCAAAGGCGGGTTCTATAAATTATTGGATATAAAAACTTCAGATTATTTAGACGAGTTGTTGTTTTCTTGTACCTATTATTTATTCCATTTATTAATCGATCAATTATCGAAAAAAGATACTTCGAGTGAACATCACGAAACTAGAATTCACTTTCATGGGTTGATACAAGTAAGGGCGATGATATTAGAAAATATAGGTCCTCCAATTGAGGTTGACCGTCTTGCCAAGTTAGCAGGGTTAAGTAGTAGTGGATTGAGGATTCAGTTCAAAAAAACTTTTGGCCAACCAATTTACCAATTTCAGCAACAAGTGAGGTTGGATCAGGCAAAGGACCTTTTAATAGAAGGGAAAAAGACAGTGAGTATGATCTCTGTAGATCTAGGTTTTTCAAATATGAGTCATTTTGCGTCTGTTTTTAAAAAAGCTTTCGGCATTACACCTAAACAGTATCAGAAAAAACAAAAAGAGGAGCTTAAAAACCCTTAAATACACATTGTTATAGCTGTTTTTTCTTTATTTATAAGAATTGTTATGTCGAAATACCCTATGTACTTATCAAATACTAAATAGTATTTTATTTAGTTGATAATTGAATAATACTCAGAAAATAAAAAAAAATATTCGACTTATAAGAGTATTTTTTACCCATATTTAGGATAATAAAAAATCATTTATCATATTTGGTCAACCAATAACCAGTAAAGTTAAAATTAGACTTCAATCTAATATTGGCTGGACACAATGACTTCGAATTACTCAATCTAGAGAATCTGAAATGAAAAATTATACTATCACAATTTTTTGCATAGCAGTACTAACAACTCTTGGAGCGATGTCTTTTGACACACTCAAAGAGAACAAAGTGACGACTATTGATGAACTGGAACAACAAATTAATAATGCTGATCCAGGGGATACCATCATTATGGCCTCACAAGTATGGAAGGATGTGAAGATAAAATTTAAAGGTAAGGGTACAGCAGACCAACCTATTGTTTTGACTGTTGAAAAAAGAGGAGAAACAATTCTTGCAGGTAATTCATCTTTAGAGATTGGAGGTGAACACTTGGTGGTAGATGGTTTAGTATTCAGAGAAGGATATGCTAAAGGTAGAGTGGCGATAAAATTTAAAATAAAAGATCAAGTGGCAAAATATTGCCGTATGACCAATGTCGTTGTGGATCATTATAATCCTGCAGATCGTTTCGAAAAAACGTCTTGGGTTGAAGTGTATGGTAAAGAAAACGAAATCGATCATTGCTACTTTGGAGGGAAGTTGAATGCAGGTGTGCTTATGGCAGTTAAGTTAAACAACTTAGAGTCAAGAGAAAATAAGCACCACATTCATCATAACCATTTTGGATACCGTCCGAAGTTAGGTTCGAATGGAGGAGAGACATTAAGAGTAGGTGTTTCCACTTATTGTAATGAGTCATCACAAACGATTATAGAAAACAACTTGTTTGACAGATGCTCAGGAGAGGTAGAAGTGGTTTCCATAAAATCTTCAGAAAATATCATAAAAGATAATTTATTTGTGGCTTGTGATGGTGTGTTAGCATTAAGACATGGCGATAGAAATGTCGTATCGGGTAATTATTTCTTAGGAGAGGATTCTAAGAATGCAGGTGGAGTAAGAGTGATTAATGGTGGACATACAATTAAGAACAATTACTTCCAAGATTTAAAAGGAAAGAGATTTTTCGGAGCTCTACCGGTAATGAATGGAGTTCCGAACTCTTTACCTAATAGATATATCAGAGCACATGATGTAAATATTGAAGACAACTACTTTTTTAATTGTGATCATATAGAGTTGTGTGTTGGATCAGATAGAGAAAGAACACAAACACCAGATCATATCACTATTCAGAACAATACTTTCTACTATACTGATAAGAAAGAAGTATTTACAGTATTGGATGATATTTCAGGTTTTACTTTTAAAAACAACAAATATAAAAATGATGGCTCTCCTCTTAAATACAACAAAGGGATGAAGCCATTGAAGGAAAGTTTTACAAAAAATGAAGCAGGTCTTTATGAGAGTAAATCATTCCAACCAAAAGTTCCAGTAACAAAAGAGGTGTGTGGACCGAGTTGGTATCAAGCATCTAACACTGTGAAAGCATTAAGTAAAGAACACTACAAAGTAGAGGATTATACTTCATTAGTAGAAGCAGTCGAAAAAGCACAGAATGGAGCAGTGATAGAAATAACATCAGAAAAGATAGTTTTTGAAGATGCTATTCATCTGAAAGTTGAGTTAGCCATAATAAACAAATCAGAAAAAAGGGTAAAGCTTTATTATGAGAATAACCCTAAGCAGAAATCATTTTTTGTGATTGAAAACGGTGGAAGCTTGACAATTGAAGGCTTAGATTTGAATGGTAGATCTCAAGTTGGCATTGCAAAAGCTGGGATATCAACATCAAAATCACCAATGATTCAACATTATAATTTAGTGATTGATAACTGTTCCTTCCATCACTTTGAAGCTTCTGATTATTGTGTTTTTAGAGCTTACACAAGCACTTTTGCGGATCAAATTGTAATCAAGAATTCAGAGTTTTACAATATATCAGGTGTTGCATTAAATATTAATGGACAAGCTGAAAACAAGGGTAGATATAGTGCAGAGGAGGTAATTATTGATAATTGTAAGTTTGAAAATGTGATGACCGGAGCAATGGAAATAACAAGATTAGGGAACGATGAATCGACAACAGGCCCTTATGTTTCACTAACAAATTGCGATTTTATCGATGTTGGAAATAAAGAATTAGGAAGTGCAGTGTTGTTGTGGGGAGTACAGAAATTAAATGTAGATCAACTGTTTTTCTTTAATTCTGGCAGATCAGGTAGAACAATACGTTTTGAAGACCCTAATTGGGCAGTAGCAAATATCAATAACATCTTAAGTATTGAATCGGGAAGGTTCGAATCTTATTACCCAAGATTGGGAGAAAATATAACAACAGTTTCTTCTGAAATGTCGAAAGAACAGGCTTTATCCAAGAAGAAATCGATGCAAATAGGGTTTCAAGAATCTGCGAAAAAAGGATCTTAAGAAAAGAAATTAAGCGATACTTTAGAAAGTAACATACATATTTCAACATTATGGAAAAAATACAAAGTCAAGCATTTTTTGTGTCATCAGAAAATGAATGGGAAGAGTTAGGAAATGGAATTAAGCGTCAGATTATTGGTTATGACAATCAATTAATGGCAGTAAAAGTTCTTTTTGAAAAAGGTGCAGTGGGTACACCACATGAGCACTTTCATTCACAAGTAACATATTGCGTATCAGGTTCTTTTAAAATGAGAATTGGTGATCAGGAAAAAGTAATTAATGCAGGAGATGCATTTTACTGTGAGCCACATGTAGAACATGAAGCTTTATGTCTAGAAGATGGTATGTTGATCGATACTTTCGGTCCGGCAAGAATGGATTTCTTAGACGGTTCAAAGCCAGCATACCTTGTAGGTAAATAAGGATAATATTTAGTAAGAATATATCATAGGTCAACAAGTAGTGAGTGTGTCATAAAGCTATCCAATAAACAACTCACTATTAAAATTAGCAGAGAGCAATAAGTTTAATATATCGTTAGTATCATTTCGTTTAGCGTAATTACGGTAAATCGGACTGGAAGCTAACACATTGAAATTGGAGTATTTGATTTCTTTCTCTTTGCAATCTAATTATTGGAAAAACTAACAATAGAATATTGATCAAATCAGAAATTTAGAATTATGGATTTATCAGGAAAAGTGGCCATCATTACAGGTGGTGTGCGTGACATAGGACGTTGCATTTCTTTAGCGATGGCAGATGCTGGAGCGAACTTAGTAATTAACTACTATGATGCAGAGGAAAATGCAGAAGAAAATGCATTAGAAACAGCAAGAATGGCACAGGCAAAAGGAGTTAAAGTAGTAACTGTTGCAGGTGACTTAATGAAACAAGAAGATGTAGACAATGTAGTACAAACTGCGTTAGATACATTTGATGGACAGATAGATATACTGGTAAATGTTGCTGGAGGTATTGTAGGGCGTAAGAAAATTGAAGAACAAGACGAAAACTGGTATAACTTATTGATGGACTTGAACATGAAAACTGTTTGGTCTATGACAAGAGCCGTTCGTCCACATTTAAAAGAAGGTGCTTCTATCGTTAACTTTGCTTCTCAAGCAGGTAGAGATGGAGCAGGAGCAGGAGCTTCATTATATGGTGCATCAAAGGCAGCAGTAATGGGATTCTCTAGAGCAATGGCAAAAGAATTAGGTCCTCATGGTATCCGTTGTAACGCAATTTGCCCAGGTATGATTGCGACAAAATTCCATGATGATCACACACCAGATCAAGCAAGAGTAAATGTAGCAAACGCTACAGCACTTCGTAGAGAAGGAAATGCTGAAGAAGTTGCTGATTTGGTTGTATATTTAGCATCAGGTAAATCGTCATTTATATCAGGAAATAACATTGATATTAATGGAGGTTTAGCATTCTCTTAGTAGAATGTTTACCTATACTCCACCTCCTTTTCGTTTTCGGGTGGAGTATAGCTTCCTTAGTAGTTTTGATCACAATAAAACAGACAACTATGAAATATTTTTTATTGTTATTCTTGTTATGGCAATCACAAGTGTTTGCTCAAAAACCGGTTCTAATTCTCAATAGTGGATTTGAAGACGGTTTAAAGAATTGGGAAGTAAAAGGAAAAGTTCAGAAGTCTCAGGACACTCAACAAGGAGTTGGAGCAGCCAAACTAGCAGAAAAAGGAGCAACAATCTCTCAATTTATAAGAGTTACACCAAAGACAGACTATAAACTGACTGTCAGTGTTAAAGGAAAAGCAACCGTTTTTGTTTCCGTAAAAGGGAAAAAAACAGAGGTGACAACAAACAACAAAAAATACGCAAGCACTGAGATTACATTTAATTCTGGTAAAGCAAAAAATATAATCATTGGTGCAGAATATCTTTCTGAACAATCTAGGCTAGATGATTTCAAAATAATAGCGACATCTACTTCAGAGGAATCTCAAACTTTTAATCCAATTATCGTTGTCAATAGTGGTTTCGAAAGTAAGTTCAACTTCTGGGAATCTACAGGAGAAGTTTCTGCTTCGAATGTTGTCAACAGTGGAGTGAAATCTGCTAAGATGGATGGAAAAGCTGAGTTGAGACAGAAAGTGAAAATATACCCATCGCAAACGTATCGCTTGGATGTAGCTGTAAAAGGTAGAGGACAGATCTTTGCTGAAGTTAAAGGTGAAGAAGTAACCAAGGATTTTGATACGAAAGAGTTTGAGGTCGTTTCTTTAGAATTTTCAGCTTCAGCAAAAGGAAAATATGTAACGATTGGAGGTAGGTATACTGAAAAACAAGTGAGATTCGATGATTTTAAAGTAACGTTATTGAATCAGGAAATAGATCCCAACCATCAGTTTCCATCAGATGTAATTCCATCTTTAACAGACTGGAAAGTGACATTACCTATCGATGGACAAGGAAGGGATAATCAAAAACAGTTTGATGTAGAAACAAGAATTAAAAATCCTCTGGAAATCGCCGATGGTGCCATTGTAGACTTTGAATACAAGCCCTACTTTTATGCTAAAAATGGAGAAGTATTCTTCAGAGCACATTGTGCAGGGGTAACAACAAAAGGATCAAAATATCCACGTTCAGAACTAAGACAGCGTTCTGGATATGGTAACCTGTATTGGTCTATGGATCTTCCGCAATACCTAGAAACAGAATTGCGCGTTACATCTGTTCCAGTATATAAACCAGAAGTTTGTATCACTCAAATTCATGGCCCAGATGATGAGCCATTAAGAGTACAATACCATACTAGAAAAGGTGTTTATATTGTTTGGAATGAAAACAATAAAGATTACGACAATGCTGTACCTTACAAGTTAGGGGAGCAATTAAAAATAACTGTATCAGTAGATAAGGGATACATTACTTGCCATATTCAAAACTTGGATCAGAATAAAGAATACAAGAAAATATGGAAGTCTATGGATAAGACGGGATACTTTAAAGTAGGTTGCTATACCCAAGCCTCAAAGTTCCAAAGTCAAATCAAGAGTGGAGCAAGAGACGAACCGAAAAACTCGTACGGTGAAGTAGCCGTTAAGTCTATTGTGTTAAAAACCACTTATTCACCCAGCAAATAATAGAAAGGAATAACTTTTGATCCACTAATGTTTTCGTTTTTCCGTAACATTATGAACACTAATTTTTGATTGGATAAGGTCATAAGTTATTCCTACTACCATAGTAGAATGAATTGAAATTACTTCAAATCTAATATTACTACACTTCTTTCATCTGACGATTATCACAAGGAATACTTATTTTAGAATAAAACACGACAATTATTTATTGATTACAGGCTATTTATTGTATCCAATACAAAATAATTGGCAGTAGTACTCTTTCTGTAATTATTTGATTTTCAGTTGAAAAAGTCTTATAAAGGAATTAAAAGTCATCTTCATTAATATTTATTAATAATTATGCGGAAAAATGTTGATAAGTGTAATTTTTTCACTTAAATTGCTGTAAATAATTTTTTGGTTGACCAATATCCAATTTCACTTAAAATATGATGAACATAAGATAAACAAATACTTACATGTCAAAAACATCACTATTTAAATGGTTAACTCCATTAATATTTTTTCTCACAATACTATCAACCTCTTCAGTCTTTGCACAAACAACAATCAGAGGAACAGTAACATCATCTGAAGACCAGCTTCCGATACCAGGTGTATCTGTATTAATAAAAGGAACATCAAAAGGTACAATCACTGACTTTGACGGGAAGTATGCTTTAATGTGTAATCAAGAAGATGTGTTAGTATTTAGATACATCGGTATGGAACAACAAGAAGTTTCAGTAGGTACATTAAGTACTGTCGATGTAATTATGAATGTGTCTACAGAGCAATTAGAAGAAGTTGTGGTTGTAGGTTATGGTACACAAAAGAAATCACATTTAACAGGAGCAATATCAAAAGTAAAAAATGAAAAATTAGATCAGATTCCAGTATCCAGAGTGGATGAAGCCTTAATTGGTCAGGTATCTGGTGTGAACATTCAAATGACTAACCCACAAGCGGGTTCATCACCAACGATTCAAGTACGTGGTGTAGGATCTATCGGAGCAGATGCATCTCCAGCAGTAGTTGTAGATGGAGTTTTAGTAGATTCAGATTACTTGGCATCATTAGATATGAATGATGTAGCCTCTATTGAAGTATTAAAAGATGCTTCATCTGCAGCAATTTTTGGTTCTCGTGGTGGTAATGGTGTAATTATGATTACGACAAAATCAGGAGAATCAGGAGCAACTAAATTTAACTTTAATTCATTCTACGGTAGAAAATGGTCGATTAGAAGAGAAAACTTCCGTCCAACTGTAGCAGAGACAAAGTTAAAAGCAGAAACATATATCCAGGAAATTGAAAATAACTTCCCAGGATTTGAGGACGATGAGCAGTTATATGCTGTTTACAGAAAAGCGTTAAGCACTGTTGAAAGAATGGAACACATGCAGCGTATTTCTCAAGGTGAAGAAAAAGATTGGCAAGATATCATCTTCGAAGATGGTAATATTCAATCGTACTCTTTGAGTGCTACAGGCGGATCAGAAAATACAAATTATCATATCTCAGGTGCTTACTTGCAAGATGATGGTGTGTTACTTACTGACTCTTACAACAAAATGAACGTACGTTTTAAGTTGAAGAGTAAGTTAAACAAAAGGTTAACTTTAGGAGTAAACTTTAACCCTACAAGAGAGGAAAAGCGTGTATTCCCGACATCAATTCATGAGTCGTTACGTCAGTCTTCTTGGTTACCAATTGTACACGACGAACATACTATTCAGTTTGTTGATAGAAATAACTTCCCCAATATTGCAGTGGGGGATTATACTCAGGAATCGCATTTTAATAATTATCCTGATCCAGAAGATCCAACAGAGACACTTCCAAATGTTAGTGTAACAAACAACTCTAACCCTTATGCGAATATCGTTGAAAGAAACTACCAAGAAAAGACTTTCAGAATTTACGCTAGTGCTTATTTAAAGTACAAGGTAGCAAAGGGATTAAACTTTAGATCTTCGATTGTATCTAACTACAAAAACAGAGTTAGAGACTATTATGATGGTACTAAGGCGTCAAGAAACGGTGCAGCAGATGCTCGTTTACGTTATAGAACATATAATGACTTAGCATGGATTAATGATAACTACTTTAGTTATAACAGAACATTTGGTGGTTCGCATGATATCAGTGCTACATTGGGTATGTCATTAGAACATAGACAATACGAGTTTACAGAGACAATTGGTACAGGCTTTACCAACGATGCTGTACAAACAATGAATGCAGCTTCTACAATCGCTTACGGTGATCATAATAAAGCAGTACAGACATTACATTCAGTATTCGCCCGTGTTAATTATGCTTTCAAAGACAAGTATCTATTATCACTTTCAGTACGTACTGATGGTAGCTCGAAGTTTGGAGCAAATTACAAATACGGTGTGTTCCCTGCAGCTTCATTCGGTTGGAGAATTACAGAAGAAAACTTTATGAGAGATGTGAACTGGATCTCAGTATTGAAACCAAGAATCTCTTATGGTGTAACTGGTAACAATTCAGGTATCGGATACTACGAAGCTTTAGAGAGAATGTCTCCATCAAGTGCAGTAATTAATGGTACAGTATCTTCTGGATATGCTCCTTCTAACATTGCACAACCTGATTTACGTTGGGAGCAGCAAGTAGAATTGAACCCTGGTTTTGACTTCGGTTTCTTCGGAAATAGAATATTTGGTTCATTAGAATGGTACCGCCGTACTTCTTCAGATTTATTACTTACTCAACAAATTCCATCAATTACTGGTTTTGATGAGCGTACAGTAAACTTAGGTAAGGTACAAAACCAAGGTTTTGAAGTAGAACTTAGTGTAAAGCCAATCGTTGCCAATAAGTTCCAATGGACATTAACAGGTAATGCTTCTACAAACGAAAATAAATTAGTTGATTTTGGTGGAGTAGACAGCTTAATCACAATTGTAGATAGTAAGCGTCCTGCAAACTGGATTGCAGTAGAAGGACAACCAATTTCATCTTTCTATGGATATAAAATAGATCATTCAAAAGGTGATAATGGTAAAGTACCTTTCGAATATTTATATGAAGGTTTCTGGCCAATTGGTGGTACTTCGCAAATGGGATATGTTCAAGACTTAAATGAAGATGGTAAAATAGATGAAAATGACCGTACGATCATCGGTAATCCTTACCCTAACTTTATCTGGTCAATTACCAACTCATTCCAAGTAGGCCGATTTGATTTAAGCTTCATGTTCCAAGGATCTATGGGCGGACAGGTATTGAATATTGACCCTCAATACTACGAATACCAAACAATGCAAGGACAGCGACCAAATACAGCTTTCTTTGATGAAATGGATCAAGTGAGAGAGAGAATCTTAACAGACGACTTTATCGAAGATGCTTCATTTATCTCATTGAGAAATGTAAACGTTGGTTTCTCTTTCCCTGAGAACTGGATTTCAAAAGTTGGTTTAAATAAGGCTAGAATTTACGGATCGGGTACCAACTTGTTATACTTCATGTCTGATGATTATTCATCATTCAACCCTGAAGGTATTCGCGATGAAGGTCCATTGAACTATGGTTACCAAAGAGGTTCTGCACCAATTCCTCGTTCATTTATTATTGGTATTAACGCTGAATTTTAATCCACGTATTTGAGATGAAATATATAATTAAAATATTTTTTACAGTTGTATTCTTATCATTACTATCAAGTTGTAATGATTTCCTAACAGAATACCCCGTATCTGAAGTAGGTGTTGATAACTACTTAAGAAACGATGACGAAGTAGAGACTGCTGTTCTTGGTATTTACAGTGGATTGCAAGATGTAGTACAAGAAGAATATGCTCTTCTTGAGATGAGGTCTGACAACGCTGGTACAAGAAGTGGTGTAGGTGATTGGGCACAATTCGAAACATTTACGGTATTAACTACTAACTCTGTAGTGGCAGCATATTGGAACGCTTGTTATACGACGATCTATCGTTCAAACCTTGTGTTAGCCAATATTGAAAATGTTGCGGATTCTACAAAAAGAGCACAGTTCGAAGGTGAAGCAAGATTTGTTAGAGGCTACATGCATTTTAACTTAGTGAGACTATTTGGTAATGTACCACTAGGTGATCGAATGGTGGCTGAAGGAGATGTTGATGGTTACGTTCAAGTTTCTGAAGAAGAGGTGTACAGCTTAGTAGAATCTGATCTGAAATTTGCGGCAGAGAACTTGCTTTCAAAATCTGAAATTGATTTGGGTAGAGCGAATAAAGAATCTGCAGAGATGATGTTGGCACAATACTATCTACAGATTGGAAATTATGATGATGCAAAAGCACTCTTACAAGGGATTATTGATGGAGGTAACTTCAGTTTAACAGCGGAATATGACAATATCTTTTATCAAGAATTAGGTAATGAAATTATCTTTCCGATCTCATTTATTGATGATAATACCGATAATTCTCAAACGTTCTCTTACTACTTCCTATACGAACAAGGATCGCATAACTATGCTACAGATAACATGATCGCACTGTATGAGTCACAGCCTGGTACTTCGGGAGAAGATACTAGATATACGACCAATATTGTAGATCATAGAGGTGAAAGAAAAGGATGTGGTAAATTCTTGACCAACTCTAGTAATATCCGTCTTGCAGGAAATGATTACATCTTGTTACGTTATTCTGATGTGTTATTGCTTTACATCGAAGCACTAATCGGTGAAGGTTTCCAAACATCAGATGCAACAGCTTTAGATTATTTCAACACAATTAGAGCAAGAGCAGGTTTGGATCCGATTGCCAATATCACAAAACCAACTTTAGCTACAGAACGTCGTAAAGAGTTCCTTTATGAAAACAAGCGTTGGTTTGATTTAATCAGAACAGGCGATCTAGAATATACAATTACGAACTTCATGAATGATCAAGGGTTAAACTTCGATAAACGTCACTTACTACTTCCAATTCCTCAAAGAGAAATTGATACAAGTAAAGGACAATTATCTCAGAATCCTGGTTACTAATATTTATTATCCATGAAGTCAGAAAATGGCTTCATGGGTAGTACAAAACAACAAGACTTCTATGAAGAGTACTATACATTTTTTTAGCTTCATATGTTTATTTCTACTTTTTAACTGCGCTGTAGATGATAGTGAGTTAGAGATTCCTCCTTTACCTGAAAAGGAAGAAACTGAAACTCCAGAGCCAGAAGTGGAAGACGAAGATACTACGGTAATTGACCTCGAATTATTACAGATTATCGATCAAGGTTTGGAAATGCAAGACTTTCCAGATTGGGAAAAGGTGGGTACAATTAGTAATACTGAAGAGTCTAATGGTGGAAACAATGCTGCCAAAGTAAGTAGTGAAGGAGATCAGCTATCACAACGCATAAAAGTAAATACAAACGTAACTTATGAAGTTTCCGCTTATGTAAAAGGAGGCATCAACTTATTTGTAAATCAAGACAATAGTCTACTGGAAGACACAACGGTTGTTTTTGATGATTATGAAGAACTGAAATTAGTATTTACTTCGACAGAAGAGTACATCACAATAGGAGCAAAGTTTTATGAGCAAGAAGGTCGAATTGATGATTTTTCTATAGCCATTTACTCTGGAGATTCTTCTCCAATCGTAGACCAAAAACCTACAGATGTAATTCCTTCATTGGTAGATTGGAAAGTGACATTACCAGTGGATGAAGATGGAAATGATAATTCAGCAATCGATCATGTAGATAATAGATACAATGATCCTTTAGAAATTAATGATGACGATCTCATTGGTTACGAATATCGTCCGTATTTCTTCGCCGAAAACAACGAAGTAATTTTTAGAGGGCATTGTGCAGGAACAACTACAAAAGGATCAAAATACCCTAGGTCTGAACTCAGACAAAGAGTAGGAGGTGGAAATAATTACTGGTCTGTTCATGACGAACAATACCTAAAAACAAAACTTAGAGTTACTCACCTTCCTGTAGTAAAACCTGAAGTTTCTATGGTACAGATTCATGGACCTGAAGATGAACCACTGAGGGTACAATATTCAACTGGATCCAATGGTTTACATATCATTTGGAATGAAGATAATAGAGAACAAACAGAGATAGATTACGAACTGGGTGAGGTTTTAGAAATTGAAGTGATAGTGAACCATGGTGATATCACTTGTAAAATTAAAAACCTCGATAACGGTCAGTCTTATGAAAAAACATGGACATCTATCGATCAGACAGGATATTTTAAAGTAGGATGCTACACACAATCTTCAATTTTCTTGTCTCAGTTCAAGTCTGAATATGACGAAAGCGAACCCTTGGATGCTTACGCAGAAGTAGCGGTTCAATCCATAGAGCTAAAAGAGACTTATTAGAAATAGTATGAAAGAAATTGATTAAATAACATGAAAACATTAAACAACATTTTGATTGGATTATTCTTATTCTTTGGAGGAATAGGAATGGCTCAGGCACAGCAAACAAGTGTTCCTCATGAAGCTGATGAGAATGGGGTATACATATTTCAAGCCACTCAATATTTCGAAATGGAAGCAGGTACAGATGCTTACGATGGAGAAAATTGGTTGCAAGGAACAGACGAAACAGTAGGTGACTATCTTTACCTAGAAAATACAACTTCTGATAATAGAAACGAGGTTTCTGCAGATAGAGAAATTAGCCCTTCAGTTGTGTATAAGATCAATATGCCAGAAGCACAAACGGGTTTTGTGTGGGCATTGATCAACGAGGGATCAAAAGATGGAGGTCGAATTTATGTAAACGTAAATGATCTTGATCTTGATAAAAGAAAAGTAGGAGAATTTGGTAGTGCTGCTAAATCAAGAATTTCTGAAGAAATGGCAGGGCAATGGCAATGGATTTTAATAAATAACCAAGCCAATAGCAGTGTTGTGAAAGCAGGGGAGAATGTTATTGAAGTTTTTAAAGCAAGACCAAACCTTAAGATTGCAAAAATCGCTTTTACACCTAAGCAAGAAATTAATTTAATTATCAATGCTCCAGAAGTAAAAGTAACAGAGAATGATGGTACTAATGTAACGATATCATGGAATGAGCCTACTTTAACAGGAGAATTATATGATTTTACAGAAGAGATCATCACTCCAAAAAGTTTCTTCTATAGAGTAAGTATTGATGGTGAATCACAAGGTGATCAATTAACAACAACAAGCTTATCGATCCCTGTGGCTGATTTAGGAACAGCAAAAGAAATTTCTGTAGAAGCAGGTCACTTATTTAGAAAAAATAGTAGTTCAAATATTAACTCTTACTCTACTCCAACTGTAATTAGTGTAGATGCTTCATCTATGCCAGACAATGGAGGTGAAGACGAAGGTTTACCAATTACGGATACTCCACATGAGGCAGATAAGTTCGGTATTTATATGTTCTCTGCAACAGAAGTAGCAGAGGCAAAAGAAGGTTCAGCTTTCGGTGCTCAAGATTTTACTGGAGAAAAGTGGTTAAAAGGAAATGATCCTGAAGTAGGAGACTATGTATACTTAGAAAATACTACGTCTGATAATAGAAATGAGACTTCTTCAGAAAGATACGCTAGCCCATCGTTAGTATATAAGATCAACATGACTGAAGCACAAACAGGGTATGTTTGGGCATTGGTAAATGAAGGATCTAAAGATGCAGGACGTATTTACGTAAACGTAAACGATTTGGATCTGGATAAAAGAAGTGCAAACTCTTATGGTAGCGCAGCAAGGTCTCGTATCTCAGATGCGATGAAAGGTGAATGGCAATGGATCGTTTTGAACAACCAAGCGAATAGCGGTGTTGTAAAGGACGGTGAAAATGTGATTGAGATTTTTAAGGCAAGACCGAATATTAAGATTGCAAAGATTGCTTTTACTCCTAGACAAGATATCAACTTGATCTTAGATACTCCGATGCCAAGAGTAACCGCGAATGATGGTACGAATATTACTTTATCATGGGATGATCCAACAATAACAGGTGATTTATACAATAACAGTGATGTTATCTATGATCCTAAGTCATACTTCTACAGAGTTTTATTAGGGGGAGAAGAAGTAGCTGCAGATTTAACAGCAAAGAATATTCAAATTCCTGTAGCAGATTTAACGGAATCGAAAACGTTTTCTTTAGAAGTAGCACATGAGTTTAAAAAGAGTAGTTCTTCTGTTCATAGCACTTATTCTATTCCAGGAGAGATTGATATTGATGCTTCATCACAACCAAATGATCCAGGTGAAGAGCCAGATTTAGAAGCACCATCGGTACCTACTGATTTAACATCATCAGATGTATCTCAAAATAAATTGACACTATCATGGACAGCTTCAACAGATAATGAAGGAGTATCAGGATATCAAATTATACAAAATGGGCAAGAGTTACCGGAGAAGGTAACAGGTAGTACTTCAGTAACATTATCCAACTTATCTCCAGATACAGAATATACTTTTGCAGTAGTCGCTTACGATGCAGCAGGTAATAAGTCTGCAGCCTCTACAACACACGTTGTAAAAACTGAGGCAGTAGAACAAAACCCTGATGGTGATTACCAAGATTTTATTCATCAAGCGGACGAAAATGGAATCTTCTTGTTCGAGGCAGTTGAATTCGCATCAAATTTACCGGGTACTGATGAGTTTGAAGGTCAGAAATGGTTAACAGCTACAGACCCTGAAATTGGTAGATATATGTACTTATCTAATACAGATACTACTACAAATTCAAACAAGGTATCTGAAGATAGAGCAAAAAGTCCAAGATTAATGTATCAGATTAGTATGCCAGAGGTACAAACTGGTTTCATCTGGGCATTGGTACAACAAGGAGCTACGCACTCTGGTAAATTGTATGGTAATGTAAACGATATTGATGTTGACGAAAGAACAGCAGGTGAATATGGCAGTTCGTTTGGATCTAGAATTTCAGAAGACTTAGTAGGTAAGTGGCAATGGATTCTAGTGGGTTACCAAATCAGAAATAATAATGCAGAGATGCTAAAAGCAGGTATCAATGAGATTGAGTTATTTATGGCTTATCCAGATATCAAAATTGCAAAATTGATGTATGCACCTAAGCAAGAGATCTTACCTATTATTAATCCGGTGAAGGTGAGAATCCAAGCAAATGATGAAACTACTGTAACATTATCTTGGGATGACCCAGTACTTACAGGTGAGTTATATGATTATAACCTTGATATCTTTACTGAAAAAGAATTTACTTACAGAGTTCGTTTAGAAGGATTGGAAGAAGAAGATGTAGTAGGAAACGAGTATGTGATTTCTAAAGAGAATTTGAAGTCTGCAAAAGTGTTTACCATTGAGGCAGGGCACTTATTTAGAAAGAACAGTTCTTCGAATGCTCTCTTCTACTCAATGGAATCTACTGCTTCTGTATCAGCAGACAGTCAACCTGACTTTGAAGCACCAACTGCACCAACGGATCTGATTGCTTTAGATGTTCAAGGTACAAATGTGGCGTTATCATGGCAACCTTCTACAGATAATGTAGGTGTTTTAGGATACTACATTTACCAAGATGGATTGAAAATTCAGGAAGTAACTTCTACTTCATATAAAGTAGGTGGACTTAGTGTATCAACAGAATATACATTTGAAGTACAGGCATTTGATGCCGCTGGTAATGAATCTGATAAATCTACAGCATTGGTAATTACAACAAACGATGAAGACGAAGTTGTTGGAGATAGACCAAATGTAGTAAAAGATGTAACAGCATCTCAGGTTACAGCAAGTTCATTTACTGTAGGTTGGGCTCCTTCAAATTCATTGAATGGAATTACAGCATATTATGTATTTGTAAGAGTAAAGGGTGAAGAAGAGTTTAAAATGGTAGCTCATTTAAGTGGTGAAGTTTTTTCTTTCAACCTAACAGGCTTAGAAGTAGGAACAGAATACGAAATCGTGGTAAGAGCAGAAGACGGAATGGGATATGTTTCTGAAAACTCTGATGTTATCTCTCAGAAAACTTCTGATGCACCATTATCGGTAGAAGATGGTTTAGCTTCTAAACTAATCCAGAAAGTATATCCGAATCCATCAGTAAGTGATGTAAATATTGAATTTATTTCTGAAGTGAATTACCAAGTGATTGATTTAACAGGACAGACTTTAACATCTGGTACTGCTCAAAAAGTGACTGTTGATTTACCTTCAGGTTCATATATCCTGATTGCTTGGGATAAACATGGCAATAAAGAAGCAACAAAACTCTTGTGCTTCTAAAATAAAGAGAGACATATAATTTGAAGACCGGTGAAACCCCTTTTAAAAGTAGCTAATATTACTTTTAAAAGGGGTTTACTTTTTAGATAGACTCATAAAAAAAGGAATGAAAACCGAAGTCTTCATTCCTTTTTTTGTAGATCAAAACTTACTATTATAAATCGAGATCATATTTTTTCTTAGCTGCATCTACAATAGGAGCTAAGTGTTGTTCCATAACTTCTCTAGCTTTAGCAGAGTCGCCGCTTTCGATAGCATTATAGATCTCTCTATGTTCTTCTATCGCTTCTTGTCTACTTTGTTTAGTACAAACTCTCTCTTTTTCAAAGTGGTTAAGAATATCAGGAGTAATGATACTCATTAAACTTTTAAGCGTAGAGTTTTTAGCACATCGACAAAGAGAAAGATGGAAAAGGAAATCCTTTTCAGTGATATCTTCCTGGTTTTCCTCTACCGCTTTTTCATAAGCTTCAAGGGTTTTTAATACTTTATCAAGGTCGTCTTTTTCTCTTCTTTTTGCCGCAAGTCCAGCGATTTTCACTTCTAAAAGAACTCGGGTTTCGATTAATGAGAAAAAGTCGTTGTTGTCGATTTCCAACATATTAGAGATAAGTCCTTCGATGGCCTTAGCTCCAAGTCCCACTACTACAGTTCCGCTTTGAGGTTGAGTTTTAAGCAGTCCAAAAAACTCCATTTTTTTAAGAGCTTCTCTCACATGACTTCTACCAACACCAAACTGCTCACTTAGTTTTCTTTCTGGGGGTAATGTATCATTAGGTTTTAAAACACCTAATTCAATCATTTCTTTTAGTCTTCGAATAATAATACTTGATGGTTTCTCCACAAGTATTTTTTCCATTTCTATATCCATCTTAATTTATAGTTTCAGACGTAACATTAGAAAAAATATTTGGATCGGATAGTTGAAGCATGAGTACTGTCAATTTGCACTTTTTTAATGTGTCTTGTTTATCGTCCAAATGTAAGTATAATTCATTATTGGCTATTCCTGATTAAGTTTTGATAGAGTGTAAATTTGAAAATCAAATAGCCTTTAATGGAAAGTATATGTAAAACTCAAAAAACGAAGCATTTTATACTTAAATAAAACCTTTCCTTTGAGCCGTAAATGTCCTAATATCACTTTTTCAATTATATAAATTTACGAAAAATTATTTAAAATTGGTATACCAAATATTCGTTTTCGCAAATTTATTATTCAATCAAGCAAGCCTTTTCTAATTCTATCCCAAAACTATGTGGTGATATGATATTTTATAAAAACGATAAAATTTATCATGAATATCTTTAGATATAATATAATTTGTTGTTTTTATAAAAGAATTTGTTGATTTACTTACCACATTCACCGTTCAGTTTATTGTAATATTTAATGATTTGAATAAACAATAATTATGAAACGTAGCATTTATCTATCATTTATGGTATTCGTATCTGGTTTAATGAACTTGGCGAATGCACAAAGCAATACAGGCACTGAACAATCCGAAAAAGTGAAGTTATTAACGGAAGCTTATTTATATGGTTATCCTGTACTAACCATGGCAGAAACATTTAGGTCTGTAACAAATACAGAACTTCCAGATCCTATTAAGGGGAAGTCACCAGTGAATCAGGCGGCAACTTTATATCCATTTCCAAAAGCAGGTTTTACAGCCGTAGTGAGACCAAATTTAGATACATATTACAATATGGTCTATGCTAACCTTGAGAATGGCCCACTATATATTCATTTACCTGCAACAAAGAGGTATTATCTAATTCCTATACTTAATGCGTATGGCGATGTAGTTCAGTCTTTAGGATCAAGAACTACCGGGCAAGATGATTTAGACATTGTACTTGTAGGACCAGATTTTAATGGTGAGTTACCCAAAGATCTTTTGGTGATCCGTTCAAATACAAACCTTAACTGGATGCTTGGTAGAGTACAAGTTGATAATGATAAAGATGGAAAATCAGAAGTAAAAAACTTTTACAATAAAATGATTGTACGTCCACTTGCTGAAAGAGGTAATTCAAAATATAAAGCACCAAAAGGAACATATAAACCTGCCAATGAGGTAGTACCTATGAAAGCTGTTGATGATTTAGAAATTACAGCTTTCTATAATAAAATGATGGAATTATTATTAACGAATCCACCTCAAGAAGCTGACAAAGCTTTTATCGAAAAGCTTTCTGAAGTAGGTATTACAGCTGGTGGAAATTTTGATATCACAGCATTCACTAGTGAAGAGCAAAAGGCGATAAAAGCTATTCCATCAAATGTTCAAAAATTATTTGCTCACTTAACAGCTCATCCGGATAAGAGTTTAGTACAAAATGGGTGGTTTGTAGTGACAAAGGGATTAGGAGAATACGGAACAAACTATGCCTTGAGAGCTTATGTTACTAAAATTGGATTTGGAGCGAATACAGCAGAAGATGCGATTTATCCAAATGCAGCAGTAGACGCAGATGGAAATAAGTTTAATGGATCAAATCAATATATCTTGCATTTTGATGCCGATAAATTACCTCCTGTAAAAGGTTTCTGGTCAATCACAATGTACAATAAAGAAGGCTTTTTGGTAGATAATACCATCGATCGATACAATTTGAGTAATAAAAAGGAACTACAATATAATGAGGATGGTTCTTTGGACATTTATATCCAAGCAACTGCTCCAGAAGGAATGGAGTCCAATTGGTTACCATCTACAACTGCTGGGGTTGAATTCGAATTAACGTTCAGAATGTATTGGCCAAGTGAAGCAATTTTAGATAGAACTTGGGTAATGCCAGGTGTAAAAAAAGTAAACTAAGTCACCTGTAGTTATTTGAAAATAAAATGGAGATACTCTTAATGCTTAAAGTATCTCCATTTTTTTATATAAAGCTAACTATAGTAACTAAACTTAATAAAAACATACTGACCCCAGTTAATTTTAGAGGGTTAGTGGGGAGTCTCTTTTCTTCTAGTAATTTTCCGCCAATCCATCCAACAGAGAATAGAATAATGGACAGTAGAAGCATATGAACTGTAAATAGGTAAATCGTAGAATAATGATACTGAATGGTGCCTAAGGAATAGCTATTGACAAAAGATGCAAAGAATAAGCCTATTATTACTAGATAATAATGCCCTTTTGGAAACATATAGATCATCACTCCTAAAAGAAATACACTGCTGATAATTACCCACTGAATAATACCTTCATCTATATTATTTAGAATACCGAAAATGTATCCAAACAAAAAGAAAAAGAAGGATATACTCATGATTAATGGTACATATTTTTTGGGAATCATTAGACGGGAAACTAACCCAATTCCAGCGATGGCAGCAAGGTAATTTGCAGTCATCAGAAAATTTGTAGGTCGTCCTTCAACTCTCAACTTGGCTTGAATGATATCTATGATGATAAACAGAACCAAGAAAACAAGTAGTTGTTTGTAATTTTTTCTATTAGGTTTCATGGTGAAGAATGTCAAACGGATATAAGATTGTTGTTGTCGTATTAAATATCTAACCTAAAAACACAGCATCTACAGGAATTGTTTTTAGATCTTTTTGATGATAATAGGGTGTCAGTTACACTATGATGTGGCAAATATAGAGATATAATATTTCTGTGAGTTATTTCTTGTAACATTATTCACATATTAATTGATTGTGCCTTATCAGAAGTCTTGATGATTTTTTGTAAATTATTATAAACGATCATGTTAGATATAGTATGCATAATATTCTGAATTATTGGAGAGAATTAGTTGGAGGTCAACAAAAAGATGGAAAAATCACCATTCCTTCAGAACATGGAGAGGGCACATTAGATGCTTATAAATTATCTTCAAATTTTGATGTAGCAAGGCTATGTTTTAAACTCAACAAGGATATCTCAGGAGCTACTTTTATTATGGAAGATGATGAAGATTTTTATCCTATCATTTTTAGTCATAAGTCTTCTGTAATTTTCGAAGGGAAGTACCAATCGGTCTTAAATGGAGCATTACTCTCTAACAACAAACAGAATATTCGATGGACTTTACCAGCCAACCAAAGAGTTGAAATGGTATTTATCAGAGTAAGGAAAAGTTACTTTCGGGAAATTGTAGCAAAATCAGAAGCATTACAGAAAGTTTTCCCGGAAGGAAAAACATTTACCGTATTTGAAGAACTAACTACGTTAATAAGGGGAGCGTTTTTTAGAATACTAGAACAGAAAGAGTCTCTATTGTTTACTGAGTTTCTTGAGGATTTTGTCAGGTTTATTTTTCACCTTTTGATGGACCAAATTTCCTCAAGAGAAATGATAAAAAACGAAGAATATACTTCAATCAATATTCAACTGGTATTTAAAGCCAGAGATATGATACTTAATAATAATGGTACTCCTTTAGATGTGGATCATATTGCTCGGGAATGTGGAATGAGTAATAGTAATCTAAGGTTACAATTTAAAAGTACTTTTGGTATCCCAATTTATCAATTTCAACAACAAGTACGTCTTGACTCCGCAAAAGAACTATTAAAAAGAGGTGAAAAGTCTATAAGGATGATCGCAATGGACTTAGGCTTTTCAAACTCCAGTCATTTTGCTTCAGTTTTCAAAAAAGAGGTAGGTACAACACCCAAACAATATCAAAAACAATTACCAGAGTGATCTAACAAAATTTATTGTTTTTCTGACAGAATCTCTTAGTACATCTTTAATAAGTACCGTTTTTATAATTGTACTTAGCAAAAACAAAGTTGATTATTTTAGTACACTCTCTTAGATCTATAACCTGATACATTAATGATTGATTGACAATAAAAATTAGGTTAGGATGCTATGAACTAATCCAATTAAAATGAAACTTCAGTTATTCTAGAACCAACTTGATTTGTGTTAGACGATATCAAAAAATGTTGAGTTGATAAGTTTAATATGATCAATAAAACAAAGAAGTTGTCTTTAATTACTAAGACAACTTCCTTTGTTTTTTTAGCTGTGTCATATCAGCTGTTACAGCCAACAAATCCTTTATTTTATTTTTTTGATAAGCATCTGAGTGAGCTTGGTTGTACTTGCCTGCATCATTGTCAAAGTACTCTCCAGAATGTTGGGCATGTTCTTCACTTGTAGCTAAATCGTACAAAATTTGACTCCCTTTATCTGCAGAAGACCAAAACTTGCCATATGCTTCTTTTACCATATTTGTATTCAAAAGAGATCCCGGGTTGACAGGAATAACAGTAATATTCTTTTCTTGTTGAGCAAGATCAAAACTCCACATGGTTAGTGCTAGTTTACTTTGTGCATACGTAGAACTTTCGTTTTGCTCTGCTTTTCCTTTTAGTAACTCTAATGATACAGGAGTTTGTGCTGCAGAACTTAAGTTGATGATTCTTGGATGATTACCTTTTTTTAGAATAGGAAGTAATGCATTGGTTAGAATATAAGGGGCGTAGTAATTTACGGCAATTCTTAGATCAATGCCTTGTTGATTACTAGCTAATGTACTTTTAAACACACCTGCATTATTAATAAGTACATCTAAATGATCGAGTTGATTGAGAATGTCATTTGCTAGCGATTGGACACCTTTAGTATCAGATAAGTCACCAATAAATCCGTTGACATGTTCATTTGTTGATAACTTTTTGATTTCCTCAACAACTACATTCAACTTATCAACATTTCTTCCATGGATATAAACAGTATGTCCGTCTTTTGCCAACTGTATTGCAGCAAGTTTTCCTATGCCATCGGTACTACCAGTAATAAGAATAGTTTTCTTCATAATTATTTAAATTGATTGATACCATAACCAATTTAATCCAATAATTGTTGATAAACATCAGAGGATGAGTAGAAAAAATGAGAAAGCTATTTTTTAAAAAACAACAATCAGCAAATGCATTTATTTTTTTGAGAACTGCCGTTTCTATTACTGTACACTACGAAAAAGTTCAACATAGCGAATAAAACCTCTAAAGACATTAGATAGATGAAGTAAAGTAGTGTAGTAATATCCGTATAGGAAAATAGGTGAGTTAGGTAATTTTCTAACTATAAAAACTGTCTAAATTAAGTAATAGGGTACCGTTTTGGTACCCTTTCTTTTTATCTATACTTTTTAAGTAATCTATCATTTTAGTTAGTAAAGGTATTTTATGATAATACAGGATAGGAGTGTTTATTGTGAGGTGAAATACTGAAAACCAATAAACATTTTTTGCAAAACCACAGCGTTTTTTTGAATACAGTATAGAGACTGAATTCGTTTTTTAAAAGGTATAGATATTAATAATAGCTTTAAAATGAAAAAGTCACATATAGCTGCAGTTGCTGTTTTGGTTGTAGCAATACTTTACTTATTTACGCATCATAGTAATGCGAAACAAGATGCAATAATTTCCGAGAAGTTTGGGATGTATATAGTACCAACAGACGGACAAAGTGCTGCAAACATTACTAAAGACCAATCGGAGTGCTACCAATGGGCGGTAAACCAGACAGGTTATGATCCTGCCAACCCACCCCAAATTACACCCACAAAAGCAACCAATAGTGCTGATGGAACGGTAGTAAAAAATACAGCAGTAGGAGCTGGAACGGGAGCCGCAATTGGAGCTGTTGCTGGCGATGCAGGAAAAGGTGCTGCAATAGGTGCTATTGCAGGAACTGTTAGAGGTGCGAAAGTAAAGCACGATCAAAAAAAAGAACAACAAGCTGCTAATAATGCACAAGCTGAGCAACAGTTACAGCAAATGGATGCTCAATTTAAAAAGGCTTTTTCTGCTTGTATGACCGGCAAAGGTTATACAGTGAAATAATGCTATTTCTAAGATAAATCAATACTCCAGAAACTCTCTAAGAGTTACAGTATTATCATTAACCATAAAGTACCTGGCTAATCATTTTCGTATTAGTCAGGTGGATAATTTTTTTATGAAAAGGCTACTTTTTTTTATTTCTTCAATCAGCCTTGTTATTACTTCATGTCAACTTCAAATTGAAAACCCAATAACAAAGGCTAGTGTTAGCTTACAAGCTACCGGTTTTAAAATGGCGAAACCTATTAAAGGAGCCATTCATCATAATTTAGATAATGTTGATTCTGTTTTTATAGGAGTTCAATCGTTACAATTACAAATTAATGATTCTATTATCGTTTTAGATCAGCATCCAACATGCTATTTGGATCTTTTGAATTTCCACTTTACTGATACCTTATTATGGAGTAATGAGACAGTTCCATATGGATATTTGGGAGAGAATATATTACTACAAATAAACCAAAATGATCAAAATGATTTCGTCGTAGAAGCGGATGGAAAACATAAGAGTTTAGAATTACATGGTAACCACTTCACCTTTCGATTATTAACTGAAAGTCAACTGGATTATGGAGACAAGTATATCATAAAACTAGATATGATGAACAGTGTACAAATGGAAGAGATCTCTGATGTATCTTATTATTTATTTCAAGGACAAAGAGGAATTCCTGCTTCAGGTACTGCCCGAATCATTAAAACTGAGGATTACAACGAATATTCAAGACGAAACCGGCAACAATAAAACCTATTTTCAATCACCTAGACTTCTTTTCAATAATGCTTAACAAAATTCATCTTTTCATTCTTCTGTTGTTCTGGGGAATTACCTCGGTAATGGCAGATAATGTAGTAACAACCGTTCAGGAACTATCTAGTTATCCAACGGATCATGACTTTTATAACTTTGCCAAAGTAGATAGTATCGAGTATTCTTTAAGTACTCCTTACCATACTTTGCATACTCATATAGATAACCTTGATGAAGATAATTATCACCCTGGAGTGGCAGCAATGGCGTTTCCCAAGTATAATTTAACCTTTAAACAACGGAAACAACTGGCCATTGAACTTAAATTGATTTTCTTTCAAAAAGGGATCTTTATTGATAATGAAGATATCCCCTTAACGAAGAATTATATCGATAAAAAATCAAATACGAATAGATATTTTGTTAGTAAGAATCTCCCCAATATTTACCTAGAGAAGCAGGAAAATGGAGAATGGATGTATTCGATCTATTCTACCCAAAGAATCCATACTTTATTTAGAGAGTTATATCCTTCTCTAACCAGTAACTTGGTGCTTTTTGCTTCAAAACCGAAGCAATCATCTTCAAAGTTTTTAGGAGTGAAACTGTGGCAATGGGCATCTTTAGCGGTATTAATTATCTCTAGTTATTTGTTTTATTACTTTGGAGTATGGTTGACAAATAAGTTTTTAAAAGACTTTTTGGCGAAGATCAATCAAGAAAACTTAGGGAAGCTGATTGTATTAAAGTTGAGAAACCCGATAGCTATGATCATGATTATGGTGATATGGTACTATATGGTTCCTTTTATTTTACTTTCCGAACAAGTGACTTACGTTGCCATGAATATCATAAAGCTTATTTCGAGCTTTTATGTTATCATATTGCTCTTCTACATTGCAGATATTTTCGTAGTTCGAATTCAATACTTTTCACATAAATCAAGTAAAGTAGACAAGAACTTAATTCCGGTGATAAGGGTTTGTTTTCGTATCACTTTTATAGTCATCGGTATATTGTTTGGGTTATCCGTTTTCGGAATAGACGTTTCTAGGTTAATTACCGGTATTTCTTTTGGTGGTGTAGCTTTAGCTTTTGCAGCCCAAGATACGGTAAAAAACTTCTTTGGTTCACTTATGATTTTTGCTGATAAACCTTTTGTCGTAGGAGATTGGGTAAATATCAAAGGACAGGAAGGTATCGTAGAAGAAATTGGCTTTAGAACGACAAGGATCCGTACTTTTCAAGATTCATTATTGAATATTCCTAATGGAACAGTAGTGAACACAGATGTAGATAACTTTGGAAAAAGAGAATATAGACGTTATAAAACATACTTGTCTTTACCTTACAATACCACTCCAGACAAGATCGAGGAATTTATTAAAGTAGTTAAGGATATTATTAAGCAACACCCTAGAACTAGAAAAGACTTTTACGAAGTGCATATGAACGAATTTTCAGCGAGTTCATTAGATGTATTATTGTATGTTTTCTTTAGTGTAAAGGACTGGTCAGAAGAATTAAATGCAAGAGAAAAACTGATTCTTTCCATTCTTAGAAAGGCAAAAGAAATAGGTGTTGATTTTGCTTTCCCAACACAAACATTATACATGAAAAGAGACGACTAACTGATATGTGCGTTCTTATTTTTCTGAAATATAGCTTTTTAGTTCTCCATCATGAATTGAAAAGCTTTTTTGTGAAATAAAATTAAATCATTCGATTGAATAGTTTTTATATTTATCTTTGAGATTACTGTAATGCTATGAATCTATACTATGAAAAAATTAACATGCTTATTCTGTTTGGTGTTTTTTGTGATAGTGAAGACATCAGCTCAAAGTAAGAAAAGGGACTTTAAATATTCTATTTTAGGTGGACCAGCTTATTCTCCAGACTATGGTTTATTAGTTGGAGGAACTATGTTATGTACTTTTAGAACTAGTAAAACCATCCAGCAACGGTCTGTTGTTCCGTTAAGTTTTACCATTTTAGAAGAAGGGCATGATGTTATTATTAAACCTCAGTTATACTTTGCAAAAGGAAAAATAAGAGTATTCTCTAATTGGCAATACCTCAATAAGTTCAATCACTTTTATGGAATTGGATACGAAGAAAATATTTCAATAAAAAGAGGAGACCATACAACAAGGTTCTTTCAGAATTCAGTAATTATAAGAAACGATATACTTTTTCGGATCAATAAGACACCGTTCTTTTTAGGACCATCTATCGATTATACTAATCGAATACTTACACATGTATCAAAGGGGGTGAGAGAAGATTTAAGCTACATCGAACAAGGAGGTACTGATAAAGGAGCCGTTTTTAATAATGTAGGAATAGGTGTACGGCTTTCTTACGATACTAGAGATATTCCATCTAATGCTTGGTCAGGAATTTATTTTGACTTTTCAATGCGGGTATATGATAAGGCATTGTCAAGTTCTAGTGATTGGGATTACATCAAGTTAGAATACAGACAATACAAAAAATTACCAAGATTAGGAGAAAGAAAGGTATTAGCTTGGACTGCTTACATGAGAACAGCATCAGGGAATATACCATTTACAGAACTATCAACAATAGGTTCTCCATTTGATCTAAGAGGATATTATAAGGGACAATTCAGAGATAAAACTTCAGCTTATGTGATGGTTGAATTTCGATCTATGGTCAATTCTTCATCAAAGTTTCTCTCAAAGTTTGGCTATGCAGTATGGAGTGGTGTAGGAACCATTGGTCCCGATATTTTTACTCCCAAAGGAGTACTTCCAAACATTGGTTTAGGTTTACGTTTTGAAGTACAACCTCGAATGAATTTTAGAATTGATATTGGACATGACCCTATTCAAAACCAGCAGCTTATATATTTTAATATGACAGAAGCATTTTAATGGAGATGTTTTTAGTATTCATATTTTTATCTAATTTTATCATGTTAATAATCAACTAAGCAAACGTTTTTTTCAATCTATGAAATTTATTTACCTACAATTGGTGTGGCTAGGACTACTATTTTTTTCATTAATAAGTAATGCCCAAGAATCTGAGCATATGACAGAAGCCTTTCAAAAAATGAAAGGAGATGTGGTGATTCAATATAGAAAAGTGTTTGATCATGATATTTCAAATTTAAAGAAGAATGATCCCAATTTTACATCAGAAAGAGTAGTTTACTTCAACCGAAAAAAGTTGGTCAGCAAGCTTACTTATGTAAATCCCAAATCAGCTTACTTAGAAAGTTTAACTTATGTCGACTTTAAAAGAGAGCAAGTATATTACCTGAAAAAGTATAGGCAAACCAAATCAGGAGCAGGCTACTATCAGAGTTTTTCAGAAGACGAAAAATTAAAACCTGCAACTTTAATAGAAGGAGAGTCAAAAGAAATAGCTGGATATAATTGCAAGAAGTATGAAGTAATCATTAAAGGTGAAAAGAAATACTTGTATACAACCGAAAAATTTGGTTTAAAGAATGTCCAGAATTTTGATATTGATGGAATAGAGTTCTTTATGGAATTGCCTAAATACTCTAAAAGATATGGTCATTATAAATTAGTGGCAGAGAAAGTTATCTTCACGAATTTGGACAATACAGCCTATAACATCGAGGATTATTATGTTATTTCTAAAGAGGAGTTTAAAAAGAAAGAACAAGAATCAAAGGATAGAGCAGCTCAGATAAAAGATAAGGCTAAGAACGATTTCTTAGGAAATAAGGCCCCAGATATTCGTTGCTCTACAACGGATTTTGATAAAGTGAAGACCAAAGATTATCGAGGTAAAGTGATTGTTTATAACTTTTGGTTTTCGACTTGTAAGTCTTGTATTATGGAGGTACCGAAGTTAAACGAACTTTATAATAAGTATAAGGACAACTCTGATGTTATCTTTTTAGCACTTTCACTTGATCCCGCTTATAAAATTGAAAAGTTCAATCGGAAGTATAATTTCCAATATCCTCAAGTGGAAGAGGCAAGAGAGTTGGCACATAAATTTGAAGTAGCACTTTATCCAACAAATATTGTTATTGATAAGGATGGTAATTATATCAATTATACAATTGGATATAAAAAAGACATTGTAGATAGACTATCCTATAGTATCGATAAAGCTTTAGCAAAAGAATATATTCCGCCTGTTGAAGATGAAAAATCGGACAAGAATAAAGGAAAGAAGAAAAAGAAATCATTATAAAAAAACACCTTATCGTATAGTTAATATCTATGCGATAAGGTGTTTTTCCTTAAGCTTATCCTTTATTGAAAAGGTATTATTCTAAATGTAGGATAGCTTAGTTTTTATCTTTGTTTCCACCAAGGTGAATAGCAGTACCTAGAGAAAGAGTTGATATTTTTTGGCTGCTAGAAAGGTTAAGTGCTTCCCACTCCATACGGATCTCGAAAGTTTTACCTAAAAGAACGCCTGCACCTACACCCCACATAAATGAAGTATCTTTATAGCTTACCATTTCGCCACCAGTAATTTGGTCTTCATATTTTCCAAAGAATGCACCAGCTTTAGCAAAACCGAAAACAGGTCCAATATGGATAGTACCTTTTAATGCAGCATCCCAACCAGTGATATTGCTATCGTAAGCATAACCACCTTCGTTACCTTGTACAGTACCTACGCTACGGTAACCACCTTCTAATCCTAAGAATCTATTTCCAATACCACCATATACTTTCCAGCTACCAGTGTTATCGTTTACTTTAAAGTTATCTCCTTCGATGCTTTTTAGGTTATGATTGATGAATGAGTTACCTCCTGAGGCACCTACGTAAAATTGAGCTTGTGACGATGCCGTGATACATAACAGGGCAAACAAAGTCAGTAATAAACTTTTTTTCATTTGATTATTTGATAAATTGATTATTTTTAAATTACATCTGAGCTTATTAACGTGATGATTATCAGTATTTTTGTTTATAATTTGTTTATGTTTTTTCAAAATCTGATTATATGGTGTTAGAAAGTGCTTACCATCAAAAACAAGAAGCACTAAGTCAAGAGAGATCCCAGATGTAACCTTCTAATAAAATCAACTTCAGTATTGGAGAAGAGTCGAAAAAATAATTCCTCTTAATTAAAGCCTGCATTATCTAAATAACTATAAATAAGCCTATTTGCTAATAGAGAATTACTTAAATTTAAACATTTAAAAATTGACAGTAATATTGAATGGAAAAGAAAGAACTATTAGCCAAAAAGTTATTAGCATGGAATATTAAACATTTAATTTCTTCCTCAAAAATTACCAAATATGATATTGCTATATCCTTCGCACCAGAATTTACGATAAAGGTGAATGGAAGAGAGTACGAAGTAAATTATGAATCTTACCTTAATTACCTTCTAGGTTTTAAATCAACAATAGATTCTATTAATTACAATGTACAAGAATATGTCTGTAATAAAGATAATGTAGTGATAGTGATGGATCCTGCAATTACGAGGCTAGATGGTTCTGAAGATCATTTTTCAACAATGCTAATGTTGAAATTTAATGAAGAAGATAAAATTACGAATTGGCAAGAGGTGTATGTAAAGAAATAATAGTACTTCAATACCTTGAAAGACAAGAGATGAATATAGGTTTATAAATTTATTCTATATCAGTATAGATATTATCACTTTGACTTATTTTGAGATGCCTATTAAGTTTGTGTCATCAAAAAGGAAATAAAACAATAATTTTATAATCTCATATTATCATATGTCACAAATCGGAAAACAAATCGTAGACTTCAAAGTACAATCATTCCAAAACAACGGATTCGAAGAAGTAACTAAAGCAGACGTTTTAGGTAAATGGTCAGTATTCTTCTTCTACCCAGCAGATTTTACTTTCGTATGTCCTACTGAGCTTGAAGATTTAGCCAACTTATACGAAGAATTCAAAGCTACAGGTACAGAAGTATATTCAGTATCAACAGATACGCATTTCGTACACAAAGCATGGCATGACACTTCAGAGACTATCAAGAAAATCAACTACCCAATGTTAGCAGATCCAACAGGAGTGTTATCAAGAGGTTTTGATGTAATGATCGAAGAAGATGGTATGGCAGAAAGAGGTACTTTCATCGTTAACCCAGAAGGCGAGATCGTATCTTACGAAGTAGTAGCAGGTAACGTAGGTCGTAATGCTGAAGAGTTACTAAGAAAATTAAAAGCTTTACAATTTGTAGCTGCTAACCCATCTGAGGTTTGTCCTGCAAAATGGAAAGAAGGTAATGAGACATTAAAGCCTAGTATTGATTTAGTAGGTTTAATCTAATCATCAGAATATATCCATAAGAATAATAGCCATTGTAGTTTTATTACTGCAATGGCTTTATTCTTTACTGGCGGATGTTACTTTTATAAGGTATATAAGCTTTTCTTATAAGAAAAAATGATTGATTATAGTTTTTTATTATAGTGTTATAAAAACAATCAATTTTACAAATATAGAAAGTCGCCGTATGTTTGTATCGTAATCAATCAGAAAGAAAACTTTTAAACTAAACATACATTATGTCACAAATCGGAAAACAAATCGTAGACTTCAAAGTACAATCATTCCAAAACAACGGATTCGAAGAAGTAACTAAATCAGACGTTTTAGGTAAATGGTCAGTATTCTTCTTCTACCCAGCAGATTTTACTTTTGTATGTCCTACTGAGCTTGAAGATTTAGCGAACTTATACGAGGAGTTCAAAGCAACTGGAACAGAAGTATTTTCAGTATCAACAGATACACATTTCGTACACAAAGCATGGCATGACACTTCAGAGACCATCAAGAAAATCAACTACCCAATGTTAGCAGATCCAACAGGAGTGTTATCAAGAGGTTTTGATGTAATGATCGAAGAAGATGGTATGGCAGAAAGAGGTACTTTCATCGTTAACCCAGAAGGTGAGATCGTATCTTACGAAGTAGTAGCAGGTAACGTAGGTCGTAATGCTGAAGAGTTACTAAGAAAATTAAAAGCTTTACAATTTGTAGCTGCTAACCCATCTGAGGTATGTCCTGCAAAATGGAAAGAAGGTAACGAAACATTAAAGCCTAGTATAGATCTAGTAGGTTTAATCTAATATCAAATAGCTTTTCTAATTAATGGAAAAGTACTTTTAATTTACACTCACTCTGATAAATATATAGAAAGCCATCGTGTGTGGTGGCTTTCACTTCCTAACCCCCATTTGAAAAAAGAAACCATCATGTTAGAACAAGCATTAAAAAGTCAAGTAACAGCCCTTTTTGGTAACCTAAAAAGTGAATATACATTAAAGGTAGAGGTAGCAGAAGATCATTCAAGTAAAAATGATTTGGTAACTCTTTTAGAAGATGTTGCTTCAACTTCGGATAAAGTCACTTTAGATGTTCAGAATGGTGAAGGATTATCATTACGAATAGTAAAAGATAACCAACCGTCGAATATTGTTTTTAGAGCAGTACCAACAGGTCATGAGTTTACAACACTTTTAATGGCTGTTTTAAATTTAGAAGGTCTTGGTAAAAATCTTCCTGATGATGGTGTTACAGCCAAAATCAAAAGTATTAGTGAAAAAGTAGTCATCAATAGTTACATCTCTCTGACTTGTACGAACTGCCCAGAAGTAGTTCAGGCACTTAATGTGATGGCTATCTTAAACCCAAATATTGAGCACAATATTATTGATGGTGGTATTAATAAGGAAGAAGTTGAAAAATTAGGTATCCAAGCTGTACCAACTGTATTGGCTAATGGTGAGCAATTTCATGTAGGAAGAGCATCATTAGGAGAATTATTAGCAAAATTAGAATCAACAGTAGAAACGAAAGTTGATCCAGCACATGTTATCGAAAAAGAATACGATGTTGTAGTTGTAGGTGGTGGACCCGCAGGTGTAGCTTCGGCAGTATACTCTGCGAGAAAAGGATTTAAAGTAGCAGTAGTTGCAGGTGTAATTGGTGGTCAAGTAAAAGAAACAGTGGGTATCGAAAACATGATTTCAATTACAAAAACGACTGGAGCTGAATTAACTGCCAACCTTTATAGTCATCTTAAAGATTACTCTATCGATATTCTTGAAAACCGTATGGTTGAAAATGTTGAAGTGGTAGATGGTTATAAAAAAGTAACAACTTCTATGGGTGAAGTCTTCACTACTCCTTCTTTAATTATCGCTACAGGTGCAAGTTGGAGAAAATTGGGTGTTCCTGGTGAGACGGAATATATCGGTTCAGGTGTTGCTTTCTGTACTCACTGTGATGCTCCTTATTTTAAAAATAAGAAAGTAGTTGTAGTTGGTGGAGGTAATTCAGGCTTAGAAGCTGCCATTGATTTATCTGCGATTGCTTCAGAAGTAACAGTTTTAGAGTTTATGGATACTTTAAAAGGTGATCAAGTATTACAAGATAAAGTAAATGCTCTACCAAATGTTACTGTAGTGAAAAATGCAGCTACTTCAGAAGTAATTGGTGATGGAAAACAAGTAACGGCACTTCAATATAAAGACAGAGCTACAGAAGAAATTAAATCAATTAAAACAGATGGTGTTTTTGTACAAATTGGTTTAAAAGCAAATAGTGATGTTTTCAAAGAGATTGTAAAGACAAATAGAATGGGTGAAATCGAGATTGATGCTCACTGTAGAACAAATCAACCAGGTATTTATGCTGCCGGTGATGTATCTATTGTTCCTTACAAACAAATTGTAATTGCAATGGGAGAAGGCTCTAAAGCGGCACTTTCATCTTTTGAAGATAGTATAAAGAACTTACAGACTGTAAATGCTCAAGAATTGGAACTGGCATAAGCAGACAAAATTAGGTTAGATGAATATATAAAAAGGCTGTTGCATTAAATATGTAACAGCCTTTTCTCATATAATACTAAGCACAATAAGTATTAATCAATTTGGAGCATCCTTTTATTACAAATTAATATTATAGATCTTTGGCACCGTACGGATTTATCATCTCTAAAATATACTCATGTACAAAATTCAAAGAATAGATCAGGACCACGCTATCTTGGTAACTGAAGATGAAAGTATTCCTTTATTGAACCATGCTGGAGACCCAATTTTATCCACACCTGAAGAAGTGACTAAAATGTTGATGGATGACTTCAATGAAAGTGATATGTACGATGAAGAAGGACATTTCATTCCGCAAAGAAGTTATATCTATTGTAATTTAAGCTCACTGACTGCACTTAAATTAGAGGATGAAGATGAATTAGAATATGATATATCTGAAGTGATACAATGGGATAGGGCATTCAGATTAAATGCAAGTAATACAGAAGAGGCAAAGGCAATTACCGAACTGAAAGCGTATTTAGGAGATGCTTATATTAATTTACCCTTGGCAGAAGACCAGGATATGGAGAATCTTGCTGAAGGAGATAAAATTCCTCAAGCAACTATTGAACAAGTAGAATCATTAATGAAACCTTTTAAATTGAAAGAGATCATGGCATTGGACATGCTCAACGAACACTTTCAATTTACTAGTGTATCTTTAGTGATAATGTGGATTGCTCAGAAGATCGAAACAGAAAAGTTTGTACATTCCATGTTGTTATTATCGGGACACTATGATGCTGAAAATGGAATGGAAGTATTTAAAAGTTTAGATTGGGTAGAAGTATTAATATCCAAAATGAACAGATTTAATGAATACTTACAATCTAAAGATATATAAAACAAAAAGATCGAAGTGATATCGCTTCGACCTTTTTGTTTATTAAAATCTATCTTTATTCGTCATATCCCATAAAATGTCCACCGGCATCAAAAATTATTTCAACTCCGTTCGATACTTTAACTTCTTGAGATACGCCATTGTCTTCCCATTCGACTACATAATTTCCTGGAAAAGTATTTTCAACATATTCAGTAATATTTTCCTCTAAACAACTAGGAGGAATAGGCTGATTATTTAATGCTTCGATCTTATCAATATCTCCCTGACTATTAAATTCTAATTCATACCCAGAATCCAAAGTAACTTCATATCCATCGTCATCAATTTCTGATGAAGTGATTTGAGCATCTGGAAAATGCATTTCTATATAATTATAGATGTTATCTGGAAGATTGGCAGGGTTCACCTCCTGAGCAGTATCACAACCTATAAATAATGATGATATTAAGCAGGTGAATAAAAAGATAAATAAAGTTTTTTTCATGATTTTGTTTTTTCTAATGTAGCACATTGACTATGAAGAATACGTGGTTGTGATCATTGTTAGATTAACTATTTTACGTTTCTTAACTACTTATTTAATAGATATTTGTGAATAAAATTAAGGGTATAATAATTTGATTAAAAGGTGGTGAATAGTGTCTAAAATGGGAGAGTCTATGTTATTTTTTTCACGTATTATTTTATGTTATCTAAAAAAAAATAACATAAATTGAGTACATCTATCTACTTTCACCCTTTACTGGTTAAAGAATCTACACGACACTATTTAAATATGAACTACTCACACTTATTCATCTTTTTGCTATTTGCTTTTTCGTCTCTTGGTGCAAAAAATTCAAAACTTTCATTGTCATACATATGGGATCGAAACAATTCAATTCAAATCAGTACTATCGACGAGGTACCTTTTAATGACGTTCCAGGTCATCAGATTAATTTAAGTTATAGTCCAACTCCGGTATGGATCAAGGCTGAAATAGAATCAGATGAGGTGCGAAGAGAATTTCTAAAATTTAATAAGACACTTGTTGATAGTCTTACTTTCTATCATTATGATGCAAATAATCAACTTGTATCACAGCTTGGTGGAGTGAAAGTAGACAATTCGGAAACAAATGCTTCTGGTTTTTACTTTCCCATAACATTGCACAAAGGCTCTAATGTATTTTATTTCAGAGCAAAAAATAACTACAGTCATATCTATGGAATCACTTTGGTGGATCATATCGAAATAGAAAAGACTGAATTCATTCAAATAACAAAGTATGGAATCCTTTTAGGTATTTTCATTGTCATGGTATTATATAATGTATTCCTATCAGTGAATTTAAAAGATTCGATTTATGGGTATTATGCATTACATGCCTTCTTTGTATTACTTGGTGCCTTATCATTGGAAGGTTTCTTTACGCTAAAGTATCTAAATATACCAGCAGTACTTCTACCACATATCATTGCTGTCAGCGTTTGTACAGTTAGTGTAATTTCATGTGTTTTCTGTATCAAATTCTTGAAATTGAAACAGACCAGTAAGTTATACTATATGATAATGAGAACGGTAATGATAGTAGATATCGTCATTTTTGTTTTTGTTTGTACACTTCAAGCCATTGGTTTTGATATCACTTATAAGTTCCTAACGATAATGACAACTGTATACTGCTTCTTTGCCTTAGCAACTGGTGTTAAGTCAGTGCAACAAGGTAATTCGGTGGCAAAGTTCTATTTACTAGGATGGACAGTTTACTTTTTAGGTATCATTAGTCAGGCCCTTATCTTCTACGGAATCTTAGTTCAAAATATCGTAACTCAGAATTTCTATTTATTTGCTATCGTAACAGAAGTCTTGCTAATGTCTTTTGCTCTTGCAGATCGATATAGACAAATTAAAATAGAGAAGAAGAAGCTTTCACAAACATTGGCGACGAAACAAGACGATTTAGATGTAGTCATTTTAGACAATAAGAGAAGACATACGGTACATCAGAATGTAATGCTACAATTAAAAGAGATCTTGAATAACAAAGAAAATATAGAGAAGGAGGTAAGGTCGATGGTTATGGATCTTTCTCATCAAAATATCTCCGATGAGAAACAACTTCATTTCCAAGATAACATTAGCGAAGTGGATACTTTCTTTATTAAGAAGCTTAAAACAATGCATCCAAATCTTACTCCAGCTGAATTAGAAATTTGTTCTTTATTAAAATTGAATTATTCAACAAAAGAAATTGCAAGTTTTAGAAGTACTTCAGAAGGTGCGGTAAAAGTGAATAAATCTAGGATTAAGAAGAAATTAGGACTAGAAACAACATTAAATGACTACATAATCACAGTGTAGTAACACCTTGTAAAGGCAATGTAACTTATTGTAACCTCCCATTTCCTTGCAATTAGGGAGGTTTTTAGTTCCTTTGAAACATGAATTAATCACAACAGTAAATCAAAAGTGATTCATCATAAGAT
>NZ_CANDOA010000008.1:0-220539 GCF_947387565.1 Flammeovirga sp. SubArs3 | reverse complement strand
AGAACTCTGTCAGGGTTCATTAAGTCATCTATTGCTGTACCTTCAGCTAAAAACTCTGGATTAGAAAGTATTTCAAACTTAAATTTACTTTCAGAATTTGATAAGATATCTTTTAATGCTTCAGCAGTTCTAACAGGTAAAGTAGATTTTTCAACAACAATTTTATCATTAACAGCAACTTCAGCAATCTGACGAGCACAAAGCTCAATATATTTTAAATCAGCCGCTTGACCTTTTCCTTTACCATAAGTTTTTGTAGGTGTATTTACAGAAATAAAGATCATATCTGCATCCTTAATACCTTGCTCAACATCGGTAGAGAAAAATAAATTTTTCCCTCTTGTCTGCCCTACTACTTCGGCTAAACCTGGTTCATAAATTGGTAATTTATCTAAATCTTCATGGTTCCAATCAGCTATTCTTTGAGCGTTAATATCTACTATGTTTACTTTAATATTTGGGTTTTTTAATGCAATCACAGCCATTGTAGGTCCTCCTACATATCCAGCACCTATACAGCAAATGTTTTTGATTTCTTTCATTGTAATTTTATAATTGAAGTTTATTTTATCTGTTATTACTAAAAATTTTTAGAGAAAGGTTTTTATTTGGTAAATCATTTATTTTATTACTAATGAGTGTATAATTAATCGTTCTATCTATAGTATTCTCAACACTTTTTATTGCCTTCTGTAGATACTCTTCATTAATATCACCTTTGATTAATAAATCGATACTATTTGCATTTTTTCCTTCAGCTAGATCTCCAATAAGGTGAACCTCTTCTAAGTTTCCAATATTACTAAGGACTTTATCAATGATTGTATCTAGCCCAATATATTTAAGCATTATCGCTTGAATATCTCCAAATAATGGATGTTGAGTGTTTACTTTAAAGAACTTTTTATTTCCTTCAAAGAAAGATTCTAACATATTAGCTTCTTCTAATCGGTTTAGTTCAACACGAACGGCATTTGTCGATTCTGAAAATTCAGAGGCAAGACCTCTTAGGTAGGAGGTGTTTGCCGGGTTCAGAAAAAACTTTAGAAGAAGCTTGAGACGAGTTTTGGATGTAATTAATGCGTCTAGCACGATAATATTGATTCTAGTATATAGAAGGTAGAGTTTACTTCTAGATTCTATGTTTTTTGTAAATACTTTGAAAAAGGGAATGAAGAAAGATAAGAAGTGATTTAGATTGATGATATACTCAATTAAACATGGCTTCGCCACGTCAGTCACAATATTAATTTTATGACTGCTGCACCTTTCTTTGCCTTACAAAGATGTAATGAGTAAAAATTTTACACAATCATTAATGAGTATTATTTTTACTCAAATTTGTAAATGATTGAAAATGAATTATTTGTATAATATGTGTAAATGTTACGATATATTGATTCTGTAGTATGCAAAAGTAATTTTGGAGTTTGATTGTTGTTGAACTCAATAAATAGATGGAGTTTGTGATCCTTCCGAAAGGTGTATTCTAAAATCCTTAATAACACTATTATCCAATTTTGTCAATATCTTTTCTTTGACATACCAATTTTAACTCTAATTCTGGTAATATTAATTGAACTTCTTTTTTTCTGATTTTAAGAATATCAGCTTCTATTCCAGTAAATGAACCAGAACGAACAAGTACTTTGTCTCCTTCACTTAATGGAGAACTGAATATTTCTTCATTTTCACCGATTTCTCCCATAAATCGCTTAAAAGCTAGTATTTGCGGTTCTTTAATAACTGCAGGTTTCCCTTGCCAAAAAATATACCTCACAGCACCAGGGTCTTTTAAGGCATCCCAACGTTTATGTTCTTCTATCTTAATAAAGCAATAGGAGGGGATTGCAGGAATAACGACTTTCTTTTTACGGTCGCTCCATTGACGAATGGTTGTATAGGTAGGGCAATACACTTCGAATCCATTTTTTTCTAGTCGGTCAGCAACCTTTTTTTCTGCTCTAGGTTTGGTGTAAATAGCTAACCATACTTTTTTGTGTTCTGAAGTCTGCATGTGTTTAGAGTAACCTTGATGAAAATTAATTAGTAAAGTTTGAGAATCGTCTTGATTTCATTTGCAAGTTACTAAATACGTTCTACTTTTTTCTGCTAATTCTAAAAAAGTGCTGTGAGATTCATACTGCCAATATGTACAGATTTATTATCGTTTGATTTTCTCCAATCATAATTTACTTTTAGTTGAAGGCCATTGAATAAAGTTTGAATCAAACTAATATTCCATTTGAGATTTTGTCCTACAGATAAGGCATCAAGCATTTCGTAGCCTAAGGCTGAGTTTTCTTCACCTGAATAGTCTTGATAAATCATAGAAAACTTACTACTAATAGTAAATAATGCTGCCTTACTCCACTTTCCTTCAAATGCGACTTCTTGAATATTGGAAGTTTGTTGAATAGACTCTGAGTTGTTTTCTTCACCCAGTTTCTTTTTTAATGAATAAGAAAGATTAAATCTCATAAAAACAGAAGGTTGAAAGGCTATGATAGGAGTAGCAATTTGCTCTGTAATTTTATAGTTTCTGTCATCTAGGTAGTCAGAGCCTGAATTTATATTTCTTTGAGTTCCCTCTAATTTACAGGTGACTTTTCGTCCTAAATTAACTCTACCACTTAATGTATATCTTTGATCTTGCCTATTTTCTCGTCCTTGAGTTAATAGTTGTTGGTTTTCAAGGATAACAACTCTAAAGTCAGCACCATAAATGGGGTTGCTTCGATTAAAGAATAATGTATTACGAAGAGAATACTTGTAGGTTAATAAGTCTTCAGTTGTTGTCGTACTTAGAAATGGTAAGTACCTACCAGAAATATCATCTGACGTAGATTTTTTTTCCACTAGGATAGAGCTATTGTTTGAAAACCTCGACACTAAATGTCGAAACCCATTCAATTTTTTCCATTTTCTCGGGGAGGCTAAATTAAGTCGTAAATTTAAAGAAGAGCGATAGGCGGGTACGTATTCATCGGTTGGAGTATAAAAGCGAGCATATTGTCTTTCGTCTGGGTTTTGAGCTAAGAAAAACTCATTTAAATCTTTTATTCCATCTCCGTTAAGATCTCTCCAGGTATGAGTTCCTTTTCCATCTTCAACGCGAATGTAAACAAATTCCTTTTCAAGTTCCCTTGAGGACGAAACAGTATAAGTACCATTAAATTTACCTATTCCATTACCAAATTTTAGACTGCCATTCATTCTTCCTTGTAGACTTTCTTCATTTTGAGGAGTAGTATTAAAATAGTCTTTCCATTTTCTATATGTGATATCAGTCGAAATATTTCCCTTTCGCCCTTTTTGCCCAATAGAGAAATTATACGTGTCTGTAATCGTTTTTATTTTTAGTTCACCATTTTGTGGAGCTTTATCTTCTCTGTGTTTATAACCTAATTGGTAATTCCAATGTAAACTATCTCCCTGTTTCAGGTAGGCAAAATGTTCGGTATAATTTATCCATGTGGTAGCCACCGAATCTGTTGCCTGTACTTTGGTTGACTGTTGATCTAAGTTATATTGATATCCCGGTGTAATGTATGGTGATTTATAAAAAACTTCACTTGATAGTTTTTTCCAATCGGAATGTTCATTACTCATGAGTAATTGGGCATTCATTAAATAAGCATTCGTATTAAAATGAAGTTGATTAAGGTTGTACTTGAGTTGAAAGTTATGTTGTTGACCATTCACAACACTGTCTTTATCTCGTAATGCAATGGAATAAGCTATTTTTCTATCTTTATTTTGATAGATTTCAAAACCTGAAGTGATATAGATTTCTTCAGATGATGGGATGCTATCGTAGTATATTGACCAATTCCTATCAAATTCAATAGGCCTAAAACGGTCAATACTTTTAAAATTCTCATCTAAATACATTAATTCAGCAAAAGAAGAAATTTTCCAATTCTTATTTAAAACTCTATCAGTTGATTTAATGCCAATATTAGCAGCTGCACCAAAATCATCCTCATCATTTAGATCTGAAAATAGATTATTATCTTGATGAGAGAACGCACCTTCAATTTTTATTTCTTCATGTGTAGAAAGGTGGAGTTTTCCGCCCATTGTTATCATTCTTTTTTGATTGGGGGCAACAAGTTTTCTTATTGGTAGATAACGTCCTTGCGGAATGCCATTGATAGGAGAAACCCATTGGTACACTCTACCAAAGGCTGTGACTTCATCTAAAATATAGTCGCCTTTTCCTTGCCCCACATCAGTAAAACCAACTTGATAGAAGGAGTTGTCACTTGAATTAGCCAATCTGAAACAAATTGCAGGAGAACCATTTGCTGTTACCGTGTCTACTTTTGTATACAACACTCTATTAGGATCAAAAAAGGAAACAGTATCATATGATGGTGCATATGCATATTGTAAACTATCGCCAATTGAAGAGAGTATTTGTTTGTCTTCATCTGATAAACTGTAAAAAAGACTGCTATTTCTATCATCTTTTTCTTGATAATATTGAAACAGGGTTTCCCAATTTTTGCCCTTTATGTGATTTGAAGCTTCTAAAATACTTCGGCTGTAATATTGAACAGCATATTCGTAATCAATACGTATTCTTGAATATTGAGTGATTACAATTTTTTCAGTAAAGGTGATTTCAGATAGGTTATAATCAATAGTATAGTCTTTGTCAAATCCTCTTTCTAAAAGTTGTCCATCTATGAAAACTCTTTCAGAGTTGGCAATAATCACAATATTTGTTTCTCCATTTGGCCCTGAAAGTCGATATGGACCAATTACACCATCAATAGGAGGAATATTTGCAGAATAAAATTGACCTTTTGCTACTGATAGTCCCACTTTAGTCGAGGATTGTATTTTACTACTGTCATTTCCAGTATATATCGAAGCTTGAACCCCTTGTACATTCTTATTGTATCTCAAGAATGTGTTTTCATCATTTTTCATGACAATATCACCAGCTTCTACTTTAGCATGTTTATGTTCTAATGCGATATATACTTTATCAAAATCTTGTATTTGTTGTGTATTTCCTTCTGGTTGAAAAGGTATGTCTTGATCCGTTAATGTTGCAGTTAAACGTACGTCTTCAGTAATATTGCCTTGTAGCTGTAAATTCATGGCAGAGTTGACAAATACATCTTGATTGTTGCCCATAGAAAGTCCACGAGTCAAGGAACCTGTTTTTTCTATGTTTGGAGCATAAAACAACTCTTGCTTTTGGTTTTTCTTCTCTACTTTTTGAATATATGAGTCTTGGTAATTATTTATCCCATATCCACCTTGTTGATAAGTTTCAAATGAACGGTGTTCCGTCTGTTTTAGAGAAGAAGGTAATGTTCTATAAGCTATTTTTATTAGTTCATCATTAGATAAGGTGTCTTTTGAAGCATAATCAATAAATATCAATTTATTAGTCTTAGTGATTTTTGGTTGAATATTCTTAATAGAACTAGTTAACACCTGAATACTCTCAGGAATGATGATTTCATGATCAAAAATAAACCCATAAGCAGGAACCCACTTTTCCTTATAAGAGGTGTTTTGAGCCATTAATTTGGCACTTAAAAAAAATAGACTAAAAAAAAATAAGTTTCTCACGAATTGAAGTGGGTTGTTTAAGTAAAGATAGTTAAACTGAAATAATATTAATCTAGTATTTAATAAGCAATTGATTCTGTCATGAAAACCATTTTGTTTAATATGATGAAAAGGGTTATCATTCCTCAAGAATGGAAAATACCATAAATGTACTTCAGATTATGTTTATATGTTGTTGATTTATTGTCTAGTTAAAGATTTTCAATCTATTGTAATTCAAAATAACCCTTAATAGATCCAACCAAAAGACAACCTAATAAGTATTTTAAATTGAGCGTTTTGGCTCGAAATCAATTTATTCTACCTAATTTTTTATGCTTATTCAATTTATACCTATTTACCCATTTTGCATTTCTATTACTTAATAGAGTGTGTTTTTTGCTAATGATAACATTAATATGTTTAGAAGTATATCAATTATGAATTTTTATTCATCGATTAATGTTACATAAATTTTATTATTTAAAGATACAGTTGTTTTTCTCTCATATTAGGCCTTATTTTACCATTTGTTTGAAATGCATAAGTTTTATGCTACTGTATTAGATTTTTTGATCTGAGCTTTTTTTGCTCGTAACTTAAATAGTTTTGAAATATATAAGACTTTTAAATTTTCTATTCTTTTCCTTAATACTAGGAGGCTGTGTATCCAATAAAAAAATATCTTATTTAAAACATGAAGGTGAGATTAAGGAAGAAATTACCTATGACTCCGTATATAGAAGTGTAGAAAGTGTTCCAGTAGCATTGAACAAAATAAGACCTTTTGATCAGATACTTGTAGAAGTAAAAACGGTTACTCCTCCTGAGTATAACCCATTTGCATATGTTGAAGCTATTGGAGGTAGTAGTATTGCAAATATTCAAAATCCAGATCAAGGAAGTGTATTAGGATATACAGTAGATGAAAAGGGATTTGTTGATTTACCTCTAATAGGATCTGTAGAGTTAGGAGGGCTTACATTTACAGAAGGTGAAGCAAAATTACGAGGCATTTTAAAAAATATGATGGATGAGCCTTCAGTGAGAATAAAACTATTAAACTTTAGATTTACAGTACTAGGAGAGGCTGAAAGACCTGGGACTTATGGTACTTATTCAAGAGAAATATCCGTATTAGAAGGTATAGCAAGAGCTGGAGGAGTCAAAGAATTTGGTAATAGAGCCAAAATTAAACTTTTAAGAAAGAATGGTAATATAACAGAGACCGTCTACTTAAATCTTAATGATGAAAATTTTATGCAAAGCCCATACTACTATTTACAACAAGAGGATGTGATTGTAGTTCTTCCAATTGAAAGAAGACCAACTTTAGAATATGTTCAGAGGAATGTTTCTATTGTAGCTTCTATTACTGCAGCTCTTGTGTCAATCGTTACCCTTATTACAGTCAATCGTTAAAATGGAAAATTTTACTCAAAATAATCAAACACAATTCCAACAAGACCCAGAAGATAAAGCGATTAAAGACTTTAAGAAGTGGTTTTATTTATGTTTAGAAAACTGGAAGTGGATAGCACTTTCTGTAGGTATAGGTCTTTTTATATCAGTAGGTATTAGTATTTGGCAAACAAATCGCTGGTCGGTGTCAGCGGAACTTGTTAAAAAGTCTACAGAAGGAAAGGGAAGCTCTCAAGCAGATTTTATGTCTATGCTACCTATTGATGCTATGGGAGCAGAGTTTAGTAAATTAAATTTAGAGTATGAACAGAGGTATTTCACTTCTAGAGAAGTTCTATTAGACCTTGTCCATAATATGGATTTAAATATCCATTATTATGATAAAACATGGTTAAAGTCGGTTTCTTTGTATAACCTAAGACCCTATACCTTTTCATATGATGAAAAAAAGTCTAGTTGGGGGCCCTTTGATGGTATTTTAGAAATTGAAGAAATAAATAATACTCAATTTAAAATCCATGCTTCAGAAGATTCTATAGCTCACTATTTAAATGATAAAGTATTTACATTTAATAAGTCTCAAGAGGTAAAAGGCTTTTATTTTACGCTGAAAAAAGAAGATGTATCATTAAGTTCTTTTTCTGCTCCATATATTATGGTGAAGCAGCCATTGGCTGAGGTGAAAAACTTAAGACGTAAATTTAAGTTTAGTATTTTAGGTGAAAAAAATACAGATCTTCCATTAATTCAAATTAAAACAGAAGGACATATTCCTGCAAAAGAAATTGATTTGTTAGAGGAATTGGTCACTACTGTACAAGAAAAAGATATTCTTGACAAAAACTTTGCAACCAAACAATCTTCACAATTTATTAAGGACCAATTAGCTATCATTTCTGATTCGATGCAGTTGATTGCATCGGAAGTATATAAACTTAAGACATCGAATACAGAATTATCTGGTGGAGCTGAGTTGGTTTTCGAAAAAATCTATAAGTTAGATGAAAAAAGGAATGAATTAGAGCTAAGTATTCGTTACTGTGATTATCTATTAGAACAAATGGCTGATCAGAGTATGGATGAAGAAGTACTTATGCCAGAAGCCTATGGCATCTCAGGGACACAATTAACTGAGATGTTAAGTAAATACTCTGAATTAAAATTAGAGGATGAACTATCCAACCAACGTTTAAAAAAATCAATTCTTTATCAAGAAGAAGCTGTTGAAAGAGAAAAAGCATTAGTTTCTTTACAAGATAAAATTGCTGAAGCAGTTGGAAGTACAAAGAAAGCTTTAAAAATTCAGTTGGATGAATTGAATAAGGAACTGAAGAAATCAATAAGATCGACAAATACATTACTTTCAGAAGAAAAGACATTAAATGATTACCAAAGGCTTTTTGAAACTCATGAGCAATTGTATAAACTTCTTTTAGAGAAGCAGGCAGAGTATAATATTAGAGCGGCTAGTACAATTTCCGATTATACTATGTTATCTGTACCTGAGCCAAGTGAACTTCCAATTTTTCCAAAACGTAAGTTAAATGTATTAATTGGGTTGATCTTAGGATTGTCTTTGCCACTAGGGATATTATATGTTAAAGTATTATTTGATACTAAAATTAGAGAAGAGTCAGATATTGAAGACATTGTAGATGTTCCTTATTTAGGTAGCTTAGCCAGTATAGAGAATACTAAAAGCTTAATAGATCCATTAACACGATCATTAGTAGCGGAGAGTTATAGAAACCTACGTACCAATCTTCAGTTCTTAATTGGAGATAAAGAAAAATTTTCTGTAACATTTACATCTTCAATTTCTGGAGAAGGAAAGTCGATTACATCAAGTAATTTAGCTCAGTTCTATACTTCATTAGATAAAAAAGTATTATTAGTAGGAGCCGATTTACGTAAACCGGTTTTAAAACAGTATTTCCCGAGACAAAACGAAAATGTTGGTTTATCCAATTATTTAAGTTCAGGGAAAAATATTGAAGATTATATCCAAAAAACAGAAAACGAAGCTTTGGATGTATTATTGTCAGGCTCTATTCCACCAAACCCTACTGAATTGTTGCAAGGGAAAAAGATGAAAGAGTTGTCAGAGAGACTACAAGAAATTTATGATGTAGTGATTTATGACTCTGCACCGATCGGAATAGTTTCAGATAGTCGTAACCTAATGCAATATACTGATCTAGTTTGTTTTGGAGTACGCCAAGGATATACACCAAAAGCACAATTAGAGAAAACAATACTACCATTAACTAAGATGGATGATGTAAAGTTGGCATTATTTATGACAGATGTTAATATGCATAAGAAGGGTGGTTATCAGTACTCTTATTATGGAAAAGATTACATTTCTTACTTAGAAAAATAACATATTGCGATATATTTTAATAACTTTGCTATACTTTTAATAATCTAAGCTATAGCAAAGTTGTTTTTTGAATTTAACTACAAATAAATAACGGGTTATTGCTCTGTTTACAAAAATAAGCGGTCATGAAAAAATTTTTTTTACTTTTATCAATACTATTCTTCTTTCAATTAAGCTATGGTCAAAATCATAGAACTCTAAATTTAATTGAAAAGACTAATTACACTTTGATTGGTGGTAGTGTTGGTGGAGCCTATTACTCTGGAGGTTATGCTAACCAAGGTTTAAGCACAATTGATATCACAAGTTTAAAACCACAGATTAACGGTTATATTCAACATAAATTTGCTAGAAAGTGGCATTTTCGTTTTCAAGGAACATTTGCCATGTTAGGCTCAAAGGATAATAGAAATACTTCTGATACTCAGGGACAGAAAGCATTTAGAACATTACTTTTTGAATTTTCACCTATGATGGTATTAGATTTAGGGGTGGATAAAAAAGCAAAGTCAAAAGGAGCCTATAGAGGTAAAAAATCAAATCATTGGAATTGGTACTTAATGGCAGGTACAGGATTGTTTGCTGCTGATGTAAATAATTATGTTGGTGGTACATCAAGTACTAAAGTAGGAGGAACCTTAAATGGCGGTTTAGGAGTTCGCTATGCTATGAAAGAAAAGTGGATCCTAAATATGGATATGTTGTTTAGAATGTCTACAACTAATGGTCTAGATGGTCTTTCGGCTCAACCGCTTCCTGTAGACTTATATGCTACAGGTACAATTGGTGTAGCGTATCGTATTCCAGGTAGAAGATTTATGAGATAGTATTTATCTAAGTACTTATTAACAAAAGCCTATGAAGATAATTCATAGGCTTTTGTTTTTTTAGAAGTTTTTCTGAAGATAAAAATTAGTTTTTGCTGCTTTATAGGTATAGATAGTTTATTGTAACTATAGTGAAATAAAAGTGATCAATGTTAGAAGAATTATTTTCTGTTTTTTTATAAAATAGTTATCAAATATTTGTAAATATTAAAATCAACCTTTATTATTGTATTGTTGAACAAGGAACTGAAAACTAACTTGTTTTAAAAACTATTACTTTTTTTACAAACTTAAAATGAAACTATTATAAACTAAGAATTAAAACCAAACAGGATTAAGTGTCCGTTATTTGCATTGCTTACAATTCCCTTTAGCTTCAAGTTTATTATTATTTATTTAACCTTAAATGTAATTAAGGTCAAAGAATAATATAAAGAAAATAGATAGGATTATTTCCTATTACTAGAAGCAAACGTAATTCTAAATTGTCGTATGGAAAACGCTCCTTTTGCGTTCTATAGTCTCATTATTTTATATGAGTATGTATTATTATTGCCTTTTATTAGGTTGATGATTTATACTAATGGGTTTTCTGTATGTGCTTCACGATTCATAAATAAGTAAGTGCACATTTGGTGTATATGGCAGCTGAGTTTTCAGTTGCCATATCTTAAATGGAACTTAATTTTCAATTTTAAGCATGAAAATATGATAAACTTAGCTAAAAACTAAAACAAATTTCTAATAAATAAAAACTACTATTTTAGTAGTTTTTTTTTTTTATGAGGGTCTTGAAACTTTATATAACTTTATGATGGGTTAATTCTATGGAACAGAAAGGAGAACCTTTGTTATAATGATACCATAAAAAATAGGTCAGGTTTTATACAAAAAGAAACGCTCATTACTAATAAGCGTTTCTAAACAACATTATCGTCAAATGAATAGAGTGTGTATATATAATATTTTTATTTCTTTTGCATTGTTCAGTAGTATGACAACTCATATTAAGTAGTGGACAAAAAATATTCGAAAAAATTAAAAATATTTTCAAATGAGTGGAATATACCTCCATATCCCTTTTTGTAAGCAAGCATGTCATTATTGTGATTTCCATTTTAGTACATCTTTATACTTAAAATCTAGGTTGGTTGAAGCAATGTTAATAGAATTGGAATGGCAAAAACAATATTGTGATGAACCAATTGAAACTATATATTTTGGAGGTGGGACTCCATCTCTTTTATCAGAACGGGAATTGAATAAATTAATGGAGGTGATTTATAAAAACTATTCAATATCAGATAAGACTCTTGAGGTTACTTTAGAGGCAAACCCTGATGATATCAACTCAAGTAAATTAAAAGAACTGAAAAATATTGGTATAAATAGGTTAAGTATAGGGCTACAGTCTTTTCATGAAGAACATCTTAGGTTGATGAATAGGGCTCATAATGCCGAAGAAAGTCAAAAGTGTGTGAAGTTAGCTCAAGATCATGGTTTTGATAATCTTACAATTGATCTTATATATGGAATACCCTATAAAGACCATTCAGTCTGGTATGACGACCTAGCTACAGCAATCACTCTGAATGTTTCTCATATATCCTCTTATTGCCTTACTGTAGAAGATAAAACAGCTTTAGGGAACTGGGCAAAGAGAGGTAAATTTAAACCAGCAGAAGATGAATACGCCGCTGAACAATTTGAATATTTGGTTGATACACTCAAAAAAGAAGGTTTTGAACACTATGAAATATCAAATTTTGCAAAGCAAGGGTATTATTCAAAGCATAACAGTGCATATTGGAAAGGAAAACCATATGTTGGTATAGGACCAAGTGCCCACTCTTTTGATGGAAAGCAATCAAGACAGTTTAATGTAAGTAATAATCCTAAATACATAAAGTCAATTTTAGAAGAAGGCAAATTGAATTATGAAAAAGAAACGCTGAGTAGGGCTGATGGTATTAATGAATACCTATTAACAACATTACGCACAAGTTGGGGTTGTGATTTACAACATTTGAAAGAGGTGTATCGATTCGATTTAAAAAAGGAAAGAGAATCAATCCTTAAACAGATGGATGATAATGGATGGTTACTGTGGAAAGCTAATTATCTTGTCTTATCTGAAAAAGGAAAATTATTTGCCGATCAAATAGCAAGTGATTTATTCAAAGATGAATAATTATAAATACCACGTTTTCAATAAGTATTTTTTGTACTTTCGTTGTTTTAGTAACCTTACAATTTTAAATAATTATTTAAGTTAAATGTTCATTTTAAGATTATATATCATTTCCTTATTAACCCTATTATATTCTTGTTCTTCTCCTCAAAATGAAAAAAAGAATAATGAAACTGAGACATCTAAATCCTTGGAATTAGTAAGTAGTTCCTCTGCACAATGGACAGGAGTTGCCGTAAGTAAAAAAAATAGGATTTTTGTTAATTACCCGAAGTGGTCCGAGAATGTACCCGTTGCTGTGGCTGAAATAATAAATGGTAAACCTGTGCCTTACCCATCTGAAATGTGGAACACTGCTGGAGGTGTGACATCGTTCACAGCAGTACAAAGCGTGGTATGTGATGGTAGAAGTAGGTTGTGGGTGTTGGATACCAATAATCCTCAATTTAGAGGTGTATTAGAAGGTGGACCTGTGTTGTATGAATTTGATTTGAATACGAATGAATTACTGAGGTCTTATTCTTTTCCAAAGGAAACTTATTTTGAAGATTCTTATTTTAATGATGTCAGAATAGATATCACAAAAGAAGTGGCTTATATTACTGATTCTGGCCATGGAGGCATTATCACTTTAAATTTGATTACAGGAGAGGCTAAATTATTCTTTGAAAATAATAAGGCTGTAAAATATGAGACGAACCATTTGATTTGTGATGGTATCAAATGGGAAAATAAGGTGAACTCTGATGGAATTGCTTTAAGTCCGGATAATCAGTTCCTCTATTATATTGCCCTAACAGGACATACACTATATAGAATAAATACTAATTATTTGTGGGACGAAAAATTAACAAAAGCGGAAGTAGAAAAGCATATTGAAAAAGTGGCAAAAATACCTGCTACTGACGGAATGTTATTTGATAGAAACGGGAATTTATGGTTAGGTGGATTAGAAAGTAATAGTATTAACGTTTTCACAGCAAAAGGTGAATTGAAAACAGTTTTGAAGGGCTCTGAGATTCGATGGGCAGATTCTTTTGCAAAAAACCTAGATAGAGAAATATATTTTACAACTTCACAAATACATCTACCTGAAGATAAAAGAGGTCAATATGGATTGTATAAAATTTCTATGGATCTTCTGAAATAAGCACTAAGTAATTTCAACACCAAAGAAGACCATATCATCTATTTGGTGTTGATCTTTCATCCAATCTTTAAGAAATTCTTCAAATTGAATTTGTTGTTGAAATAATTGTTGATCTTGTATGGAAGATAAAAACTGAATTAGACGTTTATTACCTAATTTCTTATCTCTTGGTCCACCAAATTGATCTGTAATACCATCTGAATACATATAGTAGCGATCACCTTGACGTCTTGGAAAGTGATGGTTACTAAAAATCTTTTCTGCAATACTTGTATCACCAACAGGATTCCGATCACCTTTAAGCGATTCTAATTCTTTGTTATAATTACTTCGGATAAAACATCTCTTCGCACTAGAAATTATTACCTCATCTCTTTCTCTATCTTCTAGGAAAATTGTCATATCAATGCTGTCTCTATGACTTTCGGTTCTATTTTGACGAAGTAATCGGATGATCAAAGCATCCATAGTTTTTAGAATCTTTGCAGGGTCATGAACTTTTAAAACATTGATGGTCCTTTCCAATAAAGCAATACCAATTAAAGTCATAAATGCTCCGGGCACACCATGTCCTGTACAATCTCCAACGATTAAGAAGCTTTTTTTATTGACATGAGTTGTCCAATAAAAATCTCCTCCAACGAGATCTTTAGGTGAAAAGAACTTGAAATAGGATTTGATATTATCCTTTAATCGATGAGAACTAGGAAAAATGGACTTCTGAATATTCTGAGCATAATGAATACTGCTTAAGATTCGCTGGTGAGCCTTCTTGATTATATCAGCTTGAATTTGCTGTTTATGAAGGTTCTCATTTAAAGTTTGGGCAATATTTAGCTGTTCATTGATCAACGAAAGTTCTTCAATGTGCTCACTTAGTTCCTCATTTTGTTGAAGGATCTCATTTTTCTGGTCAATTATCTGCTCTTGGGCTTCTTCTAAGTCCATGAAGAGTTCAGCAATACGTACATTGGCATCAGCCAAGGCCATTTCACTTTCTTTTAATTGATGAATTTCTTGGTCCTTGTCCTTAATGATGTTCTCAAGTTCGATGATTTTTTTTCTTAGCTCATCGTTATTCATTCAGCGAGTTTATTTATTAGAAAGTTAGTGTGACATTTGATTCAGAAGCCTCTTCGATATATAAGGCTACACCACCAAACTCAACATCTTTTCTTACTTCATCTGTAGAAATACCCATCATTCCCATAGTCATCTGACATGCGATTAATTTAGCGCCCATCTCAACGGATAAATCAATAAGGTCAGGTAATGATTCAATGTTGTTTTCTCTCATCATCATTTTCATCATCTCTGTTCCTATACCCATCATGTTCAACCTTGAGATTGTAGTGGTTTTAGGAGTATCAGGTAACATCATTGTAATTAGTTTTTCTTTGATGTTTTTCCCTTTGTAAATACTTTTCTCTTTAAGAGCGTTAATACCCCATAAAGTGAAGAAAATAGTAACATCCATACCAAAACTAGCAGCTCCATTAGCAATAATAAATGCAGGAATCACTTGGTCTAGCTCAAAACTTGTGACTAACATGGTGATTTTTTCGGTAGGCTGTTTATTTATTGTAGTTAAAGAGTTTTGTAGAGATTCTAATTGTTCTTGAAATCCTTTTGTCTTCTCTTCAACTTTTGCTTCTACTAATTGATCTATGTACTCTTTAAGTTGTGGGTCGTTAAGTTGCATACGTTGAGAAATTAGATAATTCTTTATTTTATTTTTTCTATGATAGCTGTTTTTTCTTTTCCTTCTTCTGTAAACGAAATTAAACGCTGTCCGGTTTTACGGATCCAAGCTTCAACATCCGCTTTGAAAGCAGGGTCAGTCGCTACAACCTCTATTTTGTCACCATCAGATAGAGTCCTTATTGCTTTAGCAATTTTCACAATCGGCATTGGGCAATTCAAAGCTCTACAGTCAAGCTTTGTAATTTGAGATTCACTCATAAAATCGTGATTTGTTATTAATAGATTAAAAAATTCAAGAGTATATAACGAATTTATATAAAAAAGTGGAGATTTAGAAGACTATGTGCAAAGGAATTAAAAGTTTTTTATGCTATAAAATTGGATTTAAAACTAATGTTACAACGATCATTTCATTGGACTGAAAATAAAAAAAGAGCTAGATAAAAATCAAGTTGGTAACTTTTATCTAGCTCGTTTAAAGAAAAATTATTTTCAGATTTTAATTATAACTTTTCTTGAAATAACTTAAATATTCTTTTGTACTCATCAATCCAACTTGTGGTTTCTTTGAAGCCATGTGGTTCGATGGGGTATAAAGCCATTTCCCAATTTTCCTTCTTCAACTCAATTAAACGTTGAGACAATCTAATTACATCAGATACTTGAACATTGTTATCTACCATGCCATGTAAAATCAGTAAATCTCCCTCTAAGCCTTCTACAAAGTAAATGGGAGAGGATTGTTTATAAGCTTTAGGGTCAAGTGCAGGAGTATTTAGAATGTTAGAAGTATAAGGATGGTTGTAATGTGCCCAATCGGTAACAGAACGTATGGCAGCACCAACTTTAAATGTTTCACTTTCATTGAATAAGGCCATTAATGTGATAAAGCCACCATATGACCCTCCGTAAATACCAACTTTATTGGCATCAATACCTTGTTCTTTAATAAGGTACTTTGCTCCATCAACATGATCAGAAAGGTCTTTGCCTCCCATATGTCTATAAATTCCAGTTCTCCAGTCTCTACCATAACCTTCAGAAGCTCTGTAATCAATATCTAATACAGTATACCCGTTATCAACCAACATATTGTGGAACATAAATTCTCTATGATATGCACTCCACCATTTATGAGCATTTTGTAAATAACCAGCACCATGAACAAAGATTACTGCTTTATGCAGGTCTTTTTCTTTTGTTGGTCTATACAATCTTGCATGAACAGACTCACCATCTGAAGCTGGGAAAGTAATTACTTCAGGATCTCTCCAAGAGTAACTATCGAAAGCCTCAGATGTAGATTTTGTAATTTGAGTACTTTCTGCTCCTATCTTATTTTGTTGAAGATATAATTCCCAAGGTTTATTCGAATAGGAGAAGTGGTCCACAATGTATTTTTCATCTGGAGATAATAATGTTTCATGGTTACCAACAGCATTTGTAATTTTAACCAATTCTCCTCCTTCAATAGCAACTTTATATAAATGTCTTTCTGCAGGTCGTTCCTTATTCGCAGTTAGATAGAAGTTTTTCTTGTCTTTTGAAACCTTTGTGTCATAGATTTCATAATTGCCTTTTGTGATCTGCTTTTTCTCTTTTGTGTCTACATTGTAAGTATATACATGAGAAAATCCTGTCTTTTCAGATTGATACCAGAAAGTGTTTTCATTAATCCATTCGATAGGTTTGATCCAGAAATTCCAACCACTAATACCAGGTCCACCAATCCAAGCTTCATCATGTTGTCTGTCAATTTGTGCTACAGAACCATCATTTAAGTTGATTAAAGCAATCCATCTATCTTTATTGTCATAAGCCCTTATGTCTACAATTGCATGATTTGTATTAGGAGAAAAATGAGGAGGATGCATCACTACATCTCTCATCTTTTTACTATCTACTTTTCGATCATAGTCATTGTAGTAGGCAGGTACATCATAGATGCCTTCTAATGTAGAAAGATCAATTTTAATTACAGAATCAGTTGTTACATTGTAGATGTAATTCTCATATGTATCTTCTGGGCTACCTACTTTTGCTCTTGCATTTTGCATCTTAACGTAACCTGTACCTTCAACCCAAACAGGCATTTCTGTATTGTAATTACCTACAGAAGTACCTAATGAATATACTACAAAGTGGACGTCACCACTGATTCTTGCATTCCAAAGGTATTTTTTACCAAAGTAGACTTTCTTATTGGACGCTTTTGTTGTGCTTTTTTGATAATCACTTTTGGCAGCCTTTCTTTCTTCTCTTTCTCTGACAATTTCAAAAAGCTCTAATTGTTGATCATGAAGAAATTGGTTTTGTTCGGTTAAGCGACCTTTTTTAGGGGCATTACCTCTTACAAAGTTTGTGATTTGTTTGGTTGCTCCAGTCTCTTTATCCCATACAAAAATATTTATATCATTTTGATAGGCAATTTTTGATTCATCATCTAAGAAAGTGGCATTTTTCTCTTTCGAAGAGGTTGCTGTAAGCTGGAATGATGTCTCTTTTTTCAAATCATAAATAAAGATGTTTCCACCTTTCGTATATAATTTCTTTGTTCGGCTTTTATTCCAAACACCGTTATTACTTGGAAGGTCTTTTGCTTCTTCATTATCAACTTTTGAATATTTTTTTGACTTGATATCGAATTTATAAAGTTGATCGAAAGACTTGTTTTCTTTATCCCAATAGAAATAGACTGTCTTTGAGTCTTTAGCCCAGAACGGACTGTGTGGAGTTTTTCCAATGAAATTTTCGCCTCCCATTATATCATCCAATTGTAATACACTCTGATTTTCCTGAGCGATGGATGAAATATAAAGAGTTGAAAAAATAAATAATAAGATGAAATGTTTGTTCATAATATATTTAAGGGGTCTATTAAGTTTAGATTTATTGCTTTATGTAAACTCTCAGGGTTCTTTGAGATTATTTTCTTGAATTGGTGGTGATTTCGAAAGGGTAATATACTAGTTGGTTAATTGATAAGTGGCTTCAACATTGAATGTCATGGTATCTGTACGGACATTATTTCTCAGGTGAAACCTTGAAGTGATAATCACAGTATCTGATCTGAAAATTTCACCAATTAATCCTGATGAAGCACTTTCTAGATCCATATCTAATGTTTTGGGAGTAGAAGTTGTTGTGATATCATATAAATACCCAATTTTTACCTTTTTATCATGGAGGTCTTCTAGATAGACATCCACAGAATCTAAAATATATAATGTTGAGTCTGATGGGTAAATAGCACTGATTTGTATTCTACTGAAAGATCCATTTCTAATTTGATTGATATCAATAAAATTCTTCTGAATAACACTGTCTCTAGTATCAGAATATAATACTGGATTGCCTTCTGTCCATTCATCAGCCAAAGAAGGGATGTAAATTTCACTAGCAGTTGTGATCAATAAATCATTTATGGTGAGATCTTTGAGTTCCTTATCTAGTCCAAAGAAACTACATCCTCCTAGTAAAATTGAGGCGATTATGATGATATATGGTGTTTTTTCTTTAAAGAATTGCTGCATCTTAGTAATTTTGAGAATGAGACAAATTTATAAAAACTTTTTTTTCTCTCTGCTTTCCAATAGAACATAAGTACAATGAAGGCGATTTTTTTACATATACTGTTATTATTTTCAATCTCTTTCACTTTTGGTCAAGAGAATTATCCTAAAAGAGAATTTAGAGGGGTATGGGTGGCGACACTCAATGCCATCGATTGGCCTTTTAGTGAGAAGGATTCTGCGGAACAGCAGAGGAGAGATTTTATTTCTTTACTTAATTTTCATCAGAAGAGAGGTGCTAATGCACTTATTGTTCAAGTGAGGTCAAGTGCAGATGTTATCTACCCGAGTAATATTGAACCTTGGGCCTTGTCTATAAGTGGTCAACAGGGGATGCCTCCAAAGCCTTTTTATGATCCTTTGAAATTTATGATTGAGGAAACACATAAAAGAGGTATGGAATTTCATGCTTGGGTAAATCCTTTTAGGGCAGTAACCAACACCCAATATGTAAAAGTTTGTAATGACCATATATCAAAGACTCATCCGGAGTGGATGTTGAAATATCACAATTTGAAAATATTAAATCCGGGTATTCCGGAAGTACATCAATATGTCAATTCAGTAATAGAAGAATTAATATCTAATTATAACATTGATGCTCTTCATTTTGACGATTACTTCTATCCTTATCCAGATCATGGAGAAATTAAAGGCGATAGAGCTACTTGGCGAAAATACAGAACAGCCAATGAAAGTATAAGAGACTGGCGAAGATCGAATATCAATACTTTTATTGAAGGAGTACACCAGTTGATTTTAGATAAAAGACCATCATTGAAATTTGGGGTGAGCCCATATGGTGTATGGAGGAATGAAAGAGAAGATTATGATGGGTCACCTACAAGGTCAGGTTATACATCGTATGACCATTTATATGCTGATGTTCGTCTTTGGTTACAGAATGGGTGGATTGACTATGTTGCACCTCAACTTTATCAAAGTACAAAGCATAAAAATATTCCGTTTAAAAAGCTTTTAGATTGGTGGGGAGAAAATACATTTGGTAAACACTTATATGCAGGGCATGCTGTGTATAGGGTCGATCGTTCATTAGAAAGAGGGTGGCAAGATAAAACAGAAATGCCCGACCAATTATATGCAGCAAGGGATAATCAGGCAGTAGAAGGGTCTATTTTATATAATTCGACAGCAGTCTGGAATAACCAAGGAGGGATAGGAGATACATTAAAAACATTTTATAAATATCCTGCATTACTTCCAACTATGCCATGGATTGATGGTACCGTTCCATTACCTCCTCAAAGTCCAACAATCAAAGAAATGCCAATTGGAGTAACTTTGAAATGGGAGACTCCTGAAAAAGCTGAGGATGGAGATATTCCAACAACTTTTGTGATTTATTCTGCAGATAAAGGTGTGCTTCCTGATATAAATGATCCTAGGCAGATTCTGAAAATTCTAAAAAATGGAGAGACAAGCTTCGTAGATCAACGCACTTCTAACATAGAAACGTACACCTATCTGATATCCTCATTAGATAGATTTCAGAATGAAAGTGAGGCGGTTCTTCCAATCTACCCGAAAGATCAGAATGTTATTTTACCAGATCCTTTAAATGAAGATATTATCGTAGAGGTGAACCAAGCTGTCTTAAAATCGACTTGGGAGCTTGTAAATAGTATAATTGATAATCAGGGAATTACAATGAGTAAAGATTTAAAATAGGTGATGATGATCATCAGAAAGGTAGATTCAATTGATGATATTGTATGTGTAATAATTACAATTAATATCTCACAGATATCTGTTTTTCTACTTAAATTAAAACTTTACCATTATGAAAAATAATAAAAGATTAATAGTAGCGGTATATAATGAAGAACAAAAAGCAGAGCAAGAATTTAAGCTTTTAGCAAAAAAAGAAAAGCGTGATGAATTAGATCTCTGTGCATATACTGTAATCACAAAATCCAAAGATGGCAAAACTACACTGCATGATACTGAAGGAAGAGATGCATTTTGGGGAGCAATAATTGGCGGTTTAGTAGGTATGTTAGTTGGACCAATTGGTGCAATATATGGAGCTGCTATATTTGCTGCAGAAGTATTTGCAGGTTCTGTTGCAGCCGGTTTAGGTGTAGGAGCTATCGCAGGATGGCTAAAGAGTGACGCTCTAGATATTCCTAATGATTTATTAAAAGATATAAAAGAATCGATTAGTCCGGGAACTTCTGCTATTGTTGCTGTTGCTGATGAAGATTGGGTGGATGAAGTGAAAGTCTTATTAAAACCTACTTCAGAAATGATGCATTGCTATACTTTTACAGATGAGGTAGTTGAGAAATTTGAAAAAGACTGGAAAGTATTACAGGAAAGTAAAAACGAAACAGTATGATTAGATACTACTAAATATATATTTGAATAGAGTAAGTTATTCCAGTTTTGGAATCTACGATAACCACTTTGAGGTAAACTTAAAGTGGTTTTGTTTTATATTTAACACAGGATGTTGCATTTGTTTATTTTTATCACTTTGGTGGAAACTTCCAACAGATTCCTTATGTTTGCCCTGTTTTCTAATAGCCCTCAATCAACCGGCTGTTAAATAGAAAAATATACGATTTTATTATCTTATAAAATACAGTAAATACTGTAAAATTATGACTAGACAACAATTAATCGAAGCAGCATGGGATGACCGTGCTTTGTTAAAAGAACAAGAATATATTGATGCAGTAAAAGCTACTGTTGAAGATCTAGATAAAGGTGTTTTAAGAACTGCTGAACCAGTTGAAGACGGTTGGCAGGTAAACGAATGGGTAAAGAAAGCAGTAATTATGTTTTTCCCATTAGCTGAAATGGAAACTATTAAAGTTGGTCCATTTGAGTTCCATGATAAAATTCCATTAAAAGGAGATTACGCAGATAAAGGTGTTCGTGTTGTACCTCACGCTATTGCTCGTTATGGTTCATTTGTGAACAAAGGAGTAATCATGATGCCTTCTTATGTAAATATTGGTGCTTATGTTGATTCAGGTACAATGGTAGATACTTGGGCAACAGTAGGTAGCTGTGCGCAAATCGGAAAAGATGTTCACCTTTCTGGTGGTGTTGGTGTTGGTGGTGTACTTGAGCCTGTTCAAGCATCTCCAGTAATTATCGAAGATGGTGCTTTCGTTGGTTCAAGATGTATCTTGGTAGAAGGTGTTCATATTGGTAAAGAGGCTGTACTTGGAGCTAACGTTACTTTAACAGCATCATCAAAAATTATTGATGTAACTGGTGACGAGCCTGTAGAATATAAAGGTTATGTTCCTCCAAGATCAGTAGTAATTCCAGGTAGCTACACTAAAAAATTCCCAGCAGGTGAATTCTCAGTAGGTTGTGCTTTGATTATCGGTCAACGTAAAGAAAGTACTGATAAGAAAACATCACTTAACGATGCTTTAAGAGATAATAATGTTTCTGTATAATCAGGACTAAAAATATATCTACTAAAACCTCTAGAAGATGAATTTCTTTTAGAGGTTTTTTATTTGATCATTTTTTCACTTTTGATGGAATATTGAACTGAAAAATGACTAAATATCACTCATTGTTTAAAAATTTGTGATTTTATATAAAACTTTCGATTGAGATTGAGCAAATTCATTTGCATGTGATCAACAAATCTATATTTTTGTGATCTAGGCAATTTTTTTAGACGACCAATTTTTGAGAGTTAACGTGGAGAACGGACAAAATTCAGAAAATAATGTAGTTCACATCGATGGTATGTACCAAAACTGGTTCTTAGATTACGCTTCATATGTAATCTTAGAAAGAGCGGTGCCCAGCATTTATGATGGACTGAAGCCTGTACAACGTCGTATCCTGCATTCAATGAAAGAAATGGATGACGGCAGATTTAATAAGGTAGCAAACATTATCGGATCAACGATGCAATACCACCCTCATGGTGATGCTGCAATTGGAGACGCGATAGTCAACTTAGGGCAAAAGGAACTTCTAATTGAAACACAAGGTAACTGGGGGGATATCCGTACGGGGGATAGTGCTGCCGCTCCACGTTATATTGAAGCAAGATTATCCAAATTTGCTCTAGAGGTAGTTTTTAATCCTAAAACTACAGACTGGCAACTTTCTTATGATGGTAGAAAGAAAGAACCTATCAATCTGCCAGTTAAATTCCCTTTATTATTAGCACAAGGTGTTGAAGGTATCGCTGTTGGTTTAGCCACGAAGATTATGCCTCACAATGTTAAAGAGTTAATAAAAGGGTCAATTGATATCCTAAAAGGAAAGAAAGTACATATTGTACCAGATTTTCCAACGGGTGGATTAATGGATAGCTCAAACTATGGGAATGGTTTAAAGGGAGGTAAAATCCGCCTTAGAGCAAAAATAGAATCTCCAGATAATAAGACTTTATTGATCAAAGAGATTCCTTACACATGCACTACTTCCAGTCTTATTGACTCTATTATCAAAGCGAATGATCAGGGTAAGATCAAGATCAAGAAAGTTATTGATAATACGGCTCAGCATGTAGAAATTGAAATTCAACTTGCGAGTGGTCAGTCTCCAGATGTGACTATTGCTGCACTGTATGCATTTACAGATTGTGAAGTGTCTATCTCACCAAATGCTTGTGTTATTATTGATGACAAGCCTGTCTTTATGGGTGTAGAAGATATCCTGCAAAGAGATACAGACTATACCGTAGAGTTACTTGAAACGGAATTAAAGATTAGAGAAGGTGAGCTTCAGGAAAAAATTCTTTTTAGCTCATTAGAGAAAATCTTTATTGAGAATAGAATATACAGAGACATTGAAGAATGTGAAACTTGGGAGGCCGTACTTGAGACCATCGATAAAGGTCTGGAACCTTATAAACCAAGTTTCTACAGAGAGATCAAAGAAGATGATATTGTTAGACTTACAGAGATTAAAATTAAGAGAATCTCTAAGTTTGATAGTTTTAAAGCAGATGAGTTATTAAAATCTCTTTTAGAAGACCTTGAAGAGGTGAGATATAACCTTGCGAATATTATTGATTACACTATCAACTACTTCACTAACTTGTTGAAGAAGTATGGTAAGGATCATGAAAGAAAAACAGAATTAACTACTTTTGATACTATCCAAGCTTCTAAAGTGGCAGCCAATAATGCCAAGCTTTATGTAAATAAAAAAGAAGGCTTTATCGGTTACAACTTAAAGAAAGAAGATGGGGTAGAAGAAGTAATGGATTGTTCCGATATAGATGATATTATCGTTTTCAGAGCTACTGGTGAATATAAGATTACCAAGATTGGTGATAAGAAGTTCGTTGGTAAGAATATTCTTCATGCTGAAGTTTATGTTAAAGGCGATGAACGTAAGGTCTACAATGCGGTATATTTAGATGGATCTACTGGTGTTACAAGAGTGAAACGTTTCCAAGTTCCAAGCTTTACTAGGGATAAAGAATATAACGTAACTAAAGGGTCTCCTAAATCGAAAGTAACCTATTTCTCTTCAAACCCTAACGGAGAAGCGGAAGTGGTTGGAGTATCATTATCACCAAATTGCTCAGCAAAAGTAAAATCATTTGAGTATGACTTTGCAGATTTAGAAATCAAAGGAAGAGGATCACAAGGTAATATACTGACAAAATATCCTGTTCGTAGAGTAACCTTGAAACGCGAAGGTGTTTCTACATTACCGGCTATTGATTTGTGGTATGATGAAGCTGTTGGAGTCCTTAATAAAGATGAAAACGGGAAGTATCTTGGTAAATTCAAAGATGAAGACCGTATTATCATTTTCTATGAAGATGGAGAATATGAGTTAACCAACTTTGAAATCACAAATAGATATGATGCGAAGAAGGTAGTTCTTATTGAGAAGTTTTTACCTTACAAAGCAATTTCAGCTGTACATTACGATACAAATAATCGCCAATACTATATTAAACGTTTCCATATCGAGACGTCTACCATGAATAAACGCTTTAAGTTTATTAATGAGGCAAATGCATCAAGATTATTGCTTGTAACAACTCAGATGTCACCATTGGTTGAATTAAAATATACGAATGGTAGAAAGAGAGAAAAAGAACAAGTTAATCTAAAAGAGTTTGTTGAAGTAAAAGGTTGGAAAGCACTAGGTAACAAAATCCCTCATGATAGAGTTACTGATGCGAAGCTTTTAAGCAAAGACGATCCAATCGAAGAAACAGAAAGTCAAAATAAAGAGGAATCTCCTAAAAAGGATGATGATAATAATGGCCATGATTCTCTAAGGTTATTCTAAGGAGATCATACCAATAAAAAAAGGAGTTGCGATATTAATTATAGCAACTCCTTTTTTATTAAAAAATATGACTGTTCGATGTAGAATATTATCGGTTTCTTCCGTACTGTTCATGACTACTTACCCAATCAGAAGATGAGATAGCAGATGCGAGAGAGATTTCTCCAGCTAGAACAACAGCAGCTACAATTTCAGCAAATTTATGAGCCTTGCCTTTACCATAGCAATCTAATAATTCAAGGGATTCTTTCTGTGTACCAATACCAGTACCACCACCATATGTGGCAATAATTAATGAAGGTATAGTAATAGAAATATATAAATCTCCATTTGATGTTAATTCTGTATAGATAATCCCAGCTGAGGATTCAGATACATTGGCAACATCTTGGCCAGTGGCTATAAACATGGCTGTAATGCCATTTGGAGAGTGTAGACCTGTATTGTTAACTCCAGAAAGGAAAGAGCCAATAGCAGCAATTCTAGAGTGGTGATCTAGTTGTTCAGGGTCAACTCTCATATATTGTTGTAATACCTCTTTTTTTAGGGTTACTTCAGCCGTTACTCGTTTACCACGAGTTCTCATGATATTAATCTGAGAAGCTTTTTTATCAGTGGCAAAATTAGATTCAAGGAAGAAGTTTTTAATTCCAGAATACTGATCCAGTATCCAACTACAGGCAGCGAATGTAGCTCTACCTACCATATTTTGCCCTGCTGCATCACCAGTTTTAAAGTTGAAGCGTAAAAAGGCAAACTTATTTGATAAGAAATGGTCAATATATACGAGATCAGCTATTGAAGAAGTTGTTTCCGCCTCTGCTTTGATGGTATCAAAATTTAATTTTACCCATTGCACAAAGTCTCTAGCTCCTCTAGCATCTTCGAATTCAAACACTGGAGCCCTTTGCATGGCATCGTCAACAACAGATACTTTAATACCACCACACATATTGGCTACTTTCATTCCTCTGTTGTATGATGCAACTAGAGTACCTTCGGTTGTGGCCATTGGTATCATAAACTCACCAATCGCATGTTCACCGTTTACTTTTATAGGACCTGCAAATCCCATTGGTATCTGTGCAACACCAGTGAAGTGCTCTATATTGCCACTTAGTTCATGTGGATCAATTGAGTACTTGCCAATATGATCTATTGGTTTTCCTGTAAATTCAGAGACAAATTCTTGACGTTTTTTGATAATATTCTCACCAAAATCATCCATTTCATCTCTAGGAACTCTTACATCTTGATTTTTTGGGTCAGGAATAGAATCATTGACAGAGAACTTCAAATTTCCAAAAGGAGATGCCTTTACAGAAATTTCCAATTCATGTCTTTCTATAGCCAATGAATCATGTCCTTTTACTTCAATATTTATTACCTTACGCAGTGGAAAATCAATACGATTATCTTTATTAATAGATGTGGCAGGGATATTTTCTTCTTCAGAAGTGTTCATAAAGACTTGGTCGATATTTACTTCTTTGCCATCTATCTTTATGTGGAGAATTTCTTTAATTTCGGCATCTTTAAGTCTATTTTTTAAAGAAAATGAAATTCCAGTGTCAGTGTTGTTTAAGCTACCTCTAGTATATAGCTGCTTGAGTAGCATACTTGGGATAAACATAATTTTAGATTATTATATATAAGGTATAAAATATAGTTTAGAGTCTATCAATGTGTTTTTACATCGATTCTCTAATTTAATTAATAATTTGTCAAAATGAAGATTTTAATACTAAACGGACCAAACCTTAACCTTTTAGGTAAGAGAGAACCAACTATCTACGGCAATACTTCTTTTGAAGAATATTTTGAGCAATTAAAGGAGATTTTTCCTAATGTAGAGCTAGAATACCGACAGTCTAACCACGAAGGGTCTTTAGTAGATTATATTCATGAAGTAGGCTTTTCGTATGATGGAATTGTCTTTAATGCAGGTGCTTACACACATACGTCAGTAGCAATAGCAGATGCAATTGCAGGTGTAGAAACCCCTGTGATTGAAGTGCATATTTCAAATGTTCATGCAAGAGAAGCTTTTAGACACCATAGTTATATGGCCAAAAATTGTGTAGGTACAATTGCTGGTTTAGGTCTTAAAGGTTACGAACTAGGAGTGAAATATTTTATTGAAAAATAAGCCAAAAAGCTGAAATAAGTGAATAATTATTCGCTTATTTCGGCTTTGCTATTAATTTTTATTTGTGTGAGTTCTAACTTTTTCTTCTAGAATATCTTTTTTGAATGGTTTTGAGATATAATCATCCATGCCTGCTTCTTTACACCTTTCAAATTCACCTTTTAAAGCAGAGGCGGTCATTGCTATAATTGGAATGGCAGATACTGGATCTTCAAACTCTTCTCTTATTTTTTTTGTTGCCGAATATCCATCCATCTCAGGCATATGAACATCCATTAATATCAGGTCAAAACTATCAGCTTTTAATTTATCTAAAGCAATTAGGCCATTATCTGCTACCTCAGTGGCGTATCCCCATTTTTTTAGAAGTCGTAAAACCAACATCTGGTTTACCTCGTTATCTTCCACTAAAAGTATCTTTTTTGTTCTGTTAGATAAAATTGGAGGTTCATCAATCACTTTTGGTGAAGGAACTACTGTCTTTTGTGTTTCTTGTTCAATATATTTTTTGAATGTAATATCAAAATAGAAAGTACTACCAAAATTAGGCTTACTTTCTACTTGCATTGTACCGCCTTGAATCTCAACTAATTGTTTTGAGATACTTAATCCTAAACCTGTTCCTCCAAATTTTCGTGTTGTTGCGTTGGAAGCTTGAGTAAAACTATCAAAAATTTGATCTATTTTACTTTGTTCAATACCGATTCCAGAATCTTTTACAGAGAATTGTAATTTGATTTGTTCATCAATTTCTTCTAAACATCGGACTGTTATAATAATACTTCCCTCAAAAGTAAACTTTATAGCATTCGAGTATAAATTAATAAGAATTTGCTTCAAACGTACCGGATCACCAATCACATACTGTGGTACTTTTTGAGAAATATCTAATATACTATTCAGTCCTTTTTGATCTGTTTGAGGTTTATGTGAGGCAAGAATATTATCCATTAGCTCAAATAAATCAATCTTTTTGTACTCTAATGTTAGTTTACCAGATTCAATTTTAGAAATATCTAGAATGTCATTAATGACTACTAGAAGGTGATCCGCTGAGCCTTTTAATACTTTTAATAATTGACTTTGATCAGAACTTAATGGAGTGTCTTGTAATAAATCAGCCATCCCCATTACACCATTAATAGGTGTTCTGATTTCATGAGACATATTGGCTAAGAATTCTTGTTTTGCTCTTGCTGAAGTTTCTGCGACATCTTTTGCCGAAATCAACGATTCATTTTGTGCTTCAATCTTTGAAAGCATCTCATTGAATGCATTGATTAATAGACCAATTTCATCCTGCCTTTTCTCTTCTATTCGTATTGAAAAATCTTTTTTCTTAGAAATAATATTTGCCTTTTTCTCCAATTCCAAAATAGGCTTTGAAATTGATCTTTGGAAAGGAAGAGATAGGAAAGATACCAGAAATACAACTAACCCTACAATGACAATAAACATGATGATGTAGGTTGTAATTCTTTCATGTATAGTATCTAAATCAGAACGTAGAAATACGGTGTTGATTCTTCCGTTTTCATCAAAAGTACTGACATAAATATCTAAGTGATTGTCAATTAGAGAGAAGTTAGTTTCATTTTGAGTATATGATGGGATAAAGTCAGCATGTGATAATTGCCAATCTTTATCTAATAAAATGGATCTTATGGATTCTATTGAATCAGTTTGAGCTATTTTTACAGCACTTTGATTATAATAGGCGAAGAGACGTTGCTCTTTATCAAAAATTACCCCTGTTAGAATATGAGAATTGTTGAATAGAAGTTCTGTAAGGTTATTCTGAGCGGCATTTACTTGCTGTAATTCTACTGAAGCATCATTATTGTCACCAATAAGTTTGGCTAGCCGTTTTGTATCATTGATGAACTTTTCTTTGTATTGTTGGAAGTCGTAAGCACAGAAAAGTATTGTTGATAGGGAAGAAGCTAATAAACTTACTAATAGGATAATACTTATCAGTTTAACTCGTAATGACTGCTGAAATATGGTTTTAATCTGGGTCATATGGTATTATATCACTAGCAAGGTTAAGAAGTTTTACATCAATGGTTAATTGTGCTTTATTTGCTGACACAATATTTAATGTATACAACCCATTTGGAGTCAGGTTGATAATACCTCCATTTTTACAGAAGTTAGGAATATTATCACCAATGGTCAACACAAAGGAGTTGTTCTTTTCATAGATTTCACCCAATAACGATTTTACTTCATCATTGGAATAACCTTGAGTCATAAATACAATATGTGACCCTTTTAGGTCTTTAATGCTTTGCCCTCGTCTAATTTCCCATGCTCTGCCATTTACATATCTATTTCTAAACATGTTATCAATAACTTCACCAAATGGGTCATCACCTAAAATACCTAAAACTAGTTTATTATTTTCTTTAAAGGCTTGTGATGGCCAATTGACAAATTTTGCAAATGTATTGATCATTGCAGCTTTTCTTTCGTATTCATCAAACTGAGCATTGGATTTGATGGGGTTAAGAAAGAACAGACAACAACCAATAATAATGGCTTTAATAAGGGGCGATATGTTCTGTTTTTGTGAGTTCAATGCTATTTTATTCTTACTGAAAGCATGATACATGAATTATCAGCCGATGTCTTATATTTTTCTTTTTTGATTTTATATTGCCACCTAGCTATACCTTTAGCCGATAAATAATTAAGAATAGAATTCATTCTCATTTCATTTATCTGATCGATACTACTGATACTTTGTTCTTCTTCTTTGCTAAACCACACAATGTCTAACATTACATTATCTCGTGATTTTAAGAAAGAGACCAATTCATTTAAGCTAGATTTATTTTCTGTTGATATATCAAATTCTTCTTCGGGGAAATAGTATCGTTCTTCTACCATAATATCATCATTTAGATAATCAGAAGGTAGTTTTACGATTTTATCACCTATATCACCTCTAACACTATCTAAAGATGTTAGAAGATCAGGATTTGCCTCATTAAATGCTTTCTCAATAAGATCTAATAAAGGTGTGTAATAGGGGTCAGGACTATTCGAAGAAGAACTATTGTCCAACGCAATAACATCAAAGGTAGGGTCATCAAGTGCGTTTAATGATGCCAATCCTTCTTTGTCTGTTCGGTCTACAATCATTTCCATCAGCATCAATAATGCATCATAACGAGCATCTGTTGCTTCTTCTTCTTTTTTCTCTTTTAGATCATCAAAAGTGGTGATTTCAAAGTGAGTTTCTGAAGGGACAATGTCAAAGCCAACTACTTTATTAAATACTGAGATATCTTCTAAAGTGAGTTCTTTGTCTAGTTGATATCTGTAAGTATCTTTTGGAAGGTCTATGGTTACATTGTATAATTCTACATCATCATAAACTATTGTAATGGTATAGTTTTTTCCTGGAGGAAGTATCATAAAGAACTTACCTTGTTCAGGAGATGGATCATAAACGTATTTCTTGTAAGTAGTATTGGAATTGTCTTTTACGACTAAAGAAATAGGAACACTGACATCATTTTTCATTACTTTGAAATTACCAGTAACAATGGCTCTTTTCATTTTATGAACAGGTTTGAACACCGTGTAAATATCTTTTCCACCTACAGAGTGTGCATCTTGGCGATCTGATGTGAAATATGAATAACGCTTACTTGGTATCTGTGAAAATTGATATTCATTGAATGGGCTATTAACGTCGGTGCCTAAATTAGTAGGTGTTACCCATGAAGCTCCTTCTTTTAAAGAAACGACAATATCATAACCACCCATGGAAAGTTCTCCATTTGTACTGTAATACAGGGTCTTATTGTCGTTATGTAAGAATGGGAAGATTTCATCATTTTCACTATTAATTGTTGAACCTAAATTAATAGGTTTTGACCAATCATCTTTTCCAACTCTAATAGCTTTGTAAATATCAAAACCACCATATCCACCTGGTCTGTTGGATGCAAAATAGATAGTCGTTCCATTATTAGCTATAAATGCTCCTTTTTCTTCGTATGAGGAGTTTATTTTGCTATTTAATTTCTTGGGTTTTTGCCAGCGCCCTTTTTTGACTTTAGTTTCATAAATATTTCCTTTGCCACTTTCATCATTTGGATATTCTATATACAAAAGCATATATGATCCATCTTGTACATAAAGAGGATATATTTCTTTGTATTCACCATCAAATTGCGGGTAGGGATGTGAGAATTGTACACCTTTTCTATAAGAAAGGTAAACATCTTTTTCGTTGCTTTTTAAGTTTTCAGGTAAGAAAGCATATTGATCCCCATAGACATAATTAAAGCTATTAATTTGTCGTTGAGAGCTGAAAACAAGGAAGTTATCTAACTTAGAAATTATTGGAGCATACTCGTCATATGAAGTATTGATAGGAATCTCTAAAATCGCAGTAGTCTCTGTTGATGTTTTGGAATGACCACCTAGTTTAGTCCCATTTTCACATTGACGAATTTTAAGATTGACATTACTAAAACTTCTAGATGTTCCTTCTGTGTATTCTAGATATTCATTGTAATAATTGATTGCTTCAATAAACTTTCCTTTGAGTTGTAAAAGTGACGCATAGTGATAAAGTGCATCATTGCCAACTGCAGGACATTCATGTTTGATGACAAATTTAAGGTAGGGTAAAGCTTCTTTAACTTTAAAAGGAGAATGTAAATAGCATAGAGCTACCTTATATTTAATATCGCAAGCGTCAATGTCTTTAAGTTCTGCTTTTTGATAATAATTAAGTGCTTCAAGGTAATTCCCTTTTTGGAAGGCTAAATCACCGCTTTCTATATCTGTTAGGCCTTGTTGAGCGTAAGACTTAACTGATATAGAAAGTACGATAATTAGTAAATAGGCTATATAATATTTTGTGTAGTTCAGTTGAAATTTAATTTTAGGTTAGATTGAACCTTGTGAATTTGTTCTGACTAACAATATACCAAAGTTATTTTGTTCACTAGTCTGAATAGAACCAACAATTAGGAAATCACCATTTTCTGTCTCTAGTACAGCTTGGCCTCTTTGTTCTTTTGTTCCACCAATAGATTTCTCCCATTGTTTTTGTCCCTTATCATTGATTTTGACAAGTAACATATTAAATCCTTCGATACTAGTGTTATCACCATATTCATCAGGAACATATACTTCTGTGTAACCTACAACAGCATATCCACCATCTTTTGTTTTAGTGATTCCACAGGCTTCATCATAACTAAGTCCGCCAAAAGATTTATGCCATAATTGTTGACCATCAGCATCAGTCCTAACAATCCATGCATCTAAACTAGCTTCAGCAAATGTATATGAGTATCCAGCAATACAGTAACCTCCATCGTTGGTTTTAACGAATTTATTTACTTTTTCAGTATCACCGCCTCCGTATGTTCTTTCCCAAAGTTTATTTCCATTTAGGTCTGTTTTGAACATCCAGATATCCCATTTTCCTTTTCCTAATGATTCAGTGTTACCTACAACGATATAGCTATCTTCATTAACAATTAAATCGATAATTTTATCATTTTTTGCTCCACCATAATCTTTTCTCCAAAGAACAGTCCCCTTTTCATCAATTTTAAAAAGGAAACCCATTTCTGAAGGGTCTTCTTTGTCTAGATGGATAATACCACCACCAATTAGAAAACCACCATCAGCTGTCTGAGAGATACAAGTGCCTTCCTCAATAGAAAGTTCGTCACCATAGTTTTGCATCCAAAGTTGCTTGCCTTGTGCATTTACTTTTACAACCCAAGTATCTTTAATATCTCTACTTAGGCCATAAGAATCAGAACTTCCTACGGTTATATAACCTCCATCTTTTGTTGCAATGATTTGATAAACTTCTTCAGTTTCGGTGTCCCCAAATTTGAAATTCCACTTCACATTACCACTTTCGTCAACTTTCCATAGACTCATGTCCATGTTTCCGCTAGTGCCAACAGATCTTCCTGCAATGACATACCCACCATCATGCGCTTTGACAATTGACTTGCCAATGTCATATTTACCACCTCCTAATTTTTTATTAAAAGTGGATAAAACTTTTGCAGGTGAGTTGTCTGCGTAAACGAAAAGATTAATCACACATAAAAGTGCTGTGAAAAAAAATTGCTTCATTCCTTTTATATATAGGTCGAATAGTGTTATCTAATTATTGAACGACCAAAATTGAAAGTTATTTTATCAAACCATTTTTACATAGCTTCCAAGGAAAGTAATTGTGTCTTTATAAACACGCATAACATCTTGTACTTTGTCGTCTTTGTAATGTCCGTCAAAATCGATTACAAACCAGTAATTGAAATTATCTTTCATTTTTGCTGGTCTACTTTCAATTTTAGTGAGGTTAATGTCCCTTTGTCTAAATTCTTCCAAGAAGTTTGCCAAATCACCAGGATGATTACCAATTTTCGCTAAAATGGACGTTTTATCTTTACCGCTTGTTTGGTTAATGAAGTCTTTTGCAATAATCAAGAACCTTGTAGTATTGTCTTGGCTATCTTCAATATTATTGTAACGGATAGGTAATTGGAATAATTTTGCAGCAATATGAGAACAAATAGCAGCAGCACCCTCTTCATTTGCAGCCATTTCTGCTGCTCGTGAAGTTGATGAAACTTGGATTAAACGAATGTCCTCATCAAAGTAATCTTCAATGAAATTACGACATTGTCTAAACGCAATATCTTTAGAATAAATCTTTTTGATTTTTGTGAGATCATCATGGTTTGATGCTAAACTGAAGCTAATAGATAGGGGAAGTTCAGCAACAATTTTTACATCTCTATAGCACAATTGATCAATTGTTTCTGCTACAGTACCTTCTTGATTGTTTTCGATAGGAACAACTCCAAAACGAACCCTTTCAGTTTCTACATTATCGAATACTGATTTGATTGTTTTTAATGGAATATATTCACTCATCGCACCAAACCTGTTTTCGGCAGCTTGGTGAGTATAACTTCCTTCAGGGCCAAGAAAAGCTACTTTTTCAGGTAATTCTAGGTTACGACTTACAGCAAATATTTCCAAAAAGATGGCTTCAATTGCAGAATGATTTAGCGTACCCTTATCATCTTGTGATAATACAGTAAGTCTATCAATAATTGATTTTTCCCTTTCTGGACGATAAATAACTGATTTCTCATGTTTTTTAAGTTCACCAACATTTTTAACAACGTTCATACGTTCGTTGAGTAATCTTAATAATTGATTATCTATCGCGTCTATTTGATTTCTAAGTGATAGTAAGTCCATTTTAAACCGCGCACATTAGTATTGTTGCAAATAATTTTATTCAGGAGTAGTGTTCCTGATTTACAAAACTATTGTTTTTTTTGGAGGGGAGAATAAAAAAAGGACAGAAGTATGAAACAACTGTCCTTTTTTTAATAAGAAATATAATTTGTTATCTCTTGAAGCCTAAAACGGCTGCTCCACAATAGCTTTTTGAATCTTTAAAAGTAAAGCTCAAATAGTAAATACCAGTAGAAGTACACTTGTACGTCCAAGTATTTAAGAATCTATTGTTATAAAAGCTAGAGATGATTTTACGTCTCTTTGCATTATATAGAGTACTGATTAGACCTTGAGCACCACCATCTTTACCAGAGATAGTAATTTGGTAACTAGTGTCTTTTGCTAATACGCAAGTGTACTCAATTTTACGTCTTGTACCATTACGTCCGTCAATTCTATAACTTTTAGAGAATTGAAAACCTGGATTCAGCTCCTTCATACTTTTTGTAACATAAAGTTCAGCGTTACATTGAGCAGATGCTTCTTCATTGATAGCGAAAAGAGCGAATATAATTGTGAATGCTAAGAATATTTTTTTCATCGTTCTGAGATTTAAGTCCTTAGAAAAATGAGCTATTATCTAATAACCTTGTTTCTGATTGATTTTAATAAACTTGTAATTTTCTGGATATCACTGTCCGTAACATGAACAACACTACGAGTACCGTCAGTTACCACTAGAACACCATCAATCTCTTCCATAGTAGGTTCACCTACAATAACTTCTACTTCAATTTGATCATAGATCTCTTGTAAAGCAGTTAAGTCATTAATAAGATCTTCAAAACCTGGAGAAGACTTATAGATATCCAATACTAACAATAGTTGGTCTAATACAACTTTTTGATCACCAATTTTATCTTTCAATAAATCGTTAGGTTCTCTTTGGTTGATTACAGTAGTTAGGTATACAGCTTCAATCCAACCCCCTGTAAGAATTAAAACGGAAACATTTTCACGCTTTCTTTCTCTAAGGTTGTTATTAATTTTCTCAAAGTTCAATGTAGTCTGTTGAATCAATTCATCCAAACGATTTGAACTTTCAGCTAATTCTTTTATTGTTTCATAATCAAAGAATGCACCAATTCCTAAACCATCAGCTAAATCTTTCACTGAATTTAGGTATGAAATGGCATCTTGATTTTTGCCATAAATATTTGCGAACCCTAAGTCTGTTCCGTAAATACCTAAGTTAATGGCTTTTTGGAAGGTTGTATTATAGCGCGATACAGCTTCAGGAGCATTTAAATCTGCTTTATTATAGATTGTACCACTTTCCTTAATAAGTACTGATATCTCCAACGGTGAAGGAATCGATTCCAAAACTTCACTAACTGGTAATACTTCTTGAGTAACTTTATCCGGGGCTATGGTAACTGTATGAGTTGCAGGATCATTATTTTTTGGTAAATCACTTGCCACTGCTGCAGATGATGCTAGCAAAACTGACGCCGCCAATGTATTCAGATATTTGGTCTTCATCTTACTTTGGTTTTCAAAGATAGTTTTGATCGCTTTTATTACGATGTTGAAAATATATTTTATTGTTCTTTGGAGAAGATTTTACTTACAATTGATTCCGTTCCTTCGATGATTTTCTTTAACCATTCAAAATAAAGTGAAAAATATAGTAAAACCGACATCATCCAAATCATCAACACATTAAATGTAAACGTGTCAATATATGTGCCAAATACTTTCTTCTTTGGAGCAAATAAATGAGTTCTGTAGTCTAATGGACCGGAAGTATTTTCTTTTACATAGAAAATAGGGTCTATTAATTGAATGATTCTGTTATGGTCAACTACAGTTCTATTTAATACATTTTTATTTTTTACAAAGATTTCAAGTTGGTCATTATAGTATAAATCTCTTGCTTCTGATAAGTTGAAGCTGTCTCCAACTTCTTTTTTCATAGCATAGATTCTTTTATCTCTTTCTTCTTCTGCCTTGATCAACTTGTCGTTGTAGAATATAGAAGATTCGTATAAGATTTTTCTTAACTGATTTCCTTCTTGAGAAGAAACCTTTCCATCACTTAGGAAAGCTAAAGCTTCATTCTTTTTGTCTTCATGAGTAGAGAAGTATTCGTCAGAATTGATCTCATTTTGAAGTGTAAGGATATCATTCGCTAAAATTAAACCTGTACTATCATTAGTATTTTTACTATTCATTTGGGCACTGAATAAAATCTCTTCCATTCTTGGTTCCCAATATGCACTCTTATAATTACTTTGGCTTAACACCATATCAATGTCAAAGAATGGCTTTTCAAACTTGTTGTTTTTGAATTGCTCTACCGATAATCCTTCATATGCCCAACGTGAGGCCATAATATCAGCGATTAGTGGCGTTTTACCATGTTGACTAATAGTGTTGTTTAATTTTGAAAAGTCAAAGATCAATCCACTCAAAATCATTTGAGGAATTAATAGAATCGGAATCAAAATATATACAGTAATCGCAGAGTTAAATGCAGATGAAATATTTAATCCTATCAAGTTAGCATGACAAGAAACGGTAAATAGAACTAACCAATATTGCCATGTCATATCATGTATTTCAAGAATTGTATTACCTATAAACACAAATGTTAATGTCTGTACAGCAGAGAAGCCAAATAGAATTAAAAGTTTTGAGTAGAGGTAACTACTTCGACTCAAGTTTAGGAAGGATTCCCTTTTTTTGATCTTTCTATCTTTTATAATTTCCTCAGCACTCACCGTCATACCCATAAATAGTGCTACTAAAATAGCAATTAGGATATATGGAGGTACATTCTCATTGTGTCTGAAAACATATTCACCGTCACCATCTTTGATGTAATAAATTACCCATGAAAGTAGAAGTGCCAAGAAAGGAGCTTCTAAAAGGTTGATGGATAAATATTGCTTATTACTGAATTTAGCTAAGAAGTCACGTATTGTAAAGATGACAGTTTGTTTAAACATCGAAGGAATATTCAATGTTTTCGGCGGATCTACATGTACTTCTTCAACTTCAGGTTTAGTGAAAGTATCTTTATATACTCTGTGCCAGTCTTCTGGTGTAGCTTTACGCTTATTGGTAAATTCACCGTATTCATCCACAACTTGAGCTTCAATTATATTGAAAAGTTGTTCTGGATTGACGTTACCACAGGTATTACATTGTCCTTGATCACTGTCTACTTGTCCAGCTGCTCCTTTAAAGTGTGTAATTGCTTCAATAGGGTTGCCATAGAAGACAGGATATCCACCAGTGTCTAGTAACCACATTTTATCAAACATCTTATATATATCTGAAGAAGGCTGGTGAATTACTACGAAAATTAATTTACCTTTTAATGAAAGTTCTTTTAAAAGGTCAATTACGTTTTCTGAATCTCTTGATGATAAACCTGATGTTGGCTCATCAACAAACATTACTGCTGGTTCACGAATTAATTCTAAAGCAATGTTTAGACGTTTACGTTGACCACCGGAAATCTTTTTATTAAGAACATTACCAACAACTAGGTTTGCAATTCTGTCTAGACCTAAACTTTGAAGAACTTCATTTACTTTTGAAGTGAGTTCTTCTTCGTTCATATCTTTAAAACAGAGCTTTGCATTGTAGTATAAGTTTTGGAAAACAGTAAGCTCTTCGATAAGAAGGTCATCTTGGGCGATATAACCAATAACACCTTCTATTTTATCTTTTTCTGTATGGATATTATATCCATTAATTCTTACTTCACCTTGAGATGGCTTTTCTAAACCTGCAAGTACATTTAGTAAAGTAGTTTTACCTGCACCTGAAGCACCCATAATACCAATTAATTGACCAGTGTTTTCACCGAAATTGATATCTCTTAAGCCTAATTGACCATTAGGGAATTTAAATTCAAGGTCTTCAACAACAAATGAAATGTTTCCGCCAATTTCATCAGAGTTATATTTATTTACTAAATCTGAGTAGTAAAGTGGTGCACCTTTCGGTGTTTTGAAAATACTACCAGGGCTAAATAAATAGACATTATGTGCCTGAACTGGTTGACCGTTAAGATAAACCATTTCGTTTCCAGTGTATTTAGTGAAATACAATGAAACACTTTTCATTCTGATGAAAATGATTTCTCCGTCTAATAGACCTGAATCAATAAATTTGATTTTAGATCCTTCTGGAGGCATTTCATCATCAAATATTAGAATGTCTTCATTATCAATTTTAGAAGAATGCTGTTCAATAATGAAACGCTCTAATAATTTGTATTCGTTTGATGGGATATTAAATACATCAGCAACTGTATGAATAATATCCATACGCTGAGGTGTATATGATTTATCTGATGCTACAACTTCTAGCAGTTTTACCATCACAATGGTTTTCTGCTTTTGGTCTAGCGTTTTGTTGATTTTTCTACAAATAGAAAGTGTACGTACTGAGTTACGGACAGAAACAGCGTCAGCAAGTGGGGTATCTGCTTGTTCTACTTCTCCTTTGGCAGCTCTTTTCTTAGCAGCTTTAGCCTTACGTTTCGCAATACGTTCTTCTTCATCCTTTACTAATTGATCGTAAAGTTGGATATATTCTTCTACTGAGCGCTTTTCAAGTTCCTGTTTAAGAAATTTAATTACAAAGTTTCTTTCAGTTTCTGTTAGCCCTTCGTCTTGTGTAGAAATTATGGCAAATAGTTGCGTCAGTGCTTTTAATATTTCTTCACTCATAGATGACCGTCAAATAGTACGGAAATTCAATTCTTCTAAATAAACCTATATCTAGCAAAAAGTATACATTTATTTAATGCATTTAAATAATAAAATATTGTGTAGCAATGATTATTTCTGCATGTAAATGAAAAACACTTGATTTATTTTCTCTAAATCAAGTGCTTGTGGTGGTGATAAACCATGAATTAGTAAGTTTCGAATTCAAATTCTAATTCAACTAATTCTTCAAATTCTTCTCCAGCTTCCTGCATGTCCTCATCATCTTCATGATAGTACCATACAACTGTTACACCTTCAATTTCTTCAAGTTTAGATAATACATCTAAGATTAATTTAGAAGAAGCAGTGTTGAAGTATTCAAGTTTAAAAAGAAATCTTGTCTCATCATTTTTGTCATCAGCGTATTCTTCAATCCAATTAAGAATTGGGGCAAAGAATTCTGCTGAATCTTCAGGAAGTGATCTACCCGAGATTTCGAATAGTTCATTTTCTTTATCTAAGATGACTTTCGGTGTATCCTCCGTTCCGGCTAGATTAAGGATTTTCATGTAAAAAAGTTATTTTAGTTTCCTTGGAATTGTCGTTTTAAGAGAAAAAAATGTGAACTCATCATTGATGGGTTCAAAATCAAAGCGAAGTTTTTCGCCTGATTTTCTGGCCATATCAATAAATCCAAGACCTGCTCCACCTTTCGCGGAAATCTTGCCATTTTTGATAATGTCCTTATATAAATTCTTTAGACCGTCTTTGTCTAAATCATTAATTCTGTCTAATCTGCCAGCAATATCTTTCACATTTTTAGAAAGAATGGGGTTGCCAGAAGTGATAAAGTAAGAGTTGTCCTCTTTACCAATCATAAAAACAGCACTGTTTTTCTTGTCAGAAGTTTCCTCCATAGGTACAGCGTACTTGCTTATGTTTTGAAGACACTCTACCATAACATTAAAAACTTTCCTTTTGATTTTGGATTGTTCTCCGTAAGAATCCATGTTTCTTTCTGCCATGGATAGTACAGATTTAGTAATGTCTTGGGTGATCTCACCTTCATAAATTAGAATGAGATCTTTGTCTAGCATAGTCCTATGGAGTTCGTAGATGTATTTCATATTTCCGAACACAATTTAATTCAGTAGTCATACTACCGAGATGTTCTTTTAACCCTAGGAAAAAAATAGAGTTAAAAAAATGTTTTTCAAATATAATCAAACCTTTATAACTAACAACAAATTCTGAACTTAGAATCTGATGCCTATCATAATAACGTCATCAGTCTGCTTTGCATTGCCTTTCCAGTTAATAAATGTTTCACTAAATGTTTTGGCAATCTCTTGCATAGATGAATGTTCTGTATTCATAATTAATTCACGAATACGTTTTGCACCGAATTTTCTGTTCTCATCACCACCAAATTGATCAGGGTATCCATCTGAGAACATGAAAATTTCGTCACCTTCATCTAAGGTAATCTGATGTGTCGTAAATGAAGTTCTAGTCTTGTATTCTCCTCCTACAGGGAATTTGTCACCTTTAACTTGGGTAAATTCTTCGGTAGCAGTCTTGTAGACATACAATGGACGATGAGCACCTGCATATTCAACGACCTTACTTTCAAGATCTATTTTTGCTAGTGCAATATCCATTCCATCTCTTGTACTACTGTTTGAATCCTGTCTTAAAGTTTTAGTAACACCTTGGTGTAGAAGGTCAAGCATATTGCCAGGAGTAATGTGTTCATTGTTCTGAACGATATCGTTTAAGATAAAGTAACCAATTAATGAAATTAATGCACCTGGTACACCATGACCTGTACAGTCAACGGCTGCAATATATATGTCTTTACCTTTTTTGAAATACCAAGGGAAGTCGCCACTAACAACATCTCTAGGTTTGTAGAAGATAAAGCAATCTGTTAAGTCTCTCTTAATTAGGTCAGTATCTGGGATGATTGCACCTTGGATACGTTTGGCATAATTAATAGACTCTGTAATTTTCTTGTTCTTTAATAAGATGTCAAGTTCAACCTTTTTCCTTTCAGTGATATCATGTGAAACAAACAGAGCACTTTCGAACTCATTCGATTCATTGAATTCAGGGATTGCAGTTACGGTCATAAATCTATTTCCACTTGCCGTTGGGAATTCGACTTCTTTCGTAGACTTTTCTGAAGTAGAAGATACCTCAATCAATAAGTTCTTCCATTCATCAATTATTGTTTTTGGAAGAGAGGTGTCGTCAAGTTTCTGATTCACGAAAAGATCAGCGGATAGACCTGTCAATTCTTCAATTATAGGGTTGGTGTAGAAGATTTGTCCTTCAGTGTTTAACCTTTGGATAAGATCAAGTGAGTTTTCAGAAAGTGCTTGCATTTGCGTTCTCATACGTCTTTCCGTCTCTGCTCTTCTTCTTTCCGTAATATCTTGTGCGTTTATTACAATACCTTCTATTGCAGGAACATGACTAAGGTTAATACCTGTAGCTTCCAACCAAATATATCTACCATCTTGAAGTTTGTAGCGATACTCTAATTGTAATGTCGCTTTATCTTCAGACTCGACTAAATCATTGATAAACTTCTTAACTGGTTCAATACTTTCTTTATGTAAGTTTGAAAGGTAAGATGAGTCAATTAAATCAGTTGGTTTATATCCTAAAATTCGTTTAGATGATGGAGATACAAATTTGATTTTTGCGTTACTATCAAAAATTGTAATCACCTCAGAAGCGTTTTCTAATAATGATTGAAGTCTGTTTTGAGAATTTTTCACTTCTTCCACTTGCTCTTCCAGTCTGTGGTTAGTGCGTTGTAATTCTTCTTGTGTAGACTCCATTTCTTCAGCGTTCTGTCTTAAGATTTCTTGTTGGACAGAAAGTTCAGAAGACATTTGTTGAGACTCCTTCAGTAATCGAACTGTTCTTTCGTTAATCTTAATGTTGAAGATCGTTCTGGCAATGATTTGTGAAATCTCCTTAACAAACTCTAGAGTCATAGTAGAGAAGTCTTCTAATGAGGCGAACTCTAATAAACCGTATACCTTTTCATTGGCAATCAATGGCATGATAAGGATTGATTTTGGTTTTGTTTCACCTAATAAACCAGAAGTAATTGAAAGATAATTACTTGGAATCTCTGTTCTTAATATCATCTCCATTTCAATAGCAGCTTGTCCTACAAGACCTTCTGTAAAATGGAATTTCTTTTTTAAGAAACGCTTTTTGTTATATGCATAAGTACTGATAAGCTCAATACTTTGTTCTTCTATTGGAAGTTCATCTGTAGCACCCTCAACTACATAGAAAGCACCTTGTACGGCGTTGATTTTCTCAGTTGTATATGCTACTACTTCGTCTCCTAATTCAATTAGATCGTTGTGGTTACGAAGGATTTGACCTATCTCAGCTTCACCCGTAATAATCCAGTTTCTTTCATGATCTCTTTTCTCCGCTTTTTGGATACTATCTCTCATTGAAAGAAGTGCATTACCTAGTGTATCATCTTCTGATAAGGCAGAGTATACAGCATCATAATTCCCTTCACCAATCTGCTCAGCAAAGTTGGCAGTTCTCTTCATACCATTTACTACTTCTTGAACAGCCATCGACATTTCACCAATTTCATCGTTCTGGATATCGTCAGCTACTTCATGCGGCAGGATACCTTTTGCGATATAATTTAATCGGTTCTTTAGTCGGATGATAGGACTAGTTAAGAATTTTGAGAAGATGACAGCAATCAACATTACTATAAGAATGATAATGATGGCTGTATATACGAAGGTTAAGATTAAGCCATTAAGGCCACTTTTAATCTCATCGTAATCAATTTTTACAACGAGACCCCATTTAGTTGTTGGAATGTAGTTCCAGTAGGATATTGTTTTCTTGTCTCTCCAGTCTGTATCATAACCAAAATCCTTAGAGTCGCCTTTTGCTGCTTTTTGTATGGCAACATTTTTTGGGTCTCCTTCGGAAATTACTTCAGTTAGAAGGTTTTGTGAGCCTTTTAGAGGTGAGATAATAGTGACATTTTTAGATGCTCCTTCAGACATCCTAGATAATAAAATTTCACCGGTGTCTCCTAATCCAGTCCTATTTTCAACAATAGGGTAGATGTTTTTCTGAAGTGAATATAGAATAATGACATGCCCAAGTTCTCCATACCTTGATTTCATTCTTGGAGAAACAATGTACATATGAACACCTTTCTCAGTATTAAATGGCTCAGAGAAATATGTTTTTGTTTTCGCTTGCTTGATTATTTTCTCGAACTTCTTGTTTCTATCACCAACAATTACTGATGCAGGAAAAGTATAGGAAGTATACAAAACATTACCCTTGTTGTCTGTAATAATGATATTGGAATAACCATTTACAATTTGTTTAGGGAAAAGTTCATTATCAAGTGTTCTCTTGATCGCGTAGTATGTTGAGTCTTTATATGATCTTGATTTTGTCTTGAACAAGTATTTCAACTTTGTAGTATTGGATACAATCAAAGCTGATTTGGCCATATACTTTAAGTTTTGTTCGATATACTTGAACTTCTGATCAATCTGTTCAGACTTCAGAGTACTGATAACGTCAAAAGTTTCCGAGTATCTACGTTCAACAGAATCCTCTGTCTGAATATAGGAAAGGAATGATATAATGGCTACCGTAATTGTTACTACGAGTAGCATTATGATTGTAATTTTGGTACGTATCTTTAAATCTTGGAAGAACATATATTATAATTTACTTCAAGAGCTCATCAATTAATTTTCAGTGAACCATTTGGTTACATTGTCAAGGATTTCTCTATCATCTTTAGTGAAATTATTGAAAGATGCTAGTTCGACTACTCCGGTTAAAACATCGTCATCATTAAGGATTGGAGATATCATTAGGGAGTTAGGAGAGGCGTCACCTAGTCCTGAAACTACATTAATGTATCTTTCAGGAATTGAATTTGAAATAATCGAAGTTTTCGTTTTTGCTACCTGTCCTGGAAGCCCTTCGCCAAATTCATAAGTTAAAACCTGTGAATCAGGTAAGAAGAAAGAGAAACCTTTTGAATACTGAATGATATCAATATTTTCTTTCTTATTTACCTTATAATAAATACCTGTACAGACTTTGAACTCTTTACAGATAGCATTGAGTAATTTTTGTTCTCTATCTTCTTGGTCTTCTACCGTTAGAACAGAAGATCGAATGTTTTTTCTAATAAGCTGAGCTCTTTCCTTAATAGCATCGATACGTTCTTCTTCGTTGCTTTTATTTTCCTTGTTGTAATATTTAGGAACATAAATGATTTGATCCTCAGGGTCTTTCATTAAGTCTGAGATCAAGCGGAATAAGAAGAAAATTAATATGGCAAATGTAAATCCAATCGAATAAAATGTTGGGTTACTCACTTCTCTAATCTGTCCAATGATTTTATCATCGGTGATTTCCAAGCTAGTAAGAATTACATTTGGAAGGTCATGAATACCCCAAATGGAATAAATACACAAGAAAAGGAATAGAATACCTAAATAAATATTGAAAGGTTTAGATTTATCTAGATAGAAGTAAACCGTACCAGTAATAAATATTAGATCCAAAAATCTTAGCGTTAATAGATATGTTTCTCTATTAAACTCCTTGGTATCTAAGATACCTACAAGAGATAAAATATTCGGGAATTGAATTTCCAACAAAATAATTGTTGTAAAAATGGCTGTAAAAACCCCGTTAAATATGATTCCATATTTACGTACATCAGAGCGTGAGCCTTTTCTTCGAATATTTGTTTTTTTCTGCGTTGTTTTCAAAATATTATGAAGGTTGCTTGAAAAAAGACAAGAGTTTATTAACTAACGTTTATTTTTGATAAGCCTTGTATAATTGGAGTAGAAAATTTTTAATTTTTTCTGCTTCAAGGCAAAAATCAATCTCAGTTACATTTTTCGCAGACATTGGCATCGTGTTCATCATACTCTCTTCAGGGTCTTGAATGATGGTTACACCACCTTTGTCTTTGACTGATTTCATTCCAAGTGCTCCATCCTTATTGGCTCCTGAATATAAAATACCAATGAGTTTTTCTTTAAAAGTATATGCAGCAGTTTGAAATGTTAAATCAATGGCCGGCCTGGAATTATTAATTAAACCTTCAGTAGAAAGTGAAATTGAATTACCAAGCTCTACACATAAATGATAATTGGCAGGAGCGAGGTAGACCATTCCTGGTCGGATCGTTTCTTTATCTTGAGGTTCTACAATTGTTTTAGAACTTCTTATAGATAATGCTTCGATAAAACCATGCCTAACATGTTTTAAACGATGTAGACATAAAATTATTGGTATCGGAAAATCCTTTGGTATGTCAGCTAAAAGTTGAGTAATTGGCTTAAAACTTCCTGCAGAACCCCCGATGACAATACATTTGTATTTTTTCTCGAAAACAGATTTGTCAATTAAATTGCTCATCCGGTTCTGTTTTACTCTTTAATTTTTTTATAAACCTTCTCCTCGTTATTAACTACAACGAATTTATTAGCGATATCACACCAAATTAATGACTCCTTTGAGCCAATAGCTAGATTGCCATATTTGAATAAACTTCCGTGTAGTTTTTTCAATACTTCGTTTTGTAATGTCTGATTGAAGTATATCATTACATTTCTACATAGAATGAGATCGAACTTTGAGAAGGGGTTTCCTTTGACTAAATCTTGCACTCTGAATGAGACTCTATCAAGTAGTTCTGGTTTTACATGGTAAAAACCGTCCCTTTCGATGAAATAGTCATAAATAGAACTTTTTCCACCAAACCTTTCATAGTTGGATTGGTTAAGTTCCATATTTTTTGCGTTGAAAGCAGCTTTCTTGGCTTTACTAATTATTGATTTATCTATGTCTGTAGCAATGATGGTAGCTTTGTCTAGAGTTCCCATTTCCTCTAGCATAATACACATAGAAATAACTTCTTCCCCAGAAGAACATCCAGCATGCCAAATATTGATCTTTTGATGCTCGTTTAAGATTTCAGGAATGATTTCATCACGAAGTGAAATCCAAAATGTAGGATCTCTAAACATCTCAGTAACATTGACGGTAATTTCTGAGACAAAATCTTGAAAGAATCCAGGGTTGTCTTTGAACTTACGGATTAATGCATCTACTGAACTGAATTTATATAACTCCACAACTCTTCTTACTCTTCTTGTAAAAGAAGACATTGCGTAGTTTTTGAAATCATAGTCAAAATTATCATCAATATATTGGGTTAGCCTTCTTAGCTCTGCGATTTCAATGTCTCTTTGCATATTGAAAATACGTAATGGGATTTCTATAAAAAGTGTTAGATAAAAAAATTTCTTGTTTAAATAAAGCCTGATGATAAATACGAAAAAATCCTTTTTTCATTTAAATACGAAAAAAGGATTGAATATAAAGTATTTGTTCTAGCTTATCTTCTAGATTTTACAAGTTGTGGGCAATCTGAGTGCATATCCATCACCTCGTATTTTTTTCTTTCTTTTTGGAAGTAAGAAGAAGATGCATTTCCTGAGCTGCTTGAACATGAAAAAACTAATGCACCCAAAGTGATCAATGCTAATGTCGTGAAGAATCTATTCTTAATATTGTTCATTTTGCTTCTGTCTTTTAAGTAGAATGTTAAATCGGAGTTCGATTATTACAATTTACTAAAAAACAAAAGGCGTGCCTAATTTGATAACAGAATTCTTTTTTTACTCTTTTGCTTAAAGAATGAGCTAATTGCACCAGCAATTTTATGTGTTTCTACTAAAAAACCATCATGTCCATACAGGGATGTAATCTCTTCGTAAGTTACATTTGGAATGTGTTGAGTGATGTATCTTTGCTCCGAAACTGGGAATAAAACATCGCTTGTAATTCCGATTACTTGAGTGTAAGCTTCAATAGATTGTAATGCTTCTTCTAAAGACTTTCGATTTCTACCCATGTTATGAGAATCCATGGCTTTGGAAAGTGTCCAGTATGAGTAGGCATTAAATCGTTTGGTCAGCTTGTCTCCCTGATATTGTTGGTAAGTAGAGGCTCTATAATTATCAGTAATGTTATCGTCTTTATCTGTCTGAGTAGCCTCGTAAGTGCTATAATTTCTGTATGAAAGCATAGCAACAGCTCTAGCCGCTTTTAGGCCGTTAATACCAGCATTTTCATCATTATCTCCCCATGTAGGATCTGCTTCGATAGCCATTCTCTGTGCTTCATTGAAAGCGATACCCCATGCAGAATGTCTAGCATTGGTAGCACAGATGATTAGGTTGTCCATTAATTTTGGTTGTTGAACAGCCCATTCTAGTGCTTGCTGTCCCCCTAAAGAACCTCCAATAAGAGTATTGATTTTATCAATGCCCAAATGATTTCTTAGAATCTCCAATGAACCGACAATGTCTCTAATAGTAATATTAGGGAAATCTTTGTAATAAGGTTTATTGGTGGCAGGGTTGACAGATGTTGGTCCTGTTGAGCCATAGCATGATCCTAAAACATTAACGCAGATAATGAAATGATCTTTTTCATTAAAAATGCAGTCATTGCCAAATAAACCATTCCACCAATCAAACACTTCCGCATTACCGGTTAATGCATGACAAACCCAAACTACATTGGAAAAATCTTTCTTCATTTTTCCAGCAGTAAAGTAATTCAGTGTGAATTCAGGTAAGCTCTCCCCAAGTTCAAGGTCATACTGATTATTATATGTAAAAGAATGCTCTTGCATTGTATTTTCAGATTGGTATTGATGTTCTATTAAAAGCAATGATGAGAAGATGTACATCAGCCTAATCTAGGATGCAAAATATTGGTGTGTGTAGTAGAAGGAGGATCCTTTCAGACGTTCCGATATTTGCTTATAGCTCCTAAAAATTTAGGCTAGGATGTAGCACCTTTTCACTTTTGTGATGGTTGCTAGAGGGTCTTAGAGCCTAGTCTCTGGCCTCTTCTTTATAAACACTTACGTCTTACTTAGATGTAAATGGTATGATGCTTCAAAGTAAAGTGAGAATTTAATAAAAAACAAACCCTCGCTTTTTTATTTGAATAAAACGAGGGTTTTTAGCTGTATTTTTAGAAATATTATAACTCAACTATGATTCCAATAGAAGGTTGAACAATTCCGTTGGTTGTCTCGATATATTTCGGAGAATACTTACTTGGGTCGTTTGGATCAGTGACTGGGTTTCCATTTTGATCTACTTCTGTAGTAAGTATTGGTTGTCCTTTAGACTGATATCCGTACATGTTCTGAATATCAAAATAAACATTTAAACTCCACTTGTCGAAGTAATAATATTTATCCACTCTAACATCTAATTGGTGATTGGCTGATAAACGTAATGTATTTACTTGAGAATAATCTTTTACGCCTCTTCTTTCTGCATCCCATACTTGTTTATCCATAGAAGCATCTACATCATATGGGGTATAGGGTGTGCCACCTGAATAAAGCCATCTAGCACCAATTTCCCAATTTCTCTTAAGTTTCTTACCACCAGTTAAACTAACAATATTTCTACTGTCCCAAGAAGAAGGAGCATAAACGTTAGGGTCGGCATTTGTAAATTCAGACTGAACGTAAGTGTAGGCTAGAATACCATAAAAACCCTTGAAGAATTTTTGTTGAGCCATAAACTCTATACCTCTAGATCTACCTTTTGATGTACTTGTTACAGCTTCAGATCCAATTACTCCAAAATCGGCACCCAAGTTGGCTAATGAGATTTCATTGTTGATAGAGTATGGGTATTGATCGTATAACTTTTGGAACCCTTCAACTGTAAACTTTAAGTTCTTTTCAGGAATCTTGTATTCAAAACCACCAACTAGTTGTTTGTTTCTAATGTATAATAAACCATTGTCCTTGTTTACAAAGTCTTCACCCTCTTTGTATCCTAACGTAGTGTAAGTAGGTAATTGGTAATAAATGCCTGTGTTGAAGTTTAAACTCCATCTAGGAGTAAATTGATACGATGCTGAAAATCTTGGTGAAAACTGATCTAATAAATTATTCATAGAATCAGAATAATCATTGGCATCTACTCTCGCTCCTAATGATAGAGTTACTTTATCTTGGGCTAATTTTTTTGAAACAGTAGTAAATCCACCCCATTTGTTTAGAGGTAGTACACTATTAAAGTTGATTGTTTCTAATTCCCCAGTGGAGTAATCATATAATGTTTGGTAAGTTTGGTTGGTATAATTAGCATACTCGTAACTAACACCATATGAAAAAGTAAATCCAGTATTTGTGAAAGTTAACCCTTCAAGTCTAAATTTATTCTCCGCTTCTGTTGAATTGTAATCGTAAATCTTACTTTGTGATCTATCGTTGTTCGGATATTTGAACTGATTATTTGTAAGCATGTTTCTTGATGCTACAAATGTAAATGTTGAATTGTCTCTAAAGTGCTCATATTTAGCTCCAATAGTATAATTCCATTGATTTTGCTCAGGAGTATTATTCAAGATGTAAAGGTTTTCTTCATAATCCTCATCAGTTGGTTCACCTGGTGAATCAGCTAATTTGAATTGATCAATTGCTCCAAGACCAATAATTGATATTTTATTGCGTTGGTCAATTTCATATTTATATTTTAATTGGAAGTCATTGTAAGTTGGTAGAAAAGGTAAGCCTAACACACTGAATAATGCTTGTAGATATGATTGTCTTGCTGAAACAATGATTGAAGACTTTTCTGTGACTGGACCTTCAAAAGTTACACCTATGTCAGATGTTCCTAGGATAATGTTTGTTGTGTGTTGATCAGTTCGTCCATCTTTTTGTGTGAATTCCATCACTGATGAAAGTGCATTGCCGCGACCTGCAGGATAGGCTCCTGAAAAGAATTCAACGTTTTCGATAAAATCTACATTAATCATCCCTACTGGTCCACCTGATGCACCTTGTGTAGCGAAGTGATTAATGTTAGGAATTTCAATGCCGTCTAAATAAAACCTGTTCTCATTTGGGGCACCACCTCTAATTAAAATATCATTTCTAAATGATGCTGTCGATGCAACGCCTGGAAGTGATTGTAACACTCTTGAAATATCCCTATTTGCACCCGGCGCTCTTTTAACTTCTGTAACACCAATTCTTTGTACTGAAACAGGGCTTTCATCTGACTTATAAAAGCCATTGGCAATCACTTCTACTTCGTTAAGCTCTTGGGTAGAAGGAGTTAAGGAGAAATTAATAACTGCGGGACGAGCATTTGAAACTTCTACCTCTTGTGAAGCAGGGCCATAACCAACGTAATTAACAACAATGTTATATAGACCGGGTTCTAGATTTTCAATTTGATATTTACCGTTATCGTCGGTAGTAGCACCAGTAGATGTGCCTTGAATAACAACAGTAGCGTACGGTACAGGTTCGTTTCTTGGAAGTTCCGTTACAGTTCCTCTGATAATACCTTTCTGTGCAAAAGCAGTAGAAGCTAATATGAAGATATTAAAAAGTACTAGAAAGTTTTTCATAATAATTGTTTCTTAAGTTCCATTCGTTAACACAGAACTTTAAGAATTGTTTTAAAAAAATAAGGAGATTGATAATAAGTTGATGCAAGTTAAAATTGACTTTTTATTTTTAAAACATTTTAACAGTAAAATTCTAAAAAAAGTACAAAAATGGAGATTTCCTCATGTGTGTGCTTTGTTTTTAATTCATTGTATGGAAATAAAGGTTTAATCTAATTTTTTTATCTTAGTTCATCTCATAAGAATTAAATGAAAATTAAAATAATCTATTATGAATATTGAAGATTTTAGGAATTACTGTCTTAGTAAAAAAGGAGTGACAGAAGGCTTTCCATTCGATGAAACGACATTAGTTTTTAAGGTTGGAGAAAAAGTGTTTACGATCACTAACATAGAAATGTTCGAGAGTATAAATGTGAAGTGTGATCCAGAGTTGGCAATAGAATTACGTGAGAGATACACTTCTGTATTACCGGGATATCACATGAATAAAAAGCATTGGAATACTATAGTAGTAAATAGTGATATGGACGACAGTGAAGTGAAAAAGTGGGTGGATCATTCCTATCAATTGGTCTTCGATAAACTTCCTAAGAAAATAAAGGACGTACTTGTAGATTAATCTGTAAAAGTGTGAAAAATCAATAAATTCTATCTTTTTGTTGATAATTTGGTAATAAATGGATGAAAATTATAAATAATTGATGATTAAATAATATTTTTGAGTTTGCGATTGTAACAAAAGACAGAATTAGTAATCATGGCTGACAAGAAATTTTTTGTAATTGACTTCGATAGTACGTTTACCAAAGTAGAAGCATTGGATATTTTAAGTGATATCCTTTATGAAGGTACGGACAAAAAAATTGAAGTAGGGGAGAGAATTAAAGATCTTACTGATCAGGCAATGGCTGGAGAACTGTCTTTTAGAGAAGCATTGGAGCAACGTTTAGCGTTGTTGGAGGCGACGAAAAAAGATGTATCTCAATTGTCTGACGAGTTGAAAAAACTAGTTTCTGAATCAGTAAAAAGAAATAGAGAGTTTTTCACAAAAGAGAAAGATAATGTATTGATTGTCTCCAGTGGTTTTAAAGACTTCATTACACCTGTAGTAAAAGAGTATGGTATTAAAGAAGAGAATATCTATGCAAATACTTTTACTTACAATGATAAAGATGAAGTAACTGGTTTTGATGCTTCAAATCCACTTTCTGAGCATAAAGGTAAAGTGAAGTTGATGAAAGAATTAGCATTAGACGGAGACGTTTATGTTATCGGAGACGGTTATACTGATTATGAAATTAGAGAGGCAGGATTAGCAAAAACGTTTTTTGCGTTTACTGAAAATGTGAAAAGAGAAAAAGTATTAGCTAAAGCAGATGTGGAGGCTAGTAGTTTTGATGAAATATTATACTCGATTAAACATCCTATGGCAACATCATTCCCAAAGAGTAAAATAAAAGTTCTTCTTTTAGAAAATGTGCATCAAGATGCTAAACAAAAATTAGAAGACGAAGGATATCAAGTTGAGCTTCTTGGTGGAGCTTTAGACGAAGATGAATTATGTGAAAAGATTAAAGGTGTTCACATCTTGGGTATTCGTTCTAAAACAATGCTAACAAGAAAAGTAGTAGAGGCTGCAGATAGATTGATGATTGTAGGTGCATTCTGTATTGGTACAAACCAAATAGATTTAGATGCATGTACAGAGCATGGTGTATGTGTATTCAACGCTCCTTTTAGTAATACTCGTTCTGTTGTGGAAATGGCAATTGGTGAGATTATTTTACTAATGCGTCAAATTCCAAGACGTTTACGTCAAATGGATAGAGGTGAGTGGAGTAAGTCTGCGTCTGGTAGCTTTGAAGTAAGAGGTAAGAAGCTAGGTATTATCGGATACGGTAATATTGGTTCTCAATTATCTATTCTTGCAGAGATGTTAGGTATGGATGTTTATTACTATGATGTAGTGGAGAAGCTTGCTTTAGGTAATGCTACAAAACTTTCGTCATTAGATGAGCTTTTAGCTATTTCTGATGTAGTATCATTGCATGTTGATGGTAGACCAGAAAATAAGAGATTCTTTACTGGTGAGCATATCAATAAGATGAAAAAAGGTGCAATCCTTGTCAACTTAGCTCGTGGTCCAGTTGTTGAATTAGATGCGTTACAAGCAGCATTAGATTCGAAACATTTAGCAGGTGCTGCAATTGATGTATTCCCTGTTGAACCAAAGAATAATAATGATACTTTTGATGCTCCAGTTAAAGGTGATAACCTTATCTTAACTCCACACATTGGAGGTAGTACTTTGGAAGCACAAGAAAATATTGCCGATTTTGTTCCTGGTAAAATGATTGAATATGTAAATACAGGTAGCTCATTCAATAGTGTGAACTTCCCTAATGTTCAGTTACCTCGTTTAGAAAACGGACATAGATTACTTCATATTCACAAAAACGTATCTGGTATCTTAGCTCAGATGAACAACGTTTTTGCTAAACACGGATGTAATATCTTAGGCCAATATCTTAAGACTAACGAAGAGATTGGTTATGTGATCACTGATATCGATCAGTCTTACAATCCTGAATTGTTAGAAGATATGAAAGCAATCGATAATACAATTAAGTTTAGAACATTATATTAATAGAACCATTTTAGGTTAAATATAAGGAATAGGGTACATGAAAGTGTATCCTATTTTTTTATTTGCATTTTTAAAAGTGAATGATCATTTTTACAATAGAGCTTATCTATTGATAGATTCTGAAATATTATAACTGATAAACGATAATCATTTAAAAACTATGTCTGATTTGCAGCAAAAAAATATTGAAGGTATTTGGCTTACAGGTCTTGAAGATGCACATGTTGAGATTTCAATCGAGGGTGATGTTGCAGTAGGAAAGATCGTTTGGATGCTTCGAGATAAAGAAGAAGATGGAGGTCCTAGAATTGATAAGTTGAATCCTGATGCCTCAAAGAGGGAGGTTCTACTTGAAAATATGAATATCCTGACAGGTTTTAAATATAAAGGGAAAGGTACTTGGGAAGATGGTGAAGTTTATGATCCTGATTCTGGAAAGACTTACAGTGGTAGTATTACAAGTGCAGGTCCAAATGTTTTAAAAATGAGAGGCTATGTTGGAATTAAACTGTTTGGAAGAACAGAAGTCTGGAAACGAGTAATTCAATAATTTTTTAAATACACCTTAAACAAAACACACATTTATTATGGCTTCAGAAGCTTTTAAAGATGCTCAGGTAAGAGTAAACCAATTGTCTGAGCGACCATCGAATGACGATCTATTAAAATTATATGCCCTTTTTAAGCAAGCGACAGAAGGGGATGTAAATACAGAAAGACCCGGAGGGTTTGATTTTAAAGGTAATGCTAAATGGGATGCCTGGAAAAAAATTGAAGGAACTTCTGCTGAGGAAGCAGAGTCGCAATATGTTGTTCTTGTGAATCAATTAGAAGGATAACAAAAAGAAAGGGTAGTGATTTTGAATTAATCACTACCCTTTCTTTTTATAAACCGTATTTTCTTATTTTATCTATTATTGAAGATGTAGAAAAACCCTCTACAAGTTCAATGGTTTCTACACTTCCGCCATTTTCTAAGACTTCTTTCGCTCCTACAATGTTGTCGATTGTATAATCTGCCCCTTTTACCAATACATCTGGTAATAGTGTTGAGATTAAATCTAAGGGAGTGTCATCTCCAAATAATATTACCATATCAATAAATTCAAAAGCAGCAAGTAATCTAGCTCTTGCATATTCATTATTGATAGGTCGCTCATCGCCTTTTAGACGTTTTACAGAAGCATCAGTATTTAAGCCCAATATCATTTTAGAACCTTTTAATCGAGCTTGTTCAAGGTAGTCTACATGGCCTAGGTGAACGATGTCGAAACAGCCATTAGTGAAAACGACTTTCTCATTGTTATTTTTCCACTCTTTTCTTATTTGAAGAGCTTTATTTAAGTCAACAATTTTCTCTTTACTGTGCTTCATTTTGAATTTCTAATGTGGTTTGTTGATGTCCTTTTTTGAAATTAGCTATGATAATACTAATGCCTCCAACGGTTAAGATCATAACAGTTTGAGAGGTATGCATTACTAAGGCATAAGCAATAGAAGTAGTTGCTGAAATACCGTAGGCCATTAATGTTTGTGAGGCAAAGAAATGAACGGAACCTGTGCCTCCAGGAGTAGGGATTACCATACCTAGTCCACTCATCATCATCATTACAAAGCCTACGAATAAAGATAAATGTGCTGTTTCATCTAAAACTTTGAATACGACATAGCTCATATAAAAGTAACAAAGCCATATTGCAATTGTATAGGCAATATAAATGATAAACTCTTTTCTCTTTAGTTTAAATACAGCTTGCATTCCTTCGATAACTCCAAGGATTAATGAGTGTATTGTTCTATATATCTTTGTTTTTGATAAACGGTCTCTTACTTTATAAAGGATAAAAATCCCTGCAATGAAGAAAAGTAGGATAGCTCCTAATAAAATGAACTTCTGATTCATTTGGGCTTCATTTCCTTCGAGAAATGGAAGTACCATTTGATACAAAATATCGAATTGACTGAAAAAGGCAATTGAAAAAAGAATAATAAACACTACTAAATCAATAGCTCTTTCAATGACTACGGCACCAAATGATGTTTTTGCAGGAATTCCAGATAGCTTTTGGAGGATACCGCATCTGAAAAATTCTCCAAATCTAGGTATGATTACATTTCCTGCATATCCTGACATTGTTGCCATAAAAAGATTAGAATTGCTTGTCTTTAAGTTTAATGGTTTTAGCATAAGTCCCCATCTTAATCCTCTAAAGTAGTGACTGAGGATAGCTGTCAATGATGAAAGGATGAGCCAACCCCAATGAAGATCTTTGATAGATTCGGCTACTTCTTTAATATTTTGCTCTTTTAAGACATACCACAAAAGAATCCCAGCTAAAAAAATCGAAAAAATATATTTTAAAATGTCTTGTATTTTCATCGTTAGTATCTCCAAATAGAGAATTGTGTAGTAACGTTTCGATAAAGCTAAACTGCTTATAGAAACAAATTAGCCAACTTAATTCATTGAATCAAGTTGGCCAAATGTATTTTTAATACTGTATAAATTAATCTTCTAATTTATTATCGTCATTAGGGAAAACTAATTTAGGAGAGTATTCTTTTGCCTTCTTTTGTTTCATTAAAGCATAAGAAATAATAATAAGAATATCACCTACTTGTACTTTTCTTGCTGCTGCACCATTTAGACAAATTGTACCGCTACCGCGTTCTCCTGTAATTACATAAGTTTCAAAACGCTCACCATTATTATTGTTAACGATTTGTACTTTTTCGCCTTCAATGATGTTGGCAGCATCCATTAAATCCTGATCAACAGTGATACTACCTACGTAGTTTAATTCTGCTTGTGTGACCTTCACACGGTGGATTTTTGATTTTAAAACTTCAATATACATGGTTTGTGTCTTAAATCTTCTTAATAAAGCATTTGATATCTTTTCATAACAAAAATACGAAACTTAAATGTATAAGTTTTTATTGTAAGTAATTGATTTACAATTAGTAACTTAATTTTGTATTGTTTGCTAGATAATCGTGCCTGCAATAATAAGATATATTTGTTAAATGAACAATTGTATTAGGAATCCTTATAGATCAACTAATGAATGTATGTTCATTTTATGAAGTAGTAATTAAGTATTTTTTATACTCTTACTTCAATATTACTTTCTTTTAAATGCCCTTTTAAATGAGGGATTGAGATTTCTTTAAAGTGGAAAATACTAGCTGCTAATGCTGCATCTGCTCCGTTTTGTTGAAACAGGTCAATGAAATGCTCTTCTAATCCAGCACCCCCAGAAGCAATAACCGGAATGTTCAAAGAAGTAGAAATTTCTTTAGTTAGTTCGATAGCAAATCCTGCTTTAGTTCCGTCATGATCCATTGAGGTGAGTAATATTTCACCAGCACCTCTTTCCTGACATTCATGTACCCAAGGAATTGTTCTAAGCTCTGTTGGAGTTCTTCCTCCTCTTACATGTACAATATGTTCACCATTAACAAAGCGTGTGTCAACAGCAACTACGATACATTGGCTTCCAAATTCATTGGCTAATTCGTTGATCAATTCAGGTCTTTTTACTGCAGATGAATTGATAGACACCTTGTCAGCTCCAGCGTTTAATAAAGCAGATACGTCTTCAACACTAGAGATACCACCACCTACAGTAAATGGAATATTGATTTTTGAAGCGACTTTTTGAACTAATTCGATCAAAGTCTTCCTTTTTTCAACAGTTGCAGTGATATCTAGGAAAACAAGTTCGTCAGCCCCCTGATCAGAGTAGATTTGGGCCAGTTCGACAGGGTCTCCAGCGTCTCTAAGTTCCACAAAATTAACGCCTTTGACTGTTTTTCCATCCTTTATATCTAGGCAGGGAATTATTCGTTTTGTTAGCATACAGGGAGATTTTAGAAAAAGTACAAAGATAAATGAACTTTTTTATATTTTATAGATAATTCAATTTTAATTGCATTCTGCTATTTTATTTATAATTTTTTGATGCATTTACTAAAAATAAGCTTAGTTTTGCATCCCGAGTGTTAAGTCATGTTTTTTAAAGAATAGCAAAATGCCAAAGAAGAATCACATCAAATCGGTACTTATCATCGGGAGTGGACCAATCATTATTGGTCAAGCTTGTGAGTTTGATTACTCAGGATCTCAAGCAGCGAGATCATTGCGAGAAGAAGGTATCGAAGTAACCTTGATTAATTCTAATCCTGCAACTATTATGACAGATTCGGTGACCGCCGATAATGTCTATCTCCGACCTCTGGAGAAAAAATACATCAGAGAAATTCTTGAAAAGCATGAAATTGATGCTGTATTGCCAACAATGGGTGGTCAAACAGCACTTAATCTTGCGATTGATTGCCAAGAAGCCGGAATCTGGGAAGATTTTGGAGTAGAAATGATCGGTGTTGATGTAGACGCGATCAATCTAACAGAAGATAGAGAGCTTTTCAGACAGAAAATGCTTGAACTTAATGTTGGTGTATGTACAGGTCGTACAGCTAAGTCATTCTTAGAAGGTAAGGAAATTGCTCAAGAGATTGGTTTCCCACTAGTAATCCGTCCATCATTCACAATGGGTGGTACAGGTGGTGGATTCGTTCACTCTCAAGAAGATTTCGAGAAAGCTCTAAAAAGAGGTTTAGAAATGTCACCTGTTCATGAAGTACTTGTTGAACAATCTATTTTAGGATGGAAAGAATACGAGTTAGAATTACTTCGTGATAACATTGGTAACGTAATTATCATCTGTTCTATTGAGAACTTTGACCCAATGGGTGTTCATACAGGTGATTCAATTACAGTAGCCCCTGCTCAAACTTTACCTGATACAGTGTATCAGAAGATGAGAGATTTGGCAATCAAAATGATGAACGGAATTGGTAACTTTGCGGGTGGATGTAATGTCCAGTTCTCAGTGTCACCAAACGACGACGAAATCATTGGTATCGAGATTAACCCTCGTGTTTCTCGTTCTTCAGCTTTAGCCTCTAAAGCAACAGGTTATCCGATCGCTAAGATTGCAGCAAAATTAGCTATTGGTTACAACTTAGATGAATTGAAAAATCCAATTACAGGTACTACTTCAGCGTTCTTTGAGCCTGCATTAGATTATGTAATTGTTAAGATCCCTCGTTGGAACTTTGATAAATTTAAAGGTGCAGATACTGAACTTGGTCTACAAATGAAAGCTGTAGGTGAAGTAATGGGTATCGGCCGTACTTTCCAAGAAGCATTACAGAAAGGTTGCCAATCTTTAGAGATTAAACGTAATGGTATTGGTGCTGATGGGAAAGAAAATACGAACCAAGAAGAAATTCTTTACAAATTGGAGCATCCATCATGGGATAGATTGTTTGCAATTTGGGATGCAATGAAGCTTGGTATCGCAATGAGAACTGTTCGTAAGATTACTAAAATTGATAAGTGGTTCTTACGTCAGATCTTAGATCTAGTATTAGTTGAAAAGAAAATATCTGAGTTTACTGTAGATACAATTCCTTTTGAACTAATGCGTGAAGCAAAAGAAAAAGGATTTGGTGACCGTCAAATCGCTCATACTTTAGGTTGTTTAGAATCTGAAGTATTCAATAAGCGTTATGAGGAAATGGGCATCAAACGTCAATTCAAGTTAGTAGATACATGTGCTGCTGAATTTGAGGCGAAAACTCCTTATTTCTACTCAACGTTTGATTCTGAAAATGAATCAAACACTACTAAGAAGAAAAAGATTGTAGTATTAGGTGCAGGTCCTAACCGTATTGGTCAAGGTATTGAGTTTGATTACTGCTGTGTGCATGGTGTATTAGCTTCTAAAGAGGCGGGCTATGAGACAATCATGATCAACTGTAACCCTGAAACGGTATCGACTGATCCTGATGTTGCAGATAAATTATACTTCGAGCCAGTATTCTGGGAGCATATCTACGAAATCATCTTACACGAGAAACCAGAAGGTGTAATCGTTCAGTTAGGTGGTCAGACTGCACTTAAAATTGCTGAGAAGTTAACTAAGTATGGTATCAAAATCTTAGGTACTAGTTATGAAGCACTTGATTTAGCAGAGGATAGAGGTAGCTTCTCTACATTATTGAAAGAGAATAATATCCCTTACCCTAAATTCGATGTAATCGAAACTGCTGATGAGGCTTTAGATAAAGCTGAAGATTTAGGATTCCCTCTATTAGTAAGACCTTCTTACGTATTAGGTGGTCAGAAAATGAAGATCGTTATCAACGAGGAAGAATTAGAGCAACATGTTGTTGAAACTTTAAGAGATATCCCAGGTAACAAAGTACTTCTAGACCATTACTTAGACGGTGCAATTGAAGCAGAAGCAGATGCGATCTGTGATGGTGAAAATGTTTACATCATCGGTATTATGGAGCATATTGAGCCTGCTGGTATTCACTCAGGTGACTCTTATGCAGTATTGCCTCCATATAACTTAGGAGACTTAGTGATTGAGCAAATCAAAGAGTATACTAAGAAGATTGCAATTGCCTTGAAAACGAAAGGTTTATTGAATATTCAGTTTGCGATCAAAAATGATAAAGTATACATCATTGAAGCGAACCCAAGAGCATCTCGTACAGTTCCATTTATCTGTAAGGCTTACCAAGAGCCATACGTAAATTATGCAACTAAAGTGATGTTAGGTAAGAACAAAGTGACTGACTTTGATTTCAAGCCAGTGAAGAAAGGTTACGCAATCAAAGTACCTGTCTTCTCATTCAATAAATTCCCTAATGTTGATAAGCAGTTAGGACCAGAAATGAAGTCTACAGGTGAGGCAATTTACTTCATCGACAACTTAAAAGATGAGTACTTTAGAGATATTTACTCTAGAAGAAATCTTTACTTAAGTAGATAATTTTTTCTGAAAAGAATATATTTGAAGCTCACGGCTATTTAGTCGTGAGCTTTTTTTACAATCGTAATTTTTTAACGTCAGACGTAAAACTTTTTGTCATGAGTCGAAGTCAAGAATTTGATATTGCTTTTATGCGATGTGCAGAATCTATTGCAGAGTTAAGTAGATGTGTACGCTTGAAAGTAGGAGCTATAATTGTTAAGAATGGCAACATTATATCTATGGGGTATAACGGTACACCAAAAGGATTTGATAATGCTTGTGAGTTTGAATTAGAGTCTTCTAACGAAGAGACAGGCGAGAAGACAGTTGTGCTTAAAACAAAAGAGGAAGTATTACATGCCGAAGCCAATGCGATTACTAAGGCAGCGAAGTCCACTTATTCTACAGATGGAGCAAGCATTTATTGTACGGATAGTTGTTGTTTTGGATGTGCAAAACTTATCATACAAGCAGGTATAGTTAAGTTCTATTATAAAAGAGAATATAGGGATACTTCAGGGTTGGATTTATTAAGAAAAGCAGGTATTGAAGTAATCAAAGTCACTTACTAAAAAAGTGACTTTTTTGTTTTTATCTTCTTGATATTCATGCCCTTTTTATAAAATATCGAATTTAGTCATCAAAAAAGCATGATATTTATCATCAATACCAATTTTCTTTAATATATTTGAGAGAATTTTTATGCGAACTGAACTTCACATAAAACAATTTCGACGATCAAATTGTCACTATAAAAAAGTATATCACAAACTACACACTATTAAGAAGGTATGACAACGGCTTTACTTTTTGCCACGGGTGCGATATTAATCATAGCTGTATTGGCTTTGGTTTATCGAATTATCACTTTAGTAGGGATTGCTAAAGGAGATGAAAAAAAAGTTTCATCAAGTAATAAGATAAACGCTGCTATTTTTCCAATTTTATTGGTAGTAGGGTTTGGCTTGATTTACTGGTCGTATAACGACGCCTCACAGTATTTCCTTCCTGAAGCTGCATCAATCCATGGTAAAGAAACAGACTCACTATTTAACATTACGTTAGGAATTGTGTTTGCTGCATTTGCATTAACACACATTCTTCTGTTCACTTTCCCATTTTTCTTTCAACATTCGGAGAAAAGAAAAGCTCACTATTATCCACATAACGATATGTTGGAGATTGCTTGGACAGCAGTTCCTGCAATTGTAATGGCAGTACTTGTAATCTTCGGTTGGAGAGCATGGTCTGACATTACAGCACCTGCAACTGACGAAGCAATCCAAGTTGAATTAATGGGTAAACAATTTGCATGGGAGATTCGCTACCCAGGTAAAGATTTAAAATTGGGTAAGTACGATGTGGCAAATATCGATAATACTAACTCAATGGGTGTGGACTTTGATGATGTGAATGCTACAGATGACTTTATGGCTCGTGAAATCGTTTTACCAGTAGGTAAAGAGGTGGAATTGAAGATTAGAGCAATTGATGTAATTCACTCTGTATTCTTACCTCACTTTAGAGTGAAGATGGATGCCGTTCCAGGTATGCCAACTCGCTTTAAGTTTACTCCAACAATTACTACTGAGGAGATGCGTAAGAAAACTAACAACGCTAAATTTAATTATGAATTAGCTTGTACAGAAGTTTGTGGATACGGTCACTTTGGTATGCGTAAGATTGTTAAGATTGTAACGCAAAAGGAGTATGATGCTTGGTTACAAAAGCAAAAGCCTTGGTTAGAGAAGAACCCTGACTATATGGCTGAGTGGGAAGCTAAGAAGTCGAAAGATAGCGTAGCTCAAGCAAACTAAATTTAGATACAACGAAATAACTATAAAGAATCATAGACATGGCAAGCGTAGTATTAGACGTAGAACATAACGCAGTGGGTCATGATGATCACCATGATCACCATGGCAATTTCTGGACAAACTATGTGTTCTCTTACGACCATAAAGTAATTGCTAAACAATACCTTATTTCAGGTATTCTTTGGGCCATCATTGGTGGTGGTTTATCATTATTATTCCGTATTCAGTTAGGTTTTCCGGAAGCTAACTTAGAGTGGTTAAGACCTCTTTTAGGTGATTGGATCACTGAGTCTGGTAAAATGGATACAACTTTTTATTTAGCTGCAGTAACGATGCATGGTACCATTATGGTATTCTTTGTGTTAACAGCTGGATTAAGTGGTACTTTCTCCAACTTCTTGATTCCTTTACAAATTGGTGCTCGTGATATGGCATCAGGATTTATGAACATGTTATCATACTGGTTATTTGCATTAGCATCAGTAATCATGTTAGCATCATTGTTCATTTCTACAGGTCCTGCTTCTGGTGGTTGGGTAATTTATCCTCCATTATCAGCATTACCTCAAGCAGTATCAGGTTCTGGTACAGGTATGACATTATGGTTAGTGTCAATGGTATTCTTTATTGCATCGTCATTATTAGGATCTATCAACTATATCGCAACGACTATTAACTTAAGAGCTGCAGGTATGTCATTTGCAAAGCTTCCTCTTACTATTTGGTCGTTCTTTATTACAGCGATTATCGGTGTGTTATCGTTCCCTGTACTTTTTGCAGCAGCACTTTTATTAGTGTTTGATCGTAGTTTTGGTACTTCTTTCTATTTATCTGACATTTATATCCAAGGTGAGTTATTATCTCATTCAGGTGGTAGCCCAATCTTATTCCAGCATTTATTCTGGTTCTTAGGTCACCCTGAGGTATATATCGTATTATTACCAGCTTTAGGTTTAACTTCAGAAGTTATATCAACAAACTCAAGAAAGCCTATCTTTGGTTACAGAGCGATGATTGGTTCAATGTTAGGTATTGCGTTCCTTTCATTTATTGTATGGGCACACCACATGTTCGTATCTGGTATGAACCCATTCTTAGGAACTATCTTCATGTTCTTGACGCTGATTATTGCAGTTCCATCTGCGGTAAAGGCATTCAACTATATCACAACATTATTTAGAGGTAATATCGTATTTACTCCTGCAATGTTGTTCTCGATTGGTTTAGTATCATTATTTATCTCAGGTGGTGTAACAGGTATTATCCTTGGTAACTCTGCTTTAGATATCCAACTTCACGATACTTACTTTGTAGTAGCTCACTTCCACTTAGTAATGGGTTCTGCAGCATTCTTTGGTATGATGGCTGGTGTTTACCACTGGTTCCCAAAAATGTTTGGTAGAATGATGAATACAGCTTTAGGTTATGTTCACTTCTGGTTAACATTCCTAGGTGCTTATATGGTATTCTTCCCAATGCACTACATTGGTATCGCAGGTTTCCCAAGAAGATACTACTCATTCACAAACTTCGATGCGTTCTCAACTTTTGCTGATTTAAATACTTTTATTTCAATTGCAGCGATTGTTACAGTAACAGGTCAATTTATCTTCGTATTCAACTTCTTCTGGAGTATGTTTAGAGGTAGAATTGCTCCATTGAACCCATGGAAGTCTAATACATTAGAGTGGACAACTCCAAGAGTTCCTGGTCACGGTAATTGGCCTGGTCCACTTCCAATTGTATATCGTTGGCCATACGATTATTCTAAGCCAGGTGCTGAGGATGATGGTTATGGTGACTTTATTCCACAAACTGTTCCTTTCTCTAAAACAAAAGCTTCAAATACACCTGAAGAAGGTCGTTTAGCTGAGTTAGAAGGTGAATTCCAAGATCTTGCAGATCACAGAGAAAAGAACCCTTTCATTTAATAGACTTTAAGTTTATTTATATAAATACTTTTATCAGAAGTATCTTAAACCCTACCATTTGGTAGGGTTTTTTTTATATATTTACTTAAATAATCAATCAAAGAAATGACTGTTATTCGCCAATTATCCTTATTCATATTTTTTCTTGTGGTTCTTTTATCTTGTTCTCAAAATGATTTTCAAGGGCCAAATTTTTCTGATGGAAGCCAATATTATCCAATAGAAGAAGGGTGGTACATTACGTATGAGATAGATAGTATTCTGATTGATCAAGATAGTTCAGATCGAGATGATGGCATTATCTATGAAAATTCAATCCAACTGATGGAAAGAATAGATAAGCCTTATGAAGACGGGTTTGGTCATACCAACCATCGATTACAACGCTATAAAAGGAGTGATGAAAATCAAGAGTGGGTTTTGGATTCCGTTTGGGCAGTTACTTATAGAGACAATAACATAATCAGGTACGAGAATGGTATTCCCTATATTAAGTTAGTTAACCCTATTTACGATAGGCTTCAATGGGATCAAAATGCATTCAATAACCAAGGTTCGACAAGTCCTTCAGGTTTTGATTTAAGATATACCGCTAAATCTATTGGTAGGTTCTTCGCTTTTGATGATAAGAATTTTACAAATACAGCTCAGATTACAGAGATTGATATTGAAAATGAAGTCACTAAATCTGAGGAGAAGAAGAATGTTGTTTACGCGAAAGATATTGGTAAAGTCTATTCTGAATATAGAGATGTCAAGAGGAAGTACTATGAATTGCGTAGTGATGATGCAGAACTCTTAGGTAATCCATATTGTCAGGCGGAGAATATAAATAAAGAGGTGATTACTTTGGGAAATGGACAAAGAGTGAGAAACCCATTTTTTGGTAATGATCCTTGTGAAGCAAACCCAATATATTACGAGACTATAGAAGGGGATACTGATGAAGAAAAACAAGCAAATATTGAAGCTTGGATAGCTAGTAATGAAAGTGGGTCAAACCCATCTGTGATTGATTGGGAAACACAGACAAGTCAAACTGGAGATACTAAAGTATATGTTGTGTTTATATTGGACCCGACCTATTATAATGGTTTTAATGAAATAGGGACTGTTATTGAAGAAAAGGTAATTGAATATGGAATTCTAGTGCAACCTGGTGAATAATTCTTATTTTTTATTCTTCTTTGTTTTTATTGATGATAAACACTAAGTATTACTTTTCTTTTCCTTTTTCAACATCTAAATTGCACCACGAAATTTTTCACAATTAAGAACAAACTTTTTTATGGCATTTACGGCAGATTCTATCTTGAATAAGATGAAAGAAGGTAACTTTTCTCCTTTGTATGTATTGCAAGGTGATGAGCCTTTTTTTATTGATCAAATTGCCTCATACGTAGAAAAGAATGCCTTAACTGATGCTGAGAAAAGTTTCAATCAGACTATTCTTTACGGTAAAGATACAACGTTAGTACAAGTATTAGAAAGTGCAAGACGCTTTCCAATGATGGCTATGCGTCAGGTTATTATTGTAAAAGAAGGTCAAGATCTTCCGGATTTAAATAGAAAGTCAAGTCAGGAAATGTTCGCACAATATGCAGCAACTCCAGTTCCAACTACAGTGTTGGTGATTTGTCTTAAAAATAAGAAATTAGACGGAAGAGGTGCTGCAAAAAAAGCAGTCGATAAAAATGCTGTTCTATTAGATACTAAAAAGCTTTACGATAATAAGATTCCTGGTTGGATAAAGACTTTTTGTAAAGAGAAAAATTACAAGATTAAAGACCGTGCAGTCAATATGATTGCTGAATATATAGGCAATGATTTAACGAGAATCTCTAATGAATTGGAGAAATTGATGTTAAATTATAATGAGGAAACAGAAATCACAGAAACGTTAATTTCAAAGCATATAGGAATTAGCAGAGAATATAATGTATTTGAATTACAAAATGCATTAGGTGTTAAGGATGTTTTGAAAGCCAATAGAATTGTGATGTATTTCAATGAAAATGCTAAAAGCAATCCTTTTATTCTTGTAGTAGGGACCTTATTTACCTATTTCTCAAAAATACTGGTAGTACATGAGAACTATTCTCAAAATGATCAATCACTATCTAAGCTTTTGGGTGTTAACCCTTATTTCGTTAAAGATTATAAAACAGCCGCTACAAATTACCCCAAACTAAAAGTACTTACGATAATAGAACACCTTCAAGATGCCGATTTAAAGGCAAAAGGGATTAGAGCATCATTATCTGATGACGAAAATCTTAAAGAATTGGTGTTTAAAATCCTTCATTAGAGAAAAATCAATCTTCTACTTTTGCATGAATTTTACATTTGATGCAAAAACACCATGAAGATATTTAAATCCTATACTTTCGAAGCTGCACACTTTTTACCAAATATGCCTGAGGGACATCCTTGTAGAAGAATACATGGACACTCTTGGAAAATGGAATTACATTTTGACGGCGAATTAGTAATGCCTTATGAATGGGTAATTGATTTCAATGAGATAGATGAGGTGGCTATGCCAATTTGGAAAATTCTAGATCATAATTTCCTTAACGAGGTGGAAGGTTTAGAAAACCCGACATCAGAAGTAATTTCAATGTGGGTTTGGAACAAAATTAAGCCTTCATTACCTGCCTTATACAAAGTAGTAATTTTTGAAACACCAGAGGCTGGGACAGAATATTTCGGAGATTAAGTTTTTTACTTAAAAAGATATATTATAAAGAAGTCATATACTTATGACTTCTTTTTTTATTGAATGATATTCATAGAAAAGGCTTCAGGCTTTTGGTTGAATAGTACCTTAGTTTTTCTCCAAGTAGCTTTAAAAAAGTCTGATTCCCTGTAATTATTTAAAGCATCTTCTGAATCCCAGACAGAGAATGTCATAAAGACATTTTTATCAGTACTATCTTGTAGTAGTTGAACTGAATGACACCCTTCAAATTCTTTGATTTTAGGTTGTACTTCGCTGAATAGCTCTTTGAAGGTCTTTATGTGTTCCTCTTGAAATGACATTCTAACAAATCTTTGTAGCATGTATAAATCTGTTTTGTGGAAAGTTGTGTTTATTCCTTGAAATTATGCAACTTTGCATGAATTATCAAAGAAGGTATAGCCAAACAAAATTAATCATATGAAAGAGTCACAGATTCGTGTTAAGGTAGAATTGGATGATCAGAATATTCCGGAAAAGATTTTCTGGAAGGCAGATGATTCTGGTGAGCAAGGCTTACAAGAAACACGAGCTTTTGATTTAAACATCTGGGACCACGAGCGTAAAGAAACTTTACGTATTGGTTTGTGGGGTAAGGAGATGACTGTAGAAGAACTGAAGTTTTTCTATATTGACGCTATGGGTGGTATTGCTCAAAACATCATGAACGCAACAGGTGATGAAAAAATGGCAGCTGAAATACATCAGTTATGTAAACGCATGTCTGACCATGTTGTAGAACTAAGAAACAAAGAAGGAAAGTAATTCCTTTTTTATAATAAATAAAGCTCCCTACGTTTTAATATAGGGAGCTTTATTCTTTTGCAAGATATATTGGGATAGAGAATTAGCTGATAAATCGCAATACTTTTTGCCAGAATGTCTCTTCCACTTTTTTGATTTCACCAACTGTAGGCTTCTTAATTTTCTTACGGTGAGAAGGAGCAATTGGAATCATGAATTCACTGATTCTTTTGAATATGTTTCTCTTTTCAATTTGAGTTAAATATTCTTCTAGAGGCATATCTTGAGCCCACATTCTTGAAATCTTCTCGATTCTTTCTTTCGTATCACTTTCGCTTTTACCAATTCGGATAGCAATAGCTTTAGTGTCTAATTTCTGATTGTAATGAAGCGTTAACATCAATAAATCTTCATCAGAGAACTTCAGTTCTACTTCTTCAATAAAGAAATCAGCTTCATTCTCAGGAAAGTGACTATTGATGATGTTAAGGATATCATCCTCATCATTAAGCTGTTCTGCATTCATGATTACATGGGTGAGAGCAGCACTAAAGCCCATTTTGAATTTGGTTTGATCCTGTACACTCTGTAAATCATAAACTTTGAAAAAGAAATCGTTATAGGCTCGATGAATCAAACGATCTTCTTTATTTCGAAAGCCATGTATATATCGAATATTAGGGAGTAAAATTCTTTCTTTCATAGTGTAAAAATAAAAGGCTTAAGGAAAATGTTTTCCAAAAGCCTTTTAATATTTTAAAAATTGATGATTAAATCAATTAGTATGCTCTACCGTCTTTTCCTTCCATGTAGTTTACGAAAGCTCTATTTGCTACTTTCATACCTCCCTGAGTAGGGAAATCTCCTGTAAAGTACCAGTCTCCAAGATGTTGAGGACAAGCTTCATGTAGGTTATCTACTGTTTGGAAAATCACTTTAACTTCAGCTTTAATATGATGTTGCTTAATAATGTTAGCAATCTCATCTGAAATTTGCTCATTAGTGAACTGATCATAAAGCTGTTGAACAAAGTTCGTATCCATCTTTTCAGATTTGCGAAGAGCAGATTTACAACGATAGTAAATCTCATCCATAAGATCTTCCTGACCATTTCTTTTGATTAGGTTGATCATTGCTCTAAATGCCACAAACTCTTTCATTTTAGACATATTGATGCCGTAGCAGTCAGGATATCTAATCTGAGGAGCTGATGACACAACGATGATACGTTTTGGCTCTAAACGATCTAACATCTGAATGATAGATTTTTCTAGAGTAGTACCACGAACAATTGAATCATCGATGACAACTAAAGTATCAACTTGCTTTTTGATCACTTCGAAAGTTGTGTCATAAACATGGGCAACCATGTCATCTCTCATTGTATCATCAGCAATAAAAGTTCTAGCTTTTACATCTTTGATAACGAGTTTTTCATGGCGAGGTCTGAACGACATTAGACGTTCTAATTCTTCTCCACTTACACCACTTTCGATAGCTTCTAAACGCTTCTGAACAAGATATTGATCAATACCTGACATCATACCAAGGAATGCAGTCTCAGCTGTATTTGGTATGTATGAGAAGACAGTGTTTTTAAGATCGTAATCTATAGCCTCAAGAACCTTAGGAACTAATAGTTTTCCTAACATTTTTCTTTCAGAGTAGATACTAGGATCTGTTCCTCTTGAGAAATAAATTCTTTCGAAGCTACAAGATTTCTTTTCAGAAGGTTCTATGTATTTTACTTCTTTGTAGTTGGCAAACTTGTCAATGATTAAAGCATGTCCAGGGTTGATCTCCTGAATCTTGCTGTAATCAGCATTGAAGGCAGTTTTGATCGCTGTTTTTTCTGATGCAACCACAACGATTTCATCATCTGCATAATAGTATGCAGGACGAATACCGTTTGCATCTCTGGCAACGAATCCGCCACCAAAACCAGTTAAGCCCATTAAGGCATAACCACCATCAAAATCTTTGCAAGAGCGAGATAATACGCGTCCAAGATCAAGTTCTTCTTCGATTTTCTCAGAAATCTCAATGTTAGTTAAGTTTGTCTGATTGTACTTTACGAAAAGATCTTGAACTTCTAAATCCAAGAAGTGACCAATTTTCTCCATTACTGTCACAGTATCCACATTTTCTTTGGGATGCTGCCCTAATTCAACTAACCTGTCAAACAATTCATCAACGTTAGTCATATTAAAGTTGCCAGCCATGATCAATTGACGAGAGCGCCAGTTGTTATTTCTCATGAAAGGGTGACAGTGATTGATAGTGTTGTTACCGTGAGTACCGTAACGAAGGTGACCCATGTAAACATCACCGACAAATGGAGTGTTCGCTCTTAGATAATCTGCGTCGAGATATTTCTCTGAGTCTTTGCTTAGTTTGTTTAGTTTTTTGCCTACCTTCTTGAAGACGTCGTTGATGGGATCAGCTTCAACAGAACGAGCTCTATCAATGAAAGGTTTGCCAGGCTTCATACCTAATTTAATACTGGCGATACCAGCACCGTCTTGACCACGGTTACGCTGCTTTTCCATCAATAAATACATCTTACTGATTGCGTAAGTAGGCGTACCGTATTTCTCAATAAAGTATGAGAGCGGTTTTCGCAGGCGTAGCATTGCAATGCCACACTCGTGTTTAATTACTTCACTCACTGGACTAGGAAGGTTAAATTTAAATCCAAGTGCAAAAAAAGTCTTATTTCTTCTCTTACCCAAATAACAGTCCATAAAATATTAAGTCTGGGTGAATTATATAAGAAGAAATAAGACATTTAAGGCCTTTTATGTAAAGAACAGGTGCTAAAAATAATCTGTTTCTATATTCGGATGCTTCTCTTTAAATTTATTTACATCATCAGGAGACACCTGTGCATCTCTAAAATAAATAATTGAAAGGGAAGTTACCCCATCTAATGGAGCTAAATTACTTACTTGTGACCCTGTGATAATCAGAATACTTAATTTTTGTAGATCTGAAAGTGGTGTAAGATCACTAACAGGAGTATTTGAGAAAGTAAGTTCATTCATCGATAACGTCTGAGCTAAAGGAGTAATATCTTTAACCTTGCTATCTGAGAAATAAAATGTATGAAGATTTTTTAATGCACCTACTGAAGCAATATCTATTATTTCAGTATTCGAAATATTTAAATGTTCTATATTCTTCAATTTATTAAGTGAACTTAGGTCTGTAACCTTAGTCTTTTGCAATTGAAGATAAGTAAGTGACTTTAATTTTTTAAGACTACTGATATCGCTGACATTAGTATACGACAACTTTAATTCCTCAAGCTTCTTCATTTTCTTAAGGAAAGAAAGGTCTTCTACTTTAGTTTCATCTAAAGCCAACATCTTTAATGTTTTTCTGAAAGCGGAGATAGAGGCCCAATCTTCAAATGACTTATTTTGGAAGAGGTCTAAGCTTTCAAGAGGAATGTTTGCTATTGGTGCTAAAGTTTTTACTCTAGTTCCAGATAAAAACAATTCATGAATAGTCATCGAATGGTCTAAAGCTGTAAGGTCATTCACTCTGGTAAATGCTAGATTTAGACGCTTAAGATGGTGCATATTTTTTAGAGGAGATAGATCTTTTACTCGAGTGTAAGAAATATCAACATCTTCTAAAGCGGTTAACAGGGCAATAGGTTCAAGGCTGGTTACAATTCTTTCATCACCAAAGTCATCATAACCTGAAGCGTTAATAGCAGTAAGTGCTTCAATTTTTTGTAATCCTTCATCAGTCATGTCGTCTTGGTCCCACATGATCTGTGAAGTGAATATTCCCTTCCAGTATTTGTCTAAACCATTCCACCATTCCATATTCAATGTAGATTGAGCATTAGAAACGGTTGCTGCACACAATAGTGTTAGAAGCAGAATATTTTTTTTAATATATGTTGGGATCATCTTTTTTAACTAAATATGTTAGTGACTAATTTAATTACGTCTGAAATCACTTCATATTGTGTTAGAGGAAGCAGAACTCCCTTTATATTTCTTATTTTGTTGAAGTAAGTCACAACTGTCGCTCTTCTTGCCAAAGATTTTATACCTGTTTTTAGCAATCAGATCGTAAAATGAATCTGTGAACCACATAGGAAATATTGTACCAAAGCGAAATATATTCCATGGTGTACGTAAATCTTTAGCGATTTTTAAAGCAGCTTCAGACTTTAAATAGGCATTGTTATGAGTAACTAATACGATGCTTCCTGTATAATCAATAGGTAAATTGTAGCATTTCAATAATTCTTTACCTTCAGGTGACTGTAAGGACGCAAATTGGAAAGTGTTCTCTTTTTCATGTTTTATAATAAATTGAACACTCTTATCGCATAGATTACAAATTCCGTCAAATAGAATTACTTTTTTACTCATCTTATTATGCTATAATTTCACAATTTGGTTGTCTTAATAAAACGGTCTCCAATTGAGATTGTTCGATATTTAAACCCTTTAGGCTTAATTTTTTAAGGGGCAAATTCATTACTTGCACTAAATCATCTACATAAGTATTGTCTAGATATAATTCTTGAAGGGAAGATGTGAGTATAAGGGGGTCTAGATCGAATACTTCTGTACCTTCAAAATGAGCTATTTTTGTTAATGGGAAATAGATGATTGGGTCAATTCCTTCAATAGGTAAGTAACAAGCAAAGATCTTCTCAAGAGGTAATAATCGATTAAAGAATGTAAAGTCAGGCCAATCATTAATTACTAAATTTTCTTCAAATAATTTTGTATAAGTTTCTGAAGCAGATTGCGTGTTTTGGAGTAGACTAATGACTTTAGAATGTTCTATATTTTCTTCTTGAACCTTGATGCTCAATAAAATGATCTCTTTCCAGATATTGTCTAATTTTCTCCAACTTGTAACTTTCATCTTTGATATTTTTTGATTGATATGCAAGTTATGAAATTGATCATCTTATCGTCCTATTTATATCTTTTATTTTAATGTATTGGTGTACGGTTTAAGCCGCTCTTTAATGAAATAATTCCATCCTGCCTTGCAGTTTTCTGGTTTGAATTCTTCAATATCTTGAGGAAAAGAGTCAATACCATCAGCTATTACAGTAATTATACTTTCTTGGTTTGAAACAGCTTTAATTGAAAATTGAAGCGTAGACGTTCCTATATAACCATCGTATTCCCATTTTAATGTATATGAAGTGTCTCTGTTAATATCAATAACTTCCCATCTATGAGGAAATGTTCTAGTATTTGATTGCACATCAAATACAGTTGTAAAACCTATATCTAATTGGAACGATGGGATTTCTTTAAAGAACCATTGATGCAAATGGTCGATATGGGTTATTACTTCCCATAACTTTACTTGTCCAAGTGGAATATTTTCTTCAACGATTATTTTCATTCTTTTAAATTACTCGTTCACTCTTTAAAAATCTTGTATTTTTGACAAAAATTTAATCAAGAGTATGAAGATCGTTTTTTTAGATACAGAAACATTAGGCAGTGATGTTAAACCACAATTAGACACCTTTAGTAAATTAGGTGATGTGACATTTTATGATAGTACTTTAGCTGCACAATTACAAGATAGGGTAGAGAATGCTCATGTCATCGTAACCAATAAAGTATTGATTACAGAAGAGGTGATGAAGGCATCATCACAACTGAAATTAATCGCGATTACTGCGACAGGCACTAATAATGTTGACTTGGAAGCAGCAAACAATATAGGTATTCAAGTAAAAAATGCAGTCAACTATTCCTCTGAAAGTGTAGCCCAACAGACATTTGCAATGTTACTTTCTTTACTTAATAATATCCAAGAATATGACGACTTTGTGAAGTCAGGTAGCTATAGTGATGGACAGTCGTTTACTTGGATTGGAAATAGTTTTTCTGAACTGAATAACAAACGTTTTGGTATTATTGGTTTAGGTAATATCGGTACTCGTGTGGCAGAAATTGCAACTGCTTTTGGAGCAGAAGTAGTTTATTATTCAACTTCAGGAATTGCTAGAGATAAGCGTTATCAATTAGTAGATAAAGATACTCTCTTCAAAACTTGTGATATTATTTCGATTCATTCACCTTTAAATGACAAGACTAAGAATTTTGTTGATGAAAATGAATTATCACAAATGAAACCTTCTGCTGTTTTATTGAATACTGGACGAGGAGGGATCGTTAATGAAAAGGCGTTGGTTAATGCATTAAATAATAATGAAATATCAGGCGCCTGTGTTGATGTTTTTGAGAAAGAACCGATGAGTAAAGACAGTGTATTTTATTCAATTAATAATAAGAAAAAAGTACTGTTTTCACCTCATATTGCATGGGCAAGTAAAGAGGCAAGGAAAAAGCTTCTTGAAATTACTTACCAGAATGTAGAAGAGTTTGTAATAGACACTGAATAGTGATATTACGCTGAATAATAGCCTATTTGATAATATTAAAATTCTAAGTTGGATATCAAAAGTATTGATAATGAGTATCTTTTGAATAATCTTTTCAAGAAGGATCTTCATTTATCAAATCAGAATTCCTTATTCTTAATTATAGTATTAAATTTGCACTTCGCAATTTGAGGCATAGTGTCCTCAATTTTGTGCATTTATTATTTTTTGTTTCTGAAACTTTAAATCAAAGCAATGGAGCTTGCGACTAAGTACAATCCTCATGATGTAGAGGACAAATGGTATCAGTTCTGGTTAGAGAACAAATTTTTTCATTCTGAGCCAAACCCTGATAAGAAGCCATTCACCGTCGTCATCCCGCCACCAAACGTGACAGGGGTGTTGCATATGGGTCACATGTTGAATAACACAATTCAAGATGTCTTGGTCCGTCGTGCAAGAATGAGAGGTTACGAAGCTTGTTGGGTACCAGGTACTGACCATGCATCGATTGCTACAGAAGCAAAAGTAGTAAAGATGTTAAAGGACGAGCACGGTATCAGTAAATCTGATATTTCTCGTGACGAGTTTATGAAGTATGCTTTCGAGTGGAAAGAGAAATATGGTGGAATCATCTTGAACCAATTGCAGAAATTGGGCGCTTCTTGTGATTGGGACCGTACTCGTTTCACAATGGAAGATGAGCTTTCGAAAGCAGTTATCAAAGTATTCGTAGACCTTTACAAAAAAGGATGGGTATACCGTGGAGCAAGGATGGTAAACTGGGATCCGGCAGGGAAAACAGCTTTATCAGATGAGGAAGTAATCCACAAAGAGGTAAACTCTAAATTATATTATGTACAATATCCAATCGTAGGAAAAGAAGGTGAGTTTGTAACTATTGCAACTACTCGTCCTGAAACTATTCCTGCAGATGCTGGTGTTTGTGTGAATCCTAACGATGAGCGCTTCAAGCATTTAATTGGTGAAAAAGTAATCGTACCAACTACTAACAGAGAAATTCCTGTATTTGGTGATGATTATGTAGATATTGAATTCGGTACAGGTTGTTTAAAAGTAACTCCTGCTCACGATATCAATGACTACGAGTTAGGTTTAAAACATAACTTGGAAGTAATTGATATTATCGAAGAAGACGGATCGATTAACGCTAAAGCGGGTGCTCAATACGCTGGTAAAGATCGTTTTGTTGTTCGTAAGGAGATCGTTAAAGATCTAGAAGCTTCAGGAAACTTAGTTAAAGTAGAAGAGCTTCAAAATAAAGTTGGTACATCTGAAAGAACAGGTGCAGTGATCGAACCAAGAATCTCAACACAATGGTTCGTATCAATGAAAGAAATTTCTAAGCCTGCATTGGAGAATGTAATGAATGATAATATTCAATTACATCCTGCAAAGTTCAAGAATACGTACCGTCACTGGATGGAAAATGTAAAAGACTGGTGTATTTCACGTCAGTTATGGTGGGGACAAAGAATTCCTGCTTTCTATCTTCCTAACGGTGAGTTTGTGGTAGCAGAAACTGCAGAAGAGGCATTGGTAGAGGCTCAGAAAATTGATGCCGATATCACAATCGACCAACTTTCTCAAGACGAGGATGTATTGGATACTTGGTTCTCTTCTTGGTTATGGCCAATCTCTGTGTTTGATGGTATTACAAAACCTGAAAACGAGGAAATTAACTATTACTATCCAACAGATGATTTAGTTACAGGTCCAGATATCTTATTCTTCTGGGTTGCTCGTATGATCATCGCAGGATATGAGTGGAAAGGCGAATTGCCATTCAAAAACGTATACTTAACTGGTTTGGTTCGTGACAACCAAGGCCGTAAAATGTCGAAGTCATTAGGTAACTCACCTGATCCTTTGGACTTAATGAAAGTGTATGGTGCTGACGGTGTTCGTGTTGGTTTGTTATTGTCTGCAGCTGCAGGTAACGACTTACTTTTCGATGAGAAATTATGTGAGCAAGGTCGTAACTTCGCAAATAAAATCTGGAATGCTTTACGTTTAGTAAAGGGTCTAGAAGTGAGTGAAGAAGCACAGCCTGAATCAAATAAAATTGCGATCGATTGGTTCGAATCTCGTTTCAATCAAGTATTGGAAGATGTAGAAGCGAACTACGAGAAATATAGATTGTCTGACTCATTAATGTCAGTGTACAAATTGGTATGGGACGACTTCTGTTCGTGGTATTTAGAGATGGTGAAACCAGAGTACGGTTCTCCAATCGATAAGGCGACATTAGAAGCGACAATCAACTTCTTTGAGAAGATCGTTAGACTTTTACATCCATTCATGCCATTCTTAACAGAAGAAATCTGGCATGCAGTGCGTGAAAGAGAAACAGAAGATGCTTTAGTAGTTGCGGATTACCCAACTGTTGAGTCTTTCGACAAAACATTATTGGAACAAGCTACTGCTGCTTTCGAAATTATCTCACAAGTGAGAAACGTTCGTAACAAGAACCAAATTGGACCTAAAGTACCTCTTCCAATGTCAGTTTTAGCTTCTGATTCTACTGTTTACGATCGTTTCGGTGGTATCATTACGAAGTTGGCAAATCTTGAGTCTCTAACAATGGTAGATTCTGAAGTAGAAGGAGCAACTCAGTTTGTTTACAAATCTGATAAATGTTTCATCGACTTAGCAGATCAAATTGATGTAGAGGCAGAGAAAGAGAAGTTAGCAAAAGAGCTTGAGTACACTAAAGGTTTTATTAAATCTGTACAAAAGAAACTTTCTAATGAGAGATTTGTTGCCAATGCACCAGATGCTGTAGTAGCAAAAGAACGTCAGAAGCAACAAGATGCTGAAGACAAAATCAAAGCATTAGAAGAAGCTTTAGCAAAGCTCTAATCATAAATTGATTATATTAGAAGGCAATTGGGTAATAACTCAATTGCCTTTTTTTGAACTTTATAAATAAGGAAAGTAGTTATTACAACGATATGTATTAGCTATTTCCTCTCTAAAGAAATAAAAACAGTGAATTTTAAAAACACATTATATTTATCCTTTTCTATTATCATTCTGATTTCATCTTGTGCTAAAAAAAATACAGGAGTTTCTAGTGATGGTAAAGCGTCTACTTTAGATGTAAGAAATCTAGACTACACTTATTTATCAACCAAAGGGAAGTTAGAATTTGATTCACCCCAAAAGGATCTTAAAGTAGCCATTGATACTAGAATTGAAAAGGATAAACGTATGTGGATGTCTATGCGAGTAGCAAAAATTGAAGGACTGAGAGTTCTTGCTACCAAGGATAGTGTATTTGCATTGGATAAGTTGGGGAAAGAAGCCTACACCTTAAGTTATGATGATGTTGCGATCCTGTTGGGTTCAAAGATAGATTATGATCTACTACAGTCTATTTTTACGGGTGATATGCCTTCAAGAATAGCAGATAATGCAAAGGTGAGAGTTGAGGAAGATATGTTTTCACTAACTCAGAAGAACAAGATGCTAACTTTGTTGGCTTTGGTCGGTAGAAGTAATCAGAAGTTAGAAGAGATTATTGTCAATTTTAAGAAAGATGATAAGCTTGCTGTTGTTGACTATACTGATTTTAAAGTTCTCTCAGAAGAATCTGATCAAATTGCACCACATAAAACCAATGTTTTTATTGGATCTGGTGAGTCAAAAGAAGAATTAAAAAAAGAAATAACTGTTGCGATTGATTTTTCAAAGATTGAAATAAAGCAAGAACAACAGAAAATGCCTTTTAAGATACCTTCAAAGTATAAAATTATTGATCGTTCGGAATTAGAGAGAAGAACGATGAGATAATAAAAAAGCCGATTGACTTAAATATCAATCGGCTTTTTTATTTAGAACTTCTGTTCTGGTATTCCTTCTGTTAAATATTGATACATGAGCGATGCCGCTTTTTTAGAAGTGCCTTCAGTATCAATTTTATCTTTCATTTCTCTGTAATCTGATAAGATCTTCTCTCTTTTTGAAGTGATTGTATATTGAAGTTCTTTATCTAGATTTTCAGTAGTAAAGTCGTTTTGAATCAATTCTCTAACCACTTCTTTGTCCGCAATTAGATTGACAAGTGAGATAAAACGAACCTTGATTAATGCTTTAATAATATTGTAAGTCACAGGGCTAGTTCGGTAGCAAACCACTTGAGGAACTTCAAACAATGCTGTTTCAAGAGTTGCTGTACCTGAAGTAACTACCGCAGAAGTAGCTTTATCCAATATATCATATGTTTGATTGAATAATAATTTTACACCAAGGCCTTGTACTTCTTTATATAATTCTGCTGGTAGGTGTTCAACCCCAGCTACAATAAATTGGTACTCTTCTTTATTGTATTTTGGGATAATAGTAAGCATGGTCTTTAATATCATACTTACTTCTTGATACCTACTTCCTGGAAGAATAGCAATAATCTTTTTATTTGGATCTAGTTGATTGTCCTCAAAGAAGGTAGGAGAAGGTGTAAATTGTTTTATAGCATCGAATAGTGGATTTCCAACATAATCTACATCGTAATTGTATTTTTTGTAAAATGCTTTTTCAAAATGCATAATCACAAACATACGATCGACAACATTTCTTATTCTTTTCGCTCTGCTTTGGTTCCAAGCCCAAACTTTTGGTGAAATGTAATAAAATACTTTTGTGCCTCTTGGTTTTATATACTTGGCAATTTTCAGATTAAAGCCTGAAAAGTCTACTAATATAACTACATCAGGTTTCCAGCATAAGATATCTTTCTTACACTCGTTCATGTATCGTCTAATTGTCAAGAGGTTTTTCGCTACTTCTAAAAAACCCATAAAAGAGATTTCAGAGTAGTGATGTATCATTGTTCCACCCACCTTCTGCATTTCTTCTCCTCCCCAAAAACGGAATTCAGCTTCTGGATCTTTTGAAAGAAGCTCTTTCATTAGGTTGGAGGCATGTAAATCTCCAGATTTTTCTCCTGCTATTAGATAATACTTCATAAATGAGTTTAGTGTGTGTGGAATTGTTTTACCAAGATATATAACAAAGCTATAAAGGTAAAGGAAATAAAAAAAGGATGCCTGTAAAAAGCATCCTTTGGATATTTCTTTAAGAATAATTATTCACCATAATAGCGAACAAAGTTCTTTCTAGTTTCATGCAACTCGATACAATGAAGTTGAGCGTTAGGTGCAAATTCTTTTACTTTTGGTGCTAAGATCTTCCAAAATTCAGTAGCCAAAGTTTCACAGCTTGTCATTTTTCCTTTCAGAAAATCAACATCCATGTTTAAGTTTTTATGATCCACTTTATCGATGATATGTTCTTTGGCAATTTTTCCCAAGTCTTTCATATTCATCACATATCCTGTATTTGGATCAGGCTCACCTTTTACAGTGATCACCATTTCAAAGTTATGCCCATGCCAGTTTTCATTTGCACACGGCCCAAAAAACTCCTCGTTTTGTTCTTTCGTCCAGTTAGGATTGTAAAGTTTGTGAGCTGCGTTGAAAAACTCTCTTCTATTAATGTAAATCATAATTTTTCAATTTGAGATGCAAAAATAACAACTTACCTGTTACGTACTACTTTTCAGTTGAAATTATTGACGTTATTCTATTTGATTAACAGAATCTTTTGAAGATAACTGCGCATGTAGCATAAGAGTTTTTAATAAATCAGTTGTAGCATCTAAAGTTTGTTGTTTTACCTCTTTTAAATGATCAACATGAGTTGGATGTTTTTTATGTTGAAGCGAATCTTTGTTTAAGAGTAGAAAATCGATTTCTTTTCTATCAAGTGATAGAGGTTTGTCTTCATCTAAGATAGAGATGCGATAAATGTCTTTTTCCCCATAACCACCTTGTCTTGAAGAAGAGTAATAAGCATGTCTTCCATTACTGCGTATCATAAAGTAGACATCATCATATGGAGAATTAATCGGGTAACCTAGGTTTTCTGGAGTGGACCAATTTCCTTGAAAATCTTTTGTAGATTTAAAAACATCGTACCCACCCATGGTATCATGTCCTCTTGAGCTAAAATAAAGTGTATTTCCATCTCTAGATAAGGCAACACCTTCTTCATCGTAAGGAGTGTTAATCATAGCTCCTAAATTTCTTGCAGTACCCCATTTGCCATTCCTGTCTTTTATTGACATGTAGATATCAAGCCCACCAATTGTAGAAAACTCATCGTTGCTAACAAAGTACAGGGTATCCATTTGGTAGTTGAGACAAGCGGATGTTTCAACAAAAATACTATTGATTTGATTGGGAAGTTTCTTAGGTTTTGACCAAATGGTGTCTTGTTGTGAGTAAGAAATATACAGATCTCCACTTCTAAATAAGATCATTTCAGATCCATCCATACTGATTGATACTGTTGCTGTATGATGATCATGATTTACAGGATTAGGGAGTGGTACAGGGCTACTCCAGTGAGAGTAATCTTTGCGGTGACTGTGATATATATTTTCCCATAAATGGGTTTGAATATCCGGATTATCAGTTCTAAACTCATGTCTTCTTGTTGTGAAGTAAAGATCATCCTCTACAGCATCAACTAATGGGCAGAAATCTGCATATTTTGAGTTAACTAAAGGGCCTAAGTTCTTGATAATAACATGCTGTTTGGGTGAAGAATAAAATTCTTTGCCAAAGATGCATTCCTTGATTCTCTTTTCAATTACTTCTACTTTATCACTTCCCTTTATACTCTTTTCATAATATTCAGTCGCTTCATCAAATAAAGCGTTATAGTGTAGAGTAGTAGCAATATTAAAGTATAGATCAGAAGATGCAGTATCTCCTTCGATGGCTAAGGCTTTTTTGAGATAGGTAATTCCATCTGATTTTTCTTCAGTAATCGAAGCTAAATAGCATTCCCCAATTTTCTTATTGATTCCAGGTTCTTCACTGATATAATCATAAGCACCGAAATAATATTTAAAAGCTTCATCAGGTTGATGTAATTGATAGAATAGACTATCCCCAAGTCTCACTAAAGCTCTGACAAGACTCATGTCTTTTTGACCGAGGTCTACGACATGGTTCGTTGAGTCTACTATATTTTGAGCTTGTAGTAGGAAAGAACTAATGAGTAAGGTAAATAAAATTAGTATTTTCTTCATATAAGTAGTTAATGACAAGTGCCCTGTGCATATTTGAGTCCCACAAGCATACCTAGTTCGGCTGCTTTATGCCAATCTGAGCAAGCTCCTGCATCATCATGTAAACGCTCTTTTATATTACCTCTAGTAATGTAAGCATTCGCATAATACGGGTAATTATTAATAAGTGTATTGATATCTGTAAGGCTTTCAGAGAATCTACCAGTAAGATATCTCGTTATTGCTCTATTATTAAGTGCTTCTTTATGTAAATGAATACCATGTGTTATCGCTGATGAAAAATCATTTTCAGCCTCTACAAAATCTTCAAATTTGAGGTAGATAAGGCCTCTATTGTTGTAGGCATCCACAAACGCAGAGTCATAAAAGATTGCTCTGTTATAATCATCAAAAGCTTTTGCAATTTCATCCAGTGATTCGTAGATCATACCTCTATGATTGTATGAGGATGACATTTTTGGATCAAGTATTAATGCTGTAGTAAAGCAATCTTTTGCTTTATGTGGTTGATGATTTTTATGGTATAATGTTCCCATGTCATGCCATGTAACAGCATCTTCAGGGTTAACTATACTGATTTGATCAAGTGTTTTTAATGTTAACGACTGGGCGCCAATTTGATAATAGGATTGGGCTTTCTTCCATAATGCCTTTACATGATTAGGTTGAATGTGAATGGCACTATCAAAATCAGAAATTGCATTTAAGAAGTCATTTTCAAGAAAGTAGGAGATTCCTCTTCGATAATATATATCGACTTTGTTTCCATGTGCTAGATGAAGCGCTTTTGTAAAGTCATTCTGAGCACTCTTGAATGATCCAAGTTCTGTTTTTATCACACCTCTCTTGTATAGAGCTTCTTTGTTATTAGCGTCGTGTTTCAGAGTTTCATTGCATTCAAAGAGAATTTTATGAAAGTCACTGTTGTTGATTGCTAGCTCTTCTTGATGGATCGCATATACATTTTCATGTTGTGCTAGTACATCAGTTGAAAGTAGAAAAATGAAATAACAGACAAAAAATAAGTTTTTAAAAGTGAAATTCGAGTCCATTAAAGCGAAGTAATAGTACAGTAAATAAGTAGATAGTTCCTCAATTATAAGGGTAATATGCAAAAAAGTCAATTAATTCACTGAATAGTAATGGATTGTGTAAGAAGAATGTCTGTTTTAAACGTATTTTGAACTAATATTAATAATACTTATCACTTTTCGGAGTGGATTCGTTTCTTTTGATGGATCTACCAAAATCAACCTTTAAACTAAAGATATGAGAATATAGAGATGCTGAAGAGACGTCGCCAATGTTGGTAAGAGCGTAATCTACAGTGAAGCCTTTAAACGCAAATCCAGCACCAAAGCTTGGTAAGAATTCTAGTGATTCAGATCCGTCAAAGTCTTTAATGTATTGAAGCTGGGAGATTCCACCTCTTAAGAAAATCATTTTTTTGTAATGGAATTCAACACCCATGTGTGGATCAACAGAGATTAAGTCAGTTTTAATCACAGTATTTCTTTTCCCATCAAAAGTCATATCAAAACCAACAGAGACCAAGGCTCCAATGAGTTCTTCTGCATTTTCTAGCTGACTTTGTTTCCATATTGCAAAGCTTCTTGCACCTCCAACAATAAGGCGAGGAGTTGCTACTTCTACAGAATTGTCAGGAATTGTATTGCCAGTGGCTTTGAAGATTTCATAGAAAGTTGCTGGATTGTAGGTCCATACATTATATGTACCTGTAATATCTTTTGCAGTTACACCGGCAAACCATCTTTCTTTTTGCCATTGTAATCCAACATCTAAACCAAAGCCCCAAGCATTGGCAAATTGTCCTGCATTTCTATAAATCACTTTTGCGTTTGCACCGAATTTTAAGTGAGGAAGTTGCGGGAATTGTCTTGCATATGAAAAAAGGAAGGCATAATCTGCAGACGAGAAACTTTGTACATTATCCCAATTAATGTTTCCATCAGGATCAAATAAGAAACGAGTATCTGGAATGTCATCTACACCAAAGCGGATAAAAGATATTCCTAAAGCTGATTGATCATCAATTTTGGTGGCAAAGCCACCGAAATCATACTTTGCAATACCAGCAAAATACTCTGCATGCATTAATGAAGCGGTATAACGGTCCTCTATATTCAATAAACCTGCAGGATTCCAATATCCTGCAGTGGCATCATCAACAGTTTCCGTTAAAGAATTACCCATTGCCAATCCTCTTGCACCAACACCAATAGCCAAATATTCATTGACATATTTAGGAGCTTCAAGTTGAGCAAATGAAGGCTTTGAAATAAGGATAAGCCCTACAATAATGAACAGTTGTAGTATTAATGATTTATTCTTAGAGTTAGATGATCTTGTCATTCTTAAAAATGGGTTGTGAAAAAATCACGCTGATTTAATTAAGCCTTAAAGAAATGATAATGCCAAAGGCAAAAATTAAAATAATACTTAATATATTAAATATAAGCTTTAACGTTTTTTATTATATCATTTTGGTGCTTATTTTTAGTCAAAAATTGAGAAAGTATAAATTTTGAAAAGGTTAATACTAATGAGGCATGCCAAGTCAAGCTGGAAAAATCCACTTTTGACTGATTTTGACAGGCCTTTAAACAAACGAGGAGAGAAAGATCTCGTAAAGATGGCAGATGTTTTATTTGAACATAAACTTATGCCTGATTTGATCATTTCATCTCCCGCAAAGCGAACTAAGTTAACTGCAGAAAAAGTAGCAGAAACTTTAAGTAAACAATTGCACTTTGAAAAAGATTTTTACAATGCTTTGCATGATGAAATTTTAGATGTTATCAAGTATCTAGACGAAAATCTTGAAACCGTAATGTTGGTTTTTCATAATCCTGCGATTACAGATTTAAGAAATCATTTTTTAAGTGACTATATAGAAAATATTCCAACTGCTGGTGTTGTAGCTATTGAATTTAAAGAAGCTGATTCTTGGAAAGAGTTAACTAAAGGAGAGGAACTCTTTTATGAATATCCTAAGAAATATTTTTCATGATTAAATAATCTGATGATCGTTTAATTAATATGATGATAATGGGTGTAAATTGTGTCTAAAGTCATTATTTAGTGTACACCTTAGCTGTACATTGTGACTTTACAATTAAACCCCATTATTAAAATGACAACTTTCAAAGCTTTTGTTACTGAAAAAGTAGGAGAGAAAGAATTCAAATCTTCCATTCAAAATAAAGAATTATCGGATTTACCAGAAGGAGAGGTTTTAGTTAAAGTAGCGTATTCATCTTTAAATTATAAGGATGCTTTATCTGCATTAGGAAAACCTGGAGTCACAAAAAATTATCCTCATACACCTGGTATTGATGCATCTGGTGTAGTTATTTCTAGTAAATCGGATAATTTCAAAGAAGGAGATGAAGTTATTGTAACAAGTTATGATTTAGGGATGAACACTTGGGGAGGATTCTCCGAATATATCCAAGTGCCATCAAATTGGGTTGTTCCAATGCCTAAAGGTGTAACATTAAAATCTAGTATGGAATTGGGGACTGCAGGCCTAACAGCAGCAATGTCTGTTTATAAATTAATTCCTCATGTTAGTCCTGAAGATGGAAATATCTTAGTTACAGGTTCCACAGGTGGAGTGGGTTCTATTGCAGTTACTATTCTTAATAAATTAGGGTATTCTGTAGTTGCTGTAACTGGAAAAGCAGAAAAAGCAGATTATCTAAAGAAAATAGGTGCTTCACATGTTATTAAAAGAGAAGAATTCCTTGAAGGAAATCAACGTCCTTTATTGAAACCGTTGTATGCAGGTGTTATAGATACTGTTGGAGGTGAATATCTTGCTACAGGTATTAAAGCAACCAATCCTTTGGGAGTAGTAACTTGTTGTGGTAATGCAGCATCTTTTGATTTACCTATTAATGTATTTCCATTTATTTTAAGAGGGGTTTCATTAATTGGTATTGATTCTCAAAATTTCCCTTATGCTGAAAGAGTAAAAGTATGGAATAACATTGGTGCATCATGGATGCCTGAAACTCTTGATGAAATTACAGAAGAAGTAAACCTTGAAGGGTTAGAAGATAAAGTTAATGCCATCTTTAATGGGCAAATAAGTGGTAGAGTAGTGGTTAAACTATAACTTACCCTAATAGAAGGTCATTCGAATGTTTTTACTGAGAATGACCTTTTTTTCCATATTTTATTTTAGAAACTAGCTAAGAACATTACGTACTTTATAATAGTTCCTAAAAAAGGATTATTTTAGATTAACACAAAAACTGATTTATACTTATTTACATGACTCAAGAACTACTTAACTATTATGATAATTCTCCGTTAGGCGTTGCCATATATAGGCGTAAGTCAGAGCGACAGTTTGAGTTTTATTATTATAATAAGGCGGGAAGAAAAATGGATGGGGCAATGGATGTCGCATACAAGGGTAAGATGATAGATGAACTCTACCCGAATGTTAATGAAATGGGATTAGTAGACGCATTAGAAGAGGTTTATCAGACTGGGGTTTCTCAAGTTGTTCCATTAAAAGGATACAAAATGAGTAAATCTGATATCCTGTATAGAACGAATAGAGTTCAAAAATTAAAAGATGAATATGTTGTTAGTGTGTATTCAGATGAGTCTGATACATTCTCCTATATCCGACAAATAGAGAAAGACAATAAGAACTTGAATAATGCATTAGATTTTATCTCCCATCATTTAAGAGGAAACTTATCTACATCCTTGGGTATTTTGGAGTTATTTCGAGCCACAGAAGTTTCCCCAGAAGAAAAGAATTTTCTAATGGATGTCGTCAAGAAGAACTTAGAAAATATAGATAGTAAAATTCATCATTTGGTAGATGTTTTATACAAAGAGGTGAAACACGATGAAAAGCTTCTTAAAAAATATAGTTCCGAAACTCAAGACTTTAAAGATATAAAAGTTTAAAATAGAAAAGGCACTCACGAATGAGTGCCTTTCTTATATATTTAACTACTGATAATGTCTATTACATCATACCTGGCATACCACCACCCATTGGAGGCATAGCAGGAGCGGCAGCAGCACCACCTTCTTCCTTCTCATTAGAAACTACACAATCTGTAGTTAATAATAATGAAGCAACAGATGCAGCATGCTCTAAAGCTAAACGAGTTACTTTAGTTGGGTCAATAACACCGGCCTCAACTAAGTCTTGGTACTCTTCAGTACGAGCATTGAAACCGAAGTTGCCTTCGCTTTCTAAAATTTTATTGACAATTACAGATGCTTCTAAACCAGCGTTACCCAAGATAGTTCTTAAAGGAGCTTGGATTGCAGTTTTTACAATCTGAACACCAATTTCCTCATCAGGGTGAGCTGTTTCTACTGAATCAAGAACTGCAGAAGCTCTCAATAGGGCAGTACCACCACCAACTACGATACCTTCTTCAACCGCTGCTCTTGTTGCTGCTAAAGCATCATCAACACGGTCTTTCTTCTCTTTCATTTCAGTTTCAGTAGCAGCACCGATATAGATAATTGCAACACCGCCAGCTAATTTAGCTAAGCGCTCTTGTAATTTCTCTTTATCATAGTCTGAAGTAGTGTTTTCGATTTGAACACGAATTTCAGCAACTCTTGCAGCAACAGCGTCAGCAGAACCAGCACCATTTACAACTACAGTATTGTCTTTGTCGATGATAACTTTTTCAGCTGTACCTAACATATCGATAGTCGCATCTTCTAGTTTCATACCTGTCTCATCAGAGATAACAGTACCACCAGTAAGCACAGCGATATCTTGCAACATTGCTTTACGACGGTCACCAAAACCTGGAGCTTTAACAGCTGCAACTTTTAATGCACCACGGATTTTGTTTACTACTAAAGTAGCTAAAGCTTCAGAATCAACATCTTCAGCGATAATTACTAATGGCTTACCAGTTTGAGCAACTTGTTCTAAAACAGGAAGTAATTCTTTCATTGTAGAAACCTTCTTGTCGTAGATTAAGATGTATGGAGTTTCCATATCTGCTTCCATTTTCTCTGTGTTCGTCACAAAGTATGGAGAAAGGTAACCACGGTCAAATTGCATACCTTCAACAGTTTTTACTTCTGTTTCAGTACCTTTTGCTTCTTCAACAGTGATAACACCATCTTTACCTACTTTTTCCATTGCTTCAGCGATCATTTTACCGATCTCAGCATCGTTGTTAGCAGAAATAGTTGCTACTTGCTCAACTTCTTTGTTTGTTTCAACAGTTTTTGAAGTGTTTTTTAATTCAGCAACGATAGCTTTAACAGCTTTATCGATACCACGCTTCAAATCCATTGGGTTTGCTCCAGCTACAACGTTTTTGATACCTGTAGTGAAGATCGCTTGTGTCAATACAGTAGCAGTAGTAGTACCGTCACCTGCTTCGTCAGCAGTTTTAGAAGCTACTTCTTTTACTAATTGAGCACCCATATTTTCGATTGGCTCTGCTAATTCGATTTCTTTAGCCACTGAAACACCATCTTTTGTTACATGTGGTGATCCAAATGATTTTTCTAAGATTACGTTACGTCCTTTTGGTCCTAAAGTAACTTTTACAGCGTTTGCTAATGCATCAACACCTTTTTTTAATCCTTCGATTGCTTCAGTATCGAAATGAAGATTTTTTGCCATAATATTTTTATATTTTTTAGAGAAGTTCTTACACGTTCTCTGTTGAAATTTTGTTTTAATAGTGGTGAGATTATCCTCACTCTTTAATTAATAATTATACGATAGCTAAAATGTCAGCCTCACGCATCATTAAGTAATCGTTTCCGTCTAAGTTTAATTCAGTTCCTGAGTACTTACCATAAATGACAGTGTCACCCACTTTAACAGTTAAAGGCTCATCTTTAGTACCATTACCAACCGCTACTACAGTACCTCTTTGTGGTTTTTCTTTTGCATTGTCAGGGATAAATAGACCTGATGCTGTTTGAGTTTCTGCTTCTGCAGGCTCAATTAAAACTCTATCTGCTAAGGGTTTAATGTTTACTTGTGACATTTTTATTTATCTGTTTTATAATTTTTTGTTATTCTAAAAAGTATAGAAGAAAAAATAATCTTCATTGCCTTTTTTACATGAAGTGTGCCAATGTAAAAAATCGATAAGATTTGTCAGTTTTACTGACAAAGCGACAGGGTATACATATTAGTAATAACTTTATTTATTACTAATAGTATTGATCTTCAGAAAATTGAATACTATTTATGTTATGTCATGTTTTTCTTCCTGGATATATCAAATGATTGCTTCTTATAGGATTTGATAATTCTTTGTAAAAAAATGAGGATTGTTCGATTTATGTGATGATTGTTACATAGGGTTTCCCTTTCTTTCTCCAAATTGCATACATAAACTTTTAATCGAATGCAAAGAAGAAGCTTTATAGCACCTTGGCTTAAGAATTATAAAAAAGAATATTTATCTGGCGATATATCTGCAGGTTTAACAGTAGGAATTATGCTTATTCCTCAAGGAATGGCATATGCTAGCTTGGCAGGGTTACCGCCGGTTTATGGACTCTACGCAGCCATGATTCCTCAGTTTACTTATTCATTATTGGGGACTTCAAGGCAAGTTGCTGTTGGGCCTGTTGCGATCGATTCTATGTTAATTGCAGCGGCAGTTTCCTCATTAGCTGCTGTAGGAACGGATCAATATATTTCAGCAGTTATATTATTAACGTTAATGATAGGGGTGATCCAGTTGTTTTTCGGGGTGATCAAATTTGGCTTTCTAGTTAATTTCTTGAGTAAGCCAGTGATCAGCGGTTTTACTTCTGCAGCTGCCTTTGTGATAGGTATAGATCAGCTTAATAATTTCTTTGGGATATCTGTAGATCATAAGTCGTCAACCCTTATAACATTGTTCTCTACGCTCAAGCAATTTGATCAATTTAATTGGTATGCAGTTTTTATAGGTATTAGTGGTATTTTATTAATACGAATAACAAAGAAATTCGGAAAAGGAATACCAGGGTCTTTGGTAGCAGTTATTGTTGGGTTAGTGATTATGTATTCTTTTAATTTGGAAATAAATGTGTTGGGAAAAATTCCAAGTGGATTCCCTGAATTTAGTATTCCTAACATTACATACAACATGGTTTTGAAGTTGCTTCCGTCAGCATTTGCCATAGCATTGATAGCATACATGGAATCAATTTCAGTGAGTAAAGCACTCCAACAAAGACATAAGGGAGAATACGAAATTGATAATAATAAAGAATTTATTGCTCTTGGAATAGGGGATATTATTGGATCCTTCTTTGGCTCTTTTCATGGTACAGGAGGGTTTAGTAGATCCGCTGTTAATGATCAAGCGGGAGCGAAAACAAATTTGGCAAGTATAATCAGTGGAGTTTTGTTATTAGTGACTTTGCTGTTTTTGACACCATTTTTTGAGTCACTTCCCAAAGCAATCATTGCCTCTATAATTTTAGTAGCGGTGTATGGACTCATAGATACTTCATACCCTAAGTTTCTTTGGAAAACGAAACGAGAAGATTTTTACATGCTTCTTTTTACTTTTCTTATTACCCTTTTATGGGGGATTCAGGAAGGAATTCTATCTGGGATGTTGTTAAGCCTTTTATTATTAGTAAAAAGAACAGCAACACCGCATATAGCGATATTAGGTAGGTTAAAAGGTACTGAAGACTATAGAAATATACAACGCTTTAAAGATGCTGAAGTGAGAGAAGATGTGATTGTTATTCGTCAGGATGCACAGCTTTATTTCGCAAATAGTAGCCATTTTTACGATAAAATAAGATGTGAAATTGATCAGAAAAAAGGCAATTTAAAATTGTTGGTTTTGCATTTTGGATCAGTATCCAATATTGATACAACGGCCTTATCCTCTTTAGAAGATTTGATTTATGATCTCAAACAAGAGGGAATTCGCACCTATTTTTCAGAGGTGATTGGCCCAGTGAGAGATTTCTTTAATCGGGTAGGTTTAACACAGAGATTAGGTAAGGATCACTTTTTCCTGGATGTACAATCAGCCATAGATTATTATGATAAAAAAGGTAATCAATTGGAAATAAGACGTAACTTTGAGCGCGCGATTCAGAGTAACGAATTTAAAGAGAGAAATATTTAAGACATATATAAACATAGAACTTCTAAGCATTATGAAAATCGAACAAATTTACACAGGATGTTTAGCACAAGGTGCATATTATATTGAATCCAAAGGTGAGGCTGTTATCATCGACCCACTAAGAGAAACAAAGCCTTACTTAGAAAAAGCAACGAAAGAAGGAGCTAAAATTAAATACATTTTTGAAACTCACTTCCATGCTGACTTTGTATCTGGACATGTTTCTTTAGCAGAGGAAACAGGGGCTGCAATAGTTTTCGGACCAACAGCCAAAACATCATATGATGCACATATCGCAAAAGATGGAGAGGTGTTTAATGTAGGTGATATCACAATTACGGTTTTACATACTCCGGGACATACTCAAGAGTCTTCTTCTTTCTTGTTAAAAGATGAGAGTGGAAAAGATGTGGCCTTGTTCTCTGGTGATACATTATTTATCGGAGATGTGGGTAGACCAGATTTAGCCGTGAAGTCAGATTTAACACAAGAGGATCTTGCTGGTTTACTATTTGACTCTCTTAGAAATAAAATCATGCCGCTTGCTGACGATGTAGTTGTATATCCTGCACATGGAGCAGGGTCAGCTTGTGGGAAAAATATGAGTAAAGAGACACATGATACTCTTGGTAATCAGAAAAAGACAAATTATGCTCTTAGAGCTGATATGACAAAAGCTGAATTTATCAAAGAGGTAACCACTGGTTTAGCTACTCCTCCTCAATATTTCCCTAAAAATGTAAAGTTAAATAAAGAGGGATACGAGAATATTGATCAAATTCTAGATAGAGGAAATGTTGCTTTAAGTCCTCAGTTATTTGAAGAGATAGTAAATGCAGAAGGAGCATTGATGTTAGACACTAGAGCACCACAAACCTTTAAGGATGGCTTTATTCCTAATTCTATTAATATTGGTGTGAAAGGTGGATTCGCTCCTTGGGTGGGTGCGTTAATTGTCGACCTACAGCAACCAATTGTAATTATTGCTGACGAAGGATCTGAAGAAGAAGTGATTACTAGGTTATCAAGAGTAGGTTACGATAATACTTTGGGGTACTTAGAAGGTGGGATTAATTCATGGAAAGCTGCTGGAAAAGAAGTAGATTCTATTGAATCAATCTCTGCAGATGAATTTAAATCTCGTTTAGCAAATGATATTAATGTAATTGATGCTAGAAAAAACTCTGAGTATATTTCTGAACATATTAGTGATGAAAAAGTGGTCAACAAACCATTGGATCATATTAATATTGAATGGAATGATCTAGATAAAGAGGCTACTTACTATATTCATTGTGCAGGAGGGTATCGTTCAATGATTGCCTCTTCTATTATGAAATCAAGAGGATTTGATAATATCATAGATGTGAAAGGAGGTTTCAAGGCCATTAAAGAAGCAGGAATTGAAACAACAGAATATGTTTGCCCATCAACTTTACTGTAGGGGATAAACGAAAATTTAATTAAAAAAGGAGTAAGTGATCAACTTACTCCTTTTTTTATTTTCCAATTTTATAAAGCACACCTATTTTACCATATAAATTAAAGAGGTTTGGATCTACGGTGTCATACCCTCTTGGGAATATACCATTAAATCCCCAAGCAATTTGGGTGTCGACAGTGAAGTGATTACCAATTTCTTTTTGAATACCAAATTGGGCACCCCAATCAAAATTGACTAAATCTGAACTATAATCATAGGGAGTGTCTCTACCTATTTCAGTACTACTACCTACAATATCTTCTAATGTTCCACCAGCGTATAAAATACCATCAAATGTACCTGAGACCATTGCAGCTAAATATAAACCTGCGATAGCATACCAACCATTATCTTTTTTAGAAAGATTAGTCTTAAACTGAATAGGAATTTCAATATAGTTTAGGCTGATATTTGTTTGAACATCACCAGTAACATAACCTTGATAATTATCGCTTACCTTAAAGTAACGGTTTTCTACTGTTGCCTCTGTTGAATTTCCTTTTCTAGTATAAATAAGTTCAATATGTACAGACTTTCGGTCTTCTTTTAATGGAATTTCAACATATGCTCCAACTGAGGGGTTGAATGTTGTAGACCAAGAATACCTTTTTGGAATATCCTGGAAATAGAGTGGTACTGATGCACCAAAGTTAATGCTAAACCTTCCTCCCCAAACTAGTGATTTTTCATTATTCTGTTCTTCATTAGTTTGTGCCTGAAGTGAAGATGTGAAAAAGGTCACACTAAAAAGTGCGACCCATAGATATATAAATTTCATAGAATTAATATTCAATAGAGATATCATCAACCATTAGTACACTACCGATAGCGCCTCTGAAATAGTCTCCAGCCGAAGTTGATGTAAAAGTAATGATCACATGAGTAGGAGTAGCGTCTGCATCAGCCCAACCCGTTTCTTCAGGTCTTAAACGAAAACCTGGTACAGGGTTCTCAATCTCACCATAAATCACCTCTAATTTTTCTTTTGTCCATTCTGTTACAGTATCACTATGTTGCATAGCAGCTGTACCGATTCTTTGAATAGACTCTCCTTCTCTTTTTTGTAAGTACATATAGACTAGGCAAGAGTCAACAGCACCTTCTACAGGTGAGCTTACCGCACCATCAAATTGTAAATATTCATCTCCAGGAGTGTATTTGTAATTAAAAGACATCGATTTAGGTCTCTTTGTATACTCTACGCCAAGGATAGCACTTTGAGCGGGGTCTGAAGTATTCAATTGAAATTTCCCTGTATATACTGTTGCTGCTGCAATACCAGTTAAAGGAATAGCAATAGTTTCCATTCTAGCAGAACTTCCACTAACAACATCACTTGTTTCCTGAGTGGTATTTACAAAGCTTAAAAAAGATGTTCCGGGGTTTGAAGTTTCCCAACCGATGGGTGTTTCGTAAGTTTTGTCTGCTCCAAATTCTGTTACTTCCCAAGTATCAAGGCTTAAATTATCTTCAAAATAAGGTTCAGCTTGTGGAGTGTCGTCACTATCACTGTTACAGCTAAATAATAATAAAGATGATAGGCCTAGACTTAAGAGTTTGAAGGTTAATTTCATGATATTTTAATAAATTGAAGAGTTGTTGTTTAAGTAAATATAGGAAACTATTCTAAATTCCCTTTTATTCTTTTTATGGCTTCCTCTAGTACTGGTCTGGGGCATGCCGTATTTAATCGCATAAATCCTGCTCCAGTGTATCCAAAGTGTCTTCCATCCTGAACGCCAACTTTTGCCTTTTGGTGAAAAAAGTTGACAATCATTGAAGCACTTTCATTAATACCTCGGCAATCTAACCATAATAAATAGGTCGCCTCAATAGGCATTATTTTGATGGGGGTATCTTTTAATTCTTCTTGAACATATTTGATATTTTCTTCGATATATTTTAAAAGTTCCTGATACCAATCTTCGCCAAGGTTATAAGCAGCTTTTAATGCTTCGGTTCCCATTGTTCCTCCAAAGTCTAGATGCATATGCTTTACTTCATCAAGGTATAAGCTTTTTAATTTTGGGTTTTTAAAGATTAAATAAGCACAGTTTAAACCAGCAAGATTAAATGTTTTAGACGGAGCCATACATGTGATCACTCTTTTTTCAGCGATTGCAGATAATGATGCAAATGGAACATGTTTATTGCCAAATAGAGTAAGGTCGGCATGGATTTCATCAGAAATAATATTACAATCGTATTGATCACAAAGGTCTAATAGTTTTTCCAATTCTTCCTTTTTCCAAACTCTACCCGAGGGGTTATGAGGATTACAAAACATAAGAAGCTTGCAGCCCTTTTTTAATTCGTCCTCAAATGTGCCAAAATCTATAGAGTAATAATTATCATTATTGATAAGTGGGATATTGACTAGCTCGCGTTTGTTTTTCTCGATATTTTCATAAAATGGAGGGTATACCGGAGAGAATAACGCTACTTTATCATTCACATTTGTCAAGGCTTGTACTAACATACCTAAAGCCGGAACAATACCAGGAACAAACACCAACTCATTTTTGATGACTTTCCATTGATGTCTCTTATAGGTCCAATTTATTATTGCATTCCAAAAATCATCATTTTGTAAAGTGTAACCATATATAGGGTGTGAGACTCTTTTTTGAAGAGCATCCACAATTTCTGGAGCAGTGGCAAAATCCATATCTGCTACCCATAAAGGAATAATATCTTTTTCGTTGAAAATTACTTCTCGAAGATCATATTTTACAGTAGAATATCCTTCTCTGTTGATTATTTGATCAAAATCGTATTTCATATTATCTATCGTATTTTATTCTATATATAAATATACAAGGGATAAACATATTTTATAAAATAGAATATATATTAATTACTTAAATGCGTAATGTATTGAAAATAACGGTTTTGATATGTTCTTGTATCCTTTCTAATTTCTTGAAAACGTTATCATTTAAGAGAAACTGGGTTATTAACGCAAGAATGAAACTAAAAAAGGTTATCTCAATATGAGGTAACCTTTCGTCTTTTTGATAAACTAACTACTAATAATCTATTTTTTAATAATAATAATATTATATCTAATTAAATGTCGCTTCATATTTATGAAACAACTGTGAATTTAGTATTACAATTTATTTTTCAAAATAAGAATATGAATTCAAATTTCAAAAATTAATTTTTTTACCCTAATCTGTTTTATCAGATTATTCTTTGATAAGAAGAAGTGAATACTTTTCGTTTGACTAGGTAAAGAATAATATCTAAATTTTATAAACTCGGGTATCTAAAATCACAAATCAAATGTAAAAACTAGCGATGTATTACACAAACAAAATGTCTATAAAATGTTATGGATTAAATATTAGATTATAAAATACCTAAAAATGGTTAGATTAAAACTTCGAAAAAAAGGCAATACAATATTTTATGAAGCTGACTTTTTGAAATCAGAATATTAAAGCATAATTTATATACTTGTTATACGAATTTAAACACTTTTACTTTTTTCTAATTCCAATTTATGGTTACAAGACTTTACATTCCTTGGAAGAGACTTTTCAAAGATTTATGGTTCTCCGTTTTACTTATTGTTATTTATATGTTGTTCTTATCAATTTTAGATGATGAACACATGCTGAGCAATTTAAGTTTACCTCTGGGTATTATCACAGTCCCTGGTACAGCAATTTCTTTACTATTGGCTTTTAGAACTAACTCATCTTATCAAAGATGGTGGGAAGCAAGGCAAGTTTGGGGTGCCATAGTAAATGATTCGAGAAGTTGGGTAAGACAACTCATGACTTTCTTACCTAATAATCCGGAGTTAAAGGAACTTCTTACAGAAATGTCATACCGTCAGGCAGCTTGGTGTTTTGCTTTGACAAGGCATTTAAGGAAGCAGAATACAACAATGGATATCAATCATTTATTGCCTAAAGAGGAGATTGAAGAATTAAAAACAAGTAAGAATGTTCCCAATGCATTGTTATTTACACAAGGTCAATTACTACGAAAACTCTATAAAGAGAAGTATTTAGATACCTACCAGCTAGTACAATTGGATACCACTCTTTGTAAGTTGACAGATGCAATGGGTAAATGTGAGCGAATTAAAAATACAGTCTTCCCAAGTATGTATACATTGTTACTTGAGATACTGATTTATTTTTTCATTTTTTCTGTTCCCTATGGTTTGGTAGAGACTAATGGTGTTGTGTTATTAGTAACTAGTGTTACACTTGCTATGGCTTTTCTTATTATCGAAAGGATTGCCACTTACTTGCAAGACCCTTTTGAAGATAAATCTTCAGATACACCGATGTTAACTCTTTCAAGAACGATAGAGATCAATATTAAAGATGAGTTGAAAGAAAGAGATTTACCTGATCCTTGGAAGCCAGAAACTCCTTATGTATTAATGTAGGAAGGTTTACACTCTTGACTTATTTTTTATATTTGTATCTCAATTAACAAAATCCATAAAGAATGAACTTAGAAAAATTATCTGAGGATTGTATGCAAATTGCAATTGATGCAGGTCATGCAATCATGGAAATTTATCAAAAAGAAGATTTAGGCGTTGAAATTAAAGACGATAATTCTCCTTTAACACTAGCAGATAAGGCTTCACATGAAGTAATAATGGAAGGCCTTACTAAGTTAGAATACCCAATCTTATCTGAGGAAGGCAAAGAAATGTCTTACGGTGAGCGTAAAGATTGGACTACCTATTGGTGTGTAGATCCTCTTGATGGCACTAAAGAGTTTATTAATAGAAATGGAGAGTTCACTGTAAACATCGCTCTGATTCACGAGAAAAAACCAGTATTAGGTGTAGTTTATGTTCCTGTAAAAGGAGTGATCTATATTGGTATTGATGGTATTGGAGCGAAGAAAGGTGAAGCAGGAATATTAGATCCAATTGAAGTGAAATGGAAAGAAGGCAATAGAGTTGCTGTTCGTTCTAAGTCACATGCAAACCCAGCTGAAGAAGAGATCATTGGTAAATACAGTGCAACGGAGTCAATTTCAGTAGGTAGTTCTTTAAAATTCTGTATGGTTGCAGAAGGTAAAGCAGATTTATATTACAGACATGGCCCTACAATGGAGTGGGATACAGCCGCAGGTCAAGCAGTTGTTGAGGCTGCTGGAGGTCATGTATATACAGGAAATACTGAAGACGAGCTATTCCGTTATAATAAAGAGAATTTATTGAATGGCAGTTTTCTAGTTTTAGGTAAATAGTCGTCGATGGTAATACACAAAAAAGGCCTTGAGTTTATTCAAGGCCTTTTTTGTGTATTAATTTTTTAATTAGAATGCTTCAGTCATATTGAAGTATAATAATGTTTGATTCGCAATCGGGTCTTTACCTACATCAATACGGAAGTTCATTCTTGGTTGTACTTCAATTCTAAGGCCTCCACCAAAGTTTGGAAGCACTCCACCTGGGTTGTAAACTTCAGGGCCAACCATACCTACACCTCCCCAGAATGCAAAACCAAGTCGGTTGAGTAATTTGGATTTAGAGTTGAACATATGACGGTATTCAGCCATTGCATAGCCCATTGACTTATCTCTATATTGCCCTTGGTAATACCCTCTTAAATCAAAAGGAGAACCAATCATCGACATTTCTGTAAAAGGAACATCTCCGAATGAAGATCTTACCTTAGCAGTCCATGCTAATACTCTTCTTTCTCCTAAGAAAGGTAGTAATTTATATTGGCGGTATTCAGCAGTTAGAAAGCCCCATTGAGTGTCTGATCCTAACCATTTATCATAATATCTAGCTGTAAGATCGAAGTAAATACCAGACCATGCATTGGCAGGGATGTCTCTTGTGTCATAAGATAATTCAAATCCTATACCTACATTGAAAAGTTCCATTCCTTCATCACCACCTCCCAACATTTCTGCCTGTTTCATATATACAGGGTCTTCAGCCATTGCTGCGGCAATATCACTTAACCTTCTATAGCCTACATCATAAGAGGGTCCCAAGAAGAAATCAGAATCTCCTATTCTAAAAAGGAAGGAACCAAAAGTAAGAAATGAGTTCATGAAATACTCGGTGGTTTCAGGCCCTCTTTCGATATTCTGATTATTATCAAATCCTACACCATAATAGTTGTTGATATTGTTCAAATATTGGATCTGACCAAAATACCTAAACCGATCATGGTTAAAGAAAAGTTGTGGTTTTATTAGCAAGTTAAATCCACCAGATGACAACCATGCGCCGGCAATAGGCACTACCGAACGGTTCATCTTTTTATCTGTTGTATCTGTTGAAAACGTAAATAAAGCACTGGCACCAATTAAGAAACCATAATCGGGGGTATAGCCAGGTCCACCAAGAATACTAAAACGTAAGTTTTTTCTTTTCTTTTCAACTTTAGTTGTATCCTTTTTTAATGTATTAGTACTGTCATTTAAATGGCTAAAGCTTCGTCCAAAGACTTGAACATTTATAAGTATCAAGCAAATAACAGCAAGACGTTTTATGAAATTAAATTTCATCTAAATTGAGGTAGTTAAATGATGTCGAAAAACTAAGTGATAGATAAGCTTCTCTTTATGTCTATCTAATATAAAAAATTTTTACTTGCAGTTTGGCATAAATAAAAATCATACGAAAATATAAAGAGATTATCGCATATCAATAACACGTAACAAGAATAACACGGCAAAGGACATGAAAAGTTGTAACATTTAATCTTATTAGTGAAAAATAAAAAAAGGTCCTCACAAAATGAGAACCTTTTTAATTCCTTTAATAACCCAAAAACTATTTCTTATTGCTGTTTTCGTTTACTAATTAATGACATTATTTTAAACTTTGCAAGAAAAAATGTGATTATTACGTTTTTTAATTGGATATTCTTGATTTTATACAATTTGGATTCACATTAAGTTGATTTTCTGTTAATTTTTTAACATTGGTGAGGTGAATCAAAAAAAGGCCTTCACAAAGTGAAGACCTTTTCAATTCCTTTAATAACCCAAAAACTATTTCTTATTGCTGTTTTCGTAAACTAAATACGGGATTTTTTATCAATTATGCAAGAAAAAGTATAAAAATATCTGGAAAACATTTAAATGTATCATTTCTCATGCAATAAAAGAAGTGTTAATTTGATTAAAGTTAAATATTAAACTAATTAACATTTATCAGCTTTCACTGTTGATAATCCCTCTTTAAATAAACGATGTACAATGTTATAAATATGATCTAACTCTTCTTGCGTGATGGTGTAAGGAGTGTGGAAGTAAACGGTATTTCCTAATGGTCTAAGAAGGATACCTTTACTTAAAAAGAAATTATAAAGCTCATCACGAATCGAGTTGAAATACGATGTGTCTTTTTCCGTGTCATAATCAAAAGCTAGGATGGTACCTGTTTGTCTAATATTTTTTGCAAATGGTAGAGTGGTTAATATCTCAGCAAACTTTTGATGTGACTTAATAATGTGATCAATTTGATTTTGCCTTTTTTCACTTAAAAGCATCTCAAGACTTTTAATCGCAACGGCACATGCCAATGGATTTCCAGTAAAGGAGTGCCCATGGAAAAAAGTTTTCATCATGTCATCTACTAGAAAAGCATCATAGATTTTCTGAGTACAAAAAGTAAGACTCAAAGGTAAAATACCTGCAGTTAATGCTTTGGACATACAAACTATATCAGGCTGATGGTTTATCAGATGGTTGGTAGCAAATAACTTTCCTGTTCTATAGAACCCTGTCATCACTTCATCTGCAATACACAAAGTACCATAACTTTGTGCAATTCCAATTAATTCATCCAACTGTTCTGCTTTGTACATTCTCATTCCACTAGCTCCTTGCACTAATGGTTCAAAAATAAAGCAACAGGCATCTTCATTTTTTGTATACTCTACCATTAAGCTTTTTACTTCTTCCCAATTTTCTACTGTTGGAAATGGTAGGTAATTGACATCAAAAAGGAACTCTTCAAATGGGGCCGAAAATGGAGTTCTTCCAGCCATAGACATTGCTCCAAAAGTGTCGCCATGATACGCCCCTTCAAAAGCAATTACTTTTTTTCTTTTTTTATCACCGGTATTCCAAAAGTATTGGATAGCCATTTTTAAAGCTATTTCTGTTGAAGTACTACCGTTATCAGAGAAAAAGCATTTATCGAATTTACCCGGTAATAATGGGATTAATTTCTCAGCTAATGTTACTGCAGGCTCATGTGTGAAACCTGCAAAAATTATATGATCAAGGTTTAAAGCTTGTTGTTTTAAAGTTTCAGCAAGTTCTTCATTACCATGTCCATGTATGTTCACCCACCAAGAGGAGATAGCATCAATGACTTCTTTACCATCTTCAAGGATAATTTTACAATCTTTTGCCGCTTTTACGCCAAGTGGTTTTGGAGCTAAAGTTTGCGGTGTAAATGGATGCCAAACATATTGTTGGTCCCTCTGAAGTAAGTCCTTATGCATAGTTTTCAATATTTAAAAGTTGATATAATTGAGGCCTTACTTCTTCAGCTACTCTTTTAATACTATCGGGAGTTACTTCATCTAATTGAGGAAGGTGAAATAAACATGGAGCTTCTGCATGTTCTAAAATGACATTTTCGGTGTCAATATTTCTGTCTCCATTAAATACGATACCTGCCAGTTTTAAACCGCGTCTTTTTAATTCATTAATTGAAAGAAGCGTATGATTGATATTTCCGAGATATATGTTACTTACAAGAATTACAGGAAGTTTAAATTTCTCAGCAATATCAATGACCATATCCTTATTATTTAATGGCACCATAATTCCACCAGCACCTTCAATGATCATATTTTCATTTTTGTGCGAGGGTATCTTAATAGTCTCTAGGTCAACATAAACCCCCTCTTTATTTGCAGATGCATGAGGAGACATAGGATATTTTAATAAATAAGCTTCCTCTAGCTTTTCTTTTTTTGTAGGTAATAACTGATGAACCGTTTCAGTATCTGTTGGAAATCCTGCTTGAATCGGCTTCCAGTAATCTGCTTGTAAAGCTTCAGTAAGAATGGCTGACACAACACTCTTTCCACTATCCGTTCCGATGGCTGTTAAAAAGATATTCATACTATTTTTTCTTTGCGATGATAAATATGGGATGATAAGTTAATTGCACTCCATTTTCTTTTGGAAAATGTGATTGATATTTGTCGTTAAAGGCAATCAGTTTTGATTTTGTCCAGATGCTATTGGCATTTGCACATCCTCCAACACCAGTTTTTTTGATATGTTTTAATACATCTGTTCCTTGAGAAAAAATCAGTTGAGTTTTCCATTCCCAAGCTGATAACACTTCGAAGCCTGCTTCCTCTGTAAGCTTTCTCCAATGTGTAAGTGTGCCATATTCTAATCCTTCATTTAAAGTAGTTTTTAACTCTTCAAAATTTGAAGGGCCAAAAGTACTGAATGCTAGTAAACCATCTTTATTTAGACTTTGATTGATTCTTTTTAGTAATCTTTCCCTATCTGTCATCCATTGAAATGCTGAGCTTGACAGTACTAAGTCTAACCTTTCTGGATACTTAACATTTTCTGCATCACCTTCAATAAAGTTAATGCTTGGGTAGTCCTTTAGTAACTGATGAGTACAAGAAACACCCAGGTCATTAGCAAAATAAGTATCACTTACATGAGGAATGGCTTGTTTGCTCAAAAAGCCTGTACCACATCCGATTTCAAAAACACTATTGTAAGAATCTTTTACAGAGATAAGCTTTCTGTACAGTTCCTTACAAATTCTCTTTTGTATGAATGCTTCAGTGTTATAGGTAGAAACATTTTTGCCAAATCTTTGTGCTACGATCTCTTTATTAATTACCATGGCATACTTCAGGCTGAGGTGAAACAATCTCTTCCCAAGATGTTATTGATTCAAAAGGGAAGTGTGGTAAGTTGGTAGTAACAAGATTTGCATTTTTTTCTTCCCAAGCAGTTTTAAGATTACTTATTGGAAAAATTCGATCTTTATTACTGATTTGCACACTGTTGAAATTATTCGAAGAAGGAAGGTTGGAGATCTCTCCAAGGTATTGTAGTTCCTCTTTTAAAGTATCAATACTTCTAAGGTTGTAATTTACCAACTCTTCTGCGAGTGTTTTATTACCACAAATTCGGAACATGAATTTCTCCCAATTTTTTTGAGACAATCCATCTAATGTCCCTTGGAAGATGGCTTTAGGTATGCCATACTCTTCATGAACTGGAAGAAAACTTCCATTTAAGGCAATTTTACTACCACTAATTTCAGCTTGATCGATAAAAAGATCACAGACTTTTACACCAAAAGACCACCCTAGACAATGTGTAGTCTGATAGCCTTCTATTATGTTGTTGATGAGTTCAAATTCAATATTTTGATAATGGTAAACCATTAGAACATCAAATTGATCACTCTTGAATTTCTTAAAGTAGTCTGGCGATTGTCCCCAACCTGCAAAGAAGATTAGAAGCTCTTTATTACCTGCATTAATCAACCAACTCGTTTTCATAATTATGTGCTTTTAAATAGTTCAATAAGATTTCAGCGAGCTGATCTATTTCTTTTATAGAATGATTAGCTGTGATAGAAATTCGAAGTCGAGCAGAATTTTTAGGTACCGTTGGATATCGTATAGGAGCAACATAAAACCCTTTTTCTTCCAAAAAATTAGAAAGGTCTATTGCTTTGTGATTTTCTCCCACAATAAAGGGTTGTATATAGGATTCGGAGACCAATTCGAAGTTACCTTCAGACATAATCGATTTGAAATGGTCTATCAATTTGAAAACCTTATTTCTTGTCGTCTTATAATTAGGGAGTTGTTGCCAAATAAAGGATAACCATGCAACATTTATTGGAGGAAGGGCAGTAGTGAAAATAAAAGATCTACAATGGTTTACCAGGTATTCTTTGATTAATGAAGAAGTAATAACCAATGCACCTACACCTCCCAATGCTTTTCCACAAGGAGCAATGATGACATCAATGTCATTTATCACATTATTTTCTTCGCAAAGGCCCAGACCATTTTCACCATAAACACCGATACTATGTGCTTCATCGATGATTAATTGGGTATTGTATTTCTTTTTTAACTCAACAAGTTTAAGAATATCTGCTGAATCACCATCCATACTAAAAAGGGCTTCAGAAACGATATATATATTTCTGAATAGTGAAGCATTCTTCTCTAATAACCTTTCTAAATGATGATAATCCAAGTGTTTGTATCTTTCGAAATGGGCCTTACTTAATTTTAGCCCATCAACAATACTAGCATGGTTGAGCTTATCGGATAAAATCAGATCACCCTTTTGAGGTAAACTACTAAGTACTCCTAAATTGGCATGATATCCACTGTTCATAAAGATACATGCCTCTTTTTGATAAGAAGCAGCTACTTTATCCTCTAATAAACCAAATATGCTAGCATTTCCTTCTAGTAATCTAGAAGATGCACTACTAAACCCATGATGGAAATTTGCAGGAAGATAATTTTGGATAAAATCTTCATGCAATTCCCGATCTGATGCTATTCCTAAATAATCATTGGATATAAAACTCACTAGTGATTTACCATTCTTATCGATATGACCATTTTGAAGTCGGTCTACCGTTTTTAAAGAACGAAGCTGGTGATTATCCTGAAGGAGCATCAATTGCTCTCTAATGTCCATATTTACCTAATAAGTGAAGGGTGTGGTAAATGAATACCACACCTTGAATCTATTTCTTTTGTAACCTATACGGATACTGATTCTTCTTTTACTTCTTTAAAGGATGCTCTAGGTGTTAGACCTAATAAATTGAACATTACTTTATCAGCATCTTCTTCAGGGTTAGGAGTCGTTAGAAGTTGATCTCCTGCAAAGATTGAGTTAGCACCAGCCATGAAACATAAAGCTTGAGCTTCAGTTGTCATTTCAGTTCTACCTGCTGATAGACGTACCATAGCTTTAGGCATTAAGATTCTTGCTGTAGCAATCATACGGATCATTTCCCAAGTAGAGACCATTTTGTTACTTTCCATAGGTGTGCCTTCTACAGGAACTAGTGCGTTAACAGGTACCGACTCAGGATGTTGAGGTAAAGTTGCTAAAGTATACAACATTCCGATTCTGTCCTTGTCTGTTTCACCAAGACCAATAATACCTCCTGAACAAACAGAGATTTTTGCCTTTTGAACGTTAGCGATAGTTTCTAAACGATCATCAAAAGTTCTTGTAGTAATTACTTTATCGTAATATTCTCTACTTGTATCTAGGTTGTGGTTATATGCGTAAAGACCAGCTTCTTTTAGCTTTTCAGCTTGCTCAACATCTAGCATACCTAATGTTGCACAAACTTCCATACCCATATCGTTGATTTCGGAAACCATACCTAAGACTTTTTCAAAGTCACGATTGCTTCTAGCTTCTCTCCAAGCGGCACCCATACAGAATCTTGTTGAGCCATTTTCTTTCGCTTGTTTTGCTTTTTGAACTACATCTTCAGTCTGCATTAGTTTGTGAGGCTGAACATGAGTATTGTAGCGTGCAGATTGTGAGCAATAGCTACAGTCTTCTTTACAACCACCTGTTTTTACAGAAAGAAGAGTACATACTTGTACTTCACCTGTTTTCTGAAATTCTTTGTGGATTGTTGATGCCTTATACATGAGTTCCATCAAAGGCATGTTGTAGATTTCTTCTACTTCTTGCTTAGTCCAGTTGTTTCTGATTTCTGTTTGCATCTCTTTAATTTATATATGTTAGGACATACCGGTTCCATGACGATTATATCGTTGAAAAAAATCCGGGAAAATAATTGCTAAAATTGGAAGGAAATAGATGGGTAGAGAGTAGCCTTTTGGGGTGTCCTAAGTTATAAATTTTAGATAAAACAGAACCAGATCCACTCTCAACTTCTATTGAAAGAATATCCTGCGGTATAAGATTTAAAAGTATTTCATCAATATCCGGAAAGTCATCATCTTCACTTTTTCTAGTGATACTAGTTTGATATTGGTTTACTTCTCTTATTAAAGCAGGTGCATTGTTGTGCATGGCTACATTAAGCACACAAATTTTAATCTCTCTTTTCAGAGAGTTAAAGATTGCATAACCCTTACGTGACCATCTTTTAAATAATGCCATTGCAGTAAAATAATTTATTTTGCCTGCAATTTAATCAAGAGGGGAGATAGTCCAAGTATTAACTTGAATAATTTATGGTGAAACTTGTCACCTTTTGGGATAAAATTAAGAGACAATGATTGTCTCGGGTAAAGAAAAATGGCTTTAGTTGTGATTAAAATGACTTTTTCTCATTTTTATGAAAAAGGTTCTGAGTGGCTAGCCAAATAGATACACCAAACATGCTTACACTGCCAAGATATTCAAAAACATTGTTTTCAAAGCTAAGATTGTTTTTGTCAATTAGCATAATGTTACCAATACCAACAATCGCAGCGATTATTATTAAAGCCCATCTGTAAATATTCATTTTTTTCGTAGTTTTTGATGATAATTTTAGGTCATTAGGTATTATCAAAATTAAAAAAAGAATAGGTAACTAAGCTTTAGTTGATGTTAATGACTATGTATCTCTATATATAATTACTTTAATATAAGTTAATGGTAACGAGCTATTTATTGTGTTACAAAAAAAGGAGATCTATTGATCTCCTTCTCCAAGTTCGTAGGTAGTACCACCAAATAATCCCTTTGGTAATACTTTTTTCATAAATGATTTATTTCCTTCTTCGATTTCTTTTACTTCTTCTTTAGCATCTCTTAATGCATCCTGCCATGCTGGGCCAAATCCCATCATATTACTATTTAGTTTATCAATGGCAGACTGGTAAACATGGAAACTCATCATTTCCTGGCGACCTGGCTTGTTTAATAAAGCTTTATTGGTCACTCTTAAATTTTCGTTTTCTCTTTTCAAACGTTCTATTTCACCTTTTTTACTTGAAATAGCTTCAGCATCGATTTCCAACTTGTCATGTAAATGTGCTTTGAGACGTTTGATTTCTTTCTTCATTCCAGATTGTTTGATCCAATCTTTGACTTGAACAAGTCCTGCAACGATCAATCCCGCAATTAATCCAAAAAAGAGTGATTGTATATCAAATGTTTCCCACATATTAATTCATTTCTAAAGTGTAGTATCTGGTTAATAAACGTAGTACTTGGACAGAGGTTTAAATGAAAATCAAATATATGATAATAAGATACCATCTTTTAAGGAGAATCAATAGTGATTAAGATTAAAATGCTTCGCCTATTCTGAAATATATACCCCAATCATCTCTACCCACAGCAGCGTCTAAGCCTACATTCATATGATTTTTAGGAAATACATTATATCTATAGCCAACACCTACACCGGGCAACAAAATACCATTCTGAGAACTGTCGTTAGCACCTGAAACAGTTGCCAACCCCGCAAAGAAATTGACAGCCATTTTCTTATGGAAATTCCAACGGTATTCTACTTGAATGTTATACATAGCATTACCTCTGTATTTAGCCTGAGTATAGCCTCTAATATCACTTTGTCCGACGATAAATTGTTGGTTGAAGGTGAGATCACCGACTCCAAAACCGACATACATTCGAGTAGCCAAAATATCTCGACCGTTTTTAAAGGCGAAGTATTTATTAAAATCAATAGTGATTTTCGTATTAGGTTGATCATTCCCTAAAAACTCAGGGCTTACATCAATATTTACATTACCTATTTCACCTTTGGTAGGGTAGTAGACATCATCTCTATGGTCATAGGATATTATAAACCCAAGGGTTTGTAATTGAACGGTACTTGTGGTATCAGGTGCAATATCAAAAGAATTCTCAAAATCTGTATACATATAATTTACACCTGCGTATAGGTTTTTGATTACTTTTCGTTGGATCTCACCCTTAATGAAATTAACCCCTGTGGCATATTGAAGAAATCCATTTAAAGGAAAACCTACATAGGTTTGATAATTGAAATCTCCAACACCTCCGGCAACAGTTACTCTATATCTATCTTCAGCAAAGTAAAATTTTGAAAACCCTAAAGTAAACCAAGACTTATTCGTAGTGTAAAGCCCAAGTGCACCTGAAATTGAGGAGGGAGATATAGTATCTGTTTTACTCAAGTTATACATGGCCATAGGAAGTGCACCAACAGAAAGACCCAAAGTTCTATCATAATTGATATATGGCACTGGCATAAATTGGAAGTTCTTATCAGATCTTTCCGCACTGCCTCCACCACCTGTACTAAAGCTTTGAGCTATTGATTGTTGAAGACTAAATGTAAAAGAGAATAATAAAAGAAAGAGTAATTTTTTCATTAATTGAGATTTGAAATGTCTTTTTGAAATTAGAGAAACAATTATGCATTTCAAAAATTTTGTGAATTAAAAAAAGAAACCTCTGTAAACATACAGAGGTTCTTCCATTGGTTTTTAGTTTCGTTAAAGTTGTTAAAGATCAGAAAATGAAGCCAATTCCTAGTTCTAGTAAGTTGTCTTCTTTCGCGGCGTAAGGGCCGGTTGCTCGATTATTTCTAAATTGATAATCGATTTTAAAAGCAATCTCTTCCCTTGGTTTAAAGTTCACTCCCACAGTTATGATGTCAGAGTTAAAGTGAACCATGTTGGCGTTAGTATCAGCCATTAGTAGTTTTTCATTATAGTTCTTATGAGTGTTGATATATTCATATCGAACAAATAATGGGATTTTAACATCGTGTGGATCTATTAATGCATTCTTCTTTCGAAGGAAGCTACGGTTATTGAATAATGATAACAGGTCAAAACTTCCTTCGACCAGATAACCGATATTTTGGTTGGCAATTACTTGACCTACACCTCCATTTTCTTGAGCAGTCAGATAGTACAGATCTTCTGTACCTGACATATACCCAGTTGAGGCTAAGGCCATAAATTCCCAATTCTTTTTTGTGTGTTTTACATAGGCGGTATATAATTGAGCAACAGAATTAGCTATTCTCTTGTTGCCATTGTAATCAGTGATTTCCTGATTGTTACCAGTTTGTCCAATAAACGCAGAAGCACTTAATGTCCAATCTTTTAATCCTACATAATTGATTTGAGGGTTGATGGAATAAGTAGTGAAAGAATTTCCATCAAAACGAGGTTCCCTACCTTGGCGAATCCATGTACCACTAAGGAACGAACTGCCATCTAAGCCCTGTGAAACACCAAAAGTATAGTTGAAACTTGGAGAAATAAGACCATAAAAACTAACACCCATACCCATCCAAGTAGAAGGGACAATCATTCGTTCAACATCAGATCTATTTACTGATGCAAACATTACGGGTTCGTCATTATTGTTGATGTAGCCAATACTTAATGGATATATACCAGTTCTAAGATTGAATGATTTATGAATAGAAAAATCCATAAAAGCTTCAACAATAAATTCGAAATGGCTATTTCCATTAGGGTCTGTAAGATATTCTACTAAAATCTCAGAGTTCCAGATAATCTTGTCTGTAAATCTGTATCCAAAGAATGTAGAGAACCTGTATAGGTTGTTATAAGAAAGCTCGATGTCATCTTCCATTCCTATTGGAACGTCATTTCTATTGACGAATGACACCTCACCAAAACCTGAAACACTCCAAGGTTTCTCAGAGAAAAACACTTTTGAAGCTGCTTTTGCAAGGCCTGGTTGCTGTTTGAATTTTGTCTCGTGTTCCTCTTCTTCTTGTTGGAAATCTTCTTGAGCAATCAATAAATTGTTATTTGCAACAATAAAGAAGCATCCTAAGAGAACACTGTAAAATAATTTCATTTGAATATATATGAGCTGATTTAACTAGTATTCTTATACAGTGAAATGATATCATCAATAGTATAGTACTAGTGATGAAAAATTAGCTCATACGTGGAGGGGGAGGAACTATGTCCTTAATTGGGGTAGGGTAGTTTTTATCTAAGTAAAATGTATGAGTTATTGATTCATGAAATTCTCTTTCGATACCTTCATGGATAATATCAAATACAGGATAGGATAAGCAAACTATTGGGGAGAAACTCTTTGACTCATTCTGGGAGAATGGGTTGTCATTAAAATCACTGAAGTTGTCTTCAAAAATGATCTGACAGATTAATTCTACAAAGCTTTCAATTTTATCATCTTGAACAATTAGGGTTTCCGGAGAGTAGTTCGCCTGTGAAACCAATACAGCATCAATGTCCACACTGTAATTTAGTGTGTGGAGAGCGACCCAAATTGTTAATAGAGGTCGTATGATTTTCTTATATGATAACTGTAATTTCAAGTATATAAATTGTGTAGTGAGATTCTATACAACAAAGTAACGTATAAATTGATGTTGAGGTCAACTAAATAAATGTGAAAAATGTTTTTATTGGTTAATAAGCAGTTTGGTTGAATGATTTGTTGATGTTAAGACTTTTTATTATCATTGTGTTAATGAAATTTAAAATTGATTTCATTATTTATATTTTTCGACCCTAACTAAATTTTTTAATGAAAAAGGTACTTTTTTCTTTCTTAATCGGACTATTTGTATTCACTTCATGTTCTGATGACGAAGCTGAGCCATGTAACGCTGAAGACACAGCAACTGGACTACTAGAAATTTCTACTAAAATTGAAGAACTTCCTGAGGATACTTCTTGTGAAGATGAGAAGGCAGTTTTCCAAGAATTGGTAGATTTCTACAACTCTAATCAAAGTTGTATTGAAGAGGCTGTAGAAATTTCTTACCCAGACGATGCAGCAGCTGCAGATAGTGTTAAAACTGAACTAGAAGCAGGTATTAAAATTATTGAAGCAGCATTACTAATACCTTGTATTTAGTAATTGATTACTTAAAAGAAATTTTAAGCACAATGTTTATTCATTGTGCTTTTTTTATACCTTTACAGCCATCTTCCCTTGTGTGTTAACCTATTAAATAATCATGATTCAGAATTATAATCAACAATTACAGTTGATTTTAGAAGATATTAAGGATAAGGAAAGTATATCAAACAAATTCTCACTACTACGATTAATCACAATTATTGGAGTTATCGTCTGCTGTGTATTGTTATATGGTAACTTTAATCAATTTATATTCCCCGCAATAATCCTTGGATTAGCTCTCTTTTTTCTCATTGTTAGAAAACATTCTACTGTACAACAAAATTTAGAAGAGCTTAAAATTAAACAGTTATTACTTGAAAATGAGATTGCTGTTTTGGGAGGAGGAGCGAACTTGTACGATGATGGTGAAGACTTAAAACAAGTAAACCAGTTGTTCGCACATGATATGGATCTTTATGGATCACAGTCATTATTTCACTTCATTAATAGAACATCAACACATTGGGGGAAGAATCAGTTGAATTCTTTCTTTGATGAAAATGCTTATCAAGTACCATCACAAACAATTATAGATAGGCAAGAGGCCGTAAAAGAGCTGAGCGATAATGTTTCTTTTTCAGAGAAACTTCAGTTATTCCTATTTGGTGAACAAAAGCAGAAATCAAATTTCAATATCGATAGTGATTTATTAGGTGAGTTTAAAATTAAGCAGGAGGGGATCTATAAGATATATGCCTCATTAGTTCCATTTCTATGGGGTGTCATCATTTTTGGCTTTCTCAATTCAGCCGATTGGACAATGGGTTTAACAGCTACTATTATCCTTTTAAACTTTTTAGTGATGGGTAGAGTAGGCGGTGATGTAGCTGAATTTATGCATCATCTAAATAGTAGTGCTACAGCTTTAGAACGTCTTGCAAAAGTGACTGATTTATTGGGTACGACTAGTTTTAAGAGTTCTCTACTTCAAGAGGGGATCAAAGATATTTCGTCTCAACACTTCTCCAAGCCTATTTTGAAGCTCTCTACTTTAATTCAACAATTGGATATCAGAAAAAACATGATGGGTTTAGTTGTACTGTATTCAATTATACCGTTTGATATTTTTGTTGTAGGAAGAATTAGAAAGTGGTTTAAAAAGAACCCTGACCTATTCGAGAAATTATTTCATATTATTGGTGAGTTAGAAGCCTATAATAGTTTAGCGATTCTAGAACGTAATCATCCTAATTGGACAAAACCAGTTTTTGTTGAAGAAGATATAATTCTTGATGGAGAGAATATGGGTCACCCGTTGATTTTTCAGGGTGCAAATGGAGAATTTGATGGAGGAGTGAAAAACTCATATAAGCTTGATACGAACAATAGAGTATCGATTATTACAGGATCGAATATGTCGGGGAAAAGTACTTTCATTAGAGTTGTTGGTATCAATTTACTATTGGCATTTGCAGGAAGTGCAGTTTGTGCTTCATCGTTTAAAGTGGGTAAGAGGGTGAAACTTATTACCTCTATGAGAATAGCAGATTCTTTACATTTGAGTGAATCAACTTTTAAAGCAGAACTGGAAAGAATAAAACTTATTATTGAAGCAATTGAAACTAATGAGCCGCATCTATTCTTAGTGGATGAAATGCTTCGGGGTACTAATTCTATAGATAAATTAAAAGGATCTTTTGCATTATTGGAAAAATTGCAAGCCAATGCGGAAGCCAATATTATAGTAGCCACGCATGATTTACAGTTATCCGATTTTGAGAAAAATGGGAATGCAGTATTTACAAAGAATTATCATTTTGATTTTGATTATTCTCATAATGAATTTGAGTTCGACTATAAATTGAAAGAAGGTGTTTGTGAGAAGTTTAATGCTTCCTTACTGTTAAAAGAACTTGGGTTGAACACATAATAAAAAAGGAGTAAGCTGATTTGTCGCTTACTCCTTTTTTATTAGCTTTTTGTGATTAATGCAACTGCATGAACAGCCATTCCTTCTTCTCTTCCTACAAACCCCATTTTTTCTGAGGTAGTTGCTTTAATCGAAATATCTTCTTCATCAACATTCATCACTTCTGCCATACATTTCTTCATGGCAGGTATGTGAGGGTTTATTTTTGGTTTCTCTGCAACGATGGTACAATCAACATTTCCCAATTCCCAACCTTCTTTTCTGACAATTTCCATGACATCTTTTAAAAGAATTTTGCTGTCAATACCTTTAAATTGAGGGTCAGTGTCTGCAAAATGATACCCAATGTCTCTCATATTTGCAGCGCCAAGGACAGCATCACAAATTGCATGGATAAGAACATCGGCATCAGAATGTCCAATTAATCCGTGAGTATGATCAAACTTGATACCTCCTAGCCATAATTCTTCACCTTCACCTTGACGGTGTACATCGTAACCTTGTCCAACTCTAATTTTCATAGTTCTTTTTTTGTTGCAAATATATCTCTTTCAATAAAGAAATCAACCATTAAAATGAAAGACCAAAAGCACAGTATACACCAAAGTTTCTAGATGAAGGTGTGTGATAGGTAGTTCTCCAAATAGTATAGACTCTTAATACTTTAAAAATATTTTCTACACCTGTTCCTATTTCCACATATGGTGTATTTGAATTTAAAGCTTTTGCCTGTCTGTTCGGATCGTAGGTTTCCCCCTCAAGTAATTGAGGTTGGACCGCTTGGTTTGCATTTTGACTGCTTAATTCACCATACATGATATTACAAATTCCTACAGTTCTCCACCCAAGTTTCTTAATTAATGGAATCCTGTTTAATATGTTTCCTTCAAAACGGTGCATTAGCTGTAGTGAGGCCCATTTGTCGCCAACAAATTCACCTAGATCCATAAGGTTGAAAGCAAATTTGTTATAAAGAATAGGGACGTTATTACCAAAAGGCATAGCTAAAAATGGAAATGGTGCTTTTGTAGGGATGTATCCGCCGGTAAGGAAGTAAGCAGTATTGCCAAACTTACCTAAAGTTACTTTTTGGTCGATACCTACTCGTATTTGATGGTAAGAATAATTACTACCGAATAAATCAGGAATTCCTGTAGTGTAATCGAAAGTAAGTCTTGGTCTACGATCTTGCGCCACTAATTTTCTGTGATGAGATCGATTGGCCACATACCTATGTCCTAGGCCGTAAGTTAGCTTAATATATATTTCACTTCCTGTGAGTCGATCGTATTCCGGCATATTATTCTCAAAGGAGCCGTCTAACTTATAAGGGAATAATGGGTCGATTATTCTGTGACTGAATTTTCCAACAATATTCAAGCCTCTAGTAAGGTCTCTCTCATACCATATCGATGCATTTTTTTCCATGTAGGGATAGCGCATATCCCCCCATCGTAAGGCAGCAATAAACAAAGGTCTACTATTAAAATTAGCCTGATTGACACTTACTCTCCTTAGATCATTATAATAAGAGACACCTAAAATACTCCATGAATCTCGGTTCAATATAAAGCGAGCTGTTGCTCCATATTTCCAAGCTTTGTCTTTTGCTCCATATCCTACAAAACCACTAAAAGCCACCTTTTTACTGAACTCATTATTCGTTTGAAACCCCAATTGAAAACGATGCTTCTCAACACTATTATATGCATATAGAAAAGGAATAGGTCCAAGTTCTATTGGTCCAAATTTCTTGTGCCCAGAGCCAATCATATCTCCGACAGAAGAGATTAGTTTTACTCGAGGTGTAGCTTCTGCTGAGTCGATCATTGCGTAGACTTGACTTTCTTCATTGGAAAGTTGGTTGGGTCTGTGCTGTTGCCAGTAAGCCTCATCTTTAGTCTCAATAAGTGCATCAGGGTCTAAGGACGTAGGTTGTTCATAAAATATTCTAGATTTGGGCTGATTAACGATAAAATCTTGATTATTGATTTTGATCTTCAGTTTTACTTTTGCCCAGCGGTCAGCTATTTTACCAATTGAAATGATAAAGTTTTGTTGTTGTGGTAGCCAGGCTAATTTACTGTCATCATAAGCAACAGGTAAATACTCTTGATCAATATGTACACTGTCGATAAAGTTGATATTCGCTCCTTTCCCAAGAATAGCATCCATTTTCACTAAAGCGTAGTTATGTGTTGAATCTGCAATAAATATGGCTCCTTTAAATGCTAAATCTTCTTCTCTTCTTGGTTCAAATTCTATCTTATGACATTGTACTCCTTGAACTTCTACTTTTTTAGGTTGAAGGGTATAATCATAATAATTTCTCCACTCTGAAGTGATAGGAGAAATGAATTGTTTATTCAAAAAGGAGAAGGAATTTTGATATAAATTAAAATCGACGAACGACGACCCAACAATTTGTGATACCATTTCATCATCATCCGGGCCTAAACTTTGAATCCTCGATTTTTTGATGACTTCAGTTTTTGCATCTGGATTCCTTATATAATAAACATCAGAAAGGGTTTCAGAGGAGAAGATAGGGATAATGGGTTTTCCGTTTTTATCTTTGATCGGCTCAAATGTTTTATATGAATCTAGAATGTCTTTAACAACTTTCTTCTTTTTGAAATTTTCATTGACATTGCCTACCCAAATATCAGTCTTTGTATAACTGCCATATTGATAAGCCTTTAAGTCTCTTACATCATTTCTATTTTTATACTTTTGTACATTTCTTAAGATTGCCCAGGCAGGGTTTTCCCATTTTCTTGACTTAATAACTACTTCTTCTAATTCTGTTGCAGACTCTTTGAGTTTTAGTATGATTTTTTTCTCTTTTCCTCCTTTGGCAATTTTCTTTTTGCATAATTCATATCCAGTAAATTTTGCAACTATAGTATTGTTCGCTGAAACGTCTTTTACTTTAATGGTGAACAAACCATTAATATCGGTGAGAGAACCATTCGTGGTTCCTTCAATAAACACACTGGCATAAGGAATAGGATCGTTTGTTTTTGCATCGATCACTTGCCCTTTAATGAAAAACTCTTGAGCAAAAGTGACTTGAAATGAAAACAACCAACCAAGAAGAATAGTGAGTAAAAAGTGGCTTTGTAAGTTGAATCTCATGAAAAAATCAGTAAAATCAATTACTGAGGTTTGATAATTTGATAAATAGAATCTTGAAATAGAATGATGTACCTTCAAATTGTTGAGGTATATATGCAAAATATCAAAAAGTATGTTTGAACAAAAGAATATGTCTTTACTTTTTTAAATCTTCATTAAAACCCTCTATTTATTATCACTTTTCTTTTTCTTTTAGGGATAATGTTGAGGATTGATTAAATTGCCACCTCATTTTTGAAAAGAAACTATGCTAGCACTTATTTTTTATCTTCCTTTCATTTTAGTATTTGCTCTTGTTGGAGTTTATGCAGAACGTAAAGTATCTGCATGGATGCAGGATAGAATGGGGCCTGTAAATGTTGGACCAAAAGGTCTATTACAAACATTGGCAGATATCCTTAAGCTAATGATGAAAGAGGATGTAATTCCGAAAGTTGCAGATAAGCCAATATTTAAAGTTGCACCCATCTTAATTTTTATGCCTGTATTCTCAGCATTTGCTGTAATGCCTTTTACCAATGGTATTTATGGGTCAGATTCTAACGTAGGTGTATTTTACATTCTCGCAATTTTATCTCTAGAAGTTTTAGGAATTATAGCTGCAGGTTGGTCTTCAAATAACAAATACTCATTGTATGGAGCAATGCGTTCTGCCGCACAGATGGTCTCTTATGAGGTGCCGTTAGGCTTAGCTGTATTGTGTGTGGTAATGACTGCACAGACTTTAAATACAGAAGTGATTTCTCTTCAACAGGGAATCCTATCTCCAGATACAAATTATCTTTTTGGAATAAAAGCCTTGGGTATTGATGTAACAGGACTTGGAGGTTTTCTGAATTGGAATATTTTCAGGAGCCCGTTCTTATTGGTAGCCTTCGTGATATTCTATATTTCATCTCTAGCGGAAGCGAATAGAGCACCTTTTGATTTACCAGAGGCTGAATCAGAAATTATTGCAGGTTATCATACCGAATACTCAGGGATGCGTTTTGCTTTTATGATGTTGGCAGAATATGGTGTAATGCTACTGGGCTGTGTGTTCGCAACGGTATTATTTTTAGGTTCTTGGAATACACCGTTTATTAATATAGGTCCCGTAAAATTAGCAGATTGGACTACTGGTGTAGCGGGAGAAATGTCAGGTTATCTTTGGGGATTTGTATGGTTAATGAGTAAAACCATCTTTCTTGTTTTTGTACAAATGTGGATTCGTTGGTCTTATCCTAGATTAAGAGTGGATCAGCTGATGTCCCTTTGTTGGAAATACCTTACTCCGGCAGGGTTAATACTTGTATTTATTACCGGAGTATGGCGTTTATTGATGATCTAAATTTCAAATAAGGTTTTTAGAGCCATCCATAAGTCTCTCTTTTTCTCTACATCCAAAAGAAGCTTGGTTAAACTATCGGCCGCAACCGCAGGTTTTCCATCAATCTCTGTAGGGACATATTTAGGTACAGACTCACTGGATAGTGGACTCTCGTTCTTATTGATAAAATATAAATAATATTGAGGAGACAACTTTTCTGTTAATTTAGGAAGGTTGTCTTTTTGTTCTAAAACATTGATAACAGCTACTTCTTGTAGTGTTAACTGTAGTGCACCAATTATTTTTAATAGAAGTTGAAATTCTTTACTTCTAAATATATCCACACCGCTATGCTCAATGAAAATAGTGATATGTCGCTTATTCTCACCATAATAATCAGTAGGTAATTGTTTCTTAATTGCCTTTTTGATAGGTGTAGCAACAACAGGAGTAGGTGATGTTTCCTTCTCCTTTATCTCTTGTTCATCTCCTGTTGTGTTTAGTTGATCTAACTCTTCTTCAGGAATTTCTATATCCTCTAATTCTTCAGGGAAGAGGTATAGTGTATCGAACATCTGTGATAAAAATCCTAATTCATTTTCTTTATCCATAACCTCAAAGGTAAAGAATTTTCTAATTTATTAGGTTGAAATATTCTGTAAGAATTAATCCCGCCTTCCTAATATTTATATAATATTACCTAAAATCTTTCCTATTTTTTTTGATATATAATATTTACAATTATTTTTGGTCTGAAATTTTTTAGAAACCTAATCGAAAAATTAGATTATGACTTTTAGTGCTCAATTAAAGCAGGTTGGAAAGATCGCGTTGGCATGTGGTTTAGCTACTACAATGGTGGCATGTGGCGGTGCTTCTGATTCGTCAAAAAAAGAAGAAGCAAAAAAGGAAATCGCAGCACAAAAAGCGGCTTCTGCAGATTTTAATATCATCTTAAATAATGCTCCAGACCCAACTTCTATTCCAGTATTATTAGAAAGAAGCGGTGCTGAATTCGATGCATCTTTACTGAACTCAAAAGATAAAGTAAAATCATATACATTATCAGAAGCAGCATCAGCTTTAAACTTTGGTGTTTATATTTCTGATATCGCATACCTTTCAGCTTCTAATAAATCACAAGAAGCCATTGATTACTTCACAACTGCTAAGCAGTTATCAGATAAGTTAGGTGTTTCACAAGCAATGGGTAAAGATGTAAGTGAAAAACTTGAAGCAGCTTTATCTGATAAAGATGCAATGTTGAAAGTAATTTCTGACTCTGAAGGTAAAGTAAAAGCATTCTTAAACACAAACTCTCAATACGATGTTGCAGCGTTGATCATTACAGGTTCAACTCTTGAAGCATTACACGTATCTTGTGGTTTAGTGAAAAATGCTCCAAAGGATCTTCCTGCTGAAGCTAGAAATGCTGTATTAGTAGACTTAATGACTGCTATTGCTAAGCAAGAAGCTTCTGTAGACGCTATCGTTTCTATTCTTACTCCATTAAAAGACGGAAATGAAAATGCTAAGATCTATTTTGATGAATTCAAAAAATTACAAGATCAATACAAAGCATTAAACTTTGCTGAGAAGTTATCATCTAATAAAGGTGGTTACCAATTAACAGCTGAAGATTTAAGCGGTATTACATCTGCTGTTGAGAAATTAAGATCACAAACTGTAAATATGTAATCTTAGATTATCACAATATATTCAAGGTCCTGTGTTTGAAACACAGGACTTTTTTTGTTTCTTTACTCTAACAATCTTTCATCACAAGTCAATAATTATTGATATGTGACCGGTAATTTACATATACTACAATTACTCAGATATTAGTTGCAGACTAGTATTGTGACAAAGTTTCTAATTTATGAACGAAAAAGTATTAAAATCTCTGACACAGCTGTTTGCGATAATGGCTTGTGCAGATGGCTCTATTGATGAAGCCTTAGAGATTTTAGAAGAATACCTTAAATATACCCTACACGAAAGCAACATCAATAAGTATGTTGAAATCTTTGAGAGACAGGCAAGGATAAATACAGATGATGCAATGCTTAGAGAAATTGCACATGATGCCGCAGCTGAACTAACACTACGTCAAAGAATTGTAACGGTAATAGAATTATTAGAATTGGCCTATGTAAACGACGTCTTCTCTGAGGAGGAACAACGTATTATGAGGATCATTTGTGACGCTTTCAATATTGAGTTTGATAGGCTGAACAGAATGCAGCAATTCTTAACGACTAACGATATTACGGAGTTAGCGCAAATTAAAAACTGTCTTACGATCTCCAATTCCAAAGAGGGGTATGGAGGGAAAAGACACCTATATAAAGCAAATATCAATATTCCTCTTTCTGTACTTTATATGCCATTGGCTAGAATGTACTTTGTGAAAACCACAAAAGAGACTCATGCTTATGTACTGAATGGGGAAAGAATGGAACTCGATAGGTGTTACCCTCTTGATGTTGGTGGTGTAATTCGAATCAATGGTCAATTGGGAGCCAATTTGTATCACTCTGAAATTTCAGCTGTTTTTGTTGGCAGTGAAACTGGTGATCCTATCTCATTTGAAGCAAAAAATATAGATTACTTCTTCGGGAAGAAACAAGGTCTTCATGATATTAATATTAATGAAGAAGGGGGAAATATGGTAGCGCTGATGGGAGCTAGTGGTTCCGGAAAATCAACTCTTTTAAATGTTCTTAATGGAACAAATAAACCAAAGAATGGTGAAGTATTAATCAATGGCATTGATATCCATAAAAAACCTGAGCAAGTAAAAGGTGTTATAGGTTATGTCCCTCAAGATGATTTGTTGATTGAGGAATTGACCGTTTATGAAAACCTTTACTTTGCAGCTAAACTTAGTTTTGCAAAATCTACCCCTGAGGAAGTAGATAAGATCATTATGCGAACCATTGAAAATCTCGGTTTGTATAGTGTGAAGGACCTTAAAGTGGGGAATCCGCTTGAAAAAACCATCAGTGGAGGGCAGAGGAAGCGTCTGAATATAGGCCTTGAATTACTTAGAGAGCCGTCTATTCTATTTGTTGATGAACCAACATCTGGTTTATCATCACAAGATTCGGAAAATGTAATTGACTTATTGAGACAACTGACCTATAGTGGAAAGTTGATCTTTGTCGTAATTCATCAGCCCTCATCCGACATCTATAAAATGTTTGATAAGTTATTGGTCTTGGATGTTGGTGGTTATCCGGTGTATTATGGTAACCCTATTACTGCAGTCTCTTATTTTAAAGGTGAGGCCAATTACGCCGATACAGAAAGTGAATGTCAGAAATGTGGTAATGTTGATTCAGAACAGGTCTTTGAGATCATCGAATCGAAAGTATTAGACGAATATGGTCGTCGTACAAGAAAAAGAAAGTGGAAACCAGAATTCTGGTCCGAGAAATATAAAGAGAGTATTGATATTCCAGTGATAGAAACGGTCACTACAAAACCGAAGAATGTACTGGAGATCCCTTCAAAACTGAAACAGTTCAAAATCTTTGTCCTAAGAGACTTAAATACAAAGTTCAACAATAAGCAATATATGATGGTGAACTTGATTCAAGCACCATTCTTGGCTTTGATGTTGTCTCTGATCGTGTATTTCTATCATTTCGATGAGTTGAAAAGAAGGGCGGAATATATTTTTAGAGAGAACATGAATATGCCATCTTATATTTTTATGGCAGTTATTGTTGCTCTTTTCTTAGGTCTTATGATAAGTGCCGAAGAACTCATAAAAGATAGAAAGATACGGAAACGGGAAGTTTATCTTTCGTTGAGTAATCAAGCATACCTATATTCTAAAGTAGCCATTTTATCAGGGATGTCAGCGATACAAATTTTGGTTTTTGTATTGATTGGTAATACAATTATGGGAATCCAAGGCTTGTATTTAGAGTATTTCTTGATGTTGTTTTCGACAGCCTGTGTTGCCAACATGATAGGTCTTAATGTCTCAAGTGCATTTAAATCGGTAGTAACAGTTTATATCTTGATTCCGATTTTACTTATACCACAGTTGTTATTAGGAGGTGTGGTTGTACAGTATGAGAATATTAATCCAATCTTTAAAAATACGAACGGAACAGTTCCTTTAGTAGGAGAGTTTATGGCTTCTAGATGGGCTTTTGAAGGGTTAATGGTGGAGCAATTTTCGGGGAATAGGTATGAAAGAAACTTCTTCGAGTTGGATACAGAAATCTATAAGGCAGATTACTTAAGAACATATTATTACCCAACGCTTATTAGTAAGTTGGAAGAAGTGAAAATCTATCTAAATGATCCTGATGATATAAAGGTTTCTACGGAGACTTATATTGATAATGTTGAATTAATCAGAAATGAAGTATTAAATACGGTTGATTGGGGAGAACTTGAGATGGAACCCATTGTATTGAATAGTAATACTGAAAAGTTTTCTAAGGCAATAGTCAGTCAGTTGTATTCAACTTTCAAAGATGCTAGACAGCATTACAATATGGTGTACATCTATTGGAAAAAAAGAAAAGAAGCAAAAATTCAGGAGCTTTTAAAAACTTATGGTAAAGAAAAGTATTTGCATTATAAAGATGTATATACCAATGATAGAATTTCTGAATTTGTGACCAATGTACTTACAGAGAAAAGAATTGTTGAGTATGGACATAAATTAATTCAGCAAATTTATCCTATATATAATTACCCAACAGAGAACGAAAACTTCCTAGATTTTAGAACTCACTTCTTTGCTCCGAAGAAGTATTTTATGGGGGGATTTTACAATACCTTCTGGTTTAATATTGTTGTCCTTTGGGGAATGTTTGCTCTATTGTTTTTAGCACTGTATTATCGTTTACTTGCTAGATTTATTTACTGGGTTGAGATTAAATTTGCAGATAAAGACAATATTCGAGCATAAAAATTCACTTATTGTGAATGTGTATTCATAAATTATTATTATAATTAAAGGTTGTAATTGAATTTAAAGAACATTTTAATGAAGATTACAACTCCTATTTATTTTATTTACTAAATATAAGCATGAAGAAAGTACTATATACTATCATAGTAATGATTGCCTCAATCATTTCAGTAAACGCACAAACTACTACGGTTTCAGATGTAACTCTAGAAAACAAAGTTGAGATCAATGGTTTATCTCTTGACCTTAATGGAGCAGGGGTACGTTCTAAGTATTTCCTTTCATTATATGTAGGTAGTTTATACTTACCGAAGAAATCGACAGATGCTAACGAAGTGCTTTATAACACTGACAATAAGATGATCCAATTGGACATTATCTCTAGCCTAATTTCTAAAGAGAAAATGGAAGAGACAATCAAAGAAGGATTCAAAAACTCAATGAATGGAGATACTTCTTCATTACAATCAGAAATCGATAGTTTTATCGCAGTATTTTCAGATGAAGTAGAAGTAGGTGATAAATTCCAATTTGTAGACAAAGGAACTATTCTAAAAGCTTACAAAAATGGCAAAGAGTTAACGACAATCAAGAACGAAGAATTCCAAAAAGTTTTATTCGGTATTTGGTTAGGAAATAAGCCAGCGGATAAGAAACTTAAAAATAAAATGTTAGGTAAAGCGAACTAATCACTAGTCCTAATTGATAAAAAAGCCATGTAGCAAAAATTGTTACATGGCTTTTTTGTTTTAGATCTTATTTAAATGTTGTTGTTCAAGGAACATATCCAGGTTTTTCCTCTGTCGGAAAGTTTGAATATGATTCATAGATGGTAATGAGGCAATTTCATCACAAGATCTTAATAACTTCTGATTTAATTGGTTATTAGGATCTAAAACTAAAGTTGTGTGAAACTCTTTTTTCAGGTCAAACTGTAATAAATCAAAGGCATACCACTCATTGTAACCGGACCATAAGAAATCTAGTTCTGATCGGTCTGAAATATAAAATGAAATACCGTTGGCTTCTTGTAATTCAATAATTGCTTGTACAACTTCTTGAATTGGTTGACTGTTTAACTGGTTTTTCCAATGGCAAACAATGCTGTCAGTCGCAATGTCCCATTGTACAACGGCCGCGTCATTTTTAAATATTATCATGTTGAAAGCATGGGTTGTAAGAAAACTATTCATTTAGGACGTTAAATCCATCACTTAGATTAATACAAATCAGTTACGTTACTAGAATAAACATATTAAAATTTCGATTAAATGGATTTGTAATTCAAGGCCATCAATGATGTCCATAAATCATATTTTCAATATAGGGTAAAACTTTGTTAATAAGTATATTACAGTAATTTTTTAAGTGAAATTTAATTTTTTTGACAGCTAAAAGGAAAATTAGAGACACCAAAACGAACGGATTGGTAAGAATAATGCCACCATTCAGTACTTGTAGGGCCAAATCCATACTTCCACATAGTTTTAGCTAATAATTTTCTGTGATGTAATACATCTTTAGATAAATTTTCGTAAGCAGGCCACGCTTTCTTGCCAAAGTAATCGTAGGGTGTACCCATTTCGATTTGGTTGCCATCAAGATCACAAAGCGTTAAGTCAACAGCAAGACCTCGGTTATGCCATGATCCAATTCTTGGGTCTGCTACATATCTTCTATCTGGATATACTTTCCACATTTTCCATTGTACAGATAAAGGTCGGTAGCAATCAAATAATTTAATTCTATAACCTTTTTTAATGAGTTCTTGTTGTACCTTTACTAATTGTAAGGCGACCACTTTACGAAGCATTGCTTTTGGGCAATCATACAATACTGTTTTAGTAAAGTTATTAGTTGTTGCATATCGAATATCAAGTACAAAAAGGCTGTCCAATCGGTCTAATTCTACAAACGAAGAGTCAGGCCAAGGTTGAATCTCTTTAAGATATTTGCTTTGTGCCAACTTTTTATCAACTATAGCGTGTATAATATTATCGATGCTTTTGTTTAAAGTTGGAGCTTGGAGGGTTTCTGTTTTAACTAAATTGATCTCAGAACTTGATGAGGTAGAACAACTAAAAATCCCGCAGACAAATAAAAGTAGAAGATATCTGAACATACAGACAATTTTTGTTTATTGTTATATGAGTTTTTATAAAGGAGAGGAAATTTTTCTAGGGAAACAACTTTTAGGTGAATTGTATTCATGTGACCATGGTGCTTTAAATGATCCTCAGAAAATGAAGGAGATTATGGAGGCGGCAGCGATTACTGCTAATACTACCATTGTACAATCTGTTTTTCATCATTTTTCTCCTCATGGTGTTTCAGGAGTTGTTGTAATTCAAGAAAGTCATTTTGCTGTACATACATGGCCAGAACATAATTTTGTGTCTGTAGATTTTTATACCTGTGGTGATACGGCATTTCCAGAAAAAGCAATGGAATATTTAGTACATGTTTTGGCACCTAATTCTTATGAATTAAAGGAGGTGAACCGGGGTGATCTTAAGAAAATAGACCAATTTGCTAAAAAAGAGATATAACAATTATATATAGGCAAATGTTGTAGTAGATACTGTTGCTACATTTTCATAATAAAATGTACTTTTGTATTGTATTAAAAATACCAAACGCACTAAAAAATAATGGAAGTTACAATCGATCAGAAATCTGGATATTGCTTTGGGGTTGAGTTTGCTATTCAAATGGCAGAAGAGGAGATGGACGAGTCAGGCAAGTTATATTGTTTGGGTGATATCGTTCATAATAGCATGGAAGTAAAAAGGTTAAGAGAAAAAGGTCTGATTGTTATCGATAAAGAAGATCTTAAAGATTTACGTGATTGTAAAGTCTTAATCAGAGCTCATGGCGAGCCACCAGAAACGTATAGAATCGCCATTGAAAATAATATCGAATTAATTGATGCATCTTGCCCTGTCGTTTTAAAACTACAGAACAGAGTAAAGAATGCTTATGATAAATCAGAAGAACAAGAAGGACAGTTAGTAATCTATGGAAAGCCAGGTCATGCTGAGGTAATTGGTTTGACAGGCCAAACAGGTGATAATTGTATTATTGTATCTTCAATTGAGGATTTAGAGAAAGTGGACTTTAATAAACCAGTAACTCTATTTTCTCAGACAACAAAAAGTACTAAAGGTTTTTATGAACTGAAGGCTGAAATTGAAAAAAGAATTGATGCAGCTCAAGGGGAAGAGAAACATAAAGACGAGTTCAATGCGAACGATAGTATTTGTAGACAAGTATCCAACAGAGAACCACAGATGGTTAAGTTCTCTGGTGAGAATGATGTGATCATTTTTGTTAGTGGTAAAAAATCTTCAAATGGTAGAGCATTGTATAACGTTTGTCTAAAACACAACCCAAGAAGCTACTTTGTAGAAAATGAAGATGAAATCGACTTATCATGGATCAATCCCGAGGATAATGTAGGTATCTCAGGAGCAACTTCTACACCAATGTGGCTAATGGAACAAGTGAAAACATATTTGGAGGAAAATGTGCATGCATCTGCATAAACTCTCATAGACTTCAGCAAAAAGCCTTAAATGAAATACCGTTTAAGGCTTTTTTGTTGGACATATCTAAGGAAATATAAAGAAAATAATAAATGTTTCAATCGTTAGCATTTGTTCGTAAATTTAGATATTGAATTTTTGCGTGTTTGTGCGTGTTCGTGTATGTTTGTTAAAGAGCATAGACCATATCACATATTAATTTTAAATCATTATGTTAAAAGAAGAGAGACATCAATATATCTTGGCAGAGATCAGAAAGAATAACAAAGTACTTTCATCTGAGCTTAGTCAACGTTTAAATGTTTCTGAGGATACTGTTCGTAGAGATTTGAGAGAATTATCAGATCTTGGCTCAATTCGTAGAGTTCATGGTGGTGCTGTGAAGCATCAAAATGAAATTAACTTAGAAGAACATTCTGAAGTTTCTTCTTATATTCCTTTTAGCTATGAGGACCGTGAGGTGTACAGCAAAGCAAAAAAGGAAATCATTGCTGAAAAAGCAATCTCAATGCTGAACGATGATTTTGTGATTCTTATTGATGGTGGTACGACTAACCTAGAGTTAGTAAAAAAATTACCGAAAGATTTTAAAGGAACCATTATCACCAATTGTCTTCCTATTGCATCCTCATTGGTAGGACACCGATTTGTTGATGTCTATTTCTTAGGTGGTAAAATCTTACCAAACGCATTAGTTACTGTAGGCTATTCTGTGATGAATGAGCTGAAAGAAATTAAAGCAGATGTGTGCTTTTTAGGTACCCGTAGTTTAGATACTTCAAGAGGAATTACGGATATCGATAGGGAAGAAGTGGAAGTGAAAAATGCAATGAGCAAGGCGGCAAACAAAGTAGTTTCAGTGGCTACATCTGATAAATTAAACACTGCACAACCATTTTTATGTGTTTCTGTAGATAAAGTAAATGTACTTATTACAGAATTAGATACCAACGAACCAATATTAAAGCCATTTAAGGACTTAGGAATGGAAATTATTTAAGAAAAAAGGCTATATTAGTTACCAAATTAAATTATCTAACCCAAAAATTATTATCGTATAACATATAATTTATTTCACTTACACCTATTTGAATAGGTATTGATATTATATTAAATAAAGCCATTTTAAGAATAAAAGCCTGTAACTAGGTGAAAGCTCAAAAATGAAACTATAGATCTTTCTCGTCATTCAGTTGGCTCCTCTGTCTATTAAATAAACTTTACTATCTCTTTTGTTGGAACTGGTAATAACCATTGATTTGAGGATGCCAATAACCATTTGAGTCAACAATATTAATTGTTGTTCTTATCTGGGTTAAAAAGTTTTTCAAAATCCAAAAACTATTCATTTTTCTACATCATGAAAAAACACTTACTCTTGTTATTAAGTGCTCTCTTTCTAATGCTTAATAACATTTATGCACAGGGCCGAACAGTATCGGGTACTGTGAAAGATGCTACAGACGATGCTCCTCTTCCAGGAGTGAATGTACTAATTAAAGGAACTTCTTCGGGTACAGTTACAGATTTAGATGGTAATTTCAATATTAATTTAGAAGACGGACAAAATGCGTTGGTTTTCTCATTTATTGGATATGCTTCTAAAGAAGTGGATGTCACAAACTCTACCAATATATCAGTAAAATTAGATGTTGATGCTGAAGAATTAGAAGAGGTTGTTGTGACGGCATTAGGTATCGAACGATCGGAAAGATCATTAGGGTATGCCATGTCAGAAGTTGATTCTGAGCAATTGGGTGACGCTGGATCTACTTCAAATGTAATGAACTCTCTTTCTGGAAAAGTAGCTGGTGTGCAGGTTGCTCCAGTGTCTGGAGCAGGGACATCCTCTAGGGTGGTAATCCGTGGTAATGCAGTCTTGAGCGGGAATAACCAACCTTTATATGTTGTTGATGGAGTACCGATATCAAATGAAACATTAAAAGATGGTGGTGATAGTGCTGACAATGGAGATGTAAATACTGGTGATGGACTTTCATCGATAAATCCTGAAGACATCGAATCAATGTCAGTGTTGAAAGGAGGTTCAGCCACAGCACTTTACGGATCGAGAGCGATCAATGGTGTAGTACTTATTACCACAAAATCAGGTAAAGGAAGTGACCGAGCAGGTTTAGATTTTAATACAGGTGTTACTTTTGATATGGTGGGTATCACACCAAAAGATCAAAAACAATATGCAATGGGTACGTTAGGTAACGAGCCTACTAACCCTAAAGCTCAAACTTCAATGTGGGGTCCTAAAATCACAGGACAGCGTTCTTCAGCTTATTATGATGGGGTAGAAAGAGTAGTTTCTGCTTTTGATAATTATAGGGATTTCTTTAAAACTGGTGTGACTTGGAATACCAATGTTGGTATATATAGAGCCAATGAAAATTCAAACATCCGTTTTTCGTATTCCAATATGGATAATAAAGGGATGGTGGATAACTCAACGTACAAAAGGAATACGTTTAACCTAAGAGGTTCTACTAAATTATTAAAGATTTTATCATTAGACTCAAAAATTACCTATGTCAACCAGAAAGCATTCAACAGAATGGAAATGGGTAATTCTGTGAATAACTATATGGGAATGATGGTTGCCTTGCCTACTACGATTGATCATAATTGGTTGAAAGATTATAAAACGGCAGATGGAAGACCAAAAGGTTATAACGATAAGGAGACTAACCCTTACTGGACTATGAATGAGGTAGTCAATCAAGATGAGTTGAATAGGGTGACTGGTATGGTAAGCTTAACTTTCGAGTTTACGGATTATCTAAAGCTATTAGCTAGGACAGGGGTTGACTACAATGCTTTACGTCAAGATGTTTTACAACCATTGTATACACCTTTCTACGAACAAGGTAGAGCATTCCAGAGAACAAACCTTTCAATGGAGAACAATTCAGATTTCTTATTGATGTTCAATAAGCAAGTCAATAATTTTGATATTACAGCCAATTTTGGTGGATCATACATGCATGATATTAGACAATATTCAGATGTTGGTTCATCAAACTTTAACTCTGTTGATTTCCAAAATCCAAAAGCAGGTTCTCAACTGTTTTCAGATTATTCGACATATGAAAGAGCAATCGCTTCCATCTATGGTACAGCATCTATTGGTTACAAAGGTTATTTATTCCTAGATGTCTCTGCTAGAAATGACTGGTCATCTACACTTCCTATCAATAACAATTCATTTTTCTACCCATCAGTAAGTGCTTCTTGGATTTTCTCAGATATGGACTGGGATACTCCAGAGTGGATGTCATTTGGTAAACTAAGGGCATCATGGGCACAAGTTGGGTCAGATACTGATCCGTATAGTTTGGCACTTCAATATTCATTGGATAACTGGAATCATAATGGAATTAATATAGGTAGAGTAGAAGGGAATAATATTCCAAATAGAACATTGAAGCCATCAATACAAACATCGTATGAAATAGGTTTAGACCTAAGATTCTTTGAAGACCGTTTTGGTTTTGATGTAGCATACTATAAATCATCTGCAGTGGATCAGATTCTAGGGGTTGATATCTCTAAAGGTTCTGGTTATGAACGAGCAATTATTAATGCGGGTCAGATTGATAATAGTGGTTGGGAGTTTATGTTCAACTATACACCAATTCAAAAGGATGACTTCTCTTGGGAGATGAATATTAACGCTGCTTACAACCAAAATGAAGTAGTCTCTTTGACAGAAGGTGTTGATTTCTTCCAATTGATTAGTATTGGTGGAGTATCAGTACAGGCAATTCCAGGGCAGCCATATGGTGCTATTGTAGGTTCTAAAGCCCTACGAGATGCTGATGGTAATTTAGTAGTTGATGATGCTGGAAGAGTCCAAAAGCAAGATGGTAATCATATCATTGGTAATGGAGTTCAACCTTGGATGGCAGGTTGGAGAAATACTTTAAATTATAAAAATCTATCTTTCTCTTTCCTAATTGATGGTAAATTCGGTGGTGATATTTACTCTAACACTGAAGCTTCAATGTATTCATTAGGTAAGCATGAAGAAACTCTAACAGGAAGAGATGATTATTATAGTGGAACAGGTTGGAATCCTGGTAATCTAGTAAATGTTGATGATCAAGGTACTTCTACACCTTATACAAATTCAGTAGACCCTGAACTTTATTATCCATCAATTGCAGGAATTAGCGAGTTCTTTATTTATGATGCATCATTTATTAAACTAAGAGAGATTACTCTTACTTATAAATTCTCTGACAATCTTATCGGTAACACTCCTATTAGAAACCTTTCTATTACAGGACATGCGTTTAACTTGGTTTATCTGTGGAAAAATACAGATAATATTGACCCTGAAAGCTCATTTACATCAAGAAATGGGCAGGGTATTGAGGTGTCAAACCTTACTATTCCAAGAACTTATGGAGTGAAATTAAGTGCTAACTTCTAATCTCAAATTTGATTAAAATGAACTTAAAAAGATATATATTAGGTACTGCTGTCGCTACTCTTTCCTTGATAGGATGTACCGAAAAGTTTGAGGAGATGAATACCAATCCTTGGACTTCAAATAACCTCGATGTACAACACCTAATGACTTTCTCTCAATTAAAGATGTTCTCTAATGGAGCCGAAGCATGGAGGGGAAATATTATTACATCAGGACCAATAGCTCAAAATACAGCTTGTCTATATACTACAGGTCAGGGTTTTGCTATTGATGATAGTCATACATCACCAACTTTTGATTTAATCTATGGAGATGTAACTAGAAATATAACAGATGCTGTGGATCGATTAACTAATGAAGGTAAAACGGCACAAGTAGCACAATTTACAATCATAAAAGTGGTAAACTTATTAAGAGCCACACAAATTTATGGAGATATACCCTATTCTGAAGCAGGTAAAGGTTTCTCAGAGTTTGTTTATTACCCAAAATATGATGCACAGGAAGATGCTTTAAAAGCAATGGTTTCAGATTTACAATCTGCCAGAGATGTATTAAGTAATGCAAGTACAGGAGATATTATCACATACGATCTTTATGATGCAGGAATCAGCGGCCCATCGAAATATGTGAAACTTGCCAACTCATTATTAATGAAGATTGGCTTGATGATGTCTGAAGCTGATCCATCAACTGGAGCAACTGTTTTTAATGATGGTTATAGCCATAGTGGTGGATATATTTCTAATTGGTCCGAGGCGGTATATGTTAGACACGTTTCTGATGGTGGACCTTGGGGTGAGCATGTTAATGGTACCGGAATAGCTGTTGAAGGTCAAGTAGGTGGTTTCTCATATACCTATTTATCAGAGTTGGCTTTAAAATCAATGCAAGACAATCAAGATCCAAGAATGTTTAGAGTCGTTTCTCATTTGGACTATACAGGAGGTATTAGCAAAGCAATGTCTGATACAACTCAATACACTAACTTTAATCCCTTCCTAAAAGCAGGAGATGAAGGTACTTTTGTAAAAGCACATTATAGAGGTGTACGTCTTGGAGATAATGGAGATGGAAATAGAGGAGTTTTCTTTAATGTTGAAAAAAATGGAGCTCAGCAAGCAGCTTACTGGGTGAATCAAAATTTAGCTGAGGATGCCCCTGATGATGATCCTTATCAGTTTAATAATGATGGGCAGTTTATTACCCTTGCTGGATTGAATCCTGCCACTTTTAATCAATTATCTCCGAGTATTGTTATTGGTGCAGATGAAGTTCAGTTTATGATCGCTGAAGCATCAACAATTCCTTCTTATGGAGTAGCAGATGCAAGTGCATTCCAAAGAGCTGTTGAATTCGCAATGTCAAAATATAATTCTCTGGATTTTCCAGGGGCAGATTATGAATCAATGTTTGTTGAATTGTATAAAAGACAAACAGATACAAATTATGACCACACAGCAGCCGTAACAGATTATGTGACCGCTGCAGTTGCAAGATATAATGCAGCAGCAGATAATGATGCAAGAAGAGATGTGGTGGTTTATGAGCAATGGATTTCATTACTTGGTGATGGTTATAACTCATTTGCTCTATGGAATAGAACACATTTACCATCGATTGTAGACTATGTGATTCCTGAAGCTGATAGAGATTATGATTTGCCTAAATACCCATCAGACCCACTTGTAGACCCATCAGTAGTACAAGATGGAATACAAGAAGTTCCATTACATAGAGGTGGCGTAACCAATTGGGTTAGACCAAGTAGATTTCCTTATCCAAATAGAGAGCTAAATGTTAATGCTGCAAATGCTAATGAGGCAATGCAGAGACAAAGAGGCGGGGTAGGAGAATCGACCAATTTTATTGCAATTAAACAGTGGTATAGTAACCAAAGTAATTAATAAAAAAGTATTGAAAGCGTAAAGTCTTGTAATTGAGTCTTTACGCTTTTTCTTTTTCAATTAGATTATACTGTTTTCACTCGGTTTGAAAGAAGAATTATTTGATTTTTCACTGTATTTACAAAAGTTATGACTTGATATGCATGTTTATGCGTGTTTTAATGCGTGATAATGACTGATATTTCTTATTTTTGCTGTAGAAAAAACACTTAACTAGTGTATTAACAACGATCTAAAATTATTAACACAGTGTCTATCAATTACTACTTAAAAAGAATGTCACTAATACTGGCCGCTGGTATTGTGAATATAGCGTGTACAAAAACTTCTCAAACCATAAATGAGACTAAAAATACCGAACGTTTAGTGGATTATGTTGATCCATTCATAGGTACGGGAGAACATGGTCATACATTTCCTGGTGCCACTTTACCATATGGGGGAGTACAATGTAGTCCTGTAAATGGAGTAAGTGGATGGGATTGGGTATCAGGATACCATATTTCCGATTCATTAATTATTGGTTTTGGTCATCAACACTTAAGCGGAACAGGAATAGGAGACCTTAATGATATCTTGATTTTACCAACAGATAAGAAATATAGATTAGACGCCAATATCCAAGATAGAAACCAATTAGGATACACAGAAAAATATTCTCACGATCAGGAAACTGCCAAGCCGGGTTACTATTCAGTGCTATTACAAAATAGTGGTATACAAGCAGAAGTAACTACAGGTTTACATACAGGTTTTCATCGTTGGACTTATCCAGAAAGTATTAAAGAACCGTCAGTTGTAATTAACTTAGGTTTTGCAGTCAATTGGGATGGAGTTCAGAAATCAGCATTAGAAAAGAAAAACGAAAATACAATAAAAGGTTATCGTCTTTCAAGTGGATGGGCAGAAGATCAGAGAGTGTATTTTGAGATGAAGTTCTCTTCAAAAATCAAAAATATTGAAGTTCAAAAAAGAGGAGAACGTTTAGTAGCTCAAATAATTTTTGATAAAGTTGATAATCAACAACAAGTGAATGCAGCTGTGGGTATTTCTTCAGCATCTTTAGAAGGAGCAGCAGCAGCAATCAATCAAGAAGCAAAAGCTTACGATTTTGATCAAAAAGTGAGAGCTGCGTCTGATATTTGGGAAAATGCTTTAAGTCAAATTAAGGTAACAACCAAAAATAAGAAGGAAAGAGAGATCTTCTATACTGCTTTATATCATACTAAAATTGCTCCTGTGACTCACTCAGATGCTATGGGAGAATATAAAGGAGCAGACCATAAATTACATCATGCGGACGGGTTTACTTATTACAGTACATTCTCTTTATGGGATACTTTTAGAGCGGTTCATCCATTAGCGACGATTGTAGAATCAGAAAAAAGAAATGCTGATTTCATTAATTCAATGTTAGCTCACTTTGACGAGACAGGTTTATTACCTGTATGGGCTTTAGCAGGTAATGAAACAAATTGTATGACTGGATATCATGCTATGCCTGTGTTAGCAGATGCTGTTTTGAAAAACATCAAAGGGGTTGATCCGAATAGAGTATTAGAAGCGATGGTGAAAACTTCAATGCAAGATGAAAGAGATCTTCAAGCGTATAAAAAATATGGTTTTATCCCTTCTGATAAAGGAAATGAATCAGTGACTAAGACATTAGAATATGCTTATGATGATTGGTGTATCGCACAAGTAGCTAAAAAAGTAGGTGATGAGAAAACCTATATGAAATACATGAAGCGTTCTGAAGCATACAAACCGTTGTTTGATAAAGAAACGGAATTTATGAGAGGGTTATCTACAAAAGGTAAATATAGATTGCCGTTTGATCCTGCTGAGGCAAATCATAGAGAAAATACAGATTACACGGAGGGAAATGCTTATCAACATTCATGGTTTGTATTACAGGATGTTCAAGGGTTAATTGATTTGTATCCTTCTAAAGAGGCTTTCCTTAAAAAATTAGATGAGTTGTTTACTGCATCATCTGAATTGACAGGTGCGAATGTATCTCCTGATATTACTGGTTTAATCGGTCAATATGCTCATGGTAACGAGCCATCACACCATATAGCGTATTTGTATAATTATGCCGGTGAGCCTTGGAAAACACAGGAGAAAGTAAGAGAAATTATGGATACCCAATACGATAATACACCTGAGGGTATTGCAGGAAATGAAGATTGTGGACAGATTTCAGCTTGGTATGTATTTAGTGCACTTGGTTTTTACCCTGTAAACCCAGCTCAAGGATTATACGTAGTTGGTTCTCCAATTTTTGAAGAAGCAACCATAAACACATCAAATGGTAAAACATTTACAGTAACTGCAAATAACGTTTCAGAGAAGAATAAATACATCCAATCGATCACATTGAATGGTGAAAAATTGGATAGATTATATATCACACACGAAGAGATAATGAATGGTGGGCAATTAGTTTTTGAAATGTCAGAAACTCCAAATAAAACTTTAGGAATAAATACACCTCCACCATCAAACATTGCTATTAATATCTAGTAAAACGAGGATGAAAAAAGAAGGGCAGGAGTAGTCCTGCCCAACCAATTATGAAAACGACTTTAGAAATTTGTGCTTATACGGTAGACTCTGCTATAGCCGCTGAAAAGGGTGGAGCAGATCGTGTAGAACTTTGTGGAGGAAGACTTGAAGGAGGAACAACTCCAAGCAAAGGCTGCATGATTACGGCTAGAAAAAAAGTGACTATTGATATCTTTCCCATTATACGACCAAGAGGTGGTGACTTCCTTTTCACAGATTTAGAATTTGAAGAAATGCTTGAAGATGTGAGAATGGCAAAGAAGCTAGGTATGGACGGTGTAGTGATTGGAGCACTTACTGCAGAAGGAAGAATTGATGTTGATAGGTGTAGACCCTTAGTTGAGGCAGCAAAACCTATGGGAGTAACTTTCCATAGAGCTTTTGATATGGCAAGAGACACAAAAGAAGCTTTAGAAGATTTGATTGCATTAGGTGTAGATAGAGTACTAACATCAGGACAAAAAATGACAGCACTTGAAGGGGTGAGTACTTTAAAAACATTGGTTGATCAATCTAATGGAAGAATTGAAATAATGGCAGGGAGTGGTGTTTTACCTTCCAATGTCAAAGAAATAATAGAAAAGTCGAATGTACATGCAGTGCATTCAAGTGCATCCATGACTATCAACAGTTTGATGCAGTTTAAAAACGACAAAGTAGCAATGAGCAAGGAAAACCTTGATGCTGAGTATCAAAGGAGTGTTACTTCTATGGATACCGTTGTAGCATTAAAGAGTCAATTACCTGCCTGATTTTATTATACAATTAGCAAAAAAACATCGTACGAATGATCATGAAAAACAACATTATTTCCTCTTTAATTTTGGCCATCTTAGTGATCGGGTGTGGACCAAAAGAAATCGCAAGTATCGGCGATAAGACTTATCATGTATTTGACAACGAACATCTGTATTTTGATCCTAACCTTACAAAAGATGGTATTAATGTAAGCGATACTCAACCTTTTTATATCGAATCTGGGAGAATTATGCTCCGTAAAATAAGTATTCCCAAATTTGAGAGAGAGACGAAGGTGAGTATTATCGTTGAGGAAACATCTGCAGGAGACCGTTGGGATAAGGCCGGGTCTGTTTTTGTAATGCCAGTGAATGGTGTAAATATGTTGAGTGTTGTTCAAGGTCAATTTACATTACAGCATTCTGAAGATGCAGAAAAGACAGATAACTTCCCAGGTATGGTGGCTGAGGGTGAATATCAACCCGCAGTTGAACTGATGCGTTTCATGACACCTTTTGGAGTAGGCTTCTATTCTGAAGATACAGTGAAGTACCCTAATAGAATGCCTGTATACATTGATGGTTGGGCCAAGAAAGCAAAATGGAAGCAAGACATTACGCATCTTTTGCCATTGTTAGAAGGTGAAGTATATGTTGGTGTTCATATCGATACTTGGACAAAAGAAGGTTATAATGTTGATGTGAAATTAAGATTTGATGAATCGGAGAATGCCTATGAACCAGCAAAAAAACGCTGGATCGCACCGGTATTGAACTCTGTGAGATATATTCCACCTCAAAGAGGTTGTGATAAATTCCAAAGAGCAGATATTGGAGCTAAAGTGAGCATTCCTAAAAACGCAAAATCTGTAAACTTAGGTTACATTACTACAGGTCATGGAGGCCATAGTGGTGGAGATGAGTTCGTACCGACGGAGAATATAATAAAGTTAGATGGAGAGGAATTATTTAAGTTTACTCCTTGGAGAACAGATTGTGCTTCTTTTAGAAGATTTAATCCAACATCTGGGGTTTGGTTAAAAACTAGAAATGTAGATTACATCGATTGGGAAGCTAAAAAATATAAGACTAAAAAAATTGAAGAGCCAGAAGCTTCATCAGATCTTTCAAGATCAAATTGGTGTCCTGGTTCTGACGTTCCACCAATGATTTTCCCTATGGAAAAGATTACTGGTGAACATGAAATTACAGTGAATATTCCAACAGCACAGAAACTTAAAGAAGATGAACAAAACTTCTGGTTTGTTTCTACTTATTTGTTTGGTGAGCTAGAGTAATATAAATATGCCCATGACAATATGTTATGGGCAGTTTTCTATCAAAAATCATGAACATAAAGACTTACTATCTATCACTAGTTGTATTCCTTGGATTGTTCAGTTGTACTGAGAACTGGGAAAGAAACACAACCACTAAACAACAATACCCCATTCAAGAAAATTGGGAATTTAAACAAGCTTCCAAAAGTAAGTGGTATAAAGCTACAGTACCTGGTGTGGTACATACTGATTTATTGGCAAACAAACTTATTGAAGATCCTTTTTACAGACAAAATGAAAAAGATTTACAATGGATTGAGGAAGAAGATTGGGTATACAAGACCAAGTTCGATCTTCCTGTAAACCTAGATAAACAACAATTTTCATTAAAGTTTGATGGCTTAGATACTTATGCAGATGTAACATTAAATGGAGAAAAAATTCTTTCTTCAGACAATATGTTTGTGGGGTATGAAAAAGAAGTAACTCGTTTACTTAAGCAAAAAGGGAATATACTTGAAGTGTATTTTCATTCTCCTATCAAAGTCACAAAACCCTTACGCGATCAAGCTGGCTTTGAATACCCAGCAGATAATGATGCAAGAGCAGAAAAGTTCAGTATTTATTCACGTAAAGCTCCCTATTCATTTGGTTGGGATTGGGGTCCAAGGTTTGTGACATCAGGTATTTGGAGAGACATCAATTTGGTGATATGGAACAATGCAAAAATTAATGATGTCCATATCGTTCAGCAATCATTAACAGACGAAAAGGCGACTTTATCTGCAAGTATTGAGGTGTATTCAGAAGTAGATACTGAAGCTAAAGTTAGATTGTCATCAGAGGAAACAACATTTTCGGGAGAAGCTAGATCAATCCAATTATCAAAAGGGATCAATAAAGTTTTCTTAGATGCAGAAGTATCAAATCCAGAAAAATGGTGGCCGAATGGCTTAGGTGAACAACGCCGTTATAACATTACAGCTCAAGTAATGGTGGAAGGACAGTTAGTAGATGAAAAATTGAATAAAATTGGATTTAGAACTGTAGAGTTAGTCAATGAACCAGATAGTCTAGGGGAAAGTTTCTATGTGAAAGTTAATGGCGAGCCAGTGTTTATGAAAGGGGTAAATTATATCCCACAAGATAGCTTTTTACCTTCTGTTACAAAGGATCGTTATGATTGGATGATTGAAAGCATGACGCAAGCACATATGAACATGGTGCGTATTTGGGGTGGAGGTATTTATGAAAGTGACTATTTCTACGACCAATGTGATGAAAAGGGATTATTGGTATGGCAAGACTTTATGTTTGCTTGTACAATGTATCCAGGAGATAAAGATTTCCTTCGTAAGGTTAAAGAAGAAGCTTCATACAATATCAAAAGATTAAGAAATAGACCTTCATTAGCATTATGGTGTGGTAATAATGAAGTTGGTGTTGCCTGGGATAATTGGGGTTGGCAAGATAGTTACAAATGGAGTCAAGACGTTCAAGATAAATTACAAGAGGATTATAAAAAGTTATTTGATGAATTACTTCCTAAAATGGTCAATTCATTAGATAAAGGCCGATTCTATTATCCTTCATCTCCAATATCAAATTGGGGTAAAATAGAAGATTTTTCTATTGGAGATAATCACTTCTGGGGGGTGTGGCATGGTAAATATCCTTTCGAAAGCTTTAAAGAATATGTTCCTCGATTTATGAGTGAATATGGGTTCCAATCATTCCCATCTTTTGAATCAATTAAGAAATTTACTGTAGAAGAAGACTGGGGGTTAGAAACAGAAGTGATGAATACCCATCAAAAAAGTTACACTGGTAACGGCTTGATTAAAGTATATATGGAACGTGACTTTAAAGTACCAGAAAACTTTGAAGACTTTGTTTATGTAGGGCAGTTACTACAAGCAGACGGTATGCGTCAGGGCTTTGAAGCTCACAGAAGTAATATGCCATATTGTATGGGGACATTGTACTGGCAATTAGATGATTGTTGGCCAGCTGCTTCATGGTCGTCAATAGATTATTATGGAGAGTGGAAGGCTCTACATTATACTGTAAAGCGATCTTTTGAGCCACAAATTATTGTTACAGATGTTGAGAACGATTCATTGAAAGTTGATTTTGTCAATGATCATTGGAAAGGAGATACTTCTAAATTAATTGTAGAGTTAAGGGATTTTAAAAAAGGGTTAATCTCTTCGAAATCAGTAGATTTTTCTGTTAAAAAGAATTCAAGTACTGAGATTGTTCATCAATCGTTGAAAGATTTCTTTGGGAAGAAATTCTCTTCGAATGATAAGAAAACTCATTATTTATTGTTGAAATCCGTAGGTGAAAACAAAGAAGTAAAAGCACTTAATTATGCTTTCTTTGTGAAGCCCAAAAATCAACAATTACCAAAAGCAAGCATTATATCATCAGTAGAAGATATTAATGGAGAGGTAACGATTAAGTTATCATCAGATGTTTTTGCTGAAAGTGTAGCTCTCACTTTAAATGGAAATGTAATTGCACATTTCTCTGATAACTACTTTCACTTAGATGCCGGAGTAGAGAAAGTGATTAAAGTAAGTAGAACTAAATTAACAGCAGCTGATATTAAAAGTCAGTTACAGATCAAGTGTTTAAATAATTTAGAAAACTAGAACCATGAAAAGAAGAAGTTTTTTAAAGACAACTGGATTAGTAGCGTCAGGTTTAACTATGACAGGTTCAGGTGCTTTAGCATCTGAGTTATTAAAAGATAAATATGTATCCAATAGACTTCCGTTAAATGAAAGAAAATTTACATCGGAGGCAGTGGAGAAAGTAATAAAAAAGGTAGCAAAGAAAATTTCTGATCCTGAATTAAGATGGATGTTCCAGAATTGCTATCCTAATACATTAGATACAACCATTGAGTTCAGTATCGAAAATGGAAGGCCAGATACCTTTGTCATCACAGGTGATATTCCTGCTATGTGGCTTAGAGATTCTACAGCACAAGTGTGGCCTTATCTACCTTTAGCTAATGAGGACGATGAGTTGAAGTTAATGATCAAGGGATTGGTGAATCGCCAATCGGCTTGCATCTTACTTGATCCATATGCCAATGCTTTTGAAAAAGATGAAACTGTAAAATCACATTGGGCTGATTCTGATATAACAGATATGAAACCAGGTACTCATGAAAGAAAGTGGGAAATCGATTCATTATGTTATGCAGTAAGGCTAGCCAATGGATATTGGAAAAAAACGGGCGATACTTCTATTTTTGATGATCAATGGAAAACAGCATCAAAACTTATCTTAAAGACTTTTAAAGAACAACAGAGAAAAGATGGTGTGGGACCTTACACTTTCTCAAGAAAAACACAGAAGTATGAAGATACCATGGCCAATTGGGGTGCTGGAGCATCTTTAAAACCATGTGGTTTGATTGTATCAGCGTTTAGACCTTCAGATGATTCAACTTTATTACCATTCTTGATCCCATCGAATTACTTTGCAGTTGCGTCTTTAAGACAACTAGAAGATATTTATACGAATGTAATTGGAGACTCTTCTTTTGCAAAAGAGTGTGCAGCATTAGCAGATGAAGTGTCAGAAGCATTAAAAAAATATGCTACTAAAGATCATTTAGAATATGGTAAGATATTAGCTTTTGAAGTAGATGGTTTTGGTAACCAATATTTTATGGACGATGCCAATGTGCCTAGTTTATTATCAATGCCTTATTTAGATTGTATGGATGTAGAAGATCCATTATATCAGGCCACGCGTAAGTTTGTTTGGAGTGAAGATAACCCGTACTTCTTTAAAGGAAAATTTGAAGGTATTGGTGGTCCACATGTTGGGTTGGATTATGTTTGGCCAATGTCGATCATTCAAAAAGGGTTAACCTCAACAGATGCAACTGAGGTGAAGTGGTGCTTAGAACAATTAAAAGCAACACATGCAGATACAGGCTTTATGCATGAATCTTTCCATAAAAATGATCCTAAGAAATTTACTAGATCTTGGTTCGCCTGGACAAATACTTTGTTTGGAGAACTAGTCTATAAGGTTTATCAACAGCACCCAGAATTATTATAAATTAAATTTTTTCGGAGAGGTATCTTCATGATACTTCTTCGATTAAAATGCTTTCAATAAGAAGATGAGAACACCTTTCTTAATTATACAATTAGTCATTCTTCCACTTTTTACTTTTGCTCAGGTTTATCCTACACCTGAAAGTTATTTATGTTATTCAACTTCAGAGCCAATTGAGGTGGATGGAGTTTTAGATGAGGAAGATTGGGAAAAAGCAGAATGGAGTAAACTGTTTGTTGATATTGAAGGGGATAAACAACCTGCACCTCTTTTTGAAACAAAAATGAAAATGCTTTGGGACAAAGATTATCTTTATATCGCAGCAGAATTGATAGAACCCCACTTATGGAGTACGATTGAAGAAAGAGATGCCGTGATATATCAAGATAATGATTTCGAGGTATTTATTAATCCGAACCCAAATTCTCATCAATATTATGAATTCGAGATGAATCTGCTTAATACAGTCTGGGATTTAATGATGACTAAACCATACAGAGATGGTGGGTCCTACATGAATGCTTGGCATATTGAAGGACTCAAGTCTGCGGTGAAGTTGTATGGGACAATTAATGATCCTTCTGATATTGATGATAAATGGACCTTGGAAATAGCCTTCCCATGGGCAGTCTTAGCACAGGAAAAACCAGTACTGATTTATCCTGAAGAAGGTAGAAGGTGGAGAATTAACTTCTCTAGAGTAGAATGGCAACATGAAGTAGTTGATGGGAAGTATACAAAGAAGATCGACCCTAATACAGGTAATTCTTTTCCCGAATACAATTGGGTATGGTCTCCACAGGGAGAAATAGCCATGCATATGCCAGAACAATGGGGATACATCCAATTCACAGAAAATAAAGTTGGGGATAAAAAAGATATTGATGTTTCTGAGACAGAAAGTGAGAGGTTATACCGTCAACTTTTTGATATTTATAGAGCACAAAAGAACTATTGGCTGAAATATAGAGAGTATGCCTATAGTTTAGATCAATTGGGGTGGAAGACTCCATTTCTCTACAAGGGAACAGAAGTTATTCCTGTAATAACTAAAATCCCTGGTGGGTATATTGTTTCTCTAGAAATACCTCAGGAGAAGAAGACATTAATGGTAAGATACGATAGTTATGGTGAAGTAATTACTCACCCATAGATTAAATAAAGAATTATTACTTAAGCACTTGATATGAAAAAAAGAGAATTTTTAAAACTAGCTGGATTAACAACAACAGGAGTAATGTTAGGGCTTCCGGCCATTGGGGAAAATATAAAATTACCCAAAAGGTGGATGTGGCTACATGCTCATGATGATTGGAGTGATGCACAATGGGAAGAAAAACTAGATCAACTTAAAGAAATTAATATAGAAGCTGTTCTATTGGGAGGCACCAAAGAAACATTTGAGAGGATGTATCCTTTATTGAAAAAAAGAGATATTGAAATGCATGCTTGGATGTGGACTTTGAATAGAAACGGTGATAAAGAAGCACAAAAGCACCCAGAGTGGTATACAGTCAGTGGCGATGGAAGGTCTTGTCATGAGTACCATCCATATGTTGATTATTACCAATGGGTATGTCCTTCGCAAGTACCTGTTCAAGATCATATTATCAAACAAGCAAAAGAATTAGCCCAAATTGAAGGAGTAAAAGGAGTACATTTAGATTATGTTCGTTATTCTGATGTGATTTTAGCTTCATCTCTACAACCTTTATATGGTATCGTTCAGGATAAAGAGTACCCTGAATATGATTTCTGTTACTGCCAGACATGTAGAGATAAGTTTCTAGCGGAATACGGTGAAGATATCTATGATATGAAAGACCCTACACAATCTGCAGATTGGCGTCAGTTTAGATATGACTCTGTGACACATTTGGTAGATAGAATCTATGATGCGGTACATAAAGAAGGAAAATTATTGTCTGCTGCTGTCTTTCCTTATCCTGAATTGGCAAGAAAAATATGTAGACAATCATGGGATGACTTTAAATTAGATATGGTATTCCCAATGATTTACAATAATTTCTATGAAGAGCCGATCGACTGGATTAAGTTCGCTACAGAACAAGGAGTAAAAGATCTGAAATCTAGATATAAAGAACCATTATACACTGGTCTTTTCCTTCCAGCATTGCCTAAACAAGAAGATCTTGAAAAAGCATTGGTTTTAGCTAAAAAAGGAGGAGCAAAAGGTTTTGCCATCTTTGATTTAGGAGGAATGAAAGATCCTCATTGGGAAGCTTTGAAGAAGTAAATTAAGAGTAATGGAGTAAAGTATTGGTCAAAGGTATTTTACTCCTTTACATCGTTTTATGGCAATATAACAGAGTTTAACACGGCTGAGATATTTACATCATCTTTCTAAGGAGGAAAATAAAATACCTTTGTTATACAAAAAGAAATCCTAAAAGATCGCTATTCAGATTATGAGAAAAATACTCGCATTATTAACCTTGTTTATCTTATCCAACTTCACCTCCATAGCACAGCATAATAGTATGAATGTGATGTCTTACAACATCCGTTTAAATACTCCATCAGATGGTGATAACGCTTGGCCAAACCGAAAAGATTGGGTAGTGGATATGATCAAATTTTACCAAGTGTCAATTCTTGGAACACAGGAGGTATTACCAGATCAATTAGAAGACTTAAAGAAAGGTCTACCACACATGACACAAATTGGAGTGGGTAGAAAAGACGGTAAAAGTGGAGGAGAATTTTCAGCAATCTTTTTTGATACTCAACAATATAAAATGTTGAATTCTGGTACTTTTTGGTTGTCAGAAACACCTGAAAAACCATCAACAGGATGGGATGCGGCATTACCAAGAATATGCACATGGGCCATTCTTAAACATAAAAGTACAAAAAGAACAGTGGTGGTGATGAATACACATTATGATCATATAGGTCAGGAAGCAAGAGTAGAATCATCAAAGCTATTAATTAAGAAATCACAGGAGTTATCACAAAATGGTAAATACCCAGTTATTTTAATGGGAGATTTTAATACTCAACCTCAAGATAAGCCTGTTCAGATTCTCAATGAATATTATCAAAACACCAGACAAATCAGTCTAACAAATCCGTTAGGTCCAATAGGAACCTGGGAAGCTTTTGATTACAATAGTCCTTTAGATACCCATATTGATTTCATTTTCACTTATGGATATTTTAAAGTGTTACGATATGCACACATTACAGAAGCTAGAGGTCAGAAATTTCCTTCAGACCACTTACCTGTATTTGTAGAATTACAATAAACAAAAACCAACCTAACTCATTAGGATATTATACTTAATTAAAATGAAGATTATAAAACTATTTGTTTTTCTATTATTATCAATTTTATCTTTCTCATGTACACCAAATTATATGGTGGCCAATTCTCCAGATGAAAAGTTAATCGTAGAAGTATCGGTAGATGATAAAGGGGCTCCTTGGTATTCGGTTACTTGGGCAGGTGAACCTATCATCAAAAAATCATATTTAGGTTTTGAGTTAAAAGATCAACCAGCAATGATCAACAATTTTGAAATTGTGGGTGAGATTAGAAATACAATGAACCAAACATGGGAGCAACCATGGGGTGAAAATAAAAAGGTATTAGATCATCATAATGAACTTACAGTAAACTTAAGGGAGAAAGATGGTTTAAAACGTAAAATGAACTTAGTTTTTAGAGTATTTAATAATGGTGTAGGATTCCGATATGAATTCCCAGAACAAGATAACCTGAAGGAATTTGTTATTATGGATGAAAAAACACAATTCCAGTTATCAAATAACCATGATACTTGGTGGATTTGGGCTGATTATGATACTTACGAAAAGCTTTACAACCATACAGATGTAGATTCTGCAAGTTGGGTGGCAACGCCTGTAACTTTCCAAACGAAGGAAAACTATTTTATTAGTTTACATGAAGCAGCTTTAACCGATTATGCTGGTATGACACTTAAGCTGTCTGATGACAAAAAATATACTTATGAATCGGCATTAGTACCTTGGGCAAATGGCGATAAAGTAAGAACAACTGCACCGAGTAAAACGCCTTGGAGAACAATTCAGGTAGGACGTCAAGCTAGTGATCTTGTCAATTCGAATATGATCATCAACCTTAACGAGCCGAATAAGATCGAAGATACATCTTGGATTAAGCCTATGCAGTATTTAGGTATTTGGTGGGAATTTCATATTGGTACTAAAGAATGGAAAGAAGGCCCAAGACAAGGAGCAACTACTGAAGAAGCAAAGAAATACATTGATTTCGCCGCAAAGCATAATATTGGTGGTGTAGTTGTTGAAGGTTGGAACTCAGGATGGGACAAGTGGGGAGAGAAGGATGCTTTTGACCACATCACTCCAGCTAAAGGTTACGATTTAGAAGCGGTTGCAAAATACGCAAATGATAATAATGTAGCTCTTATAATGCATAATGAGACTGGTGGTGATATTCCATCTTACGAAAAGTATATGGATGAAGCGTTTAACCTGTATGAAAAACTAGGTATTAATGCTCTAAAAACAGGCTATGCAGGAGGGATTTTCCCAAGAGGAGAACACCATCATGGTCAGTTTATGGTGAATCATTATAGAAAGGTGGTAGAAGAAGCGGCAAAGCATAAAATTATGTTGGATGCTCATGAACCTATAAAGCCTACAGGAATTAGAAGAACTTGGCCAAATATGATGACTAGAGAAGGTGTAAGAGGTATGGAATGGAACGGTTGGTCAGATGGTAACCCTCCAAATCATACATTAATTTTGCCATTTACTAGAATGTTAGGTGGGCCTTTAGATTATACTCCAGGTATTTTTGATGTGAAATACGAGAACTCACCAAATAGAGTGGCTTGGAATACTACTGCTGAGATCATGAACGAAGCGAGAGTTCATACTACTTTAGTGAAACAAATGGCATTATCAATTATTCTTTATTCACCATTGCAAATGGCATCTGATTTAGTAGAGAACTACGAAAAGCACCTTGATGCATTTAAATTCTTATCATCATCTACAGCAGACTGGGATGAAAGTAAGATGTTAGCAGGTGAAATTGGCGAATATGCGATCACTGCAAGAAGAACAGGTGATGAGTGGTTTATTGGAGCTGCCACAGATGAAAAAGGTAGAGCAGTAAGTATTAATTTAGATTTCTTAGAACCAAATAAGGTGTATAAAGCAATTATTTATACTGATGCTCAAGGAACAACTTATCTTAATAATCCTAAGAATTATGAGATTGTTGAGAAGAATGTGACCTCGAATGAGACAATGCTAATTCAAATGAATGCTGGTGGTGGAGAGGCTATCCACTTCCAAGTATTACAATAGAAAAGCAAAAAATTAGATATAAAAAGGGGATGATATAATGAAATATCATCCCCTTTTTCTTTATGCTGTTGCTGGAACGAATTCCTCATGTTTCTCACGAGTTCTTTTCCATCTTTTGTGAGTCCAAAGCCAGTATTCTGGACGCTTCTTAATTTCTTTCTCTAACATTCGAGTATGTTTTTCTGTAATAAAACCATGCTCTTCTTGTAAAGGCTGATCTGTTACCAACTCAAAGTTCAGTCGATAATAACCTCTTTTTACTTTGGTAATCTTAGTGAAAATAACAACCATATCATTCTCCTTGGCATACTTTTCTGGTCCAAAGAAACATGCAGTTTCTTGATTTAGAAAATTAGTCCAAATTACTTTCTTACTGTAAGTTGGAGATTGATCTGCTCCGAAAATTAATCCAATAGGCTTCTCATGTTTCGACTCAAAAAATGATTTTGCGTAATCCTTTTGGATCATATTCATACCAAATTGAGAACGAGAAGTTGTAATCTTCTCATTGAAGAATTCATTACTCAATTTAGAAAACAAACATGAAATCTGTCTACCAACACTAGCCGTAGCTGAAGTTGCAGCATACTCAAAGTTATTATAATGATGACCAATGATACATAGGTTTCTATCCTTGTACTTATTGATCAAGTCCATATCATCATATACACATCTTTCTAACAACTCCTTTTCAGAGATATTGAACATCTTAAAGCTTTCACATATAAGATCACATAGGTGTCGGTAGAATTTTGATTCAATTTCCTTAATTTCTTCATCGCTTTTTTCGGGAAAAGAATTATTTAAATTCGTTCTTACTACAGTAGTTCTATATCCAATCAGTTTATAAAGAACAAAATATAAGAAGTCTGATATTTTGTACAGTACACTGAATGGAAGTATAGTTATTGGCCATATGAAAAGACCATACAATATTTTCGTCATTAGTTATAGTTGTAAGTAAATATTGAATTGAAGTTAGACAGATTTTACGCCTGTCTGCTAACGGATCTTAATATAGGAAATAGTATTGTGTAAACAAAAAATGATGAATGAGTGTTCACCTTTATTGGTTTCCCTTTTCATTTATTAGATAAAGAATAACGTTTCTAATATATTAAGTATTAGCATATTGTCTTTGTCTGTTTCAATGATTAGAGATATATGTCATCTTATTTACAATAATTGTATGATATCTTTAACCTGTTCTAAGACTAATACGTTAAAATAGTCATCAATCAAAATAATAAAACTACTACCCCATGAGTAATTATCAAAAGGCAATTTTTAATGAAACAACAAATACCTTTAATGTAACAGAATTCACAATCACTGATTGGAGTAATGTACAAGAATTAAAGACATCAATAAAAAAAGCATTAGAGAAAACATCTAATGATATTGATATTGTAGTTTCATTTGGTAAAAAGCTTTGGGAAACACTAAATCCAGCAATTAAACCAGCTCAGTTAAAGGATTTTGCTACTCTACAAGGAAAAAATGGATACAGCATGCCTGCTACACAAACAGATCTTTATTTTAGAATTATCGGTAATGATACTGCATTAGTACTAGACCAAACGATCCACATCCAGGAAGCAGTAGCGAAAGTGGCTGAAGTAGCAATCTCGGAAAATGGATTTATTTATAAAGATCATAGAGACTTGACAGGCTTTGTTGATGGTTCTGCTAATCCAAAAGAAGAAAAGAAGTATCTTGCAGCATTAATCGCAGATGGAGAAATAGGAGCAGGAGGGAGTTATGTATTTCATCAGAAATGGATTCATAATCTGGCTAAATTTAATGACCTTCCTCAAGCTGTTCAAGAGAAAATTATTGGTAGAACGAAGCCAGATTCTATAGAGTTGGAAGGCGATGATATGCCAAAAGATTCTCATGTATCTAGAACAGACGCCAAACATGATGGGGTGGCTATGAAAATATGGAGACGATCTTTCCCTTATGGTAATGCTAAAGAAAGAGGTTTGTTCTTTATTTCGTATGCATGTGATCCATTCAGAGTAGATATTCAACTAGATAGAATGTTGGGTAATACCGAAGATGGAGTTTCAGATCAGATTATGAATTACTCTGAAGCTGTTACGGGTGGATATTCATTTGCACCTTCTGTTGAAGATTTAACGACTGCACTTCAATAAGTGCAATTAGAAATAAATAAAAATAGCCCAAAACGTAAGTCTTGGGCTATTTTTATTTATATATGCTTAATTACTTTACAAGGGTTTCCCACTGCAACAGTATTGGCAGGGATATCTTTTGTAACAACACTTCCGGCACCAATGGTAACATTTTCTCCAATGGATACGCCTGGTAGTATTACAACATTTCCACCAATCCATACTCTATTCCCAATAGTAATAGGTTTTCCAAATTCATCTCCTCTAGTTCTTTGTATTGGATCGATAGGATGTCCTGCTGTAGCGATTAATACATTTGGTGCAATAAAAACATTATCTCCAATTGTTACAGGAGCAACATCTAAAATTGTTAGGTTAAAATTGCTGTAGAAATTATCGCCAACAGTAATATTATAACCATAATCACATCTAAATGGAGCTTCAACATTGACATTCAATTGATCTTGTTGAAATAATTCTTCTAAAATCTTAGCATTCAAATCTATAGGAGAGTCATTGTATTGTTTACATAATGTTTTTGCTCTTTTACGATCTTGAACTAAGGTGGTGTCATCTGCATTATACAGTTCACCAGATATCATTTTTTCTTTTTCTGTCATGGTAACTACTAGGTTATTTTACCAATCAATTTAAAGAATTAAACTTTTACTAAAAATAAAAGCCTCTACTAGAATAGAGGCTCTCACATTTATTAATTATTTTTTGATACCAAACCTGTAATTAATACCTGTCATCAGAAACTTATTATTGTCTGCAATACCATATTCACCTCTAATAGCAAAATGTTTATTGATTTCCAGACTAAAGCCACATTGTACAGTCCAAGCTTGTATTAATTCTTTTTTGATACTGTATTCAACAGCCGTATTATTAATTCTGTCTTTAAATTCTTTTGATACAGTTTCATTTAAGAAGTTATTGAGTTGAGATCCATCTGGTACTCGCCCAAGTTCTTTTTCAATTTTTCTCTTTATAGGCATTGGAAGTCCATCATATAATTCTGCAATCTTATTTTCTATACCGTCATTAATTGGACCTAATGGTATTTCATCAGGAATTTTATCTCCAGGCAACACAGAACTTAAGTGGATATAACCTGGGCTTGGTTCATCAGATACAAAATTTCTATTCATTGCACCCACATAAAAAGCAATGCTTTGTTTTCCGTGGTTTAATGGAATTCTTTTACCAACTCTTACTGAGTATGTGCTTACTATTACGTTCGATTCTAGTAAATCTGTTTCCGTAGTTGAGTAGTTCACGTCAACAGTACCAAACCATCCTTTAAATCCATAGGCCATCGTTACACCACCACCAAAAGCAAGAGCATCGAAAGTTTCTGTAGAGATATCACCTAAACCAATGGCTGTAGTACATTTTACATCAGACACCATACCGTAAACATTCATAAATGGAAGGATATACATATCCATTCTATAGTTCATACCAGTAGCTGTAGCTAATGTAACATCATTTTTTAGTTGATCTAAAATAGGACCTTTTACAATGTTATCAACAGTTTCTTGTGGAAGGTTTTTACCAAAATAAGGTGCTTTTTTTGGGTTGCCATCTTTATCTAAAATAGGTTGCCCATTTTCATCTTGTTGAAATTCATTGACAGGTTTAAAGCCAACATCAAGATCGGTAATGTGCATACCCATAGAGCTATTCACGTAACCTGCACTAAAACCAATTGGCAATGGGAGTGAATAACCTCTATCATATACTTTTTGTCCCCAAATAGGGAATCGGTAAGGATAAACTTCTTTTTGAATTTCGATTAAAGATGAAGAAGAGTCAGTTTTTATTTTATTAATATTTTCTGACGTTTTATTGATGATTTGTGCGTTTGCTATACCATTAAAATAGTACAGTGTTACCAAAATGAAGCTAGGAATAAGTCGTTTAATCATAAAGAATAAAAAAGGTTGTAAACTTTTAATGAGTGAATGATAAATGCGATAAGTCACACAAAAGTATAAATAGGGTAACAATGTTTCTGTTTATGAAAGTAAATACTTATCAATAAATGAAAATGGAATTTTGTCAATGTGATAATTGTTACACTCAATGAAAAAGCATTCAATTATCTTTGAAGTATATTATTTAAATATATAAAAACATGAATTATAGAGAGTTAGTGAATAACGGTACGCCGTTATTAGACGTAAGATCGGAGGCAGAGTTTAATGAAGGACATATAGAAGGTGCAGTCAATATACCCGTTAATGATGTACAAAGAAGAATGGATGAAGTAAAAAATTTAGGTTCACCACTAATTGTTTGTTGTCTTTCTGGAGGTAGAGCAGGAGTGGCAAAGGCATTAATTGAAGCAGCTGGAGTAAAAGAAGTGTATAATGCAGGAGGCTGGGAGAGTCTTCTGTAATACTATATAGATGTCGGATAGATAAGCATATGTTGTTTTTCAGCATATGCTTTTTTTATATTTACGAAAAAAAAACTCTATGAAAGTCGATAAATCATTATTACTTCAACAGAAGCCGATGTTGAAAATTGTGGGTAAAACATTTTTACAAACAATATTACCATTCTTAGCTAGTAGCAAGAAACATGATTTATTGCCACAAGAAACATTGCTAAATCCTCCATCAAAGAAACTTATTGAGAGTTATATTACTTGGAGTGGAGGTACTGTCGGAAATTATGAAGGAATATTGCCTCCGCATATATTTAGCCAATATGCTTTGCCTTTTGGATTAAGCTTATTAGAAAAAACTCCTTATAAATTGGCAAAAGTGATTAACCAAGGTGTAGATATAAAGGTATTAGGTGAGTTAAAAGATAACCAACCCATTTTTGCTAGAACGGAGATTGTAGATATAAAAGAAGACAATGGAAGAGCAAGGGTACATCAGAAATTGGTAGCTGGTGTTGATTCGTCTTCAATCGCTTTGGAAGTACATTTATATACGGCTTTTATTATTGGCAAACGAGAAAAGAAAAAAACGAAAAGGGAAGAAGTAGAAAAGAATTTAATTGAAGTAGGAGAGTGGAGTGTAGCCAAAAATGATGGGTTTAATTTTGGCGTACTTACAGGGGATCTGAATCCATTACATTGGGTGGATGTTATCGCTAAGGCAACACCATTTAAAAGCACAATTTTACATGGCTTTGGACAATTGGCTAAGACTTACGAACTCCTTCAAACTAAAGAAGGGAAAATGATATCTGATATTAGTATCAAATTTATTAAACCTGTTAAACTACCAAATAGAGGAGTTAAGGTTTTACGTTCTGAAAGTGTTGACGCCAACAACAGATATCACTTAGAACTTCAAGATCAAAAAGGAACAACTTTAATGGTAGGATCATTCTGCTACTAAGTTGTAGACACTATTTAGTAGGGTTTCTTTTACCATATCAAACCCCGTATCTTCGATTTTAATAGGCCAAGACATTAACCTCATGTCTACTTCCCGTCCATTCTTTTGAAGTGGAGGTTGGACAAAATGAGTAGCATTATAATGAAAGTCACATTGCTCATAAAAAGAGATACGCTTCTTTTGTAATTCATTGCTTGGAGCTTCAACTTCAAGAATAATACAGTAATGTTTGTACATCTGTGTAAAGTAGCTCATGATCTTCTTTCCAAAACCATTTCCTCGAGCTTCTTCAGCAATCGCTAAGTATTCTATATACACGAATTTATCTAATACTCTAAAGGCAATGAGACCTACAATATTATTGTCAATTTCGATTCCCTTAAATTGAAGTTGACCATGAGATATCAGTTGGAGAATATCTTTTTGTGAACGCTGTTCATCAAGTGGGAAAGAGGAAGTATAAATTTCCCATAGTCTGTCAAAATTTCCATCAGTTATAGTAATCATAGTGAATTAAAAATATAAGGTTTATACTATTGAACGATTGATTAGTTTTTTAGTTGGTTAATGATTTTAAATAGTTTGTTTAAGATACCATGCTATGTGAAATAATTCTGATAATTTTGGTCATCAAAAATCAAAAAAATAATGAAAAATAAGAGACATAATTATTTAATTGAGGTTCAGTATGTTGGTTACAGGTTTCATGGGTGGATGATCCAGCCTGGCTTCAAAACGGTTCAAGGCATGATTAATAAGACCATTAATTTTGTATTGGGTGGAGAAGTAAAATTTAAAACTTTGGGAACATCCAGAACTGACACCTATGTTTCTGCTAATCATTCTGCATTTGAGCTGTTCGTATGGAAAGAGTTAGATGAAGAAGAGTTTTTTACATTATTCAACCATAATCTACCTCAGGATATCAGAGCATTATCTATAAAAAAAGTGGATGATAAGTTTAATATCATTCAAGACCCAAAAACAAAAGAGTACCAATACTTATTCACTTTTAATGAAAAAATCCATCCCTTTTGTGCTCCCTACATGGTGAGTATTCAACATGATCTAGATTTAGAATTAATGAAAGAGGGAGCAAAGTTATATGAAGGGACTCATTATTTTGGAAGATTTTGTAAGCATCCCAAAGAAGGGGTTAGTCTGGAAAGAACGATTGATTATTGTGAGATAAAAGAAAACCTTCATATTACAGCCTCTTTCTTTCCTGAAAAGAGCTATATCTTCTATGTACATGGAAAGGGTTTTATGAGAAACCAAGTAAGGCTTATGATAGGGACTTTGTTTATGTTAGGAAAAGGAGAGTTAACTTTAGAGGATATCAAAAAAGCATTAGAACCATCAGAAGATAAAACTCAGTTGGGGTATGTAGCACCAGCCTCAGCATTGAACTTACACAAGATCACATTTGAGTAAAAACAAAAAAAGTTATCCACATCGCGGATAACTTTTTAATTCCTTTAATAACCCAAAAACTATTTCTTATTGCTGCTTTATGTTATAAATATAAGGGGAATTTATTGGAACTTCCAAAGTTTAAGGTCGAATTATTCATACAGTAAAGGCGTGATCAGTGTTATGGGTAGTTTTTGAATTTTTAAGAAAATTTGGCTAATAATATGAAAATTTAAAGAAATAATATAAATATACAGATACTTTATCTTGTCTTCAATAATATTATTTGTCATAACTTAATATTTGTAAAATTAAATTTGATGACATTTTTATTGATTTTATTAAAAGTTAAAATAAGTTAAACAGTGACTTTGATCATTAAAAATGTAGCAAGGTGTGATTTTAAAAAATCCATTTGTCTAAAGTATTTTGAAAGATGTATATTACAGAAAACTAAAAACATGCATCAATTTTAATACTAAAAGAACAAATCAATGGTTAAGTTCATTATTAGACTTTTTCTAGTTTCATTTCTTATACTAATAGGGATATTTGGGTATTTTTTCTTTGCTGGTGAGATAAAAAATACGCTTCAATTTGATGAGGATCGATTTGTAAGTATCCAAAAATTTATCAAGCAAGGTAAGATTGAAAGTTTACAACAAGCAAAACTTCAGCTCAATGTTATATCAAGTGATTTCAAACAAGATAGTGTTGTTATACTAACAAATCAGTTGAACGAAACCGCAATGGTACAAGCGAAAGTATGTTTGTCCAAAGAATGGTATGGTGCCTGTAAAGAATACCTAAATTTAGTATCGGCAGATTATAAACCCAACGAAGTGGCAGGGATAAGAAGTAAACTTGACAAAGCTCTTATCGAAAAAAATGTAACCAAAACGAAAACTTACCTAAAAGAAAGGAACCTTGATAAATCTAAGGTCTATTTTGCTAAAATTGATTCTACTTACAACAAAAAGAAAAGACAACAATTAGAAGATAAAATCTACCTTCTTGAAAACGAATTAAAACTCGAGGAAGTAGAAAACCTGATCGATCAAAAGGAATTTGATGATGCTAGAGATAAAATTGCTGAGGTTGATGAGAAGTTTAACCGTAAAATGGTCGCTGAATTATCAGAGCAAATAAATCAGAAAGAAAAAATTGTCAACCTATTAGATGATGATGGTTCAATTATCGCCTTTGTTGATGAATTTAAGACTTCTATGAACGATCCAGCTTCTTTTGAACATATTGAAACAACAGTATTTGAAAAGGGAAAATACCTTCAAGTCAGTATGGAGTACCGAGAGGTAAATACTTATGGAGCTAAAGTTTTAAACAAGGTGGAAGCAAAATTAAATGAAGACGGTTCCATCAAAAAAATAATAAGGAAATAATGATTGATTGGAATGATTTCTCAAAGGTAGACATGAGAGTAGGGACAATCATTGAAGCCGAAGTGTTCGAAGAGGTAAAAAAGCCTGCCCTGAAAATTAAAGTAGATTTTGGGCCAGAAATAGGAATTAAAAAAACATCAGCTCAGATTCGAGCCTTATATGAACCAAAGGATATAATTGGGAAACAAGTAATAGGAGTGGTTAACTTTCCTCCAAAGCAAATTGCAAGTATTATGTCTGAAGTATTGTTATTGGGGGCTTTAGGAGACGGACAGGATGTTATATTACTCACCACAGATAAACCAGTAAAAAATGGTTTGCCAGTGAGTTAATAAAAAAGGGACACCTTAAAATGGATGTCCCTTTTTTATTTATTGAGGATCTTGGTTACTTAAACCAAAATTCATTGGAAACTTAGGAGCTTCTTCAGTTTTACCTATTGGGCCAAACTGTGCTTCATATTTCTTTAGATTATCCTGTAATGCCATATATAATCTTTTAGCATGTTCAGGAGTAAGAATAATTCTAGATTTAACCTTAGCTTTTGGAAGACCTGGCATCATACGAATAAAGTCAATCACGAACTCACTGTTTGAGTGTGCGATCATGGCTAGATTTGCGTAAGTACCTTCAGCAACTTCGTCGCTAAGTTCAATATTAATCTGATTTTCAGGTTTTTTTTCTTGATCCATCTTTTTCTTAACTTTTATCTTCTTTAGCTAATAAATAAGCACCAGCGTGTAGCATCTCGTAAATTACATAATAGTAACCACCGAGGGGATGGTCTTCATCATATTTATCACTTTCGGCTAACATCTCAAAAGCAGCTTCAATTACTCTTTCTCTATATTTACCAGAGACAAATTCTTTAGTAATTTTTGCGGCAGCTTCATGCTCAGACTCTTTAGAAAGGTCTTTGTACTTTTTTATTAATACTTCAATTTGCTCATTCATATGGCAATTTAGGTGTTTGAAATTGATTAACCCAAGTTTACCACTTCAAAACCTTATAAAATTTATATTTTAAAAGGGTTACAGATAACATAATCTACATGAATAATCTTAGTTTAGTCTATTATTAATAAGGATTATACTAAGAATTATATTCTTTTGAAGGGGTCGTTTTTACCTAATATTGTCAGTCTGAATTTATTGGCTAAAAAAAATAATTACATTTTATTCAAAAGTATTTGTACCTCAAATTTTTAAACCAAAGGACAAAAACATACTTTTGCACCAATATTTGAATATCTCATAATTATATAATGATTACAGTATCAAACTTAGGCGTTCAATTTGGTAAACGTGTTTTATTCCAAGATGTCAATCTTAAATTTACTGAAGGTAACTGTTACGGTATTATCGGTGCCAATGGAGCAGGTAAGTCGACTTTCATGAAAACTCTATATGGTGCACAAGATCCTACTAGAGGAAGTGTATCTATTGGTAAAGGTGAAAGACTTTCTGTTTTAAAACAAGATCACCACGAATTTGATGATTGTACAGTGTTGGATACTGTTATGATGGGTCATGATGAATTATGGGATATCAAAAAAGAGCAGGAGACACTCTATGCAAAAGAGGATTTCAATGAGCAAGATGGTATTCGTATTTCTGAATTAACAGAAAGATTCGAAGATCTTGATGGTTGGAACGCAGAATCTGATGCAGCCAACTTATTAAGTGGCTTGTTTATCTCAGAGGACTTGCATTACCAAACAATGTCAAACCTTAGTGGTAAGCAAAAAGTACGTGTTCTTTTAGCACAAGCATTATTTGGTAAGCCAGATAACTTATTACTTGATGAGCCTACCAACGACTTGGACCAAGAGACAATCTCATGGTTAGAGGATTACTTAGCGAACTTTGACAGAACGGTATTGGTAATTTCCCATGACCGTCACTTCTTGGATTCGATCTGTACTCAGATAGTAGATATTGACTTCCAAAAGATTTCATTGTTCTCTGGTAACTACTCATTCTGGTACCAGTCATCTCAATTAGCATCGCGTCAGCAAGCACAACAAAACAAGAAAGCTGAAGAGAAAATCAAAGAATTGAAAGAATTCATTGCTCGTTTCTCAGCTAACGCCGCTAAATCAAAGCAAACAACTTCTCGTAAGAAGATGTTGGAGAAATTGAACGTTGAAGAAATTCAGCCTTCATCAAGAAAATACCCTGGTATTATCTTCACTCCAGAAAGACAAGCAGGTAATAACATCTTAGAAGTAGAAGGCTTAACGAAGTCAATTGATGGCGACGTAGTTTTCAAGGATGTTGAATTCAATATGCAGAAAGATGATAAAATCGTTTTCATTTCTAGAGACCCTAGAGCGATGACGGCTTTATTTGAAATCTTAAACGAGAATGACACAGATTATGAAGGTGAATTTAAGTGGGGTGTTACAATCACTACGGCTTATTTACCTTTAGAGCATGGTGAATTCTTCGAAAATGACTTAAACTTAGTAGATTGGTTAGGTCAATATTCTCACGATACTTCAGAAGCATTTATCAGAGGTTACTTAGGTAAAATGCTATTCTCAGGTGAAGAGATTTTCAAGCAGTCATCTGTATTATCAGGTGGTGAAAAGATGCGTTGTATGATGTCGAAAATGATGTTGTCAGATGCCAACTGCTTGATCTTAGATTCACCTACCAACCACTTGGACTTAGAGTCGATTCAAGCGTTGAACAACTCATTGATGAAGTTCCCTGGAAATATCTTAATGTCATCACATGACCACGAGGTAATCCATACCGTTTGTAATAGAGTAATTGAATTAACTCCAAATGGTATTATCGACCGTCATATGCCTTATGATGAGTACATCAATTCAGAACAAATTAAAGAATTAAGAGAGAAGCTTTACGCAAAGTAAAACTTCTTTTCTAAGGATATATCAAGCCATTCTGTCTACACAGGATGGCTTTTTTATTTGATTTTATTCTCTTTAAATACCTTAATGAATTGTATAGGTTGTTAAGTGTAATGTCACAATGTTTCAGAAGTGTGTCTATAGATAAAGATTTATACGAATACTAATTTTAAACTACCGATGAAATTCATTTTTAAGTTATTATTATTGATCATGACATTCACTTTTGTCTCATCTTGTCAAGAAGAAGACCCAACTCCAGATGAGGAGTTTGACTTTAGAGATGATCCAAACGATCCAGATGATATTTATTATCCTTACAATGTTATTGAGGAAGAAGAGTCTAAGACATCTAACTAAAAATAAAGAAGGTTGCATATTCTAAGAGTATGCAACCTTTTTACTATTCGATTTCTTCTTTTCTAATTCCTTTTTCTGGGTGTTTTCCTACAAAGTTATAGAAGAAGCGTTTGATTCTTACTATGTCATCATCCACATTACCCGTCGGTATGAAACGTTCACCAATAACCACTCTCTTCGTCTTAAAGCACATGCCTGCCATAACAATCGGAACCTTTGCTCCATTTGCAATGTGATAAAACCCTGTTCTCCATTTTGGATTATAAGAGCGAGTGCCTTCTGGTGTTACAGCAATAATTAACTCATCTCTTTTATTATACTCTTCAATTGCCAAATCAACCAATCTTGTATTGCCTTTTTTTCTGTGAACAGGAATTGCTCCTAATTTTAATAGAAACCATCCTAATGGCCCAACACATAAAGAGCTTTTGATAAAGAATTTCGATTCAAAACCTAGAAGCTCTCTTGCTGGAACACCCACTAAAAAATCCCAAAAACTGGTATGAGGCCCCACTACTACTACACATTTTTTTACATCCTCAGGAACCGTCCCATCGATCTTCCACCCAAAAAGTTTAAACAACCAAACCCAAAGAGATTTCATTTCTGTTAATATTGAATTAATGTAATTACACGTCTTAAAGTAACAAAAATACCGTTTTTAGCTAAAATTTTTACTTTTTTATCTTCCAATAGTGCAATTAGTGTACTGAAAACATCAATAAAACGTAAACTTTCCTTCTTATTAACTTAATATTTATAGCCCATTTTTGTGATGAACAACAAACTATACTAAGACAATGAATCTTAAATTATCTCGTCAATTCATTACTACGATTATCTTATTACTCCTAAATATTCAATTTACAATAGCACAGAAGGATACTTTAAATGGTTTAGGCAGTGATACAATGCTTCCATTAATGGCAGCTTTAGCGAGCAACTATGGTACTCCAGAAGAGCAAGTACTAGAGGTTGAAGGTGGTGGTAGTTCATTAGGGTTTAAAGGTCTTGATGAATATCAAGCAGAGTTTGCCCTATCATCTAGAAAAGTAAGATCAAATGAGAAAACTGATATAGAGAATAATTATGATCAATTGATAGAAAAAGTAATCGCTTACGATGCTCTGTCTATTATTGTTCACCCTTCCAATCCGATCAACAAATTAACGATGAAACAGTTGAAAGGGATCTTTACTGGAGAAATTAAAAATTGGTCAGAATTAGGAGGAGAGGATTTACCTATACAAGTGGTAACGAGAGATCAATACTCAGGAAGTTATGGGTTTATGACATCAGTTGTTATTCAATCAGAAAAATCACCTGCCGATGTAAAAGAGGTTCACTCCAATGCAGGTGTTGTTGATAAAGTTAGCAAAATTCGAGGGGCCATTGGGTATTGTGGTATCGCCTATGTAGAAGAAGTGGTACAACCGCTGTCTATCAGTTCCCAGCCATCAAATTTTGTCTATCCATCTTTTAGAAATGCATTAAATAAGCAATATCCACTTTCTAGACCACTGTACCTCTATTACAGAGGTTCTGATAAACGAAAAGTACAAGACTTTGTCAATTTCGCTTTATCAGATAAAGGGCAGCAGATCATTGCACATAAAGGGTATATCCCAGTATTATAAATCATACTAGCTATATGAAACTCACTCCTCAAAAACGACAAGCCAAAAGTATCAAAACTAGACTGATTTGGTCTTTTGCGGCAAACATTGTTATTATCTTTTTATTGTTTGTAGTGTATGCTTCAATTAGAAATATTACAATCAATGCAGAGCAAGTATCAACGGATTTAAGTTGGATGACTTCTAAAATTCAAGAGGTAAAATCGGATCAAAAGTCATTTTTATTGACAGAGACGATTAACCCTAAATTTTATGAGTCTAAAAAAAACAGGTACATCACTAGTCATAAAGAAGCACTTAAAGCAATTGACGAAAGATTAGAGAAGATGTATGTGAATTCTTATGTGCAAGATGCAGACATCATTCCCAGCCTTAGAGAATTAGAGAAATCATTAGCTGTTTACAGAGAAAGTTTCGATACTTTGATCCATGTGCAATTGGAGCGAGGCTTCAAAAGTTATGGTACGGAAGGTGAAATGCGTAGATCTATTTATAGTGTTATGAATTCAGGGTATGATTTAGATCAAGTAAAGATTCTATCACTAAGAAGACATGAGAAAGATTATATTCTAAGAAAGGATAAGCGTTATGTATCTAAATTAGTAGATGTTCTTGACGATTTAAAAAGTGATATCAATAGAACTGTTAGAGATAAATATGGAAAAGTATTCATTATTGGTGCTTTGGAGAAATACAAAACGAATTTCCTGAAATTAGTATCATTGGATGAACAGCTAGGTTTTTATGGTAAAACAGGAATTAAAGATAACCTGAACGATCAGTTAGCTAGAGTAGAAGATCAGTTAGTGAATATCAATGAAGTGATTAAAGAATATGATCAATATTGGAAAAGGTTAAACATTGTTGTCTTAATCTCTTTTGCTCTAACGATCCTAACAGTAAATGCACTATTACTTTTCTATTTATTAAGCAGATTAGGAAAGCCAATTAATTTACTTTCGAAATCTATACAAAAAATTGTAGAAGAAGACTTCCAAGGAGAGCTATATACTATTAAAACTAAAGACGAATTAGGTGATCTATCAGATGATTTCAATTTCATGATTAATAAAATGAATGAAAGAAGAAATGAGATAGAGGAACAGCAAGTTGAACTTACGGAGACATACGAAAAGATTGATCAGATTCGTCAGATTGGCTCTAAATTAAGTAGACACTTGAAAGTAGAAGGTATTATTCAAGAGTTCTATCACTCTTTACTGAATACACTCGATTTTAGCTCTTTCCTAATTGGTATTCATCAAGATGGTATTATGCATTATCAAGGCTTTAGTGCAAGTGGTGAGAAGATGGCTTTTTCAAGAAATCTTTCAGAATCTACACATTTAGGAGTACAGTGTTTCGAACGTCAGGAACCGATCATTTCGAATGATTATATGAACTCTAATGAGTTGAAACACTTCTTACCAGTATTAACGACTGAAAAAATTAGCTCATTAATTTATCTTCCTTTGATTTCTTCTTCAAGTAAAATTGGTGTTTTAGCAGTGCATAGCGAAGATGTTAATGCATTTTCAGATGTACAGATCAATATGTTGGGTAGTATTGTAGTATATGCAGTAAATGCATTAGATACGGCAATTAACTATCAGAATATGGAAGAATTGGTGGATAGAAAGACCGTTCAGCTTCATGATCACAGGAATCAATTAATGGAGAAAAATGCATTGCTTGAAGGTGCTCTTGAAGAGTTAGAGGTGAAAAATCAACAACAAACAAGTAGTATTCAATATGCCAAAAGAATCCAACAGGCCTTATTACCCAATATATCTTTAATACGATCTAGGTTTGACGATGCTTTTGTTTTCTATAGACCTAAAGATATTGTAAGTGGTGATTTTTATTGGTTTGAAGAAAAAGGAGATCTTACTTATATGGCTGTAGCAGACTGTACAGGGCATGGAGTGCCTGGTGCTTTTATGTCGATCTTAGGTAGGGAAATCCTATCAAACCTTATCAATACACAAGAAATAGTTTCACCTGGCAAATTGTTGGATGAGTTACATGTTCGTATTCGTATTGTCTTGAAACAGGATAGGGTGAATAATAAGGACGGCATGGATATCGGTATGTGTGTCATCAATAAGAGAACAAACGAGTTGAAGTTTGCTGGAGCACATCACCCTCTATATGTTGTGAAAGAATCTGAAGAAGGAAATACGATTGAGACCATCGATGGAAACAAACAATCTATCGGAGGTCATATGTTCAAAAAGAAACAATATGAACCTTTTAAAGAACATGTGATTGATCTTAATAATTCTCCTGAAATTCTTTCATTCTATATGTCTTCAGATGGTTACCAAGATCAGTTTGGGGGAGAAGAAGGACGTAAATTCTACAAGAAATCGTTTAGAAACCTTATGACTGATATTGCTAAAAAACCGATGTATGAGCAAAAGTCATTGATTGCCATGAAAATTGATGAATGGATGGGTGCAGAACACAAACAGACGGATGATATTCTTGTTATTGGTTTTAAACCTACAAGACCAAGGTCAACAACAATAGATTTTTCATCCATCGATGAAATATTAAACGTATAAAGCAAAGGCCTCGATAAGTTGATTTATCGGGGCTTTTTTATTTTTGAGATTCGATTGGGGTTTTCCTTTAAAAAAGCATTCCAAGATTTTGCTTTATTGATATTGTTTCCTTTTTGATACGCATGGCAGACGGCTACACCTAATGCATCAGTAGCATCTAGTAGTGTATTGTCATCTATCTTAAATTTCAACATACTCATAAGCATATTGGCTACTTGTTCTTTAGAGGCATTGCCATTTCCGGTTACAGCAGCTTTTACTTTTTTAGGAGCATACTCTGTAATAGGAATATCTCGAATAAGTGCTGCCGACATGGCAACTCCTTGAGCTCTACCAAGTTTTAAAGCAGATTGAATATTCTGACCAACAAAAGGAGCTTCTAATGCTACTTCATCAGGTGCATATTCATCAAGAATACTAATGATGCGTTCATGGATTTTTCTAAGTTTTATCGCATGGTTAGCATATTTTTTCAAGTGGATTACACCATACTGTACCAAACTAAGTTTTGAACCCTTAGCCAATATAAGTCCATATCCCATTTCTTGCGTTCCGGGGTCAATTCCTAATATCAGTTTTTCAGTAGGCGTACTCTTCATTTGTTTGATTTTGATAGATGGTTGAGTAGCCAAAAATAGACAAAAAAAATGGGATCTCCGACCGAAGATCCCTTACAGCTGTTTTTTGCAACTGTGAACAAACCACCCAAAATTATTAATGACTCAATTTCTTTTTATGCAACCTTCGATGCATTTCTCTGCCAAACAGTTGCTTCCTCTGGTGTTTCAAATATTTTTAATGCTATACTTGGTTCGTTTTCTAATAGATTTTCTAAGTTAATTACAGAGAAACGGGTAAAAGGGTCACATTCATCTTCAATGATAATTCCAAAGTTTTTTACTTTTAAAAGGTCAAGTTTTGGTAGGAACCAGCTTACAATCCAAGGGTTAGAACTCATCCAACCTGATTCAATAAACCTTGCGTCTAAGACAACAATTTTAGGTTTTTTGGATTGTACACTTTTTAAAGACTCTTCTAAGAACTCAGTGAATTTTGTTGGTTGGAAAAATCCACGCATTCTGATAGTCATTACTCCTGTTCTGCTATTTATATCTGTGGTAAAGTTGGTCATATACAATAGGTCATTAATTCGAGTAATTGTTTGCCCTTATTACACCACTCCGTCTTTTTTTGTTCATTCTAAATGTACAGGTAGACGTAATGAAAACACTAAAAATGAAAAAAATCTAATTTTATAAGAATAGGAATATATGGAGAACTCGAACGAAAATATGATTAATCAAAGTGACATTGTAACGGAAAGAAGTAAAATTAGATTTGAGTAGATATTCTAAGAAGAATCTGACATTGTAGTATTATTTCAAGGAAAATAGGAAGAATATGATCCTTAATCTGAAAAAAATAGAAAATGTATTTAAAGGAATTGGAAAAAGTTAGGGGTACATCAGTTAAAAATATTAGTTTTGGAAGATATTTGAGAAAAAGAGATGTGAAAACATCTTCCTTAAATATTTAGTAATAAAAGTAATCACTAAGGCAGAAAAAAAGATACTTCATAGAATGGCTAATATTGATATCTTATTAAAGTATTTTCCAGATTTAACAGATGTACAAAAACATCAATTCTCACAACTTCAAGATTTATATGCGGAGTGGAATGAGAAAGTAAATGTAATTTCTAGAAAAGACATTGAAAACTTATATGAACGTCACATACTACATTCATTAAGTATTGCAAATGTGATCCAATTTAAGCCAGGAAGTGAAATTTTGGATGTAGGTACTGGTGGAGGTTTCCCTGGTATACCTTTAGCGATTATGTTCCCAAAAGTGAAATTCCACCTTGTTGATTCTATTGGGAAAAAAATCAACGTAGTGAACGAAATTGCAAAAGCAGTTGGGTTAACTAATGTTGTAGCAGAACAGGTAAGAGCAGAAAAAGTGGATGGCGAATATGATTTTGTAGTTTCTAGAGCAGTAACTAGAATCGACGTTTTATATCGTTGGGTTAGAACAAAGGTTTCTCACCAACAAGGTCATGAGTGGAATAATGGAATTATCTGCTTAAAAGGTGGTGATCTAACGGAAGAATTCTCAAAGCTTAACAAGAAAAAATATAAGCTAATGGATATGTCGGATATGTTTGAAGAAGATTTCTTCGAAACGAAAAAAGTAGCCTACGTTCCGATAGCAAGATAGAGGATATGTCAAAAAAAATACACGACTTCCAGCGTCCTGTGCAAGAGCATATGCTCAAATTTGAAAAGAAGTTCCGTCAGTATATGAAATCTGATGTGGCACTTCTTGATAGAATTATGAGCTATATTGTGAAAAGCAAAGGTAAACAGATGCGTCCAATTATGGTGTTTCTTACCGCAGGTGCAACTGGTGAAGTTCAAGACCAAACTTACAGAGGAGCAGCTCTAATCGAATTACTACATACTGCCACATTAGTACATGACGACGTTGTTGATGATGCAGATTATCGTCGTGGATTCTTCTCAATTAAAGCACTATGGAAAAATAAAACTGCTGTATTAGTAGGTGATTACCTTTTATCTAGAGGGTTATTACTTTCTGTGGATAATAGCGATTTTGATCTACTACGTTTTGTTTCTACTGCAGTAAAAGAAATGTCTGAAGGTGAGCTGATGCAAATTGAAAAGGCTCGCCGATTAGATATTACAGAGGATGTTTATTTCGAAATTATTCGTCAAAAAACAGCAACATTGATTGCTGCTTGTACAGCTGTTGGGGCTTCATCATCAGGAGCTTCAGAAGAAGTGATCAAAAAGATGCACAAAATGGGAGAGAAGATTGGTATCGCTTTCCAGATTAAAGATGATCTTTTTGATTATGGTACTGATGAGATCGGTAAACCATTAGGTATTGATATTAAAGAAAAGAAAATGACCTTGCCTTTAATCTATGCATTAAATAATGCTACATGGTTAAAGAAAAAAGAGATTATTTTCAAAATTAAAACTCAGAATACAAACCAAAAGGTTGTACGAGAGATTATAGAGTTTGTAAAGTCTTCTGGTGGCTTAGAGTATGCAGAAAAAACGATGCATGAATACATCAAACAAGGTAGAGGTATCTTGGATGAACTTCCAGATTCTGAATATAAAGCAGCTTTACACCAATTAATCACTTACGTTGTAGAACGTAAAATCTAACTCTAGACAACTTTAAAATGAGTCAACACCGAAAGGATTTATTAGTTGAAGTCGGACAATTTGTAGAACAAGTTTACCAAATGGGTGTTAGAGAAGTGGTATTATCGCCAGGGTCTCGTGTCGCTCCATTGGCATTGGCATTTGTTCGTCACCCTCATATAAAAACTAGAACCGTTAGTGATGAAAGATCAGCTGCATTTATTGCACTGGGTATAGCACAGCAAACTAATTCTCCCATTGTTATAGCATGTACATCTGGAACTGCAGCATTGGATTATGCTCCAGCAGTGGCAGAAGCTTTTTATCAACGTATTCCACTTATTGTACTCACCGCCGATCGTCCAACAGAATGGATAGATCAATGGGATGGACAAACTATTCGACAACAAAATATATTTGGGGGACATGTTAAAAAGTCATTCCAAATGCCTGTCGATTTATCTCATGATGATGCAAAATGGTATAGAAGAAGGATAGGAGCAGAGGCTTTACAAAAAGCACTTGATTTTCCTCAAGGCCCTATACAAATTAATTGGCCTCTAAGAGAACCTTTTTATCCAGAGGAAGGTGAGGAGTTTGTCTATGATTCGGAGAATGCTAAAGCTGTTAAGGTAATAAAATCGGAAACTTACCTTGATCAGGATACTTGGGAGGAAGAAATACTTCCAATAGTACAGTCATATAAGAAGATTCTTATTGTGGCAGGGCAAGGACAAAGAGAAGATTCATTAGTAGAGAGCTTTAATCAATTAAATATTCCTGTCGTATCTGATATTATTTCCAATTATGGAAATGCTACTTCGGCAATAATTCATCAAGATGTTTTTCTTAAGGCAGAATGTATTGAAGTACTGCAGCCCGATGTGTTAATCACTTTTGGGATGTCTGTAATTTCTAAAAACTTAAAGCTCTTCTTAAGAAAGAATCCACCAAAATATCATATACACCTTCAGGAAGCAGGAGAGGTTCCAGATCCTTTTATGGCTTTATCTACTGTTGTTCGTTCAACTCCAGATGCTTTTTTTGATCAACTATCTGAATTAGAGTTTGATGCAAAGTATTTAGAAGAATGGAAAAGTGCAGATGAAAAGGTAAAAGCCAATAGAATCGATTTCTTTGAACTACTTACTTTTTCGGAGTTGGAGGTAGTCAACCATTTATTATCGGAACTACCAGAAAATTCAGTACTGCATTTGGCAAATAGCATGTCAGTAAGGTATGCTAACTTTTTAGGGTTAGAACGAGATGATGTTGATGTTTATGCCAATCGAGGAACAAGCGGTATAGATGGAAGTACTTCTACTGCCATAGGACATGCTATATCAGATCCAGACAGAACACACTTCCTATTGACTGGAGATCTGGCATTCTTTTACGATAGAAATGCGTTCTGGAATAACTATTTACCTAAAAACCTTAAAGTGGTGTTATTAAATAACCAAGGAGGAGTAATTTTTAGGATGATCGATGGCCCTACTAGACAACCAGAATTAGAAGAATACTTCGAAACTCATCAAAGAACATCAGCCAAATTCTTAGCAGAAGAGTTTCAATGTAAATATTGGGAAGCAAATTCTAGAGAGGAGTTTTATTTCTCATATGATAGTTTCCTAAATGAATTGGAGAACGTCAGTATCTTTGAAGTGTTCACAGACAAAAATATTAGTAAGAATACCTTTAAAGCATTCAAAAGAGAAGGTTTATATTCCAAATAAAATATTCTTTCAATAAAAAAGGGCGTTAATTGACCAATCAATTAACGCCCTTTTTTGTGTTATATCAATGCTATTATATCATGGAAACTTAGGGAAAGTTGAGAAGTCTCGTTTTCTCTTTTCTAAGAAAGCATTTCTTCCTTCAACAGCTTCTTCCGTACCATAAGCTAATCGCGTAGCCTCACCAGCATATACTTGTTGGCCTACTAATCCATCATCGATTAAGTTGAAACCAAACTTAAGCATTTTAATTGCCGTAGGGCTCTTCGTCATAATTTCTTGTGCCCAATCGTATGCTACTTGTTCTAATTCTTCATGAGGTACAACTTTATTTACCATACCCATTTCATAAGCTTCTTGTGCAGAGTACTCTGCACCTAAAAAGAAAATCTCTCTTGCTCTTTTTTGTCCTACCTGACGAGCTAGGTAAGCGGAACCGAAACCACCATCAAAACTAGCAACATCAGCATCTGTTTGCTTAAACTTCGCATGTTCTTTACTTGCAATAGTCATGTCACAAACTACATGTAAACTATGACCACCACCTACAGCCCATCCTGGAACTACAGCGATAACAACTTTATTCATAAAACGGATCTGACGTTGAACATCAAGAATATTAAATCTATTGATGCCGTTAGAACCTTTATATCCAGTATTTGATCTAACACGTTGGTCTCCACCAGAACAGAATGCCCAACCACCGTCTTTTTCAGAAGGACCTTCACCTGTAATAAGTACTACACCAATTTCTTGGCTCTCATGACAAATAATTAAAGCTTCCCATAATTCATCTACAGTCTTTGGAGTAAATGCATTTCTACATTCCGGTCTATTGAATGCGATTCTAGCAACACCATTTAATGACTTAAAGGTGATTTCCTCGTATTCTTTCTCAGTTTTCCATTCTAGTTCTGCCATTCCTATTTTGTTTGTATTCAAAGTTCCACAAATGTAATAACTATCACTCATACTTAAGTATACCTTTAATCATTTTTCAGTTTGGTTTTTGAAAATTGTTATATCTATATAAAGGGAACTTTTTAAGAGTAGCAGAAACAGGTTGCGATCCTTATTGAACCGTAGTAGTGAAACATAGTTTTATACAGGATTATCGCTGTAAGTTTATATTATTCAGTAGTTTGTGTAATTATTTCAAGAATTAATTTAACATTATAAATCTACTGATTTAATAGGGTGGTAGTAAAGAATATGAATTATCCGTTATTAGTTGTTGGATTATTTCAATAAAATCAGCAATTATGGTATTTTGCACAGTGTTAAGTGAAGAAATATTTGGAGGAGACCAAAAAAAATTATTCCTTTTGATTACAAAGCATCACTAAATTTTTCTACTTATTAAAGGAATTGTTATAATTCTAAGATCCATCGAAGAATGAAAATTATCAGAGCAATTAAACATTTTTTAAATGGTAACGAACACAACGATTTGACTACTACTGTAACTGAATCTACTACAACAACAAATCGTTCTACCATGAATAAAGCTTATTATGATCTCTTAAACCAAAGAATAATGCGTCGTCAGGATAATTTGGTTAAACTTCAAAGAGCTGTAAAAGAAATGCAGACTACTTTTAAAGAGAATCAGACAAACGCTTCACATGTTGCAAATATCGCAGCACTTAATGCCATGCTTGACATAGAAGAGCAAGAGTTGGCAGAAGAAATTTACTAAATAAAAAGGCCGATAGTGAAAGCTATCGGCTTAAATTTTTTATGAGTAGTAGTATTTACCCGTTACAAGACGCTTTCCCCATTTAAATCTGTCGTTAGAACATCAGTCATATAATCGAAGAATGGTCTTAAAGCTTGGAATGTAGAAATAATTTCATCTTGGAATGTAGGTGATAAAACTTCTTCGTTAGAGAATTTTCTAATCGCGATAAACTGTTTCTTACGAATAAGGTCTATTGCAGGATCTTCTTTACTAAAACCTTTTGGAGCTGTTTTTACTTCATCACCTTGTAGTGTCCCAAAGTTCTTTACGAATACAGGATCATTAATGATTCCTCTCATCTCGTCTGCACCAAACTCAAATTCTTGACGAATTCTTTTTAAATCATCTTTGTTGGGGCCATAAAATCCACCACCAACCATAGAATTATTATTTTCGATATGTAGAAAATATCCTCCTCTTAATTGTGGTTTCACTCTAGAAAAATAACCAGAGAACCATGTTTTATAAGGAGTTTTATCTTTGGAGAATCTTACATCGCGATAAATTCTATAGATTTTATGAGCATCAATTTGGTCCGTTTGATTCAATTTTACTTGAAGTTCATTGAACAACTCTTTCATCGTTCCCAAATGTGCCTGATATTCCTTTTTATGTTCAGTAAACCAATCTTTTTGGTTGTTTTCCTTTAATTCGGAGAGAAAGTCTAAAAGTGATGTAGTGATCATATAGTTTTTCTAATTTGAAATAGGAATATAAGTGTTGTTTTTATAAAATTCTATATCTGACAGTAACTTTATAATAATTCAAGTTGATTAAAAACCATATAAAAAAGCCCATTCAAAGTAAATGCTTTAAATGGGCTTTAGTTGTGAAATAATTCAACAATAATTATTTAGAAGATACTCCGTTGGTTGTTTCAATTAGTAAGAAACGAATACCCCATCCGGTAATATTTTCTTTTTCTGAATATTCAGATAGCTGATCTCCATGGATATTAGAAAGGGATATAGATTTCACTTTATCCGATTTTTCCCATTCTAAAATATGATCTGCAGCTGAGGCATTTAATAAGGTAACCAACACTTTGTTTTCACCCATTGGTCTAGATGCCGTTACCAAAATATGCTTTGATTTTGGTGTGATTAATCCAGCAAAACTTTCACTTTGAGTTTCACTAATTAATAATGGCTGAGAAACTTGAGTACTAAAACGTTTCGCATCACTAGAAACATAACTACCATGTGGTTTCAATACAAACCTAAAGGAATGCCATCCTTCTTGACTTGCTTTATAATTTGTTTCCCAATAATTATTCATCAGGTAAGCATAAATAGTCTGTGTAGGTTTTACTTCTTGAACCCATCCATAAGATAATGCATCTGTAGTAATCTCACCCAACTCAATCATTGGAGCATCAGGAGAAGCCCATGTGATACCATGGTCTATGTTTGAAACATCTACATAGCGTTGTACAGTGAAGTAATTTTTACAAGAACCATCAAGTTGTTCTTTTTCTGGAATATATTCTCCAAAAGGAACATCAATTCTAACAGTTCCATTTTTTACATTAAATGGGAAACCAATATGAACTCCTTCTGGATCATAAACATTACTTTTATTTATCTGATTATCAATCTCAATTTCATTACTGTAAGCATTAATCTTAAAGAATCTTACCCATTCTTCTGTACCAGGAGCTGATGAAGCAACTTTTAAAACCGTAAGAAGATCTCCCGATTCAACGATGTCAATTTCAATATTTCCTTTTGTAGTTAGTGGAGCTTTAGGATTTCTACCCGCTACATAGTAAAAATCATTCAGTCCTTTAAGTGTGCTTTTATCAACTAATTCTTTCTGTCTTTTCTTATCAAATAATGAAACAATAGTACCATTAACTTGGTCAATATTTAATTTGATATCTTTATTTTCAATAGAAGAATCTGTTGTGATAAGTTTCTCTACTGTGTAGGCATCTCCTTCTTTTACAGTCAATGATTTTGTTGAATAGGCAGGCATGTTTTCAATCCAAACAGCTAATTCTCCATTATTTAACCTTTGTGATGGGAGTTTTTTTCCAGTTTCATCAATAACTAAATCACCATTTTTTGATTGTTCTTGTGATAAATAAATTAGATTGGATCTTTCCCAACTCAACGTATTGGTAACCTCAATACCGCTAGATGCTTTTTTAGTATTTAATGCCAGTTCCAATAGCTCATTTGCAATACTATCTGCTTTTAAGGCAAAAGATTGTTTTACTGCCCATTGAGAATGAACAAAATCTGCTTCTGGTTCTGAAATTGAATTGTAAGCTCCCCAAGTATGTTCGTTGTATAATAAAACATATCTCCATGCTTGCTCAAAAGTTTCGTTAGGAATATCACTATTATTTAAACTTAATAAAGTCATAGCTTGTGATAACTTTTCAGAAGCATTTCTAACTAAAGCTGTTTCTTTGGAAGTTGATCCAGCACCATCTTCCCAATAAGGAGTAAAATCTCCCTTTACTACAGGTAATTCATCTCCAAAACGTTCTTCAAACGCCTTAAATGATTCTGTTGTCGTTGATAGTACTACTCTTGGAGTTTCATAAGTTTCATTCCATTGTTTAACTGTCTCTGAAATTCCCTGATCTACTGGTCCATTATCAGAACCTACTGTATATCTTAATGTTGTGATATCATAAGGGTAGTTTCTATCATTTAATTCGTTAAGGTAATCAAAGACAGATTTTGGAGTTAATAATACCTTTAAATCTGTAAAACCTAGACCAGTATGAAAGTGTGAGTAACCTTTTTCATGTACCCAAACCATAATTTTTTCTTCTCCAGAAGGGGAACTCCAATAGAAAGGACGATCACCCCAGGTAGAAATCGTTCCGCCGATTCTATGGAATACGTTGGTACCCGCAGATAAATATTTTACACCCGAATGTGCTAAAACAGGTACTAACCCCCATGTATAACCTGGTACGTCTGTAATCATTGCAGACTCTAAAGGAGCACCCACTTCATCAGAAACTTGTAATGCATCAAAAGTAGACTCGACTAACTCCTGTGGGTTAGATAAGCCTGTAAGCATATTTCCATAAAGACCATCTAGTTCAATCGAGCCATTTTTTACCGCTTTAAGAAATGCTTCTTTTTTCTCAGGAGTTGTGTTTTTAAGATAGCTTTCAACAGCCCACATCACTTCTACGGACCATTTAAACTTAGAATCTTCTGGATAATCGGCTGTTTTCTCACTCATCATAACAGCATCATCTAAGTTTTGCCATTGCATTTTCTCCACTTCATCTTGTGTATGAGTATACCCAATGTCAACATGAGAATGGTGTAAGAGATAAACGTCATAAGGCTTAACTGGAGTAAGTGTAATCTTTCTTTCATCTAATACCTTTTTGCCAACTTTAACTGCAACATCAACAGTTGTATTTTCAGTTACTTTGGGTACTTTGATTCTGAAAACATTGGCACCTACATTTAACGTTACTTTTTCCTTTTGTTTTCCTGCAGTTATTACTGCATTCGTTGGATTTCCATAATGTAGTATGGTAGTTCTTAAAAGCTGTTGTGGCCCTTTAGAAGATTTTACTACGGCAGGTTCTTGTTTCCAGCTGACATTACCATCAACACCATATTTAAAAAGCATCATCCAACTGGATTTACCAATCGTTGGAGCAACGATTTTCATACGGATAGGTTGGTCTTTTGGTAAATCTTCTGCTTTGATTTTTAAGAAGCCGTAACCAAATAAATCGCTGTAAGCATCAATCATAGTTCCTTTAAAAGTTAACTTAGATTGATTTGGACCTTCTGTAATAACATCCTGTAGGATGCTTTCTTCAGGGGCAGTAAATGTGAAATATTTTTTATCGTTGATATAAATATCGTAGCTGTATTGTGCTCTATCAATATCAACACCCATGATTACTCCATATTCTACAAATTCCCCCTTAAAAGAAGACGGTACAGCTTCTGCTTTCCATTCCATCACTTCTTTGCCGTTTTCACAACGTACGAGCATGGCTTGGTTGGCATCTTCTTGTGGAGACTTGTAGGGCATAATATCCCCATGGAGATAATTGGTATATCCTTTTAGGAAAAGTTGGTTCTGAGCTGATATTGGACCGATAATGCTCAAATGGAAGATTAATATCATCCACCAGTTCTTAGTAATAAGTTGATTCATTTAACAATCGTATTTAGTTGTAGTAAGGTTAGTGAATTGTTTCACTGGTTATTTATATAGTCAATGGTAAAGGTCAGTAATTTTGTGTTTATTCTACATTTATTAATTGTTAAACTACAATTGTTAACAATCGAAGAATCAACCGATTGCAATTGGTAGTTTGTCGAATCAGAATTATTAAATTCGATATTTTTATTGTGCTGAAAATAAGTGATTTACTTTCTTGAGTTTTTCTAGGATTAATGTATTACAAACAAATTATTGAATATGTTAATAACCTAGTATAGAGATAAATATCCTATTTGATAATGATTATGTTTTTTAAATTGTAATAACATTTATATTAGTACTCACGTTTAGCAGACTTATTAATTAGTCCTTGACTAAATAGAATAGAGCTGTCTCAATAGAGGATATAGATTCAACAATTATCAAAAAATTCTTTTTATGAAAATCACTCGTTACATACTAGGTATGCTGGTTTTTGCTTTACTTATAAGCTGTGAATCAGAAGAAAAATATGTATCCAAAGAAGCTATCAAAGATCAAATATTAAAAGAACTAGCTGTACCTGTTTCCAAAGAGGAAAATAGGGTGGTAACATATACCAATAAAAGAAGTGCTTATTTTCAAACTCAAAGTCATGTTTTAAACAGTGAATTATACAATTGGTTCGACGGTTGGAATGTAGGACAAAAGAGAATTTTCTCAGATTATCAAATAGAAATTGATGGAAAAGCTTTTGATAGAGCAAATGCAGATGTTATTGCTTATCCACATTATCTACAAAGAGCTACAGAGGCTGCTGTAGAAAAATTAATCCTTTTTGATGACCAAGATGTGATTTATGTTTCATTGGATCATGTTAAAGGTAAAAGAACTAAGTTGACTCTTTTAGGTGAACAAATTAAAGCTGAAAGTTCAGATGGAGAAGCGACGTATTATACTTCTTCAGAAGCGAAAGATATGATTCTAGCTGTAGCACCTTCTCATAAAGAAACTATCACTAAAGAGGGTGAAGCAAATGTAACTGCATCAGGTAGAGGAGGTTTCTATATTTCTATAGCAGACTCAAAAGAGAATGCAATGCAATTGATTAAGGATGCAAGAGTTAGTCATGGAGAGTGGTTCCAATTAAGAGCCGACCGTATGACAACTTTAGTTACTTCAAATACATATGTAAAAACAGATGATGCTCACTTTGATAAGGCATTGATGTGGTTAACTCTTACAATGGATGAACTTGTAACTCATCAGAGAGGGTATGGCATCTATGCGGGTATTCCTTGGTTTAATGAGTATTGGGGTAGAGATACTTTTATTTCAATGCCTGGTGGTACATTAGTTTTAGGGGAAACAGAAGTTGCTAAAAAAATCTTATTGTCTTTCTCTGAAGTTCAAGACACCAAACGTAATTCTAAGTACTATGGTAGAATTCCAAATATTGTAAAAATGGAATCACTAAATTATCATACTACAGATGGTACGCCAAGGTTTATTGGTCAGATGTTGGATTACATTAAATATTCAGGAGACAATGAACTGATTAAAACGATTTATCCTACAGTAAAACGTTCAGTTGACGGAGCAATTAAGAACTGGGTAAACAAAAAAGGATACCTAACTCATGAAGATGCTGATACATGGATGGATGCTAGAAGAGAACCAGATCATCAGCCGTATTCTCCAAGAGGAAGCTTTGCAAATGATATTCAAGCACTATGGTATCAACAGTTAAATGCAGCGGCCTATTTTGCCAAAGTAACAAATCATAAGAGTGATAGTGAGCGTTGGTCTAAATTAGCTGAAAAAATGAGAGCTAATTTTAATCATGATTTCTTTGACAAGGAGCATAGTTATATGGCAGACCGTATCGACCATGATGATAAACCAGACTTCCAATTTAGACCCAACCAATTATTTGCAATGGACTTCATGACGGATGATGTTGCAAAAATGAAGTTGACAAGAGAGATCTGGGAACATTTAGTTTATCCTTGGGGTGTAGCTTCTCTATCACAAGAAGATCCTAATTTCCATCCTTACCACTTGGCTTGGGAACATTACCATAAAGATGCGGCATACCATAACGGTACTATTTGGCAATGGAACAACGGTTTCGCTATGCAACGTATGATTGAAAGTGGACAACCAGATATTGCTTTCCAATTGTTTGAAAACATGAATGCTCAATCATTAGATATGGGTGCTGTTGGTTCTATGAATGAAAATGCTGATGCTTTCCCACATAAAGGAGAGACTTATCCGAAATTAACGGGTACGTATATGCAAGCTTGGTCAAATGCAGAACAATTGAGAGTGTGGTATCAATACTTCTTAGGTATTAGACCAAATGCCATTGAAAATACTTTAGTTTTGGCTCCTAGATTCCCATCAAAAATCAATAAGATTGAATACAAGGAGAAAATCTTAAATGCCTATTTAGATGGTGTATATTACTCCAAAAATGGTATTGAAAAATACATTTATACTTTGGATGGAAAAGATGTGACGATCAGATTTGATCATGCATTATTCCAGCCTGTAGATATAGATGTGAAATCTGGAGAGAAAGTTGAAATTACTAGAGAGGGTAAAGAACTTACATTAACAGTATTCAACCCAGATGGTAAGCAAAGAGAACTGAAAAAAGAACATCTTGACGAGACTTTGCAAAAACGTCAGGAGACTTCAGATGAAATATTTAAAGGTACAGAGTTTTGTAAGCCTGATATGGACAGAGAATATGAATGTATGAAACAAACATTCCAAAAACAGTAATTGATTTTTGTCCATAAAAAAACACCCCTCACAAATTGAATTGTGAGGGGTGTTTTTTTGAGATTATTTTCCTTGTCCATAAACAGACATCTGGTATTTTGCTACCCAAGCTTTTTTACGCTTGTCGATGTAATCATAACCTAAAGTCTTTTGCTTATACCAAAAGTTATCTTTGTTATAATTGATCTTATTACTACCTGCAGTTACTTCTTTGTAACCATGTGCACTAACTAATTCTTGCATATAAGATACAGAAGCATCTCTTACGCCTTCTTTGCTCTTACCAATGAATTCAATATCAAAACCTACTAAACGTTTCTGAGAATCGAACTTACATTTATAAGCTACATAATAGTCCGCCATGTTCTTTTTATATCCTTTTAGACCATTATAGATGATAAACTTCTTCTTATCACGGTCTTCTTCTTTTTTGTAAAGCTTCTTGAAAGCCTTATAATCCATCTTATAGGTATATTCTTTGTCTAATAGAAGATTTTGAGCGAACAAAGACGAGGAAAACAATAAGAATACAGACAGTACTGCTATAATTTTTTTCATTTGAATAATAAGTTATTAGATGTTTTTAATGGATGATTTCTATATCAGGATTAATCTCCTTTAGCATATTACAAAATTCATCTTCCTGTTTAGGGGTAAAATAAATATAATTGTATTTCTGATAATAAATAATTAATCCTTTCTTAAATGACAATCCAATCTTGATACCTGACCATAATCGAGTATTTAATTTAATTTTTCTTATGGTTTTAATATCAATATTTCCACTTAATGGACCCGCTTTATATGATAATAGTTGATTGCTCTTATGTATATTCATATAGCTAGTGAATAGAATCCATATGCAAAGAGCAGCCGAGAGGCCGATAATTACTATAGGAATAAGGGTATAGATTATAGGTGCACCTCTTCCTTTATCAATTACGACTGCGAGAGAGAATAAAATTAAAGCGAAAATTGCACTCCAAAATAGTTTAGCATAAATATCTATTTTACTTTTGAACTTCATGGTTTTTAAGGTTATGTGAGATAGTGTTTACATTTATTAAACGTTAGGTTTTACGATTAAGGATGTTTTCTGAGAACCAATTTTTAAATATTTAAGGAATTATTGTCTGTTGTGTTATTGAATTGAAAAATTATGGAGATAAATATTAATGTAATTGACCGAAAAAGAGCTTACAATGGCTTTTTAAGTGTAGATAAAGTTACTTTTCAACATACTAAATTTGATGGGTCAACATCTGAAATATTAACGAGAGAGGTAGTTGAAAGAAACGATGCAATTGCAATTTTTTTATATCACCCAGAAGAAGATAATTACTGGTTTGTTGAACAAATAAGAATTCCTACTATTAGAAATGGTAAAGGAGTACTAACCGAATGTGTAGCGGGTTTGGTAGATGATGGGGAGACAGCAGAACAAGCGGCGATTCGAGAAGTAGAAGAGGAAGTAGGGTACAGTATTACAACTCCAAAACACATTTCTACCTTTTATTCTACGCCAGGAGGATGTTCTGAAAAAGTAGTGATGTTTTATAGTGAATTGAAAGAGAAAGTAGCAGAAGGTGGTGGATTGCTTACAGAAGGAGAAGATATAAGAATTGTAAAATATTCTTTTTCAGAGCTAAAAGAAATGTATTCCAATAAAGAGATTGATGATGCCAAAACGTTGATTGGAGTACAGTGGTTATTATTGGAAGCTACTCTTAATAATTGAAAAGCTAGATTTAGTATCGATACATTCTTTTTAATTTTGCCGCATATTAAATAGTAGTCAATTGAAAGGATCGCAGAAATCATTTTATCAAGAAGTTTGGAAAGTTGCATTGCCAATTTCTTTACAAAGTGTATTACAATATGCACTAAGTATGGTAGACCAAATTATGGTGGGTCAACTTGGTGAAACCGTAATTGCTTCTGTTGGTTTGGGGAGCCGTTTATCATTTATATTTATGGTGGCCCTTATTGGAACAGCCAATGGTGCGGGAGTTTTTGTTGCCCAATTTTGGGGCAAAGGAGAGAAGCAGCAAATCAGTTATTTGTTGGGTGATCTAATAAAAATAGGTACACTAGTTACAGTACTTGGGATGTTCTTAAGTATTGCGTTCCCATCGGAAATCTTAAGTTTATTTTCTTCCGATAAAGAAGTAATTGCATTAGGAGGGATATATCAACAAATTATTGCATTAGGTTTTCCTGCAGTAATGCTAAGTGCTGCATATAGTTCATCTTTAAGATCTATCGGTGAGGCAAAACTGGTTTTAAAGATTAGTTTATGGAAGATTGTCATGAACACAATCCTCAATTATATATTAATCTTTGGAGGACTAGGTTTTGAAGGTTTAGGTATGGAAGGTGCTGCTTGGGCAACGATTATTGCCATGTGGTTTGAGACCTTTGCTTTGATCTATATTGTACGTTCTAAAGGTTTTCCGGGAGATGTTCGATGGAAGCATATTTTACATTGGGACAAATCATCACTGATGCCATTACTTAGTGTGAGTGCACCATTAGTATTGGGTGAAATTTCATGGGCTGCAGGAGAAACAGGTTATTCAATGATTTATGGTCAAATGGGAACTGTAGATATTGCCGCCATGACAATGACCATACCATTGCAAGTTCTGTTCTTTGGTTTCTTTACAGGTTTAGCTTCTGCTGCTTCAATTGTAATTGGATATCAGTTGGGGCAGAATAACATAAGAAAAGCAAAGATATATGGTGATAAGCTCTCCTTTAATACTTTCCTTCTAGGTATTTTGATGGGACTATTTGTCGTACTGATTAGTCCTTTATATATAAAAGTATATGAGGTAACTCCTGAGGTAAAAGATCTAACGCAGATATTATGTTACATTTTTGCCTTTTTGTTCCCAATAAAGATGACGAACTACATCACTGCCGCAGGGGTATTAAGAAGTGGAGGTGATACAAAGTTTACCACAACGTTAGGACTGTTTACTACTTGGCTTTTTTCAATTCCATTAGGAGTGTTTGCAGCCTTCTATTTAGAACTTCCTTTAGAGTGGGTATATGTAATTGTATCAATAGAAGAGTATATCCGATTAGGTTTATATCTTTGGAGAAAAAGAACTGGAAAGTGGGCTAGGAACCTTGTGAATGAGCAATAAAAAAAGCCATTCAAAATAGAATGGCTTAAAACAGCACTTGGCATACTATGCACCTGTACATCCAAGACTGCCTTTAAATGTCTTATTGATAAATATACAATTTATTAGTGTTAGGAGCAATCAATTTTGAGCTTATTATAAAATATCATGATTATATTTCATGTTTTCTAATTTTAAGAATAAATATAAAGGCTCTTTACTAATTATTTATACGCATAAAAAAAGGAATAGTTGAGTAAAAACTATTCCTTTTTTCTTTATTAGTATGGACCGCTTACTATTCAGAATAAGCATCAATTATTCCTCCTGTTAACCTAACTATCTCAGTGTTTGTAGAGATTAGATTAAAGATGGCTGTTAACCTTGAGTTTTGAGCATCAAGGTATTGTATTTGGACATCTCTTAAGTTAAATGAATTGATCTGACCAGTTCTATATCTTTCTGTAGACATTTGTAGGTTCAACTGTGCCGTATTTACTTGCTCAACAGTTAATTCAAGGATTTCTCTCTGAAGTACATAAGTATCATAAACCTGCATCATTTGGTTATTCAGACTATGAGACATTTGTTGTGTTTCAATCTCAGCAATTTGAGTATTAATTACCGCAATTTGTTTCGCTCTTCTTCTACTTCCACCCATATATATTGGGATAGATAATGTAGCACCAACCATACCACTGATACCGTCAATGTTAAAGTTTGGAATACCCTGAGCTCCACCGTAGTTCTCTGTATATTTGATATTTGCCGAACCTTTTAAGCTAGGTAAAAATGCAGCCTTAGCTAACTCAATATCCTTTTGTTTGATAATCTGATTGATATAGTTATTCTTTAACGTAGTGTTATCAGCATTCACTCTTTCAATAAGATCCGCAAGAATATAGTCCTTTTCTACAGCTTCGAATGATTCAGTAAGGTTATACATTACTTGCTCTGGTTCTGGTACACCCATGATAAAGTTTAAATCACGAAGTTTCACCTGAAGTTTATTCTTTTGCTCCAGTGCTGTTCTTCGATCTTCTAGCCAAGCATTTTGCGCCTGAAGGACATCATAAGTAACAGCCTGTCCTAAAGATTTTTGTGTCTCAGTGTAATCAAATCTTTCTTTAGATAACTCAGCAAGTTGATTGGCTACATCTAACCTTTGTTGTTCTAAAAGGGATTCAAAATAAGCCACAATAATATCCTTAATGGTATTTTCAATCACTACTTGAGCATTCCCTTCAGAATAGTGTTGAAGCTCTTCTAATTGCTCTTTAGTAATCCAAACTTGAAAACCATTGAAAATAGTAAAGTTTGAATTTACCGTTGGAGATAAGATACCTAAGTTGGACTGAGCTGCATGGGACCAGTTGTGGTTCCAGTCTACATCTGTAGAAACTGTTGGGTAGAGCCCCGCATTTTCTAAAGTATTATTTGTTTTTGAGATCTCGACATTTTGAGCTGCAATTCTAATGTCGTAGTTGTTTTCAAGTCCCATACTGATGGCATCAGCAAGACTTAAAGTAATTTGTTGTTTAGCTGTTGTTGTGTCCTCTTCTTTTTCTTGCCCTAATGAAGGAAAGACTTGAAGAACAAGAAGCAACAAACTTAAATATATAGTTCTCATTATTGATGTATCTTTTATAAGATTGGGCAGTATTTTTCAACCACCCAATGCAAATTAATTTGATGACACTAGATCATTTTTATCTGTTGATAATGCTTCATTTACTTGTTCCATTGCCTTTTCGGCAGCGATTTCAGTAAATACATTCTCTACTTCCTCTCTTGATGGTTTTTTACCTGTGAATAACCATTTCTTACCTCTTCTGATATCGTTTACCACTTTTACCAATACAGGCATGATCAGTAGAATGAACATAGTTCCAATCAGAATACCATAAGCTAATGATACAGCAACAGGTACTAAGAAACGAGACTGTACTGATGTCTCTAAGATCATTGGGTATAAACCAATTGTTGTGGTTAAGGTCGTTAGTAAGATCGGTCTGAAACGAGATTTACCGGCATTAACTAAGGCATCATCAAATGTATAACCGTCCAATAAATCTTGGTTGAATTTGGATAGGTATACTACTGCATCATTAATGATTGTACCCGATAAGGCTACCATACCTAACATTGAGAACATTGAGATAGTCTGTCCTTCAATACCATGACCCCAAATCGCACCAATTACTCCTAATGGAATCATCATTAAGATCATAATTGCTTGAGTAAATGATCTAAAGTGAAGCATTAGGATCATAATAATCAAAAGGAAAGCGACTAGGTAAGTATTTACTAGTTCTTCAGAATCTTCCTTAGAAGATTTAAGCTGACCTTGATACTCTGTTCTTACATCAGGGAACATTTGTTTTAATTGAGGTAATACCTCTTTTTCCATGTCTTCGATGATTGGAACTACAGGATCACCCGCATTCAATAGGAAGGCCTCTACTCTAATTTCTTTTTCACCATTGTAATGGTTAATAGCAACAGGTCCTCTTGTAACATTGAAATCAGCCAGTTGAGACAATGGATACATTCCATCTGCTGTTCTGATACGCATTCTTTCAAGGTCACCTAAAGTATTTCTGTTGTCCTTTTTATATCGAACATAGATTCTAATCTCATCTTTATTGACTTGCAGACGTTGTGCTTCAGCACCAAAGAAACCATTACGAACCTGCATCATAAGAGATGATTCTGTGAACCCGAGTGCATATGCTTTAGGTTTTAATTCTAAACGAATTTCTTGTCCACCAATTTGGTTGTTGTCCATTACATTGTAAAGGGCAGCATGTTCGTTTAGTTTATCTTTTAAGAATTCTGATGCACCTTCAATTTCATCATAATCATATCCTAGTAACGAGATTGATACTGGAGCACCCCACATGTTATTGGCACCTACTGAGAGTTTCCTTGCTGTCGGTTCTTCACCAATAATATTATGGATCTTAGATTTAATCGCACTGGCATCAATAGGGGAGTCTGTTAGGTCCTCCATAATGACGAAAACTTGTCCTGTATGTGTACCTCTTTCAGCACCGTTGAATGCATTACCAATACTTACAAACGAAGATTTGATAAAGTTGAAATCAGTATCATATTCCTGTTTTAATGTCTCATTAGCCTCCCAAACAGCATCTTCATATCGAATTAAATATGCCTTAGTAGAGTCTTGGTGAATACCTGGTTTTAAAGCTAAATCAATATTGAAGAAATCACCCGGAGGGGCTGGGAAGAAAGTCATTTCAATTTTTCTACCTCCAATTAAACCTGCTGTGATTATGATGGCAGCAATTGGAATAGAAATACCAAACCATTTGTGATCCAATAAGAATCTTAATGCAGGAACGTATACTTTGTCTCTAAAAGAGAAGATGATTTTATCAAGTTTTTCTCGGACAGCATTAAACTTGCTCTTATCTTTTCTCGGTGTTAATACTTTAGGATTACTAACATGGGCAGGTAGTAAGAACATACCTTCAACCAATGAGAATGCTAAACATAGAATAACTACCAAGGCCATTTCAGACATCATTTCTAATCCTGATTCTAGGAAAAGGAATGGGAAGAAAGCGATAATGGTTGTGGATACTGATGTTAATACTGCAGGAATTACTTCCATAGTGCCATCAATAGCGGCTCTAATAGGAGACTTACCTCTCTCATAATGGGTAAATATATTTTCGCCGATAACAATACCATCATCTACAAGGATACCAATAATCAGGATCATACCGAACAAGGAGATCATGTTTAAGGTCACTCCCATAAGCGAAGCGAAAATAAACATTCCTAAGAATGAACTAGGAATACCCCATGCTACCCATAACGAAAGTCTAAAACTTAAGAATAATGAAAGTGTAATGATCACAAGGACAATACCCATTAAACCATTTTCAATCAATGTATCTAGACGAGTATTTACTACTGATAAGAAATCGAAACTTACATACAACTCTGCATCATCGTGTTTTTCATTAAACTCATCAATGTATTCATGTACATATTTAGAAATTTCTTGAAGGTCTTCAGTATTTAATTTCGAAAGCGCAATCGAAATATTTCGCTGACCTTGATTCCAAACAGCGTTAGGAATATCCTCAAATTGAAATTTAACCTCTGCTAAATCACGAACTTTGATTACTCTACCATCTGTAGTTGAGCGAACAACAATATCTTCAATATCTTCAGCTTTTGCAGAACGGTATCTTGCAAGTACAGAAATTTCTTCTCTAGAATTTTTAATTGTACCACCAGTGATATCCAAGTTGTTATTAGAAATAGCATCCTTGATATCATTAATTGAGATATTATATCTACGTAATAAGTCTTCATTTACCTCTACAGAAATTTCAGTATTAGGGTAACCCGAAATAGCTATTTGTGAGATCTTTCCAGAAGCAAGAAAATCATCTTCAATACGTTGAGCATATTGCTTTAATGTTCTTAGATCATCACCTTTCAAGTCCACATACATAGCACTTGTTGTTTCTCTTTTCTTAGAAACAGCAGGTTTTTCAGCGCCGGCAGGGAAGTTAGAAATACCATCTACAGCGTTCTTTACATCAGTAAGGACTTCATCGATATTTGCTTTTGCCTCTGTTGTTACAGTAACTGTAGCTAGGTTTTCTGCAGATACAGAAGTTGTTTCCTTAATGCCAGGAATACCTTTGATCTGGTTTTCAATTAGCGTAGTTACCCCTTCATCCATTTCTTTTGGTGAAGCACCTTGGTAAGCTACGGTAACAGTAATTATTCTTGATTCTAATAATGGGAAAGAAGCTTTTTTCATATTGTAGATTGCAATACCACCTAATAATGTGATAAGCAATAAAGCCATATGAGCATAAAAAGGTCTTCTAACGAAAGCTTCAACAAGTTTTCTCATTTTGTAATACTTTTTAAATTGAAAATTTGATTAGCTTCTGATATTTACCGACATACCTTCTTTGCCATTAAATACAGATTCTGTGACGATCATTTCGTTCTCATTAATTCCTTTGATGTAGTAGGAATCGCCATTTATTTTAATCACTTCGATCTCTTTTTGATGAAGTTTTTTGTCTTGTACTGTAAAGATGAATTTCTCGTTGATTACCGCTTCTCTTGGTAACTCAACAACATTCTCAATGGTATTTCCTTTAAATTCAACTTTCACAAATTGTCCTTCAAAAATTTCTGAAGTAGACTTTGGTCTTACCTGAACAAATACCTTAATCGTTTGGGATTGAGGATCAACAATCTTTGATTTTCTACTAACAATACCTATGATATTAGAAGGGTCTCTTGATTCAGTAGTTACTGTAACTTTATCTCCTTTCTTAATCCATTTTGCATTCACTGGCTCTACTTCAACAACTACTTCCAATAAATCTGTTCTTGAGATTACGCCAATTTCAGAACCAGGAGAAACGATAGATCCCGATTCTAATCTTACACTTTTAAATGTACCATTGAAAGGAGCATATACAGCATATTTTCTTAAGTTGATTTCAGCCTGTTGAATAGCGAAATATTCTGTGATAAGACTTCTAGAAGCTAGGAAAAATCTTTCTTGATCAGAATTGATCTTTGGTAATTCAGGAAGAGGTTGATCAATTTTTACCGAAGTAAAAAAGCTATACCACTTGTCATATTCATTAGAATAGTCAATCTTAATATCGGGTAGAACACTAGCCATTGTATTCATAAAGCTAGATTTCTGAGATTTTAATGTGGCTTTAATATCTTGATCAAATACATGTACAAGCTGTTGATCTTTATAGAATGTATTTCCTTCTTTTAATAAAACTTTGGTAGGTAATATTCTGCCTGCCACCTCAGAAGAAAGGATATATGTTTGAGCAGCATTTACTCTACCATGAAATACTTGGTTATTATTTACATCAGCATATTGAACCTTTTCAGCTTTAATAGAGATCACTTTCTCTTTTTTCTCTGCTTTCTGAGGTTTGGGTTTGTTGTCGATTAATGTTTTGGATATAAAAGTTGTACCTCCAATTAAGAGAATGATACCAACGACCGTTACAATGTGCTTACGAGACATGATTGATAGATAAATTAATGATTTGATTTTTCAATGGTGAAATAACGAAACATATATCCTATCAAATAATCTTTTCAACGAATGGATTTATATCTTCAATCAACAGTGTTTTTTTCTCAATTTTATAGTTTATTGATAAAATAAGGCTATTCATAGATGAAAAAGCTTTATATGTTGATAGAGTTATTTTTTTAATTTTAGTCTTATTTTTTTTGAGGAAAGTTTATTGAACATGCTAGAAAAAATAAAGAACAGTTATTCATTCCCTCTTATAACAATAGGTCTATTTGCCTTCTTCTTCTTTTTCGATTATTGGATAGGACCTTGGTTTGCATTACTTAGAGCAACCTTGTCTATCTCTGTGTTTCTTTTTGTAATATTGACCAATAGTCTCATCTTAATACCAAAGCTTTTTATAGAAAGACGCAATAAGCTTTTTTATGTCATCTCATTGATCTTTCTTTATTTCATTTCAATTAAAGCATATTTGGCAATCAGTGAGTTTATTTTTCCTTACCTCGATCAAGAATCCTTTTTTCAAGAATACGAATATCTAAGAGAAAAGCTATCAGGCAAATTAGAGTACCAATGGATTTACCCCTTTGGTTTTGGTAGTGTTTTTATACTGATGAGCATTATGATCAGTACTGTTTTAACAGTCAGTAAGTACGATGAAGAGCGTAAAGAAAAAGAGATGGTTTTAAGAGAAGAGAAAATGCAAGCAGAATTGAAATTTCTACGCTCGCAAATTAATCCTCATTTCCTCTTTAATGCTTTGAACAACATCTATACGATGTCTTATATGCAAATGCCTCAAGCACCAGATAACATTGCAAAGCTATCAGAAATGCTAAGGTACTTATTGTATGATTGCAATGAGGATAGGGTAGAGTTAAGTAAAGAGATCTCTTACCTTCATAATTATATAGATTTTCAGAATTTAAAGACCGAAGGAGAACAAAATATACAATTTGATATAGATATTAAGAATCCATCAAGGTTATTATCACCTGTTTTGTTAGAACCATTTGTTGAAAATGCTTTTAAATACAGTAAATTAGAAGAGCACAATGATGGGTTTGTTAATCTTCATCTAAAAGAAGATCATAAGGAATTAATCTTTGAGGTTCACAATTCGATATCTCCTGAAGTAATACCTAATAATGATCCATCAAGAGGTGGGATCGGTATTGAGAATGTCAAAAAGAGATTAAGCTTGATCTATAAGAATCAGCATACTTTAGATATTGTCAATGATGGAGATGAATTCAAAATTATACTAAAGATATCGTTTCAATAATGGCGAATAAGATAAAAACAATCATTGTAGATGATGAACACTTAGCGAGAAGTCTTATCCAAAACTATGTGTCTAAGGTTCCACAACTAGAACTCCTCGGTGTTTTTAAAAACGCTTTAGAAGCTATGACCTTTATCCAATCGAATGATGTGGATTTAATGTTCTTAGATATTCAAATGCCTAATCTTACAGGTATTGAATTTGTGGAAAGTATGCAGTTAAAAAACACAATGATTGTGTTTACAACAGCGTATTCAGAGTATGCACTAAAAGGGTACGAACTAAATGCCTTCGATTATCTATTAAAGCCAATTACTTTTCCAAGATTCCTTCAATGCGTAAATAAAGTCAGTGATCAGTTTGAGTTATTGAATACCCAGTCATCTGGAATATTACAAATGGAACCCAATCCTGAAATAAGTTCTCATGTAGTAACCACCAAATCTGATAGTATAAGTATTAAAGCTGACTATAAACTATATAGAGTTAAATACGATAAGTTAAGGTATATGGAGGGACAAAAAGAATATGTGGCTTTTCATACCCAGGATAAAACAATTATGGCGTTAACGTCATTAAAAAAGTTAGAAGATGAGTTACCATCGAAAGACTTTATTAGAATTCACAAATCTTACATTGTCAATGTGCAAGAAATCGAAACATTGGAAGGTAATATTTTAGGATTAGGTGATGTGGAGTTGCCTGTGGGGCAAAGTTACAAGGCACAACTGATGAAAATCTTTGAATAATCACTCATAAAAATTAGATGCTTAGTATTCGGTGATATCAAATTTCTTTAGTCTAAAATCAAACTTTTTACAGATTCTGCTTTTATTACATATGTGATGATTTCTTATGTATGTTAGTATTATTCCTTGATAATGTGTATATTACTAGAATAAATAATATTAAATGGAGGGAAATTTTTACCCTTTATTTCTTAATTAACTATACTCAGTAAATCCAAAACATTATGAATTTTACTCCAAAACGCTTAATTGAAGATCCACATGACGTAAAACCATATCCATCGGTGGAGAAGTACATGACAAAAAAGCTAATTGTCTTTAAACCAGAACAAAACATCGAAGAAGCCATGCAAGTATTGGTCGAAGAGAAGATTTCTGGAGCTCCAGTGGTGAATGAAAGTGGAGATCTTGTGGGGATGCTTTCAGAAAAAGATTGCTTGCATATTATCCTAGAAAGTAGATACTTAAACTATCCAGCTAGTCAAGGCCTTGTTCAAGATTACATGACAAAAGCTGTAACAACAATATCATCAGATAAAGATGTGGTAGAAGTGGCGATGATTTTTGAGAACTCATCGTTTAGAAGATATCCAATTGTTAAAGGAGGGAAACTGATTGGTCAAGTTTCAAGACGCGATATTCTTAGGGCGGCTTGTGATTTACAGTCAACAACCTGGTAATAAAAAAGGGAGTAAGTTAATCACTTACTCCCTTTTTTATTTTAGAACTTTTTCTGTTACTTATTTTTTATCAGCAAACAAGTGAACTTCTAATTGGATCTCATCGTTGATCGCCTTATCACCTAAACCGTCAAAGAAAGAACCTGACTTGTATTTAATACCATATTTAGTTCTGTCAAAAGTAACATCAGCCATAGCATGGATAGAACCATCATGAGACATTAATTGAGCAGGGAAAGTAATTGTTTCAGTGATTCCTTTGATAGTTAAATCTCCAGTAACTTCAACTTTACCTTTTTGTACAGATTTTACTTCTTTAATATCAAACTGAGCCGTAGGGAATTTCTTAACACCAAAGAAATCGTCAGCTTCTAAATGGCCTTTTAATTTACCATTTAATTTATTGTCTGCAGGGATGTCTTCTACTACGATAGAGTTCATATCAATCACAAAAGATGATCCTTTTGCCATACTGCCTGAAGCAACTGCTACTTCACCAGATTTTAGGCTTAGTTTACCATAGTGCTCATCACCAACTATTTTAGAACCTACCCATCTGATATAACTTTTTGATAAATCTACAGAGTAGCTGCCATCTGCAAATGTTACTGCATCATGGCTGTGAGTGTGACCTGCATGTGCGTGGTCATGATCATGGCTGTGTTCTTCTTTTGCTTGTTTTTTCTCACCACAAGCCACCATTCCTAATGCGATAAGGAAGGCAATAGCGATAACGTTGAACTGATTTTTCATTTGTAATTTAATTTAGTTGTTTGGTAATCCAGACACTTCCTCAATTGTGATAATGTTTGGATACATAGAAAAAATAGGAATTCTGAATCCTACAACACTGAAGTTGTATTTTTTATTACTTTGGATTTTGGCATATACATCTGAGGAATTAAACTTGAACCAAAGCCATGTATCTACATTTTCAAATACATGAGCTTTACCTTTGTCATCCATTGTATAAACTAAGTACTTACCTAATCGATCTTTATTTTGATCAAGGTTACCAATACTTCTCTCCGTTTTAGTAACAGTTGCAGTAATAGTTCTTCTGTTTACCTTAGGAAAGATCCAGATTAGAAATAATAAACCGATTACGGCTATACCAATGTAAAGATATTTTTTCATTGTTAGTAAACTTGTTTTAAAGGTCCTTTAAGACGGTTTTTACGTTTTGTGTTTTTTTCTATATAACGGATTTCCATCTTCAACTCTTTGATCTCATCAGGAGTTCTTTTTCGAAGTACATCTTTAGATGAACCATCTGTTTCGTACTTTAAATTAGGTTCCATTAGTGGAGATAGAGTAGAAGCAATCCCAGATAATACTGTTTTCACCCAATAATTAAAGATGAACTTTTTCTGATTTCTTTCAAAATAAATATGCCCCTGCTTCATTGAAGGGAATCGTGGGTTTTCTTCTCTAATTAACAGGTTGGCAACTGAGCTGAAAAATGCATTTCTTTTTAACTCACCAGTTTTCTTTTCCTTGTCTTTTAATACATCCACTTCTAGGTTTTTATACCTAAACTGCATGTTACCAAGAGCGATAGAATCATTAGCGAGTACTTTAAAATACATTCTTTTTAGATGCCCATCTTTTACTTTAACTAATTCTAACCTTTCAATTAATGGGTTCAGTTTAATCAAATCCATTTCTCCTACTTGACCTTCATAGTAATATGTACCCAAAGAGTCGAGAGGAGGAATCCTAAAATACATTTTTAATTCGCCTCCTTGATCCATTAAGGTACCCTTTACAAACATCTCTGTAAAAGGTTGCTTTACTAATTTTGCCGTATCATTAGTGATATTGAAAATTTGTCCTGTAAAGTCGTTCAGTTGGAATTGCCCTGATTTACCGCCTGTAGAGTCAGTGGCTACTCTGGAATCACCGATATCCCCTTTAAATTCTTCATAATCGATACTACTATCGGTGATCGTAACAGTATCCAAACTAAAGATCATAGGTACGTCCTCGAAGATTTCATGAGGCATTTTAGGGTCTTTCTTAAACGGATCGATGGGTACCGATTTATCACGATAAGCTGATAAAGACAATTGGTCTACTTCTAACCCATTTAGGTGTAAAGTGTCTCCGTAAAGAAATTCTTGAATATGGAACCCTCTAAATAAAAGATCCGGAATAGATATCTCAATACGGTCCGTTTGAAATTCATTATAGACACCAAAATCCTTTTTTGAATAGGCAGGGATAAGACCAAAGTTTTTCAGATATATGTTTTCATAATGTGTGTTGAAATTCAAGGAATCAAATGCGATAGAATACATGCCATTCCCCAACATTACATTATTTTTTCCTAATGAGGCATCAATATTTTCAATTTGGATATACTGATTATCCGTTTGCATTGTTTCCTCATTGACATTGATTTCCTTTATCGTCAGATGAATATCCTTTATATCATTTTCATTTGAACGAATTAGTAATGACTTATTTTGTTTATTGACTAAACTAGTATCAACAATGGATGGGACTAAAGGGTAGACTTCGACCGTGAAGCCTAAGGTGTCTTGTAGAAGACTGTTTATTCTGTCTTTTTTCTCTTGATTACTCAGCTTTTTCTTCCCTAAAATACGTTCGTATTTTCTATTGAATTTACTCTCATTGACCTTAGCTCTTTTTAAAACTTCAGACTGTTCTTGTCTTTTCATAAGTCGAGAGAAAGACTTTTCTTTCTTTGGAGTTCTAAAACTCACTTGGCTCTGATCTATATCAATATAGCCAATGTGGATAGAGGTGAATTTTTCCAATAGTTCATTGATTTGTTCTTTTGGAAAAACTCTTTCGGCAATGCTTTCACCTTCAACTACTTTCTTTTGTTTTGATTTTGCGGGAGTCATTACATAAATATTCTTCCCTAAAACAGAATCAATATCTACTTTTTTATTGTAGATCAGATCTTTAAAGCCTGCACCTTTTATTGCCAAATCACCAACTTGTAAAGCCATGGCAGAATCCAATTGACTCACATTTTGATAGCCTAGCTGTGGAGTAATATTCGTTTCTTTTAAGATCAAGCTATCACCTTTAGTATCGGCAATGATTAAAGAGGATGTAAATTTGAAAGAGGTATTTTCACCCTCTAATTGTAACCCTTTAAATTTTATAAATACATCTTCTGGTAATATTTTATCTATATTTCTTGTAGGAGAGGGCTGTGATTTTACATCACTCAGAATAAACTTTCCGCCATAGAAAGTAGCATAACTTGATTTACCTTCTTTATTCTTTATCAATACAGATAGATCATCGGCATTAAGATTTATAGATCTAATTCCGATATATTTTAGCGTTTCTTTGTTGTTCTGTGTAGAGTCTTTTTTGATTTCTTCCTCGACTTTCTCTTCTGTTTGATTTAAACTATTATCTATAGAAACAATACCTCTGAACCCTTCAATATTTATGCTATCGGCATCTATTTGTTGGATATCTAGAAGCATATGGTAGTCCAAGCCAGTTACTTTAATTTCGTTGATACCACAGAGAATGTGATTTTCTCTTTTTATTTCTTCTCTAGTAGGAACAATAGCTAATGCATCAAGAATCAACTCTTGTTTTTCAGCATTGATGCGTATTTCATTAATCCTTGCTTGGTGATGGATTTCTGGAATAGGGACATATAGACCATTGAGGACGAAATGTAATTCTTCCCAATCTACTTTTTTATCTTTTAATTCGAAGTCTTCTATCTCTAAAGCAGTAGAAGTACTCTTTACAAGAAGCGAGTTATCTGGTTTATAAACTGAGATTGGACCTTTTCTGAAAACAAAATCGTTAACTCTTAGATATTTTAAAGGACTCTTTTTAGTGACGTCACTAGAGTTTGCCTTTTGTTTTGAAACACTCTCAAATTGATCATTCACCTCTTTCAGAGGAAGATGCATTTCTGAACTTGGTATATCGATAAATAAAGTACCAAGGACAAGTGAATCTGTTGCTAAATAGTTCCTCCAACCAATATCATTGATCTCAATATCATCAATATGGCTGTCAATTTGTAAGATTTTTGATTGGACATCATGATTGGCAATATTGATGTGGTGTAAGCTTACACTACTATCAGAAGTAGAGAATTTCGTCTCTTCCAATAAAAAATTATATCCACCTAAATCCTTTAACTGTAAATCATAAAACTTAAGATCAGCATTAGCTATGTCAAATTTTAATGGATCATGTAATGGGAGATAAAGACTGTCTAATTTGAAATTTATATTTTCAACAGAGACACGATTTCTGTAAACACTATCTTTATTTGAATATAATTTAAAGCGACCTTTAGTAAAAAGTGCTTTATCTAAACCCAAGTATAAAGGACTAGCCTCTTTGGTTTTTGTTTTCTTCTTTTGTGGATGAGTAGGTACCCAATATTCTACACTAGGTGCATCCACAATAAAATTTTGATAGTGAAAAATACTATCAAGAGGTTGCTTTAGGAATTTCTTATAATCTAAATTTTTTAGAGTAGCTTTTCTTGCATTGGCATTGACATAAGCATGAGAAGTAGAGTCTGGCACCTGTCTTCTTGGTTTATATGCCGGTGAGTACAAGTATAATTTCTGCCTTTTGGAATGATAATATAAGCCACCAACCTTGGCGTAATGATCATTTGGTAGTCGCCAGCTCTGATAACCTAATCGAACATCAAAGAAATCAAATTCGGCAGGAATTGTACGGTTTAAGGTGTAATTGTCTAGGTATAGATATTTAAGGCTTGTACTAAAATCATGTACCTCCCTTTTTCCAAGTTTTGTGGTTTCAAAAGGTACATTAGCATTCTCTAAATAAAATTGATCTATAGAGATGCTTTTTAGGATAGGGGGTAGACTAATTTTTGTTTTCTTCGAAGATTTCTTTTTTGTAGTACTCTTTGTAAGATCAAGGTTTACTCTTGGTTGAGAAATATTGAATCTACGAGCGTAGAAGGTACTATCATCGAAGAAAGCAGGAATGTCAATACCCTCTAACGAAATTAAAGGTATAGTTGCTCCTTGAAGTGCAGGATCACTATTATTGATTTTATATAAGGAGGTATTGAAAACAGTAAACGAACTGTCTAACGTAGAAAACTCTAATTTTCTTAAACTGATTCCTAAGGGAGCATTATCTAATTCGAGACGAACGTCTTTAGTATTAATCACAAAGGAACCGATATGAATAGGTAACAACCTTTGCCTTAAAGTTGCTGAGTCTAAGTAAATATCATTGATATTGGTATTGATTTCACCAATCGTTATTTCTTGGTCAGATTTTCTTGTATGATCGTAATATTGAACATGTGATTTATTGATTTCAATATTGCCAATACGATATCTTTTAAATTGTTTTTTCTCCTTGTCAAAAAAATCTTGTAAGCCTTTAAATTTTTCTCCTTCCGGCTTTTTAGGTTTGTTTTTGGCTTGTTCTTCAGTTTTGTATTTATGAATTTCTGTAGTGACACTATCAAATACGATATTTCCGATATAAACTTCTTCTTGAAATAAAGCTCTTAGTAATGAAATATTTTGAAGTGTGATTCTTTTTGCATTAATCCCAACTACATTATCTTTTTTACCAATGGGTAAACTGTCATTTTTTACCAAGAAAGCACTATCTGCTTCTAGTATTACATCGTTTAATGTGATAGAACCACTAGATAAAAAGTCATGAATAGACCATCCTGCGATAAGTTGAACATTGATGTCTTCATATGCTACAGAATACTTATTATTTGTCGCCTGAGGTATACCCTTTTGGAGTAGGTATTCTCCAACGATCTGCTCAGCATAGTGGTTCAAGGCATAGTGTACAACACCAAATAACAGCATTAATAACCCAATGATAGAAACAAAAAGGTATAGCAAAGCATTAGCGATCATTCTTCCGATCGACTTCTTCTTTTTAGTAACCGTTTTTTCTGGTTCTTCTGTGTTTTGTTGAGTATGTTTTGAGTTATCGTTGCTCATTAAGTCAGATGAGATGTTTTTTTATTCTTGTTCCATCAACTCTATCTTTCCATCTCTCATCCAAAGTTGACGATCGGCCATTTTAGCTAATTCATGATTGTGTGTTACAATCACAAAAGTCTGATTAAAATTATTTCTAAGATCTATAAATAACTGATGTAATCCTTCTGCATTATTTGAATCAAGGTTTCCACTTGGTTCATCAGCAAAAATGATTAAAGGGTCATTGATCAATGCTCTTGCGATAGCACATCTTTGTTGCTCACCACCTGACATTTCCGTTGGTTTATGATCAAAACGATCACCAACGTTCAATTGCCTCATCAGCTGTTTTCCTTTTTCTTCTACTTCATGCAATTGCTTTCCTGCAATTAAAGCAGGCATACATACATTTTCTAATGCAGTAAATTCAGGTAAGAGGTTATGAAACTGAAAAACAAATCCAATTTTCTCATTACGAAACTTTGCTAAATCATCGCCGCTTAGTTTGGTCACTTCAGTGTTATCAATCCATACGGCTCCATCATTTGGTGTATCTAAAGTGCCCATAATTTGTAAAAGAGTACTTTTACCGGCACCTGATGCTCCCATAATAGATACGATTTCGTTATTATGAATCTCTAAATCAATCCCTTTAAGGACGCTCAACTTCGCGTATGATTTTGTGATCCCTTTTACTTTCAGCATAATTTGTTTCGTATTTGAAAGCGACAACCATCATGTCGTCATCTTGTTCAACACCTTCTTTCCATTCATGAAATACCTGATATAACTTTGAGCATTGTTCTGCCAAAGGAAGATGAGATACTTCAGTCAACAATTTTTTGAAATTTGATTTCTTAAACTTTTCTCCTGCAGCGTTAAACTGATTGGCAAAACCATCAGAGAAAAGGTAGATAATCGCGTTTTCGTTTAATTCAAAGTCAAAGTTATCAAAAGATGGCGTAACATCATTAAATATTATTCCTATACTACAAAAATTACTTTTAATGCTTTGTAATTCACCATCTTCAATTATAATTAATGGTCGTCTTGCCCCCGAAAAGTTCAAGTTTCTCGTACCTTTTTCAAATCTACAGCATGCGATATCCATTCCATCACTAATTAAGGTGTTTTCAGAGATCTTCAGAGCATCTTTTAGTGAAGTGTCTAATTTCATTAATAACTCTGCACCTTTGATAGATGGATTCTCAATAATCAACTGTTCTAAAAGTTGATTTCCTACGATGGAAATTAATGCCGCAGGGACACCATGATTGGTACAATCTATTAGTAATAGATAAATGAATTGATCATTTTCATGCATCCAGACAAAGTCACCTGTTACCTCACTTTTTGTGATACTTAAATTAAATGATTTAGGGAAAAGATGCACAAACTGCTCATCACAACTAATTAAAGCATTTTGGATGGTTGCGGCATATTTAATACTGTCAGAAACTCTTTCATTAGCTTCGGTAAGTTCTTGACTCTTCTTTTCTATCTCATTCTTTGCGGTCTCAAGCTTCTCTCTTTGTTTAAGGATATCAGAAGTCCTTTCGTCAACCTTTCTTTGTAAGTTTTCTTTTTGAATCCTGATTGTTTTCATGTAGGAATAGAAAACATATACACTTAAGGCGATAATTAGAAGTAAGATCAGCGCTATTACACCTCTTTTCTTGTAAAAAGGCTTATCTATAGTAAATGTAAACTCAGTGTTATCTGGAGAAGCGATACCTCCGGCATTGATAGCTCTTATTATAAATTGGTAATCCCCTGGAGGGAGTTTAGGATAAATAGCAACATTACTAGAAGTAGGAGGGCAGAAAATATCATCAAACCCAACGAGTTTCCATTGGTATTTAATCTTTTTGGGGACATTTTGAGAGACGCCCACAAAATTAATAGTTAAGTGATTGTATTCAGTTGGTAAAACTGCTTTGATAGGTAAATGACTACCTGCTGCAATCCCTTCAGAATAATCAGTCCATGGAATATCTTCTGAAAATACCTTTACATTTTCAAATACGATCTGTGGGGTTTTCTCAGAATACACATGATGGGAAGGAGTGATCTTTACACCGCCATCTTGAGTGCCAAACCATAAATTTCCTTCTGAATCTCTAGAGGCACTTCCTTCTGAATAGCCCAAGGCATTAAAACCTTCATCTGTTCCATACCTTTCCACTCTAACAATATCATTATCAATCTTTATTAGGTGATTGATATCTCTGTTACTACCAGCCCAAACATTACCTTGTTTGTCTATCTGAATAGTACGGATATTGGTAATAGATAACTTTTGATCTTGAAAACTAATAGCCCTATCTAAACCATTACTGATTTTACATAAACCACTATCAGTAGTAGCAATCCAAAGATTGCCTTCTTGATCAAAAACTAAATCATTGATTTCTAAACTTGGTATAGATTTATCTCTTTTTTGGAATGCTTTAATTAGGTTCCATTCTTTGTCTACATGAAAAAGACCTTTACCTGCTGTTCCAATCCAAGCTGTTGAGTCTACTGGCGAAATAACGACCTTTGTGATTTGATAGTTCTCTAATTTATCTTCATAATTTGTGACTTCAATCAGTGAATCTCCATCGATCTCAAATATATGATTAAGAGCACCAACAAATACTTTTTTGTCTCTTTCAAAAAATGTAGAAGGGTAGTGGAAGTTTTTATTGATATAGTTTGAGGCAAGCTTCTCCCATTTATCATTTTTAAATTCATAGACACCATGCTCAGTACCAATATATAAATGGTTATTGTGATCTTCCATAATGTCTAAATGGCGGACATTTAAGGGTAAGATCTCTTTTCGAATAAGCTTATCATTTTTGATGAAATGCAATGCTCTTTCTGAACCTAAAATAGTGGTTTTGTCGCGTGTTTGATAAGTTTTAAGGATATCAGTACTAATGGTAAAGTTTTTACTGTAAAGGGTGTAGATATCGTTGTTGTATCTGAAAAGTCCATTATTTGTTGCAAACCACATCCCGCCATCATCATCTTCTTGGATATCAAAAATCTGACGACTTAAACCATTATCTGTTGAAATACTTTGTAAAACTTTAATGCCTTTGGTCTTATAAACCCCATTATAAGGAGTACCGACCCATAGGTTTTTGTCATTATCTTCTGTTAATGCACTAACCTTTATATTATTTAGGATTTTAAATGCACCTTTTTTAAGGTTCCTCTTATTAAAGATGATTACGCCATTATTTGTGCCAACCGCAACTCTTTTATTTGATAAATGTTCTATACAGTTAATAGTTGATTTTAGAGCGATTTTGTCTACTAAGGAGTCTCCTTTATAGATAAAGATGCCATTCCTTTTTGAACCTATCCAAACATGTCCATCTTCATCAGCTTCTATCGCTGTGTATGCAACCCTATCATTTATCTTTAACTCATCTTTTTTATAGTATTTACTTAGTCGGATAACTTTCTTATTGACAGTTATACCCCAAATTGTTTTTAGATGGTTATCATAAGTAATGTCTTCAATAATATATGATTCAATGTCATCTTCTAAGTAAGAAGAAATTTCTCTGTCTCTCACACAACTAATGCCATTGTTGGTGGCTACCCAAATATTATCTTGAGGGTCAACAACAAGATCATTAATATGATTATTGGAAAGCCCATCACTAACATCAAAAGACTTAAAGGTTGTACCAATGTTTATATTGACTCCTGAATCTTTTGTTCCAATAAGGATAGCACCATTACTTAGCTTTTCTAAAACTTTACAATAGTTCTGACTTAATCCATCATGTATATTGAAAGAAGTAATATTGTATTGTTGTGCAGATGTAGCGTAATATCCAAAAAGTAATACTATAAAAATATATTTATACATAATGTATACAGATCATCAATGAATAGAAGAGGAAAGCAATTTATAGCTATTTAAGTAAAGATCTCCTCTAAACATCTAAGATAATTGATTATTGCATAAAGTGGAATAAAGACTAAATTATACTTAATTTAATCAATAAAAAAAGTCTTGCAGAATAGATATCTACAAGACTTTTGACGAGTAAATCAAGTTGATTAATGTAAACTTGATGCTCTTTTTATAAGGTTGTTTTGAACGACTTCTGTTCTTGGAGAGAACTCTATGTCTTTCTCTTCAGCTTTAATCTGTTCAAATAATAATTTTGCTGCCTGAAGGCCAATGTCAAAGCCAGACTGTTCAATTGATGATAGAGGAGGATCTAATAATTGAGATAATCTCCAGTCACCAAATCCTACAACAGAAACATCTTCTGGTATTTTTTTGCCTTCTTCTTTAAGAGCATTCATTGCTCCAATTGCACTTACATCATTATTAGCGAAGATAGCGTCAAAGTCTAAACCACTTTTGAGAATGCCTTTAGTTACTTCCTTTCCTTCGTCGAGGTCGCCTTTTGGACAAGGAACAATCAGAGATTCATCAACAGCAATATTATTTTTTTCTAAAGCAGCCATATAGCCCTTTAGTCTTAATTTACTAATAGCAAGGTTATTTGGTCCACTAAGATGTACAATTTTCTTACATCCTTGATTAATGAGATGTTCTGTAGCCATAAATGCGCCTTGGAAATCATCAGTAATCACTTTACTTACTTCAAGCTCTTCAGCTACTCGATCAAACATTACTGTAGGAACACCTTTATTGATAATGCTTTGAAGTGAAGCTAAATCTTTTGTTTCTTTAGTTAACGAGATGAGTAAACCATCGACTCTACTAGAATACATGGCTTTAACATCAACTTTCTCTTGCTCTGGGCTCTCATTGGAAATACATATCATTACATTGTACCCCTCCTCATAAGCAACAGATTGTACACCAGAAATTACATTTGCGAAAAAGTCATGTACAATCTCTGGAACAATGATACCTAAAACAAAAGATTTTTTATGTCTTAAACTTAATGCCAAAGAGTTAGGTTGATAATCCATTTCTTCAGCAAGTTTATTAACAGCGTCCTTAGTTTCTTGACTAATGTCTGGGTGATTTTTTAGAGCTCTAGAAACAGTAGATTTCGAAATGCCAAGTTGGTTAGCGATGTCTTGCATCGTGTATTGTGCTTTTCTCATGCTATGCTTTTCTCAAAAAGTTGAGTTGAAAATTGTATTGTTTTTTGAAAATATATGGAATACTAACGAAATGCCCTACTTATTTTCAATTTTTCACAAAAAATAGCGCAACCGATTGAAAATTGAACTTCGATTTTTTTGTTGTGTTTTTTTTAGTTTCGATGGAATTTTTTTTTGACTGTAATTTTCACCCTTATTTCTATTACAGGATGTGTATTATTTACTATTAATTAAAATTGTGTTAAGCATGGAAACTTTCATTGTTAAGATTATTATTTTGATTAAATCATAAATTATGAAATTATATTTTATAAAAATCGCAATAATTTATATTAAGATTCTGATCGTTAAATTTAAACTGTTAAAAGATTTAAGGGTTTGAAACTCATATTAACAGTCGAAAATTTAATGAAAGTGAAAAAATATTTCTTTGTAAGTATAACAGAAGTGATTATTTTGCATTGTCAACGAAGAAAAATAAAAAGTTGATAATTGTATTATTCTAAGATTGCTTTGTAGTAATTGTATGAAGCGTATTTAAAATGAAAATGAAAAAGATTCAAATTTTATTAATCAATCAACTCTACTAGGTCTGTCTTAGAAATACTTGTCTATTTGTCTAACTGTTTAAGTATGAAAATGAGCATTAACTCTACATGGCGTTTAGCTACAACTATGCTGCTTCTATTGTTTTCTCTTGTAACTTTTGCACAAGAGAGATCTGTTAGCGGTACAGTAGTAGATGAGAACGGCGATCCTCTTCCAGGTGTGGCTGTTCTAGTAAAAGGTACGACTAAAGGTGGTACAACAGACTTCGATGGTAAATTCAAAATTACAATTGGAGAAGGTGAAGATTATTTGGTGGTTTCTTACATTGGCTATAAGTCTCAAGAAATCAACGTTGGAAATGCAGCTACAATCGATGTTTTCATGGAAGTAGATGCTGAACAACTAGAAGAAGTAGTTGTAATTGGTTATGGTAGTGTAAAGAAAGAAGATGCTACTGGATCAATTGAAACTGTAAATGCAAATGACTTCAACCAAGGAGCAATTACTTCACCACAAGACTTACTTAATGGTAAGGTTGCAGGTGTAAACATCACTTCATCAGGTGGTGCTCCAGGTGCAGGATCAACTATCCGTATTCGTGGTGGTTCATCTTTAGCTGCATCAAACGACCCATTAATTGTAATTGACGGTGTACCAATTGATAACGATGGTGTTGCAGGTATGCAAAACCCATTAAACTCAGTTAACCCTAATGACATTGAGACATTCACAGTATTAAAGGATGCCTCAGCTACAGCAATTTACGGTTCAAGAGCATCAAATGGTGTAATCATCATTACTACTAAGAAAGGTGCAAGTGGAAAAATGAAAATTGATTACACTGGTAACGTTTCAGTAGCTATCCCAAGAGGTAAAATTGATGTTTTAAATGCAGGTGAATACGCAAACTTAGTAGGCGAAATCTTACCTTCAAGAACTGACGATTTAGGAGAAGCAAATACTGATTGGCAAAGTGAAATCTTAAAGCCAGCTGTTTCTACCGATCACAATATTAGTGTTGCAGGTACTACTGCAAAAGATGTTCTTCCTTATAGAGTATCAGTAGGTTATACAGATCAAAATGGTATCCTTGAAACTTCTAAAATGGAGAGATTCACAGGTAACATCTCATTAACTCCAAAATTCTTTGATGATCAGCTTTCAGTAAACTTAAACTTGAAAGGTATGTACATCAAAAACAAATTTGCAGACACAGGTGCTGTAGGTTCAGCTGTTGGTTTCGACCCTACAAGACCAGTTAGAGATGGTTCACCTTGGGATTACGGTTATTTTACTTGGTTAGATGCATCGGATAACCCAATTGTACTTGCTCCAAGTAACCCAGTTGCAATGTTAGATTTAACTAACAATACATCAGATGTAAAGAGATCTATTGGTAACTTACAATTAGATTACAAATTACCATTCTTACCAGAATTAAAAGCGAACTTAAATGTTGGTTATGACTACTCTTGGTCAGATGGTAGTAACATCCAAGCTGATAGTGCTAAGTGGACTTACCCAGACATCGGATACAGATCTCAATTTGATCAAACTAAAAAGAACGAATTATTAGATTTTACTTTACAATATGTTAAAGACCTTTCGTCAATCAATTCAAAATTAGATGTGATGTTAGGTTACTCATGGCAACATTTCTACAGAGAGGGTAGTGACTATGCTACAAACGGTGATGGTACAATTGAGAAAACTCCATTAACTCCATACAAAACTGAAAGCTACTTAGTTTCTTTCTTTGGTCGTTTGAACTACTCTTATGCTGATAGATATTTATTAACTGTTACGGTTCGTAATGATGGTACTTCAAGATTCTCTCCTGATACTAGATGGGGTTTATTCCCAGCTGTAGCTTTAGGTTGGAACATGAAGAAAGAAGGTTTCTTAGAAACTTCAGATGTTGTTAGCTCAATGAAACTTAGATTAGGTTATGGTCAAACTGGTCAGCAAAACATTGGTCAAGGTGATTACCCATATTTACCAATCTACACTCAAAGTACAGCAACTGCTAACGTTCAAATTGGTACAAACCCTGACGGTTCTCCAATTTTCTCACAGACTTACAGACCAAATGGTTATGACGCAAACATCAAGTGGGAAACAACAACTACTTACAACGCAGGTATCGACTTTGGTTTCTCTGATGATAGATTCACAGGTAGCATTGACGGTTACTACCGTAAAACAACTGACTTACTTAACGTAACACCAGTACCTGCAGGTTCAAACTTGAACAACCAAGTACTTGCTAACATTGGTGACCTTGAAAACAAAGGTGTTGAATTCAACTTCAATGCAAAAGTAATCAGCAACTCAAAGTTAAATTGGAACTTAGGATTTAATGTTACATATAACCAAAACAAAATTACTAAGCTTCAAGCATCTGATGATCCAAATTATGATGGTGTTTATACAGGTGGTATCGCTGGTGGTACAGGTCTTAATATTCAAGTACATAGCGTAGGTTATCCTTCAAATTCATTCTTTGTCTTAGAGCAAGTTTACAACAGCGAAGGAAAGCCATTAGAAGGTGTTTATGTTGATAGAAACGGTGATGGTCAAATTACTGAAGGTGATAGATACCGTTACAAAGATTCAAATGCAGATATCTTCATGGGTTTCAATACTAACTTATCATACGGACAGTGGGACTTTAGCTTAAACGGTAGAATCAGATTAGATAACTACGTTTATAACAACGTTAACTCTGTAAATGGTGTGTTAGATAGAGTATTCCAAAATGGTACTTGGAACAACGTAACAAGAGATGCATTATATACTGGTTTCCAGACTGGTACAACTTTACAGAAGTACTCTAACTACTATGTACAAAATGCATCATTCTTAAGATTAGATAACCTAATGGTTGGATACAACTTCAAAAATGTTGCAGAAGGTAACATCAACCTTCGTGTGTATGGTACTGTAAACAACATTGCAGTAGCTACAAAATATGACGGCTTAGACCCAGAAGTTGATGGTGGTATTGACAACAACGTTTATCCACGTCCAACAACATTCTTATTAGGTGTAAACCTTGGTTTCTAAAATAGACAAAAATGAAAGTTAAAAATATATTTAATAAAGTATTAGTCGGCTCTGTATTGGTAGCTTCTGCATTTACTACTTCTTGTGTAAATGACCTAGATACTACACCAATCGATGATCGTATCGAAGTAAGTGATAACGTTTATAAAGATGCTGACAACTATATCAAAGTATTAGGTAAAGTTTATGGTAACTTAGCTTTATCTGGTCAAAAAGGTCCTGCTGGCGATGGTGATATTCAAGGTATTGATGAAGGACACGGTCAATACCTAAGAGGTTTATTCTATGCTACTGAATATCCTACTGATGAAGCAAACAACTGTTGGCAAAATGAGTATGACTTATCATTTGGTTATACTACATTAAGCTATGCTGCTTCAAATACGTATGTATCAGCATTGTACAGTAGAATTTTCTTAGGAATTTCTTATGCTAATGAATTCTTAAGAGAAACTACAGATGAAAAGTTATCAGCAAGAGGTTTATCTGCTGATGCTGCATTTGTTAGCCAAGTAAAACAATACAGAGCTGAAGCAAGATTCTTAAGAGCTTTATCTTACTGGCATGCGATTGATTTATTTGGTAACATTCCATTTGTTACTGAAGCAGACCCTGTAGGTAGCTTTAACCCTCCACAAAAGAAGAAAGCTGAAGTATTCCAATTCATCGTTGATGAATTATTGGAAGTGACTGATGGTTCTGGTGATGAGAAGTTATTAGAACAAGCTCCTTATGGTACAGCTGGTAAGTACGCTGGATATATGTTATTGTCAAAGTTATACTTAAACAAAAATGTATATACTTTTGACTATGATAACTCTTCAACTATTCCTGATAGATACCCATCAGGTACTGCTGCAGATTATACTGAAGCTGCAAAGTATGCAAAATTAGTTATTGATAATGGAGGGTACTCTTTAAACGCAGATTACACTGCTAACTTTAGAGCAGATAACCATTTATCTGACGAGATTATTTTCTCAATTCCATGTGATGGTAGAAGTACTCAATCTTGGGGTGCTATGACGTTTATCTTATCAGGTTCTCTTTGGACTGACTGGTCTGGTTTAGAGACTAATTACGGTACATCAGGTGCATGGGGTGGTCATAGAACTACTGAAGAATTTGCATCTAAATTCGCTGCAACAGATTCAAGAGCTCTTTTCAACAGAGAGTTAATGCGTCCTGAGAATGACGATATCTTTGATTTCAAGAGTGGTGTAGGTATTGTTAAATATAAGAACCTTACTACTGATGGTACGATTGGTTCAGATAAATCTTTCCCAGATATTGACTTCCCAATGTTTAGATTATCTGATGCAATGTTAATGTATGCTGAAGCAGTAAAAAGAGGAGGTACTGGTGACCTTACAGTTGCAACTGGTTATATTAACGACATCCGTCAAAGATCAGGACAAGGAGATATTGGTGCTAACTGGGCTATCGAAGATGTAATCGACGAAAGAGCTAGAGAATTATATTGGGAGTGCCATAGACGTACAGACTTAATCAGATTTGGTCTTTTAACTTCATCTGAATATGTATGGCCTTATAAAGGAAATAGTGAGACAGGTACAAGTGTACGTTCTTACAAAAACTTATTCCCAATTCCTGCTGACGAGATTGGTGCAAACCCAACTTTAGAGCAAAACCCTGGTTATTAAGAAATTCATCAATTTCTAATTTGTTATAGAAAAATGAGAAAAATATTTTTATATATATCTTTATTAACTATCGCATTTAGTTGTAAAGATTTGAGAGAACCAGTATTAGGAGATTCGTCTACTTTTACCTCTCCAGTTATTACAGATGGTCCAACTGAAGGTGCACAGTATCTTTTAGTTGAAGATTCAGCAGCAAACGTATTTGCTAACTATGTATGGACTCCAGCAAAATTTGGTATTACTACAGAAGTTAAATATAACATCTTAGTAAAAGCAACTGATGCAGATGGTGAAGAAGTGATTGCAACAATCACTAAAAGTGACACTACAGGAGCTCCAAAAGTAGAAGAGCTAAATGGAGCGATGGCTTCATTAGGTTTAACTCCAGAAGTGGAGCATGATGTTGAAACTTGGATTTCAGCATATATGTCAGATAATAACTCTACAGAGAGTGCTTATACAACTGTTTCTGAGAAAATTGCTTTTAAAGCAACTCCATATTACCAACCAGTTATTACTGGTAACAAATTAGGTGTTCCTGGTGACCACCAAGATTGGAACCCTGATAACGAAAAGACTGTAGTGGTTGAAGTTGAGGCTAACTCAGGTACTTACATTGCCTACCTTAACTTGAATAATAACTTCAAATTTGCAACTGGTCCAGGTTGGGATGGTACAAACTATGGTTTGAAAACTGCTGCTGCTGATAAATTATCAGGAGAATTAGATACTGAGCCAACGGCAGGTAACATCGAAACTCCAGCTGCAGGCGACTACTATGTATCAATGAGCTCTACAGGGTTGACATATTCAATTACTCCAATGACTTGGATGGTTGTTGATGGAGACGGTAATGAAGTTGCAACTTTAGGTTATGTTAAATCTAAGGTAAGATGGGAAGCTGCTGTTACAATGGATCCTGCTAAACAATATTTCTTTAAAGGTAATGACGATCACTTCTTTGGTGCAGGTGAAGGTAACTTACTTGAGTTTAAAGGATCTACTGGTATGACTGGTGACGGTTCAGTAAAAATGATTATGACATTGATCAACCCAGCTGAACCTGTATATTCAATCTTAGGTAAAGAGCCTATCACAACTCCAGTGATCTCAAGCCCTGGTACTGGCGATTCATTTACTTTAAGTGCTGATGATTTCAATGCACCAGCTACAACAGTTACTTGGTCTGCTTCTGTAAGAGGTACTGAAACTCCAATTAACTATAGAGTTCAAGTTGGTGACAATGTTCTTGCTCAAGTAGGAGGTACTGACTTAGAAGCAGTATTAAAAACTTCAGACTTAAACAAAGGTGCATTAGCTTCAGGAGGTACTCCTGGTACTGCTGGTGATGTGAATATTAAAGTAGTAGCTGTATTTGGTGATGGTGATACTGGAGCTTCTGATGAAGTGACACTTTCTGTAAATCCATTCCAAATCTGGTCAATCATCGGTTCTGCTACTCCTGGAGGATGGGATGCTGATACAGAAATGACATTAGTTTCTGGTTCAGAATACAAAATCCAAGTGAAACTAGTTTCAGGTGAGATCAAGTTTAGACCAAACTATGATTGGGCTGGTAACTACGGTGGATCAGGTGGTAACCTTGTATTAGATGGGTCAAACATTCCTGTTTCAGAGGATGGTTGGTATGAAATCATTGCAGACTTCAGTGCTTTAACTTACTCAGTAGTTAAGATGACTTTACCAAATGATCAATATTGGGGTATCATTGGATCAGCAACTCCAAACGGATGGGATCCAGATACTGATATGGTATATGACTCTGGTGCTGGAACTTGGACTTACACTGGCTACTTAGCACAAGGTGAATACAAGTTTAGAGCGGATGATTCGTGGGATTACCAAATGGGTAAATCTGACAGTGATGATGATGTATTAGTTGGTGGTAGTAACCAAGCAAGTATCACAATTGATACACCTGGTAATTATACAATTACTTGTACATTTGATTCTAATACTGATAGTGGTACACACTCAAGAGTATCAAATTAAGAAGAATCTTAATAAATAATATTAAAGCCTTTTCTGGAGAAATCTGGAAAAGGCTTTTTTGTTAATGAAAATTCAACCGGTTGCGCAATGGATTGCAATTAAATCGCTTAAAATCAGCTATTTAATAATTTTGTTTTCTGTAGTGTACTTTGTACTTTTAAAGGAATATGAAAATGAAAACCCCGTCTTTTTTTAAATTTATGAAGAAACTTCTACTACAAACATTTGGCTTCGTTGTAAGCTTCTTGTTGATCTGTAGTTCTACTTTTGCACAAAAAGTGACTTTAGATCCAAGCACAGCAGATGTACTGACTGAAAATGTAACTGTAACTTTTGATGTTTCAGGTACTGATGTTGCCGGCATTTCTGATCTTTATCTTTGGGGATGGAGTGAAGATGTTGGAGATTTCTTAACAAACGGTGAATGGGCCGCATCTGATGAGTCTGCTAAACTAACAAAGCAATCAGATAATATTTTTACTTACTCTTTTCCTGTTACAAAAGGATCATCGACTTATAACAATTTTGCAGAGCTATTAAACAGTGCATCAGCTCCAACTGCTATTGATGCCATTGGCTGCTTAATCAAAACAAAAGATGGAGGAAGTAAGACAGGAGACCTTGTTATCCCAATTAAAAAGCTTGGTGTATCTGTTGAAATTACTTCTCCTAAAGCAAGTGACGTATTTTTGTCAGGTGATAAAGTTATCATCAATATTTCATCACCCACAAGCACAGCTTTAAAAATTAAAGTAAATGGAGTTGAGAAAATCTCAAAAACAGGAACCTCATTATCTTATACAATTTCATCAGCGGCTGCAGGTGAATTGACAATCGAAGCCTCTGCATCTTCTGATGGGCTTGTGGATACAAAAGAATTAGAGTTCTATGTAGGTTCTACACCAACAGTTCAAGATAGACCAGACTATGCAACTAATTTAGGTGTAAATAAGAGTGGTTCTGAAGTGACTTTGGTACTTCAAGATCCAGCAAAACTTAAGAAGTTTGTAAACGTAATTGGTAGCTTTAACAATTGGGAAGATAAAACAGCTTACCCAATGAAAGTAGAAAAAGGTGATGAGAATTACTGGTGGTATACATTTACAGATCTTGATCCAGATACTGAGTACATTTATCAATATTTTATCGACGGTACAATTATTATTGCCGATCCATATACTGAAAAAGTTTCAGATCCAGATGATAAATACATTGATGATAATAGATACCCCGGTCTAATTGATTACCCAACAGGCAAGACATCATTTAGAGCATCTACATTTATCATCAATGAAGAAGAATATGTTTGGAAAACAACAAACTTTACTCCAGTGGCAATCGAAGATGCTGTAGTATATGAGTTGTTATTTAGAGATTTTACTGCGGAAGCTACTTATGAATCAGCAATTGCTGAATTAGATTATATAAAATCGTTAGGTGCAAATACAATTCACTTAATGCCTGTAAATGAATTTGAAGGCAATTCTTCTTGGGGATATAACCCTAACTTTTATTTTGCTCCAGATAAATATTATGGACCAAAAAATAAATTAAAGGAATTTATTGATGAAGCACATTCAAGAGGTATCAGTGTAATTATTGATTTGGTATTAAACCACTCTTTCCATTCATCACCAATGGTTAGAATGTACAATAAAGAAGGTGACTATGCTGACCCAAGTGCAGAGAACCCTTGGTTTAATGAGAAATCAAACTTTACGAACCCAGGTTTACAATGGGGTGCAGATTTTGATCATGAAAGTGACTATACTAAAGCACTTGTTGATAGTGTAAATGCTCACTGGATGCAATATTATAAGGTAGATGGTTACCGTTTTGACTTTACCAAAGGATTCGGTAATAACGTAAAGACAGGTGACGATGAGTGGGGTAGTAACTACGATCAAGACAGAATTGATCTATTATTACGTATGAACACTGAAATCAAAAAGAGAAACCCTAACGCTCTTGTGGTTTTCGAACACCTTGCCGATAACGAAGAAGAAAAAGTACTAGTTGCTGAAGATATCTCTATGTGGGGTAATATGAACCATGATTTTAGAGACGTAGTTAAAGGTGGAAATAAAGATTTAAATTGGCAATCTCCTGCATCAAGAGGCATGCCTATTCATGGTGTTATGTCATATATGGAATCACATGATGAGGAAAGACTTATCTATGATTCTGAAAATTATGGTACTGTATCCCAGGTTTATGACTTAACTGAATTAGAAAATGGTATTGATAGAGCAAAATTAGCTTCTGCTTTCTTCTTTATGGTACCTGGCCCTAAGTTAATCTGGCAATTTGGTGAATTAGGATATAATGTATCTATTAATCAATATGAGTATGAAGGTGAGGTAAGTGATAGTCATAGAACATCTGAGAAGCCTTTAATCTCTGAATTTGATACTAAGAATGATGCTATTCGTAAAGAACTATATTATGTATATGCAGCATTGCTTAAACTAAGACATGACTATGATTTATCATCACTTGAAGGTGATAATGTAAGTTTATCTTTATCTGGCGATCTTAAAACAATCTCCTTGAAAGGCGTTACTTCAGGTTTAACGGTTAAAGTTGTAGGTAACTTCTCATTAGGTGAAGAGTCTTATACTTACGATTACTCAGGAGACGGAAGTAACTGGTATAGCTACTTTAACAATGGAGAGCAAGTAGATGCTAAAGGAACTTTTGTTTTGAAGCCATCAGAATTTAAGGTATTAACTTCTAGAGCTGTAGAAGTGCCTGCAGATGGCCTTGTAAAAGGATTTAGCCGTATTATTGAAGTAAACCCTTACGGTTTTAAAGAAGACGAAGAAATCGAAGTGATCTTTGATCCAAGCGGTAGTGATAAAAGCTTTGGTGCGACTATCACATTAGAAGCAGGTGTTGTATTAGATAGTCATGGTAGTGGTAATATTTCTAATAAGAAAACAACTACAATGACAAAAGAAGGAGATAAATATGTAGCATCTTTTACTCCTGTAGAATTCTTTGGTTTATCATCTTCAGATGTTCCTTATCAATTAGCTTTAACTGTTAAGGATAATAACAACACTTCTGAAGGACCGTTTTACCTTGATTTCGAAGATAATAATAGAACACTATACATTGTAGGTGATGTTTTGGGAATCGGATGGGAGCCTAGTCAGGCGATTGAAATGACTTCCGATGGAAATGGTGGATTCATATACGAAGGTGCTGCCTTAACTAAAGGGGAACTTATTAAATTCATTGATGACAAAAGCTGGAATGGTGGTCAATGGGGGTACGCCTCTGAGGGAAAGTTAAAGGAGTCTTCTTATGGAGACAATATTGAAGTGACTAAAACAGGAACGGCAACGATCAGAGCAAATGTTAATGCATTAACTTATAGCATTGAGTTTGAAGTAACCTCTGTTGAAGATGAATTAAGTAAATCTGTTGTTGCATTTCCAAATCCTACAACTTCAATAGCTACAGTAAGAGGAGAAGCAATTAACGGAGAAGTAGAATTCCAAATTAGAGATAATGCAGGTCGAGTCCTTTTAAAAGGTGCTCAAATTGTGAATAATAATGAGTTGAATTTTGATCTTTCATATTATTCAAAAGGAATGTATTATATCGAGATATTTACTTCAAAAGGTAGAATAGTGAAGAAATTAATGAGAGTATAATTCTTATTAATATGTATATAAAATCCCAGTAGTATATTGATATATTACTGGGATTTTTTTATTTATTCTATGCAACCGGTTGAAATGAATTTATTCGTATAACACTGTTAATCAGTTGATTTTACGCTTGTTTAACATGTGTTATTTATATATATTTACATATAAAGGTGATAGCAATTGCTATATATTTTCACTTTTTTGTGCGCACTAACGTTTATTATTTACTACTTTTTATTTATACAATTTAATATGAAAATGAAAAAGCTAAACTTTTTTTCGGCTGTACTACTATGCTCAATTCTTTCTATTTTTTCATCTTGTTCAGAAGATAAAGTCGAAGATGTTTTAGAGAGTTTATTACCTGAAACACCTGAATTGAATGCACCTTCAACTACACTTGCAGAACTTGTTGCAGGTGAAGAAGATAATGTATTTGAGACGTATACTTGGACAGCAGCTAAATATGGAGATCTTGATGCATCGAGCTATAAGCTAACTTTGTACTACAATGATGATTATACTGTATTAAAGGAAACTTCTGAATTATCTGCTGCTGTAACAGTTGGAGAAATGGATGCTGCTATCAAAGAAATGAGAAGTGAGCCAGGAGCTACTGCATTACAAATTTCAGTAATTAGTACTTTTGAAGGTGGTATTGAGACGGAATCTGATAAATATGATATCATGGTAACTCCAATTTATGTTGAAGAAGAACCAGTTGATGAGGAACCAGCGGATGAAGAGCCGGCAGACGAAGAGCCAGCTGATGAGGAGCCAGTAGATGAAGAACCTGCAGATAGAACTCCACATGAAAATGATGGTATTTGGGGACTTATTGGTTCTGCAACACCAGATGGTTGGGATGCTGACCAAGATTTACTGTATGATGCAGAGGGTGAAAATTACTTTATTACTTTAGATCTTGTTGTAGGTGATATTAAGTTTAGAAAAGATGATGCTTGGGATGTAAACTTAGGTGGTACAGAGGAAAGTCTAGTACATAATGGAGATAACATTGCTGTAGCTGAAGCAGGAAATTATACTATTACTTTAACTGTAGATGAATCAGGTGATTCAGCTGTAGGTACTTTTACTATTGTGAAAAACTAATTTTTGATAAATTAATAAATAGAAAGCTCATGGAAACATGGGCTTTTTTTATTTCTAATTTGATGCTCAAGTACATGGATTAACATAATTATTCTAGTGATTATTTTCTATATTCAATATTATGTCAACTCCATGTAATGCAATAGAAAAGATAGAACCACCTTTTTGGTGGAAAGGGATGAAGAATTCATCTCTTCAAATCATGATATATGGGAGAAATATAGCAAACACAACTCCTTCTATTGCAGAAAGTAACGTTCTGTTATCTAAAATTGAAAAACTAGATAACCCCAATTACTTGTTGCTGTATTTAGATTTAAGTCATCATCGTTTACCTGATACCTTTCGTATTTCTTTTAGTAAAAATGGGAAACAAGTTGACCAGATAGAATATCATCTTAAAGATAGGCAAGAGGAGCAGTGCAAAAATGTGGGATTCAATACATCTGATGTAGTTTATTTGATTATGCCAGACCGTTTCTCTAATGGAGATCCATCTATAGACAATGTAGATGGGATGAAAGAAAAAGTAAACCGAAATGCACCATTTGGAAGGCATGGAGGGGACTTAAAAGGTATAATAAATCATCTCGATTACTTTGTGGACTTAGGAGTAACTGCACTATGGCTAAATCCCATTCAAGAGAATAATGCTCAGAAATATTCATATCATGGATATGGTATCACTGATTTTTATAAAGTAGAGCCTAGGCTAGGTACAAATCAAGGATATAAAAGTTTTGTAAGCTTATGTCACCAATTGGGTCTGAAGGTAATCATGGATTTGGTCTTCAATCATATTGGTATTGATCATTGGTGGATGTCTGATTTGCCTTCCTCAGACTGGTTAAATCACCAGTATTATTGGGACGAAGGACAAAAGGATAGTTCATTTTTTGGAACTAATTATCAAGTTACAAAACAACATGATCCTTATACTTCTGAAGAAGATTTTAAGGCCAATGTTGAAGGTTGGTTTACAAAAGATATGCCTGATCTTAATCAAAATAATCCATTTTTAGCAGATTATTTAATTCAAAATTCAATATGGTGGATTGAATTTTCAGGCATAAATGGTATTAGAATGGATACTTTCGGTTATGCCTTCAAAGCGTTTACTAGCACTTGGACAAAAGCAATACTTGAAGAATATCCTAATTTTAATATTGTGGGGGAAGTTTTGGTACGAGAAACTCCAGTTGTTGCTTATTTTGCAGGAGGAGCCAAGAACTTTGATGGATATGATTCTTCTTTGCCTTCTGTGACTGATATGCCATTAACTTTTATGGCAAATGAATCCTTTGCAAAAGGGGATTCAAAATCAGAATGGGATACTCCGATGCGACGGTTGGCAAATCACCTGGCACAAGACCATCTTTTTAAAAACCCTTATAACTTAATGACATGTTTGGATAATCATGATGTGAATAGGGTCATGTCAAATTTAAAAGATCCGAAACGAGTTCAATTGGCTTTGACGTTTCTTTTAACCACAAGAGGAATCCCACAGATTTATTATGGAACTGAACTGTTATTTGAGGGGTTGGAATCAGATCATTCCTCCTTACGTTTGGATTTTCCAGGTGGATGGGAGGGTGACAAACGTTCAGCCTTTACAAAAGAAGGAAGGACAAAATCTGAAGAGGAAATGTTCAGTTATATAAAAAGGATTTTACACTGGAGGAAAACATGTCAGGTTATTCATAATGGTAGACTAGTACATTTTATTCCTGAAAACGATGTATATGTGTACTTCCGAGCTTTTAATGATGATACAGTGATGGTTTTATTAAATAATAATGAGACAAAGAGTATAACTGTATCTACAGCTAATTTTAATAGTATGATAAAAGGGGCTAAGAAGGGCTATGAGGTGATAAGTGATCGAAATATTGACGATTTATCTATATTGACAATACAACCTAAAACAGGAATGATTATCGAATTGAAATAAAAAAGCCTGGTACTCATCTTTAAAAGTACCAGGCTTCATCTTTTAATATCTTTTTGTAGACATTAAATAATTCTTGACATAATCTTCGACACCATCTTCTAAAGAAGTGAATGGCTTATCGTAACCAATTTTACGAATCTTTTCCATTGTGGCTTCAGTAAAATATTGGTATTTATCGCGGATATCTTCCGGTGTAGGAATGTAAGAGATATTTTCTTCTATTCCCATAGCTTTAAATGTAGCTTTTGTTAGATCTAGGAAAGTACGAGCTTCTCCTGTTCCAACATTATAGATACCTGAATGCTCAGATTTTCTATCATGCATTAAGAACATCATCATTTCAACGACATCTTTTACATAAACGAAATCTCTTTGTTGTTCTCCGTCCTTATATTCAGGATTATGAGATTTGAATAACTTCATTGCATTTGTCTTTCTAATTTGATTAAATGCATGGAAAACAACAGAAGCCATTCTTTCTTTATGAAATTCGTTTGGACCATATACATTGAAAAATTTCAATCCAGCCCAGAACATTGGTTTTCTTTCTTGTTGTAGTGCCCAAATATCAAAATCATTTTTTGATTCGCCATAAGGGTTCAAAGGCTTAAGGTTTGGAATGATTTCTTCACTATCTTCATAGCCAAGTTCACCTAAACCGTAAGTAGCAGCAGAAGATGCATAAACTAATGGAATAGCGTATTTAATAGTTGCTTCCCACATTTTCTTAGTATACTCAGTATTTAAATGAGCTAAGATATCTCTATTAAATTCCGCTGTACTAGTTCTTGCACCTAAGTGAAAGATAAATTCTACTTCCAAATGGTTTTTATCCAACCATTCAAAGAATTCTTCTCTTTCAACTTTTTCTAATATTGTTTTATCTTCAAGGTTTTTATTCTTCTCTGGGAATGAAAAATCATCAACAGCGATAATATGATTGAAATTATCTTGATTTAATCTAGAAATCATGCAGCTACCAATAAATCCGGCAGCACCTGTTACTACAATCATGATGTATATTTTTATTTTGCTATAAAGTGATTGAAAACAATTGTTTTGCTTTCAACGCGAAGATACCAAAAAAGGATAAAGTTTCTTATATCAATTCGTTTTAATGATTTTGAATTCTGTTCTTCTATTTTGTGCTTTCCCTTCTTCGGTCGAATTATCAGCAATAGGCATGCTGTCTCCAAAGCCTTTTGAAGTTAATCGGTTGGCTTGAATACCATTTTGTTCTAGATACCTTAAGATAGCAGAAGCCCTATCATTTGAGAGTTGAATGTTACCATTATCTGTTCCGGTATTATCGGTGTGACCTTCGATTTGAATATTGATAGAAGGGTTAAGTTGCAGGAAGTTCAATAAAGCATTTAATTCTGAAAAAGAATTCTCTTTAATGACACTCGAATTTGTATCGAAGAAAATATTTTCAAGTTCAACCTTTTGATCCATTTTAATACTTTCAAGTTCAATGACCCTTAGTGCTGAATCTTCAGTAATGATGAAATTTCTAGAAAAGAATTTGTACCCTTTTTTGATAAGATTACCTCCCAAACTTACATTTTTTGGGAGATCAACAAGTTGCACAATACCTCTTTGATCTGAGATTTTATTCCTTAATAAGCTGTTATTTTCTGAATTATATAATTGTAATTGAACTCCGGAAAGTGGCATTTTGGTATCAATATCAATGATAGTTAATTGAGCATACATCAGTTGATGATCAAAAACGTCATTAAGTTCTTCTGAAACCATTTCTTCCACTTTGGGTGATATTTTATAGATATCATAACCACCTTTACCACCAATTCTATTTGATGAAATATAAACGGTTTCTCCTGTAGTATCGGCTGAATAGAAAACCTCATCAAATGGGCTATTAATTGGAGCTGGTAATGTTTGTGGGGAAGACCAGTTGTTATTCTTTAATACACTATAGAATATATCATACCCACCAATACTCTTTTCTGAGTTGGAAGCAAAAAATAATGTATCGCCATTATTTGAAAAATAGGGAGCAATTTCATCAAATGATGAATTAATAGTAGAAAGTGGTTGTGGTGTTTTCCACTTTTTCCCTTCTCTTGTAGTATAATAAAGGTCGTAATGCTTCTGTTTCTTATCTCGCTTCGCTGAAAAATAAAACCCTTTACCATCTGGAGTGAATGTACCTTCTCCTTGTTGATGAAAGTAAGAGTTAATTGGGTTGGGCATTTTCGTTTTATTATAGGGTAAGGATTCGCCATTAAAATCTTTAAACCTAGAGTAATAGACAACGCCAGTGTTAAAACCATGATAGATAACCATCGTTTTACCACTTTTAGAAATACTACTTACACTACTGTTACCTTCAGGGTTAATAATCGAATTGTCAACAATCTTTACTGAAGCCGAATCATTCTTATCGTAATTATAATAAAAGATATTTTGAAAGTATGATCCATCTACTTTTGATAATACAGAATTTTTTGAAGGTTGGTTTGAAGTGAAAAATATTTGATTCGTATTGGGTAGTAAGAGTGGGTTAAGTTCATTATATCTAGAGTTTAGCTCTTCTAAATTAATAATGTCTACATTTTTATTATCGACTTTTCTATTCTTAGCTTGTTGCAAAAGTACGTTTACCTCCTTTTTCGTAGGAAACGCAATATTATCATATTCATTAATATAACGCTCATATAGTTCGATCGCTTTATCCCAATTCTGATTTTTATGGGCAATATCAGCAGCAATGAAAATACTTCTTAAATTATTTTTATCTAATGATAAACTTGTACATAGATAGATATCAGCACTATCTAATTGTTCTAATAGTGAGAAAGTGATACCAATTTTTTGGTTTAATACAGCATTCCGATCATTAAAATTATTGGCGAGATAATAATACTTTAAAGCACTGTCATATTTATGGTATTGTTGACGATATGCATCGGCAATGTCAATATTCATTAGAGCATTACGTAATTCTTTCTTCTGATCAGGATAATGTGTTTTATCAAATGGGATGTTTTGAGCAAATGATGTGACTGAAAGAATGAGGAATAACAGTGTGCTGAAATAATATTTATGCATTTTTCTAAGTCTAATGCTGAACTAAATTTTAACCTTCAATTTAATAAGATGTGTTGAATAAAACTATTAGAATAATGTTTATCGTCTTATTCATTTATATAATATATGAAAATTATAAAGACTGTAATTGTACTTTTTGAAGAATAAAATAGGGGTATTTAAATAATTTGTTAAAATCTTAAATGTTTTATGTCAATGTCCCGTACATAAATGTATTAACAGTAAAGAATAAACTTTCTAAAATTCAGCATGAAGACATTACTTAAAATATTAGGCCTTCTTTTTCTTATCGGTTTAGTTTCGATGCTCAACGCAATGCAGCATGGAGAAGATGCTAATATAACTGTACAAAAGTCTTCTGTGGTTAAGCCGATTACTTTTCAAAATTCAAAATAAATAAAAAAAGGCTCAGTGTTTAAACTGAGCCTTTTTTGTTATTCGTTGATTAGAATCTTTTTATGATAGACTTCATGATCAGTGGTGCTAATTGTAATAACATAAACACCATTATTTAATCTAGAAGTATTTACTTTCATCTTATCTGTAAGAATATCAGTACTTAATTCAATACGATTACCCGTCAGGTCAAATGCAACTACTTGTTCTACTTGACCAATACCTTCAATTGGTACAAACAGGTACTCATTAGCAGGTTGAGGATAAACATTAAATGGAAGTACCTTTTCGATTAGTTCATCTTCAAGATCCGTAATCTGATCATTATTAATTACGTATTCTGCTGAGAAGATCGAACAACCGCTTTCATTCACTGCTTCAACAGTATAACTACCAAATGTAGTAGGTAAAATTTGTGTGAATGTTTCTTCCATAATTTCACCATCTAAGTACCAGTAATAAGAAAGTGTTGAATCACTTTCAGCAATAGCTAATGAATCATTTACTGCAATAATCTCTGGAGCAATCAATGGAGATGTTTGAACCACCTGAATACTATCTGAGAAAGCAACACAACCATTGCTATTTCTTACTCTTACAGAGTACTTACCTGTTTCATGAATAGTAATGTTAGATGAAGTTAATAGAGGTAGTAACTCGTCTCCTAAATACCAAGAGTAAGAAACATCAGTGTCAGAAGAACCGGCTTCAATAGTAACTACTATATCATCACCAGCACAGAAAAGAGTTTCAGTAGTAGGAGATACCTCCACATTCAATTCACTACCACAGTCAAATCCAATACCTATTTCAGCTACTTTAATACTTAGCTCTTCCCAGTAAGTATGAGTAATGAAACAAGAATAGATACCCACATCACCTTGAGACATATTAGTGAATTCAAGGTCACTAGAAGTAAACTGCTCTTGGATTACACCATCTTTATACCAAGTAAAGATATAATTACTGAAGTCTGATGTAGTTGCAATTGGAAGACTTACGCTGTACTGACCACCTTCAACTAAAGCGATGTTCTCGTAATAGATATCATAATTCTGTGGAGAGTAGCTTACGTAAGAAGAATCCAAACCTTCCAAATCATTATAGAATAAGTAATTATCTGCAATTTCGATATGTAGATTCGAAGGAATAGAAGAGATATCATTTAATAGGTTACTATATAAAATCAATTCTTCTAAGTTGGTTGGTAGACTGTTATTCCATTCTGTGATTTCATTTCTTGAGAAATCAATTTTCTTCAAGTTAGAAATACCTGAGAAGTCCATGTCAATCACCTGAATACCATTACCCGCAAGTGATAAGTGCAGTAAATTTGTATTTGAAGTGAATTCGTTATCAATCTCTGTTATGTTGTTATCATCCGCAATAAAGAATAATAAATCATTCAGACTAGAAATATTCGGTATGCTAGTGAAAGAGTTACCACTTAACCAAATAGTTCTTAAAGCAGATAAATTATTTAAACTAGAGATATCTTCATCACCTAAATTATTATTTGATAAATCTAAGTAATCTAATGAAGTTAGACTCCACAATTCTTGTGGTAATGAGACTAACTCATTGTCATATAATTTTAACGTTTTAAGTGATGTAAACTGACCAATAATAGAAGGAAGTGTTGTTAATCCTTCTAATTCATGTAGGTTCAATTCAATAATTGCACCTGTTGATGGTTCATAATCCATTCTAGGCCAGTTGACAATTCTTTCGTTAGGATCAAAATCTACATTGATTTCAGTATATAACTCAAATAATGCTAACGAATCAGCTTCTGAGATTAATGATTTATACTGAAGATTAATATTCGCTACATGGATTTCTAAACCATCCCATGATGTAGGTGATGTTACTTTTAATTGATATTGACCTTCTTTAGATGAATCAAAGTTTTCAACTTCAAGTAAAGTACCATTTTCACCATAAACTTCATCCTCAAAATACCATTGGTAATTTAATTCACCTTCATAATCCGTAACTGCCATTTCATCATTAGAAAGAGCAGAATATTGGATTACTTCATAAGAAGCTTCTTGTTGTACGTAGTTTTGAGGAGAGTAAGTCACCTCGTAATCTACAGTATAAAGAATATCTAAGTCATCATAGAAGAAGTAGTTGTCACTAAGATCAACACTTTCAATTCTAATAAATTGAGTTAAATCATTTGGTAAACTTTCGATTTCCAATGATGATAAATCTAAGCCAATAACATATCCAGATGAATCAAATGTAGTTTCATTACCTAACCAATCTCTGAAATCTTGAGTGTTATCGTAACTAACTGCTAAAGCATCGATCAATGTTGCAAGGTTGCTCTTATCTCTATCACCTAATTCATGGTTGATGGTATATTCTGCAATTTTATATTCTTGATCACCATGAATGCTAGAAGTAACATACACTGCGTAAACACCTGCTTTATATAACCTCATATCAGTAATTGAAATATCTTTTGATGTTTCAGTTACAATATTCTCATCATCTTTAGTCCAACGGTAATAAACATCTCCATATTCTTGAGAAACAGAAGTAGTAAAGTCATAACTATGTTTAACCGTCTCAGTTGTATTTACAGTATCGAATGTTTGTCCTGAATGATCCAAGCTTGCAATACCTAATCCATTAAGATAATCTAGGTCATCGAAGTATAACTTGTTATTACTTGCGTCTAAAGTTGCTAGATTCATGAAGTTTTCAATACTACTTGGAATCTCATACAAGTTATTGTCGCTTACATTAAGAGCAGTAATATAACCATAGTCATCAACCGAGAAAGTAACACCTTCTACAATCCAATTTCTATACTCATCAGACGAGTTGGATATTGTTTTACCTAAATCAGCAATAAAGTTTTCTAAGTACACAGAGTCTCTATCACCTAATGTATAATTCAGGTTAATTTGATATAAGTAATACTCTTGACTTGGGTGAGTACTTGAAGTTACATACAAATCGTATGAACCGGCATCATCAGGTTGTAGATCAGATACTGAGATATCTTTAGAAGTAAACAGTGTACCTTCTCCTTTTCTCCAGTCATAATCAACATCACTATAGTTCTGAACAATAGCAGAGTTATAGCTATCGCCATGCTTAATAGTTTCATTGATTATTGTTGTTGATTTTATCGATTGGTTCTCATATGTAACATAAGCACCTTCATAACCAGTTAGTTTGTCTAACTCATCAAAGTAAAGGTGGTTGTTGTCTAAACTTAAATATTGAAGGTTTTCAAAAGCAGATAATGTAGTAGGTACAGTCTCTAGACCTTTCTCATACAAATCAATATCTAATACTAAACCATTATCATCAATATCTACAATTACACCATCTGAATTCCAATCTCTGAACGGATCATTTTCTTCAAATGAGATACTAAGTTCAGTGAGTAAATCATGGACTTTTGTTGAGTCTTGATCACCAAGTGCGAAAGTGATATTAATGTCAGCAAACATAATTGCTAAACCATCATAGTTAGAAGAAGAAATGTATAATTGGTAATTACCCGCGTCTTCTCTTGTCATACTTTCGATATCTAAATCAAGAACATTAGAATGTACTGATTCACTAAATACCCATTGATATGTTAGATCAGAGTAAGTAGGTGCTGCTGTTAAAGAAGAAGTATAACCTTCACCACCTTTTACAATTTCTTCTAACTCTTGAATTGGATCAATAGATTGACTTCCATAATAGAAGTTCGTTACCCCCATAGTACCTAGGTAATCCAGATCATCGAAGTACAATTGGTTGCTACTAACATCTAAAGTTTCAAGATTCATTAAGTTCAAAATACTTGAAGGTACAGAAGTTAGATCGTTACCACTTATATCTAATGAAGTGACTTCACCATAAGTGTTCACTACATAGCTTACACCGTCGACTGTCCAGTTTCTGAACTCATCAGAAGGGTTATCGATAGTTTTACCAAGGTCTGTAATTACCTGTTCTAGGTAAACAGAATCTCTATCACCTAATGTGTAAGTAAGGTTAACTTGGTATATGTTGAACTCAAGTCCTGAGTGAGTGGTTGATGTTACATACAAATCATATGTTCCAGCATCAGCCGGTTGGAAATCTGTGAAAGAGATGTCTTTTGTAGAGTAAACTGAAGAACCGCCTTTTTTCCAATCATAATAGATATCAGCATAATCTTGAGTAATAGATGAATTGTAGTTGTCACCATGTTTTACAACTTCGTTGATCACAGTTGGAGTAACACTTTGTCCATCATAAGTCAAATTGATGTCACCACTGAAGCCAAGTAATACATCTAATTCATCAAAGTAGATATTGTTGTCATCAAGGCTTAAGTTCTGTAAATCTTCAAATGCTGATAATGATGAAGGAACTTGAGTTAAGGTCAGATTACTTAAGTTAATATCACCTACGGCACCATTGTCATCAATATTGTCGATAATACCTCCTGTTAACCAATCTCTGAAAGGATCATTTTCTTCAAATGAAACTCCAAGTTCAGTCAATAAATCATGAACTTTAGTCGAGTCTCGGTCTCCTAATGCAAATGTAATATCGATGTCAGCATATTTAATTTCTAGTCCATCGTGGTTAGATGACGAGATAAATAATTGGTAGTTACCTTCATCTTCTCTTGTCATACTTTCTATATCCAAATCAAGAACATTTGAATATCCAGACTCATTAAACACCCACTGATAAGTAATATCCGAGTAAGTAGGGACATCAGTTAATGAAGATGTATACCCTTCACCACCTTTAACAGTAGCATCAAGTTCTTGAATAGGATCGATACTTTGACCGTCATAAACAAAACTTGCTACACTCATTGCACTAAGAATATCTAAATCATCGAAGTACAACTGGTTGTTACTAACATCTAATGTAGTAAGATTGGTAAGATTTAGTAAACTTGATGGAGTAGAAGTAAGGTCGTTACCACTAATATCCAATGAAGTGACTTCACCATAAGCGTTCACTACATAGCTCACACCGTCGACTGTCCAATTTCTAAACTCATCAGAAGGATTATCTATCGTTTTACCTAAATCTGCAATTACTTGTTCTAAATAGGCTGAATCTCTATCGCCTAATGTGTAAGTAAGGTTGATTTGATATAAGTTGAATTCAAGTCCTGAGTGTGTCATCGAAGTGACATATAGGTCATATGTACCAGCATTGGCAGGTTGGAAATCAGTAAATGTAATGTCTTTTGTAGAGTAAACAGAAGAACCACCTTTTTTCCAATCGTAGTAGACATCCACGTAATCTTGAGTAATAGATGAACTGTAGTTGTCACCATGTTTTACTACTTCATTGATCACAGAAGGTGTAACACTTTGTCCAGTATACGTTAAATTGATATCCCCACTGTAACTTAGTAAAACATCTAATTCATCAAAGTAGATATTGTTATCCTCAAGATTTAAGTTTTGTAAATTGTCGAAAGCAGCTAAAGTAGAAGGAACTTCTGTTAAACCTTTTCCATATAAATCGATATCAGTTACATAACCATTGTTATCAATTCCTGTGATAATTCCATCGTTATTCCATGTTCTGAATGGATCATCTTCGTTGAAGGAAATTCCCAATTCAGTTAGTAAATCATGAACCTTAGTTGAATCTAGATTACCATTAGAGAAGATGATATCAATATCAGCAAATTTAATCTCTAATCCATCATAGTTGGTAGATGAAATAAATAACTGATAGTTACCAACGTCTTCAGTTGTCATTGTTTCGATATCTAAGTCCAGTACATTCGAGTACCCAGATTCATTAAATACCCATTGGTATGATATGTCTGAATATGTTGGAGCGTCAGTTAATGAAGAAGTATAGCCTTCACCGCCTTTAACAGTTTCATCTAACTCTTGGATTGGATCGATTGTTTGTCCACTGTAAATAAAACTAGCAACACCCATTGCATTTAGAACATCTAAATCGTCAAAATACAATTGGTTATCACTTACATCTAAAGTGCCTAAGTTGATAAGATTTAGTAAACTTGATGGAGTAGAAGTAAGGTCATTACCACTAATGTCTAATGAAGTTACTTCACCATAATCATTTACTACATAGCTTACCCCGTCGATAGTCCAGTTTCTGAATTCATC
>NZ_CANDOA010000007.1:0-386661 GCF_947387565.1 Flammeovirga sp. SubArs3 | reverse complement strand
GAAAATAGCTCAGCTGGTAGAGCGCAACCTTGCCAAGGTTGAGGTCGCGGGTTCGAACCCCGTTTTTCGCTCAAAAAAGCCTAGTAGATTTTATCTGCTAGGCTTTTTTTTTTCTTTTTGGTGTTATCTGTACATTTTTTTGTATTAATTTGTGTTGCAATAGTAATACTTGTTACATTTGCATGTTTTTAATTCTGCTTGGTCAACGAACAATTGAAGTTTTTTTGGGTGTTGATTTTTTGTGTAGTGACACTGAACGAGCATTAAGGAACTTAAAAACTATAAAGGATTCATATATAAAGCATTTATAATTTTATCATGGCAATCATTACGAAGATCCGAGAAAAATCTGGCGTTGCTGTCGGATTGATCGCAATAGGTCTGATTCTATTTATGGTCGGTGGCGATTTATTGTCACCTAACTCTACATTACTTGGAAGAAACAAGCAAATTGTAGGAGTTATTGGAGGGGATGAAATCGAATTAAGAGAATTTACAGAGATTGTAGATGCTATTAAGGCAAACTATCCTACGCCTCCTAACGAGCAACAATTACAAGGTGTTCGTCAAATGGCATGGAATGAGTTAATCTACCGTGTTGCTTACGGTCAACAAATGGAAGATTTGGGTGTTACTATTTCTCAAGAGGAATTAGACGATATTATTTCTGGTAACAACATCGACCCACAATTTGGTCAATATTTCAGAGACTCGACAGGACAAGTTTCAAAAGAAAATATTCAACAATACTTAAGTATGTTGAAGCAACAAGGTGCTAATTCACAACAGTACCAACAATTCTTGAACTTCGAGCAACAGCTAAAAACTTCTCGTAGCAGAGTAAAATACGAGAACCTAATGTCAAGAACTTATTACGCTTCTGATTTAGAAGGTAAGAAAGAATATGAAAAGCAAAACGATAAAGTAGAAATTGCTTACTTAAACGTTCCTTTTTACGCAGTTGCTGATTCTTTAGTAGACGTAACTGATGCGGATGCTAAAACATACTACAGTGCTCATGAAGAGGAGTTCAAGCGTGATGCTAACAGAGGTATCGAGTTTGTTAGTTTTAAAGTTGAGCCATCAGAAGTGGATAAGAAAAACTTAGAAGCTGAGATGAAAAACTTAAAACGTACGTTTGCTACAACTTCTAACGATACTGCATTTGTAGATTCTCACTCTGAAGGAGCTACAAACTTGATGACTGTAAACATGACAGGTGTTCCAACTTACATGTTGAATGAAGATCTTCAAGTAGGTGAAATCTATGGACCTTACTTTGCGGCTGGAGCTTCTAGAATCTACAAAATTACAGGTACATCAGAAGATACTATTTATTCAGCAAGAGCATCTCATATCTTATTCAAAAACGATCAAGACGATGCTGCTGCTAAGAAAGAAGCTTATGCTACTTTAAGAAAGATCCAAGGTGGTGAAAACTTCGAAGAGTTAGCAAAGAAAACAGGTGATGCTGCTCCTACTACTAAAGCTAACGGAGGTGACTTAAACTGGTTCACTGAAGGTAGAATGGTAAAAGAGTTTGATAAAGCAGTATTCTCTGCAAGAAGAACAGGTTTAATCTCAAGAGTTATTAAAACTCAATTTGGTTACCATATCATTAAAGTAACTGAAACTAAAACGAAAAAGATGTATGACTTGGCAATTGTAGAGAAGAAGTTAACTCCTTCAGATGCTACAATTAACGAAGCATACAGAAAAGCTTCAGTGTTTGCTGCTAAAGCAAAAGGTGGAAGAAGTGATTTCGAAAAAATTGCTGAAGAAGAGAAAATCTTTATTGAGCAAGCTTTAACAATTGCTCCAACTGCTACTTACATCAACAGCTTAAGAGGTAACTCAGTAAGACAAGTAATCCGTTGGGCATACAATGAAGGTAGCGTAAATGAAGTGTCTGAAGTATTTGACTTAGACGATCGTTTCGTAGTTGCTACTATTCTTTCTGCTCGTGAGGAAGGTGTTGCTAACTTTGATGCTGTAAAAAGCGAAGCTAAAGTTCAAGCGACTAAGCAAGCAAAAGCTGAGTATATCAAAAACAAGTTAGCTGGTGCTAAAGGTGATTTAGCTGCTATGGCTAAATCTTATGGTAACGGTGCTAAAACAGATATCGTTAGCGACTTATCATTGAATGATGTTTCTATCCAAGGAATCGGAATTGCTCCAAAGGCAATCGGTACTGCTTTTGGATTGAAAGAAGGTGAGCAATCTGCTCCAATCGTTGATGAGAACAGCGTAATCATCGTAAAAGTTAGAAAAGCAAACAAAGCTTTAGAAACTGCTGATTACACTATCTACCAACGTCAAGTTGAAGGTAGATACTCTAGATCTGCAAACTATAAAATCTTAGAAGCAGTTAAGGATTTATCGGACGTTCAAGATGATCGTTATAAGTTCTTCTAAGAATTTTATTAATAAAATATATAAAAGGCCACCTCACAAGGGTGGTCTTTTTGCTTTTTAGACTTCCTGTTTAATTTTGTACTATGGGCAATATTAAGATTATAGAAACCAACGATGGATCCAGTTCATTGTTTAATGAAGCACTGAACGAGACATATCACTCTTCACATGGAGCATTGACAGAATCTAGATATGTTTTTATCAAGTCAGGTTTTGAAGCTATTTATGAAGGGAAAGAAGAAATAAATATCTTGGAAGTAGGAATGGGTACAGGACTAAATGCTATTCTTATGATAGAACAGGCACTGCTTCATCCCCATGTAAAGATCAATTATACTACCCTAGAACCTTTTCCTTTGACTTCAGATTTGATTGATGGTTTAAATTATAAATCACTTTTATCTGAAGAGCTTACACCGTATTTCGAGGAACTTCACTCTTGTGAGTGGGAAAAGGAAGTATCGATCTTACCTAATTTCACCATCATTAAAAAGGAATCTACTCTGGAAGATCTTTCAGCTGATAAAGATTATTTTCATGTGATCTTTTTTGATGCTTTTGCTCCAAATAAACAGCCTGAGGTTTGGTCTGTAGATAACTTGAAGAAAACTTACAACTACACGGCTCAAGAAGGCATATTTGTTACATATTGTGCAAAAGGACAGCTTAGGAGAGATTTGGTAGAGGTAGGATATGAGGTAGAAAGATATCCAGGCCCTCCTGGTAAAAGAGAAATGCTAAGAGGTTGGAAAAAATAGGATCATGAGAAAAACAGGTTTATTCTTTGGGTCATTTAACCCTATTCATGTTGGTCATTTAATTTTGGCAAATGCGATGGTTCAAAGTGGAGAGGTAGATGAAGTTTGGTTTGTCGTTTCTCCTCAAAATCCATTCAAAAAGAGAAGTTCTTTATTGCATGAATTTGATCGTTTGGATATGGTAAATGCTGCTATCCAAAACAATTTTAACTTTAAGGCATCAGATATCGAATTTAGAATGCCTAAACCTAGCTATACTGTAGATACTCTAGTGTATTTATCAGAAAAGAATCCAATGCATAATTTTAAATTGATAGTTGGGGAGGATAATTTAGCAGGGTTCAAGAAATGGAAGAATCATGAAGTGATATTAAATGATTATGGTTTATTAGTGTATCCAAGGCCTAAGTCAAAGCCTTCAGATCTAAAAGATCATCCTCATGTAAAACTCATAGAGGCACCTATGGTAGATATTTCAGCGACATATATTAGAAATGCTATTAAAGAGAATAAAGATATCAGATACCTTGTTCCTGAAGGGGTAAGAGAATTTATAACTAGTAAACATTTCTACCAAGACTAAAACAAAAAAAGGATTCCAGATCAATATTCAGATATGGAATCCTTTTTTTTATTTGAAAAGAATAGGATTACAATTAATACCCTTGTTCGGACAACATCTGTTTTACATCGTCATTTTTCTCCGCATTAATAGCTTCTGTTACTCTATTCTTAATAGCTTCATTATCTAATAAAGGACTTACAGCTTGGTAAGCTGCAATTTTGGTGTTAGTACTAGAACCTTTATTCGTTGCATATTTTAAAATAATATCGGCTGCTTTTTCTTTATCCTTGTCAGTTTTTAATGTCAATATATATCCTGTCATAGATCTGAACATATATTGTCTAAACTGATCATTCATTTCTGTCAGTTTCTTATCGAACCAATCTAGTTTGCCTTCTACAGCAAGGTCTGTATAGATTAACGAAAGTACAAAAACGATATTAGGGTTTTTAGTATCTTCAAATTGTTCTGCTTTTGGTAGAATACTAGGTCCTTCTATTGAAGATGAAGCATACAATGCTGTAGCTACAACAGCATAAGAGCTATCATTCATTGCGATTTTTGCTGTTTCGATAAATTGCTCATCAATACTGCTCAATACACTAAGTGCAGTTGCTCTCACAGATGCGTTATCATCCTTTAGTACCATCGTACGCATTTTCTTTACAACCTCAGAAATATCTCCTGTACCTTGGTACTGATCAAATACGGCTACTGTTGTTTCTCTAATACCCCAGAACTTATCATCCATAAAAGTCAATAAAGTTGGAATAACAGAAGTATCAGCAACAATAGACTCCCCTAACTTTTCAATTGCTTCTACTCTATGCATTACATTTTCAGCATATTTAGCTTGAAGTGTATAAGCTTGTGGTGATTTAGAGTGATCAAAAACTCCAGGAATGATATGATCGGGATCAAAGATGACTAGATCAGGTTGTTGATCAAACATAAATTGGAATGTTTCTGACGCTTTTGTGATCGTAATTTTTCTTTCTTCCGATTTACCATCATTCCACCAGAATTTCACTTTAGTCGGTATTCTGTAGATTGGAGTATATTCTGGATCTTGTTGTTGTTGAACTAATAGTTTTACTTTTCCATCAATATAAGAATCTTTGATGTAAAAATCAGGATGGCCTGCATTCATAAACCACTGATTAAAGAACCAGTTTAAATCTTGTCCTGTAACTTCTTCAAAGGCAAGTCTAAGGTTGGCAATTTCTGCAGCTTTAAATTCATTGGATTTTAAATAAATAGAAGCCCCTTTAAAGAAGGCATCATCCCCGATTGTATTTCTAAATAAATTTAAGATATACCCACCCTTAGCATAAGAATGACTATCGAACATATCTTCTCTATTGATGTAATGATACCTGATCAGAGGTTCTTGCTTAGTTTCAGATTCATATAGATAACTTTCTAGTTCAGACTGTAACGCAAAATCTGCTTCATCTTTTCCATTCTTGTATTCTCTCCATAGATATTCACTATAGTTCGCCCAAGATTCATTTAACGGAAGGTTTGCCCAAGATTCAGTGGTTACTAAATCTCCAAACCAATGGTGGAATAACTCATGAGCAACGATAAAATCCCAATCCTGATCTAGCTTTTCTCTATCATCGACTTGTACAGACTCCATAAATGTAGAGGCTGTTGTATTTTCCATAGCACCAGACACAAAATCACGGATGATAATTTGTGAATATTTAGCCCAAGGGAAAGGATAGTCAAAACGGTTGGAGAAGTATTCCATCATTTCAGGAGTGCTACCAAAGATTGTTCTGGCGTACTTTTCATAAGCTGGTTCTACATAATAACTAACCTCTTTTCCTCTCCATTCATCTTTCACAACAGCAAAGTCACCAACAGCCATCATTGCTAAGTATACAGAGTGTGGTAGTTCTTGTTTCCAATGATCTGTTCTAGTACCATCACTGTTTTTTTGTTGTGATACTAATTTACCATTCGATAAAGTGACATATTTATCCTGTACAGTCATAAAGATATCTTGCTTCATCTTTACATTAGGATGATCGAATGTAGGGAACCAGCATGAGTTGGCTTGGGTTTCACCTTGTGTCCAGATCTGTTGTGGTTTTCCTATTTCATCACCTAATGGATTGATAAAATATAAACCTTTATCATCAGTGATAGCTTCACTACCATGAGACTGTCTTTCGTTAGGTTTTGCAGTGTAAACAATATGTAGGTGACAAGTTTCATCACTACTATATTCTTTATCTAAAGCTATATTTAGTTGTAAACTATCGTAGGTGTACTCAAGAGCCGCTATTGACTGATTCTGTTTATCTACAAGCTCGATTTTATGTATATCAAAGTGCTTGGCATCAAGGATAATATCACTTTGTGGATAAAAATACGGTTGTAATGTAATAACAGCATCTCCATTCATATGCTGTTTCTCCCAGTAAAAGCTCACTTTTAATTGTGTATGAAGGATCTTAAATGCTTGATCATATGCAGCATGATAAGGTCCTTTCTTTGCTACCCATTCTGGGGTTTGGTCAACATTTTCTTGTGTAGTAGTATCTTCAATAAGTATAGTTTCATCTATTTGGGCTTGGCCGATATCACTTTGACCATTTGCAGCAGGCTGTGTAGTTTTACAGGCTTGCATTGTAGACCCTAATAGTATAGCACTTATTACGGCATGTTTGTAATTAAAGATCATATGTAATTATTTGATGATATAAAGTTCACTAGAACTTTTTCGAGTTTTTTCTTTAAATCGTATTGAAAATACTTCAGAAAATCGAGAGTATTAAAGATATTGATAGAGAATATGACAAAATAGGTACAAATCATTTAATTAATATTCGATTTTCCTTTTTCAACCTTATAAAACTGACAATTTGTCGATGATCAAACACATGGGTCGCTTATTGGTGATCAGATAAACAAAAACATAAAAACTATGGAAAAGAAATTTAGATCAACTACCGTCCTTGCTATTAAAAAGGATGGACAGGTAGCATTAGGAGCAGACGGACAAGCTACTTTTGGAAATACAGTAGCAAAAAGCAATGTAAAAAAAGTCAGAACTTTAATGGGTGGTAAAATTCTTTGTGGATTTGCTGGATCAACTGCTGACGCATTTACTTTAATGGAACGTTTCCAAGAGAAATTAAACGCTTTTGGAGAGTCAAATATGAAGAGAGCTGCTATCGAATTAGCAAAGGATTGGAGAACTGACCGTTACTTAAGAAAATTAGAAGCAATGATGATCGTTGCAGATAAAAATGATGTTTTAATCATTTCTGGTACTGGTGATGTTATTGAACCAGACCATGATATTGCAGCTATTGGATCGGGTAGTATGTATGCTCAGTCAGCAGCTTTAGCATTAAAGAAGCATGCTCCAGACCTAACAGCTGAGGAAATGGTAAGAGAAGGCCTTAGTATTGCCGCTGATATCTGTATCTATACGAACCACAATTTTGTAATTGATACTGTAAAGCAATAAATATTAGACATGGAAAGTTTACCTAAGGAAAACACTCCCATGCAAGAAATAAAGGACCCTGTTCTCATCGAGAATGGGGTTCGTCTTTTTGTAAAGCGTGATGATTTAACCCATCCAGAAGTATCGGGAAATAAATGGAGAAAACTGAAGTATAATCTTTTAAAAGCTAAAGAAGACGGATATGATACAATTTTGACATTTGGAGGTGCTTATTCTAATCATATTCATGCTTTTGCCGCAGCAGGTAAGTTGTATGGTTTAAAAACGATTGGTGTAATTAGAGGAGAAGAACACCTTCCTTTAAATCCAACTTTAGCTTTTGCAAAATCACAAGGAATGCAGTTAACTTATTTAGACCGTACTTCATTCCGTGACTATCGTTCTGCTATACCTCAATTAAAAAATACTTTTGGAGACTTTTATATGGCTCCCATGGGAGGTTCAAATGATTTAGCGTTAGCTGGTGTTGCAGAGTTAGGAGAAGAATTAAATCAATTTGATCACAACATTGATTACTTATGTGCAGCTTGTGGTACCGGAGGTACTTTGGCAGGTTTGATCACTTCAATATCAAGTGAAACAAAAGTAATAGGTTTTCCCGCTCTAAAAGGTGGTGATTTTCTCTATGAAGATATCAATGAATTTATTTCATCAGTGAAAGGCAGAAACAGCTTTCCAGAATGGACATTAAACTTGGAGTATCATTTTGGTGGATATGCCAAAAAGAAACCTGAATTAATGGAGTTTATGGCACTTTTTAATCAAAAATATAACATCGAGCTCGAGCGTATTTATACAGGAAAAATGATGTTTGGAGTATTTGATATGATTAAAAAAGGATTATTTCCAAAAGGATCAAATATAGTAGCATTACATTCTGGAGGTTTACAGATTAATAGGTCGTAGAATATTGGTTTTGATAGTGTTAAAAGCTGTTTTTCTACCTTTAAAACTTGTTTTTTTGATAAAATTAACATATTTTAAACATATTGAAAAAACAAAGTAAATATTACATACAAGGGTCAAATAAAAAGTATCTGACACTGCTAAAAAACGTATAAGGCTATAGAAGTCACAACCAAAAAACACACTATCATGAAAACTACATTCTTATTCACTACACTATTATTGGCATCTTCTTTATTATTCGCTCAGAATAAGGAACTAGAAAAAATCAACGCTCAAGAGTATTCTCATGAGGAATATTCAGTATTAGAATCTTTAGGTCCACATTATGTTCAAAACTTAGAGCATACATTAGATGAATTGGATTGGGGGATTACTAATTACAATGAAAACGAAGCTTTGAAAGATGAAATCACAAAAGTATCTGAAGTATACGTATATAGTTCAGAGGATTTTAGGTTAGTTCATTACCATAATGGAGATGTGCATGATGTTGATTTAGACCAAATTGCACAAAAAGCAGATTTGATCATGTCCTCTGAAGGAACATATTATTATGTTTTAAGAGATTAGATAACTAATTACACACCACATTTTATGTGTTTTAAGGCAATCTGTAGTAGGATTGCCTTATTATTTTCTAAAAACTTTAAAGGAAGTGGTAAACTATAAATGAATCTTCTAAATTTGCAGTCGAAGAATGTTTAAGTTCAGAGGCATTACTTCTGTCCTTAAGTATTGGAATTCATTAGATAGTGTACCACAAATAATATACTGATGTCTTCAGTTAAAATCTTTTCAGCTTCGGGAACGGAGTATCTCGCGAGCAAAATCGCACACTCTTATGGTAAATCCTTAGGAGATGTTGTTCTACAACGCTTTAGTGATGGCGAAATCTCAACTCACTTTAATGAATCAGTAAGAGGTTGCGATGTATTTATCATCCAATCTACTTGTCCTCCAGCTGACAACCTACTAGAACTACTTTTACTAATTGATGCTGCAAAAAGAGCATCAGCTTCTACTGTTACTGTATTGCTTCCATACTTTGGATATGCTCGTCAGGACAGAAAAGACAAGCCAAGAGTAGGTATCGGTGCTAAATTGATAGCAAATCTTTTAACAGCATCTGGTGCGACGAGAGTAGTTACTTGCGAATTGCATGCTGACCAAATCCAAGGTTTCTTCGATATTCCTGTAGTTCACCTACAATCATCACCTATTTTTGTTCCTTACATTGAAAGCTTAGGTCTTGATAACCTTACTTTTGCTTCTCCAGACGTAGGAGGCGCTAAAAGAGCAAGATCATATGCTAAGCACTTCAAGTCTGATATCGTTATGTGTGATAAGCACAGAGAGAGAGCAAACGAAGTAGCTTCAATGCAAGTGATTGGTGATGTTAAAGATAAGAACGTTATTCTAATCGATGATTTAGTAGATACAGCAGGTACTTTATGTAATGCTGCAGAAATCATTATGGAGAGAGGAGCTAAATCTGTAAGAGCAATCTGTACACACGGTGTATTATCAGGTCCTGCTTACGATAGAGTGGCTGCTTCTAAATTAGAAGAATTAGTAGTTACAGATACTTTACCTGTAGAAAACAGAGAAAAAGTACACGTACTTTCAGTTGCTGAGCTATTTGCAAAAGCAATCAGAAAGATTCAAGATCATGAATCAATCAGTTCTTTGTTTATCTAAACAAAACAGCTGAAACAATATTCTTAAGGCTATATTCTGACATAACTTGTTGGGATATAGCCTTTTTTGTGTTAATAAGATACTAATAATCTTTTCTTTTATAAGAAAAATAGTTTACCTTTGCACGCTGATTTTCCATAATAGGAGAATCTAAGTTAACATGTTTTGGGATGGGATCTACCTTCGAGAAAGGGAGGATCAAGTACCAAGGCGTTTATACATGTTTTACTTTTATAATTAAAATTTACGATGAGAACAGTAGAAATCATTGGTTACAAGCGTGAAACTTTAGGTAAAAAATCTGCTAAAGACTTAAGAGCTGAAGGTTTAGCTCCATGTGTAATCTACGGTGGTGAAGAGCCTATTCACTTTGCAGTACCAATGTACTTATTCAAGGATATTATTTATACTCCTGAAGTATGTTTCGTAAACATCAACATCGAAGGTGTTGAGAAAACAGCAATTATCCAAGACTACCAATTACACCCAATTTCTGAGGTGTTATTGCATGCAGATTTCTTAGAATTAAATGAGAGCAAGCCAATCAAAATGGAAGTTCCAGTAAAATTCGTAGGTTCATCTCCAGGTATGCAAATGGGTGGTAAGTTAGTTGCTAAACTTAGAAAAATTAAGGTTAAAGCACTTCCTGCTAACATGCCAGAGAACGTAGAAGTATCTATCGAAGGTTTAGAGTTAGGTAAATCAGTTCGTGTTGGTGCAATCGAAGCTAAAGATTACGAAATCTTATACAACGATTCAGTAACAGTAGGTTCAATTGCTATTCCAAGAGCATTACGTTCAGCTATGGACGCTGCAGACGCAGAATAGTTTTAGCCTATTTTATAAAAAAGAGAGGTATTACTTCGGTAATACCTCTTTTTTTATCTCTAAACTTCCCTTATTTGCTGATTTCCAATCTTTTTTGTAAAATAACAAATGAATACTCACTCACTAAATACTATATGCTAACCTCAGAATCATCCACTTATTTTATAGAAGTAGAAAACGGTAATATTGAATGTCTCCAATTAGGAAATGGACCTAAGCTATTAATATGCCTTCATGGGTTTGGAGACAATGTGAATTTATTTAGAGAAATAGCCCCTGCTTGGACAAATGATTATACTTTAGTCTCTTTTTCATTGCCTTACCATGGTAATACTGAATGGAAGCCATCCCATTTTTCTTCTAGGAATATTCGAGAGATAATAGATTCTATTTTAAAGAAGTACGATCAAGAAAGGTTCTCTATTCTAGGATATAGTATGGGTGGAAAGATTACGATGTATTGTGTGCAGAAATATTATTCTGATCAGATAGATCGAATGATTCTTTGTGCATCGGATGGTTTAAAGACACATACTCTTTATGATGTATCAAAATTGCCCCGTTGGTATTTAGAGTTGATGATGATACTGATGCGTTTTCCAAAATTAATGTTCAAAGTGGTAGGTTTTATTTATAATAGAGGGCTACTGTCGAAGTTTCTTTATGATTTCTTTATGAATCACTTTGAAACTGAAAAACAGAGGAGACGATTTTTCGGAACAGCTACTTCGTCTCGGTTTATGAAGCCAGACTTAAATAAAATAGCAGATATAGTAAACCAGAATAAAATACCTGTTGATATGTATTTTGGAGAAAGAGATGAGGTAATATTAATAGATGGTGCTGTGAAATTTTCTGAGAAAATAAATAATGTTAGATTTTTTCAACTACCAAAAGGTCATCTTTTGATCGATGAGGATTTATGTAAGCTGATGTCTGAAAATTAAATACTATTTTCTGAAACGGTAAGTCGCTTTCAGAATAAATACATCATTAACAGCTGTATCAAAAATATTATTGACAATTTCTGAAAATGAGAATTCTCTGAAGGGTTCAACAACATCTCCTCTACTCTGAGACCATACAGCAAAGAAGGTACATCCAGGCTTGTATTCCCACCTTAAGACAAAGTTTGAGTTGAAATCAGTAACATCGAAGTCGGGTTTTTCGAAAGAGTAATTTCCCTTTTCATCAATAACTGTATATTCTTCTGAAGCATCATTATATTCGATCTCATCAGTAGAGAATTGATGGAACCTGTCATGATAATTCTTTGCTTTAGGAGTATCTGACACTCTTTTGAAATCATAATAATCACCTCTTGATGCAAAAGGTTGAGCGTAGTATTGCAACGATAGGTTAGGTCTAAGGATTAAGTTACCTCTTAAGGTAAAGCCAGTAGTATGTTGTTCAATTCTACCAAGAATATAATTATCACCTCTACCATTTTGTTCTGTTGTAACGTATTGTACGTCGTCACTGTTATAGGCGAAGAAAGGAGAAATACTAATTTCCAATGCATTGATGGGTCTGTAAGTTAGGCCGACCCATGCATCAATTTGCTTTCCGCTGTTCTGATGTGCAATTCTGTTTCTATTACCAAAGTTAAAGTAAAGTTTCTTTCTGGAATCACTTTCTATATTCCAACGGAATCCTTCTCTATCTGGGTCTAGAAATGCGGGACCACCTCTTAGTTTAAAGTTACTTAGTCGGTGAATTTGGAAGGCACCACCACCACTTAAAGTCCAAAAGTTCTGAAATTGTAAATCAAACCCACCGTGAATACCAAAGTAAGTCACTCGACCTCCATAATCATAGTATAGGTATTCACGTAAATCCGCATTGATACTTCTAAAAACGCCAACTGGTTGAAGGGTACGGTAATCAATTCGAGACCATTGGGCTATGATATCTGCCGAATTCATAAAGCCAACATCATTGATCTCAAATTTAGGCGACCTCCAAGTACCTCCTACTTCATAACGTATCGGAGACCCTCCACTTCTACCAAATTTAAGATAACCACCTGTTCCTAATAGTGAAGTAGCGGTAGTGTCTACAGAAACATAATCAGCATCAGGTCTCTGAAAAAAGTGTCGACCTGATTCTTGGGTTTCTGTAATGGCAGTAGGGTCACCTTCTACATAACTAGCCATAAAATTACCTTGAAGGTAATAAGTTCTATCCTTCCATTGATGTAATATATCTACACCACCACTATATGCATTAGTATGTAAAAAGTTTAATGATTCCGATTCGATATTCCGGTTTGTTGATGTAAAAGCCATTCCAATAACCGAATTACCTTGGTTAATATCTTGGGTTGCCCTTGCTACAAGATAGCTTGTAAAAGGCTCAACAGTTTCTTTAGAAGTTTCTCCTTTAGTGCTGATTTCTGCCTCAGTTTTAGCAGTAAAGTTCTGCATGATACCAAAAGCAAATCCATTCTTATTTTTCCCTGTTAATTTATAAGCACCTAAAATAGGGACTACTTTAGGTTCATCGATATATTGTCCTTCATCAATAGAAGGAGAATAACTTGGTTTTTTACCAATACGCCTAGTGTATATAAGGTTATCTCTCGAAAAGCTTCCTCCCGATCTTGATTTCGTAGCATCAAACGAAAGCGTATTTCTTCCTTCTATAAAGAAGGGTCTTCTTTCTTGAAGATAAATTTCAAATGTAGATAAATTCAGCTGAGATGGGTCTGCTTCAACTTGCCCAAAATCAGGATTAATAGTGAAGTCAAAAGTAATATCACTAGTGATACCTATTTTGCCATCTACACCTGCATTAATAGAATATTCAGAACCTGTTTGATATGGATTACCTTCCTCTTTAGGCCCTCTGTCATTTCTGCCTAATACATAAGGAGCAACCTCAAGTTGTTTTTGTGGTTTGATTCCATTTAGTCCAACCAATTCTCCAAAATGATGTACCCAGCCTGAAGCATCTTTTGGAATATATTGCCAATATGACCTTTCATTTTTTCTAAATAAACGACGAGTAACTTGTAATCCCCAAGTCAAGTGTTCTTTGTTGGCAAACCTCAATTGAGACAGTGGAATTTGTATTTCTGCATTCCAACCCTCGGCATCAACAGATGTTTTTGTCCACCAAATAGCGTCCCAATTGCTGTCCCAATCATTACCGTCTTGACTGATTGCTTCATCACCTATAACACCAGAAGCACTTACAGTAAAAGAAAAAGCATTGGTAAGGTCATGGTATGAATCGATATTCACTTCTACAAAATCACCTTCAAAACCATCTCTTCTAGACATTCTTTTAACAATGCTATCTGGAGAAGAGTCATATGCTTTGATTGCTATGTAGAGGTATTTTTCATCATACATTAACTTAAAAGCGGTTTGCTGAGAAGGTGGTGCACCATCAATAGGGTCTCTTTGAGTAAAGTTGGTACCCCACTCTACATTGTTCCATGCGTCATCATCAAAAGAACCATCGATAGTGATTTTTCCTTTCTCGAGCGAATGAGTGGTATAACTTCTTCTAGCAATATTATCCTGAGCAAAAGAAGAAACATAACTACACAATAGTAGAAGAACAAAGTATGTTAGATAGGATTTCAATGGAAGGTGTAAGTAAGTAGAATGGATTGTATGATATTGAATGAGAGGGCTTAAATGCCTTAGGGATAAAAGTAAAGAATCTTAAGGGAAAATAGAAAGTCTTGCTTACCTTTTTAAAAGAAAAGATAAGCAAGAAAAATCGCAGCTATTACTCCTGCAATATCGGCGACTAAACCACAGGTAATTGCATACCTTGTTTTCTTTATATTTACTGAGCCAAAATATACTGCAATGATATAAAATGTTGTATCTGTAGCTCCTTGCATCATTGATGATAGCTTACCAGCAAAAGAGTCTGTTCCTTGAGCATTCATAATATCAAGCATTACACCTCTTGCTCCACTGCCACTTAATGGTTTCATAAATGCCACAGGTAAGGCATCAACAAAAGCTGCATCAATACCGACACCGTCTTGTACTACCCACTTCACCCCATCAATAATAAAATCCAATGCTCCAGAAGCCCTGAACATACCTATTGCTACAAGTATTGCTACTAGATATGGAATAATAGTTACAGCTGTTTTAAAACCTTCTTTTGCACCTTCAATAAATGCGTCATATGCATTTACTTTTTTGTATGCTGCTAAACCAACAAAAGAGGTAATGATAAATAGTAAAATAAAATTACCTGCTACTGAAGAAACAGCGTTTGCTTGTTCAGGAGAAAGGTTATAGAATAAAGTAATTGTACCTGTAATAATGGCTACTAATCCTCCTAAATATGCTAATATGACTTTATCTAGAAGGTTGATTTTTTGATAAATAGATACAATTAGTAATCCTGCTAAAGAAGAAATACTAGTAGCTAATAAAATAGGTATGAATACATCTGTTGGAGAAGCAGCCCCCAATTCAGATCGGTACATCATAACTGTAATAGGAATTAGTGTTAACCCTGATGTGTTAAGTACCAAAAACATGATCATTGGGTTTGATGCAGTGTCTTTTTCCTTATTTAACTCTTGTAACTCTTTCATTGCTTTTAACCCAAGAGGTGTCGCTGCATTGTCCAAGCCCAACATATTTGCAGAAAAGTTCATCATCATTGATGAGATAGCAGGGTGATTTTTAGGGACATCTGGAAAGATTCGAGAAAAGAATGGCCCAACTAACTTTGACATTACTTGTACTGCCCCTCCTTTTTCTCCTACACTCATGAGGCCCATCCAGAGAGCAAGTGTGCCAGTAAGCCCAATAGAGATATCAAATGCTGTCTTTGACATACTAAATGTACTTTCAATTATAGCTTGAAAAGTGGATGCATCCCCTAAGAAGATCCAATTGATTAGTGCGACAACAAATGCTCCAATGATAAAAAATATCCAAATATAATTGAGGGCCATATATTCGTATGATTATTGTAAATATCAAAAAATGTATAACGAATATATAATAAAAAAGTCACTATGAATGTCTCATAGTGACTTAAAATTTCGTCTTAAACGTTTTTATTTTAATTCTTGACGTTTGGTCAGCATTGAACCTATTACAATTCCTAGGATGGGTAATACTACACCGATAAGTGCATAGTATTGTAATGCCCAAACAGAGATTTCGATTGTCTCAGGATTAGTAGCTAATCCAAAGAGAGGGCTTCCGTAATAGACAATAGCACTGCCAAGTCCTAGGGCTCCTAATCCGAAACCTAGAACCAACGAAACTTTTACAAGTTTCGCTAATGCATTAATCACTCTTTCTATTAAAGTTAGACGATTACTGTTTTGAAAAAGTGATAGCAGAGATGGGACAATAACTCCCGCAACTGCTAATAATGTTAGTGTTCTCATATACTCTATTCTTATGTATAATGTGTTGATAGTTGAGATTATATAATTAATTTTATAATTAAATAATCATGTTAATACTCACTTGTTAACGATTGTTTCTTAAATTAACTTCATTAATGTTACAATATAGTAATTTCTATAAATATTTTACATTGTAATCTTCGGATAGTACAATGAAATTAAATAAATTTCTTCAAATTTTTCAATTTAATTGTATTTTAAACACCAATTAAAAAGAGGTTGGATTAAACTAATTATACTCTATCTAGTAAATTCATGATATTAAAACGTCTTATTACCTTTTTTGTTTACTATATTCTGTTAATAAGTGGTGTCGCTGCACAGACTGAAATAGAGTCAAAAGGTATAGCTCAAATTTTTAATGGAGAAATCGAAGAATCCATTAATACATTTAGAGCATCATTAAAGGAAAATCCCAATTCAACGCTCTCACAATTCGCTTTAGCCAACCAACTGTTTGAGAAGGTAGTAGATAAAAAAGCGAAAGAAATGCACATCATACGATTCAAAAACATGGATGAGTATTTTGCCGATCTTCGCGAAGCCTATAAATGGTCTGTACTAGCATCAGAAAGTTATGTAGATCTTGATGAATCAGATAAATTAATGATCAGACAATCATTATCTGTAGCAGGTGATGAAGTAACGGGTTATTTGTCGTCAAGAATTCAACAAGAAGCCTATGCTTATCTTCAACAAGCTCCTTATCGTCGTCCAACTTACCAATTGTATAGAACAGAGGTATACAATAGAATTATGGAAGGTGATACATTAATTGCTTTACGAGAGATATTAATCCGTCAATGTGGAGACTATATTAGTGACTACCCTGATTCTAAATATATTCCAAAAGTAAATGAAATTAGAAAAGGTGTATTAAAAGAGTATTTAGACAATACATCGCTGCGTCAATATGGTAACAGAAGCGGTCATATGTATGAACGTTATTGCAAGGATATCATAGAGTTATACTCAAAAGATGAATTAAAAAAGATTGTTCCTCTTTTTTATGGTAAAGAATATGGGTTCTCTCCGTCGAATATGTATAAGTCGGATGGTTATAAAAAACTCAAGGCATTTGCTGATGCAGAAGGTACTAGTATTATCGAAATACTATGTCAATTAAATATCCATGATAGAGGATGTGATACTGCAAATACAGAATTATACGATCGTTTTGTAAAACAGATGGCTCCAATGGACATTGCTTTGATTGCAGTAAAGAAAATGACAGAGGATGCTTTTAGAAAAGGAGATTACGAATATGTAAAGAATATATACGCTACGTATAAATCATATTTTCCAGATCAAGAAAATTATTTTGATAGAATCATAACAACGCTTGGTGATACAAGTAATCCTAGAGAACTAAAAAATATAGGGAATAAGATTAATACTGTTGCCAGAGAATATCAGCCTGTAATTACCTTAGATGAAGAATATTTATTTTTTGCTAGAAAAACTGCAAAATCTGGAGAAGACGTCTATGTTTCTAAAAAAGACTTTTATGGAAATTGGTCTCTAGCTCAAGAAATAGTTGAAGTGAATACAGAATCACACGAAGTACCTATGGGTATCAGTGGTGATGGTCAGACGTTATTGCTATATGGTAACTATAGTAAGCTTAGAAAATTCTCATATGTAAGAGGTACAGAGTCCAGGTTAGGAAAAGGAGACTTTTACTATTCAAAAAAACAAAGAGATGGTACTTGGAGTGCAGTTAATGTTTTTCAGTATCCAATAAATACACCTTATTATGAATCAGGTTTAAGCCTTAGTTTAGATGGCGATGTAGCTTTTTTTACTTCAGATAGGCCAGGAGCAGTTGGAGAATATAATCCTAATTACCCAGAAGATGGTCTTTACTTCCATGGAGCAGGAGAATTTAATACTGATATATATGTTAGTGTTAAGAATGATGATGGTAGTTGGGGAGAGCCTGTTAATTTAGGTGAGGTGATCAATACACCATTTGCAGAAAAGAACCCTTATTTACACCCTGACAAAGAAACCTTATACTTTTGTTCAGATGGCCATCCGGGCTTTGGTGGTTATGATATTTTTATGTCAAAACGACTAAATCCTAACTCATGGACAGAATGGAGTGAACCGGTTAACATGGGAATTGCGGTTAATGGTGTAGATGATGATGCTTTTTATCTTACTTCAGCTGGTAATAAGGCATTGGTAGTTTCCTCTAAAGGAGATGTGAACTATGGTCGTGATGATATTTATGAATTAGAAATTCCTGAACACTTACGCCCTTTACCTATGTTGTTTGCTCACGGTAAAGTAGTAGATAAAAATGGAGAGGGAATCTCAAAAGTGAAAATTAAGATCAATACAGCTGACGGTGTTGAAGTACATGAAAAGTATACAGGTGATAATGGAGAGTTTCAATTAGCATTACCTCCAGATACGGACTATGTAGTTTATGTTGATGATGATGACCTCATTGGTAGTAGTATTGAGATCAAAGAAGATAGTGACCCTGATAAGAACTTTAGTTTATCAGCCATGGAAACTGTAAACTTAACAGATGAAGAAGATGCTACTTTCGTCATGAATTCTTTAAACTTCGATACTAATTCTTTTAATATCCGTAAAGAATCCTTTTTTGATCTTGATCGATTGGTTGCGATGATGAATCGAAATGAATTATGGATTTTAATCATTGAAGGCCATACGGATAATGTAGATTCAAAAGAATATAACATAGAGCTGTCGAAAAATAGAGCCAATGCTGTAAAAGAGTATCTGATATCTAAAGGAGTACACCCAACGAGAATAGATGCATATGGTTACGGAGAAGAAAGACCAGTGGGTAGTAATGCAACTTCTTCGGGTCGACAGGAAAATCGCAGAGTTGTATTTACTATATTAAAATAAAAAAGGCACTTTATAAAGTGCCTTGTAAGGGTGTAAATAGTAGCAATGTTTTTGTCAACTAAATGTGTTTAAGTAGAAAGTAGCAATGAGAAAATAGCGTTTCCAATAGGGTGAACAAACAACAACGTAGACCTTTGTCTACAAATATTTTTATAGTAGAAAGTAGCTAGAACCAACAGTTATTTTCTTTATTTGATAACTCAAATTTACATTCATTTACTTAATAAAACAAAATAAAAAACATCATTTGTAAACATTTATTTACAATTGGTTGGTAAATAATTGATAGCTAGATAAATAAAATCAAGTGCTTTTTTGGTTTAAGTACTCAATGTTAGGTGAAGTTGTGGATTCGATTGATATTTCAAAAAAATAAAAAGAAAAATAGATTTTGGTATTTTTTGAAGTAAAGTGAATAATTTAGTACACATTTTGTTATTTGTTCAGTATCTTATGAGATAAATCGAATTTTTATTCGTTCTCTTATTAGAAAGCTCGTTCGAGAAAACATAAAAGTGAAAAAGTTATTTTGGTAGTCTTTGCACTACCTGAACACCAAAATAGTTATGCAGACTGTTATTAATACTCTTACTATTATTCCGATATTATTCATCAGCCTTTTCACTGTTGATTACAACACTACTTCTATTGCTGCTCAAGGAGGTAGACCTACTTTTACTGTAATTAAACAAGATGTTCCTAAAGCTTGTCCATTAGGAGGTTTACATTTAATTGAAGGGATCGTTCGTTCTGCCAATCCAGACGAATACGTAGATATCTACATTTATCTACAGAATTACAACGGATCGTGGACGAAACAAGTATTCAAAAGAAAAGGAGGCGGAGTTGTCAAGTTAGACTTGTCTTCATGTGATTACACAGGTAATTATTATGCTCTGGCTGATTATGCTTACAATTCTGGTAAGAAAATGCCAAGTGTTGAGCAAGTAAAGGCGAAGCATGAAGAAAAAGGAAAGAATCCGAAATTCAGAGTAACTGAAAAATATCCTTTCAAAGAATGTGAAGGAGATGCTATCGGTACTTATTTCAAACAAGGAGAAGTTTTTACACCTAAAGGTCAAAAGGTCGAAGTGACAATGTACCTACAGAAAGCTGATGGTTCTTGGAGAAAGAAGCATTATAAGAAAGTAGGTTCAGGTTTTATTCCATTAGAAATCAAAGGATGTGATTTAAATGGAGTATATAAATCTCGTATTGTTTATGCTAATTAATCTTAGTAGAAATAAAAAAATAGGCTTTTTAGAAACTTTTTGATGTATTATATAGTAGATACATAGGAACTTGAATCTACTATATAAAATTTTTAATTGTCTCTTTGACTATTGAATAATTCAAAAAAACTAGTATTTTCGCAGAAAATCAAAAATGAGATATAAATTAAATTTTATGTCTCATTGACCAATTTGTATTAACAAAAAACTATTATAAATATGTACTGGACATTAGAATTAGCTTCTTATTTAGAAGATGCACCATGGCCTGCAACAAAAGATGAGTTAATTGACTACTCTGACCGTACAGGTGCACCAGTAGAAGTAATCGAAAATCTTCAAGAATTAGAGGACGATGGCGAACCATACGAAAGTATTGAAGAAATCTGGCCTGATTACCCTACAAAAGATGACTTCTTCTTTAACGAAGACGAATATTAATCCCAAAAAGGTATAATATAAAACTGCGGCTGTGTCATTAATATTAAGACACAGCCGCAGTTTTTTTATATTCTATTTTTAAGAGGCTAGTTCAATAAAGCTTCGCCTAACTTTAAATCTTCTGGTGTAGTTATTTTGATATTTTCGTAGTTTCCTTCGAAAAGATGAACGGAGTGACCTGAAAACTCAGCAACGCTAGCATCATCAGTAAATATATCTCTATAATCATTCTCAAAGGCAGGGAAGATAACATCTGAACGGAATGTTTGTGGTGTTTGTACCATTCTATATTCACTTCTATCTTCAGTACGATTTTCATTCTCTCCTACCCAACGTATAGATTCTTTTAAGGCAACTGTTGGAATAGCTGTACCAAAACTTGCAGCTTCAGTAAAGCTTTTTTGTATCACCGAAGTATCTACTAAAGGTCTAACACCATCATGAATTGCGATAAGACAATCTTGGTTAGGGATATATTGTAAAGCATTATCTACAGACTGAAAACGTGTATTTCCACCAGTAACTACTTGATGAGGTGTTGAGAAACTATATTCCTCAACTAATGATTTCCAAGTAGGTATTTGATCCTTAGGAAGTGTAATAATAATTTGAATATTGTCTTCAGCTTGATGAAATTTATTGATAGTATGCATTAAAATCGGAAGGCCTTTCATCAGAAGAAACTGCTTAGGGACTTCACTGCCCATCCTTGTTCCTCTTCCTCCGGCTACGATTATGCTATATTTTTTCATTTTGTTTATTATGTTTCTATGATTGATGTGATACTACAAAAAAAGTTGTATTTACTCTTGAATAAAAGGAATCCAACAAAGAATACATATATATAACATTGTGTTATAAAAGTATATTCTCACTGATTTACTATATTAAAGTTACACCTTATTTGATAGAACTTGTAACCCATATTGCAACTTTCGAAATATTCATTAGAAAAATCCAAGCGATAGTTAAAAGCAGAATCTACAAACCTAAAAGCCATGAATTCAACACACCTGATTTACTTTATAGAAGACAATACAACAGAAAATATGCTGATGAAATTAGCATTACAGAAGCTACCGAATATTGAGGCAAAATTCTTTTCTAATGGTTTTAAATTATTAGAAGCATTTGAGAAAGAACCAGCAAAAATTATTGTTACTGATTTAATGATGCCAGAAATTTCGGGTCATCAGATTATCCATACGCTTCGTAAACAATCAAAAGAAACACTAGTGATTGTTATTTCTGCACAAGAAGAAGTAAATCAAATTGCAGACTTACAGGCTTTGGGAATCTTTAACTATGTAGTAAAAGGAGATCATTGCTTAAGCTATCTCAAAAAAACAATAGAAGTAGCTTGTTATCTCTTGGATGAAGGATATCAGTTTTAATTTTTTAGCTTCAATGTGTTCATCATATGTATCATGTCTTCTTTTACATAATCGATGAGTGGAGCCAATGAATCATTCTGAGTAGATGTAGGGAAGTATAATGCAGCTCTGAAAAAGTGTTTTGTAGAGTCTGTAACAAAAAACTGGAACTGACTTGGTACATCACCTTCTATTTCATACATCACTGCAGCATATCCATTATTTGTTTGTGTACTATACTCGTCAATGGCTGTAGCTCGAACATTGTGTTTAAAAGTAAGTACATTAGATGTGTTTGTATATCCTACAAGAGAGTCGAAATTAGCTAACTTTTTATATGAGATATCTACAGTAGCATCAAACTGAGGATACTTTACTTCTACCCAATAAGGTTCTGACATAAATGAAGAGTCAGGTACAAGAATAGCATTACTTGCTAATTCAAACTGGTATGGATACCCTTTTAATTCTTTGTTTTTAAAGACTTGATCAGAGTATGCATGATTAGGCATTTCGATTCTATGAAAGCCTCTAGGTTTTGGTAAGTAAGCTTGATCAGTACTGCTTCCGCAGCTAAATAATATTACTGGTATGAAAAGTAAGCTTAAAAAATTATTTATTTTCATGAAGTTTGTTTTTCGTCTTCTTCGAATTCGGCTTGTAAACGTTTGATATGTTGTTCATCATTGAATTTAACATGAACGGTTTTAATACGTTTTTTATCTACAGCTTTAATCGTAAAAGTTATATCTCTATAGTCTATTTTCTTTCCTGTTGAAGGCATTTCTTGTAAAAGTTCAAGGATCAATCCTCCTAAGGAGTCGCTTTCACCTTTTACTTTATCGAAATAATCAGGAGATAGTAATGCTAACCTTTCAAAGTCTACTAATGATGTTTTACCATCTAGGTTAAAGCTAGCATCTTGGCTGACATAATCTTGTACAAGGTCACCGTCAAACTCATCGTTAATATCACCTACAATTTCTTCGATAATATCTTCTAGAGTTACTAATCCTGTGGTACCACCGTATTCATCGACAATAATTGCCATATGTACCCTACGTTCTTGGAAATCTCTTAAGAGTTCATCAATTTTTTTTGACTCCGGAACATAGTAAATATCTTTTCTGATAATCCTTTTCCATTCGAAATGTTCATTCTTATCCAAGTATGGAAGTAGATCTTTGATATATAAGATACCCACCAAAGAATCTATTGTATCTTCATACACAGGAAGTCTTGAAAAGGAATTTTTATTGATATGATCCATCAACTCATGGAAGTCGATTTCTTTGTCTAAAGCATTCATGTCAGTTCTAGAAACCATAATTTGTTTTACAGTTTTTGAACCAAAATGAACAATGCCTTTCAACATTTCACTTGCTTTATCGTCAACTTTATCTGTTGCTAAACTAACAGCTTGGTCTACTTCGTTGACGGATACTTCAAGGTTATAATTTCTTTTAGCCAAAGCTTTTTCCATGGTATTACCCATTGAAGTAAGCAACAAGGCCAATGGTTTACAAACTTTTATGGAAACAATCCAGAAGGTAATCATTCTTCTGGCAAAATTTAGGCTATTCTTTGTGGCATATATTTTTGGCACAATTTCGCCGATAAATACCACCAATGCGGTTACAACAAAGGTTAGTGTGATAAAAATTTCTGCACCATCTCTTGCAATACCTATATCATCTGCTACTTGCCAAGCGATGAAAGTAGATATCATAACTATTGCAACATTGACAAAGTTATTACAGATCAATATTGTTGCTAATAGTAGTTGTGGGGTCTGTAGTAGACTAAATACTTTTTTACCAACCTCATCATCTCCTTCCCTACATTCTTTTATTTGTTCGGGTGTTAGAGAGAAGAAAGCTACTTCGGAACCAGAAATTAATCCCGATAAAATGAGTAAAAGCACCACTACTAATGCGGCACCCCAAGGTACATTTTGGAGTGAAAACATTAATAGTGGCATTACTGGGTGTGACAAATCACCTTCCATGAATTTCGTTTAAGTTCAAAAAACATTTAGAAAGGCAGATCGTCGTTGCTGCCTTCTGCGGCACTCAAGTCTGGTGTAGCTGCTGCTGCCGCAGGTGCAGGAGAAGCCGCTTGAGCCTGGCTAGGAGCATCTGCTGCAGTTGGTGGAGCATAAGCATTATTACCAACTTGTCCTTCAGGTCTATTATCAAGCATCACCATATCTCTAGCTACTACTTCGGTAGCATAGCGAGTGATTCCGTCTTTTTCATAACTACGAGTAGTCAATTTACCCTCAAGATAAATTTTACTACCTTTCTTTAAATATCTTTCAGCAATAGTTGCTAAACCTCTCCACATAACGATGTTATGCCATTCAGTTTGTGTTTGTCTATTGCCGTCTCTGTCAGTATAGCTTTCAGATGTAGCAAGAGAGAATGTGGCAACACTTGCACCACCTTCTAGATGTCTCACTTCTGGGTCTCTACCCAAGTTTCCTACTAAGATGACTTTGTTAACTCCAGCCATTTTTTTGTTTTGGTTCTGTTAATTATTAAAATATGAATCATTAAGTTGTTTGAAATGATCAGAAAAGATTTTCTTCTCTGATTCCAAAATACTTAATAAATATATTTTGTCAAATAATTCTCTAAAATGATCGGCTTCCCAACCGATTTAATTTCCTCAATATCCATCCACTGATAATCAGTATGTTTATCTGGTATAGAAATTTGAGTCTGCAATTTTACATGAAAAAACTCAATAAATAACTTTCTGTGTGATAACAAATGCTTAAACGTTTCACTCTTATGAAAGATAGTGTTTTCATGTATTTCTAATCCTGTATTTTCAAGAATAATGCCTGTTGAAAACTCGGTAGGTTTATCTGCCGTTTCTGACAATGGAAAGTCATATAAACCTGTCCAAATGTCACCTTCGGCTCTTTTCTTTAAGATAAATCGGCCATTATGTTCGATCACAAAATACTGAAGATAACGGTTGCTTACTTTTACCTTTTTTAGCTTAACAGGTCTGATACTGATGATATCCTTAATTCTAGCTTCACATTCTTGTACAAAAGGACAATCTTCACAGCGAGGACTTTTAGGAGTACATTGGATAGCTCCCATTTCCATTAATGCCTGATTGAATATATCTGGTGAGCTTTCTGAAATCAATTCATTGGCTACTTCAGTAAAAACTTTTTGTCCTTTTCCAGATGCAATGTCATGGTCGATATCAAATATTCTTGATAATACTCGATAGACATTACCATCTACAGTTGCGACTTTTTCCTTAAAACCAAATGATGCAATAGCTGCTGCTGTATATTTACCAACCCCTTTTAAGGTCAGTAAATCTTTATAATTATCAGGAAATTGACCGTTCCACTTTTCCATCACTTCATTGGCAGCAATATGCATATTTCTGGCTCTAGAGTAATATCCTAACCCTTGCCATAAATGAAGCACTTTGTCGATATCTGCTGCTGCAAAATCTTTTACCGTTGGAAAATTTGCTACAAACTTTTCATAATAAGGTAGTCCTTGTTGTACTCTTGTTTGTTGAAGGATAATTTCCGATAACCATATTTTATAAGGATCGGTAGTATGTCTCCAAGGAAGGTCTCGTTTATTTTTCTCGTACCAATTGATGAGCCGATCGGCAAATTCCATATTATTCTGTTACTTCAGTTTGATTAAGATGGTTCATACGTTTGAGCATTTTCTTAAATGCGATTTGAAGAATTTTCTGTAATGGGACTACTACAAGTAATGATACTAATAGCCATGCAGTTGCACCTTGTAAGATGAGTAACCCTATTTCCTCCAAACCTTTGAATAGACTTTCATCAATGGCAGCTTGTATTTTTTCTAAAGTGATGCCTTTAGATTCTAAACCAAAAATAAAAGTACCTAATTGTATGTATGGGATTATCAAAAATGCTTGTAGTGGAGAAACAGCATAGTTCGCCGCCTGAATTGCAAATTGATTTAGTTTAAAAATAGATGCAATGATAATACATATCCAAGTACATAAACCCAACATAGGAGATGATCCTACAAGCATACCGACACCTACACTCCAAGCCAATTCATTAGGAGTCATTCCTTGCCTTAATAATGTACGGATAGGCACCAAGATTCTATGTGTTACTTGATGCTTAACAGATAAGCGAATATCTTTTAGAATGCCCATGATGAAATTTGTTGGATAAATTGTGGTAAGGCAGAAGGTTCCATCACAATAGCGAACAAAATACCAAAAAGTGCACCATAAAGGTGGGCAGAGTGGTTTACGTTGCTGTCTATATTATTCGTCTGATATTGTGTATAAATTAAATATATTGCTCCCCAAATAAATCCTGGAAAACATAAGATGCCGTATAGACAGATATCATTCAGTGGGGAATATAGAATACTAGCAAAGATGATTGATGATACACCTCCAGAAGCACCTAATGATCTATAGTTAAAATTATTTCTTTGTTGAATAAATGTTGGGATATCAGCGACAATTGCCCCTAATAAAAATAAACTAAAGTAAGCTAATGCTACTAATGTTTCATCACCAAGGATAATCATAAAATAATACTCAATATATCTCCCAAAGAAGTAGAGAGTAAACATATTGAAGAACAAATGCATCCAACTTCCATGTACAAATGCAGAAGTAATAAACCTGTACCACTGATTTTGTTTTTGCACCATATATGGCTGCATAAGAAGTTTATTTAATACATCTGGTTTTTGCCATGCATAATAGCTTATAGCTACATTGATAGCGATTAAAATAAGTGTTAGTGACATCTATTTTTTTGAAAAATTTTCTGATAATAATTCTACGCAAGATAGTAATATTGAATCAGAGAAAAGTAAGTATTCAGAGTTATTTTATTTAACAATTACTGAGTGATATTATTCTCCGTAGACAATTATTATGATCTGAGATTCTTGAGAATTGCATCTATTAGAGCAATTCGCCGTTTAGATTATTGTTTATTTACGTGTTTAGGTAGTAGAATTCAATTAGTTATATTATCTTTGCACGCTGTAAAGGGAACGCGTTTCCCATATGTTCAACTGTGTCACAAAGGACGAGTTCCTTTCCAACACACAAATGCTTATTTAAAATGGCAGTAAAAATCCGTTTAGCACGTCGTGGTCGTAAGAGAAGACCTATCTACAACGTAGTAGTAGCTGATTCAAGATCTCCACGTGACGGTCGTTTTATCGAGAAATTAGGTACTTTCAACCCTAACACTCACCCTGCAACAATTGATATTGATCCTGCAGCTGCTGCAAAGTGGTTATTGAATGGTGCTCAGCCTACTGACACTGCTCGTATGGTACTTTCTAAAGCTGGTGCAATGTTCAAGAAACACTTACAAGTAGGTGTTATCAAAGGTGCAAAAACTCAAGAGCAAGCTGATCAAGAATTCGACGCTTGGATGTCAGAAAGATCTTCTGCATATGCTGCTGAGTTAGAAGCTAAGAAAACTGCTGCTGAGGCTGCTGTTAAAGCTGAATTAGAAGCTGGTATCGCTGCTCGTAAAGCTGCTGAAGAAGCTGAGAAAAAAGCTGAGGCTGAAGCTCTTGCTGCTGCCGCTGCTGCTCAAGCTGAAAAAGAAGCTGAAGCTTCAGAAGAAGAGGCTGCTGAAGAATCATCAGAAGAAGAAGAATCTGCTGAGTAATTCAAGCAAAAATCTTAAGTCGAAGGTGAATACCCTTGTATTTACCCCGTAAACTAGGTTTACGTAATCCCCAAATCGAAAATATATAGTCCTACTCCTCCCAGGGTAGGACTTTTTTTATTAATAAATTTTAAATTGTTGTTTAAACAAGAACTCTATTAACAACTCTCCGTATATTCATAACACAATACACTCAACTCATACATTCAAAAATAACCTATGGAAAGAAACATAGTAGGTGTTGTTCTAGCTTCTTTCTTTGTATTATCAACTATACTATATGGTGTACTTGGCGAAGATAGTTTTGTATTTCATGTAGATAGTAAAGAAGACCTAAAAGAAGCAATAACAACCACCGATTCACTAATAGAGAATAATAACCTTAATTTTCACAGAGCAGAATTGATAGTCTGCGGTGAAGTAACCCGAAGTTTAATTGATGATATTGATACCATGAATATGCTAAAGTCTGTAGATAAAGAGCATGTACAGGTAACAGTTTGTGAAGCTTCATTAGAGAAGTTAAACATTAACCCAGACGAGCTTCCTCTAGAAATTAAAGTTGTAGAAAGCCCTGAAAGACGAATCAGCGTTCTTAAGCAGTTAGGTTTTGTTACAATAGACTTATAAGAAAACACCTGAAATAGATTAATTCTACTTCAGGTGTTTTTTTATTTGAAAATATGATTTATATCCTTCTAGTGTGAAACATGATAAATAAACTCACCAATTTTTTCACCCACTTTTACAATCATAAAGAAAGAGAATCCTAAACTCATTAGAGTGAAAGAGAATCTTGATAATAATTAGTTTTCAGTTTTACACCTCCTCTAAAAAAGTTTCTATTTACAAGCACCCTTATAAATAGACAGTCAAATAGTTTACTAGCTTATTTTGATACTTAAAAATCTATTATTTGACACGAATAGAAAACTTCCGTAATCAATTGCTAAGTTTTTTGTAACATGATCACAAAAAAAGACTGCCCCAATTATTCAATCATGAGACAGCCTCTTTCCTTTTTATATTGAAACTACTGTATTTTTAATTCAGTATATCATTGTCATTATATATTAAAATCCTTTTCTACCTGGAAGAATTGGCTCTTCCACCTCTCCCTCTCCTTCTTCGATTGCTAAACTATAATCAACACTGAAGTTGTAGATGATTTCATCCGTTTGGCCTCTGATGTCAGTAGCAAGAATTCTTAAACGGAAATCGGTTTGAGAGTATTCATATAAATCTGCCTGATTCATTGAAGGAACTACCATTTGTAGATCTGAGATCAGACTTCCTAAATCAACAGGATAAGATGAAAACTCAGTAACTGTTTTACTTGCTGACGTACCTCTTGATCCTAATCCTAAATCAATGAATTCAATTAGTACAGATTGTAAGCCTACATTTTCATAGATTTTACCTTCTAATTTAATATTGATACTATTTGTTTGAGGTGTTAAAGCATACGGTTCATTTTCAGGAACATATTCTTTAGTATCATTAAAGATGAAGTCTGTTACAGTAATTGATGGAGCCAAATCTTCTCTTGCCACCAATGAGAATCTAAAGAATGAAGCATTATCCCACGTTTGCTCTTGGTCTTTTATTTTCACATTAATGAAAATCGTTTCACCTGCATCAGTAGTTAGTTCATCAAATTCAAAATTAAAGTTCAAATCTTCTAAGGTAGCTAAATCTATTGTATTCACTCCATTTAAAGCGACTTCAACAAACTGCTCGATAATTGGAGTAGAAGTACTTCCATCAGACGAAACAGGTATTCTACTTACTTCTAATTGTACTGAATCTAATCCACCTTCATCTTCAGCAATTAATGAAGTTAATTGGAATGGAGTACCAGGATAAATTAAAACAATACGATCTGATGGTATTTCTTGAGTGGACTCATATGATGCAAAATTAGCTGCAACATCATCACAATTAATTTCTAAAGGTATTTTCTTAACAGAAACATTACTGTACTCGTCTTCTAGAGTTAAAGTCAATGTATCTATCCCGTTCTCCAGCGACTCAGGAATAAAAATTTGTCGTTGAACGATATCATTAATATCCAATGAATCTCCTTGTATTAAGAAGTTTCTTGGAGAGCTATCGGCAAACTGTACACTCAATTTCGTAAGACCAATATTATCAGATAAGATACCAGATAATAATAATCGTTCACCTCTACAATAAACTGTACTTTCTTGATTTCCCTCAATAGCTGACATCACTGAGAAATCTGATGAAAATGAAGGTAATATAGTATCTGATTCTATTCGGAAAAAGATCGAATCTACCATTACATTATCTCCTGCATCTTTATTTTTTAATGCTAAGAAATATTGCCCTGTTGGAACGTAAGCAGGAATCACTAACGAGGAGTCGATAGCCAATGCTCTTGCCTGAATATCAGCATAGGTAGAGTCAAAAGAAAAAGTAAAAACAGAGCTACTTTCAGGGTTTACCTCACCTATAGAGATCGTTGCTTCAGAGATCAATACATTGTCTGAGAACGTAACACTTAAGTTGAAAGTATCCTTATAATGAAAGACCTTATTTTCCTCGATTTCCATGGAAGAAATACTAGGAGAAAAGTCATCTTCTAAAGCAATACATGATGCAAAAACAGCTAATAGTAGAATATATGATATGAGCGTTTGAAGTTTCATATAAATTAAATGAGTTAGTCGATCTGCAATTTAATAAATGTTAAGCATAGTTAATAGCAATTTACTTGCTAATCTATTTCGGATGAAATTTAAAGTCATTAAGGAAATGATTTCGTAACACCGATACATATTTTAAGTAATTTTTTAATATAATTCTTAAATAAGGTTTAAACTTGAGCAAATAAGATTAAAAAGTATAAATACCTTCATTTTAAAGGAACATATGATGACATTTGTAATGTACTCAAAAAGACATTGATACGTAGTTGAACCATTAGAATGGTTTCAACAAAATATCTAAAGAAAAACTATGTTAAGCAGCATAGAAGTCAGATGAATAGATTGAAGAGAGAGCTTGGAGAACGCTAGATACTTTGTACCTAGCGTTCTTTTTTTATATCTTCTATTACATTCCTCCCCCAGTCATCCATCTGAATTAGTATGCCTTCTAACGATTTTCCTAATGGGGTTAATTCATACTCAACTCGAGGTGGAACCTCTGGAAAAATCCTTCTTTGAATCAACTGATCTTCCTCTAATTCTCTCACTGTTTGAGTAAACATTTTATTTGATATATCTTTTAATGTTTTCTGTAGTTCTCCTGAACGCATTCCACCCTTTAGTAGGTGAAATAACACCAAGGATTTCCACTTACTTCCAATCAGATCCATCGTGAATCGAAGCGGACATTCATATTTTTTATTTTCCATTGTATTTTTTTTAGACTGATAATCAATAATACTAACCTATTAGTAACTATCTCTCAAATTAGTAAGATATTGACTTCCAGCATTCTGTATTCGATCTTTACAAACCAATCAAAAATTTATAAATAATTATGCAAAGTTACCCAAGATCATTTTCTCATATCGGAATTACAGTTCCTGATATTGAAAAAGCTGTAAAATTTTATTCAGATGTAATGGGATGGTATGTGATTATGCCTCCTTCGGATGTAAAAGAAGAAAACGAGACAGCTATTGGCCAAATGTGTATAGACGTATTTGGTAAAGGATGGGGATCCTTTAAAATCGCTCATATGTCGACTTCTGATGGCATTGGTATAGAATTATTCTCCTTTCCTACTACAAAGGCTGAGAAACCAGAATTTAACCCATTTAACGCTGGTTTATTCCATTTCTGCGTACAAGATCCAGATATAGAAACACTCACTAAAAAAATTGTAGATGCTGGAGGTAAACAACGTATGCCGATAAGAGAATATTACCCTAACTCTAAACCTTACAAAATGGTTTATGTAGAGGATCCTTTCGGTGTTGTTTTCGAAATTTATACACACAGTTATGAATTAACATATTCTTCTGGTGCATATACGGAATAAAACAATAAAGGTCAGTTCAATTAAGAACTGACCTTTATTCGAAATATATTATATATTAACTAAGTCTTTCTAATTAGAAGCTGATCGCTGCTTCTAACATGAAACCGTCGAATTCACCACCAGCGAAGTTAGCGTTTGTAGAACCAGTTTCAAGGTAGTTATCATAACCTTCGTAAGTTTGCTTGATGTATGAACCTTTCAATGAAACGTTTCTAGTCATGAACCAACCTGCAGATAATTCATATCTGTTTTGACGAACATCTTGTTGACCAATTGACCAAACAGTACCGTCAGCATACTCACCCATCTCAGCAGCGTTAGCACCCCAAGCTGTATTGTAACGAGCACCAACATTGAATTGTTCTTTTGAACCAAAACGGTAGATTAATTCACCTGCTAATTGTTCCCAAGTTCTGTTTTCTGCGTTTTCTACACCACTTTCACCCTTAGACATACCTTGAGAGTTCTCGTAAGTACCGAAGAATTCTAATCCGTGGAATTTCACAAATGAGTTCAACATAACCGCATCGATGTTGTTTGTGAAGTTCGGGTTAACACGACCAGATCTGAAGTCATCTCCAGTAGGAACCATTACATTGTAGAATCTAGAACCAGCTCTGTCACCTGCATAGATGTTAGAGTTATCCAAGTTCGAGTTGTGATAGTATGAACCAGTTAAACGTACTCTTAAGTCGTCGTTTAATTGCTTATCGAAACCTAATTTACCATATACTGACCAGTTACCAGTAGAAGTTACTGATTGGTTTAATGCACCGTTTGACATACCAAACATACCGATGAACCCATTTTTCTGAGCATAAACCTCCATTGCCATTTCAGTAGCAAAAGCATCCATGATAGTGTTACCAATGAAAGCATTACCCATAGAGTAAGCATTGTCAGTACGACGGAAGTGTTGGTCACCATAGTTTACTTCCATTTGACCTACTTTAATAGTCACGATATCCATTAGGTCATCTGCTAATTGACTATTTAAGTTTAAGAAGTTTAAGTTATCGATTTGTAAGTAACCACCCATTACCCAAGCATCGTTGTGGTGACGAGAAGATAAGTACGTTAATAAGTTTACTCTAACACCATCTGCTAATTGAGCATCAATTCTTAAGTTGGCAGTTGGTAAGTTAAAGTTGGTGTGCATGTCTTGTAGGTTCCCTAATGTATTAGTGTGTGATAAACCTTGCATTTGAAGAGCGAAGTCTGCACCAACACGTACTTTCATACCATCGAAACCAACTGTATCTGACTTTGTAGTTTCAAATACGTTTACACCTCTTTGATCATTGTAACGCATGTATTGCATATCACGGTCAAAGATTCCACTATCTTTTTGGGCAAATGCATTACCAGCAAGCATCATCAGAATCAAAGCGAAAATGCTCTTGAAGTTGTATAATTTGTTCATAATCGGAAATAAAATTTGAATAAATATTAGGTAGGATTAGGGTGTTAACATCCATGCATCACATCATACATGGACACAACACTCTAGTATTTTATAGGATAATTACTGATTTTCTTAGTTGAATGTAACGTCGTAGATGATTGAAACTTCATCTCCTGTAGTGATTGTTCCGAACATAGCTGTTGGAGGCTCTACAGAGTATTGTGACATTTTGAATGAAGTTTTACCTTCAAATTTCACTTGATCTCCATCAACAGCAGCATTTGCTGTTAAAGTAACATCTTGAGTAGACTCTGCAATAGTTAATTTACCTTGAGCAGTTACTACATTGCCACTGATTGTAGCAGAAGACATTTTAAAAGTGATTTGTGGATTGCTTTTCTCCTTTAATGCTGAATAAATATTTTTATCCATTGCACCTTTTCCTGATTTGATACTTTTAACTACAAAAGTTAAATCTAAAGCATCAATAGAAGATATTGTATTACCATCGATATTAGCATTAATTGATCCTGTAACTTCTGTTACATCACAATGCCAATCGTGTAATGAAGATGTTCCTTCTATCTTCACAGAACTATTCTCTTTCGAGAAGTTTTTCGTCTGTGCTAAAAGTGAACTAAAAGTAGATAATGAGAAAATTAATAAAAAGGATAATAATGATGTTTTCATATTAATTTTAATTCTGATAAGTTGTCTGTCTAAAAATTAGGTATTATAAATATCTGTAAATCAATAACATAAAACACTTATCTGTTATTGATTACATATCAAAAGTAGTATAGAAAGGTAAAAAAGTCACCATTAAAATTGTTATCCGATTTAAATAAAAACAAACAAACCTTAACAGCTATTGCAATTAAGGTTTGTGTTTTGAGACCATGATTTTGGTCAATTTTTCTTTATGATTTGTATTACTTTTTAACTATTAAAAGAGGGAGATTCGTCACCATTTAAATCGTACTCCGAAAATTTATTCTGAAAGATTAGAATAAATAATACTCCTAAAAATATAGCCGAATCTGCAATATTAAAAACAGGGCTAAAAAAGAGGAAGTGGTCTCCTCCAACAAATGGTAGCCATGTAGGGAAATTCCCTTCAATCATCGGAAAATAAAGCATATCAATTACTTGTCCATGAAACCAAGGTGTTGATGAACCTGGTATTGCATTACCTTCAATGAAGACACCATAAAACACAGAATCTACGGAGTTACCAATAGCCCCTCCAAGAATCATAGCTCCACAAATTAAGAAACCTGTATGTGCTCCTTTATTATACAACACAGAAATACCATAGATAATGACACCTGATGCAATAATACGGAACAATGTAAGTATCAACTTTCCATATTCATTTCCAAATTGCATACCGAATGCCATACCTGGATTAAGCAAGTAATGCAACCTAAACCAGTCACCAAGCACTTTAATTTCACCTAAAGTACCCATGTCCATAAAATTATGAACAGCCAACTTACTTGCTTGATCAAGAATGATAACTAATATCGCTACTCCATAAATAGTAGACAGACTTGTTTTTTTAGTATTTCCCATCGTTCCTTTCCCTTCGGAATTAAAAAATCTTATATGTTTAGAATCTGCTCCAAAAATATGGAGTGAAGATAATCATTACTGTAAAAAGTTCTAGCCTTCCCAACAACATTAAGAAAGATAATACCCATTTTGCCATATCAGGCAAATGAGCAAAGTTATCTACTGGACCTACTGTTCCTACACCAGGACCAATATTACCTAGAGATGTTGCTACAGCACCAATTGCAGTCAATAAATCCAACCCTAAAGCTGACATGACTAATATCCCAATTCCAAAAACCAAAAAGTAAGCCATGATAAAAGCAAGTACATTAAATGTGATACCTCCTTTTACGGCTTTATCATTAAACCTTACAGGTATAATCGCTGTAGGATGCAATTGTCTCTTTAGTTCAAGAAATGAGTTCTTGAATAGAATAATATGTCGAACAATCTTAACACCACCTGCTGTAGATCCTGCCATACCCCCACAAAACATCAATACGAAGACGATCATGGTGGCAAATGGAGCCCATGCAGTGTAATCTGCAGAAACATACCCAGTGGTTGTAATTATTGATACTACTTGGAATAGTGCATCTCTAAATGCCTTTTCTATACCCAAATCAGTTGTGTAAATAACCACACTAGAAATCCCTATCGTTGCTAAACTAATGATTCCTAAATAGTATTTGTATTCTTCGTTTTTCCAGATTGCTTTGAACATTCTTTTAAAGAAGAAATAATTCAGCGTAAAGTTGGTCCCTGCCAGTACCATGAAGAATATTAGAATGTACTGTATGTAGGGAGACATCGAAGCAGCACTGTCATTATATGTAGAGAAGCCTCCTGTTGCCATGGTTGTTAAAGCATGGTTCAAGGCATCGTAGAAACTCATACCTCCCGTCATTAACAGAATAGTCTCTACACCTGTTAAACCAGCATATACCCACCACAATCTTTTGGCTGTTTCCTTAATTCTAGGTTGTAATTTATCAGGAGAGATACCAGGAGCTTCTGCAACGAATAGCTGCATCCCACCAATTCCTAAGAATGGAAGTACAGCCACTGCCAATACAATGATACCCATTCCACCTATCCATTGTGTTAAGCTTCTCCAGAATAAAATACCTTTTCCTACTCCTTCAATATCTGTTAGAATAGATGCTCCGGTTGTAGAATACCCAGAAATCGTCTCAAAATAGGCATCAGCAAACGATGCCTGTATTTCACTGAAGATATAAGGTAAGCTTCCAAAGAAAGCCATTAATGCCCAACCTAATGAAACAATAATATAACCGTCTTTCTTTTTAAAAACTTGTTCATAGCCCATTTTTTGGGCGTATAACATACCAAACCCTCCTGCAATTACTGTAATAACACCAGATTGTACTAATGCTTTCCAATCTCCATCACCAAAATAGAAGGCAAAAGGAAGACAGGTAAACATGAAAATACCATTGAGTAAAATCAGTACACCAAGGACTCTACATATCAGTCCTACATTAAATTGACTTTTACGTTGCATTTGATCTCTTACCTAAGATAATATTCAGATTAACGGAAGAATGCTTCAACTTTTGCGATACACTCTGGTCTTGTCAGTACCACTGCTCTATCGTAAGGTTCGAATTGGAAATCTCCTTTTGGAATATAAGCCTTACCTTTTCGGATAGCTCCACCAATAATAGCGGATTTAGGGAACCCTAATGCTTTTAATTCCTTCTTTGTTACCGGAGAGTTTTCGTTCACTACAAATTCAAGAACTTCTGCGTCCACACCATGAACGTTGGTTAATGAAATGATCTCACCTCTTCGGATATATCTGAATATAAAGCTTGCTGCGATTAGTTTTTTATTGATTAACGTATCTACCCCCATATTCTGAGATAAGTGAATGTAATCCATATTCTCTACAAGGGCAATCGTTTTTTGCACACCATGTTTCTTCGCTACTAGTGATGTGATAATATTTGTTTCAGAGTCACCCGTTACTGCAATAAATGCATCTGCGTTGTCAATGCCCTCTTCCTCTAATAGATCAACATTTCTACCATCTCCGTGAATAACTAATGTATTTGGAAGTTCTTCAGCTAGTTCAATGGCGATATCTCTATCTTTTTCGATAAGTACAACATTGTATTTATAGCTTAAAGCCCTTGCTGCATAGAAACCAACTTTGCCACCACCCAAAATAATTAGGCGTTTAATTTTCTTGCTCAGTTTCTTTCTTGTCAGCTGTAATACACTCTCTACACCTTCTGGCTTTGCGATGTAATACACATGGTCATTCAATTCGAAGCGCGTATCACCTCTTGGGATAATGGTCTCGTCATTTCTAAGAATTGCAACAGTAAGGAACTTGAAATCTGGGTTCAAGTACGTTGTTTCTTCTAACGTTTTTCCTACTAATGGCTTTTCTTGATCTATGGTAATACCAATTAAAGACAAGAGTCCTTTCTCAAATTCAAAAGTATCAGTAATAGCTGCTTCTTTCAACAAGCGCTTGATCTCTTTTGTTGCCAACACTTGAGGTGAAATCATTTCATCCACTCCCATTCTTCTCATGTCAAGAACATCTCTAGAATGTAAGTATTCACTATTGATGATTCTGGCAATTGTTCTCTTTGCTCCCAATCTTTTAGCAATCATACAAGTGATCAAGTTCGTCTCTTCAGAAGACGTTACAGCGATCAACATGTCTGATTTCGAAACATTGGCTTCCTCCAAAATATTGAAAGAAGTCGAAGAACCTTTTATCGTAGCTACATCAATATGATTTGCTGCATGATTCAGACTATCCTCATCTGTATCAAGTAACGTAATGTCGTGATCTTCATGTGCCAATAGTTTCCCTAAGTGGAACCCTACGTCACCGGCACCTGCAATAATGATTTTCACAGCTATTTTTTCTTTTTTAATAGAAACACTCCCGCATCAATGGGAATACAAAAGCAAATATAGTGTGATTTTTCATTTAGCGATAATTTTTAACCTTCTGCCCAAGAGTCTCTATCTAAACTTCTGTATTGAATAGCTTCTGCAATATGTTCAGCTTTGACATTTTCACTGCCTGCTAAGTCAGCAATTGTACGAGAAACCTTCAAAATTCGGTCATATGCTCTTGCTGATAAGCCTAATCGATCCATTGCCGACTTTAATAAGTTTTTTCCTAATGGATCTAAAGTGCATATTTTTTTTACTACTTGCGAAGGCATCATTGCATTATTATGCAACTTAAGACCTTCACTCTTAAATCTCTTCTGTTGTTTTTCTCGGGCAGCTATCACCCTGTCTCTAATATCAGTACTTGATTCAGCAGGTTTAACTGAAGTCATTTGATCAAACGAAACGGGTGTTACTTCTACATGAAGATCAATTCGATCCAATAATGGACCACTGATCTTGTTTAGATATTTCTGTACTGCTCCTGGAGGACATATACATTCTTTTTCTGGATGATTATGATAACCACAAGGACATGGATTCATGCTTGCTATCAACATAAAGTTAGCGGGAAAATCCACAGACATTTTTGCTCTAGAAATCGTTACTCTACGTTCTTCCAAAGGTTGTCTCATTACTTCTAGCACTGTTCTCTTAAACTCCGGTAGTTCATCGAGAAATAAAACACCATTATGAGACAAAGAAATCTCTCCAGGTTGTGGTATACCTCCTCCTCCAACTAAAGCTACATCGCTTATTGTATGGTGAGGAGAACGGAATGGACGAGTTGAAATCAAATGTCCTTTACCTGCTCCTAGTTTTCCTGCTACTGAGTGTATTTTTGTAGTCTCTAACGCTTCAGGTAGAGACAAAGAAGGTAGAATCGTGGCCAGGCGTTTGGCTAACATCGTTTTTCCTGCACCTGGAGGGCCTATCATAATCACATTATGACCTCCAGCTGCCGCAATTTCCAAAGCCCTTTTTATATTTTCTTGACCTTGTACTTGAGAGAAATCAAGTTCGTAATCATCCAACATATCGTTGAATAATTCTCTAGTATCTATTTCCAACGGAGCAATCTCTCTATCTCCTTGAATAAATTCTATGGCTTCTAATAATGTTGAAACCCCAATTACATCTAGATTATTTACAATAGCGGCTTCCTGAGCGTTTTCTTTGGGTAAAATAAACCCTTTGAAATTATTCTTTCTTGCTTCTATCGCGATAGGTAAAGCTCCTTTTATAGGCCTTAATGTCCCATCTAAAGCTAGTTCTCCAAGAATAATGTACTGATCGAGTTCTTTAGCACCAATTTGTTCAGAGGCCTGTAGAATAGATAAAGCGATAGGTAAATCAAAAGCAGCTCCTTCTTTTTTTGCTGCTGCTGGAGCTAAGTTGACCACTACTTTTTGTCGAGGAATAACGTAACCAAAATGTTTTACAGCAGATTCTACTCTGTGTTCACTTTCTTTAATAGCACTGTCAGGCAGTCCTACTACATAAAGTCCTTTTCCATTGAGTACGTTTACTTCTACTTCAATCAGCGTAGCATCCACTCCATAAACGGAGCTTCCATAAGTTTTAGAAATCATAGTTGTTTTTAGTTAGAATCGTTGCAGTTCTAATATGTTTATTCTTCTGAAGAGGTATTTTCTCCAGTATCTTCAGTTTGCTCTTCTGTTGTAGTAACAGGAGGTGCATATAGTTTTCTTAAGTAGGCTCTTAAATTATTTAGTGCTCTTCTAGCATCTAGGTAAGCAGGATCTATTTCTAATGCCTTTTCATAGTCTTTTCTAGCTTCTCCATAATCCCTTAGCATATATTGCTCGGTTAATCCTAATTCGTACCAAAGCTGCTTTGCATTAGGGGTATGTTTTAATCCTTCTAAAAGTACTTTTTTAGCTTCTAAAGGAACGTTCTTTTTTCTTTTCAGTTTTCCTAACTGTCTTGATGCTTCCCACTTAGATGGATTCACAGTCAATATATTCTCAAAAATCACTTCGGCACTGTCAAAATAACTTTCTCCCATGATCAATTGTCCTTGGTAAAGCTGAATATCCAAAGAAGATACTTCATTCTCATTGGCCTGAGTAATCAATAACTTTGCTCCTTCCTCATTTTTTTGCTCTACCTCATAATGAATCAATTGAGCATAAGCGACAGTATCTGTTGGCTTTACAGATAGTATTTTTTTGTACAAAGCCATTGCACTCATCTTATCTCCTTTCAACTCGAAAGATTTTGCCTTTGCCTTTTGTAACGGAATACTATTCGGAGTTGCTTTTTCAGATTCTTCAATAAAAAGTAATGCACTATCTGCTTTACCTAGATTATTATAAGCATCTGCCATTAAAATATTAAGTGATGGATTCTTATACTTCAGCTTTATGGCTTTCGTACCACTCGATAAAGCTCTTCTGAAATTATTAAGGTAATAGTGTGCTTGTCCCTCTAGAAAATAGTACCGCCCTTCTGTTGAATCTAGTTTTATTGCATGCTCTGCGTTTTCCAATGCACTAGCATAGGCATGTAAACTAATTTCCACATTTCCTTTTAGGTAATAAAGTCGAGGATTTCTCTTATCACTTCTGATGGCTTTATTCAGAAACTTAACTTGTTTTTCGTAAAATTCTCCTTCATGTGAACTTGCATCCACCAATCCGTCTAAACTATCATCTTCTTCCTGACAGCCTGAAATCGTTAAGAATATTGTAAAAAGAAAGAATACGTAACGTTGCATATAATGATACTGAAAAATTTTACAGATGTAAATTTGTAAAAAGTTTTGCTTTCAAACCATGATAAATAAAAAAAAGCTCACTTTGGGGAAGAAGTGAGCTTTCTAATATCATATTTTTAGGGAACTACGAAAGTTTATTATCTCTTTTTCTTAAAGATGATAACTCTTTTTGCATTTCCTCTGCTTTGTTTCTTTCAGTAACAAGCTCTCTACGAACTTGCATTTCTCTTTCCTGTGCTCTCGTTCTGAATTCATCATATTCTTTTTCTAAAGATTCATGATCCTTCTTTACCGAGATGACTGTTTGGTTATTAGAGTTAAACTTAATTAAACCTACGATTAAGATTAAGATCAATAAACCAACGATAGCAAAAGTGGTATAAAGCACAGAATACTTCTCAAGATCAAGACCTATCAGTGTGATATAATCACCTAATTCGATCAATCTATCTTTTTCAGCTAAACGAGATTCCATTTCTTTTACCTCTTGCTGAGCTTGAGCAGTTTCTTTACGGGCTTCAATGGCATCTGTATATGCAGTAGACAATGTATCATCTACTTCATTCCAATATTCAGTTAACCAAGTACCCTTGATCATTCTATATTCTTTCCAACGACCACCTCTTTTAGACATATACTCATATTTTGACTTTAGAGTATCGTCTTTAGGTCCTTTTGGCTTTTGAACCTTAGGTTTAGCAGTTGTTGTACTTGTCTGAGTACTTTGTTGTGTTGTACTTTTTGTTGAACTCGTTTGAGCTCCTGAACCTGCAGTCTCTTGAGCATTAACACCCATCATAACGAAAGACAATGATAGTGCAAATAATGCCTTTATTATTCTTCTTGACATGTTAGTTGATAATTTTGATTCGTTCTATTCTACAAATATAAAAATAGCGAGCAAAAAAAAAGCTTTACAGAGCAAAACTGTAAAGCTTTTGTTGTCCGACCAGGTCTCGAACCTGGACTCTTCTGAACCAAAATCAGACGTGTTGCCAATTACACCATCGGACATTATTTCGGGAAAATGTCTCAAGTTTTTTTTATGTTGTCCGACCAGGTCTCGAACCTGGACTCTTCTGAACCAAAATCAGACGTGTTGCCAATTACACCATCGGACAATTTCTGAGAGCGTTTCCCCGAAATGCGATGCAAAAGTATAGTATAAAATTTTATCTACCAAACATTTGATAAAAATTATCATCAAATAATTGTAAATAATCTACTCTGCATCTTTATCAAAATACATTTCTCTTATAGATTTGCTGATGACAATCAACGATAAATTTCTGTAAATCAGAAACATTTCCATCAACAAAAAACTGATTCTGTGTTCCGTTAAAAAATTTCACTTCAATTTGATAATTTCCAACGTAACCATAGTAAAAAAGAAAAGCTGATCCCAAGAAAAGTGATAATCCCGTTAACATCGAGAGTGAATATGACGCTGCAGCTATCACTGACAGAGGAGCAACGATTCCTCCAAGCAATAATGGAAGGATCAATTTCTTCTTTTTAACCGACAAAGATTTGATCTGTTTACGTTCGAATTTCCTATGTGTATTAGGTAGTTTTACTTCGAAAAATATCGTTGTTAATTTCATCAAAGAATCTTCATCAAACGTAAATACAAGATCATTATTCTCTTTTATCTTGATCCAGTTATATAGATAACTGTAAGAATAATAATATTGTTTTTCCTCAGGGCTACTATCTGTATAAGAAGAAAATGAATTTTCTGTACTATATGTTGAATTTGTACTCAATCGGTGATCACATTAATTTCTTTTCAAATTATCATCTTTTTCTTTCTAAATTTACATAATGCAAGATTTAAATTTACCGAAGGCAAAGGTTCGAATAGAAGAGAGAGATGGAAAAAAATATATTTTTGATCCGATCAGAAAAAAAATGTTGATGCTCACACCAGAAGAGTGGGTAAGACAGCAATTCTTGCAAATGTTGTTTAGTATGGGAGTATCAAAGGGTTTAGTAGGTATAGAAAATGGTTTGAAAGTAAATAAACAAGCCAAAAGATCAGACCTTTTACTATTTGATAGAGGAGGAAGTCCTTTTTTACTGATTGAATGTAAAGCCCCTTCTGTAAAACTTAGTAATACTACTTTTGAACAAGTAGCTAGATATAATGCTACAATCAAAGCACCTTACATTGGTATCACTAATGGTATGCAACACTATTTTTGTGCAATAAATTTCGAAAAAGGAGATTACTCTTTTTTAAAAGAAATCCCTTTACCATCTTACATTAAAAAGACATCATAGTATCTATGAAATACTGTAAATACATATTATTTATTCTACCATTTGTTATTAGTGCTTGCTCAACAGAAGCAATACAGGCACCAAGGTTAGAAGTTGCCATTGTATCTCCAGTGGTTAACCCAACTACAGCTCAAGCATTAATCTTGAAAGACCAGGAGTTTGTTTTTGAAGCTAGAGAAAGAGGAGCCAACCCAGATACTTATAAATGGGAAGTGAATGGTGAGGTAATCTCTAATCAACTGAGTACTGAACCTGTATCCTATGCCACAGAAGGAGCTAGAACTGCTAAATTTTCGGCTTCAAATGAAAGTTATGATGCAAGTGCTGAAATTACGGTATACGTAGTAGAAAGAGTCGCTACTTTTGAAGATCTAACCCTAGAAGAAAATACTTATTGGGTAGGAGACGGCACTAGTGGAACCCAGAGTACTTTTACAACGGGTAATATCACTTTCCAAAATACTTCTCCAACCGAATCAGACGATTTTTATGATTTTGGCTATTCAAATATTATTGATGAAGAGTCTGAGTCATACGAGAAATATGGTGCTTATCTACTGACAAATAAGATCAATACATACGGTTTAGCAAGATCAGATACTCAAGGGAAAATAACATTAAAGTTTGATGCGGCTTATAGCCCTTTAGGAGTAAGCATTGCCAACTCTCCTTTAGTAGTTAACTCTGCTAATGGTGATTATGACCCAGAAGAACCCACTGAAGATGATCTTTTATTGAAATTCGGTTCTGGAGATTATTATGATGTTGAAATAAGAGCAGTAAATGAGGATGGAACAGTTACGGAAGAGTTTGTCTCTATTCGACTTATTAGTGCTACAGCTACGACCATTACATCACAAAGTGTTTGGGAAAATATTGAGTTGTCAACTTTTGGATTGGTACACGGTTTAGAGTTTAGAATCAATACCAGTAAAAAAGATAGTGAAACATCTGACATTTATATGCCTACTCGTTTTTGTTTCGACAACCTTATCCTAATCAATGATAATGGTGATAATGTAACATTAAACAACTAATCCGATGCTGAAAATTGAAAACTTAATTAAAACTTTCCCCTCTTCAGGAAAGGATTTACAGATTATAAAAGATGTTTCTTTTGAAGTAAAAAAAGGAGAAAGTATTGCTATAGTTGGTGCATCTGGATCTGGTAAAACTACATTATTAGGATTAGCAGCAGGACTAGACCAACCTACTTCTGGTAAAGTATTGATTGATGATGTTGATCTAACATCACTTTCTGAAGATGATAAAGCCGACCTTAGAAATCAGAAAGTAGGCTTTATATTTCAGAATTTTCAATTGTTACCCTCACTGACTGCCTTAGAAAACGTGATGACACCTCTAGAGCTTCAAGGGCAAAAAAATGCAAAACAAAAAGCTTTAGATATGCTGAATAGTGTTGGTTTGGAAGGCAGAGAGAAACATTACCCTAATCAACTATCAGGAGGAGAGCAACAGAGGGTAGCTTTGGCTAGAGCATTTATTACTACCCCTAAGATTTTATTTGCTGATGAGCCAACAGGAAACCTAGATGAAGAAACTAGTTTACATGTTGAAAACTTATTGTTTGAACTCAATAAAAATCATCAAACAACTTTAGTTATTGTGACTCATGACCCTCAGTTGGCCAAAAAAGCAGATAGAATCGTAAAGGTTAGAGATGGACAGATTGTACAGGACTAATTTAATTATTGGGTTTACCTCTCCAGTTTGAGATTAAGGCAACCCCTATAAAAATTAAGATGGCAGCATATAATTGTTCCCATCTAGGCTGTTCATCAAACAGAAAGATTGCAATAGCTCCAGCTATCAATGGTTGAAAATAAATATAGAAGCTTGTTGTACTTGCATTTAGAACTTGTAGACTTATTGCATTAAATAAATAGGTGATACATGTAGCTCCAACTAAAACAAAGGCTATAGCGCCTATTACTTTTGGAGTAAAAGTTAGCCACTGTGCTTCTACTAAATCCATAATACCAAAAGGTAAAACCATAGGAACTCCGAAGATAAATACCCATTTTAAAATAGTGAATGGATGATATTTAGTGGCTAAAGGTTTTATCAATATTAAATAGTAACCGTAAGAACAGGCATTGATGATTACAAGGATATCACCTTTTGCAGTTCCACTAGAAAAGTCGAAACCATTCATACCTACTAAAATCAAAGCACCTATCAATCCTAATATAATACCAACTACTTTTTTTGATGTTACTTTCTCCTTTAATATAAATGCAGACATAATTAACACTAATATTGGAGAAGACACCATAATCACTGACGCATTAATAGGAGAGGTTAATGATAGTCCTTCAAAAAAAGTGAGCATATTCAAACAAGTCCCAAAAAAAGCAGCAAAAATTAACTTTCTATAGTCCTTCTTGCTTTCAATTTTTTCTTTGACAAAAACTCCTTGGATAATAGTAAACAATATGGCGGCAAAAATCACCCTCATTAAGATAAAGCCCTTAGGCTGAACATAATCAGGCATTACGATTTTAGCTATATTATAATTGGCCCCATAAGCTAAAGCTGCACCAATTAAGAAAAAGTGAGCTTGAAGTTTTGTGAGATGTTTTGCTGACATTATTTGAATTGGTTAGTTAAATGGTAAATGAAAGAAATAAACCTTCTTAACTTATTTAGTATTGATTAGTTAGTCGACTTTTTTTGTTTCTTTTTGATACTCACTAAGTAAACTCCTGTAAATATCAAGGCTGCTGCCATTACTTGAACGGTTTTCAACGATTCATCAAAAACAATGATGGCTACAATTGTGGCCACTAATGGCTGGAAATAAATATAAAAACTAGCTGTACTGGCATTTAATACACGCATTGCAATGGCATAAAATAGATAAGCTAAAAAACTAGTACAGATAACAACATAAGCTATTGCTTCCCAAATAGGTAGTGGAATCGCTTTCCAATCTACTGCTATAACATCTTGCCATGTGGCAGCAGTAACCATTGGAACAGCTAAAATAAATATCCATTTCATCACAGTAAAAGGGTGGTATTTTGCCAACAATGGTTTTGAAATGACCAAATAGACACTATACAATATAGCATTTACTAAAACCATGATATCACCTTTTACTGACCCGGAATGAAATGCAATACCATTTAATCCAATCATCAAAATGGCTCCGATAAAACCAATAGATATTCCTATGATCTTAAGTGGAGTGACTTTTTCTTTCAAAAAAATGAATGAGAGTGTCAGTACAATAACTGGAGAAGTAACTACAATCACTGAGGCGTTGATTGGACTCGTTTGAGCTAGACCTTCAAAAAATAGTAGCTGATTTACACAAGCACCAAATACAGCAGCAAGGAAAAGCCTTTTATAATCTTTCTTGTCTTCGATCTTCTCCTTTACAGTAAATGTATGAAGAAGGGTAAATAAAACTGCCGCACCAATAATTCTGAGGAAAATAAAAGCATAAGGTGTTATATACTGAGGCATTGCCAACTTTGAGATGACAAAATTGCATCCATAAATCATAGATGCAGCGACAAGAAATAAATGTGCTTGAACTTTAGACATACTAATCGACTAACTCTCCAATGGGATCAAATTTATCAAACACAAATGCGGTATGAGGAGCATCTTTCATTTCGGGAGTAAGGTCTTGTCCAGCCCAATGTTCATAATGCTTTCCATTTTTCCATAATCTAGAGTTAGACATGTCGTATACTTTTCCTTCGAAAGCAACCCAGATTTCTTCTTTATCCTGACCGTTTCTGAGAGATAATTGGCTTCTTGTGATTTTTTCCATCTTTAATCATAAAAAATAGTGGCTTTATCAACACGAAGGAAAATAAAGCCACTATAGAAAAATATTATTATGCTTACTTAATCGGCACATTTACGTGACGTTCCGCATGGTATGAAGAACGTACTAATGGACCAGATTCCACATATTTGATACCTCTCTTTAATCCTTCTTCTCTTAAGAAGTCGAATTTGTCAGGGTGTATGTATTCAATTACTTCATGGTGCATCTTAGTCGGTTGTAAATATTGACCTAATGTCAATACATGCAATCCTACTTCTGCAAGATCATCCATGATTCTGAAGATCTGCTCGTCAGTTTCACCTAAACCAAGCATTACACCGGTTTTAGAACGACGACCCGCATCTACGATACGTTTGATATGCTCTAATGAACGATCATATTTCGCTTGTGGACGAACGGCTCTATAAAGTTCTTTCACTGTTTCCATGTTGTGTGAAATTACTTCTTGACCACCTTCAATCATTCTATATAAGGCATCCCAATTGTTTCTTGTGTCAGGAATAAGTGTTTCAATCGTCGTTTCAGGACAAAGTTTCTTCGTCTCTACAACTGTTTGATACCAAATTTCTGCACCTCTATCTTTAAGCTCATCGCGGTTTACAGAAGTAATTACCGCATGCTTTACTTCCATTTTATGGATAGCGTCTGCTACACGTTTTGGTTCCTCGGCATCATATTCTGTTGGACGACCTGTAGCTACCGCACAGAAAGAACATCCACGAGTACAGATATTACCAAGAATCATAAATGTTGCTGTACCTTCACCCCAGCACTCACCCATGTTCGGGCAATTACCACTTTGGCAAATTGTATTCAACTTATGTTTGTCTACCAATTTACGAACGTTCGCATATTCTTTTCCAATAGGCAACTTTACACGTAACCAATCTGGTCTACGTTTAGGCTTATCCTTTTTCTCCGAAGAGATTACTGGTAGTTCTATCATTTAATTTTCCGTTTTCGTTTTGAGTCACTGTTCCTGACTCATCTACAAAAGTACGAAGTTGTTTATCAATAATGAAATCAAGCTCTAAAAAGGTCTTATTTTTATATGATCATATGGTAATGTGTTAATTTTTAAGATAATTTTTGTTTGATTTAGCGAATTCTTTTGATTCCAAAACTCTATATGTTTGTTTTGCCAAATATTGTGATTGCGAACAATTTTCATTCGAAAATAAATCATCAAAAAAATGGAAAATTCAACAACAGGGAGACCCCAGCAAAATATTACGATCTATACTGAAGCGAATCCAAACCCTAATTCAATGAAGTTCATGTTGAGCTTTATGATATTAAAAGGAGGAGAGAGTTACGACTTCCCAAGTATAGAAGAAGCTGCTGTATCACCATTAGCAAAAGAGCTTTTTGGTTTTGATGAAGTAGAGCGTATTTTCTATATGAGCAACTTCATTACAATCACAAAAAAAGAAGGCACTCCACAATGGATGGAAATCATTCCTAAATTCAAAGAGTTTTTATTAAACTATTTCGAAGCGGAGAAACCAATTTTTGAAGATGTAGATGAAACAATCGTTGAAACGGCAGATTCTGAAGCTATCAAAAAAATCAAAGGAGTTTTAGACGAATACATTAAGCCAGCAGTTGAAACAGACGGTGGAGCCATTAAATTCCATTCATTCAATGAAGAAACTGGTGTAGTAAAAGTATTATTACAAGGAGCTTGTTCTGGATGTCCTTCATCAACATTTACTCTAAAAATGAGTATTGAACAACTTCTTAAAAGAATGGTACCTCAAGTAACTGAAGTGGTTGCAGAAGGTGTTTAATTCTTTGTTTGAAAGATAAAATAAATAGGGTGATTGAATTCAACTTTTCAATCACCCTATTTTTATTCTGTGATATTTAATTTCTTCGCTAGTGGCTTAAGTGTTAGAGGATGCACTATTAAAGAGACTAATACCATAAAACTTACGATGTAGAAGATCATTTCTGCATTCTCTAGATTATGCAATAAAGGCATAAGCGCAAAAACAATTGGAGTCGCTCCTTTTAGACCGCACCAGGAGACAAAAACCTTCTTTTGTACCGGTGTTTTAATAAAGAGATAGGAGATAAACACTCCCGCAGGTCTTGCAATAAAGAATAAGAACAATGTTGGTAAGATAGCATTAGGTACAGCTGCCAATAATTTATCTGGAAATAATTCTAATCCCAAAATCAAAAACATAACCGATTGTGCCAACCAAGCTAAGCTATTATAAAAATGAAGTGTTGTGTCTTTATTTTGAAACTGAAGAGTATTAATTGATAAACCCAATAAATAAGCACTGATTAATGGATTGCCGCCTAAGATACTGTTTAGCTCTATGATCATGACCAATAAGGCCAATAGAAAAATAGGAATTAACCCTTCTTCTTTAAATTTTAAGTTCTTGAAAATGAACTTAACAAAGTGGTATAATATAAAAGCTACGCTTAGGCCAATCGCAATCTGCTTGACAAAGAATAAAATATATTCACCATAATTCAACTCTCCAGGGTTTTCCAAAATACTGATGAAAATCAAAGTAAGAATCATGGCCATTGGATCATTGGTAGCAGACTCAAATTCTAATACCTTATCAGACCCATATTTCAACTTTAAATTTTTGCTTTCTAGCACTGCAAAGACAGCAGCTGAGTCTGTAGATGAAACGATAGCAGCCAACAATAAGCCCTCTGTTATGGAAAGAGGAGTTACATATGAAACAAATACACCCAATGCTACGGTTGTTACTAAAACTCCAAGATTTGAAAGGAGAGTAGCTTCTTTCATTACTCCCTTAATACTTTTGAATTCGGTATGTAAACCACCAACAAAAATTATTGTCACTAACGATAGCTGACTGACGATATCTGTAAAGTTCGGATTGTTATATACAAACAAAAACTCCTGATCATTTCCAATAAAAAGTGCTACACCAATAAAAATTATTGCAGCAGGAATCCCAAAATTCTTCCCCGGATTGTATAGTAGAATACCAATCACAATCAGGACAGCAAATGTGAGAACGAAAAATTCTACAGACATATAGTTTATTTTAGAAGCTGTGCACTAGATGTAAAAGCAAAACCTTGTTGTCCGATATAACCCATATTAATTGCCTCAATAATTGGCTTATTAATTAGTTCTTTTTCTGTACCGTATTCGACAATAAAATTAGCTCCAGCACCACTTTCTCTTTCTTTAAACTCAACAATAAACTCAGCTGAACCCAATGGTTTTATCAATAAATTCTCTTCCAAATAAGCTCTGATTAACTCTCCATCACTATTGTAATAATCAATCTTAGTAAAGTAAATATTTTCATGACTACTTGTATTACGAAGACTTAAGACAACAGTAAAATAAACTTTAGAAGCACCCGTTTGATAATATAAGTTCGAATATGCCGGTATATAATATGATTTTTTATTAACCAACTCAGGTGTAGAGTCTTTACTAACATATTTCTGAGCAGGTCTGTCTGAAGTTAATAACAAATGCTCTTTTGGTTTTTCCTGACAAGAAAGCAATAAAAAAGGGAAACAAAATAAAAATAGTTTGATTGTCTTATTCATCAATTTTCAATTTGGTTTAAGGTATTATATAGTGAAGAGTAAGTTAAAATAAAAAAGCAGCTTTCAAAATACTGAAAGCTGCTTCCTTATTGAAAATCAATAAATATCGTTAAATATTGATTTAGTATTTTTTCGGCATTAATGCTTCGTAAGGTTTACCTTTCGCTTTTTTACCTTCAACAATCGTCATTTCATTAACGATGTTAGATGCTCCATATACCTTATCGATAATCCAAAGTACATAGCGAACATCAACGTTAATACAACGTTGTAATTCTGGCTCGAATGAGATGTCGCCTGACATCGCTTCCCAGTTACCATCAAAGGCTAAACCAATCAATTCTCCATTACCATTGATTACTGGAGAACCTGAGTTACCACCTGTAATATCATTGTTAGTAATAAAAGCAATTCTTAGTTCACCATTTTGATCAGCATAACGACCAAAATCTTTCTTTACAACACTCTCTTTGATTTCCTTAGGCAATACAAATTCATGGTTTTTAGGGTCTTCTTTCTCTAATAAGCCTTTTGATGTTGTATAGTAAGCATAGAACATCGCATCACCTGGAATGTAATCTCTTACTTGACCATAAGTTAAACGCATTGTAGAGTTGGCATTTGGATAGTATGCTTTTTCTGGATTCATCTCTCTGATTCCTTTTACATACAATCTGTTTCCATCGTCTACTTTCATTTGTGCTTCTTGTTCTGATTGAGCAACTGTCATGTATGATTGGAAAAACTCATCATGTAATACTTTTAACATATCATTGTTATAAGTATCTGCATTAGGGTTTTTGATGAAAGCTTCTAAGCGTCCTTTGTCAGTAAACATTGAAGATGTATAAGCTTTTTCTACATATGCTTCATAGCTACCGTCATATTCTCTTTCAATTTCTTCGTAAACACTTGGTACAGGAAGGTTCTTATTTTCTTTGCGACCTAGTACTTCTTTGTACTTTCTTAAAAGAACTACAGCTAATGCTTTATCTGTTTCATAGTTGTAATCTTTAAAGAAACCTTCCACTTGTTCTAAAGCTGCTTCTTGAGCTTTCTCTAATGAAATTTTAGAAGTCTCTTCACTTGTTGCTTCACCAACAAATCTTCCCATTCTTCTTGCTTGCATTACTGCTTCCATACGGAAACCGCCTTGAGTAAGTAATACGTAAGCAACTCTACCGTCACGTTTACCTTCGTATCCTTCTTTCAACATGTCAGTAACATCGCCAAATTCTTTCTTTCTGCTAGCATCTTGGGAGATCCACTGGTTGAATTTTGCTTCCTCAGCTTGTTTTTTCTCAATAACATGCTGACGTTTTAAACCTTTAGTTTGCCCAATGAAATACTTCCAGTAGTTTGCAGTAGAAGCATATTTAGATGCATACTGTAATCTTACTTTAGGATCTGCATCCATGTGCTTTCTCCAAGTTTTCAAGATAGCATCACGCATTTCAACAAATAGTGGGTTGAACACTTCGATTTGTTGTTTTACACCTTCAGATGTTAAGTAACGATCCGTAGAACCAGGGTATCCCATGATCATAGCGAAATCATCTTTCTGAACACCATTAATAGAAACAGGTAAGTGATGTTTAGGCTTGTAAGGAACATTATCTTCAGAGTACTTCGCAGGCTTGTTGTCTTTGTTAGCATAAACACGGAAGATTGAGAAGTCTCCTGTGTGTCTTGGCCACATCCAGTTATCAGTGTCACCACCAAATTTACCTACAGCCTCTGGAGGAGTACCTACAAGACGAATATCATCGAAACGTTCGTATACAAACATGTAGAATTCGTTTCCTTCAAAGAAAGATTTTACTGATACTTCATAGCTATCATTGTTTAATTCTTTCTCTTTAGCTTCTTTGATGGCAGCCATTACTTCTGCTGCTTTCTTTTGTCTTTCAACTCCTGATAAACCTTTTAATTCACCATTCACTTTTTCAGAAACATCATCCATTCTCTGTAAAAAGCGAACAAAAAGTCCATCGATTGCTTTTTCTTGATCGAAAGATTTAGCGAAAAATCCGTTTGTTAGATAATCATTTTCTACTGTACTTACAGATTGAATTCCACCATATCCACAGTGGTGGTTTGTGAAAATTAGACCTTTGTCTGAAACGATTTCACCTGTACAGAAACCGCCGAAATGAACGATTGCATCTTTTAGAGAGCTGTTGTTTACGCTGTAAATCTCTTCAGCTGTTAATTTTAGCCCCTCTTTTTTCATATCCACGTGATTTAGACGTGATATGAACATAGGGAGCCACATCCCCTCATCTAGTGGTTTGTTGTTTCCAAAATCACTGGCCATAGCTTGTAATGACAACATCATTACAAGCAGAAATTGTATCCATTTCTTCATTAGACTCGTATGGTTAGTAAATATTCATATGTTTTCTATCTACAATTCTACCAAAAAGTATTCACATATCACATTAAGGTCTAAGATTTGCAATAGCTTAATGTATTCTTAAAGTATGACTTTAAGATAGATTAACTAATTTTTATGCAATAATGATTTACGGTTAAACGTCATACTTAATGAGACTTAAAAAATTCTATTATTCAGTTATGGGACGATCTCTTAAATTTATTATTACATATACTGTTCTAACGCTCGTTATAAATATAAATACCTATGCACAAGATTTTCATAGCAATTTCAATAGCGGGAAAGCAGCATATGAACAAAAAAAATATAATCAGGCTATCCAGAAACTACAAACAGCTCGTTTGCAAGGGCAAGAAGCTGTAGGTGACACGGATCCAGATTATATTTTAGCCATCGAATATTTAGCACTTTCATACCAAGCCCAAAAAGATTTAGGCAATGCCAATATCTATTTCCAATCTTTAGAAAAACTTCTGAAAAAATCAGGGAATGGTGAGTCAGAAAAGATGCTAAGTACACAATTACAAGTTGCTGATAACAGCCTTGTAATGAAGAATTTCCCCCAAGCTGACATTTACTACAGAAATGCTATCACAACAGCTGAAAAAGTATTCGGGAAAGACTCTAAACAATATACTTCTACCTTTCATAAGCATGCTCAATTATATGTTATTGGGCGTAAATACAAAGAAGCAGACGCTATGTACCGTACTTTAGAGCCAATGGCTGAGAAGTACTTGAAAGGAACTCCAGAGTTTGCTACAATTTTATCTGAGCAAGCAGATGTTTCTATGGGAATGAAAAGGGTAGAGGAAGCTTCTATTCAATTAAGTATGGCAATAAAAGCATTTGAGGGCACCAATACCCCTAAGTCTTCATATGTTAACTTATACTTAAAAGAAGCAACACTATTAGAAAAAAATGGAGATAACCAAGGTGCAATCAAAGCTTACAATATCTATATTGATAACCTTGGAAAAGCTTACGGTATCGATAACAAAAAGTATATCACTGAGGTAGATCGATTAGCTGTTCACTACGATATGAAGCTCCATTCTCCAATGGATGCTTACAGCTTAGTGAAAAAGAAGCTTGCTGCAAACAATAAAAAGTTTGGAGAGAGCAGCTTAGAAAGTGCCGCTACGAGAATTGAGTTAGCTGAAATGGAAATTGAACAAAACAATATTCCAGCTGCTAAAGCAAATACTGAGAAAGCAATCTCAATATATGATTCTAAAGGTAAAGCTACTTCACCAGAAGGTATTGCAGCTTCCATCACTATGGCAAGAATTTTTGGCCATAACAATATGAAATCAGAAGCTGAGGCTGCATATAAAAAGGCTATTGCTGACACGGAAAAATCTTTAGGGCAGAAACATACTACTTATGGTAAAGCACTAGATAGTTTAGCCTTTTTCTATATCGAAACTAAACGATTTGCAGATGCAGAAGAAGCTATCCAGAAAGGTATGACGGCTAGAGAGAAAAGCGTAGGTAAACAACATATCGATTATGGTAATTCTCTTTATAGTTTATCAGTGTTATATGCTTCTCAAGATAGCTTAGAAAAGGCGGAGAAAACATTAATTCAAGTAGCGAAAGTAAGAGAAGCCTACTACGGAGCTCTTACGTTAGAACATGCAACTTGTATAAAAGAACTAGGTGATCTTTATAAAGATATGGGCGAAGAGAAATCTGCTGCAGCCCTTAAAACGTATCGTAGGGCGATTACCTTATATGAAGGTATTGGTTTAAAGAAAAGCGATATGGTAAAAGATATCTACAAGAGTATCGATGATATCAATACTCGATAAAAAGCAATTATTTGGTTATTAAAAAGGATATCGTTCTTCTAATAGAATGATATCCTTTTTTTATTCAGTATACTTTTGATAAAGTATGAAACGAAAAAAAGCGGTTTATCTCCATTTTAGAGATACTCCGCTTTTTTATCTTTTTAAAGCTAGTAAATAGATTATCCTAAATACGGCTTCAATGCTTTACTTCTTGATGTATGACGAAGACGTCTGATCGCTTTTTCTTTGATCTGACGCACACGTTCACGCGTTAAATTGAACTTCTCTCCAATTTCTTCCAATGTCATTGAATGCTCTCCGTTTAATCCGAAGTATAAAGTAATTACATCTGCCTCACGTTTAGTTAACGTTGAAAGAGCTCGTTGAACTTCTTTACGTAAAGAGTCATTCATTAACTCCGTATCTGGCTTCTCTTCCATGTCATTTTCTAACACGTCGTAAAGGTTGTTTTCTTCACCTTGTACGAAAGGAGCATCCATAGATACGTGACGGCCAGAAATTTTCATTGTATCTACAACTTCGTTTGTAGTTACATCTAAAACTTCTGCTAATTCGTCCGGAGAAGGCTCACGCTCATAACGTTGTTCCAATTCAGAGAAAGTCTTTGAAATCTTGTTCAATGAACCTACTCTGTTCAATGGAAGACGTACGATACGTGATTGCTCTGCCAATGCTTGAAGGATAGATTGTCTAATCCACCATACAGCATAGGAGATAAACTTAAAACCACGCGTTTCGTCGAAACGTTGGGCAGCTTTAATCAAACCCAAGTTACCCTCGTTAATCAAGTCACCTAAGGACAATCCCTGATTTTGGTATTGCTTAGCCACTGAAACTACGAAACGCAAGTTTGCTTTCGTTAATTTCTCTAATGCGATTTGGTCGCCCTCACGAATTTGCTTTGCAAGAGTTACTTCTTCATCAGGTGTTAGCAGGTCAACCTTACCAATTTCTTGTAAGTATTTGTCCAGCGATTGTGACTCCCTGTTCGTGATCTGTTTACTGATCTTGAGTTGTCTCATCCGTTCTTTTTTGCCATTGTTACGATTTTATCACCATATCTCTATTAAGATAATAAATAATGGTGACAAAACATTTATACTGAGATACTTAAAACTGCAAAAAGCGTGCAGTTCTAAACATCCTACATAATTGACTTAAAAAAGACATAAAAAGTTTAGTAAATTCTCACAATATTTCATAAAAGCATTGGAGAACTTACTAAACTGTCTTTCAGTCGGTTATTATCTTCTATTGTAACCTCCGCGGCCACCATCACGGTCACCTCTGTTACCACCACGATTACCACCACGGTAACCACCTCTATCTCCTCTGTCACCTCTATCATGACGCTCTCTTCTCTCACGTGGAGGAGGAGGAGTATAACCTTCAGGCATTGGTAATAAAGCCTTACGAGATAATTTGAATTTACCTGTTTTAGGATCGATCTCTAATAACTTAACATCGATTTTGTCACCAACGTTCAAGATACCTTCAACACTATCTGTACGCTCCCAAGCGATTTCAGAAATGTGAAGAAGACCTTCTTTACCAGGCATAAATTCAACAAATGCACCAAATGGTTGTAATGACTTAATTGTACCAGGGTATGTTTCTCCTACTTCTGGTTGAGCAACAATCGCTTTTACACGACCTACTGCACCATCCATAGCTACTTTGTCAACAGCAAAGAAACTTACTTTACCTTGGTTTTCAACTTCCTCAATTACGATAGTTGCACCTGTATCTTTTTGGATCTCTTGGATTACTTTACCACCAGGTCCGATAACAGCACCAATTAAATCTTGAGGAATCATCATTACTGACGAACGAGGAGCATGTGGTTTTAAATCTGGTCTAGATTCTTTGATCACATCATCCATGATTTCACGGATATGTGCTCTACCTCTGTTCGCTTGCTCTAATGCTTGCTTTAACACCTCATATGGAAGACCATCAACTTTGATATCCATTTGACATGCTGTAATACCTTTTTCAGTACCTGTTACTTTGAAGTCCATATCACCTAAGTGATCTTCGTCTCCTAAGATATCTGATAAGATGGCATATTTTAATTCACCTGTTTCAGGATCGTTTTCTGAGATCATACCCATTGCGATACCTGATACAGTACCAGTGATATTAACACCAGCATCCATAAGTGCTAATGAACCTGCACAAACTGTTGCCATTGAAGACGAACCGTTTGATTCTAGGATATCAGAAACGATACGGATTGTGTAAGGATTCTCGTTTTCTGGAGGAAGAACTCTTTCTAAAGCTCTGTGTCCTAAGTTACCGTGACCTACTTCTCTACGTCCAGGACCTCTGTTTGGTCTTACCTCACCAGTTGAGAAACCAGGGAAGTTGTAGTGAAGGATAAATTTACTTGTACCTGAACCCATTGCAGAATCCAACATTTGCTCGTCCATTTTAGTACCAAGCGTTACTGTTGTTAATGATTGAGTTTCACCACGAGTAAATAAAGCAGAACCATGTGCTGAAGGAAGTACATCTACTTCAGGAACGATTGGTCTTACTTCTTCCAAATCACGACCGTCTAAACGGTTTTGCGTGTTCAATACTAAATCACGAGAAGCTTTTTTCTCACATTTAGCAATGTAACGCTTGATTAATGGTAACTTCTCTTCTGTTTCTTCATCTTCTGGTAAAGATTCTAAGTAAGCTTTCTTCACCTCAGTGAAAGCTGCTTTACGCTCAGACTTACCTTTGATACCTTGAGATGCTACAGCATATAATTTATCATAAAGAGCAGTGAAAACTTGTTCTTTTAACTCCTCGTCTTCAACGTCGCCTACGAATTCTCTATATCCTTCAACGCCTACTGCTTCTCTTAATTCTACCTGGATTGCACACTGAGTTTTGATTGCTTCATGACCGACTTTAATTGCTTCGATCATTTCATCTTCACCCACTTCTTGCATTTCACCTTCTACCATTGTGATGTTTTCAGCAGTAGCACCGATCATTAGATCAAGTGTACAACCTTCCATCTGTGCTGGTGTAGGGTTTACGATGTATTCACCGTTTGTATCTTTGATTACTCTTACCTCAGAGATAGGACCATCAAAAGGAATATCTGTAATAGATAAAGCTGCTGATGCTGCTAATGCCACTAAAGCATCTGGTAATGCATCTTGGTCTGCAGAAACCATTGTAATCATGATTTGAGTATCATGATAGTAATCTGATGGGAATAATGGACGGATTGCTCGGTCAACTAAACGAGAGATTAAGATCTCACGGTCACTTAATCGGCCTTCACGCTTTAAGAAACCACCAGGGATTTTACCTGCTGCAGCAAATTTCTCTTGATAATCTACTGAAAGAGGCAAAAAGTCAGCGCCATCTCTTTTTTCTGGGTTAGAAACAACAGTTGCTAAAAGCATTGTATTTCCCATACGCAAAACGATAGATCCGTCTGCTTGTCTTGCCATCTTACCTGTCTCTAGAGAGATCTCACGACCGTCAGGAAGAGCAACTGTTTTTTTAATCACGTTTTCAAACATCGTAATTGTGTTGTGTTTTGTTCTTTTCTACATCATAAAGCAGATATTTAAGGATCACGTCCTACCTGCTGTCAAAATTCGGCTAGTAAAAGCTTTCTTTTTCTAACTCAAAAATTTAGTGAATTTTTCGCGGATTAATCATTTTTCCTCCTTTTATTTCCATTTTTCAGTGAAAATTTATGAAGGGATTATACGCAAAAAGGGAATTCCAAAAATGGAATCCCCTGAGTGGTACTTTGTAACCAGAAAAATTACTTTCTGATTCCAAGTTCTTTAATGATTGCTCTGTAACGGTTGATGTCTTTTTTAGCAACATAGTCAAGCATCGAACGACGCTTACCTACTAATTTCATCAAACCTAGACGAGATGCGTGATCTTTCTTGTTTTGCTTTAAGTGCTCAGTTAAGTGTGCAATACGCTTAGTAAATAAAGCGATTTGCGCTTCTGGTGAACCAGTGTCACCTTCTCCACCTTTACTGTGCTTAGCAAAGATCTCTTTCTTGTACTCAGGGCTTAAATAATCCATAACCACAAATTAGTTTTGCGAAAAAACTTGAATTTCACGATGCTGATCCCTCTTGGCAGCGATTACCGCGTGCCGAAATCAGTAACACTCAATCCGTAGTATTTCGAATGATACATAAAATTTTCAGGGTGCAAAACTAAGTATCTTTTAGAAAAAATCCGAATAATATTCAACATATCAGTATTCATTAACGAAAAAACACAATATTCGTATTCTGAATCAGTATGATGATCATTAAACACCTCGGAATATGTCGAATAGATCTGAAAAGTTACCAAAGAAATTCACTGAACGTCTAAAAGGACAACTTTCTCCTGAAGACTTTGAAGCGTTCAATACAGCAATAGATGGAAGTGTACCTGTTTCCTATAGAGTAAATCCATTTAAGCCTGCTGATATTGAGTTCTCAGACACTACACCTGTACCTTGGTGTGATGAAGCAAAATATATTGCAAAAAGACCTTCTTTTGCCGAAGACCCTTTAATTTTTGCTGGAGCTTATTATGTACAAGAAGCTTCTTCTATGTTTTTGTGGAAAGCTTTAAAACAATATGCTCCTCTAGAAGAGGATATAAAAGTATTGGACTTATGTGCGGCTCCAGGAGGGAAAAGTACACTGATCAATTCATTAATTACTGAAAAAAGTCTTTTGGTATCGAATGAGATCGTTGGTAAGCGTTCTTTACCTCTGATTGATAACCTTGTTCGTTGGGGTAACCCCAATACTATTGTCACTGGTAATTATGCAGAGAGTTTTGCTCCTTTAAAAGAATATTTCGATGTCATTGTTACTGACGCACCTTGTTCAGGAGAAGGTATGTTTAGAAAAGACCCTAAAGCTTCAGAGCTGTGGTCTCCATCACTTATTGATTCTTGTGCTTCTATTCAGACAGATATTGTAAATCATATACCATCTGCATTGAAACAAGGTGGTTTATATATTTATAGTACATGTACTTTTGCTCCTGAAGAAAATGAAAGACGCATTGAACAAATCCTTGAAACAGGAGAATTTGAGCCTTTAGATATTGACTTTGACCCAGAATGGGGTATTACTAAGATAGAGATAGAAAAAGATGGAGAGAAAGCAACAGGATATCGTTTCATCTTCCATAAAACAAAAGGAGAGGGGTTATTTTTAGCTGCTTTTATGAAGAAAGGTGAACCTTCCCGTACTCAAAAGTTTAGTATTTCTCCTAAAAAGATGAAAGGTGTTTTCATGGTGAGAAAACGAGAAGCAGAAGACTTAAGAAAATGGTTGGAGAATGGAAAAGATTACGAATTCTATCAAGATGAAAGAGAAGACGTTTTCGCCATTCCATCCCATATGGTTCAAGATTTCAAAATCATGAAGGTATCTCAAAAGGTGAGACATCAAGGTATCAAGATGGGAAAATTCAACAAAAAGAATAATCAATTAATACCTGACCATGAATTAGCCGTTTCTAATATTGTCGCAAAATCACTTCCAAGACAAGAAGTAGAATATAGAGATGCAATCAACTTCCTGAAGAAACAAGAAATGAGTATCAAGTCTATTCAAGGAGTAAAAGGTTGGGCAATTATCACCTACAAAGGTTTAGCCTTAGGTTGGGTAAAAGCTTTGCCAAATCGACTAAACAACTATTATCCATCAGAACTTCGACTGAGAAAGGATGTATAAATAAATTAAAGGCTCACCTTTCTTAAAAGAGTGAGCCTTTATATTTTATTCTGATTTTGCTGTAGCTTGAATAATTAGTGAAGCCAGTCTACTAATTACAAACACTAAGAAACCATACAATGTTGTTATTGTTGAAACCTTGATACCTGCAGCTAATACTCCCATAGAAACACCACCTGCACTTTCAATGGCCATCATTGCACTAAATAAACCAATGATCTGCCCTAAAACACCAATGACCAAAGCTAACGTCCCTGCCTCTTTCATAAGATTTAAAGACTTTGCAGGTGAAAAAATACTAGTCGATACTTTCATGATTCTCATTACCATAAAAACCACCATGATAATACCTATAATGGAAATAGTATTCATAAACTCAAGACCACCCCAATAATATAACTCTGAAATACTCATAACTCAATTGTTTAATGATTAATGAATAACTCAAACCTACTTGGTAGATCGATTGTAAAAATAATATATCGATATATATGAGGTAATGAAGGAAATTCAATACGTTTTAAAAGATAAGTGATGTAAGAGGCAAGAGATGATTTGAAAGTAGTCCTATTTTGATGAACCGTCTACAAATTCAATCCATTCATCGATACTTTGTTATGAAATAGCTATAAAACAAAAATCTCTTTGGGTCAATATCTTTTTTGATAGAGAACAAAAGAGTTACATCACTTAAAAATGATTTTTGATAAGATATTGATTTAACGTTTTTAGTGTAACCCAAAATTTATCAAGAAGATTGGAACACAAAACCCTATAAAAACAAAAAAAGCTAGCTGAAGCAGCGAGCTCTTTCCTGTTAAACCTAATTTTATTAACCCATTATCAATCAAAAACGTTTAATGTTTTTTAATCTTTAATGTCTTATCTGATGTAAATGTAATAAAAAGTTTATTAATACAAACACTTTCTGTGAATTTTTATTTACAAATATTAAATAAATACCATTTTAGACCCTAAAATTACGTTAAAAACGTGATTTCACTATGTAGGCTTTGTTATGTTTTAAAATGTTAGAGGCAAAAAAAAGTACTCCTCAATTTAGGAGTACTTCTTAAGTGTCTTTCAGTAAAATGTTAATAGGAACTTTTCATTCTACTTAGAGATTCTCTTTATTTTTATCTTAAATGCCGCAAACAATACTGTCATAATAGGACTTAAAAGGTTGAAGAAACAATAAGGTAAGTAAGCCATTGTTGCTACACCTAGAACTGATGACTGTGCTACACCGCAAGTGTTCCATGGTACAAGTACAGAAGTAACCGTTGCCGTATCTTCTAAAGTTCTACTTAAGTTTTCTGGAGCTAGTCCTTTTTCTTTAAAAGCTTCGGCATACATTTTACCAGGTACAACGATAGAAAGGTATTGATCAGAAGCTGTAGTATTAAAGAAAATACAAGTACCTGCCACTGATGCAAACAAACCCGTTTCGTTTGTTACATTCTTAATAATAGTAGAAGTGATCTTTTCTAGCATTCCTGTAACTTCCATTGCTCCACCAAATCCCATAGCTACGATAATAAGCCAAATTGTTCCTAACATCCCGGCCATACCACTTGATCCTAACAATTCAGAAACAATCTGATTTTCTGATTCAATAGAGAATCCTTCATACATTGCTTTCATAAATACCATGTATGTTGCTTCCCATCCTGTTTCACCACCTGCGATAACTGTCACTGCTGTTGGTTGAAGGAAAATACCAATAATAGCTCCTGTAAGCGTACCAACAAATAATGCTGGCAATGCTGGTACCTTCTTTATAATCATAAATACTACGATTGCAGGTACTACGAAAAGAACAGGTGAAATATAAAATGCTTTATCTAAAGCGACTAATACAGACTTCACATTATCTTGTGAAATTTCTGAATCATAGCCGAAACCAATAATCAAAAATAAGATCGATGCAATAGTAAACGACGGTAAGGTTGTATACACCATGTATCTGATATGTGTAAACAAGTCTGTTCCAGCTACAGCAGGAGCAAGGTTTGTTGTATCTGATAATGGTGACATCTTATCGCCAAAATATGCTCCAGAGATAATAGCACCAGCTACTAACCCTTCTGGCATGCCCAATGCTTTACCAATACCCAATAATGCAATACCAACAGTAGCAATTGTAGACCAAGATGATCCTGTGGCTACTGAAACAATAGCACAGATAATTACTGTTGCTACCAAAAATATTGTTGGATTTAGGATTTGAAGGCCATAATAGACCATTGCGGGTACAATTCCACTTAATAACCAAGCTCCTGATAAAGCTCCAATCATTAATAGAATTAAAATAGAAGACATCGCTGCACTAATACTATCGACGACTCCATTCATCAATGTATCAAACGACATTTTTAATCTAAAAAATGCGATTATTCCAACGACAGCAGTAGCTAATAAAAGAGCAATTTGATTCGAACCTGCTAATCCGTCATCTCCAAATACCATTACGTTAGCACCTAATAGTATCACCAGAAAGATAATCGGTATAATAGATTCCAATAATGAAGGTTGTTTCTGTTGTGAACTCATAGTTATTTGTTAATAAGACTTCAATGTCATAAAGGATATTCCTCGTTAAATAATTGTTGGCAGTAAAACTAACAAAAAGGGATGTGAATACAACTTTTGGTAAGTAAGTATTCACATCCTTAAATATTAATGATTAAATTTTTGTTATAATCTTAGAAAAATATCTTAATTCTCAACTCCTTCATTAATAATGGATTCGAGTTCTCTAATTCTCTCTTTTTGCTCCATTAACTTCTCTTCCATCTTAATTACTACTCTCGAAGTATTCATATCGGCAATACTTGAAGCAATGATTTCTGATAGGTTTTCTAAGAAGCTTACCTGATACTCATCGAAAGTATTGAAAGAAGAAATTTCCAATATTCCATACATTTTATCAGCATAAATAAGAGGCAAGATGATAAGACATTTTGGCTTCGCTCCACCCATACCAGAAGTGATATTGACATAATCACTAGGTACATCTTCAATGTATACCATTTGCTTTTCTTTATATACTTGTCCCAATAGACCTGTTTCAACATCGAACTGTCTATTTTCGTAACGCTTTTTATCGTAAGCATATAAAGCGACTAGATCTAATACAGGCTCTTTTCCTAAATCATCTTTTATAAGAATAAAGGTACCTTGACTAGCATCAACATAGTGCATGATATTTCTTAGAAGGTTATCATACCACTCTGAATCAGAATCTAGTTTATCTCTTAGTAATTGGGAGAATTTCGCCATACCATTTGTCACCCAATTACGTTTATGTTCCAACTCCTGAACCGCCTTAAATCGATTCCTCATCTTTAATAAATCTTTGGCTAAAGGAGTTGTTTCAAATTTCTTTTCATATTGAACATCTATTTCGCCATTTCCAACTTTTACTGAAAAGTTATGAGCAGCATTTAATTGTTCATCTATTTCGTAGAAGTGAGTGGAGATATCAGAGATTTCATCATATTCCTCTACTTCTTCTTTCTTTATTTTCGTTAATGATTCACCTTTTGAAAGTTTACCAGAAATCAACTGCATAAATGTGAACCTTTTTTCTAGAATTCTTGAGAAATTAAAAACGAACCAAGATAGAATAATTGACTGTATCACAAAGATTACAACAAATAACCCCAACATCCATCTTAGGTATTCTTCATTAGAAGATGAAATATTCTCAGAAAGGTTTAATAATCGAGAATTGATCTTTTCTTGCAGGTCCGATACCGACTTCATTAAACCAGCACTTTGTCCTTTACCAATCACCTTCATAAGGTCTACCACTTTGTGCATGCCAAACTGATACCCTGCCAAACTCGCTCTTAACTCTCTTACATCCTGCTCGCTTAATGCTTCCTTTTTTGAATCTTGGTACAATTGAACAATGTGTGCCTCAAAATCTTCGACACTTTCATCAAACATTCTTAAGTATTTTGAGTCTCCTCTAAGAAGAAAGTCTTTTTCGTTTCTTCTCATTGTTAGTAAAAGCCCTTGATTGAGATCGATTTCAGAATTTTCAATTTTATGTACTTTAGACCTCATATTTCCGATCATGCCCCAATCTTTATATCCTAGATCTAGGAACTTTCGCATTAGGAAGTCTTGCTCAGCTTTTAACAATTCAAGATCAGAACGGAGTAATTCTATCTCTTTTGCTCTAGGGTCATTAAGTGACTCCATCTTTTTCCTCACTTCTTCTACAGTGAAAAGAGCAGAGTCAAGTAGGTGTACTGAACGAGAGGTATTCGTACTCTTTCTATTTTTATAGAAATCACTACTTGATAAATCTTCCAATAGGAAATTCTTAAAATATATTTCCGATTCGGTATAAATTGAACTACATGATCCGAATTGTTCAGAAAGACTATTTGTTTCGATCAAAGATCGTGTACCAAAAAACACTGCTCCTAATGTAAACAGGAGTAATGTAGTGTTAATTATAAATAACACGAGGAGTCGGAAACGAACAGTCTTGTGAAATATCATAATGAAATTATCTTGTTAAATCTATCCTCAAAAAAATAAGGACTGCTAAAAGCTATGCTTTTAAAACAGTCCTTACTTCAAAAATATTGCCTCAATAGATATTTCTTACTTACTTTTTTCTAAAACATCTACGGATTTTTTCACTTTCTCTGATAAATTGACTACTGCATTGAAGATTCCTTCGTGGTCGAAACCTGCTTCAGCTTGTAATTCAATTTGTTCACCATGTTCAATAATAGTATCAGGAATACCTAATCGAACAACTTTCTTATTCATGATCTGACGATCCATTACCCACTCTAAGATTGCAGATCCAAAACCACCTTGAAGACAACCATCTTCAATAGTGATTACCTTATCAAATTTAGCAAAGACTTCTTCGAGCATTTCCTCGTCTAGTGGCTTTACAAAACGCATGTCATAATGGGCAGGGTTCAATCCGGCAGCTTGGAATCTATCTCTTAATTGAACAACGTAATTACCAATGTGTCCAAAAGTAAGAATCGCTACTTCTTCACCATCTTGAATTTTACGACCTTTACCTACTTCAATATTTTCCATAGGCACTCTCCACTCTGGCATCACACCCTGACCTCTTGGGTATCTGATGCAGAAAGGTGAAGTTCTATGATCTACTGCTGTCTTCATTAAATGACGAAGTTCAGCTTCATTCATAGGTGCTGCGACTACCAAGTTTGGTATACAACGCATAAAAGCAATATCGTAAGCTCCATGGTGTGTTGCTCCATCTGCTCCTGCAAAACCTGCTCTATCTAAAGTAAAAATTACAGGAAGGTTTTGGATACAAGCATCATGGATCACTTGATCATATGCTCTTTGCATGAAAGAGGAATAGATATTACAGAAAGGAATCATACCTTCTGCTGCTAAACCTGCCGCAAATGTGACAGCATGTTGTTCAGCAATACCTACATCAATAGCTCTATCAGGCATTTCTTTCATCATGATATTTAATGAACTCCCTGAAGGCATTGCAGGTGTAATACCCATAATTTTATCGTTCTCTCTAGCCATCTCTAAGATTGTCTCGCCAAAGACTACTTGATATTTTGGAGGCTGTGGAGTGGTATATACTTTTTTCTTTATCTCGCCAGTAAGTTTATCAAACTTACCAGGTGCATGCCATTTGGTCTGATCTTTTTCCGCTAAGGCATATCCTTTACCTTTTACAGTAACAGCATGGAGAATTTTTGGTCCTGGTATATTTTTCAGATCATCTAAAACATGAACCAAATGGTTGATATCATGACCATCTACTGGGCCAAAATAACGAAGACCTAATGCTTCGAATAAATTACTTTGCTCTAATAATGCTGATTTTAAAGCATTTTCTGCTGCAGATACTGCTTGTTGAGCATGTGGGCCAATTTTCTTTACTTTTCCCAACATGTTCCATACTTCCTCTCTCAATTTGTTATACATAGGAGAGGTTGTAATGTCAGTAAGGTAGTCTTTCAATGCTCCTTGGTTAGGATCAATGGCCATTCTATTATCATTTAAGATAATTAGAATGTTTGCATCTGATGCTCCTGCGTGATTCATGGCTTCAAAAGCCATACCTGCAGTCATGGATCCATCACCTATCACAGCAATGTGCATTCTATCATGTTCGCCTTTTTCTTTGGAAGCGATCGCCATACCCAAAGCAGCACTGATAGATGTAGAAGAGTGACCTACACCAAATGTATCATACTCACTTTCGTCTCTTTTAGGGAACCCTGAAAGTCCACCATATTGACGGTTGGTATGAAAATCATCTCTTCTTCCTGTTAGTATTTTATGGTTATACGCCTGATGACCAACATCCCAAACGATGCGATCATATGGAGTATTATATACATAATGTAAAGCTACAGAAAGCTCAGTAACTCCAAGACTTGCTCCGAAGTGACCACCATAGATAGAAACATTATCTATGATAAACTCACGTAACTCTTCGCACACTTGATAAAGTTTATCAAGAGGAAGTTTTCGCAAATCACTTGGTGCGTCTATTTTCGCTAGGAGTTCACCTGGTTGAATAAGCATAACTTTACTGTTAAATTAGTACTTAAATTGTAGTTCTGAAATCGTAATTATAAACCGAAACGAGTTTTAAAAAATTACGTAGTAAACTAAATTTGACATGATTATCACTTAAAATGTGTGGTAATCTATCATAAACTTAAACAAAATCTTGGAAAGAAAACTTACTGCTGATAGTAATTGTTTTCAATAACCAAGACTTTATGGGGGATTAGGCAAAAATAATACAAAGATTTAGGTCTTTACTAATTCCTAGTCAAATAGTTCTAAATTTCAATAAAAAAACAACTTCAACATTAAGTAAATCAGTTTTTTAGAGCTTAACAGATAGTAAAATCGAGAATTATTTAAAAGATAGATACATGAGCAACAACAAACCGAGAACACTATTCGAAAAGGTATGGGATAGTCACGTCGTTCAAAGAAAAGAAAATTACCCTGATGTACTTTACATCGATACGCATTTCATTCATGAAGTAACCAGTCCACAAGCATTTAATGGACTGAGAGGTAGAGGTATTCAGCTTGCTCGTGTAGACCAAACTTGGGGTACTGCAGATCATAATGTTCCAACAAAAGATCAGCATTTACCTATTAAAGAGGCATTATCTAGACACCAAGTAGAGACTTTAACAAAAAACTGTGATGAGTTTGGAGTAAAGCTTTACGGATTGGGTCACCCTTTTCAAGGTATCGTTCACGTTATCGGACCAGAATTAGGAGTTACTCAACCAGGTAAAACAATTGTTTGTGGTGATAGCCACACCTCTACTCATGGTGCTTTTGGTTCAATTGCGTTTGGAATCGGAACATCTCAAGTAGAACAAGTAATGTCTTCTCAATGTACTTTACAAAACAAACCAAAAGCAATGCGTATCGTTGTAGATGGTGAGTTACAAGAAGGTGTGAGTGCAAAAGACATCGTATTATATATAATCTCAAAATTATCTGCATCTGGTGGTACAGGTTATTTTATTGAGTTTGCTGGTTCTGCTATCCGTAATTTATCTATGGAAGGTAGAATGACAGTTTGTAACATGAGTATTGAAATGGGTGCTCGTGGTGGTATTATCGCACCAGATCAAACTACTTTCGATTACCTAGAAGGAAGAGAATTTTCTCCAAAAGGTGAAGAATGGGAAAAGTCAGTAGCCTACTGGAGTAGTCTTCCTACAGACGAAGGTGCTACTTTTGATGCTGAATTCGTTTATAATGCTGCTGATATTGCACCAATGGTTACTTATGGTACTAACCCAGGTATGGGTGTTGGTGTTGATAGTTCTGTACCAACTCCTGAGAGTGAGTCAGATAAAAAAGCATTAGAATACATGGGCTTAGAAGAAGGTGAATCTTTAATCGGTAAGCCAATTGACTATGTATTTATTGGTAGCTGTACCAATGCTCGTATTGAGGATTTAAGAGCTGTTGCTGAATTTGTAAAAGGCAAGAAGAAGGCTGATGGAGTAAATGTTTGGATCGTTCCAGGATCAAAACAAGTAGAAAAACAAGCGATTGCAGAAGGCTTAGACAAAGTATATGCTGAAGCTGGTTTTGAACTACGCGAGCCAGGTTGTTCTGCTTGTTTAGGTATGAACGAAGATAAAGTTCCTGCAGGTTTATATTGTATCTCTACATCAAACAGAAACTTTGAAGGTAGACAAGGACCTGGAGCTAGAACGTTATTAGCATCTCCGTTAACTGCTGCTGCTGCTGCCGTAAACGGTCATATTGTAGACATTAGAAAAGAGTTAACGACTGCTTAATCCACCTAAAGAAGAAATAATCAAATGAAATATATAAAATCAACTTGCGTTCCATTAAACATTGAGAACGTTGATACTGACCAAATCATCCCTGCTCGTTTCTTAAAAGCTACAACTAAAGAAGGCTTTGGAGATAACCTTTTTAGAGATTGGAGATATGACAAGCAAGAGCAACCGATTGCCGATTTCGTATTAAACCAAGATACTTATAAAGGTGAAGTTCTTGTTGCAGGTAAAAACTTTGGTTGTGGTTCATCTCGTGAACATGCGGCTTGGGCTATTGGTGACTATGGTTTCAAGATCGTTGTATCAAGTTTCTTTGCTGATATTTTTAAGGGAAATGCCTTAAACAATGGTATTCTTCCTTTAGTGGTTTCAGAAGAGTTCTTAGCAGAACTATTTGCAGATATCGAAGCAGATCCTTCTACTTCTCTTGAAGTAGATTTAGAAACACAAAAAGCATGGATTTCAGGAAAAGAAGATAACAAACAATCTTTTGAAATCGATGATTATAAAAAAATGTGTTTGATTAATGGATATGACGATATTGATTATTTATTAAGCTTGAAAGATGAGATTGCCAAATATGAGGCAAACAGAGCTTATACTTTCAATGTGTAATCAATTACGACTCAAACAAATTCCAAAATCTACAATACAATAATGAAAAAGAAAATCACAGTGATGGCCGGTGACGGTATCGGATTAGAAGTTACAGGTATCACTCAAAATATATTAGGAATCATTGGTGAGCGTTTCGGACATGAGTTCGAATTCACTCCAGCATTGATTGGTCACTCAGCGATCGAAGCTACAGGCGAACCTTGTCCTCAAAAAACAATTGACACTTGTAAGGCTTCAGATGCTGTACTTCTTGGTGCAGTAGGTATGCCGATGTACGACAATAACCCTAACTTAAAAGTACGTCCTGAGCAAGGTCTACTTAAAATCCGTAAGGAATTAGGTTTATTCTCTAACATCCGTCCAATCAAGCTTTTTGATGAGTTATTATATACTTCATCAATCAAGCCTGAGATTCTTCAAGGTTCTGATATTATTTTCTTCCGCGAATTAACTGGTGGTATCTATTTCGGTACTCCTCGTGAGCGTAATGAAGATGGTACTGAAGCGATCGATACACTTCGTTATTCTAAAATGGAAGTAGAGCGTATCGCTCGTCAAGCATTCGAATCAGCTATGACTCGTCGTAAGAAATTATGTTCTGTTGATAAAGCGAACGTTCTTGAGTCTTCTCGTTTATGGAGAGAAACAGTACAAGAATTATCTTCTGAATACCCTGAAGTAGAAGTTACACATATGTTTATCGATAACGCTGCTATGCAGTTGATTAGAGATCCAAAACAATTTGATGTAATTGTAACGGGTAACATGTTTGGTGATATTCTTACGGATGAAGCTTCTCAAATTGCAGGTTCTATGGGTATGTTACCTTCTGCTTCTGTTGGGTCAGAAATCGGACTATACGAGCCAATTCACGGTTCAGCTCCAGACATCGCAGGAAAAGGAATTGCTAACCCAATTGCTTCTGTTTTATCAGGTGCATTAATGCTAGATATTTCTTTCGGTATGAAAGATGAAAGCGATGCTATTATCAGTGCAGTAGACCAATTCTTAAAAGAAGGTTACAGAACTACTGATATCGCTACAGATGAAACTCCTGAAGACAAGAGAATGAATACTGAAGCTACAGGTAAAAAGCTTGCTGAACTTTTATCTGCAGTAACTGCATAGTTAAAGATCAGTAAATAGTAATAATAAAAAAGCCTGACTCTTAAAAAGAGATCAGGCTTTTACTATTTATACAACCTTTTTAATCAGAGTCACTAATTAAGTTTGAATAGAAATCCTTCTATTCATGTTTTACACTCACATGGTAAATAGCATCACCTCTATTTACATTGGGAGCTGTGTTTAACCCGAAAATATAGCAGTCAAAAGGTGCATATATTTTCTTTTCAAACTCTCCGAAGGGGTCAGAGACCCTACCTATCAATGTCTTTTTAGTTACAAATTGACCATTTTTAACCATTGATTCGAAGATTCCTGAATAAGGCGCTCTTAGCCATTTACTCTTCTTAATTAATACTGAATCTTGTTTTATTTCCACATCGCCCTCATGCATATTCAGGTATTTCATAACATTCAACGCTCCATTTACACCAATTGATATCACATCGTTATCTAAATGAAGCGATTTACCTCCTTCAAATAGAATAATGGGTTTTCCCATCTTGTGAATTGTTTCTCGGATAGAATGATGAATATATTTTGAATGCATCATATAGGGAGCTCCAAAAACTTTAGCTAATGAGAACTCTACTTTATCATCAAAATTGCAACGTATGTTAGGAAAGTTACTTCTATCCGCACCACCTGTATGAAAATCCAATACACAATCAACATAAGGAGCGATTTCCTTTGTGAATTTATTTGCAAACTGACTAGCTAAAGATCCTCTTGATGACCCAGGGAAAACCCTGTTTAAATCTCTGCCATCAGGAAATGCTCTTGTTAGATTTAGATAACCAAAAACGTTAAAGACTGGAATACATATTACTGTTCCACTTTTAGGCTTATTGATTTTCTTTCTGATTATATCTCTAACGATCGCGACACCGTTAGATTCATCTCCATGTACTCCTCCAAGTAGCAATAAAACAGGGCCATCTTTCTTCCCTCTTTCAACAATCACTGGTACTTTTAAGCTATTTCGAGTATGAAGTTTTGCCACTTCTAACTCAAGGATAGCACCTTTGCCTTTTTTTATCTCTGTACCTAATAAGACAAATTTATCATTAGACATTTCTTTCTAGATATTTAATAATCTCTTTTGCGATATCAATATTTGTCGCATTTTCGATTCCCTCCAACCCAGGAGATGAATTTACTTCTAGAACCAAAGGTCCATTTTTAGATTGCAACATATCCACACCGGCAACTCCAAGTCCCATTGCCTTAGTAGCCTTTAATGCTGTAAGCTCTTCTTCATTGGATAATTCTATTAATTGTGCACTTCCACCTCTATGTAGGTTCGAACGAAATTCGCCTTCTTTGCCCTGACGTTTCATTGCTCCTACAACTCTACCATCAACAACAAAAGCACGTATATCAGCTCCACCTGATTCTTTAATAAATTGTTGAGCAATAACTCTTGCTTTTAGTCCATTAAAAGCTTCTATTACTGATTTAGCTGCGTTTTTAGTTTCTGCTAATACAACACCTAAACCTTGTGTTCCTTCTAATAATTTTAGAATTAACGGTGCACCTCCTACAGATTCAATTACATGGTCAACATCTTTTGCGTAGTTAGTGAACACCGTTTTTGGTAAACCTACCCCTGCCTTAGCAAGGATCTGTAAACTTCTAAGTTTATCTCTTGAGTTTGCCAATGCTTGAGAGTCTACTGCAGAGAATACCTGCATCATCTCAAATTGACGTACTACAGCCGTACCGTAAAATGTTACAGAAGAGCCAATTCTTGGGATAATAGCATCAACATCATCTAAGTAACTTCCATTATAGAATATTCTAGGACTTTTCTTTTCTAATTCGATAGTACATTTTAGATGGTCTACAATGATAGCTTCATGCCCCATTCGCTCTGCAGCTTCTACTAGACGTTTTGTAGAATATAAGTTTGTGTTTCTAGAAAGGATGGCAATTTTCATTTTAGTATTTTGTTAAGTTATTAAGGTTGTTTTGAGAGAAAAGATTGGTTTTTCACAGATGTGTCTACCATAAATTTTTTGTTGAGAAACTTCCTTCCTATTAATACAGGAAATCTCATTTCACTTCGGTTAGAAAGTGATAGTTCAATTGGGTATTCCTTATTAAAAAGGATTACAAATGTTTTGATAACATAACGTTCTTCAACATCACCAAATGAACTTTTTATCATTTTTGATTTATAATTACTGACTGTAATCGTATTATTATGATATTTCGAATATTCGGGATCTAAAACTTTAAAACTTAGGTGCTTTACTTCGTCAATAATAATTTCTTTTATATCGTGACAGTGTATTGAAGAGGTATAAGCACCAGTATCTACTTTCACTTCAAGATTTTCTAAATGCAGTTCAGGGAAATCTACTTTGTCACTTCTTCCTATAATTTCCATAAAGCTTCTCTTTGGGGTTTATTTAGTTATTAATGGTCATTAAAAGAGATCTTTTAAATAAAGAAGACTATTGATTTTCAGGATATTAAAACCTTATTGTTAAACAGATAGTAGGTGAGATTTGTTTATTAAATCTTTCAATAATTATTATGTGATGTTTGCTGAGAGCTTATAATACGGCGGTTGTTTTAAAGAGGTTACAATGAAAATCAAAAAAATAAGTTAAATTTTTAATTCTACATCAACCGTGTTATTTGACTAGTTTTTTAGCTGTTTCTATCACTGCTGCTTCATCTTTTAAATACTGCTTTACCTTTAATGGAGACTCACTTTTAATTAGCATAATACTGTGTAGACTTCTAAAATATCTAAGGTCCATTAATGTATCCTCAAACTCATAGATAGAATAATTCCAATCATAAAGATCGTACTTACCATCAACTTGTTTTCCATAATTAGAAATTGCTTCTACTACTTTAAAATAGGATGAGTGTGCTTTAGCGTAAGTTTTAAAATGTACTATTTCGACATAATAGTTTTTAGTATTTACAGTAATATGATGTTTACCCTTAAGTTGTCCGTAAGGTATGATCCGATCTTCCTTTCTGATCATAAAGTAAAATAAAACCAAAATTAAAATACCGACAAAAATCATATCATAGAGAATGAAACTGTGACAACTTTGATGATTGCAATGAAGATACTAAAACTTACGGTGCGTTTGTTGAAAATAAGCGACCGTTCGTTGAATATTTCTTCTCTGCATACATCAATTGGGTTTATTTGTACTATCGAGTCATTACCAACTTCACTTCCATTTCGATAAAGCAATGAAACCATATATTATTCTTTTTCTTTTAATACCAAATCTAGGTCTTGCACAATCGACTACAGTTATTGAGGGTAAGATAACAGGGAAAGACAATCACGAAGCATTAGTCAATGCATTAATCACAATATCAAATTCAACATCAAGATATCAGGTTCTATCCAATTTAGATGGATATTTTAAAATCACTTTAAAAGAAAAAGGATCCTACAAAATCGAAGCAATGTATCTAGGATATAAGAATGTCACTAAAGAATTGTTGATTAATGATAGTGAACCTTTAACTGTAAGCATTGAATTAGAACCAATGTTTACTGAACTAACAGAAGTAGAGGTTGTAGGGGATGTTCCTATTGTAATTAAAGAGGATACTATACAGTTTTCATCAAGTAATTACAAAACCCATGAAGATGCCACAGCTGAAGATCTTGTTACAAAAATACCAGGAGTAGAAACCGATGATAATGGAGGTATTACCGCAGAAGGAGAATCAGTAAAAAAAATATTAGTCGATGGGAAGGAGTTTTTTGGCGATGATCCAAAAAATGCATTAACCAACTTACCTGCCGAAATGGTAGATTATGTACAAATTATTGATCAAAAAAGTGATCAATCTGAGTTTACTGGATTTGATGACGGAGAAAGAAGTAAAACCATCAATTTTGTGACTAATAAGGATGCAAAATACTCTTACTTCGGAAAAGCAGAAGTAGGAGTTGGAACAGACCAACGCTATAGTGCAGGAGGAAATATCAATATTTTTAAGGGTGAACAGCGTTTGTCTTTTACTGGATTAAGTAATAATGTAAACCAACAAGGGTTTATGTCTGATAACTTATCGGAAGGTCCTAAAAGAGGACGTCGAGGAAGAAGAGGTAATGGTAATGGACCCACTAACAACTTAACTGCTCAGTCTAATGGTATAAACACATCACATTCTCTTGGTACAAATTATATCGACTCTTGGGGAGATAAATGGGATGTCAATGGAAGTTATACTTATAAGATTGTGGACAATGAAACTGATGAAACTTCCACTACAGATTACTTTGTTTCAGAGTCAACAAATCAAGTGGTAGATGAAATCCTTGATATAGATTCACATAAGGAAAATCATAACTTTAATCTCCGATTAGACTATGAAGCCAACCCAAATACATCTATTCGAATACGTCCTGTTGTTAAACTTGAAAATAGTAATAGTTCTGCTTCTAGCTTATCAAATACCAATCTTCAAGATGGAACAGCTCTTAATAGCTCAGTGATGTCAGATTATAGTACAACCAACTCTGCTGATATCAATAATAGTTTCTTATTGAGACATAAGTTAAACCAAGAAGGAAGAACTATCACCTTGGATTGGAAAGTGTATTACCATCAAGATAATACCAATCAAGATGCATTTACGAACATCAATTATTATGAGAGTGATAATATCGAAAATGATTCCACAGCTCAGCGAATACTTGGAGAAACTGAAAAGTTTAGAACGTCAGCCAACCTTATTTTCACAGAAAAGTTAACCACAAACCTACAGTTGAAATTGAATTATTTTCAGAGTTGGGAACAACAGAAATCTGATCGAAAAACTTATGATATACTAGGACAAAATATCGATGGAGGAGAATTTATAGAAGACCTATCCAACACTTTCACATCTCAGCAGAATATTTATAGACCTGAAGCGGGGTTATTATTTAAGAAAGATAAACTGAATATCACAACGGCAGTAAAATATCAATATTCGACTCTTCAAAATGAAAGTATTTATCCCTATGAGGAAGTTACTAGTACCAATTTTGGTTATCTGCTACCAAGTGTATTTATCAACTATGCTTTTTCAAGAAGTAAAAGGTTAAGGTTTTCTTATCAAAAAAATGTAACACTTCCATCGGTGAGCAACTTACAATCTGTAGTAGATTATAGTGATCCATTAAATGTATCGACAGGTAACCCTTATTTGGAAGGAGAAGAAAATCATGTACTGCGTATCAATTTTAAAAATTTCAATATTGCTAGAAAAGAATTGTTCTTTGTGAATTTTACAGCTCAGCAAACCAACAATAAGATCACTCAATATTCTTTCATAGCCGAAAGTGATACTACAATCAATGGAGTACCGTTAAAGAAAGGTTCTTCCTATACAGCCCCTGTAAATTTAGATGGATATCTTACTGCCAGAGGAATTTTAGTTTACTCTAAACCTATTCAACCTATTAAAACCAATATTTCATTTATGACTACAGGCGGGTACACAAGAAATGTTGGTATTACTAATGATCTACAATCGTATACTTTCGATAGTTCATTAGGTCAGGGGATTAAACTAGCAAGTAATATTAGTAAAAATGTAGATTTCAATATTTCGGGAATGGCCACTTATCATTGGATTAATAATGATCAGAATGAAACTCTTAATGGTAATTATCTACACAATAAAATCAGAGCAAAACTAACAGTAGAACCAATTCAAAGACTCCAATTAAGCACTTCGTTTACGGGTAATATCTATATCGGTGATGATGATTTAATACAGGAGAATATTTATAAGTGGAATGCTGCTATCGCATATAAGCTGTTTAAAAAACGCCAAGGAGAATTTCGTTTTTCAGTCTCTGATATACTCAATCAAAATAGTAGTATTAATAGAACTGTTACAGAAAGTTATATACAAACCAGTACATATAATGTATTACCAAGATACTTTATGCTATCATTTATATACCGTCCAAAAGGAAAAACAAACCCGAAGGGAGAACGCGGTGAAAGAGGTGGTATGCGTAGAGGAGGCATGATGCCATTTTAGTTTAAAATTAATTACAGATTATGAAAAAAATATTCATCACAACGTTTCTTTTATTTAGTATATGTTTCTCAGTATTTGCACAACGAAGATTCCCTGATATTTCTCCAAAAGATTTACCAGTAGAACTTGTCGACAAATTGAATATCAACGAAGATGTTGAGAAAAAATTAAATAAAGCTTATGTACGCCTTCAAGAAGATGTCATTAATACAATGATTATAGCCAAGAAAGAAGGAGACATCAACCAAGAGGATCTTAAAGTAGAACTAAATGGGTACCGACAAAAGCACTTGAAGAAGGTAAAAGATTTTATGCCTGATACTGCATATACTACCTATGAAGAATTTATAATGCTGGATCGACGAGAAAGAAGAGAATATATTTTAGTTCTCAAATTAAAATTGACACCTGATCAAAAAGAGAAATATGATGCAATACAGGCATCTAATGAACAAGTCATTTCTAAAATTAAAGAACAATATAAAGGAGATAGAGAAGCTATGAGAGACGCTTTAATACCCCTTAAAAAACAGCAGTTTCAGATGTTAGCCCAAGTGTTGACAGAAGAGCAAATGGAAATTCTAAAAGCTTCTGTTCCCAAAAGAGGTAATAGACAACCAATAGACTAGGAGGAGTTACCGAATTCGGAAGTGATTTGGGCCTAATTAGGAAAAACAACACGAATTAATCTCGTTAGAATGAGTATGTTAAACAACTACGAATTGAAAATGAGAAAATCTTCAAAACTTACTTACGTTCTATTTTTGTTATCATTATTAGGATTTATGTCATCATGTGATAAAAATGAAGAAGTAGAGCCTTACTATCCTAATGAAAATAATGTAGATGTTCATTATTACATGAAAACAGCTAATATTTTAGAAGGGCAACAAATTGCAACAATATATAACACTGAAAATATAGAAAGAGTAGAAGACCTTAAACTATATACTTTTGGTGAAAATGAATATGTCGAAGTTTATCTAATTGGTGGAAGAGTGCTAGAATACACCAACTCACAATCAGGGTCAAATTTATATGACTTTTTTATGAAAAACGGTCTAGCTATACAAGAGTTAGATTATAGGAAAAAGTCATATCGAGATCAATACGATCAAATTGTATTAATCGGAACCTCAATTAAAGTGGTTCATGAAACCTTAGATAAAGAACCTAAATAATCTTCAATAACAAAGTCCTACTTATTAAGTTAAGTAGGACTTTTTTGTTATGATATATCGTTAATAAAAAGTTCAAAATAACCATACCGCGGAAGAATTATTTCCGTAGCTAAATTTAAATTTGATAAACTTTGACTAACTCATAAGTACCAACTAGCAAGTGAAATACTAATAATTAAACTATTGTATAACGTTAGTCATGATAATGAAATTTTTACCAACTATTACTAATCTAGTATGATAGATAAAGAAGCCTTAAAAACTATTAAAGAATTGTTATTCGCATATGAAGTCTTTGTTGGGGGATAGCTGATCATCTGAATTTTCAAGATCACAACAATGATCAATTATATCATTATTTCATGAATCATTATGAGGTTAAAGATATATTTCAAATTTTAATTTTTTCTTAAATGAAAAACTTCAAAATTTTAACCTATAAACTAAATACTATTAATAACATTTCACGCAATGCTTCTCCCAAAAGAGCTAATTAAAGTAATATTACCAAAATATTATACTCAACTAAATAAAACTTCAAATGCTATTTATCTTACTATTTTAAGCTTAGTAATTGTAGCACTAGGATGTCTTCCAATAATTAAGGTTCCGATAACAATTAAGTCACTAGGGTTAATACGTCCTACTCAAGAAAAATTCACCCTAAAAGCTCCATTAACTGAAAATGTCTCTCAAATCTTTGTTAAAGACAATACCGTTATTTCTAAAGGACAAATTTTACTAGTACTTGATACCACAGAACTTTCTCTAAAAAGAGATTTTGAATTACAACATTTTAAAATTCTGGAAAAACAATACAAAGATTTAATACACTTGTGTCAAGTGACGAAAGAAGTCCAGGAACTGAAAGAACTTGAATTACTAAGAACAAGAAACTACCTTAAAAAGTATGAAGAATTTTATAACGATGTCCTACTTCTACAAGAAGAGTTAGAGATTTCTCAGAAACAGTTAAAAAGAAAAAAGCGTTTAGCTCAAACTCAAGCAATACCAGAAAAAGAGGTTGAAAATAGTAAACTGATTGTTAGAAGAAATGAGACAAAACTTACATTAAGGTGGAAAAGAGCACATTCTGAATGGGCTATGGAATTAGATGATCATAAAATAAAGCTTGAAAATCTTAATTCAGAGATCAAGCAATTAAATAAGCAAATCAATAAATACTATATCAAATCTACAGTTACTGGAGTATTACAAAATTTTAATGGAATACATGAAGGTACAATGGTATTCGCAAATCAGAATATTGGAGAAATTACTCCACAATCAGAACTGATTGCTGAATGTTATGTTTCTCCAAAAGATATAGGTTGGTTACATAATGATATGAAATCAATTATGCAGATTGATGCTTATAATTATAATGATTGGGGAACCTTAGAAGGTAAGATAACGCAAGTATACCATGATGTTACTATGCTTGATGGTCAACCTGTTTTTAAGGTAAAATGTAGTTTTCATAAAGACTTTCTTTCATTATCTAATGGTTATAAAGGTTATCTCAAAAAAGGAATGACCTTACAAGCACGGTTTGTTGTCACACAAAGAAGCTTATTTGATCTATTGTATGACCAAACAGATGATTGGTTAAACCCTTCAAGACATGTAACTACTAATAAAGTTGCGAAGTTATAAAATCCAAAAAGCAAACTTTTCTACTGTACATATATGAAACTGACTAAAACCAAAGTAAAGCAACGCGATATTACAGATTGTGGAGCAGCTTGCTTGCTCTCTATTTCTAGATTTTACGGAGCTGATTATTCGGTTGCCAAAATTCGTCAGATGGCCTCTACGGATCAAAAAGGGACTAATTTATTAGGGTTAATCGAAGCCGCTAAAACACTTGGATTTGATGCTAAAGGCGTAAGGGGGGATATTTCTGCCTTACCAGAAGCTACAACTCCATCTATTGCTCATTTAGTCTTAAAAAATGGATTACATCATTTTGTTGTTATCAATAAGGTAAAACAAAAAGAAGTAACAGTAATGGACCCAGGAGATGGGCAATTCCATAGTTATTCACTTGAAGAATTTTCAAAACTATGGTCAGGTGTTTTAGTGTTAATTACACCTGCTATCTCTTTTAAGAAGAAGAATGAAGCTATTTCTATTTCACGTCGATTTTATGAGTTGATAAGTGCTCATACGAATGTCTTAATTCAGGCTATTATTGGAGCTTTGGTCTTTACAATACTCGGGTTGAGTACATCTATTTATATTCAAAAAATCATTGATTATGTACTTATTGATGGTAATAAAAATCTTCTTTGGCTATTGAGTATTGGGATGGTTGTTATTTTAATGTTCCAAACAATATTAGGTGTATTAAAAAGCCAATTAGTACTACGTACTGGACAAATGATAGATGCCAGATTGATATTAGGTTATTACCAACACCTTATTAAACTCCCTCAACAATTTTTTGATACAATGAGGGTTGGAGAAATCGTCTCAAGAATCAATGATGCAGTCAAAATCAGAGCTTTTATTAATGATAGTGCGATTTCCTTAGTAATAAATGTCTGTATCCTTATTTTTTCATTTGCTGCGATGTTTATCTACTCTTGGAGACTTGCACTTGTAATGCTCTTACTACTTCCTATTTCAGGAGGTATTTATTGGTTTGTGAATTATAGAAACAAAAAGTTTCAACGTAAACTAATGGAAAGTAGTGCAGAACTTGAATCTCAACTTGTAGAATCTATTGACTCTATTCGGACCATAAAAAGGTTAGGTATAGAGGACTTTTCAAACTTGAAAACAGAAATTCGGTTTGTAGATACCTTGAAGAATGTTTTTAGTATATCTCAAACGAATATCTTTTCAGAAAATAGTACTCATTTTGTTTCGGTCATTTTTACTGTGGTACTCTTAGGTGTTGGGGCTCACTTTGTTTTAAATAAAGAACTTACTCCTGGGGAGTTACTTTCCTTTAATGCCTTGCTGAATTACCTAACAGGTCCTGTAACGGCTCTGATTGGTATGAATAGTCAGTGGCAAAATGCAAAAATTGCGGCAGATCGTTTATTTGAATTATTAGATTTAGATAATGAACAATCTAATGTTGAAGAAGAACAAATTGAGCTGACTCCTTCAAAAATTGGAGATATTCAGTTCCAAAATGTATCGTTTCGTTATGGCTCAAGAGTAGATGTTTTTCAAAAGTTAAACCTTAGTATCCCTAGAAGAAAATTAACTGCAATAGTTGGTGAAAGTGGTTCAGGAAAATCTACATTAGCGGCACTGATTCAAAAGATTTATCCTATTCAAGAAGGACACATTATAATTGGTGATATCAATATTAATTACCTATCACGAAGCTCTCTAAGAAATACTATTGGAGTTGTCCCTCAACAAATTGAACTTTTTAAAGGAAGTGTAATCGAAAATATAGCCCTAGGAGAATTGCATCCAAATGTTGAAAAAGTTATTTCGATATGTAAAGATTTAGGTATTATAGATTTTATAGAGTCTTTACCCAATGGTTTTCAATCGGAAATAGGTGAAAAAGGAAGTACTTTATCCGGTGGACAACGTCAAAGATTGGCTATCGCAAGAGCTTTATACCGTGACCCTGAAATACTAATTCTTGATGAGCCCACAGCATCACTCGACAGTAAATCAGAAGAGTTTGTTCAGAAAACAATACAACAGCTTATGCTGAAAGAGAAAACCGTGATAATCATAGCCCATAGATTATCCACAATACAAGATGCTGATAAGATCCTTGTATTAGAGAAAGGAGAACTAGTAGAAGAAGGTGTACACTTTTCATTACTAGAACAAAATGGAAAATACCATGAACTTTGGGAGTCCCAAATTCCTAAAGGATTAAAAGAATTAATAATAGCCTAAATATTAAATTAAAGCAGACAATGTTACTTCAAAAACAACTACTAAGAATTGAGAGAATTGATCATTTAATCAGAAAAAGAGGAACAGGTACACCAAAAGAGCTTGCTCATAAACTTGAAATTACAGACCGTACTCTACGTTCACTTTTAGCTCAAATGCGAGAACTAGGAGCAGAGATTTATTATGATTCTCATCGAATGAGCTATGTATATAGTAAACCACATCGTTTCTTCTTTGGCTACATACATGAAGATGCTGTAAACTCAATAAAACAAGTTAATTAGGATGAAAAAGATATCTATAATACTACTTGTGAGTCTATGTTCTTTCCAGATTTTCGCTCAGAAAAATACGCTTTCTCTTCAAGAAGCTATAAATAAGGCTCTTCAAAATAACTTTGAAATACAAATAATTTATCAGGATGTATTAGATGCTCAACAACAAAATACGTGGGGAAACTCAGGTAAATTACCACAAGTAAATATATCTAATAGGAATCGAGCATCTTCTCAAATTAATCAACCAGCGTCTCCTTTTTCTTTAGAAGGTCAAAATGATAATATTCAACTAGATGCTTCTATTGATTTGCAATGGATATTATTTAATGGACAGAAAGTTAGTCTTCAAAAAAAACAATTTGATCAACAGGAACATTTAACATCACTTCAATATCAATTAGTGATAGAAAATAAAATTGAAGAGGTAATATTTCAATACTATAAGATTCTACTTGAAAAAGAGAAACTAGATGTTCTAAGAAAAGTACATCGAAACGCAGGACTAAGAATATCTAGAATTGAAAAAGGAGTTACCTTAGGTGAAAATTCTAGGTTTGAATTAAGTAGAGAAAAAACGACATATTTCACTGATTCTATTCATCTTGTAAATCAGAAATTAACTGTCGAAAATGATTTAAGGGAACTCAATTTTCTATTGGGTGAACAAGAAGTCAATACGATTTTTATTCTGACGGATAATCTAGAAGTACCAACACTTATGTTATCCCCAACAACAATTATTGATAACATGATGAAGCAAAATAGCCAATTAGGAATATCTCAATCATTATTACAACAAAGTAAAATAGATATTGATATTACAAGAACAAACAAACAACCTATAGTTGCCTTTGAAAGTGGGTATCAAGGAAATCTAAATTGGCTTAAAGCTGATTATCCTACTCTAGAAGGAGATATTGTTTCTCAAACTAATAATGGTCATTTATATGGAGCCTTTGCTGGAGTAAATGTTTCGGTTCCAATTTTCAATGGAGGACAAAATGATAGAAAATTACAGTCATCTAAGATTCAATATCATAAAGCTCACTTAGAATTAGAAAATAAAAAGCTAAGTCTTAAAAAAGAAGCGTACCAACTATTTGCAAACTACTTATATAATCAAGAAAAAGCTAAAATAGGACTATTGGGTCAAAAGTCTGCGGAAGAAAACTTACAACTATCCCAAGAACAATTAGATATAGGAAGTATCTCTGCTTTTGATTTTAGACAAGTACAGAATAGCTATTTGAATGCCTCTCTCAATTATTTTAATGCCCAATATGATCTTATTCTTTCTCAGGTACGATTATTAAAGATTTCTGGAGAAATATTAAAATGATTTATTGATTTTTTTCAAGTTAATTGATTACGGAAGTTTTTTTTCCGTGTCAAAGAATAGATTTGAAGTATCAAAATAAGATAGCTAACTATTTGATTATCTATTTATAAGGATACCGAAAATTATAAATAGAAACTTTTTTTAGAGTAGGTATAAAACTGAAAACTAATTATTATGAAATTTCAGGAATTAGAACTTAATGAAGTACGACAGATTCAAGGTGGATTCTGGGTAATTCGAGCAGTAACCTATGGTTTAATCCTTTCTAGTTTTATCCAAGGGTTTAGAGATGGTGTCGAATCAACAAAATAAAAAATATGAAAAAATTAAATAAAAAAGAGCTTTGCAATATCAAAGGTGGAAATTTTTGGTATGACTTAGGTTATATAATTGGAAGTTTTCAAACAACAAGTAGACCTAACTATAGCGTTCGGTATAGAACAAAATACGGAATTTAATTTAGACAAAATCAGTCTCATAATTTTTAATTATGAGACTGATATATTTTAATATACTATGAAAATTCTCATTCAAACAATTAAACCTTTTACAATAATAATTTTATTTATTCTTATTGAATTGTTTATAACTTTTATAGTTAATACTTTATTCAAATCTGATATCTCTTATCAGGACTTCAGTTCAATGCGGATGATATTTTTGGTTAACTGTATATCATTATCAGCTGCAATTTTATCATATATAATTTTATATAGAAGAGAATTTATAAAATGGTATAAGGTCAAATATTATAGATTAATCTCAGTTAGAACTAGTGATATTATTATAGGTATAATTTTACCTCTAATTTTCATTTCTTTTTCAGTATTGTTATTATATTATTTTAATCTAATTGATATCGAGAGATCTAAAATTTATATATCTGATCTATTTCTTCTTGTATCTATTTATCTTTTTGTCAGTATAAAGGAAGAATTATTGTGTAGAGGTTATATTTTAAGAGAACTAGTGAAATTATATTCAAATAAATCTATTGCTTTACTTATTAGTTCAATTGTATTTCTATCCTTACATCTATCTAACCCAAATCTTACTCTAATAGGAGCTTTAAATTTATTTCTAGCTGGTGTAATGTTAGGAATAAGCTATTTGAAGACAAAAAACTTAATTTACCCAATATCTATTCATCTTAGTTGGAACTTTACACAATCTTTTTTGGGACTTAATGTAAGTGGAATAACAATGCCTGTTAGATATTTCAATTCTAATTTTATTTCTACTTCAGATTATATAACTGGCGGTGATTTTGGGTTAGAAGGAAGTATTATTGGTATAATATTAAATCTGTTGTTAATAATAATTGCACTTTATTTACCCCAAATAAAAACTCGATTAACCTTCAATGGTTATTTAAGAAAAATCAAATAATTAAATGGAAAATATTAAAAATTTATTCGAAGCAAACTCATTATCAAAATTCTCTTTCACTCTAATGAGTTTAGGATTCTCATTCTTTATGATTGTAAAAGTGGGTGAAAAAGTTGGTGAGTTTATTTATCATGTTTCACACTAGAAAGATATAAATCATTATAGTTATAGGGTAAGCTCATAAAGCCTTTTTGAAAGGCATTTAGGAGATACTAAAAAAGCACCATATGAAGATACATATGGTGCTTTTTTATATGGCTACGTAAAAATATTACGCTTCTACCAATTGTCCTTTGTTGATAACCGCTATCGCTTTTCCTTTAAATTGAGTGCCAATAAATGGAGTGTTATCTGATTTAGATTGAATATCTTTTTTCTCAAAAGTCCACTCATGGAACGGATCAAAAACTGTTATTGTAGCTTTTTCTCCTTCTTTAATAGTAGCTGAATCAGCTTTTAAGATTGATCTTGGCGTAGTTGATAACTTCTCAATAATTGTATCAACAGAAATACCCTGAGGTAAATTGGAGATGATATTAGCGAAAGCTGTTTCTAAACCTAAGATTCCACAATCAGCCAAATCAAATTCTAACCTTTTTGATTCAGTATCTTGTGGTGTATGTGATGAAACGATGGAATCAATAGTTCCATCTTTAATTCCTTCCCATAGAGCGTCAATATCTTCTTGAGAGCGGAAAGGAGGCCATACTTTTTTATTTGTATCAAAGTCTGATAAAGACTCGTCTGTTAAAGCAATTTGATGTGCTGCGATGTCACAAGTAACTTTAAGGCCATCAGCTTTTGCTTTTCGAATTAAATCGACAGATTCTTTTGCTGATATATTGGCAAAGTGTACTCTACCATCTGTATAACTCAATAAAGCTAGGATTTTTTGGATGGCTAGCCATTCTGCTACATTAGGAATTCCCCTTGTACCCATTAAGGTACTCGGAACGCCTTCGTTCATATGGCCATCATTGTCTAATGTCTTCTCATTAGCTAATTCTACCATCAATCCATCAAATTTTTGCATATACATGATAGCTCTTTTCATTACACCTAAGTGCCATGAATGATGTATACCATCTGTGAAAGCTACCGCACCGGCTTCATGCATATCGATATACTCGTTCATTTCTTCTCCTTTTGCATTCTTAGTTAATGCTCCCATTGGGTGAAGTTGAACTGGAGTAAAAGCGCTCATTTGTTTAATAAAATGTACACTTTCTTTTGTCTGTACTGTAGGATTTGTATTCGGTAAAGTGGCTACATCTGTAAACCCACCAAAAGCAGCTGCTTTACATAAAGAAGCAATGTCTTCTTTGAATTCTTCACCTGGCTCGTTTAAAGTAGAACGCATATCTAACCAACCTGCAGATACCCATAATCCATCTGTATCAATCGATTTTGCATTGGGAGCAGTAATTGGAGATGTTGAAACCTCATCGATTACACCATCTTTAATTAAGATATAAACATTTTGTTGATGATAAGGGGAAGTTGTATTTGATACTCTTACGTTATTGAGCAAAATTTCTTTCATGGTGCTGTAACTCAAAAGACCTTTAAAAATTCTCGGCTACAATCCATTTTAATGTTATTGGGAGTAACCGCACAAATGTACATTGTAAATAATAAATTTTGAAAATATAGGGCACAAAAAAAGAGATACAAAAAGTATCTCTTTCAATTTGGAAGAGTTCAAAGCTGTTTTACAAGTCTACATACTTGATGTTTACCGACTTGTACAACCTGAACGGCATCCATAATATTTTTAACCAATCTAAGTCCCATTCCTCCTTTACGATGTTCTTTTATTACATCTGTAATAGCAGGAGATTGATATGCTTTAATATCAAAAGCTTCGCCATCGTCTTTAATTTCAATCACTACCTCTTTCTCATTGTCTTGAGTAGAAACAGAAACTTCTATTTCCTTGGTAGGATCGCAGCTGTTAGAATGAATCATCCTGTTTGCACAGACCTCATCGACTGCTACAACGATCATATCTCTTTGGGAAAGAGGTACACTGTAGTTGTCTAAAGCCGAGAGCAGAAACTCACGGATTTCATGAAGGTTGGTCGTTTCACAGTTGACTTTTTTTCTAAACATCACTGTTTTTAAATTATAAAATATTGATGGCCTCTTCTTTACTGGCTGCCAAGTTTAAAAATTGATCTACACCTAAAATTTCGAATACACTTTTGATGTTGTCAGCAACATTAAACAATACCATAGTAATACTATTTTTTTCGATATCGTCTAATCTTGAAGTAAATACACCAATTCCTGCAGAAGAAATATAAGTTAATCCTACACAATCAATTAATAACTTCTTATCACCTTTATCGATGCACTCTTGAAGTTCAGTATCAAGTTCAATAGATGAGCTTGCATCTAATTCTCCAACTACACTGATTAGTGTGAAGTCATTCTCTTGTACAACATTAACGTCTACTTTGGTCATTATGTATACGGTTTAACTTCATTAAGGTTTCCCTTAATTTTAATTTTTTTTAAATTTTTTACTAATAAAAGAAACAAAGGGTGTTAAAATCTCGTAGACCAACCCTTTGTCTCTTTTGATGTCTCTTAAAAATGTTCAATTCTATTAAAGAATCAACATTGCGTCGCCGTAGCTTAAGAAACGGTATTTTTCTTTGATTGCTTCTTCGTATGCTCTCATTACTAAATCATAACCACCAAATGCAGCTGCCATCATTAATAATGTTGATTTAGGCTTATGGAAACCTGTAACCATAGAAGATACAATTTTGAAATCGTATGGAGGGAAGATAAATTTATCTGTCCAACCTTCGTTCGCTTTCAATGTATTTGATGCCGAAACTGAAGTTTCTAAAGAACGTAATGCTGTAGTACCTACTGCACAAACATTTCTTTTTTCAGTCAACGCCTTATTAACAATCTCTACTGTCTGCTCACCTACTTTGTAGTGCTCAGAGTCCATTTTGTGTTTTGTTAAATCTTCAACGTCTACATCTCTAAATGCACCTAAACCTACATGTAAAGTAATAGGAGTGATATCTACAGATTTAATCTCTAAACGTTTTGCAACTTGTGGTGTAAAGTGTAAACCTGCTGATGGGGCAGCTACAGCACCTTTATTTTCTGCAAAAATTGTTTGGTAACGGTCACGATCGGCCGGTTCAGCTTCACGACCTAAGTCTCTTGGAATTGGAGTTTCTCCAAGTTCTTCAATTGTTTTGTAGAATTCTTCATCTTCACCGTCTACTAAGAAACGGATAGTTCTACCTCTTGAAGTTGTATTGTCAATGACTTCAGCCACTAAACTACCATCGCCAAAATACAATTTGTTACCTACACGAATTTTACGAGCAGGATCAACTAAAACATCCCATAAATGAGACTCTTTGTTTAGTTCACGAAGAAGAAATACCTCGATCTTAGCACCAGTTTTTTCCTTGTTACCATATAATCTTGCAGGGAAAACTTTAGTGTCATTCGTCACTAATACATCACCCTCCTCGAAGTACTCTACAATATCTTTGAACAATCTGTGCTCAATTTCTCCTGTAGAACGGTGTAATACCATTAAACGTGCTTCGTCGCGGCTTTCTGCCGGGTATTGTGCTATTAGATCTGAAGGTAGATCAAACTGAAATTGGGATAGCTTCATGGAGTGAAATTACTATTTTTAATCTATCTATTAATATCGATATATTATCGCTTAACTTTTCTACTATACACACAAAATGCGTACCTTGAAAATCAAGACGGTAAATTTAACAAATAAAGATCAGATAATTTCCAATAGATCAATAGATAAAGGATTTATTATCTAAAATCTTTCAATTTTTTTTGAAAATAATGCTTTTCTTCAAACTTTTTTTTGAGAGTTTCCGATTTGCAGTCAATGCACTGAAAGAAAATATATTACGAACAGTTCTTTCACTATTAGGAGTGACCATCGGTATCTTTGCGATTATAGCCATTTTTACCTTAGTAGATGCATTGAATAATGGTATCCAAAATAGTTTATCTGCTTTTGGAGATAAAGTAATGTATGTTGGAAAATGGCCTTTTGCTTTCAATGAACCCAATTACCCTTGGTGGAAATATTATAGAAGACCTAGCCCAGATGTAAAGGAATTTAAGTTTATCCAAGACAATGCAAAATGGGTAAAACACATAGCTATCTTTGAAGATAAAAGGGGAAATACTATTCAATATAAAAACAACTCTTTTGAAGATGGAAAGATAGTAGGATGCTCATATGAGTATAATAAGATCACTTCTATGCCTATTGATCGAGGCAGATACTTTACTAAAAGTGAAATGACTGCAGGTGTTCAAAATACTGTAATTGGATATGATGTAGCCAAACAACTATTCCCTAGAGGTGATGCTCTTGGAAAAACGATTAAATCAAAAGGACAAAAATTTAAGGTAATCGGTATCTTCGAGAAGCAAGGAGAAAGTTTACTTTCCACTCCAAGTAATGACGAAATTATCCTTATTCCTTATAATTCCTTAGTGAAAATGTATACCTCAAAAGGACGAAATATTTCTCCAGTGCTTATTGCAAAAGGATATAAACAAGATGAAGATATGGGAGAGATGCATGCAGAACTTAGAGGATTAATTAGAAGACATAGAGGACTTAGGCCAAAAGAAGAAGATAATTTCGCCCTAAATAAAACGGATGCAATTGCAGATTTTATTAATGGTATAACAGGTTCTTTAAAAATTGCTGGTGGAGTTATTGGTATGTTCTCCATCCTTGTTGGAGGGTTTAGTATCGCCAACATTATGTTTGTGTCTGTAAAAGAAAGAACATCACAAATTGGTATACAGAAGGCATTGGGTGCTAAAAATTACTTTATCTTATTACAGTTCTTATGTGAGTCGATGTTCCTTAGTTTCTTTGGAGGGGTCGGTGGACTTATTTTGGTCTCCTGTTTATCAATATTCTCAACAGAAACTTTTATTATCTCTCTAAATATTCAAAATTTGATCATAGGAATGGGTATCTCTGGGCTAGTCGGAATTATTTCGGGGTTAGCACCTGCCGTTTCAGCTGCCAGAATGGATCCTGTAGAAGCGATGAGAGCTTCATAGATAAATTAATTATTAGATAGATGATCACACCTTCTGAACGTATCAGTTCACAATTTCCTTTTGAACCTACACAAGGTCAAAAAGTATTATTTGATTTATTTGACCCATTTATTCTGGAGAAAAACAACAGAAGGAACACTTTTCTATTAAAAGGATATGCAGGTACAGGTAAAACATCTGTAATTACTGCTCTATCTAATATTCTACGTTATTATAGCTACAAAACATTACTTATGGCGCCAACAGGAAGAGCAGCCAAAGTGATGTCATCTTATGCAAAACGAAAAGCGTTTACGATTCATCGAATTATCTATAAGCAAACGGAAGATCCTGATACCGGAGCCATGTGTTTTGAGCGAACAAAGAATAATGCTCAAAACACTATCTACATTGTAGACGAAGCTTCTATGATTGATGATCAATCACATATGCAAGGGGAAGGATTATTGAGTTCTTTAATCCGATATGTTTTTCAAGACCCTAAGGCCAATAATAAATTATTACTAATTGGAGATACAGCACAGCTACCTCCTGTGAAACAAGATATTAGTCCGGCACTAGATGAAATTTATCTTCAGAATATCTTCAAACTGAATATTATTAGTCATGAATTGACAGAGGTTGTTCGCCAAGCCTCAGAGTCTGGTATTCTTTACAACGCAACTCTTCTTAGAAATACATTGGTTACTAATGAAGATATAAAGTTTGTGACTTCTCCTTTTAAAGACATTTTTAAAATGGGGTCAGATCGTTTGGAAGATGGTTTATTATATGGATATGATAAATATGGAATTGAGAATACGGTGATTGTTACCAGATCAAACCGAGCAGCAACACAATACAATCAATATATAAGAAGGCAAATTCATTATAGAGAAGATGAACTAGATGCTGGTGATTACCTAATGATTGTCCGCAATAATTACTTTTGGTTAGATGAGGATTCACCTGCTGGTTTTTTGGCTAATGGAGAGTTTATTGAAGTGACTAGAGTGGGTGGTATTGAAGAGAAATATGGTTTAAGATTTTGTGATATCCGTTTCAGGTTATTGGATTATGATGAGCATAATGTGGTAGAGGCAAAAATTATCTTAGATACCCTCCATTCTTTTACCCCTCAACTAAGCAATGAGGAAAATAGAAAATTGTACAATGCTGTTGTTGAAGAGTATGCCGATATTGAAAATCCGAGGTCTCGAATGAAAAGAATCCGAGAAGATGAATACTTAAATGCTCTACAGGTGAAATTTGCTTATGCACTTACTTGCCATAAGGCACAAGGCGGACAATGGGATGCAATTTTTGTTGATATTGGTTTCTTGAGAGATGATATGCTAGACTCCGATTTTGTTCGTTGGCAGTATACAGCATTAACCCGAGCAAAATCGGAGTTGTTCTTAATGAACTATCCAGAAAGGTTTTTTAAATAATTAATTTCTTGAAGGCTAATTATCAAACATTGCAACAACCCTAGCAGGCGCTGCCGATGCTCCAACAATTTTTAAAGGAAAAACGGCTACTTTAAACCCAGTGTACGGCAGGGATCCTAAATTCACCAATTGTTCCATATGACAATATTCCTTTTCTTGACCTACAAGATGGGCATTCCAGAATAAATCCTGGTTTTCAGTTTTCTTTGCTTGTTCAATAAGATAAGGTAAGGGTAAATCCCAGCCCCAAGAATCGATACCCATCACTTTAATTCCTTGATCAATAAGGTAGTGCGTTGCTTCAGCACTCATTCCTGTACCTACCTTATGAAAGTCTTCCGTTCCATTAAATTTATCTCTACCAGTTTTTATCAATACAATCATTCCTTTTTTTAGGGAAAGGTTATGATCTGATAAAAAATTGGTGATATCTTCTTTTGTAATAGGGTCAAAATCTTTTTTGTGTTCCATATCAATCACTAATCCTTCTCCGTAGCACCAATCCAAAGGTACTTCATCAATAGTTTTTGCTTTTTTTCCTGCAACTGTTGGGGAATAATGCCAAGGAGCATCTATATGTGTTGTAGAATGAACTCCCATCTTTTCAATGGTATCATCTGCCCAACCGATAAAGTTTTTCGGAAATAATTTAAAAGGTAGTCCTAAGAAACGAATCAACCATTTTGCTTTAGCGTGAGGTTTATGTTTAATCTTTACTCGCATAAACCAAGGGTCTTTCTTGTTGAATTGAATTGGTTTTGAAAGGTCTACAATTTTCATAGTTAAGTTTATCAGTAATTTAAAAGCGTTTTTGAATAAGAATATTTGCAGCAATAAAAAAGCCAACCCGAAACGGATTAGCTTTTTCATCATGTAACCAAGTATTTAATCGTCCTATTTCATCCTTCTACTTTAAGTAGACAGATAAAAAATCTATGTAAATCACTGACTTAAACTACGAAGAAAGGATATGACTCTTTCTCAATAATAGTGTCAGCTAATTCGCGTCTTAAAACATGTACGTTCTCTAAATCATACTTAGTGAAACGTTTTAATCCCATCAACATTACTCGTTGTTCATCTCCTGTAGCAATTCCACCAATTGCTTCGCGACCTGAAGTAGCAATCACTTCAGCTGCTTCTCTGATAAACACTTTTGCAATGTTAATTTGTTCTTTGCAAGCTTCTTCTCTTTTGTCCTCTACCATTTTTTCAGTACGAAGAATTGTAGATTCAGCAGCATAGATTTGAATTAACATATCAGCAATATTCATAAGTATTTCTTGCTGATCGTTAATTTTTGCTTCAAACACCTGAACAGCTCTACCTGCAACCATTAAAGCTGCTTTTTTGAGTCGTTTTAAAATGTCTTTTTCAACATTAAATAGGATTGAAGTATCAATTGTCTCAAACGATGGAACAGAAGTTAGTTCTTTTGCTACATCCATTGCTGGAGAAACAATATCTAACTCACCTTTCATCGCCCTTTTTATCATCATGCCTACAAGAAGCATGCGGTTGATTTCGTTTGTTCCTTCGTAAATTCTAGAAATACGAGCATCTCTGTAAGCTCTTTCCATTGGTGCTTCAGCAGAGAATCCCATACCACCATATACCTGAACACCTTCGTCTACTACGAAGTCTAATACTTCAGATCCGAATACTTTAAGAATAGCACATTCAATAGCAAATTGCTCCACACCTTTAAGTTTCGCTTTTGCTTCGTCCATTCCTCCGACAAGTAATTCTTCTGTATGGTCTTCAATATTTTGACCAGCTCTATAACACATCGACTCAATAACATAAGTCTTTGTAGTCATTTGAGCTAACTTTTGTTTGATTGCTCCAAAGTTTGCGATAGGTTGTTTGAACTGTTTACGCTCCTTCGAATATTTTACTGCATGATTAATCACTGCTCGGCAGCCTCCAAGAACACCAGCACCTAATTTAGCTCTACCGATATTCAAGATATTCACAGCGATTTTAAAACCGTTTCCTCTTTCCGAAAGCATGTTCTCTACAGGAACTTTGCAATCAGTAAAGAATACCTGACGAGTAGAAGATCCTTTGATACCCAATTTTTCTTCTTCTTCGTTCATAGTGATTCCACCAAACGAGTTTTCTACAATAAAAGCAGTGTGGTTTTTGTCATCACCAATTTTGGCAAATACAATAAAAAGGTCGGCAAACCCAGCGTTGGAAATCCACATCTTTTGGCCTGTAACCAAATAGTGAGTTCCATCTTCTGAAAGAACCGCTTTTGTTTTACCTGAATTGGCATCCGAACCTGCGTCCGGTTCTGTTAATGCGTAAGCGGCTGCCCACTCACCTGTTGCTAGTTTAGGAAGATATTTTTCCTTTTGTTCTGTAGTACCATAATACATAATTGGTAATGTACCAATACCCGTATGTGCACCATAAGTTGTTGAAAATGAACCTGCTTCTCCAAACACATCGGCAATCAACATAGAAGTGTTGAAACTCATACCCAAACCACCTAACTCTTCTGGTACAGAAATACCTAAAAGACCTAAATCTCCAGCTTTATGGAAAATTTTCTCTACTAATTCCCAGTCATGGCCATCGATTTTTTTAGCGTTTGGTGTAATCTCTGTGTCAATAAAATCTTTAGTGGCTTGTGCCATCATTACTTGCTCCTCCGAAAACCCTTCAGGAGTAAAAATTTCATTTGCTTCTGTTTCGCGAATTAAAAATTCTCCACCTTTGATTGCTTTCTTATTGGTTACAGTGTTCATAATAAATTGAAAATGTTTAGTGTTGTTATTGGATGTAATTCAAAGTGGAATGATCACATTAGACTTTCTATTTAAGTAGTAAGTGAATATGTGATCATCCCTTACATGATTTACAATTATGTGTATTGTTTATTGGATGATCGGTTCATCTAATCACTAAATACAAATCGTATTACAGAAGTGATTATTCATTTAAAATGTATGCAAGCATAACATTCTTTTTCAAATATATGTAAAAATATTATGCATGCATAACATAAAGTGAAAAAATGTTCTTTTCACGCTTATTTTTTTACTTCATCTTCATTTTTAAAGCAATTACAGTAGTATTATCACAATTTTTTATTAGAATCATTAAAATGTATTTAACAAGTATGACTTATCTCACTGATGACTAGCAAGGTGTTATGTATTTTTGCGGGGCTTGGTTCATACTATTAGCACGAATCAAACAAACTGAACACGGAATTATTATAAATCTCTGAAAAATTATGAGCGATTTTTTCTATCAAAAGCCTTTCCCAATAAAGAAAGACACAACGAAGTATAGATTACTTACAAAGGATTATGTATCAACTATCGAAGTAGACGGACGTAAATTTTTAAAAGTAGATCCAAAAGGATTGGAGTTACTTTCTAAAGAAGCGATGGCAGATGTTTCATTCTACCTTCGTACCGCCCACTTAGAAAAAGTTGCTAAAATCTTAGATGATCCTGAAGCATCAGACAACGATCGTTTCGTTGCTCGTACATTATTAGAAAATGCAGCAGTTGCAGCAGAAGGTCAACTGCCATCTTGCCAAGATACAGGTACTGCTATCGTAATGGCTAAAAAAGGTGAAGGTGTAATTACTGGTTCTAATGATGCTGAAGCTTTATCAAAAGGTATCTATGAAACATACCAATCAAGAAATTTAAGATACTCACAAGTGGTTCCATTAACCATGACTGAGGAAAAAAATACAGGTACGAACCTTCCTGCACAAATTGATATTTACTCTGAGCAAGGTAACTCGTATGAGTTCTTGTTCATGGCTAAAGGTGGTGGTTCTGCCAACAAAACATTCTTATACCAACAAACTAAGGCTTTACTAAACGAAGAGAGCTTAACAGCTTTCGTAAAAGAAAAGCTAAAGTCTATTGGTACTGCAGCATGTCCTCCATATCACTTGGCATTTGTAGTAGGTGGTACTTCTGCTGAAGCAAATATGGCTACTGTAAAGAAAGCATCAGCAGGTTACTATGACCATTTACCAACAGAAGGTAATATGGGAGGTCAAGCTTTCCGTGATGTTGAATGGGAAGAAAAAATCCAAAAGATCTGTCAGGAAAGTTTAATTGGTGCACAATTCGGTGGTAAATACTTCACACATGATGTAAAAGTAGTTCGTTTACCTCGTCACGCCGCTTCTTGTCCTGTTGGTATTGGTGTTTCTTGTTCAGCTGACCGTAACATCAAAGCAAAAATCAATGAGGATGGTATTTGGTTAGAAGAATTAGAAAGAAACCCTCGTCGTTTAATTCCTACAGAAGAATCACAAATGGATAATCCTGTAGAAATCGACTTGAACCGTCCAATGGAAGAAGTATTAGCAGAGTTAACGAAGTATCCTATCAAAACTCGTTTGAATTTGAAAGGTACATTGATTGTTGCTCGTGATATTGCTCATGCTCGTATCAAGCAGATGTTAGATAACGGTGAGGAAATGCCTGAGTACTTCAAAAATCACCCAATTTACTATGCAGGCCCTGCGAAGACTCCAGAAGGAATGCCTTCAGGATCATTCGGACCAACTACTGCAGGTAGAATGGACCCTTACGTTGGACCTTTCCAAGCTAAACGCGGTTCTATGATTATGTTAGCTAAAGGTAACCGTTCGCAACAAGTTACAGATGCTTGTAACGAACATGGTGGATTCTACTTAGGATCTATCGGTGGTCCTGCTGCAATTCTTGCGAAAGAAAATATCAAATCGGTTGAATTGGTTGATTTCGAAGATTTAGGAATGGAAGCAGTTCGTAAGATTGAAATCGAAAACTTCCCTGCATTCATCATTGTTGATGATAAAGGAAATGATTTCTTTGCGGAACTTTAATTTAATGTAGATAAGAACAGCCATGCTGTTTATCTCAATAGATTTCAATATAATCCCTCATGACTTAAGTTGTGAGGGATTTTTTTGATCAAAATTTTTCGTTCTATTTAAGAAACATCCTCTAAATTTATTGTAATCAATAAATTATATCATGCTGAATATAAATATTAACTCTATTACAAACTTCCTTGAGGGACTAAGTGATCAAATGGAAGCATCTATAAGTAACAATACTTTATTTTTTCCTTCTAATTATGGTCGAGGATTTATAAAGCAAGTAGAGTTAAACAATGGTTTAATTTTTCAGGAAGAGAAGTTTGTGATTTATGAAGATATGTTCCTTACAAGAAGTATCGATAAGCAAGAGAATTATTTATCACTTTACTTTTTGATACACTCACCTTTATTAACCTATAATCCCCAAAGTAAAGATTGGGCTCAGCAGAAACTTCTGTTCTTTGATGAAGATTATCGATTCAATCAATATTACCCAGCATACCTTAATATACATCAGTATCATTTATTTATTCATAAAAATAAATTGAATGAAATCTGTGAAAGATATCAGTTTCCAAAAGGATTATATGAACATTACTTGAGTGATCAGAGATGGTTATTTCAGGCTTCACATTCTTTAGAAATAAGAAACTTGATAAAGCAGTTCGTAGAACTTGATATTGAAACACCTTTAGATAAAAGTCTATTTCATCAAAACTTGGAGACTTTAATTCTTTGGTCTTTAAAAAGAATCAGCGAAAATAAAGAAGGGAGAGTCAATAAGATTTACCAACAAGATCTTCAAGTAGTTTTAGAGGTCGGTAATTTGTTACTACAAGACCATGAGAATGAAATGACGATTCAAGAAATAACCCAAAAGTATGCTATTGGTGAGCGCAAACTTCAACGATTATTTAAATCCCATTTTGGAGAGTCTATGAACTCCTATAGAAAAAGAATGAAGTTGGAACAAGGGAAACAAATGTTAGAGCAAGGTCTTTTTACAATCACTGAAGTCTCTTACCAATTAGGTTATAGTTCTCCTAGCCATTTTTCTAAAATTTTTAAAGATCACTTTGGGGAAAGTCCTAATAGTATCAATTGATTTGACGTTTTTGCTATATATTAAGACGGAATAGTATAATGCGTTAAGCAGCTTTCATATTTAGTTTTGTGTTGTGATTAGAAACAAAGGTCTTCAATAACAATAAAAAACAATAATTATGAAGAAAGTGATTTATTATTTAACTGTAGTGTTATTCTCAAGCGTACTATTATTTAATGATGTCGTTTATGCTAATGATAAATATGAAGTTGAGATAGAAAGAAACATAAAATATGGAGAAGGTTTAATTCTTAAAGATGGTCAACCTACTTCTGTTGATCTATTGATGAATATTTATAAGCCTATCACTTCAGATCATAAGCAACGCCCAGCAGTATTTTTTACTTATGGGGGAGCATTTCAAAGAGGAACACCTCATGAACGTTATGAAATTGATGGACAACAAGATACTTCTCCGGAAGAATATTGTAAGCGATTAGCACAAGAAGGATATGTATGCTTTGCTATCAATTATAGAGTTACGCCAGATTTACCAATTCCTCACCTTAAAGGTATTAACGAGAATACTCTTTTAAATAGAGATGGTATTAAATTAATGATGGATAGAGCATCGCAAGTAAGAGCAGATATGAACTTACCTCCATTAGATCCAAACAATCCATCACATATAAAAATACAATCCGATGCTGTATTAGCAGCTGCCGAAGATTTGCAAAGTGCGGTTCAATATGTAAAACAAAATGCGGAGGAATTATTTGTAGATAAGAACAAGATTATTATTGGAGGTTTTTCTGCAGGGGCGGTTACTTCATGGAATGTAGCTTATGGATTAAAAGAGCCAGTTGCTGCAGTATTTTTATTATCAGGTGCACCGATTGTTTTTGAGCTTGACAATATAAAGGCAGGAGAAAATTATCCTCCAATTCTTCAATTTTTAGCACAGACAGACCTTACAGGGGCAAGAATTGCCAATCCATTAATGATAGAACATTATCAGAAAACAGGTGTGGAATATGAGTTTGCTTGGGTACCCGGTTTTGGGCACTTTTACCCGGCAGGGGCCACGTCTATGTCTGGTGATGCTCGACGAATTCCTGTGGAAACGAGGTTACTCAATTTTATAAAAAGAGTAGTAGAACCAACAATATAGATCACTAAAAAAGGGGGGAGAATACTACCCCCAACATTTACTACTTAATCGATTTATTATGATTCATCGCGTTTCTCTTTTTATGCTTTTTCTTGTACTACATATAGTATCAGCATATGGACAGGAAGATCATCTTCAATCAAAGACAAGGCTTACATCTATAAGTCTGCATAAAGAATATTATAATTTCAATTCTACTCATCAGGCAACTTACTTTATTTTAAAAGGAGGGATAACTTTCAAAGACAACAGCCATTTATTGGTGGAACTAATAGGCACCCAATACACAGAAGAAGGTAGAAAAATCTATTCTCCAGGTGATATGAATATCTCTTACACAAGAAAAATCCTTCCCGCGAGTAATGGTGATTTTTTAGGTATGAATGCATGTTTGAAAATGCACTTTCCTACAGGAAACTCAGATTTATCTGGATTATTTGGTCATTATACTGTAGAACCTATGATTACTTATGGGTGGAAATTAATTGGTAATAATCTTACTTTATCTAATCAATGGAGAGCCTATATTCCTACAATTCAAGCTATAGAAAATACGGTAGCTCCTGCATTTGTTCGTTTTGAACCTGCATTGAAATATCAATACGATGATAAATGGATCAATGTAGCATTAGACAATCGATGGGTGTGGAATTTTGATGATGTTGTGATTTACTACAAAGTGGAAGGTGGAATTGATTTAGGAAACAATTACCAACTCTCAGGATTTTATGAGAAAAAAATTAGAGGAGAAGCATTATTTGATATTTATACAGGTATCAATATCAGGTTTAAATTTTAACTCTAGATTTTCATTTTTGCGTTATAATAAACTTGATGTCAAATCCACCACTTTTGCCTTGAAAGCCTCCCAATATTCAGTAAGGAAAATGTAAGTGACTACACCTACAACAACTCCAATAATGTACTTGTTAATTTTATTCATGAATAAGTGAAATTAGATTGATGAGACTTTGAATATTTTTAAGAATTAATGACGGAGTAAAGATCTAAAATGATACGGAAATAAAACTTCCGCAACTTCTAAATATTTAAAAAAGCCTTGACAATTAATTAACTGTCAAGGCTTTTTTTACAAGAAATTCAGTTTTGAAAGGAAATTACTTTTGTAGCTATTACCAATCGGAATTTCTTTTTGAGGCATCACAATTTGCATATCCTCTATTGTATTTACTTTTTCCAGATTAACGATATAAGAGCGATGAACTCGAATAAAATTATCAGGAAACTTTTTTTCTAATGCTTTCATAGTAGAGTGGATCACATACTTTCGATCCTTTGTATTGATTAACATGTAATCTGAAAGAGCTTCAACAAAAAAGATATCGCCTAAAGATAGCTTTACAATTTTGTTATCTGCTTTTACAAATAATGTATCATCACTACTTTTATCTACTAAACTTTGATCACTATTTTCGATAGACTGTTTGGCCTTTTCTACCGCTTTTAGAAAACGAGGGTAGGTAATTGGCTTGATCAAATAGTCTGTCAAATTGTATTCATAAGCTTCTGCTCCAAAATCACGTCGACCTGTAATTAGAATTACCTGAGGTAGTTTTTCTAAAGATTGTACCAGCTCGATTCCTGTCATTTGAGGCATCTCAATATCTAAAAATAATAAATCGACGGCAGTGTTTTTGAGAACTTCATATGCAGATACAGCATTGTCAAACTCACCGGCAAGTTCTAACCCTTCGGTACGTTTTACAAAGTCTCGTACAACCATACGAGATACCTCTTCATCGTCTACAATAACACATTTTAAATCGACCATATTAAAGATCTAAGGTTTTTAACTTTTGAATGTATTTTCCTAATATATCAAATTCTAAGTTTACTTTTGTCCCTTTTTGAATTTTATGGAAGTTTGTGTGTTCAAAAGTATAAGGAATAATAGCTACGCTAAATTGTCCTTTTGCATCATCTACAACAGTAAGGCTTGCTCCATTAACACAAACAGAACCTTTCTCTACCGTAAAGTTTTTCGTTGAAGGATCGTATTGGAAAGTAAATCTCCAGCTTCCTTGCTCATCTTGTACATTTACACACTCACCAATTTGGTCCACATGTCCTTGTACAATATGTCCATCAAATCTACCATGAGATGGCATGCTACGTTCTAAATTAACGACATCTCCTTCTTTCCAATCTCCTAAATTTGTCTTTTGTAAAGTTTCATGGATGGCAACCACTTGGTGTTGATCACCTTCAATATGAGTGACAGTAAGACAAACACCGTTGTGTGCTAAACTTTGATCTATTTTTAGTTCTTTGGATATTGAGGATTCAACAGTAAAAATCGTATTTTCTTGGTCTTTCTCTATTTTGATGATAGTTCCCAAGTCTTCTATTATACCTGTAAACATTTTAATTATTAAGGGTTTGATGATTATTGGGAGACAATTTAGTCAAATTTTATCAGAGATATTTTACTTTTGAAGTATTCCATTCCTTTTCTAATTTTCTTTTTTCATTTCTTTCAAAATTACCTTTCATGTCGAGTTGTCAAATAGGATAATTTTACGAAATGATTGCTGACTTTTTAGAGGTGTGATGGACATAATATTCTATTCACATTTAATTGAAGGGGAACTACAAATTAGTTCTTATCTTACCCTCAATACGCTTTATTAAACCAATTATATTATCTCATCAATTAAAACATGACGGTTACAAACAGTGAACAGAGATATGAAATTGTAAAAGGACTCATAGACCAAGGAGAATGGGATGCACTAAGTGGTGTTTTAGAAAAACTACCTACCATTGAAATTGTAGAGATCCTTGAAAAAGTAGATGAAGACCATATGGTTACTGTCTTCTCTTTATTTTCTAAAAAGGAAAAAGCACAAATCTTTGGAGAGCTTTCTCATGACCTTCAATATTTTATATTTAATACTCTAGATAAAAGATCTTTTTCAAAAGTTTTTGAAGACATGCGTTCTGATGAACGAGCGGATTTTTATCAGAGGCTGGAAGTCGATGAGCAGTCGGCCTTATTGCCCTATATCAACAAAAAGGTAAGAAGTAATGTAATAGAACTTAGCGGATACGAAGCAGATTCTGCTGGGGGTATCATGACGACAGACTTTGCTACAGTTCGAAACTGGATGACTGTAAGAGAGGCTGTAGATAAAATTAAGGTCGACTCACCAGGTAAGAAAATGATCTATTATGCTTATGTAGTAGACAACGAAAAAGTATTGCTGGGTTTTGTGACTCTAAAAGACCTGATCATAGCCGATTTACAAGATAAAATTGAAGATCTTATTCATGTTGATTTTGTCGCAGCTGATGTTCATGAGGATAGAGAGAATGTAGCTAAAATGATTGAAAAATATAATCTATTAGCACTTCCTATTATCAATTCAGACCGTAAACTAGTTGGTATTGTTCGACATGATGATGCAATGGATGTTATCGTTGCCGAGCAAACTGAGGATATGGAACGTCTGATGGGTATTCAACCTAATGCAGAAGAAGATGAGGATGAAAGTTATCTAGATTTACCTGTCGTCAAGCATTTTAAAAAAAGGGTCATTTGGTTGGTTTCATTGGCCATTATGGGAATGATTTCTGGACTGATCCTTCATCACTTTGAAGAAGCATTGGATAAGATGGTGATATTAGCTTTATATATGCCTATGCTTGCTGATACTGGAGGTAACGCGGGTAGTCAGGCGGCAACAGTGGTTATTCGGGCATTATCTTTAGGAGAAGTCACCACTAAAGATTGGGCAAAAATTACTTTTAAAGAAGTAAGGATATCGATGTTATTATCCATTTGTCTTTCTGCAATAGCTTATATCAAGGTTTCTTTATTATCATTCGATACGGTTTTACCTGATGGTCTATCACTCGCTTATGTAGCTTTTATTATCTGTCTTGCTTTAGCAATACAAGTAGTTACTTCTTCGTTGATAGGAGCTGGGTTACCGCTTATTGTTCGAAAATTTGGAGGAGACCCCGCTGTCGTTGCAAGTCCGGCGATCACCACTATTGTAGATGTTACAGGTCTTTTAATTTACTTCAGTCTTGCCACAACATTTTTGTTACATTGATATTATTTAAAAATAGCATTACCCTCTCAATGGTAATGCTATTTTTAATTATACAGAACAATATTTTTCCATTCGATCAAAAAACTGTCCCATATGATATCCATCAACTAAAGAGTGATGAGCTTGTACACATATAGGAAGCATATTTTTTCCTTCTTGTTGAAAGATTTTTCCAAAAGTAACTTTCGGAATGCCAAATTCTGCATCGCTATCCTTCAAAGGGTTACTCATATTTGTAAATGCAACCCATGGTATTGTTGTACAATGAATAATGGGATAATCGTTTTCTTTTAACTCAAAAGCATTCCCTTTTTTAATAGCATCAATAGCTTTTTTTGCATTGGCGGTAAAACGATCAAAATCAGGATACCAATCAAGGTAGCAGAATGTAAAGGTTTTATCTTCTTTTAATATTGTAGTCCCACCATATACTTCATCAAAATAATATACTTTATCGTTGATGATTCTATATCTAAATTCTTCTATTTCATTCATCACTTTAAGCATATAAAAGTGATATAAATGATGTAGCGATGCATTGTTTTGTTTCTTTTGATGGATCAGCCCATCGATACAAACATTCGCTGTCAATGAAAAATTAGGGTTCAAATAATCTTTAAAGAAAAGGTATTGTTCTTTTCTTTTCCATTGATCTATATTTTGTTCTTTCATTTACTCTCCGAAAATCAGTTTATCCTCTTTTGCATAATAAGAAGAAGTACATGCAAAATTTGATTTATTATTAGTAATGATTAACATTTTTTGAGCAAAATTAGTACTTCATCGATCATCCTTCTATTTTCGTAGCGAATTACTATTACCTAAATTTTTTCAGATGATGTACTACCTAATGCTCGAAGTTTTTATTTTCGGGTATATACTGATTGTGTTAGAACATAACGTTCATATCAACAAAGCAGCGACCGCTTTAATAATGGGTGCCGGGTTGTGGGCACTGTATGCAATTGGTGCTGACGAAATATTAGCCCTTGGACATAGCGAGTCATGGAAACATTGGTTAGAAGCAGGCCATGCAAAAGGACATGAATCCATTATCAACTTTATTGTTCATCATGAATTGACAGAACATTTGTCGGAGATGGCTTCCATCGTTTTCTTCTTGATGGGAGCAATGACAATTGTTGAAGTAATTGATGAATACCAAGGTTTTCGAATTATTACCAACAGAATCCGAGTAACAAATAAACCAAAATTGTTGGCCATTATCTCCTTAATGACATTTTTCTTATCCGCAGCGTTGGATAACTTAACCACAACAATTGTCATCGTAGCCGTTCTGAATAAACTAGTTAAAGACAAAGAAACTAGATGGTTTTTTGCCAGTATGGTAGTGATATCAGCCAATGCGGGTGGTGCTTGGTCACCAATTGGTGATGTTACGACGATTATGCTTTGGATTGGTGGGCAAATCACAGCCTTAAAAATTATGGAAGAAATATTTATGCCTTCCTTAGTAGCGATGTTGGTTCCATTGGGAGTTTTAATGTTAAAGCTTAAAGGAGAAATAGATCCTCCAGATATGTCGGATGATGAGACAAAAGCTTTTATTCCTTTAAAAGATAGAATTATTGTTTTAACAGCAGGTCTTTGTGCTTTAATGGCCGTACCGGTGATTAAATCATATACACATTTGCCTCCATTTATAGGGATGCTATTAGGTTTGGGAGTGATGTGGTTTATGACAGATTTTAAGTTACACTCTAAAACAGCAGAAGATAAACGTCTATTGAATGTTGGTAGAATCTTAAAAAAGATTGATATGCCAACGGTACTATTTTTAATGGGTATTCTATTAGCTGTAGGAGCATTAAGTTCTGCAGGTCATTTAAATGTAATGGCTGGTTTTATGCAAGAACATTTTACTGATATTTATTTCCAGAATACATTAATTGGTGTGCTATCGGCAATCGTAGATAACGTTCCAATTGTTGCAGCATTTATGGGAATGTATCCAATTGCTGAAGCTGGATCAACTGGCGAATTAGCCAATTTTGTAGTTGATGGTAAGTTTTGGGAAATGTTAGCTTATGCATCAGGAACAGGAGGATCGATTTTAATCATTGGTTCTGCCGCAGGTGTTGCAGCTATGGGAATGGAACGTATCAGTTTTACTTGGTATTTCAAAAATATCGCTTGGGTAGCCACATTAGGTTATTTAGGTGGTATTGCATTATTCTATTTAGAAATGCTGTTCATGTAATAAACATGATTGGTGTTTTTTTGTGAATAACTTATATGTATATTTTTGTGCTTTATGCACAGAAAACAAAAGTTATCAACAAACAATGTTGGTAACTTTTGTTTTCTTGATATTTCCCGAATTTTACCCTTATTCCTAAAAATTATTGATTTATTTACTTAATTTCATTTATCCACATAATTTACTGCTATGCGAACATTGTTGATAATTACCTTACTATTCTTATTTACAACAAGTTGTAGAACCAATGAGAAAAATGAAAAAGATACGAGTGTGAATAACTCTTCTGGAGATTACACTTCAACCATTGTTAATCATTCAATAGAGACAAAATCAGGAATGTTGTTCACATTAACCGAAGAGAGAGTTACTAACAGTGTGAGTAACATTTCAATTCAAGGAATGAACTTTCCGAATTCAAATGATATTATCAACATTGATCAAACCGATCCTATAGAACAATTTAATGTAATGGATCTCAATGATGATGGTTATGAAGAGCTTTACATATCGCAAAGAACTCCAGGATCTGGTGCCTATGTAAAACTTATTGGAGTGTCATCTAACAGAGATAATAGTTACAGTAAAATCTACGTTCCCTCGGTTTCAGAAAATGACGAATTATCTGAGGGATATATGGGACATGATGAAGTTGAATTTACTCGAAAAGATATTATCCGCACTTATCCTGTATACAAAGAAAAAGATAGTAATGCTCATCCAACCGGAGGAGTTCGTACTGTAAAATATGAATTGATAACAGGAGAAGCAGGTTATATCTTAAATCCTTATATGGTATCTAACGAATAAGAAAAAGCCCTACAGATGTTCATCCGTAGGGCTTTAATATATTTCTAAAACTTATTTAAACGCTAAACTATTTGCTCCATTTCATGTAAGGATACTTAGCAGGAGCTTGTTGAATAGTTTTACCAGGATTAGTATTTCCAGCTTCAGCTAATGTATTAACACCTGCCTGGTTTTGAATATAATATGCACCTTTACGCTTTTTAGTAATAGCATCATCTTCATGTTCAATGCTTAACTTTGTATCGCGTTGTGCTAATGTTGTTGTTTTATAATTTTTACGAATATTTTTTTGTGGATTATCAGCATTTGCAGCGAAATTAACTCCAGCAATAATAAGTGCGATAGCAATGATTTTCTTTTTCATGTAGTTGATTTTTTAAAGGTTTTATTGATTTAACTTTCAATTATATATACCCTTAAAACACCTAAAACGTTACCCTGTTTTCGCTAATAGAAGTTAACAAATTAACAATTTTGGAACTTATTTTAACAACACTGAGCACACCTTTTTTAACACTTAAATTCTCACGATTAAGAGCCCATTTTCTCTTAATATTTGCCACAGTTCACTCTCAATTAATTCACTAAAGTCTAAACCTGTCTCATTTTCGAAATCTTCTTTAATCGTTTCGATTTTTGAATAAGGATCATCGCTATAGATACTGAAAGAATCCATCATACCGGCCACCCAGTCTGCAAGAATATCTGAAGTTTCAATTTCAAGGTCTTCTTTCTTATTAATAAAGATAAGTTTTCCCCATTGGTCCTCTTCGTCTATCTCTACCATAGGAGATTTTCCCAACCATAATACAGAGTGTTTTACTAATTGGTCGTCACTTTTTGTATTTTCAGTAAGTGCTTCTTCAATTAGTGTTGGAGACAGAGTTGTTGACGAAGTAGAGAAATCGAACCATTGTTGAACAGGTAAGTCCAGTTCTAAACCATGCATATAATTGAAGATGGAAGTTCTTAGTCCTTCACCAAAGCGTTCATGGTTGGCTCCTGTAGGATCCTTGTGAGGAATATCATTCCATGCGAACCCTTCAAATTTGAACTCTTCTTGTTCTACTTTATAGTCATCAGGATTTAAACCTACAGGTGCATGTGCAGTCATTGCAAAACGGTGCCAGAAACCTGATTGTAAACAATGGTTGGCGAATAATTGTCTTACAACTTCTAATGAGTCGATAGTTTCTTGTGTGTTTTGAGTAGGAAAGCCATACATCAAATAAGCATGAACCATAATACCTGCAGCACTAAAAGCTTTTGTTACTTGTGCTGCTTGTTTGATAGTTACTCCTTTTTTCATCAATTCCAGAAGACGATCGGATGCCACTTCTATACCACCTGAAACAGCTACACATCCTGATGCCGCTAGCAATGTACATAGGTCGGGAGTAAATGTTTTTTCAAAACGTATATTACCCCACCATGTAATTTTTGTTCCTCTTCGGATAATCTCAATAGCAATATCTCTTAGTGCTAATGGAGGAGCAGCTTCGTCAACAAAATGAAAACCAGTTTGTCCTGTTTCATTAACAATTTGTTCAATACGGTCAACAATCATTTTGGCTGGAGCAGGATCATATCTTCCGATATAGTCTAAAGAGATATCACAGAAAGTACATTTTTTCCAGTAACAGCCATGAGCAACAGTGAGCTTATTCCATCTTCCATCATTCCATAAACGATGCATAGGATTCGCGACATCAATTACCGAAAGGTATTGGTCTAATAATAAGTCACTATAATCTGGTGTGCCAACTTCAGAGTGTGTAATTACATCCTGTACTTTTTGATCAATAAAATGAACATCTCCTTCTTCATTAAGCATGTAGGTTCTTTGGAGCTGCTTGGAAGAGATTTTTCCTTCTAAATACTTAAGTAGATTTAGAAGTGGGCCTTCTCCATCATCTAATGTGATAAAGTCCAAATATTGAAATACTCTTGGATCTTGTAATGAACGCAATTCAGTATTAGGATAACCACCACCCATTGCTATGTTTATTTCAGGGTAATTTTCCTTTATATACTTACCACATTTTAGTCCTCCATATAGGTTCCCTGGGAATGGTACTGTAAAAGCGACTAAATCTGGTTGAGAGTTTTGTAGTTTTTTATCCAGAATTTCTAATAGCCATTCATCAAGTAAATGCATTGGTTCATGTAATGCATCATCGATTGGGGTAAAGCTTGTTGCTGACATAGCAATTCTTTCAGCATATCTACTAAAGCCAAAATCTTCCGTGATGGTTTCAATGATAAAATCACCAAGATCTTCTAAATAAAGAGTAGCAAGGTATCTCGCTTTGTCATTGATCCCCATAGTACCAAAAGTCCAGTCAACATTCTGTACATGTTTGAACCTTGATGCTCTAGGCAAGAAGCTATCTTGACAAATACTATGTGCTAAGGTATTGTCTTTATTTTGTAAAAATTGGATAACTGGATGTATGGTTTCCAAGTAATCATCCTGTAACATAAAAATACGCTGAGCATTATCGTTTGCTTCTTCGATTACTTCTTCAGCCTGATCAAAAATTGCTGTTAATCCATCAACACTGAAAATTTTTAATACTAGTTCTAAACCAAGGTCTACTTGATCTGCACTAATATTTTTTTCTCTTAAAAATCCCTTCAAATAAGCTGTTGCTGGATAAGGTGTATTCAGCTGTGTTAATGGAGGGGTAATTAATAATGTTTTGATGGTACTCATGTATTTTGAAAACTTACGGATGATTGTGACTGCAAAAATACAGTAATCAGTTAACTATCTCGTATTTTGTTAACCTTCGATAGAAAAGATTGTTATGAATAGGCATAAAAAAAGCATCTCTGGGGAGAGATGCTTCAATATCTTAATAACAGGTACTTTTATTTTAGATCCTGTGATGCTTTTGCTGCTGATAAATCTTCTTTCTCAAACTTCAGTTTATCTACTACAGCTTTTTGGATTTCTGCAGCTTCATCAACTCTGCTTTTCAAATAGAAATCGTAACTTCTATTAAAGACTGTTGAATCTACATTGTTTTTGGTATAAATACTACCTTCTAATTTAGCATAAGCGTTCATTGCTTCATCCTTTGGAAGGTGTTGCGTAGAAACTGTTGCCTCTGCTTTGTATAAATCGACCAAAACATTGATCATCACATCTTTTGATAAAAGATCTGCAGGTGCTTCTGGACCTTTTTTAGGACCACAGCTTACAAGTAAAATTGCTAACGCAAGTACATTCAATAATCTTTTCATAGTGACAAAAATACCTAAAGACATTAAAACCTCGAATCTAATAACGTTACTAGTAGTAAAAAATGTGGTTAAATAGTGTTAAATGAGCTTTCAAGTTGTTCACAACGATAAGGTTGAAGTAAATTTGGTAACTAAGTAAGTCTAAAATTAAAGGAATGAAAGAATTACTCAAGAAGTTAAGAAAATATGAAATCCGTATTAGAAAAGCGATCAACTCGCATATGCAAGGGGATTTTCATTCTGTATTTAAAGGCTCAGGTTTAGAATTTGATGATGTCCGCCTGTATCAATACGGAGATGACATTAGACATATAGATTGGAATGTGACTGCAAAAGGGCATGGAACCTTTGTGAAAACATTCAAAGAAGAGAAAGAGCAAAACGTATTTTTTGTGGTGGATGTCAGTGCTTCTCAAGACATTGGTAAGCCTCAAAGAAAAAAAATAGATGTAACGAAAGAAATTGCAGGAGTGTTGGCGATGTCGGCATTAAAAGAAGCAAGTTCTGTTGGTCTATTGTGCTTCTCTGATGATAAGGAAAGATATGTGAAACCCAATAAAGGGAATAAGCATGCCTATCAATTGATTGGTGAATTATTTAGATTGAAACCGAAATCACCTAAAACCAATATCAATAAAGCCTTAGGGCAAACTTTATCAATGATCAAAAGAAAGAGTATCATTATAGTGATCTCCGATTTTGTAGATGAAAATTATGAGCGTCACTTAAAAGCTTTATGCCGAAAGCATGATCTTGTGGTGGTACATGTTGGGGATGATAGAGAAACGTCTTTCCCTCGTATTGGTATTGCTCCTTTGTATGATAAAGAAGCTGGAAAAACGATTTGGGTAAATACATCATCAAAACAGTTTAGAGACAAATTGGATAAGTTTTATGCACAAAACAGATTGGAACTTAGTGACCTTGTTCGAAGAAACGGAGGTAACTATGTTTTTGTCAATGCAGCAGAAGACTATGTCCCTAAATTGATCAAGTTGTTTAAAGTAAGAAACAGAGTAAAAAGATAAAGATTCTAGTATCTAGATACAATGAAGAAGACATTCAATATATTTTTTACACTTTTATTTCTAATTACAAACTTCGTAGTTGCTCAAGATGAGCAGGAGTTACCTTATGGTAGGTTTAGTACTGACAGTATTATGCTTGGAGAAGAGATTAAATATACTCTTAGATATGAGCATAATGCTGATGATGAAGTACTATTTGTAGATTCTACTTATAACTTCACACCCTTCGAATTATTGAATAAGGAATTTTTTCCAACACGAAGTGTAAACAATGTTAGTATAGACTGTGTGATCTATACTTTGGCTACCTACGAAATTGATTCTGTTTATGAATTAGGCTTGCCAGTTTTAATTGCGGAAAATGGGACTACAGATTCTCTTTTTGCTCATTTAGATGGCGTCTTTTTTAAAGACTTAATTCAAGTGCTTCCCGATACTGCAAAAGTAATTGCAGATGTGAATTATGTAGAAGTTCAACGCGAATTCAATTATCCTTACCTAATGATTTTCATTGGTATTATCTTCGCTATAGCTCTGATAGTAGTATTTGGATTTGGTGGGAAAATTAGAGAACACTGGAGAAAGAAAAAAGTACAGAAGGCTTACGATACATTTATCTCTTCTTATAAATCTTACTTAGGAAAAGAATTAAGTAGTAGTGAAACGGAAGATGCTGTAGCACTTTGGAAAGGATACTTAGCAGCAGCCACTAACTTAGAGATTCAGGCATTAACTTCTAAAGAGATAGGAAAAGTATTAGTTTCAAAAAAGTTAGAAGAGCAACTTAAACTTTTAGATAGAGTGATTTACTCGGGCAGTGGAGCAGAAGAAGCTAAACCTGTACTGAAGAAATTACAGAATATTGCTAATAAGGGTTTTGCTTATGCTTTAGCTAATGAAAAAGATAAAACTTTTATTCTTCTTGAAGATGATTTTGAAAAAGAAAGCCATCATGAAGATGTAGTTTTTGCAGTGACTGAAGTATCACAAAATGGAACTACTGATAGTAGTAGCCTAAGTGGAAATGTATCCCAAGAAATTAAGACACTACCAGCAGATATTAAACAAAAAGTAGAGAATACGAAATCATCAAAAGAAATCTACCCATTATTAAAGACTAGTGATTGGGTAGGAAAAGATTTCAGTATTTTCAAGAACTTTCCAATATCTTCAAAGGCTCCATTACCATTAATTGCTTTTGGTTATGATTTAGGAGAACAATTTATGTTCTACACTAAAGATGATCTTAAAAAAGAAAAGGTATCTGAAGATGCTATTTACAAACAAGCGATGGCAAATTTGAAGGAGATAAAAGTGCCTTTCGAGTCAGGTCCTGGATTTTATACTGCTTCAGGTAATGACTTCTCTGCTGAAAAGATTCTGGATACAGATTTTCTTTTAGAAGCCCAGAAAAAAATGGGAGCATATAAGATCATTGTTGCTATTCCGAGACGAACAGTGATGTATCTAACAGATGCCAACTCTACAGAAGAACAATTGAAGTTATTCCAAAAACTCGTTCATACAACGTATCTAGATGACAGTTATGGGAACGCTCCAATCACGAATCTTCTATTTACTTTTGAAGGAGCCGAATGTAAAGAAGTAAATGTAGTTGCTCCTTAATAAAATGATTATAAAAGAAACGATTTAGCTAGTACAGTAAATTATGTACGAAAATATATTATCATTAGATTGGTTTTTACCTTCCACACTAAAGGGTTTTGATTGGGAAAATCCGTTCTACCTCTATCTAATTGCAGGTGTTCCATTTCTATTCTTATTGAGATGGTTGCTTCGATATAGAGTACGCCAAAAACTCGATGTAGCTTTACCAGAAGGTAGGCTAAAGGCAGATTGGAGTACACTTTTACGATTTATTCCTCCATTTATTTTATCATTAGCGATAGCTTTAATGTTGATAGCATTGGCTAGACCGCAAAAGACAAATGAGCAAGTAGAACAATGGACTGAAGGTATCGATATCATGTTGATATTGGATATTTCCCATTCCATGAAAATCGAAGACTTTGTCCCTAATAGATTAGAAGCAGCAAAAAAAGTTGCAGCAAAATTTATTGATGGCAGGGTACAAGACAGAATAGGTTTAGTTATTTTCTCTGGAGAAGCGATTTCTTATGCGCCTTTAACTACCGATTATACCTTACTAAAAAACTTAGTAAAGGACATCGATTTTAATATGATCGATAAAAATGGTACTGCTATTGGTCTTGCACTAGGTGTAGCCATTAATAGAATGTCAGAGTCTGATGCTAAATCAAAAGTAGCCATTTTATTATCAGATGGTGAGAATACTGCAGGAAGTATTGACCCGAAGACGGCTGCAGAATTAGCATATGGCTATGGAGTAAAAGTATATACAATTGGTGTAGGTAAAGAAGGTAGAGTACCATATGGTACTGATATGTTCGGTAGACCAAAATATATTGAGCAACATCTTGATGAAACAGCACTGAGAGAAATTGCGAAAATTGGTAAAGGAAAGTATTTTAGAGCTACAAATAATAAAGCCTTAGCAAAAATCTTTGATAGAATTGATAATTACGAAAAGGCTGAAATCAAAGAAACAAGATACAAGGACACAAAAGATTTCTACCAATATTATTTGATTTGGGGACTGATATTCTTCTTAATGTGGATGGCACTGAAAAGTACATTTATGACAAACGCATTGGAAGACTAAGAAAAGAAGGGACTAGGAAAACATGGAATCAAGACGTTGGCATATCATTGCAGGCTTTTCAATCTTATTCATTACTTATGCGGTTGTTTTATTAAACATTCAGGTATTTAGTACAAATTATAAGACAAGAGCTGAAGCAAACATAGTAGAACGAGTGGTAGAATATCCTTTAAGAGGTATGATCTACGACCGTAATGGAAAACTATTGGCTTCAAATGCTGCCGTTTTCGATGTGATGATTGTACCCAAATACTTTAAAATAGAAGAAGAGGATTCTGTAGTATTAGCAGGAATGCTAGACTACACTATGGAGGAGTTAAGGTATAATATCAAAAAATCGAAATATTATTCTTGGTATAAACCTTCAGTACTAAAAAAGCAGCTGACGGAAACAGAATATGCCAAGATACAAGATAAAATTATTCGCTTTAAAGGTTTAAGTATTCAAGCGAGAACCATTCGATCATATCCACATCAGAGTTTAGCAAATGCATTAGGATATGTGAAAGAGGTATCAAAAGCATTTTTAGATCGTGATACTGCAGGGTATTACCAGAGTGGTGACCTTATCGGTAAAAGTGGTGTAGAAAAATTTTACGAAGAAGAACTTAGAGGACAGCGTGGTGTAAGTTACATCATGAAAAACGTTAAAGGGGTGACCAAAGGATCTTTTGAAGATGGTAAATTTGATACTATCCCAAGAGTAGGAGCTACTTTAACTTCATCCATCGATCTTGATTTACAAAAGTATGGGGAAGACTTGATGGTGAATAAAAAAGGTGCTGTTGTAGCACTAGATCCTAATACAGGTGAAATCTTAGCCATGATTTCTGCTCCATCATACGATCCAAACCAGTTAACGGGTGAAGGAAAAAGAGTTTCTAAGAATTATGGTGGTCTCTCAAGAGATAAAAATAAACCACTTTTTAACCGTGCTATGCAATCTAGGTATCCTCCGGGATCTACTTTCAAAACTGTGATGGCATTAATCGGTCTACAAAAAGGAGCAATTGATACGCTTACCACTTACTTCAGTTGTAATAAACGATTGGTAGGTTGCCATGATCACAAAACACCTTTGAATGTGGCAGGGTCAATTATCAACTCTTGTAACCCTTGGTATTATCAAGAAATTCGTCGTTTGTTGGATGATGAAGGTAAGCGGTACGAGACTTCAGATGTATTAAGACAAACTCTAGATACATGGAGGGAAGAGGTAAAAGGATATGGTCTTGGTGTGAAGCTTGGTGTAGATATGCCTTATGAAAAAGGTGGTTTAGTACCTAGTTCAAACCTTTATGATAGAATTTATAAAGGTGGAGGATGGAAAATCAGTACAATTCACTCCATTAGTATTGGTCAAGGAGAGGTATTAGCTATGCCTATCCAATTAGCTAATTTAGGAGCAATTATCGCTAATAGAGGACATTATTATACGCCTCATATCATTAAAGATATTGGTGGTGAAGGACCACTACAACAATATAAAGTGAAGCATCAAGTAGATGTAAAACCTGAATATGTGGATCATATTGCAAGGGCTATGTCTGAAGTACCAAGAATAGGTACCGCTCGAAGAGCATTCAGTAATGATCTTGTCATTTGTGGTAAAACAGGTACTGCTCAAAACCCTCATGGAGAAGACCATTCTATTTTTATGGGTTTTGCTCCACTTGATAAACCTCAAATTGCCATTGCTGTATATGTAGAGAATGCAGGTTTTGGTGGTACATGGGCTGCACCTATTGCAAGTTTAATGATGGAGAAGTACGTAAACGGTGAAGTAAAACGTCCTTATCTTGAAAAATATGTTTACAACGGAGACCTAATTGCTAAAGAAGAAGCAAGAAAAGAGAAAGAAAGGTTGTTGAAAGAACGTAGAGAAAAGCAAAAAGCCAGAATGAAAGAACTTCAAGCGAAGAGAGCTAAGCAAGCAGCCCAACAAGATTCCATCCGAGTAACAACATCGACAGATGAATAAATAAAAAAAGGATAATTAAGAGTGCTTTACTCTAATTATCCTTTTTTATTCACTTATAAAATCTATTAATTGGTCGGCATAATACCTTTACTATAGATAGTATCTTTAACGACTTGTTGATAAAGTCTTCCTATTGGGAGCATTTTACCATTTTTAAGTTCTACCTGATTACCTTCAATAGCATTTACCTTATTGAGGGAAATTGCAAATGAACGATGAACTCTGATGAATTCATCTTCTGGTAGGTTTTCAAGAATTTTTGTGAGCGTATAATGAACAACCATTTCTTGGTCTTTTGTGTAGACTCTTAGGTAGTCCTTTAGACTCTCCATATAAATAATATCATCCAACTTTACTTTTACCATCTTCTTTTCCACCTTGAGGAAGATAAAAGCATCTTCATCAGATGATGATTTCGCTGTAGTTGTTGAAGTCACTTTTGGACTACTACTAGAAGTAGTTGCCGTTGATATATTACCTTTTGCGGCTTCTTTGGTCTGAATTAATTTTGATGCTTTATTAGCTGCTTTTAAAAATCTTTGGAATGAAATAGGCTTCAGAAGGTAATCTAATGCAGAAATTTCAAAGCCTTCTAATGCATATTCTCTGTAAGCAGTAGTTAAAATTACTTCAGGTTTTTGTTCTAAAGATTTTACAAAGTCAATACCTGTTAGCATTGGCATATTGATATCTAAGAACATTAAATCTATTTTCTGATTCTGTAGTACGTTGAATGCTTCTATAGCACTTTCACATTTTGCCACGATCTCAAACTCGTTCAACCTCATCAAGTAATTTTCAATTACTTTTATTGCTAGAGGCTCATCATCAACAATCAGACATTTAATTTTACTCATCTCGTGGAATTTTAAGCGTTACTTTAAACTTCTCCTCTCCATCATTAATGTCAAGGCTGTATCGATCATCATATAGTAGTCCTAGTCGTCTTCTTGCATTAGCAAGTCCGAATCCGCCGGTTTTGGTTTTTTTCGTTTGAACAGGCAGGTTGAAAGGGAGTGGGGTTTGATCAATACTTGGATTCTCTACTTCAAATGTGATAAAATCATCCGAAATCTTCAAGTTCAATTCAATTTTGATTTCATTGAGCTTGTTCTTTACCCCGTGTTTAAATGTATTTTCTATAAAAGGTAAGAATAAAAGTTGAGGAACTCTTACATTTCCTGCTTCTCCTTCAACATTAAAAGTCATAATTAGGCGATTTCCGAATCTAAGTTTTTCAAGATCCAGATAGCTTTGCATATAATATAGCTCGTCCTCTAGGTTTACCCTTGTTTCTTTTTGATACAGCATATAACTCATCAACTCTGATAGTTTCATCACAGCATCAGATGCCTCATCACTTTTATCTAAAGTAAGAGAATAGATATTATTAAGTGTATTGAATAAGAAGTGTGGCTGAATCTGACTCTTTAATAAGTTCAGTTCCGTCATCATATTCTGTTTTTCAAGCTCTCTAGTCTTCTTTTGGTTGGCTATCCAGTTTTGTGTTAGAGCAATAGATGTAGTAATACCTAATACATAGAGCTCACCGGTGATAATGGCAATAACATGGTTCGCACTAAATATTTCAGCTTGAGTACCCGCTTCTGGCCAAACAGGTAATAAAAACTGTTGGGTAAGGAATACTTTTAAGTACATCATAATTACCAAAGCGATACTTAATTGAAAGATGTACATAAAGTACTTCTTATTAGGTATGTATTTCGGTAATAAATAATAGGCATGATAATACGATAATGGTATATGTATCGCAAAGCCTATAAGGTTAGACTGGAAAGAGTAAGTGTAGTCATCATAATAACTGCCCCATCTTAGACCATTTAATACAAAGTAGATGATCCAAAAGATGGAATGCTGTATGATTGGTTTATTCAATTTCAAAGACATTGATTCAGGTAGATGGTCTAGAATATTTATCTTCTCATCAAATAACTTATTTTTTGTTTGTATTGCCATTATTTAACGTCTATTGTTTAATAAAAGCTAAATACAAGATAAGCGTTGATGAAACAATTATTTTAGATTTATTGCATTAAATATAGGATTTTATGACGTTCATCTAGGGATGAATGCAGTTTATCCTAAAAATTGTGCTGTATAGCATACTTTAATGACTGTTAATCTATTTTTTTAAAATTCCTTAAGTGTCTGATATACATTTACGATATCAAGAATGTGCAAGGGAGTGTTTCCTTTGCTTGTAGGCCAAAAATACTAATTTAATGATTTGCCTGCATCGTCTGTTCATCTAACCTTCAGTTCAATATGAAATTCAGACTACTAACAATGTTTATTAGTTTGCTGCTTATGGCAAACACAATTCACGCACAAGACCGTGTTGTGAAAGGTACAGTAACCGAAAACGGCTCTTCTGAACCACTTCCAGGGGTAAACGTACTAGTTAAAGGTACGACTACAGGAACAACAACTGATTTTAACGGAGCTTTCTCTTTATCAGTTGCCGACGGAACTACTTTAGTATTCTCTTATGTAGGATACTTATCACAAGAAATTGTAGTAGGAAACCAGTCAGAGTTTTCAGTATCATTAGAAGTAGATGCTGAACAATTAGAAGAAGTTGTAGTAACAGCACTAGGTGTTGAAAGATCTGCAGAAAGTTTAACTTACTCAACTCAATCAGTAAGTTCTGAAGATCTAATTACTGCTAAAGATCCAAACGTAATGAACTCGCTTTCTGGTCGTGTAGCTGGTTTACAGTTATCAAGAAGTGGTTCTGGTGCTGGTGGATCAGTAAAAATCAACTTAAGAGGTAACCGTTCTGCAAAAGGTGATTCTTCTCCTTTATATGTAATTGATGGTGTGCCAATGGCAGGTCAAGGTGCTACTCAACCAGGTGAGATTGAAAACCCAGGTCGTGATGGTGGTGATGGTATCTCAAACATCAACCCAGAAGACATCGAGTCAATCAACATCTTAAAAGGTGCTGCAGCGTCTGTTCTTTATGGTTCACAAGCGGCAAACGGTGTAATCATGATTACTACAAAGAAAGGACGTCCTGGTTACTCTAACTTAACTTACTCATCAAACTTTACTGCAGAACAAGCTTACATGTATCCTGAAATGCAATCAAAATATGATGCTGAAGGAAATGCAATCAACCACAATGCTCACACTGCAGATGACTTCTACAAAACTGGAACTACTTGGGTAAATTCATTATCATATACTCAAGGTGGAGAGAAATCACAATTCTATGCTTCTTACGCAAATACTACTGCAAACGGAGTAATGCCAACAAACACTTTCAACAAAAACAACTTCTCATTCAACGCTACTACAAAAGGTTTGGATGACAAGTTAGAAATGAGAGTTTCTGCAAACTACATCAACCAAAAAGGTATCAATAGACCAACAGCTGGTGCGTACATGAACCCTATCTATAGTTCTTACTTATCATCTAGATCTATCTCAAATGATGAGTTAACTAATAACTACCAAACTTGGAACTCAGACAGAAAGATTTACGAGCAAAACTATCCAGCAACTGTAAAATCAGAAATTGGTAACGAAAACCCTTACTGGTTATTGAACAAAGCACAAACAGAAGATATTCGTAACCGTTTCATGTTATCAGGTTCAGCGAAGTATAACTTCAACGAATTCCTTTCATTACAAGGTCGTGCTAACATTGATGCAACTCAAGATGTTTGGGAAAGAAAAGCACATGCTACTACTAACCCAATCAATATCTCAGCGGATCCGATCACAGGTTTATCATATGGTGGTTACTTCAGAGATGATTTCTCTAACACTATGATTTATGCTGATGCGATCTTAAACTTCAATAAGCAATTCAATGATTTCAATGTAACTGCTTTATTAGGTTCTTCAATCCGTGATGAGGAAAATACTTTACAAAGAGTAACTTCTGATAAGAGATCAATTAGATACACAAACATCTTTACTGTATCAGCTTTACCAGAAGGTATGGTTCCAACTGAAACTTACTTACAACGTCAAGTACAATCAGTATTCGCAAGTGCTACACTTGGTTGGAGAGATATGTTATACTTAGACGTAGCAGGTAGAAATGACTGGTCATCTACATTACCATCAAACAATAATTCTTACTTCTACCCTTCAGTAGGTTTAACAGCAGTTCTTAACAAGATGATGGATTTACCAGACGTAATTTCATTAGCGAAAGTTAGAGGTAACTATACAGTACTAGGTAACGATGCTCAACCAGGTGTAACAACTCTACAACATGAGGTTGACTTCAATGGTAACTTGAAATTTGCTGATACTGAGCCAGCGGCTAACTTAAAGCCTGAGCTTTCTACTTCAATTGAATTCGGTGCAGAGTTAGAATTATTCAATGGTTTATTATACATGGATGCTAACTTCTACAAAACGAACACTGTAAACCAGTTATTCCGTGTAGCTAACCCAACAGGTTCTTCAGGATTCCAATATAGCTATGTGAACGCAGGTGATGTTGAAAACAGAGGTTTTGAATTATCAATCTCAGCTATGCCAGTTTCACAAGGTGATCTTACTTGGAGTACTACATTCAACTTCGCAAGAAACGTAAACGAAATCAAAGAGCTTTATACAAGAGCTGACGGTACTGAAGCAGAATTTGATATCGTAACTAATGGTGGTAACATCAACTACATGCAAGTATTAAGAAAAGGTGGAGCAATTGGTGAAATCTGGACTGCTGACTTTGCAAGAGACGAGGATGGTAACATGATCATCGGTGATGACGGTCTTCCTTCATCAGGTTCTTTAGATCCAGAAAGTGCTAAGAAGTCAAACTCTAACCCTAACTTAATCGCAGGTTGGACAAACACATTAAAGTACAAAGGATTTACTTTAAACATGGTAATTGATGGTAAGTTTGGTGGTCAAGTATTATCATTGACTAACTCTTACATGGATGCAGAAGGTACTTCAATTGAATTTGCTAACGCTGTAGAAAATACAGGTACAGTAACAGTAGAAGGTAACCAATTCGATCCTCTAGGATACTTACAAGCAACTGCTGGTAGATCAAATGTTACTTCTCAGTACTTATATGATCAAACTAACGTAAGATTAAGAGAATTATCAATCGGTTATACTTTCGACAAAGTTGGTCCTCTTAGTGATGTAACGTTATCAGCAATTGGTAGAAACTTATTCTTCTTCTACAATGCAGCACCATTCGATCCAGATGTAGTAATGTCAACAGGTGCAGGTGTTCAAGGTCTTAACTTCTTCGGTTTACCAACTACAAGAAGCGTAGGTTTGAACTTAAGAGTAAACTTCTAATCTAAAAGATCGACTACAATGAAAACAGTTTTAAAAAAATATATTCTACCTACTGTTTTAGCAGCAGGTGTATTTACAGGATGTACTAGTAATTTCGAAGAAATTAATAATGATCCTAACAAGCCAACAAACGAAGAGCTATTAGCAGACGGTAACTTAGTAAATGGTTTCTTCCCTCAGTTATCACGTTCGATTTACTTCAACTTTGATAACTCGAACTGGAAGTGGCAGGTACAACAAAACTTGAATGGTGATGTATTTTCAGGTTACATGGCTCCTCCAACTCCATTTGCAGCAAACTCAAACGCAACGCATTACAACTTAATCTGGAACTTCTGGCCTTGGTCAATCGGATATGAAAATGTAATGTCACCGGCAAATGCAATTGACTTAATCTCAGAGGATTTAACACCAAGATTATATTCTCCAGCACTAGTACTTAAAGTATTAGGTATGCACAGAATGACTGATATCTATGGTCCTATCCCTTATGTAGATTATGGTTCTCCAGAAGTAACTTATGATAAGCAATCTGAGATCTACGACAAGTTTTTTGCTGAGTTGGATTTAGCTATCGCTAATATTGGTGATAATCCTGAGCAAATTCCTACATTCTCTGCAGTAGATGATTTATACCAAGGAGATTTCTTAATGTGGAAAAAGTTAGCAGCTTCTCTTAAGTTAAGATTAGCAATGAGAATCTCTAATGTTGCTCCAGATAAAGCTAAACAATATGCTGAAGAGGCAGTTGCTACAGGTGTATTTGAAGGTGATGATATCGCAAGAGTTAATGCTTCAATCGTTCATCCATTAGCGACAATTTCTGAAGGATGGGGTGATATCAAAATGGGTGCTGATATGGAATCTATCTTAACAGGTTACAGTGACCCAAGAACAGCAGTATACTTTACTGAGGCAGGTGGACCAGAAGATGGTTCTCCAATCAAAACTGGTTTTGCAGGTGTACGTTCTGGTATTGATTTACCTGATGGTCGTGGTGATTACCAATACTACTCTAGAATCAATCCTGACTTCATCAACCAAACTACTAATATCGTATTAATGACTTCTGCTGAAGTGTATTTCTTAAGAGCAGAAGCAGCATTAAAAGGATGGAACGTTGGTGGAACGGCTCAAGCTTTATATGAAGAAGGCGTGAGACAATCTTTCACTCAACATGGTATTGCTGATCAAGCTGATGCTTACTTAGCAGATGATACTAGTGTTCCTGCAGATTATGTAGATGTATCTGATGCTACTTATGGTACAGATTACAGTATTGAAGCTGCAAGTGATGTTACTATCAAGTATGATGCTTCAAGAGCTTTAGAGCAAATTATTACTCAAAAGTGGATTGCAATGTTCCCAGAAGGAATGGAAGCATGGGCTGAATACAGAAGAACAGGTTTCCCTCATATCTTCCCTGTGAAATACAACAAGAGTAACGGAGATGTTCCTGCAGGTGAAGCTATCAAACGTTTAAGATACCCTGACGGTGAAGCAGTAAACAATGCTACTTCTTACGCTAACGGTATCAAAAACCTAGAGGCAGAAAGTACACATAAAGTAACTAGCCCTATTTCAGGGTCAGTTGACGCAGGTGGTACTTCTCTATGGTGGGACGTAGACTAATAAGAATTTAGGTGAATAATAATATAACGGACAATGAATTGTAACAAGCAGAGGGACTATGTCTCTCTGCCTGTTTTTTTTATAAGACTATGATAAATTAACCTACATCAATGTTGTAACACTGTAATTTATGTTTTTAGAGAATAGCTTGGTTGAAATTGTTAAGATATTGTGTTGATTCTTAATTTTTACTAAACATTAAATCTTTGATCGTTTAAAAGAGTAAAATACTAATAAAGATCTCGGTAGTATTTACAATATTTATAGCTGAGAACTAAGTTTAAGAAGATCTATCAGCTAAGCAATCAAAATATTACTATTATGAAAAACATAAAAAATTTACTGATAACTGTATCGGCTTTTATTGGATTAGCCTTTATTGTTACTTCATGTTCATCGGCAAAGATTTATACAGATTATAAACCAGGTACAAATTTCACTCAATACAAAACATTTAGTGTTTTACCTTGGCAAAAAACAAATGCCAAAGTGAATGAATTTGACCGTGAGCGTATCAAAAACGCTGTCATAACAAATATGCAATCGTTAGGATATACTTATTCTGAGCAAGATACAACTGCAGATTTACAGGTTGGAATGGTATTCACAACGAAGGAAAAGAAAAGTGTAACATCATATAACGCTGGATACGGCGGATGGTATGGACCTTGGGGTATGGGTGCTACGCACTACTCTGAGTACGATTACACTGAAGGTACTTTTGTAGTAGATGTATTTGATACTCAAGCTCGAAAATTACTTTGGGAAGCTGCTGCCGTAGGAACTGTTCCAGAGAAGCAAGAGAATCCTGTAGTAAGAGAGAGAAACATCAACAGATTTGTAAAAAGTATCTTTAATAAATATCCAATGAAGAACTAAAAAGTTCAACTCATTGTAAAGAAAAATCCCAGTAATATCGAGATGATGTTACTGGGATTTTTTTATTGCTATATCTATCAATTAATCGATTCGATCTTTGATATGATAGTCATTTCGATTGCTTTGGTTGAGTGAAACCATTTCGGCAATAAAACCTGTCATAAACATTTGGGAACCTATGACTACCGCTGTGAGTGCCAAATAGAAAAGTGGTTGTTCTGTTACTTCTCTCTGAATAGGAAGATTGTTGATAGAAAGGTATACCTTTTCAAGGATCAACCAGAGTGCAGCAATAGTACCCGTTAAAAAGGAAACAGAACCTAATGAGCCAAAGAAATGCATTGGAGCTTTCTTGAACTTAGAAACAAAAGTAATAGACATTAAGTCTAAAAAGCCATTGACAAAACGCTCAAGACCAAACTTGGTTGTTCCATATTTTCTAGCTTGGTGGGCAACTGATTTTTCACCAATTTTCCCGAAACCATTCCATTTAGCGATAACTGGAATATACCTATGCATTTCACCATATACCTCAATCACTTTCACAACATCCTTTTTGTAGGCTTTTAGTCCACAATTGAAGTCATGCAGTTGTATATCGGAAACAGCTCTTGTAGCGGCATTGAAAAGCTTTGTAGGTAGTGTTTTTGTAATAGGATCGTATCGTTTTTCCTTCCAGCCTGATACTAAATCATAGCCATCTTCCAAGATCATTCTACGAAGTTCTGGGATTTCATCAGGGCTATCCTGAAGGTCCGCATCCATAGTAATTACTACTTCTCCTTCTACTTCTTGAAAACCCATTTGAAGGGCTGCAGATTTACCGTAGTTTCTAAGAAAACGTAAACCTTTTACCCAAGGAAATTTCTTCTTTAATTCCTGAATCACTTCCCAAGAATTATCTGTACTTCCGTCATCAACAAGACAAACTTCTCCATTGATGTTTTCTTGTTCAAAAACTCTATTGATCCATTCTACCAACTCAGGTAAAGATTCTGCTTCATTGAGCAGTGGTACCACAACGGATACATCTATTTTATTTTTTTCAGTCATGAACTGATGATTTATTTCTAGAAATTATATCCATCTTTTCCTACTTCTTGTTTCATAAAGTAAGAAATGGCTAATGCTAGTAGAAAACCTAAGAAGGTATATAAAACAACACTCAATAAATAGGGAATAGGAGTAAGTGCCAACCATTGTGATAATTCTATGGCTTGGTCAATTTGTTCATCAGTTAATTGAGGTTGCTTTTCTAATTCTACTCTTGTTTGCTCTATGGCTTGCATAATGGCAGAATCATCAAGGAATTTTACATATAAGTAGTTTAAAACTCCGGTGATTAATGCTCCGATAAAAGAAAGTAAGGTACCTAACTTTACTCCATCTTTGTAGTTTAAATATCCTCCACTATGAAATTTATATTCTCTGTAAGCAAAAAATGTTGCTGTAACAATCACTAATATATTTAAGTATTGTAGAAACGGATCTTGTGTTTTTCCAAGTGTGGAAAGAAGTACACTATATCCAAAACTAAATACACCAACGATAGCCCCGTATTTAATGGCAAACGTTCTTTTTTGTGGTAGTTCGTTCATATCGAGTTGCAAATTTTTATAAAAATAGGCATTAGAATTGATTAAGACAGTAACTTTTTCAACTCATTCAACTTTAACATAGCATCGAGTGGAGTCATTGTGTTAATATCCAATGCTTCCATCTCTTCTTTGAGTTTCTTAGCTACAGGGTCTGCTGCACCATCAAAGATAGAAAGTTGATAATTTTCTTTTGGTACTTCTCTAATCGCTTCTTTATTTTTTTCTTTCCTCTTATCTTTTTCAAGATGATCAAGAATATCTTCTGATCTCCTTACAACTGATTGAGGCATACCAGCCAATTGGGCAACATGAATACCAAAACTATGTTCACTTCCTCCTTCCTTTAATTTTCTGAGGAAAATAATTTTCTTTTGATATTCTTTTACTGATACATTAAAATTTTTGATACGAGGGAAGTCTTCTGCCAACTCATTTAACTCATGGTAATGTGTAGCAAATAAAGTTTTTGCCTTTGCTTTTTTATGGTTATGTAGGTATTCTACTATAGCCCAAGCAATAGAAACACCATCATATGTACTGGTACCTCTACCAATTTCATCCATTAGCACTAAGCTTCGGTCAGAGATATTATTCAGTATACTTGCAGTTTCCGTCATCTCGACCATAAATGTCGATTCACCTTTTGATAAGTTATCCGAAGCACCAACTCTGGTAAATACTTTATCAACGATACCTACTTGTGCCGATTTTGCAGGAACAAACGATCCCATTTGAGCCATTAACACAATTAAGGCAGTTTGTCTTAATAAGGCGGACTTACCCGACATGTTGGGACCTGTAATGACCATAATTTGTTGCTCCTGAGTATCTAGATAAACATCATTTGGAACATATGGGTCATCAGCAGATAATTGTCTTTCGATAACTGGGTGTCTTCCTTCTTTAATATCTAAAGCCTTGTCATCGGTAATCGCTGGCTTTATATAATTATATTCAATCGCATTAAATGCAAAAGATAATAAGCAATCTAATTTTGCTAAAGTAGCAGCTGTTTGTTGTATTGGATTGATATATTCTGTTGCAGCACGAATTAGATCCATAAAGATTTTCGTCTCAATAACAGATATCTGTGATTCTGCATTAAGAATTTTCTCTTCGTACTGTTTAAGTTCTTCTGTGATATATCTTTCAGCATTGACCAACGTAGATTTACGAATCCATTCGGCTGGTACTTTATCTTTATGTGTATTTCGAACCTCTAGATAATATCCAAATACCTTATTATACCCAATTTTTAATGATGGAATACCTGTACGCTCACTTTCTCTCTCTTGAATTTTCTGAAGAAAATCTTTTCCTGAGTGAGAAATAGATCTTAATTCATCTAACTCAGCATTTACTCCCTCTCTAATAATGTTTCCTTGAGCAGGATTAATAGGAGGGTTGTCTTGCATTTCTTTTTCAATACGTTCTACTAAAACGTTACAAGTATTGATACGATCTGCAATAGCTCTTATTTCAGTATTACTAGTATTTTCTAAAAGATTTTTGATTGGAGCAGCATGTTGAAGCGCCTTCTTGATGAAAACAATTTCTCTTGGGTTTACTCTTCCAACAGCCACTTTTGAGATCAATCTTTCGATGTCCGTGATTTGGCGAAGATGAGTAATCACATCGTCTGCTATATCTTCTTCTTTTGTAAAGAAATCTACAACATCAAGACGGGCATCAACTCCTCCTTTGTCTTTTAATGGTAATACAGTCCACTTTTTTAGAAGACGAGCCCCCATTGGAGTAACACATCGATCTAAAATATCTATTAAAGGTATTCCACCTTCATTTTGAGGGAAAATTAACTCTAGACTTCTCGCAGTAAACTTATCTAACCAAACATATTTATCTTCCTGTATTCTACTAATCTGATGGATATGATCGATATGATGATGTTCGGTCAATTCCAAGTAATTCAAGATGGCTCCAGCGGCGATAATTGCCAACGGTAAGTTTTCAATACCAAAACCTTTTAGGTTTTTAGTTCCAAAATGACTTGTAAGTTTTTCATAGCCATATTCAGAAGTATATACCCAATCATCTTGACGGAAGGTAGGGTAAGTATCTCCAAAAATTTCTTTGTAAGCCTCTTGATCATTTCTACAATACAAAACTTCTGAAGGAGAAAACCCTTGGAGTAACTTATCAATGTAATTCTGATCGCCTTGTGCTACAAAAAATTCACCAGTAGAGATATCAAGGAAAGAAATACCTAATTCCTTTTTTGTAATATGAATTGCAGCGAGGTAATTGTTTGACTTAACATTAAGAACATTATCGTTCATAGATACACCAGGAGTTACTAATTCTGTAATTCCTCGTTTCACAACACCTTTTGCCGTTTTAGGATCTTCTAGCTGATCTACAATAGCAACTCTTTGTCCAGCTTTTACCAGTCTAGGCAGATAAGTGTCTAAAGAATGATGAGGAAAACCAGCTAAAGCCATTTCGGAAGCAGCACCATTAGACCTTTTTGTTAATACAATGTCTAAGATTTTACTTGCTGTTAATGCGTCGTCTCCAAAGGTTTCATAGAAATCTCCTACTCTAAATAATAATAAAGCTGTTGGGTGTTTCGCTTTAATCGCGTTGAACTGCTTCATCATTGGAGTTTCCTTCTTCGCTTTTGTTTTCCCTTTTGCCAAAGTATACTTCTTTTTATGTATGATAATAATGCCTGTTCAAGACATTCATAAATAGCTTCTTAAAAATAAGAAGGCATCACAAAAGTAGATTAAAATATTGTTTGTGATATACCACCTTATTAAAGGTGACAAATTTAGCTAATGAGAAAATAATATCACTAATGGATAAATACTATTCACGAAAAAAAAAGGGATACCACAAAATGGAATCCCTTTTCTACGCACGATCTTAACTAATCTACTACCTAATCAATTTTTATTATCCTTTGTTTATTCGAACGATTGATTAATAAAAAGGTTGTTCAATTTTATTTTTTTAACATCATGTAGAAGAGAATAGATTTTATTCAAATAGGATATATCCTATAAATTTTAAGGATTTCAACGTTATGAAGGGTATTTTAACTATTGAAATTACATTGATTTTATATATTTAAAATATTGATATTCAATTTGTTATTATTGTTTGTTGTTGAGATTTAAACAGAATTATTATAGATAATTGATAATAAATTGATTAAGAATACATTTTTTAAGACTTTTGTGCACTAGTCTCTTTTCTGAGGAGATCATTCTAGATGAAGGTACACACTTCTTATTGCATTTTGTTTTGAGCAGTGGGTACAGTGACATTATTGACTTATGCATAACTTTAATACGTTAAAGGAGTTTCTAGAGGAACCAAGAAAAGTGGTCATTATACCACACACTAAGCCCGATGCAGATGCGATTGGTTCGGCCTTAGGTTTATCATGGTACCTTAGAAAATCAGAACATAAAACAACAGTGTTATCACCTAACGACTATCCTTCTTTCTTACATTGGATGCCTGGGCATGAGGAAGTAGAAGTGTATGATAAAGATAACCCTGAAAAAGCTGAACAATTATTGGATGAAGCCGATGCAATTTTTTGCGTTGACTTTTCTGCTTTAAGTAGAATTGATGAGTTAGGTCCAATGGTAGAAAAGCAGCTAAGTAGCAAAGCTATTGTAATGATTGACCACCATAGAGGCAGACAAGAGTTTGCTGACTATGAGCTATGGGATATTGATGCAGCAGCAGCAGCACAATTGGTATACGAATTCATTGATTTAGATGAAGGTACTCAGCGTATCGATCAGAGAATTGCAGCTTGCCTTTATGCAGGTATTGTAACAGATACTGGTTCTTTTAAATACCCAAGTGTATCAAGCAGAACATTAAGAATCGCAGCAGCATTAAAAGATACAGGTTTAGATACAGCTCGTTTGTATAATCTGATCTACGATAATAATACAGAAACTCGTCTGAGATTTTTAGGTCATTGCCTAAAAGAAAATCTTACATTCTGGCCAGAACTAAACACAGGTATCTTCACGGTTTCACAAGATGACAGAGAAGAGTACAAACTTCAGTCTGGTGATACAGAAGGATTAGTAAACTATGCTCTTTCAGTAAACGGTATTAAAATCGCAGCAATTTTTAAAGAAAAAGACGAACGTGATGGTGTGAAAATTTCCTTCCGTTCATTGGGTGATTTTTCTGTTGCTGATTTAGCTTCTGAGCACTTTAATGGTGGAGGCCATAAAAATGCAGCAGGAGGTAGAGTAGATGGTATTACTATCGAAGAAGCTGTCGCTAAATTTAAGAAGGTACTCGAAGAGAAATTGAAATAGAATTTATTATAAACTAAATATGCAAATCACAAAAAAAGTTGCCTTAGCAGCACTAATGTTTGGTGCCGTTGCTTGTGGCAAAAAAGAAATGACTACTCCATCAGGTAAGAAATTTTCTGTTGTAGAGTCAGGAAGTGGACAAAAAGCTCAAGAAAATAATATCCTTGAATTTTCTTTTAGAATTTCCAACGCAAACGATTCAACTTTATTCGAAAACACTCAAATGGGTAGAGGAGAGTACGAAATGTTTATGTTACCTCCAGATTCAGTGTTTGACAAGGCTATTGCTGAAGGTCAAAAAATCGACCCTATGATTGAGATGTTGAGAATGATTAACGAAGGTGATAGTGCTGAAATGGAAATCGTAGCAAGCGAATTCTTCGGTCAGATGTTACCTCCATTCGTTAAAGATCCAACGGAACAAGTTAAAATTGGTGTTAGAGCTGCTAAGTTATACTTATCAAGAGAAGAGTATACAACTGTTATGCAAGAGCGTCAAGAAGAGATGCGTAAGCAAATGGAAGCAGATGCTGAAAAATATATCGAGATTGATGATAAATTAATCCAAGAATACTTAACTGAAAAAGGTATCACAGGTGCTGAAAAAACTGAATCAGGTTTATACTATGTGATTACTAAAGAAGGTAAAGGTACTAACCCTGCAGTAGGTGCTGAAGTACAAGTTCATTACACTGGTACTTTATTAAATGGAAATAAATTTGACTCTTCAGTAGATAGAGGACAACCATTTAGCTTCCCATTGGGTCAAGGTAGAGTAATCCAAGGATGGGATGAAGGTATTCAATTATTAAATAAAGGTGCTAAGGCAACTTTATTCATTCCTTCAGCATTGGGTTATGGTCCAAGAGCAATGGGTACTGATATCCCTGCTAACTCTGTATTAGTATTTGATGTAGAGTTGATCGACTTTAATACTCCTGCTTCAAAATAGTAGTTGTTAAGTAGGTTTTGATCGTTGACAATCATTACCTCTTAAATTAATAATATATTCAAACACAGTAAGTTTACTTTGTTATTCTGAAGTAAATTTACTGTGTTGAATAAGTTTACCGTTATTTTCTCAATGTGAAATCGCGTAAATCTAATTAAATTAAACCTACTTATCTTATGAACAATACTTACAAATTTTTCAAATGGGTTGCGTCATTAGGGCTTGCATTAGGCCTTTCAGGTTGTATGCATGACGATATTGTGGATTACGTAGCTCAAGACACTGAAACGCTAGAAACTTACCTAAATAGCAACAACATTGATTATTACAAAACATCAACTTTAGGGCAAGGTTACGGAGTGTATATTACTCCTCCAGATGTGATCACACCTCTTCCAGGTGAACCTGAAGACAATGATGTTAGAATCATCCAAAGTACATTGGATCTTCGCAAGTTCGATCAATCTCTAATTGATAACGAACAAATTGGTAGTAATCCTGATGAGTTAGTTACTCAAGTATTTTTAAAAGATTCATTATATACTTTTGCAGTTCGTAGAGGAGCAATCTGTTTAGGTTACCTAGATGCATTAATCAACATGCAAAGAGGTCCTGTGGCAGAGAGAGTATATATTCCTTCTTACTTAGCTTTTGGTGGTACTGCATCTAGTGGTATTGGATTAGAGTTCAATGACATTGTTACTGCAGAAGACTTAAAAATTGTTGATGTAAGAGATGCTAGATCTCAAGCAGAATATGAGAAAGCATTAGCATTACAATATGCTGCAGATTCAATTGATGGTTTTGTAAGTGCTGAACAAGGCTTGATGGATAGTACTTCTGTTGTGGCAACAGATTTCTATGGAGAAGGTCAAGATCTTATCTTAAACGATTACATTGTAAAACATACAATCACTGAAGGTGAAGGCGATTTAATTGCTGTTGGTGACACTGTAAAAGTACGTTATGAAGGTAAGTTTGCGAACTTAGGTTCTAGTTCAGAACGAGCTAAGGCAACTTTAGTGTTTGATGATAACATTACTGAAAAAGATGGCTCTATGCCAGATGCTTTACAAGTAGTAGTTTACTCAAACAGCCAAGATGCATCAGAAAAAAATGCCTCTACTCAAGTAATTAATGGTTGGTATAAAGCTTTAAGATCAATGAAAGTTGGAGAAAAAGCTATCTTTGTGATGCCTTCTCATGTTGCTTATTGGGAAACAGGTGATAATCCAAATACTTTTGATTTGTTCAAGACAATTCGTCCATTCAAAACATTAGTATTTACAATGGAAATCAAGAAAGACGAACAATAAAATAATTTATACAGTTCATACTATGCATATCCGCATTCGACACTTTTTATGGCTGCTAGTAGCAGTGTTCTCAGTTTTTTCATGTACTCAAAGTAGTGAGGTATTGGAAGAAATAGACCCTGATGCTGCAGAGGATTATTTAATTCAACAATACATTATTGCAGATAGTGTTTTTGTAGCTGATACAGAAGCTGATATTGAGCAATACTACAAGTTCGGTGTTTATATGACAACGACAGGTACAACAAATGGTCAGCCGATAGACACTGACCGTAAAATCAGTTATGGTGATTCAATGCACATTACTTATACTGGTTGGGTAATGGGGCCTGAAGCTGTTCCTTTTGATAGTAATGTATTATTAGAAGATCCATTTGAACTAGTATTGGGAAAAACGTCTGTGATCGAAGGTTGGAATATTGCATTGTTCGAAATGCATGAACATGAAATTGCAAGAGTTGTAATTCCATCTAAATATGGATATGGAGCGACTGGAAACCCTCCGTCGATCCCACCAAATTCATCTTTAGTATTCAATATTCAAATTGATAGTCTTTGGACCACCGACGAGCAATAGTGGTGTTCAAGACCTTCAAATGATGAAAACCGTAGAAAAATTTAATTTTTTCTACGGTTTTTTTTATTCCAAAAAAAAAATGTGAATAATAACGTATAACTTCTAACTAGTATCTATTGAAAGTCGTTGAAAAAAACTAAATTTGTTCAGATTATCTGGGCAGATTTACTGTCGATAGATAATCTATTCATAGAAAGATCAAACATCATTTAAAAACAATATATGTTAGGTTCAATAACCAAATTATTTTCAAAGGTATTTGGAACAAAGTCCGAAAGAGACCTAAAAGAAATTAGACCCTATTTAGCTAAAATAGACGCAGAATATCAGAAACTCAAAAGTATTTCAGACGATGAGTTAAGAGGTAAAACTGCATACTTTATTGATTACATTGAAAATGGTTTAAAAGGCATTGATGATCAAATTCAAGAATTGAAAGATGCTGTTGAAAATGATCATAAATTAGACCTTGCGTTCAAAGACAAAACGTTTAAAGAAATTGATAAACTGAAGAAGGATCGTAACGAGAAATTAGAAGAAATTCTAATGGATATTCTTCCTCAGGCTTTTGCTGTTACAAAAGAAACAGGTAGAAGATATACAGAAAATAGACAATTAGTAGTTACTGCTACAGATTATGACCGCGAAATGGCGGCTAAATATGGTAATGTAACTATTGAAGGAGATCAAGCAACTTGGGCAAACAAGTGGCTAGCTGCTGGTAGTGAAGTAGAATGGAATATGATCCACTACGATGTACAATTATTAGGCGGTATTTTCTTACACCAAGGTAAGGTAGGTGAGATGATGACTGGTGAGGGTAAAACCCTTGTAGGTACATTGCCAGCTTACTTAAATGCTTTAGCAAAAAGAGGTGTACATGTTGTAACAGTAAACGACTACTTGGCAAAGCGTGACTCGGAATGGAATGCTCCATTATTCCAGTTCCACGGCCTGTCTGTAGATTGTATCGACAAGCACCAACCCAACTCAGATTCTCGTAGAGAAGCTTATAGAGCAGATATCACTTACGGTACAAACAACGAATTCGGTTTTGATTACCTAAGAGATAACATGGCAAGAGATAAGAATGATCTTGTACAAAGAGAACATCACTTTGCTATGATTGATGAGGTTGACTCAGTATTGATTGATGATGCTCGTACACCATTGATTATTTCTGGTCCAGTACCAAAAGGAGATCAACAAGAAGAGTTTGGTGAATTACGTCCTAAAGTTCAAGTATTGGTTGATGAGCAACGTAAGATGGCTCAGAAGATGCTGAACGAGGCAAAGAAATTAATTAAGTCTGGTGATAAAGTCGAAGGTGGACTTCAATTACTAAGAGTACATAGATCACTTCCTAAATATAAACCTTTGATCAAATTCTTAGGTGAGGAAGGAATGAAGCAATTATTGCAAAAAGTAGAAGGTGAATACATGCAGGATAATAACCGCCGTATGCCTGAAGCTGATGAGCCATTATTGTTTGTAATCGAAGAAAAAAATAACAGCGTTGAGTTAACTGAAAACGGTATTAAAACGGTAACAGGACATAACTCACCTGACTTTTTCGTTTTACCTGACCTTGCTACAGGTATTGGTAAAATCGAAAATGACCCTGAGATGACGGATGAGCAAAAAATTGAAGCTAAAGATGCTTTAATTGCTGAGTTCGATACTAAATCTCAGCGTATCCACTTAATGAAGCAATTATTAAAAGCTTACACTCTATTCGAGAAGGATGTAGATTACATCTTAGTGGATAATAAAGTGAAGATTGTGGATGAGCAGACTGGTCGTGTAATGGAAGGACGTCGTTACTCTGATGGCTTACACCAGGCATTAGAAGCGAAAGAAAACGTGAAGATCGAAGATGCTACACAAACTTATGCAACAGTAACGCTTCAGAACTACTTCCGTATGTACCATAAATTAACTGGTATGACGGGTACAGCAATTACAGAAGCTGGGGAGTTTTGGGAGATCTATGAATTAGATGTAATTCAAGTTCCTACACACCGCCCAATAGTTAGAGATGACCGTGAGGATTTTGTTTACAAAACTGTTCGTGAGAAATTCAATGCAGTTGCAGAAGAATGTAAACGATTAGTAGATCAAGGGCGTCCTGTATTGGTAGGTACTACTTCAGTAGAAAACTCAGAGTTAATGAGCCGTATGTTGAAGCTTAGAGGTATCAATCACCAAGTACTAAACGCGAAACAGCATGGTAGAGAAGCAGAAGTAGTTGCTTTAGCTGGTCAGAAAGGTGCAGTAACTATTGCAACCAACATGGCTGGTCGTGGTACCGATATTAAGTTGCCAGTAGAAGTAAAAGAAGCTGGTGGTTTAGCAATTATTGGTACATCTCGTCATGAATCTCGTCGTGTAGACCGTCAGTTAAGAGGTCGTTCTGGTCGTCAAGGTGATCCAGGATCGTCTCAGTTCTTCGTTTCATTAGAAGATAACTTGATGCGTTTATTCGGTTCAGACCGTATCGCAGCAGTAATGGATAGATTAGGATTAGAAGAGGGTGAAGTAATTCAGCACTCAATGATTACAAAGTCTATCGAAAGAGCACAACGTAAAGTAGAAGAAAATAACTTTGCTATTCGTAAGCGTCTTCTTGAGTATGATGACGTTATGAACTACCAAAGAGAAGTAATCTATCGTCGTCGTCGTAATGCCTTATCAGGTGAGCGTCTACAGGTAGATATCATGAATACATTCTTTGATGTAGCTTCAAATATTTCAGAAACTCATGTAGGTAACTACGAAGGTTTCAAGTTAGATGCATTGAAAATCTTAGGTGTATCAACAGCGATAAAAGAAGAAGGCTTCCATCAGTTAAATGAAGCACACCTTACACAAGAGTTATACAAAGAAGCTTTAACGCATTACAAGGCGAAAAATGAAGCTATTTGGACTCAAGCAAAACCTATTTTCGAAAAGGTGAAAGCGGAGAAAGGTGGTGTTGTTGAAAACATTGTTATGCCATTTACAGATGGTCATAGAATGTTCCAAATCAACGTAAATCTTGATAAAGCTCTAGAAAATGATGGTGAGGAAGTAGCATCTGTATTGGCTCAAAATGCGACACTTGCAGTAATTGACCATTTATGGAAAGAGCACTTACGCGAAATGGATGAGTTGAAACAACAAGTTCAAAATGCGGTTCACGAACAAAAAGATCCATTATTGATCTACAAATTCGAATCGTTTGAATTGTTCAAGTCATTTGTAGCAGAAGTGAACGATGAGATCATTGGTTTCTTATCGAAAGCTCGTATTCCTGTACAAGAGCAACCTCCAATGCCTGCACCTCCTCCAATGCCAAAAAGACCGGAACCAAAAGTAACAGCTTCTAAAGCTGAAGCAGGTTCGGCATTAGGCAATGATTCAGCTCCACAAAGTGCTGATCTTCCAGAAGCTCCAAAGGCTCCTGTAGAGGTGGTTAAGCCTCGTCACAGTGACAAAACATATCAAAGAAATGATAGAGTGACTGTGAAATATCAAGACGGTACTGTAAAAGAAGGTGTTAAGTACAAGTCTGTTGAAAATGATATTACTAATGGTGCTTGTGTGATCCTTGAAGGATAATTAGATGCATCACTAAAAATACATTTGAGGGTATTTCTGATGATTTCAGAGATACCCTTTTTCTTTTTGTGAAAAAATCAAAGAGATCGTATCATATTGTGATTATCTTTATTTCTTACTGAGATTAATTCATTAACTTTGAAAACATCATAATTAAGGATAAATATTTTTATGAAGTTACTCTTACGATTTACATTAATAGGACTTTTCTTAGGCACTTTTGCTTGTAAGCCTTCACAAACCACTACAAAAGCATCTGTAGACCTAATTGATACAGATTTATCTGCATATATGCCTCAACCTGATCAAGAAGATATGACTAAACCTTCTGAAGTAGAGGAAGAAGTAACAGCGGGTAATGGTATTCCGGAAAACTATGACAATGATAAAGTAGACCAAATCTTAGCAGATCTATCTTCTAGAGATCTTGGTGGTATTTCTGTATATAGAATTTTAGTTTACTCTGGTAGCGATAGAGCTAGAGCCGAAGGTGTGGTTTATAACCTAAAAGAAAGATTTGGTAACTACGAAGTTGACCTGGTATATGACCAACCCAATTATAAAGTTAGAGCAGGATATTACTTTGATCGCTTAACAGCGTATGGTGAGCATACTAAGATCAAGAAAAAATACAGACAAGCATTTGTCTTACAAGAGAAGATGGATGTAAATGAGGTATCAAGAAGAATTAAAGAAGCGTCTTCAGCAAAAGAAGCCGCTGAATTTGGTGTTTCAGAAACAGATGAAAGTGGAGAATAATCACTTTTATCGTTAATGAAAAAGGCCATTCTATATTTAGTAGAATGGCCTTTTTTTATTTTGCTTTTGTATTTGTCTTAATTGCTTTTGCGATATCATCCCAAAGAGGTGATGGTATTGCATCGAGATGGTTAAACTCTCCAGCACCTTTAAGCCATTCGCCTCCATCGATTGTTACTACTTCACCGTTCATATATGCGGAGAAATCTGACATTAAATAAGCAGCAAGATTCGCTAACTCTTGATGTTCCCCAACACGGCCTACAGGAACTTTTCCGGCTTCGTCAAATTGAGCGCGAAGGTTTTCAGGGAATAGTCTGTCCCATGCTCCTTTTGTAGGGAAAGGGCCAGGAGCGATAGCATTGGAACGGATCCCATATTTTGCCCATTCGACCGCTAATGATCTTGTCATTGCTAATACTCCTGCTTTAGCACTTGCCGAAGGAACAACATATCCAGAACCTGTAGAGGCATAAGTGGTCACTATATTAAGCATTACACCTTTTATACCATTAGCAATCCAATGTTTGCCCATAGCTAAGGTGAAATAATAGGAACCTTTTAGAACGATATCCACAATAGTGTCAAATGCCTTATGACTTAATCTTTCAGTTGGACTGATAAAGTTTCCTGCGGCGTTGTTTAATAAGCCCGTAATTTTACCATGTTTTGCTGTAGCCTCTTTGATCACATTTTCTACTTGATCGTATTTTCTGACATCACAAACCACGTAAAATGGACGTTTTCCAGTTTGTTCCTCCAATTCATCTGCTGCAGCTAAAAGTTTATCTTCTTTTCTACTACAGATGGTCACGTTAGCTCCGAGTTCAAGAAAATATTTAGTCATTGATTTGCCAAGACCTGTAGCACCTCCAGTAACTACAAAATGATTCCCTTCTAGGGCATTGTCTCTTAGCATTGGTTTATTATACATGTTAATGGTCGGTTATTACTCTAATTTGTAAAGTGACTGTAATTGTAAACTAATATAATGAGTATTCAATTTGAATACATAGAAAATGATAAAAAATAAGTGTATAAAATACTTTTTCATTAACGAAGCTTATACTAATTCATTTTCTACTAACTAATAATCTCAAATTTGGTTTTCGGTTCATCTCTAATATTCAAGGTTCATCCTTGATTTTTCAGGCTTCGTCACTCTTTAATTTATATAGAGGTATAGAATCAGGATGTTTGTGTCATCGTCATCATTCATAAACTTATCAAAACGATGAAAAGCAAATATATATACCTAATCCTAAGTCCTCTTGTGATAATTATCGCAGTATTCGCAGTGAGTGCATTGCCAGAAAAACCTGCTGAAAAACCGATAGAAGATAAAAGTATCTTAGCAGTTGAGGTGGATTACGCAAAACTTAAAACGCTTCAAAATACAATTGAAGTAACAGGAAAGTTAAGAGCAAAAGATAGATATGAAATTTATGCAGAAGTAGAAGGCCGCTTATTACCCTCAGCAAAAAAATTTAGAGAAGGGAATTACTATAAGAAAGGTCAAATACTTTTACAAATAGATCAGCAGGAACGTTACATGACATTACTGGCCGATAAAAGTAATTTCATGACAAGTCTAACAGCTATCTTACCAGACCTGAAACAAGACTTCACAGAAAGCTACCCAGCTTGGAATCAATATTTAGAAAATCTTGATATTAATAAATCATTACAGCCTTTACCTGAACCTAAAACAGAAAAGGAAAAGTACTTTATCGCAGGTAATGGGATTTATAGCTCGTATTATACAATCAAATCGTCGGAAGAAAAACTGAGTAAATATACTATCTACGCACCATTTAGTGGGGTGATTTCTAAAAGTGATATTGAAGCGGGTACTGCAGTTAGAGCAGGTCAGGAATTAGGAGAAATGGTTAATCTTTCATCTTATGAATTAGAAGTAACAGCACCTTTAAAAGATATCGAACATTTTAAGATTGGTAATAAAGTAAGATTATTCTCTTCTGAATTAGAAAACGAATGGACTGGAACTGTAATTCGAATTGGTAATACCTTAGATGCCAACTCACAAAGTGTAAAAGTATATATACAGACGTCGGGTAAAACATTAAAAGAAGGAATGTTTTTAACGGCTCAGGTAAATAGTGAAGCATTTAAAGAAGCAGTTCAAATCCCTCGAAAACTAATATTTGATGGTAATAAAATCTATGTGATTAAGGACAATAGGCTTGCATTACAAGAAATAGAAGTAATGGAAACCTTCAAATCTGATGCTATTGTTAAAGGTGTTCCGACAGATGCAGCGGTATTGATGACTAACATCAAAAATCCATATGAAGGAATGAAAGTACAAGTATTGAACTAAGCGGGCTGATTCATGAAAAAGTTAATATCCTATTTTATCAAATTTCCGGTAGCTGTCAACTTAGTGATGGTGTTAATACTGGTTCTTGGATTTATGACTACGTCTAATATGACCAGTACATTTATGCCTAATGCTCCTCAACGTTTTATTTATGTGGATGTGGTATACCCAGGTTCATCAGCTGAAGAAATAGAGGAAGGTGTGATTCTTAAAATCGAAGAAGAACTGAAAGGTTTAGAAGGTTTGGATCAGATTACTTCTTATGCACAAGAAAATGTTGGTAAGATTACCCTTGAAATGTTTAAGGGAACTGACATGGATGAAGCATTGACTAGAGTAAAAAATGTGGTAGAAGGTATTCCTTCTTTTCCAGTCGGTGTGGAGTCTGTGGTATCCTCAAAACATGAGGACTCTAATTTTAGCTTTATGTTTGGTATTACAGGGGAAGGAGTTTCTCTGAAATCACTAAAAGAAACGGCAAGAAAAGTTGAAAAAGACCTACTCGCCAAAAAAGGTATTTCGAAGATTGAATTATCAGGATTCCCTAATGAAGAGATCGCAGTATTACTCAATGAAGATGCCCTTGAAAGCTACAATATGACTTTTGAAGAAGTGGCATTAGCAGTTCAAGGAGCCAACTTAGATATGACTGGTGGTAGTATTAAAGATGGTGAGGAAGAGTTTTTTATTAGAGCCAATAATAAGGGATACACTTCTGATGAGTTGGACCATATCATCATTAGACAAACTGATAATGGTGGTGTAATTCGATTAAATGATATCGCTAAAGTGGTTGATCAGTGGGAGGATGCTCCAGCTAGAGCGACGTTAAATGGTAAAAGAGCTGTTACGGTAACGATTAATAATACTTTTAGCGAAGATATTCTTCAAACAGCAGAAGAATTACATAAGTATATCGAGACATTTAATGCTCAAAATGATGTGCTGCACATAGAAATCATTAGAGATCAGTCTGATTTGTTAGGACAACGTTTAGAGCTATTAATTGAAAATGGTATCGTAGGTATTATTCTCGTTTTGGTATTCTTGTCGTTATTCTTGAATCCAAGAATTGCCTTTTGGGTAGCTTTGGGGATCCCATTTTCCATCTTTGGTATGTTTATCCTCATCTCATTTACTAGTGTTACGATCAATATGATTTCATTGTTCGCATTGATTGTGGTATTGGGAATATTAGTGGATGATGCCATTGTTGTTGCAGAGAATATCTACCAACATTATGAAAATGGTAAACTAGCTATTCAAGCAGCAATCGATGGAACTATGGAAGTTTTACCTGCTGTGATTTCAGCTGTGCTAACTACCATCGTAGCCTTCTCTACGTTTATTTTCTTAGATGGTACAATGGGAGACTTCTTCAAAGATATGTCATGGATTGTTGGGTTGATCTTATTCGTTTCTTTGATCGAAGGTTTAATCATTCTACCGGCTCATTTAGCTTTTTCAAAAGCCTTTAAGAAAAATGGTAAAACAGAGGCAAATATTGTAACAAAAACGGTCGATAAATACCTTTTCAAATTTAGAGACCAAGTGTATAAACCAATTTTGGAATTTACGCTTAGAAATAAAGTATTCACCTTAAGTATTACTGTTGGCTTATTTATTTTCTCTATTGGTATGATGGCTAAAAAGGTAGTACCAGCCACTTTCTTTCCGAATATTGAAGGAGACGACATTACAGTCACTTTAGTCATGCCGAATGGTACCCAACAAGAAGTCACAGGAAAGGGAGTTCAGCAAATAGAGAAAGCAATTGAAATCGTTAATGATGAATTGAAAGTAAACCAGACCGATGAAAAAGACATCATTCAGAAGGTAAATATGGTGTACATGGGTTCTGGTCATCAGGTACAATTTAATCTTACTTTATTAGGAGCAGAACAACGTTTTGGATCTGCAGCTGAAGTAAGTAACGCTTTACAAAATGAAATTGGTAAGATTCCCGGAGCTGAATCAATCAGTTTTGCTTCTTTCTCTCCATTTGGAGATCCAGTAGTAGTTTCTCTGAGAGGAGATGATCTAGAAGAGTTGGCCATTGTAAAGAAAGAGTTGAAGTTACGTATGGAGAAAATGCCTGAGTTGAGAAATGTCAAAGACAATAACCCAACAGGTAACCGTGAAATTCATATTACTTTAAAAGAGAAAGCTTATCAATTAGGGTTAACAGAGCAAGAGGTGATTTCTCAAATTCGTCAAGGTTTCTTTGGGTATGAAATTCAAAGAGTACAGAGAGGACAAGATGAAGTGAAAGTATGGGTACGCTATGAAATGAGTAACCGTAATAGTTTTGGAGATTTGGAAAAAATGAAGATCCGTATGCCAAATGGGGCGGCCTATCCTTTTTCTGAAGTCGCAAATTTCACCATCGAAGACGGCTATTCATCTATTAATCATATTGATTTTAACAGGGAGATGAAATTAACGGCCCAATTAAAAAATCCTGATGATGCACTTCCAGATATTCTTAATAAAATCAAGACAGAATTACTTCCCGATTTATTAAAAGAACACCAAACGGTTTCAGCTGACTTTGATGGACAGAAAAGAGAACAAGAAAAGGTATCCAACTCTGCTGCTAAAGTGATTCCGATTGTATTCATTCTAATGTTCACCATTGTAGTCTTTACTCTAAGGTCTTTTAGTCAGTCTTTTATTGTTTTTGCCTTAGTACCTCTAAGTTTTGTTTGGGTGGTCTTGGCACATTACCTACATGGGTTTGCTATTAGTATGATGTCATTTATGGGAATTATTGCCCTTTTAGGTGTAATGGTAAATGATGCTTTAGTATTGATCAATGCATTCAACCTTAACCTCAAGAGAGGTATGTCATTTAATGATGCTCTTATAGATGCGTGTGTTTCAAGATTCCGTCCGATTTTATTAACAACAGTGACTACTGTGGCAGGTATGGCCCCGATGGTATTTGAAACGAGTTTACAGGCTCAATTCCTAATTCCTATGGTGATTACTATCTCTTATGGTATTGCTGGTGCAACACTGATCACATTGATAGTACTACCTGTTAGTATCAAGATTTTCAACCAGGTGAAAGTAATGTTTAAAGAGTTGAAAACTGGTGAAAAAGTAAATCAAGAAGCTGTAGAAGCAGCTATTAAAGAACTGGCATACGACTACGAAAATGAGAAAGTATAATATTATCCCTTTATTAATTTTCTGTCTATTAGCAGGAAATAGTACTGCTCAAGAAGTATTTAGTATCAATGATGCCATACAATTGGCATTAACCAATAACCATAATCTAAAGGCTGTTGCAGTTAATAAAGAACAAGCAGAAAATAATGCAACTGCAGGTAATGCAGGTTTACTTCCATCTGTAACAGCTACTGCAGGAGCAGAATATAGTAATAATGATACTGAAATGGAGTTTATGAATACTGGAGCTCCAGAAGGTAGTGATAACCGTATGACTTTAGACAATGCGGCATCAACCTCTTATGATGCAAATGTTCGAATGGACTACGTATTGTTTAGTGGAAATGGAAATAGGTTTACGTTAAATCAACTTAGAGAGAGTGCGACTTTAGAAGATTTGAGGTTCAAACAGGAAGTAGAAAATACTATTCTACAAGTAGTGGAAGGGTTTTATGATATATCAAGAGAACAAGAAAATCTTAATATCGCCAAAGAGACAATTGTTACTTCCAATAGAAGATTAGAAAGACTTCATAGTAGATATTTATTAGGCCAAACTAACAAATTAGAAGTCTTGAATGCAGAAGTAGATCTTAACAGTGATAGCACTTCTTATCTTCAAACAGAACAAGCATATTATAATTCTATCAGAAAACTGAATGTAGTTATTGGTGCTGATATCAATACTATTTATGAGGTAAACCCTGATTTTGAATTTCTGAGTGGATTGACTGCTGAAAATGTGTTGGATAAGGCCATGACAGAGAATTTATCTCTTTTGGCTCAATACAAACAAGAAGACATTACAGAACTTGATTTGAAAATCACAAAATCGCAAAGGTCTCCAACAGTTTCGACTTATGCTCAGTATGGCTACAGTAGAATGAATAATGATGCAGGCCAAGTGCTTTATAATGAAAATTTAGGTCTTACAGCAGGAGTTACTATGTCATTCAATGTATTTAATGGCCATCAGCAGAAAAGAACAGAACAAAATGCAAGACTGAATGTCATTGCTCAGAAGGAAAACACTTTACAGTTAACTAAAGAGTTGGAGAGAGATGTTATGGATGCTTGGTTTGATTATGACTATAAACAGAAAATAGCGAAAATGGAGGCGAAAAGTATGGAACAGGCGGAGTTAAACTTTACACAAACAAAAGAACAATATGAATTAGGACAAGTAACAAGCATTGATTTCCGTACAGCACAAACCAATTTACAAACTGCTAAGAGTAGATTAAACGATGCCCTTTATCAGGCAAAAGTAGCAGAATATTCAATTTTACAGTTATCTGGTGACTTACTGAATCAGGTAAATGGACAATAGAAAGATATCAATAACAATAAGCCCTTGGAGTTAAAGCTCTGAGGGCTATTTCTTATATTTGGTAACTATGAAAAAGAAGAAGAATTTAATTTGGCTGTTTTTTATTCCTTTATCGGTCTTATGTATCGTACTGATTCCAATGACTACATTGGTTTTAAGTGGATATATTGCTGAAGAAAAAGTGACTTCTTTTCTTACTGAAGTATTGCCCTATGTTCTTACTTCTTCAACCATTGCAGTTTTCTTTTATCATTTTTCTGTAGTTAGGTTGAATAAAGTGTTACCCTGGAAAAGGTATTTTATCATTAGAGGTATAGTAGATCTTATCTTAGTGATTAGTGTTACTTCATTAGTGATTAGTTTGATGCATTATATCTTTGGTGGTGGTAGCTTTTATCAAAAGTTAGTAGAGCTAAAAGAAGTAAATGCTCCCGTTGAAGGGATATTTGCATTGCCATTGGTAGAAAATATTCTTTTCATTGTTGCAATAGAATTTATTGAAGTATTATCAGAACGTAATGAATTGGAGTTGAACCTTGAGAAGGTAGAAAAAGCACAATTACAGACGAAATATTCTGCCTTAAAGAATCAACTGGATAATCATTTTCTATTCAATAACCTGAGTGTTCTTTCATCTCTGATTTATGAGGATATCGAAAAGTCTGATCGGTTTATACAGGAATTTGCAAAAGTATACCGCTATGTGCTTACAATAAGTGAAGAAATGTTGGTTCCTGTAGAGCAAGAATTAGATTTTATCGAAGCCTATTTATTTCTTCTTGAAATACGTTTTGAAGAAAGTTTTAGTGTTAAAAATGATTTAGATACTTCTGTAAATGATTATTTGTTGCCTCCTTTATCGTTACAAGTCTTGATCGAAAATGCGATAAAACATAATAGAATATCAAAAAGGTATCCATTGCATATACATATTTTCCAAGAAGGTGACCGAATAGTTGTAGCCAATAACTATCAACTAAGAGATACTCCTGATACAACATCAACGCACACCGGTCAGAAGAATCTAGTGGAAAAATATAAGTTATTATCAGACAGGTCTCCGAACTTTTTTATTCAAGGAGATCAATATATTGCCGAATTACCATTATTAAGTCAATAAACTATGTATAAAGTACTGATAGTTGAAGATGAAGCACCAAGTGCTAGAAAGCTTAAAATGCTGCTAGGAAAAATCGTTGAAGACTTTGAAGTAATTAATATTTTAGAGTCGATTGAGGAGTGCCTTGAGTTTTTTGAATCTGGTGAGCAAGTTGATCTTATTTTTATGGATATTCATCTCTCTGATGGTAATAGTTTTGAAGTATTTGATCAGATGGAAGTAGATACTCCCATTATTTTTACTACTGCTTTTGATCAATATGCAATAAAGGCATTTAAGCAAAATAGTATTGACTACTTACTGAAGCCTATTAATGCTTCTGATCTAGAAAAAAGTGTTGAGAAGTTTAAAAAAATCTACGCTTCAGATAACTCTAGCAACGAGTCCATAAACTATGAACTGTTGGGGAAAATGGTTGCTCAGCAAGTTTCACAAGAATATAAGGAACGCTTTATGGTAAGCTACCGTGATGAGTTAAGATCCATTCGGGTAGAAGATATTGCCTATATTTTTGCAGAGAGTAAAGCAGTGTTTATTCAGGTAAATGATGGAAAAGTGTATGATATCAATTACACAATGGATCAGGTAGAGAAGAATTTAAACCCTAAAAAATTCTTCAGAATTAATCGTAAATACATCGTTCAGATTGATGCGATAGAAAGTGTTTCTTGGTATTCTAAAACAAAACTGAGAGTTTTTACTACTCCTGAAATCCCCACAGAACTCTTTGTTCCAGCAGATAAAATAACCAAGTTTAAAGATTGGCTCAACCAGTAACTACAAAATAAAGTGAAAATGTAAGTCGATAAATATTATTATCGATTCTGTTTGCCCTTATCTAACTGTAATCCATAATATTTGGTATTTTAGCTAGACAATATCAAAGTTTCTTTAAATGAGGGTTTTCTTAAACGTAAAAAAGCATTTCAACTACGATAAACTAGACAAATTAGAATACAAACGTTTGGTTAGGGATATCGTTATCTTGAACATTATTATTTTCCATCTTTTATGGATGGTTTTTAATTCTTTATTCGAGACAGAGATCATTAGAAACTTTCTTTACTCAATTGCAGAGACTCCCACTCAATGGTACAAAGACTACATCTTCGATAACTTCTATATTATCGAAATCTGTTTTATGGTCTTTTATCTTCTAGAATTTTCACTTTCATGGCTAGAGGCCTATCGAGAGAAAGAATATGCAAAATGGTATTTCTATCCATTTATCCATTTTTATGATTTGATTGGTAGTTTTCCAGGTATGCACTTTTTCCGTTTATTGAGAGTATTTGCTATGCTGTTTAGATGGCACAGCCATGAAATTATCAATTTAGAAGAGTTGAGTATATACCGGACTATTCTTCATGTAAAGGAGATTGTTGTAGAAGAAATTTCAGATGCTGTAGTCATTAACGTATTAGAAGGAGTAAAAGACGAACTACAATCGGGAAGCTATGCCAATCAGAAATTTATGGAGGATGTGGTTAAGCCATATCAAGATAGTTTATCAGTATGGGTATCTAGGAAGGTGATGTTTGCCATGAGAGAAGCTTATGCCCATCGAAAACAAGAATTAGAAGGTTATGTGGCAGAATTAATTGAAGAAGCAGTAAATGATAATTCGGAAATTAATGATTTAAAGAAAATACCTGTTATTGGTTCTTATGCTTCCTCTAGGTTGGAAGATGCCATCGCAGACATTGTTTATAAAGTGATTAACGATCTTTTTGTGGATATCTCTTCAGAAAAGAATGAGGAAGTATTGAAAGATGTTGTTTACGAAATTATAGAAGGAATATTATTTTCAGAGACCAAAGAAGGTAATGAAAAATTAATCCAAGAGTTGGGGAGTTCTGTGATCGACGAAGTAATTGCTAGAGTAGGAGTAAAACAATGGCAAGTAAGAGAGGAGATGTGGGAAGAGAAAAAAGAGAAAGAATTATCTGAAAAACGAAAACTTAGAGAAGAAATCATCAATCACGCTCCAAAACAAGAAGATTCAAAGAAATAATATGACGAATGTCAGTTGAAGTAAGGTGGTTAAATTGTCTTACTTCTTTTTTTTACCTACATTGCGAATGTTGTTTAAACGAACTTTTGACCGTTATGAATTGGAAGCCTCTCACTGACATAAGTCAGCTGGACCAGATACTAGAAGAATCTAAGAATCAAAGAGTAATGATTTTAAAACATTCTACTCGTTGTTCGATTAGTTCTATGGCACTTAACCGCTTAGAGCGTTCTTGGGAAGACGATAATAAGGTTGCTCCTTATTACTTAGATTTGATAAAATATAGACCTATTTCAAATGCAATTGCAGAGAAATTTGGTGTTGAGCATGAATCTCCTCAGGTAATTGTGATCGAAAATGGCGAAGTAGCATATACTGCTTCTCACATGGGGATCAATTATTCATCTGTCGTTGCCTAAACTCATTACAAAATAAATTAAATAGTGAAAATCGGTATCATTTGTTACCCTACCTACGGTGGTAGTGGAGTGGTAGCAACAGAATTAGGAAAGAACTTAGCCTCGAAGTTAGGACATGAAGTACATTTTATTACTTATGACCAACCTACTAGGTTAGACTTTTTTGATGAGAATATTTTCTATCATAAAGTGGATATCCGTACATATCCTTTGTTTAAGTACCCTCCGTATGAGTTGGCTTTAACAAGTAAAATGGTAGAAGTAGCTCTTGCAGAAAAGTTGGATGTTCTTCACGCTCATTACGCTATTCCTCATGCATCTGCCGCATATACAGCCAAGCAGATTTTAGCAAAGAAAGGAATAGATATGCCTGTGGTAACGACCCTTCATGGTACGGATGTTACATTGGTAGGTAAAGATGACAGCTTTGAACCTGTAGTTGCTTTTTCTATCGATGAATCAGATTGCGTTACTTCTGTTTCTGAAAGCCTTAAGAAAGAAACTTACGAGTACTTTGATCTCACTAAAGATATTAAAGTGATTCCAAACTTTGTTGATCTGGATAGATTTACGAAGCATAAAAAAGATCACTTTAAAACAGCAATTTGCCCGAATGGCGAAAAGCTTCTTGTCCATGTTTCCAATATGAGAGAAGTGAAAAGAGCTGATGATGCTTTAGAGGTATTCAAAAGAGTTAGAGAGAAGATGCCTTGTAAACTTCTGATGGTAGGTGATGGACCAGAAAGAGCAAAGCTAGAAGAGAAATGTGCAGAACTTAGAACTTGTGCAGATGTGAGGTTCTTAGGGAAAATTGCAGAGGTAGAAGAAATTTTATCTGTAGCAGATTTATACCTGATGCCATCGGAAAAAGAAAGTTTTGGTTTAGCCGCTTTAGAAGCTATGGCTTGCCAAGTTCCTGTTGTTTCATCGAATGCTGGAGGTATTCCTGAAGTAAACATTCATGGTTTAACCGGAATGATGTCTGAAGTAGGAGATGTTGATGATATGGCCAAAAATGCATTGCATATTCTAGATGATGCCAATTTGCCGTACTATAAAGAAAATGCTTTGAAACAAGCACAGCAATTTAGCATTGAAAAAGTTTGTCCTTTGTATGAAGATATTTACAAAGAAGCGATTGCTAAATCAAAAGAGAAGTTTCAATTAAAAGGATAAGAGAGAACTCTCTTGAAAAAAGCCATGTGATGAGTAATCAATCACATGGCTTTTTTGTTGGGAAATAGTTTTTAATCATCTTTTTCTCAACTTTTAATTATCCATCATATCAAAATTTATTTAATACCTTAGCGTGGTATTTCTTGAATTGCATAAAATTTAATCCAAATCTCTTCAATGGATTTTTTTGAAAATGAGATACTAATTTTTTCTGATTATAATTAACATCAAACTAAAATGAAAAACATGCGTCCCATTATGCTGGTAGGCACCGGTTCCGACGTAGGTAAAAGTTGGATTACTACAGGTATCTGCAGATGGCTAAAAAATAAAGGATACCAACCAGCACCTTTTAAAGCCCAAAACATGTCGCTGAATAGTTTTGCTACTTATGATGGGTTAGAAATCGGAAGAGCACAAGCCGTACAAGCGGAAGCATGTCAACTACCTGTCATGGTAGAGATGAACCCTGTTTTATTGAAGCCATCCTCGAAAAATAAATCACAAGTGGTCTTGCATGGAAAACCTGTAGGTGACCAGTCTGCTAGAGATTACTTCTTGGGAGAAAATAAAAAACACCTGTTTTTAGAAGCTCAAAAAGCATTTCATAAGCTTTCAGATCAGTTTGGTCCTATCGTAATGGAAGGAGCAGGAAGTATCAGCGAACTGAATTTAAAACATAGAGATATCGTAAATATGCGTATGGCGAAAGCAGCCAATGCATGTGTATATCTAGTAGCAGACATTGACCGCGGAGGTGTTTTTGGTAGTGTTTATGGTACTATTGCCCTTTTAGAAGATTGGGAAAAAGACCTATTAAAAGGGATTATCATCAACAAGTTTAGAGGAGATGCAAGCTTGTTTGTTGAAGGAAAGAAAAAATTAGAAGAATTAACGGGATACCCTGTTTTGGGTGTTTTACCTTATGCTGAGGATATAATTATTGAAGAAGAGGATTCTGTAGCACTTCGAGGTAGAAATACTACAACTCAAGATGGAATGCTGAATATCGCTGTGGTCAAACATTATTATATGTCGAACTATACCGATTTTCAAGCATTGGAAAATGAACCTCTTATTCATCTGTATTATTCAAGAGATGTAAGTGAATTAAAGAAGGCTGATGTTATCATACTGCCTGGAACAAAAAATACAATGAGCGATCTAGCCAAGTTGAAAGAAGAAGGTCTAGATCTATTGATAAAAGAACTTTATGATAAAATACCAATCATAGGAGTTTGTGGAGGGTATCAGATGTTAGGGAATGTGGTATATGATCCTCATCATGTTGAAGGTGATCAGGAAAAAGAACTAGGGTTAGGAATCTTTGATATTGAGACAACTTTATCAAAAGAGAAACATACAGTTCAGCGACAATTCTCTTTTAAGAATTCTGATGAAAAATGCGAAGGCTACGAGATTCATATGGGAGAAACGTTAGTTCCTTCAGGCTTTGCATTGAATACGATAGGTCAGGAAAAAGAGGGATATTTTGATGGTAAACTAAGCTGGGGAACATATTTACATGGAGTTTTCGATAATCAAGTCGTAGTAAATGAATTGTTGAAGTATAAGTTTCCAGAAGCTGAAGCACAAGACTATAAAACCTTTAAAAGAGATCAATTTGATAAATTGGCAGATTGGGTAGAAGAGAATTTGGAGATCAATAAAATCATGGAAGACATATGTTAAATGGACATGGTGATGATCTACATTTGGTAAAAGGTCAGATTAAATACAATTTCAGTTCTAATGTATTCTATAAAGGCTGTCCCACAGAAATCTTAAAAGCTCTTGCCAAACAGGTGGAGGGTATTCAAAATTATCCATCTCCGGCAGCAGAAGAGTTGTCAGAATGTGCATCTATTAGATATCAACAACCTGCTGAAAATTTTCTATTTACGAATGGTGCTATTGAAGCTTTTTATTTGATAGCTCAATTGTTTAAAGGTAAAAGGTCGACCATTGTAGGTCCAACTTTCTCAGAATATGAAGATGCTTGTAAGATGCATAACATCTCATATACTGTTGTAGGAAAGGAAGATTTAGATTCGTTTAATACGGACCTTGTATTTATTTGTAATCCCAATAATCCAACAGGAAGTGTATTTTCCTTTGCTGAATTAGAAGACTTCATAACAGAAAACCCTACATCAACTTTTGTGATAGATGAGGCATATATTGAGTTTACAAAAGCTACAAAATCAGTTTTACCTTTAGTAGAAAAGCATAAAAACTTGATTGTTGTACGATCACTAACCAAAACATTTACAATTCCTGGGCTTCGTTTAGGCTATATTATTTCTGATGCTTCTATGGTTGAGAAATTAAAAACGATTCGTATTCCATGGAGTGTTAACGGGTTGGCTATTCAAACAGGAAAATACCTTTTTGAGAATTATGACCAACTGATTTTTGATATTGAAAGTCTATTAAAAGAACGGATATTTTTTCAAGATCAATTAAGAGCGATTGAGCATATAGAGGTACAAGAAACTAACACGTCTTACTTCTTGGTTAAATTATTAAAAGGAAAGGCAAGTGAATTAAAGAACGTCTTAATTAGCAAAGGAATTTTGATAAGAGACGCTACCAATTTTACTAGTTTAGAAGGAGAGTTTATTCGACTTTCTGTACAATCACCAACGGCTAACAAACAAATTATTAAAGCACTTACTTCATGGATATAAAGTCAATACTCATCTTAATTATTGCCTTTGTGTTGGATCAAATTTTTGGAGATCCTAGAGTTTTGCCACACCTTATTGTGGGATATGGAAACCTTATAGCGAAGGGAGAAAAGCGTCTAAATAATGGAAAAAATAAGTTTTTAAAAGGAGCTTTATTAACGATTACTTTAGTGAGTTTATCATTTGTAGTTCCTTACTATGTACTAAACTATATTGATGAGTTAAATACTATTGTATCAATACTTCTTAGTGTCATTTTATTGTTTTACTGTTTAGCCAATAAAACATTAGTAAAAGAAGGAATTGCAGTGTTTAATGTATTAGAAAAAGAAGGATTAGAGGCAGGGAGAAAAAGACTTTCTTGGATTGTAGGTAGAGATACTTCAGCATTAAATGAACAGCAAATTCGTACGGCTACCCTTGAAACTATGTCTGAAAACTTAAGTGATGGTGTAATTGCCCCCTTGTTCTATTTTGTCATTTTAGGAGTTCCCGGAGCAATGGCCTATAAAATGATCAATACTTTTGATTCTATGATTGGCTATAAAAATGACCGCTATGAACAATTTGGGAGATTTGCAGCCAAACTAGATGATGTTGCGAATTATATTCCTGCCCGACTAACAGCTTTTTTTATGTTGGTCGTTTCATTTCGGTTCGGAGGTTTGGCAACAGTTTTCACTGAAGGAAAAAAACATAGTAGTCCCAATGCGGGGTATCCGGAAGCTGCTTTAGCCTATATTCTAAAAGTGAGATTTGGTGGTCCTAATTATTATGGAGGCAAATTGGTAGAGAAACCATATATCGGAACTAATCAAAGATCTATTCTGCATCAAGAAATTTATAAAGTAGCAAATATCAACTATAGTACTAGTTGGTTTTTCGTTTTACTCATTGCTTTTTATCTCATTTTAATACAAGTCTACTAATGAGTATTTCTATCATCTCAGGAGCAGCAGGTACAGGAAAAACGACCTTGATTAATACGATTGAAAGGTCGAGTGTATTAACAATGCCCGAAGCCTCGCGTCAGGTGATAATAGATGAACAGAAATATGGAAGAGAAGGCATGCCATGGAAGAACGTTGAACGGTTTAGTGAACTAGTCTTTCAAAGAACATTAGATCATTTAAGAGAATATTCCGAAGCAATTTTTTGTGATAGAAGTATTATTGATACCATTGCCTACCTTCGGTTTCAGGAGAAACCAGTTCCTGATTACTTAACATTGTTTCCTTTCCATCGATATTATAAAAAAGAGGTATTTTTTGCACTTCCTTGGGAAGAAATATATACCAAAGATCCTCAAAGGCCAGAATCATTTTCTTATCAGCAGCAATTATCACCTGTTTTAGAGAAAACTTATCTGGATTATGGATTTGAGATAGTTTATTTACCATTTACATCAGTACAGAGCCGTTTAGACTTTGTTCTTAACAAGGTTTGCTTACCAACTAAAATTAAGTAAATTTGCCACTGCTGAAAAGGAGTTCCTAATGTTGGAATGAAAAGGGAATTTGGTGTGAATCCAAAACTGTACCCGCAGCTGTAAGCTTTCGTTTTCTTTCGAAAACAATTTTGTTACAATGAGCCACTGTTAAGATAAATGGGAAGGAGTAACAGAAGAAAGCAAGTCAGAATACCTACCTTTTTTTGCAAACAAGAAAACAAACTTTCGGGAATAAAAGTTGTGACCTTCAATCTATTAGTACACTTTGTTAGTTTTACTAACTTGCTAACAATAAACAGATTGTCATTCTATTATCCCCAATTGTTGCTATTCATCAAACAATCTGAATCATGGGGAAAAACATTGCTGAGACTCAACAGATTTTTTTATTTTGTGATGGTGGATCTTGCCAAAAAGCAGGTTCTGAGGAAGTAGTACGAAATGTAAGAGCTTACCTTAGAAATAGCGGACAATGGGACAGTACTCATACGATCAAAACTAGATGTAATGGCCGGTGTGAGGATGCTCCAACATGTATTGTTCAACCCAACTATTGGTACAAAGATCTCACTCCACAAAAGGGCTTAGAAATTATTAAAAGCCATTTGGAACACCAAAAACCCGTTGAAGACTATTTACTCTATCAAGATGAATGGTCTGAGATAAAATCGGAGAAAGAAAGAGGTGCTTTTACTCCAAAACCATTTTCTATAAAGATGGACTCAGAACTTGGAGAATGTCGAATAACAAAAGGCTTTGCCTCTGATCAATATACCTATCCACTTTTTCTCTATTTATCGGAAAATAGTCCATATTCTACGCTTTCTCTTGCTAATCGAACATCATTTTCATTTAGTGAAATTAAAAATGTCAATTACAGTCAAAAGTATACTCTTGAACTAGAATTGGCAGAGGAAACAATAGAGTTGATTATCGCTCCAATTGATCAGAAAAATCAAAATCTAGTCAAAAAGAGAATTGCAGTAGTTGAATATTTTGAACAGTTGGACTCCTTAAAAAAAGGGATTCGACTAAAAAATAAATTTGGTGAAGAACTTGGGCTAATTTGGCTTGAAAACCATGCTTGGCAATACTGTTTAGAAGTACAATTAAAAGGGATAAAATTGGAAACAGTATGAAAAGAAAGGTGACTATTGTAGGAGTAGGTTGGTTAGGAAAACCATTAGCCAATTGTTTAAGAGAAAGAGGGTTTGATGTGAGAGGTAGTGTTGCCTCAATAGAAGAATTACTCACTTTTGAACCTTCAGAACAAATTTCACTGATTAAAATAGAAGAAGATAAAATTCATGGATGCTGGAGTGATTTTATCAATTCATCTGATGTTTTAATTATTTGTTTTCCTCCTGCTGACCGGAGAGATCAAAATGGAGTGTATGTCAAACAAATTGAACAATTGACAAAACATACACCTACTCATCAAAAAGTCATCTTTGTAAGTTCCACTTCTGTCTATCCAAATACCAATCAATCTATTCAAGAATCAGATCATTTCACTCCTGAAAGTATTGGAGGGAAAAATATATATCAAGCAGAAAAAGTATTACGTCAACATTTTGGAAAACAATTGACAGCTGTCCGAATGGCAGGTTTAATTGGAGGAGGACGTCATCCATCTCAGCTACTAAGGGAAAATAGGGTCTTGAAAAATCCAAATGTGCCAGTCAATGTTATCCATCAAACCGATGCGATAAATTTGATTGTAGAGGTGATAGAACAGGACCTTTTTGGGGAAGTGATTAACGGCTGTGCAGGCCTTCATCCTATTCGAAGGGATTTATATACAAATGCTGCAGTAACCTTAGGGTTACCTCTACCCATATTTAGAGACAGTAAGAGTTTTGCTTTTAAACTGATTGATAATAGTAAATCAAAGCGATTGTTATCCTTTGAATATATATATGATGATCCTCAAGCCTACTTCAATGAAGAGGTGAAAATATAAAAGACAATGAAAGAAGGAATATTATTATGTGGCCATGGGTCTAGAAGAAAAACGGGAACCGATGCTTTCAAAAAACTCGTTGCCTTGTTAAAAAATAGGTACGAAAATGAATATGAAGTAGACTATGGTTTTTTAGAATTTAGTCACCCTTTATATGAGGCTGCAGTTGAACGGTTGTACGAAAAAGGAGTAAGGGTAATTTATGCATTACCTGTAATTCTTTTTGCGGGGTCACATGCTAAAAATGATATTCCTTATGAGATGAATACGATCCAATCGTATTATCCAGACCTTGAAATTAAGATGGGAACACACATCGGTGTAAGTTCTTATCTTTTGGATTTATCTAAAAAAAGAATCGAGGAACAGGAAGCTTTACTACCACCAATTGACCGAAAAGAATGTGGGTTGATGGTAATTGGTAGAGGTACCACAGATCCAGATGCGAATTCTGATGTACACAAACTAGCTGCCATGCTTTGGGAAGGTATGGGGTTTGGTTTTACGACCGTTGGCTATAGTGGAACAGCTTACCCTACGACGGCAGAAGCCTTACCAATGTTTGAGAAATTAGGTATGAAACGCACCTATGTTATTCCTTTTTTCTTCTTTACGGGAGTACTGCTCGAAAGAATCTATGCCACTGTAGACGATTTTAATAAATCATCTACAACAGAGTATGTTAACACAGAAGCTTTTGGAGCAGATGAACTGATACTACAAGCTTTTGATGAGAGACTAGACCAAGCAAAAAATGGAGAAGCGAATATGAACTGCCAAATGTGTAAATACCGTAAGCAGATCATTGGCTTTGAAGAAGAAGAGGGAAAAGATCAAGTCGGACATCACTTAAATGTAAAAGGGATTCTTTTTGAGGAAGATGAAAAAGTGGATGAGAAAAAAGGAATGATGAAAACCTTTAAAAATATACTTGGAATATAATGAGTAGAGGAAAAGTATATGGGATTTCACTAGGACCCGGCGATCCCGATTTGATCACAATGAAAGGGTACAAGTTACTTCAGTCTGTTGATAAAATTTATTACCCAGGATCCATTTTTCAAGGTGGAAGAAAGAGTAGTTATTCTCTACAAATTATGGAGAATTACGATTTATCACAAGATAAATTAGTGGGGTTCTATTTAGAAATGACAATTGATAGAGTACACGTACATCCTGTTTATGAAGAGACTTTTCAGAAAATACAGAAAGATGTTTTGGAAGGATTGGATGTAGCCATAGTATGTGAAGGTGATTTGAGTACTTACAGCTCCTTCTCTTATTTATTAGAAAAATTTCAACAGACAGACATCTCTATTTCACTGGTTCCTGGTATTAGTTCTTTCCATTTAGGGGCTGCAGAAATTCAACAGCCTCTAGCACTTTTAGGGGAAACTATTCATGTACTTCCAATTCTAAAATCAACAAAAGTTTTAGAAGATGCTTTAAAAGTATCTGATACAGTGGTCTTGATGAAAATCAGGTCAGTGATGGGACATATCCAGCCCATATTAGAGAGAGAGGACATCAATTTTACATACTGTGAAAAACTCGGGACTGCTGAGCAATTCATCACATCATCAATAGACAAAGTTCAAGAGAGAACCATTCCATATTTCTCTCTTCTGATCATAAAGAAAAACAAACAAGCATGAAAATTACAGTAGCAGGCTTAGGCCCTGGACATAAAGATTATATTTTACCGTTGGTGGTCAATGCATTGCAAAAAGCGGATGTAGTGATTGGTTATGACTATTACTTTCAATTTTGCGAAGATTATCTGAAAGAAGGGGCAGTAAAAATTGCCATGCCTTTAGGTAAAGAAGAAGAACGAGCAATAGTAGCCATAGAGGAAGCAAAAAAGAATCAACATGTATTTGTTATTGGTTCAGGTGATGCGAGTATTTATTCCATGGCAGCGATTGTCTATCAGGTGGCTTCTTTGGAAAAAGATATAGAAATTGAATTAGAAACATTACCAGGAGTTTCTGCATTCTTGGCGGCAGGTAGTAAGTTAGGTGCTCCATTAGGCCATGACTTCTGCTGTATTTCATTATCAGATTTGATGACACCATGGCAAGTAATTGAAAAGCGTATTCGAGCAGCTGCTGTAGGTGACTTTGTTTGTAGTTTATATAATCCCAAAAGCAAGAAAAGGTACTGGCAATTGGAGCGTCTGAAGAAAATCTTTTTGGAAGAACGAGATCCTAATACTCCAGTCGCAATTATTCGTCAAGTAACGCGCCCAGAAGAGAAAATCACAATCCAAACTTTAGGCACTTTTGATGTAGAAATGGTAGATATGTTCTCTTTGGTGATGATCGGAAATTCACAGACTTTCCAATTTAAAAATCACTTAGTGACACCTCGCGGTTATTTGAATAGAAAGCCAAAGACAGGTTTGGAGATTCAACAAGAAAGTTTCAGAATAGTAACTGAACAATTACAAGATTTACAGTATTCTCAAGATGATAAATGGGCTATCACTCGATTGATACATACAACGGGAGTGATTGATGATCATGTACATTATGAAGCCTCTCCAAAGGCTGTAACGACCTTCTCTAAATACCTACAAAATGGTGGAGTGGTTGTTACTGATGTAACCATGGTACAAGCAGGTATTACAAAGAAATATACGAAGGAGTATGGTAACCAAGTAGTATGTCTTTTAAATGAAGAGGAGACCGTACATTTGGCAGAAAAAGAAGGATTAACACGCTCTCAGGCAGGGATAAAAAGGGCAATTGCAATGTATCCAAATGCTTTGTTTGTTATCGGTAATGCTCCTACGGCATTATTCGAATTGACTGATCAGCTAAGAGAAAATCCATATTTTGAACCAACAGGAATTATAGGCGTACCCGTTGGTTTTGTCAATGTCATTGAATCCAAAGAACAGTTGGTACAAGTGAAAAATACCGAGTGGATTGTATTAAATGGAAATAGAGGTGGAAGTAATATAGCAGCTGCTTTGGTCAATGCTTGTTTCACGCTTCAAGAATCTGAAAACTATTTCTAAGTCTTGTTACAGGAAAACAAACATATTGACTTCTACATCATCGGAATTGGCAATCATTCTGAAGTACAACTGAACGCAGAGGTAAAGCAGTTGATACAACATCATACTGTTTTTTCCGGAGGGAAGAGACACTATCAATTGGTGAAAAAGCATCTGCCTGAAAATCATGAATGGATTGAGATTTCGGGTAAAATGCATAATGTCATTCAGCAGTATCAAACAAAGAAGCAAAAGGTGGTTGTCTTCGCTTCGGGCGATCCATTATTTTTTGGTTTCGGAAATACGCTAAAAAGACTTTTACCCTCCTCAAATCTAGAAGTCTTGCCGTATTTCAATTCCATTCAACGATTGGCACACAAAGCCTCTTTGAATTACAGCGAGCTCAAAAGTATTTCATTGCATGGAAGACATACTTGGAAACCTTTGGATGTTTGCTTGATGCAAGGAGAAAAGATGATAGGTATCTTGACGGACAAAGAGCATTCTCCACAGCATATTGCACAGCGATTACTCACTTATGGTTATCCAAATTATACTATTTATGTCGGGGAAGAATTGGATGGAGAGAAAGAAAGAGTTCGCCAATTTACCTTGAAAGAAGCGAGTGAAACTGCCGGTTACCAATTGCTGAATTGTGTAATTCTGATCAAAACATCAGATTTTATTCCTCCCCGAAGCTTTGCAGATAGCACTTTCCAGACCTTGGAAGGTAGACCGGGAATGATTACAAAACAGAGCATTCGTTCTTTGACACTTCAAGCATTGCAGTTGTGGGATAAGAAGTGCTTTTGGGATGTAGGAAGTTGTACAGGTTCTATTGCCATTGAAGCACAACTGAATTATCCGTCATTGCAAGTTTTTGCTTTTGAGAAAAGAGCAGAATGTGGAGAAATCATAGACAATAATACAAAGAGTCATCATTGCCCGGGCATACAAGTGAGCATTGACGATTTCTTTGAAGAAGATATACAAGAAATCACGTCACCGGATGCAGTATTTATTGGAGGTCATGGAAATCGTTTGGAAGAAATGATTCAGAAGTTGGATTCCGTTTTATTGCCTAATGGTTTGATGGTCATGAATACGGTATTAGAAAAATCCTTTGAGACTTTTCAGAAGGCTTGTCTGCAATTGAATTATACCGTAGCGGATCCCATTAAAATGAGTCTCAACGACTTCAATACAATACATCTATTGGTCGCAAAAAAGAAATAAAAATGAAAAAAATAGCAATTATCGCTACTACAGATAGAGGACTTGAACAGGCGCTCATTCTTCAAAAAGAATTCCCCAAATCTTTAGTGGTCACTACTCGCAAAACAGACAATGAGCATGTATCAATTGTCGCTTCATTGAGTGATTACCTGAACAACTATTACCATAAACTAGACGGTATTTGCTTTGTGAGTGCTTTGGGTATTTGTGTACGATTGATCGCTCCTTATATAGAAACTAAGGCAACAGATCCGGCAGTAGTTTGCATGGATGATCATGGTAAAAATATTCAGTCGGTACTTTCCGGACATCAAGGTGGAGCCAATCAATTTGCAGAGAAAATAGCCCAAGTGGTAGGAGGAAAAGCCATTATCAGTACATCAAGTGATCTACAGCAAATATGGGCATTGGATACGCTGAGCCAAACGTATGATTGGACAGTAGAAACGAATCAGCAATTAAATCATCTGATCAGCTTATTTGTCAACAATCAGCCGACAGCGTTATTGTTGGATGTCAAAGACAAAGGCACAGCTTATTTGGAGAAAAATCTTCCTGAGTTTGTGACGGTATTTTATGATTCTGAAGAAGTCGATGTAGAACAGTTTGAGTTATTGATTGCTGTAACGTATAAGATCTACGATTTCAATCTCCCTTCTCTTTACTACAGACCTAAAGTATTGGCCTTAGGTTCAGGTTGTTCGAAGACCTTAGATTTCCCTCTTTTTGAAGCAAGATTAAAGGCAGAATTAGAAGAGCAGAAGATTGCTTTTTCAGCTTTGAAAACGTTTGGATCTATTGATATTAAAGCTCAACAAAGTGCTTATCTAGACTTTTCTAATAAATACTATTTACCATTCGTCACTTTCTCAAAAGAAGAAATTGATGAAGTGAAAGTACCGAATCCAAGTGAGATGGTACAATCCAAAATTGGAGTGGACGGCGTCTCTGAATCTTCAGCCATGCTGCTTTCCAAGCAGAATAAAGTATTGGTGGAGAAGACAAAAGTCCACTTAGAAAACGACGATAAGTTTACGTATTCCATAGCATTAATCAAGGACTTTGAAAGAAGGTCTGCCGTAGCCATTATCGGTGCCGGCCCTGGAGATGAGGAATTGATTACGGTAAAAGGCAAACAGTATTTGGAAGATGCAGACTGTGTATTGTATGCTGGAAGTTTGGTACCAGAAGAAATGATCAATTGGTGTAAAGAAGGTGCTATTGTTCGTAATTCAGCCATGATGACATTGGAGGAGCAAATCACTTTGATGTTTGATCAATATAAGAAAGGAAACTCAGTAGTGAGGTTGCACAGTGGAGACCCATCGCTTTACGGAGCGATCCAAGAACAGATGACCATTTTTGATGAATTGGGAATGGAGTATTTCATCGTTCCGGGAATCTCTGCATTTAGTGCGGCAGCGGCAGTTTTAAAATCAGAATTTACCATTCCAGAAGTAGTGCAGTCGATTGTATTGACGCGTGGAGAAGGGAAAACGCCAATGCCACCTAAAGAAAGTGTAGAAGCATTTGCTAAGACCAATGCTACGATGTGTTTGTTCCTAAGTGCCGGAATCGCCAAGAAAGTGCAAGCTCAATTATTGAATCATTTTGATGAAACTACGCCGGTAGCAGTGATGTACCGATTGACTTGGAGGGACGAGGAAGTTTATCAAGGACAATTAAAAGACCTCGCTCAAATCGTCAAAGACAGCAAAAAAACAAGAACGGTATTGATCGTAGTTGGAAAGGCCATTGGAGCTAGAAAAAATCGCTCTCAATTATACAGTCCTGATTGGCAACATATCTTCAGAACGAATAAAAAGTTTGTTGTAAAAGAAGCATAAGCATGGTATTGGTTTTTGGAGGAACAACGGAAGGAAAGAGAACGATCAAGGTACTCGAACAGCGTAAAATAGCATTTATCTATTCTACTAAAACAAATGTGGATGTAGAGGAAAGTGCGTTTCTAAACTACCGTTTTGGGGCTTTGGATCAAGCGGCAATGAACTCACTGATTATTGAAAATAAAATTTCAATGATTATTGATGCTGCACATCCATTTGCGGAGGTATTGCATCAAACGATTGATCTTGTTGCAAAGGAAAATCAGATCCCTGTTGTTCGATTTGGAAGAAAACCAATTGATATAGAAGAGACAAAAGACGTCCATTGGGTGGATGGCTACACTCAGGCTCAATCATTACTTTTTGATCAGTTTCAAGGAAAGAAATTATTAGGACTTACGGGAGTTCAAACGATTAACAAGTTTGAGAAATGGTGGAAGAAGAACCCTTCTATATATAGAATCTTACCTCGTGAGACTTCAATAAATATTGCAACAAATGCAGGTTATCCCAATGAACAGTTAATTCTTTCAATGCCAAACCAAGATCAAACATTGGAAGAACAACTCATCAAGGATCAGTCAATCGAAGTGATTATGACTAAAGAAAGTGGAGCAAGTGGTTTTCTTCAAACGAAGATTGATGCTGCAAAAACCTGTAACATTCCGATCATCATCATTCGAGAACCTAAAATACCAGCTTCCTTTCAGGTGGTTTATACAGTTCAAGAACTTGAAAAAATATTAGATCAAAATAGTTTTTAAGTAATCTACTTTGATCGTAGGACGTATCCTCTCTTTCGGCATTGAAGGGAAAAGCGTCAAGAATTTCATGGAATGAGCCGGTTAAAATGATTTTGTTGTTTGAGCGTAGCGAGTTTAAAATCATTGAGGCGAAAGGAATGAAATTTAGCTTTTGACTTCACAGCCTAGATTTTTTTGCTTCGTTTTTTCATCAATGGAAAAAATGAAGAAGAAGAAAAATTGAAAGTAGTGAGAAGGGGTAATCGGATGATATTTTAAAAATGGCATAAGAGATAAACATGGGTTTAAAGAAAATTCCAGAAGGTGAGTTGAAAGAAGGTTTCACAACAGGAACCTCAGCTACGGCTGCTGCTAAGGCAGGGTTGAAAGCGATAATTTTTCAACAGCAACAGGAAACGGTAAAAGTGCATTTACCGATAGGGAAAATATTGTCTATACCTGTTCATCACTGTGAGTTTTCGGATAGCTCTGCAAAATGTAGTGTTATCAAGGATGCAGGCGATGATCCTGATGTGACTAATGGAGCCGAAATAGGTTGTGAATTACAGCTAATCGAAGAACAGGAAATTCAATTTACCGCAGGTGATGGTGTGGGAACAGTAACGCTTCCCGGCTTGCAACTAGAAGTTGGTGAACCTGCTATTAATCCTGTTCCAAGAAAAATGATCAGAGATGCTTTGCAAAAGTTATTACATGATTATGATTTGGAGGTCGGAGTAGCTGTAACAGTCTTTGTTGTAAATGGAAGAAAACTAGCCAAGAAAACCTTAAATGAACGAGTAGGTATTATGAATGGCCTTTCCATTTTGGGTACATCAGGCATCGTAAAACCATACTCAGCGTCATCTTATATCGCAAGTATTGAACAGGGTGTGGATGTAGCAGTAGCCAATGGCATCGATAAACTAGTGATCAACTCTGGAGCTAGAAGTGAGAAATACCTTCGAGCATTATTCCCAGATTTTTCAGAACAGGCATTTATTCATTATGGCAATTGGATTGGCGATACACTTCGTAAGATTCAAAATTCCTTGATTAAAGAAGTAACTATTGGAATTATGCTAGGGAAGGCAGTGAAGTTGGCAGAAGGACAAACGGATACACACAGTTGTGTTTCTAGTTGGAGCAAAGAATTTATTCAATCTATAGCCCAAGAAGGCAATTATTCAAAAGAAAACCAAGAAGCAATTCTTCAACTAAATATGGCGAGTAGACTTGTAGAAATTTTTCCCTTTACAGAAGAGGAATTATTCTATCAGTTACTACTCCAAAAATGTTATCAAACAACGAAATCTATTCTTCAACAGACTAAACTCACCATTTATTTAATCAGTAAGGATGGTGATTTCATAAAACTAAAAAAGAAATGACAGGAGCAAGTTTAATTCGCCCATTAATGGCAGGAGTATTACATTCCTTTGAGCCGGACCATATAACAGCTGTTTCCGTTTTAGCTACAGAAAATGCAATCAAACAAGAAAGAGCATCTTTCAAGAATGTAATGAAAGCTTCCCAATGGGCAATGGGACATTCAGTGACATTAATTCTTCTGGGTGGTATTGCATTATTGTTTAAGAGTACTGCAGAAATTTTTGTAAAAGACCTATCACATTGGGCAGAGATGTCTGTAGGACCAATTATGATTTGGCTAGGTATCGTAGCAATTCGAAGAAATCATAAGATTAATGAGATGATGCAAGATCACAAAAGGATCGAAGAGCATGATCATTTAGATACGAACCCTATTCACCTTCATGGAAAACAAGGAGAGGAAATCGCAATGAACCCGATGAACCGTTCATTTTGGGTAGGAATGCTTCATGGATTGGCAGGAACAGGTGGAGCATTAACATCTGCGTTGATTTTAAGTTCAGCGACTATCTGGGATGCTGTTATGATTTTAATGATTGAGTCTGTAGGAATCATCTTAGCCATGAGTATTTATAGTTATACTTTACTGACGGTTTTAAGTCGATTTATAGAAAAGAACATAGCCATTTTTAAGTGGATGAATGGGCTTGCAGGATTGGCTTCTATTGTCATTGGATCATACTGGATTTACAATTCAATTTTTGCTTAATGAATAACTTTCCTTTTACAGCTATTATTGGTCAGGAATCGTTTAAGCTGGCCTTGATACTAAATATCATTGACCCTACATTGGGTGGAGTTTTAGCCGTTGGTGATAAGGGAACGGGTAAAACAACATTGATCCGTTCATTATCTGACTTGATGCAAAAGCCGTTTGTCAATTTGCCAATTGGTGCTTCTGAAGATAGAGTTTTGGGACATATCAATTTGGAAAAACTCATCAATGATAAAAAAGAAGAAGTACAATCTGGTTTGTTATCTCAAGCACACCAAGGTTTTTTATATATCGATGAAATTAACCTATTAAATGATTACTTGATGGATGTGTTATTGGATGCATCTGCAACAGGATGTTATCATTTGGAAAGAGAAGGTGTTTCAAGAAAATTAGACAGTCGATTTTGTCTGATAGGCTCAATGAATCCTGAGGAAGGAGATTTACGTCCTCAATTGAAGGATCGTTTTGGTCTTTCTGTGGAAGTGAAAACACCAACCTCATTAGAAGAAAGGGTTCAGATAGTACAAAACCGATTGGCTTTTGATGATAATCCTGGAACTTTTTCTGAAGGATTTGATAAAAAACAGAAACAACTTTTTGCTCAAATTTTAACTGCTCAAGAAAAATTATCAGGTATTGAGTTGGAAAGTGATGTGATGGAATATTGTTCTCAATTATCTCTTGAACATGCTGTAGAAGGAGTAAGGGCAGATATTTTATTGATAAAAACAGCAAGAGCTTATGTGGCATTTCAAAAGAGAGAGAAAGTCACAAAAGATGATGTAAAAGCCATTCAGGAATTTGTTCTTTTACATCGCAAAAATCAAAATCCTCCAAATCAAGAACCTCCTCAAAATCAAGAACCTCCTCAAAATCCTCCATCACCCGAGGAACAAAAAAAGGAGCAACAAGAAACTTTAAAAGAAGAGATTCCACCTGCACAATTTGAATCTGTGATTCCTGATGAATCCTTGACATTACATCAATCTTTTAAAGAGAGTAGTAAACAAGTTATCCATCAAAATGGAATAAAATCTTCCATAGATACTCGAAAAACAGTAGGGCAATATTTAGCCACAGATAACTTAGAGGTGATTAAAAAGTCTAAGGTAGAGCCAACAAAAAAACAGGTGATTTTCATCTTGGATTCAAGTGGTTCAATGATCAAAGACCATGTTATTACCTACGCTAAAGGTGCTGTACAAAAGATGATAGAAAAGTATAAATCCTCGGATGTACAGTTTTCATTGATATCGTTGTATCAAAATGAGGCTGAAATATTAGTTCAAGAAACTTCTAATGTTGCGTTTACTATCGAGAAGATAAACCACCTTAAAACAGGAGGAAAAACTAATATTCTAGCAGCACTTAAAAAGACAAAAAGGATGCTTGTCGGGTTTGAGATTTCAGAAACAGAATTAGTCATTATTTCGGATGGTCATTTTTGTGCAGAAACAGCCTTAGAAGACATTATTTCTAGCTATCAATTTCATTGTAGAAAGGTAGATCATTTAACATTAGTGGATGCCGAAAGTGGAGTAGTACGATTAGGTATTATGAAAGAACTTTCGAATCGTCTAAGAGGTAACTATCAGAAACTATCTATTTAATCAACTATGAAAGCTAACATTCATCTTATCACAGGAGGGCAACGATCGGGAAAAAGTGCTTTTGCAGAACAAGTCACCTTGGGGCTAACAAATACTCCCATTTATTTGGCTACGTCGAAGAAATGGGATGAGGAACATAATGAAAGAATTACCCTTCATCAAGCTAGAAGAGAAGAGTGTTGGACCACAGTTGAAGAACCTATAGATATACATCAGCAAGATTTCTCAGGTCAGGTAGTTTTATTGGATTGCATTACACTTTGGCTTACTAATATTTTCGACGAGGTGTCTTATGATAAAGAAAAAGCTTTGCAGAAAGCGAAAGAAATTTGGAACTCATTAATACAACAGGACTGTACATTGGTTGTGGTCAGTAATGAAATTGGTTTGGGTGGAATATCCATGAATAAGGCTAGCAGACAGTTTACCGATATCCATGGGTTAATCAATCAGTTTATAGCCAAACAAGCTCAGAAAGTAACATTTGTAGTATCCGGTTTACCGATGACCGTAAAAGAATAATTTTATGAAAACATCAAGCTTCATTATTGCTGCTCCAACGAGTAATTCTGGAAAAACGACGGTCACTTTAGGGCTACTCCGTCTTTTGAAGAATAAAGGGTTTACCACCCAACCTTTTAAAAGCGGGCCTGATTATATCGATCCTAAATTTCACAAAATTGCTTGTGGAAAAACGGGAATTAACCTTGACCTTTTTATGATGAGAGAAGAACACCTGAAGTCTACTTATCATAAGCTAGCCAACAAGGTGGATATTTCTTGTATTGAAGGAGTAATGGGCTTATTTGATGGAGCAAGAAAGTCTGAAGGTAGCACAGCTGAATTAGCAAAGAAACTTGATGTTCCTATCATATTTGTTGTTGATGCCAAATCGGTCGCTTATTCCGTTGCCCCATTATTATATGGCTTTAAAAACTTTGATCCCGATTTAAATATTGCAGGCGTAATTTTCAATCGGGTCAATACCAAAAGCCACTACAAATTTTTAGAAGAAGCATGTGATGATGTCGGTATAAAAGCATTAGGTCATGTCCCTTTTATTGAAGAGTGTAAAATCCCATCAAGACATTTAGGGTTGTCGATTGATAACCTCTCAAAATATGATCAGATGATTGGCAAAATGGCGGATCAGATGAACGAAACCATTGCTATTAATCAGCTACTTTCTATTACTCAAAAAGAGAAAAAAATCCTTGAAATAGAAGAGGAAACGTCCAATTCTGATTTTAAAATATCGGTTGCTCGAGACGAAGGTTTCAACTTTAGTTATTATCAAAATATTGAAGCGTTAAAGCAATTGGGTACCGTAAAGTTTTTTAGCCCAATTCACGATCAAGAACTCCCCGATTCCGATTTGGTTTACTTCCCCGGAGGCTATCCCGAATGCTATACACAAGAGCTTTCTTCTAATACTAATATGAGGGATAGCATTAAAAACTATGCAGAAAATGGAGGACAAATTATCGCCGAATGTGGAGGAATGATGTACCTCGGGAAAAGCATGATTGATCAAAAAGGGAATGAATGGTCAATGGTGGGTGTATTTCCTTTCACCAGTTCTATGAAGAAAATGAAACTCACATTAGGGTATCGTAAAATCGATATGCATGATTTTACAATCAAAGGGCATGAATTTCATTATTCGAAAGTTCATGATGATGAGAATGTAGAAACAATAGGAACTGTGTGGAGTGCAAGAGAGCAAGAAGTTCCAACAAAAATCTATCAACTTAAAAACGTATTGGCCTCTTATATCCACTTTTATTTTGGTGAGATAGGAGACCTTCAGCAGTTGCTTCATAGTATAAATGAAGTAGACAAAAGTCGTTTACTGCAGTAAATGGCCTTGAAGGGAAAAGCGTTAAGAATTCTATGAAATGAGGCGTTGAAAATGATTTTCTTGTTTGAGCGACAGCGAGTTCAAAATCATTTAGCCGAGTGTAATAGAATTTAGCTTTTGACTTCACAGCCTTGAATTTTTTGCTTCGTTTTTGTTTCAAGACAAAAATGAAGGGGAAGGGAGATTGAAAGTAGATCTTCTTTCATTTAGCAAAAATGTGTTTCTAATATTTCAATCTAAATACATAATTATACTCTTACGCTATGAAAATCTACACTAGAAAAGGTGATTCTGGAAAAACAGGCGTATTCGGCGGAAAAAGAGAGTTCAAAGATGCTCCCCGAATCGAATGCATAGGCACCTTGGATGAAGTGAATTCAACTATAGGTCTTTTAAGATCAAAATTAGGCAATGACCATGAATGGCAACCCAATTTGCACAGAATTCAAAAGGACATGATGAATATGATGTCTCATTTAGCTCGTCCTTCAGATTCTAAAAAAGAAAACCAAAACCCTCATCCAACAGACGGAGCAGAATTTTGTGAAGCATGGATTGATGAGATGGAAGGGAAAATGAGTAGCCCTTCAGATTATTTTTTATTACCAGGAGGTAATGAAATCTCAGCTTTATGTCATGTATGTAGAACCCAAATTCGTAGAGGTGAACGCACTTTAGTGACATTACATCATGAAGATCCAGAAAGTGTATTAGACTATATCTCTTCGTACATCAACCGTCTGTCAGATTTGTTTTTTACCATGGCAAGGTCGGAGATGGACAAGCACGGAGTAGCAGAAGAAAAATGGAATTTATTTTTATATAAAAGAAAGAAAAAACCACAAGCATGAGAAAAATCCCAATTACAATCGTAACAGGTTTCCTAGGCGTTGGAAAGACGACTTTAGTACACCACATGATGAAAAATGCCAACGGTAAGCGTATTGCTTTATTGGTGAATGAATTTGGTGAAGTGGGTGTTGATGGCGAAATCATCAAAGCCGGATGCGGTGATGATGAGTGTAACTTGATCGAGTTATCCAATGGCTGTATTTGCTGTACTGTTCAGGAAGAGTTTTTACCCTCTATGCTAGAGTTAATAGAGCGTAAAGATGATATTGACCATATCGTGATCGAAACTTCAGGTTTGGCAATGCCAAAGCCATTGGTAAGAGCAGTGAATTGGCCTGACTTAAAACCACACATTACAATCGACTCAGTGATTACTGTAGTTGATGCTGTAGGTGTAGCAACAGGAGAATTCTGCGATAGACAAAGAGTTCAAGAGCAAAGATTGGCAGACGAATCATTGGATCATGAGACACCAATTGAAGAGTTGTTCTTAGATCAATTATCATGTGCAGATTTGGTTTTGGTTAGTAAAAGAGATATAGTGGATGATCAAAAATTTGAAGAAATTTCATCTTATGTTCAGCAAAAAATCAGAGCCAACACGAAAGTTATTCCAGTAGTTAAAGGAGAAGTAAGCAACGATTTGTTGTTAGGGATTGAAGCGTCAGCAGAAGACGATTTAGATAACCGTCATTCTATCCATGAACATCATCACGAACATGGGCATGATCATGACCACGACGATTCATTAGTGACGGAATTATTAGAGTTCCCAGAAACTTCAGACATCAAGCAATTGGTAAAAGAGATGACGCAATTGGTAAAGGAACATGAAATCTACAGAATCAAAGGTTTTGTCAATATTCCAAATAAACCAATGCGTATGATTCTTCAAGGTGTCGGTGATCGTTTTGATTATTATTTTGATAGACCTTGGCAAGAAGGTGAGGTAAGAAAAACACACTTAGTAGTAATTGGTAGAGATTTGAAATTAGCATCAACACCTCATGCATAAAAATATAAAATTACTATTACTAGCATCAATATTTACACATATGGGAGCCAACTTATTAGCTCCCATATATGCTATTTTTATTGAAAAAATTGGTGGAACTCTGATTGATGCGGGTATTGCTGTTGGAGTTTATGCTGTTTTTAAAGGCATTTTTTACTTCCTTTTTGATAAAATAGACGAAACAAAACTCAGTAAAAGAGTAATGATGTGTATAGGATATGCATTGATGGGAGTTGGTTATGGATTGTATGTTTTCGCAGAAAGTCCTATTCATGTATTTCTTATCCAAATTATAGTCTCTTTGGGTGAAACAGTGATTAACCCTTCTTGGAGTGCTATCATAGCAATGTCATTGAAGAAAGGAAAAGAGAAAAGTATCTATTCTCACTTCTTTGGATACCGTTCCTTTGCTGAAGGGTTTGCTGCAATCATCGGAGCCTTATTTGCTATGCAATTCGGTTTTTCTATCATTTTTTCACTTATGGCAATGTTCTCATTCGGTTCAGGTGCGTTGTCGCTGATGGTCGATGAAAAAGTGATTTCAGAACCTCAAAAAGTAAAGGTTGCTTAGTTTAATTATTCTCTCAACATGCATTTAATTTCAACACTTCCAGGAGGATGGAACCCCAATGATGAAGGTGTTTTCCATATCCAACAATCTACCGGAGATCTTCTTTTCTTATCGGCCGCTGACACCGAGTTATTCACCGTCAACAAAGCCTATCAAGAATTATATCAAGAAGAAGCTGTACTACCCAGTGTACGTTTAGCCAACTTGACATACTTCAAACAGGAATTGACGATAGATACTTATATCGAAGAAGTAGTGTCAGAAGCAAAAGTAGTTGTGTTGAAATTATTGGGAGGAACCGCTTACTTTTCTTATTTGTGTGAAGCAATTGCTGAGTATGCTGAAGACAATGACATTGATGTGATTTTTCTGCCGGGTGACAATAAACCTGATTTGGAATTGATGCAGATGTCGACTTTGCCCCTTTCAAAAGTCAGTGAAATATGGCAGTATTTTGTGATGGGCGGAAAGGAGAATACCAAAGAAGTGTTGAAGCTGATCATGAATGAAGCATTGGAATATGATTTTCCAATCAAAGCACAAGAAAGCATTCCTGATTTATTCCTTTATCACCCATCAAAAGGAATTCTCAACCAACCTTTAGCACATACTGAAAAGGCAACGGTATTGATATTAGGTTATAGAAGTTATTTCTTAGCTGATAACCTTGATCCATTTATTGCAGTCACTGAAGAGTTGGAACGAAGAGGAGTGACAGCCATTACTTGTATGGCGTTATCGTATCGTGATGAAGACATTCAGCAACGTATTTTTTCTCTTTTAGAAAATTGTAAAATCGCTCCGCCCAATGTATTGATCAATACGACCGGCTTTTCACTGCAAGGCTTTCAAGACAATGAGACCAAAGGCATTTTTGATACACTCAATGTTCCAGTTATCCAAGCAATATTGGCGAGTTGTAATAAGCAGGTATGGGAAGAAGGGACTTTTGGTTTACCGCCGACTGATATTGCCATGAATATCGCATTACCGGAAGTCGATGGAAAGATCATTACGTCGGTGATTGCTTTTAAAGAAGCCAAAGAAAAGGACGAGTTGACAGATTCTGAAATTGTGTATTTTGAGCCTCATTTAGAAGGATGTCAGTTTGTAGCAGAACATACAAAGGCTTGGTTTCAATTGGGAGAAAAAGAAAATAAGCAGAAGAATGTAGCCGTTATTCTTCCTAATTATCCGAGTAAAAATAGCCGTTTGGCGAATGGAGTAGGATTGGATACACCTGCAAGTACTGTAGAAATATTAAATGCCTTAAAAAATTCCGGCTATGATTTAGGTGAGACTGTTCCAGAAGGGACTGAAGAATTGATGGAGTTGTTGACGGAAAATGTCACTAACGAACTGGAATCACTCTCTTATAAATCCGCTGAAATTAAAATCAAAGAAGAAGAATTTTACACCCACTATAACCAACTATCCATTACATTAAGAGAGAAAGTAGAACAGCAGTGGGGACATCCATCAAAATCACCGAATTACAGAGAAGGCTATTTTCTAATTCCAGGAAAGCAACTAGGCAATATTTTCTTAAGCATTCAACCGAATAGAGGATATAATATCGATCTGCAAGCCACGTATCACTCTCCTGATTTACCACCGACTTACGCTTATTTGGCGTATTATATTTGGTTACAAAATTACTTCTCAGCCGATGCCATTATTCATGTAGGTAAGCATGGTAACTTGGAGTGGTTACCTGGGAAAGGGGTAGCACTGTCGAAGGAATCTTGTTTTCCTGCCGCTATTTTGGGAGCTATTCCACATTTCTATCCCTTTATTATTAATGATCCAGGGGAAGGAACACAAGCCAAAAGACGTAATCATGCCATTATCTTAGACCATTTAATTCCACCGATGACAAGGGCTGAAAATTATGGTGAGTTGCTTCAATTGGAATTATTGATTGATGAGTTTTATGAGTCTGCTTTGCTTGATCCCAAGAGAGCCAATTTGATTAAATCGAAAATCGAAAACCTTGTCAATACAACTCATTTGAGAGTTGATTTGAATGAAGATGGAAAAGATATTGATGCTCTTTTGGAGGTGATTGATGGCTATTTATGTGAATTAAAAGAAGCTCAAATTAGAGGTGGATTGCATATTTTTGGTTTGCTTCCACAAGAAGAAAAATTCTTGGATATGTTAGTGGCATTGCACCGCTTACCTCAAGGGGAAACCAAGAGTATTTTACAAGTCTTAGCCATTGATTTGAAATTAGCATTTGATCCATTGGATACTGTTTATGAAACGGCATTACAGCAAACGATCATGGGAGTGGAATGTAGAACGATTGGTCAGGCAGTTGAGGTTTTAGAAAATAGAGCGAAGACCATCATTGAAGGAATCATTCATAATCAAGAAGGACATTATGGTGAGGAAACACAAAAAGTGGTCTCATTTATTAAAGAAAAAACGATCCCGACTTTACTAAAAACAAGGAATGAAATAGACCATCTTCTAAAAGGCTTAAATGCTCAGTATATTCCTGCCGGTGGTTCAGGTGCCCCAACAAGAGGGCGATTGGATATTTTACCCACAGGTAGAAATTTCTATTCCGTAGATACAAGAACAATTCCTTCTCCATCCGCTTATGATTTGGGAGTAAAAAGTGCTCAAAATATCATTGATAGATACTTACAGGAAGAGGGAGAATATCCAAGTTCAGTGGCAATTTCTGTTTGGGGAACTTCAACTATGAGAACGGGTGGAGATGATATCGCACAAGCTTTTGCATTATTGGGTGTCCGACCGATTTGGCAGGGAGCCAATCGTAGAGTGAAGGATTTTGAAGTTATTTCAATCTTGGAGTTAAAGCGTCCAAGAGTAGATGTTTTATTGCGTATTTCTGGTTTCTTCAGAGATGCCTTTCCGGATGTGATTTCCTTATTCAATTCTGCCGTTGAGAAAGTAGCTCAATTGGATGAGCCGAATGATATGAACCCGATTAAAGCTCGTTTTGAGAAGGAAAGAGAGGATTGGAAGAAAGAAGGATTAGACGAGAAAACAGCTTATGAGCGTTCACTGTATAGAGTTTTTGGTTCCAAGCCAGGAGCGTATGGAGCAGGGTTACAGGGATTGATTGATGAGAAAAATTGGACGAATCAAGAAGACCTTGCCAATGTATACATCAATTGGGGTGGATATGCCTATACGGGAAGAAGAAATGAAGGAAAGTCAGCACATGAGACCTTCAGAAAACGATTATCTATGGTGGAAGTGGTGGTTCAAAATCAGGATAACCGAGAGCATGATTTATTAGATTCTGATGATTATTACCAATTCCAAGGAGGAATGACAGCGGCAGTCAACTTGGAGAAAGGAGAGATGCCAACCACTTACTTTGGTGATCACTCACGCCCTGATCAACCAAGAATCAAATCACTGAAAGAGGAATTATTAAAAGTATACCGTTCAAGAGTCGTCAATCCAAAATGGATGGAAGGGATGAGAGATCATGGTTACAAAGGTGCTTTTGAAATGGCCGCTACCATGGATTACCTTTTCGCCTATGATGCTACCACCAACCTGATCGAAGATTTTATGTATGAAGGCATCACAGAAGAGTACCTTTTCAATCAAAAAAATCAAGAATTTATCCGCCAACATAACCCGTGGGCATTGAAAGATATGTCGGAGAGAATGTTGGAAGCGATCCAAAGAGGATTGTGGGAAAACCCAATTCAAGAAACATTGGATCAGTTGAAATCACTATACATGAAGGCAGAAGGAGAACTGGAGTAGAAGTAATTGTATTTCCTTACTTACGAATATGAATTGCTTGTTACAATTTCAATTTACAGATCTAATATCAATAAAAAATGACTAACTTATAACTAGCTAATTATCAACCCTAAAAACTATTTATGAACACTTTAATTGAATCAATTTATGCTCTTGAAATTTTAGATTCGAGAGGTAACCCAACTGTAAGAGTATATGTAGAGCTTTTTGATGGGACAAGAGAGTTTTCTTCTGTTCCTTCAGGTGCGTCTACTGGGCAAAATGAGGCTCTAGAACTAAGAGACAATGACAAACGCTATGGAGGAAAAGGTGTGCAAAAAGCAGTAGATAATGTTAATACATTGATTGCGGATGCACTGGAAGGTATGGATGCCACTCGTCAAAAAGATATTGATTATACAATGATCGAGTTGGATGGAACAGAAAACAAGTCTAAGCTTGGAGCAAATGCAATATTAGGTGTTTCCATGGCGGTCGCTAAAGCAGCAGCAAAATCATTGGACATTCCTTTGTATCAATACTTAGGAGGAACCAATGCTGTACGTATACCTGTACCATGTATGAATATTCTAAATGGAGGAGAACATGCTGATAATAGTGTAGACTTTCAAGAATTTATGTTGGTACCACATGGAGCTCCATCTTTTAAAGAAGGTTTACGATATGTTGCAGAGACATTTCATATTCTAAAAGGAATTTTGAAAGACCGTGGCTTGGCAACAAGTGTAGGGGATGAAGGAGGTTTTGCTCCTGATTGTGAAAGTAATGAAGCAGCTATTGAACTGATCATTGAAGCAATTAATAAAGCAGGGTATTCTCCTGGTAAAGACCTTTCGATAGCTGTTGATAATGCAGCCAATTCTTTCTGTACAAATCTAAAAGATAATTATGATTTAGTATGGTCAGGAAGAGGAAAAATGACTTCTGACGATTTAATCAATTTAGCAGGGGTATGGTTAGAGAAATACCCAATTATTCTTTGGGAAGACCCATTAGCAGAAAAGGATTGGGATGGTTTTGCCAAATTCACCGAAAAGTATGGTAACAAAATCGAAGTGGTGGGTGATGATATTTTCGTGACCAATACCAAATACATCCAAGAAGGCATTAATAAAAAAACGGCAAATTCCTGTTTGATAAAATTAAATCAGATTGGGTCGGTAACGGAAACAATTGAAGCTGTAAGAATGTGTAGGGATGCAGGTTGGCGCTATTTCTTATCGCATAGATCAGGTGAAACGGAAGATACGTTTTTAGCCGACTTTGCAGTAGCAATGGATGGAGGTCATCTAAAAACGGGTTCAGCTTGTAGAGGAGAAAGAATTGCAAAATACAATCGTCTACTAGAAATTGAGCATGAATTAGCAGGTAGATCTGAATATAGATGGAAATAAAATACCAATAATTTAATAAGAAGTACCACCTAATAAATCTTAGGTGGTATTTTTATATAATCCATATAATTTAATACAGTTGTCGATAGATTTTTATTTTTTTTTGTCAGTAATTCTCTAAAAGAACGACTCATTAGTAAAACTGTTCAAAGTCCTTTATGAAGATGATCAAAATGAAAGATCAATCTGATTATTATTTAATACCAAACTTAACTTTTACTATGAGAACGAAATTATTGACTCTACTCTTCTCTATTTTTAGCTTAGCACTATATGCTCAGCAAGAAACTGAAACATTACCTTCAAAATATTTATATGCAGATGCAACTGTACAAATCAGTTCTGACTTTGTAGGATCTTTATCACTAGGTCACTCTTGGGGCTTGGGGCAAAAGAAGAAATTTGTTATTGGAACAGGGCTTCGATATTCCTTTTTCCAAGGGAAAGATAATAAAGAGTTTTACTCTGCTCCTCCGGAGTATTATGGAAAGTCAGACAAACAAGATACTTTGACCATTGCTAGTCCAAGTCAATCGAATATTGTTCTTTATATTTCATTGAGTTACCGCATCAAAAGTAAATTTGAAGTGGGTATGAACATCGATGCTGTAGGTTATACATTCGGAGCTGATAAAGATGCTGTTTATACAGGTAATGGAAGTAGTCAACCAACTACAGCATCTTCTGGTAATGCATCTCTTTTACTGATTGGAGCCAACGATACAGGTATGTTAAGTTCTGAGTTCTATGTACAATATCACTTCAATAAAAAGTGGTCAGCAAAGTTAGGTTTTGCACATACTTTCACAGAGTTTCAGACGCCAACGGAATTACAGGCAGGGAACAAAAGGTTTAGAGGTGTCAGTGATGGGTTAGTGATTGGAGCAAGGTATAATATAAAATAAGTCATTATGAAAAATAAGTCTCTAGTTATTTTAGCCTTATTATTTCTTAGTGTTGCCAATGTTTTTGCACAGGAGATAAATACAAGTGCTTCAAGAATTGACTTTAGCATAAGTAACTTTAAGGTGAATACTGTTGAAGGTTTTTTTAATGGTATGAGTGGTACAATTCAGTTTGATGAGAGTAATTTATCATCATCAAGTTTTGATGTTTGTATTGCGGCATCAACTGTAAATACGGATAATGAAAAAAGAGATAAACATTTAAAGAATGAAGATTTCTTTGAAGTCGAAAAATATCCAACCATCTGTTTTGTCTCTGATGAAATTATAAAAAAGGGAGATCAATACATCACCAAAGGAAGTTTAACATTACATGGTGTTACTCAAGAAGTTTCCATTCCTTTTACAAAAAATGAATCAACGTTAGTAGGTGATTTAAAAATAAATCGATTGGATTATGATTTGGGTAAAGGTACAGGCACTTTTACTGTAGGAGACGAAGTAGAAATTAAGATTACTTGTGTTTTAAATTGAGGTGTTATAAAAAAACACTCTACTCTAAAGTAGAGTGTTTTCTATTTTTACAAGAATTGATAAAGACCTAAGCCTCTACTAAATCTAATATTTCTTTCAGTTTAACGATAACGGTATCGATTTCCTCTTTAGTATTATTTTTTGAGAATGAGAAGCGAACTGAAGTTCTATCAGCTGCTCCGCCAATACCTGCAATAACATGAGAACCTTGTGATGCCCCACTGCTACAAGCACTACCTCCAGAAACAGAAATTTTCTGTAAGTCCAACGCAAATAATAGCATTCCATTCTTTTCTGAAGGAGGGAAACTAACATTAAGAACAGTATATAAACTGTTGTCAAGATCGTCACTCATACCATTGAACTGAACTCCGTCGATATGTTCAGACAATTGCTCTTTCATGTATTGCTTTACTTCTTTGATATGAGCTGTATGGCTATCCATTTCAGCAGTAGCTATTTCTAAAGCTTTTGCCAAGCCAACAATTCCCCATACATTTTCAGTACCAGAACGGATTTCTCTTTCCTGTCCACCACCTTCGATTAGTGCTGGCATTTTAGTTCCTTTTCTGATATACATAAAACCTGCACCTTTTGGTCCATGAAATTTATGTGCTGCACCAGCTAAGGTATGTATGTGTAATTCCTTTACATCTACAGGAAAATGACCTACACTTTGTACTGTATCAGAATGAAAATAAGCTCCAGATTCTTTACACAGTTCGCCTACTTTTTGGATATCAAGAATATTTCCGATTTCATTGTTACAGTGCATTAATGTAACTAATGTTTTATCACCATTTTCTTGAAGTAAAGCCTCTAATTGATTAAGGTCTAGATTTCCTTTCTCATCACAATCCAAGAAGATCAGTTCAATATTATTTTCTTGAGCTAAATGTTCTGTGATGTGTAGCACAGCATGATGTTCTAATTTTGAAGTAATGATTCTATTCAAATCATAAGCATGAACAAGACCTTTAATAGCAGCATTGTCTGTTTCTGTACCACCTGAAGTAAAGATGATTTCAGAAGGAAGTGCATTAATACATTGTGCAATGGATTTACGTGCTTTTTCTAATTCTGCTTTTGAAGCTCGTCCGTGTGCATGGGTAGAAGATGGGTTACCATAAATAGTGTCCATCGATTCGATCATAGCTTCTTTTACCTGAGGGTCAAGTTGTGTACTTGCTGCGCTATCTAAGTAAATGCTCATAGTGTGTTATATGATGATTTGAATTGGTTGGTGTATGTGGTTAAACATCACAATTTACTTCAAATACAAAGTTATCCAAAAAAACGGACAACCTCGGTAAGATTGTCCGTTTAATTATAAATTATTAAGACTTGAATAAGTTTTTGATAAACTTGATTTTCAGTTACTTATAATTTTATTGAAATGAAATTACTCAGCTTTAAACTGAATGATTTCTTTGATATCTGAAATAATCTTTTGTGCTAAGTGTTCAGCAGTTTGTTCCGTTTCAGACTCAGAATATATACGAATAATAGGTTCAGTATTCGATTTTCTTAAATGAACCCATTCTTTGTCAAATTCGATTTTTACACCATCCAAAGTATTTACTGGTTGGTTGGCGTATTTTTCTTCCATTTTTTCTAAAATCAAATCAACATCGATTTCAGGAGTTAATTCGATTTTGTTCTTAGAAATATGGTAGTTTGGATACGACTGACGAAGCATATTAGCAGAACCATTGAAGTTTGCTAATTTAGAAAGGAATAAAGCGATTCCTACTAATGCATCTCTACCATAGTGAAGCTCAGGAAGGATTACACCTCCGTTACCTTCACCACCAATAACAGCATTAGTTTCTTTCATCATCTTCACAACATTTACCTCACCAACAGCTGATGCAGTGTATTGTCCACCATGCTTTTCAGTTACATCTCTCAAAGCACGAGTTGAAGACATGTTAGATACAGTATTACCCAACTTTTTCGATAATACATAGTCAGAAACAGCTACTAAAGTGTATTCTTCTCCAAAAGGACTACCATCTTCAGTTACTAAAGCCAAACGGTCAACGTCTGGATCAACAATAATACCTAGGTGATAGTTACCATTTTCTAAAGTTCTTGAGATTTCTGTGATGTTCTCAGGTAATGGCTCAGGGTTATGAGGGAAACGACCATTTGGTTCACAGTAAAGTTTCTCAACATTATTTACACCAAGTGCTGTTAATAATTTAGGAACAGCGATACCACCTGTAGAGTTTACACAGTCGATTACAACATTAAAGTTTTTAGCTTTGATAGCTTCTACATCTACCAAATCTAAATCAAGAATCATCTGGATATGCTTATCAATGTAAGTATCATCATAAGAAACTTGTCCAGTTTGTTTGTAATCTGCGAAATCGTAAGCATCTTTTTCAGCATCAGCAAGGATTTCTCCCATTGCTTCAGCAGAAATAAACTCACCTTTAGAGTTTAATAGTTTTAAAGCATTCCAGTTAGCAGGGTTATGGCTAGCCGTTAGGATAATGCCACCAGCAGCATGCTCAAGTTCTGTCGCTAACTCAACTGTTGGAGTTGTCGATAAACCTAAGTCTACTACATCTACTCCCATTGCTTGTAGTGTACCTGAAACAATCTGAGATAACCAACCACCAGAAACACGGGCATCTCTACCCAATACTACTTTACGGTTATTGTTTTCATCATTTGCAAGGATCCACTTTGCATAAGCAGCAGAAAATTTTGCAGCATCTACAGGGTTTAATGATTCTTCGGTAGAACCACCAATTGTACCCCTAATACCAGATATGGATTTAATTAACGTCAAGGCTCAAAAAATTTTGATTAGGTCACAAAAATAAACTTTTATATCATACCAAGAATTAAATTAACATTCTTATTTAAGGATTTTCCCCAAATCAATTTGAGTAAGTTGTGTGTTGTTTGTTATCACACTGGGAAACACCTTAGAATATGTTGTATTGCTGTTCTTGATAGATGAACTGACTTTCAATATTTGAACATCAGCAGATTTTTTATTGAGAATAAGAATAGCATGAACGTCATCAACACTGTTTTTCTCAATAAAATCGTTTTCTATACAGATTCTAAGCCTTTTATTATCAATAGACAAAACACATGATTCAGCAGAAGAGAGAAAATTTATCTGTGAATTTTTAAATCGTTCGTGATGTCTTTTTAATAGGACAGGAATAGATTTCTGATTATCTGAAAAAATATAGGTGGAAATACTATTCCACTTTTGTATACTTATTATTGTACTTTTTTCATGATAAACAGACATTAATAATCTGTCTTTTTTAATTAAGAAAACAACTATTAGAGTACTGAAAACCAATAGTATTAGAGTATTGATATATAATGTGATTCTTTTTGGGTAATAGAAAGTATACATCGATAGATTGAAAAATAAGAGGCTGACAATTGTGATTGTTTTAGGAATAAATATGAGAGGTAATTGAGGCCATGAAGAGATTTTTATCAATAAAAATAAATTCCATTCGTAGATAGTGTCAAATAACCAAAGACACCACTCGTAATAAAAGTTTATTTGTGAGAGCAATAATGAGACGATTCCTAAATACATTAATATCGATGTAAGAAGTCCATTGAATAACCCAGAAATAAGTCCATATACAGGAAAGAAATGAAAATAATATAATACAAGTGGTAATGTTCCAATTTGAGTAACAAGTCCTACGGAAACTAAACCAACCGGTATTTTTAAATACCATTTTAATGATGAAATACGTTTCCAATAAGGAAATATACTAATGCTGAAAATCGCTATAAAAGATAGTTGGTAACTGATCGAAAAGAATATTGACGGGTCGTATAGTAGTAAACCAAAAGATGCTATACTAATGATATTAACAGCAAGTACTTTCCGTTTTAATAAGATACTAACTGTCCCAAGAATCATCATAACCGTAGCTCTAACTATTGAGGGGGCACCACCAACAAATAGACTATAACCAACAATAAACATACATGTGATGATAGGTTGAAGTTTATGATATCGCTTTGGAAACCATTTGATCCACCAAAGTAGATAATAGATCAACACAGACAGAATTCCTACATGCATTCCTGATATGGCTAACACATGCATACTCCCCGAAGTTTGATATACCTCTTTTTCCTTTTTTGAAAGGTGAGATTTGTCTCCAAGTAATAATGAACAAGCTATACCTTGTGATGTTGTTGAAAAAGTTTCGAAGATCAAAGAATCTACTTTAGAGCGCACATTTTCAATACCCCCTTTCTGCTGTTTTAATACAGTATATTGATTAACCTTAATTTTATAGTAGGCCTGTTGTGAAATAAAATAATCATCATAACTGAAAGAAATCAGGTGCTCTTCTTTGTTGATTTTCGACAGTTGACCTTGTATAGCAATTGAATCACCTTCTTGAATTTCAATCAAGTTTGGAAAAAGAAGAACAACGTTGTGGGTATAAAAACCTTGATCAATTTTACCGAAAATATAATATTCACTTCCTTTTTTCTTTAACTCAGAGGACGTATGAACTAGATACTTATCATTTTCATCAATTATTACAGATATGTGATGAAACGCAATGATTCCACCTAAAAAACAACAAAGATAAAGAGTGAAAGAAGCAAAGTATTTCTTGTAAGTAATTTGAAAGAAAAGGGATAGACATAGACTTACTAAAAAGGTAGATAAAGCAAGTAGAATATCACAACAATAAGTATAGGAAAAAGTGATACCCAAGATAAAGGCAATATTTATCCAGAAGAAAGGAGCTTTATGAATCATGAATCGTTGAGCGAGAAGTTGGTAATAGTTTATTTTATATCTGAAAACTAATGAAAATTATCGAAACACTTTTTATTTTTGAATGTCAACTATTCTAACTTTTTAATTATGAAATTAACTCACTTACTTTTTATACTGTTTTCAGTCCTGTTATTCACTTCATGTGAAAAAGAAAGCAATTCCCAAGAAGAGGAACAGGACGGAACAACAATTTTTGATTTTTTTCCTGATATGGGTATCGGGGAAGATGAAACTGTAGAAGATAAAACAAAGCTAGAAACACCAGAAATAGAGGTTGATACTCTTGTAATAGAAGAGAAAAATATCCAAGAGAAAACAGAAATCGTTGTGGAGAAAGAGGTGCTTTTACATGAGGAAATCGAAGAAGAAGACCTTGATACAGAAGAGTTGCCAGAAATAAATGAAGATCTAGTTGACGAGGAGATTCTATTAGACTACGAGTTCAAAGAGTTAGGATTTAAGTTTAAAGCGATAGAGGAAGTATCCTTCAAACAAGCAACGGTGTCCGATAAACATTTTGATAAGGGATTAATAGCTCGATTTACAACAACCTATAGCTATTTTGATGTATACGATATGGACCGTTCAATAAATTGGAGTGGAGCAGGAGATTTTGCTGAATTTGGACAAGGTTTTTACGAAAGATCAAAAAATGTTTGGGGAGGAAAGTATGGGATCTTTGCTAAAAGAAGAGCTTATACTTTTCATGCAAAAGCAATGATTGGTGAGGATATGAATTATTCCAATATCAAAAAATTCAAGTCAGATCGAGAACTAAATGAAGAAGATTTAGTTAATGTAAAAGTGGTCTTTTTCGGAAGAGGAAACTTTGGCTATCGATTGATTTATAATCCAGAAGATCCTTATATCGCAAAAATTGAAAAAACGGTGGAGTTTTTTACTCCAGAGGCGAATTAATTACTGTAAAATTAAAGTCTACGGTAATATTTTTATTCACCTTTACCATACCCATCATTTTCTTAGGAGGGGTAATACCATATTGAGTGATATCTAAGGTTTTGAATCCAATAATCTTAAAGTTATCTTCAGATATAGTCTCTACCTGATACTCAATAGTTTCTTCTCTAGTTTGACCCGCAATTGACATCAATGTATTACCTACACCTTTTAGTTGGCCACTGTCAGGATCTTTAAAGATGTGCATGGATAGAATCTTCATAGAAATATTGGGGAACTGATCTTCTTCCAATAGTTCTTTAAATTCTTTATTCATCAAGGAGATACCACAATCAAAACAATTGACTTTAAAATCAATTCCTGAGTGGTTTACTGGGGTAAGTTGCTTGAATATTTTAGTAGTAAAGGTAAGCGTACTACTTTCTGATTGGGTAAACTGACAGTCAAAAGAACTGACATTAGTTTTACCTGTAATTTCCATACTTACATCAGGTTCTACCGATAAAAGGTAGTTTCTAGTAGTCGACTCTTGACCCATGCAAATAATGGAAGTAGCTAAAATTAGGAATACACTGTGGAAATAATTCATGATAATTAGGAAGCTATGCTAGTTAATAAACAAAAATAAGTAATAATGGGTGCCCTTGAAAAAGTTTGGTATTACCTTTATTATTTATTAGGCATTTACCTCTTAATATTAGATAATAGGAATTAAAAATACACCCGTTTCGGTATGAATAAGTATACTCTTAAAGTAAAAGAGGTTGTGAATGAAACAGCCGACACTGTCACTATAAAATTAAAACAACCGTTGTTTCGAAAATTGAAGTATCAATCAGGACAATTTGTTTCTGTTTTTAGTTCGATTGGAGATAAGAAAGCCATTAGATCATATTCTATGTCTTCATCTCCTCAATTGGATGCAACGGTAGATATCACTGTAAAAAGAGTAGAAGGAGGATTGGTCTCTAATCATCTTAATGATGCAATTAAAGCTGGAGACTCTATGGAAATTGGAGATCCAATGGGACAGTTTCTAATTGAGCCTGATAGCAACCTAGAAAGGAATATATTCTTATGGGCAGGGGGATCTGGTATTACACCTTTATTCAGTATGATGAAGAGTATCTTATTTTTCGAAAAAAGAAGTAAGGTATTTTTAATCTATGGTAATAGAAACGAGAATACAATCATCTTTAATGAACAAATAGATGAACTGAAATCTAAATTTGAAGACCGTTTGGAGATCATTCATGTATTGAGTAAACCTTCAGCTGCTTGGGGAGGGTTCTCTGGTAGAATTGATGATGTTATGGCTGTAAATATTATTAATAGATTAAGTATTGATAAATCTGAGCATTTCTTATGTGGACCAGAAGGAATGATGGAATCTGTAGAGAGTGCTTTGAAAAGATTTAAAGTTTCGTCTTCTAAAATATTTAAAGAAAGCTTTGTTCCTGCATCAGAAAGTGGAGCTGTGAATGTAGACCTTTCTACACAGACAGTATCTATCGAAATCGATGGAGAAGAACATGATGTCGTTGTGAACCCAGGTACAATGATTCTAGATGCTGGATTAGATGCTGGTTTGGATATTCCTTACTCTTGTCAAAACGGAGTTTGTACGGCTTGTAAAGGAAAGTGTGTTTCTGGTAAAGTGGAGATGGGAGAGACTTCAGTATTATCTGAAGCAGAGAAGCAAGAAGGCTATGTATTAACATGTATTAGCCAACCATTAACAGAAAATGTTAAAATCACATACGATTAAATCGGTTGTTGATATTTATTTACTAAAATTTGTTAGGTATTCTTGGAATAATCAAATTTTAGTAGTTACTTTGAAACATCGAAAGATTGAAGAAAAAAAGAACCCTTTGTCTATAAGACAAAGGGTTACTCCAACTCCTCTTCAATCTGTTCATTTCGCTAAACTTATATCTTATTATTTTTACTAACGCATTCACTAACAAATTGTAGTTTTAAAAATACTAAGTAAAAATATTTTTTTCGTATCTATTTGTAAACAGTCTCTTCAGTCTATTCCTCTGACAGAATTTTTTAACCTACTGACTGTAATAAAAGCAAATCAACTCCTCTTCTTTCTTCATCTATTCATCTGACATTTATTTGATATTGCTTTCATATCTAATAACGGCCTTGATGCGGTTATGGTTATGAAATTAGATCTTAATTAACTAATTTTTTCCTTTTTTAGGAACTCATAATCTCAAATTATTTCCTTTTTCTTTTCTTAGAAAAGTACAAAAGAGGGGTGTGTGCTTTACATACCCCTTTTCTTATTGTATTATACTAATATTTGATGCCTATATCGTCTCTTTTCTCTTTATTGATATTTTAAGACTTCTTTTGATGGTCATCATCATCATTTTTGACATAAAGTGTTTGCGTAGGGAAAGCGAATTCAACACCAACTCTTTCTGCAGCTTTCAAAACATCAAAAAGTAGAGCCTCTCTATTTTCAAGTTCTTCAGTCCAGCTAAAAGTTTCGAAATAAACATATAGCATAACTTCTAATGAAGCAGCTGCAAGATTATTTAATCTCACATGATAAAGGTCTTTCTTTGTTTTAGGGTGTGCTTCAATACATTTCTTCACTTCCTCGATAAAAGCTTCAATTTTTACTGTAGGTGTATTATAAGGAATTGAAAGCATGGTATTGTATCTTCTCAACTTTCTTTGACCAAGGTTGTCAATATTGCTATTCACCATTACTCCATTAGGTATACTTAGTAGAGAATCTGTAAAAGTCCTTACTCTAGTACTTCTAAAACCTATTTCCTCAATGATGCCTTCCTGATTCTGTACTGATACCCAATCACCAACTTGAAATGGTTTATCTAAGAAAATCATGATTGAACCAAAGAAATTTTTGACAGTATCTTGAGCAGCAAACGCTAAAGCTACACCACCAAAGGAAATCCCTGTAATTAATCGAGATATATCAAAACCAAAGATTTTTAAAGCGAGTAGGACTCCAAAAGTGATAAAGATAATTCGTAAACAAGCTTTTAATACAGGAAGAAGGTTTTTATCCAAAACGTTATTATTCTGAATAAAATCACTGAACCTAATGACAATTACATCGGCCAAATGATATAGAATAATAAATACATTATAGATGAATAGCAGCTTCACACCCGTCATAATATAATAAGTGATATATTCTGAGAGCAGAAGGAAAGGGATAAGGTAATACCAAAAAGCACATATAATTATGGTTGCTAGTGGTAAACGGAATTTTGGTAAGATAAGGTTATCAATTTCCTGCTTTTTGAGTTTACTAAATATCCGCTTTAGAAACTTTTTAGAAATCCATTCACCAACTCTATAATAGATATAGGTCATGATAATCAATAAGAATATGGAGGTCCATTGCCACAAATTGATTCCCATGAAAACTTCTTCTGACTGTTGAATAGAAGAAGCGAAAAGAACTAAATTACTGGTAAACGAAGGATAACTATCTTTAAAGAGCTCATTAATTCGATTGGTAGAATATTCTGAATATCTCCATTCTCCATTTTCTTGTCGGTCCAGATAGATATTATTGATCTTACTAGAGATAAAATATCTATGTGTTTGTGTCTTTTTATCTATGTAATCTTTTTCTAAAGGAAAGTTGATAGAATTAAGATAGATCCCCTCTCGAAAATAAATTAATTTCAATTGAATGGCGAGTCGTCTCAATTCATCTTCAGTCCATTTCCCTTGAGGGAAGGCTTTAATTGCTACCTCAGGATGGAAGTTATCTTCTTCAAGGTTTTCAAGGTGTGTATGGATAGTATGGTATGGAGTACTTAACGAATATTCTATACTATCTAACGATTTGAAATCATAGAATAGATGATCTTCTGGATAACTACGACGTCCATCTTGGTCATCATTTTCTTCTCCAAATGTGATGAATGGAAAAAGAAATACTATTACGTATATAAGAAATTGTTTGATCGACATATTGCAATGCAGAAATTATAGATAAAGAGACATCTTTAAAATAACGATAATAACCCTAAGACCCATAGTATTACATGATCGAATCCTACTAAAATATGCTTCTTTCTAAAAAAAATAGGCTGATACTTTCCATGAAGTACCAGCCTAAATTATGTATAGCTCAATTCTAATTATTCAATTGCACCGAATGTTGACAGTAATTGACGTACATCTGCTACTGTTTTTAAGTTATATCTTGCAGCAGAAGCCCCTAAACCTACTTTGATAGTGTAAGCTTTCTTAGGAAGAGCTTGGAATGTATCTTCATCCGTTACGTCATCACCAGCAGCGAAAACAAAATCATAGTCGTCGTCTGCTAAGAATTTTAACGCAGCTTTTCCTTTATTCACATCTTGCGATTTTACTTCTACTACCTTGTTTCCATGCATTACCTGAAGGTTCATGTTAGAAATTAAATAGTTGAGGTTACCTACAAGTTCTCTAGCTCTTAAATCACCGAAATCAGCATCTGCTTTACGGTAATGCCAAGCTACAGAGAATGCTTTTTCTTCAACAAATGACCCTGGAGTACGGTCAACATAACGATCGAGGATATTACTGATTTTTGATTTCCAATCAGAATTTAAGTTATCGATCATTTCAAAAGGAGTATTTCCTCTTCTTAACCAAATACCATGTTCAGCAATGATATCGACTTTAAAATCACTAAACCATGCTTCTAATGTCTCTTTATCTCTACCACTGATAATAACGACCCTATTTCTATCGTCTTTCGTTAAGATTTTCATGATTTCTCTTAATTCTTGATCAGGAGAAACGGATTGAGGATCGGCAGCAAAACCTTTTAGTGTACCATCGTAATCTAAGAAGATAATACGTTTTTGTGCCTTTGTATATTTTTCGATCATTTTAGATCTCGACTCGTCAGATAATAATCGCATGTTCATTGCTCTTTGACGTTCAATAATGTTATCCAGTTGATTCATAAAAATTTCTACCCATCGGTGAACATTGTATCGTCTCACCTTTTTCTGCATTTCTTTCATTCGGGACCTTTGTTCGTCCTCAGGCATAGTCAATGCCGTATATAGTGCTTCAACAATCTGATTCTCGTCATTAGGATTGATAAGAATTGCTTCAGAAAGTTCTTTGGCAGCACCGGCCATCTCACTTAAAATAAGAACGCCTTGTTGGTCTGTTTTACTTGCTACAAACTCTTTACAGACTAGGTTCATACCATCACGAAGCGGTGTAACCAAACCTACCGTAGATGCTTTATATAAAGCAGATAAACCTTCAAAACTAAATGATCTATAGAAGTAGTGAATCGGAGACCAATTCATTCTACTGTACTTACCATTTATCTTACCAACAAGTGTATCGATTTCTTCTTTTAAATGTTGGTATTGGTCTACCTTATCTCTAGATGGTACTACTAATAGGATTAAAGATACTTGCCCCTGATATTCTGGGTATTTTGATAGGAACTTATCAAATCCTAAAAGACGGTGCTTGATACCTTTACTATAATCCAATCTGTCAATAGAAAGGATCGATTTATTTTTACTAAGCAAGTCTCCATATGCGATAACTTTTTGCTTTGTCTTTTCAGAGTCAGCAGCTTTTTCAAACTTATCGTAATCGATACCCATTGGGAAGGCATCAACAGAAACTAATCTATTTTTTACTTTTAAAAGACCAAGAGAACTATCATATCCCAATAGACGGTTGACTGAACTTAAGAAGTGTCGCATATCATCATAGGTATGGAAACCAATTAAATCAGCACCTAGTACCCCTTCTAGAGTTTCTTTACGCCATGGTAATAGACGGAAAATCTCGTAGGATGGGAAAGGAATATGTTGGAAGAAGCCAATAGTAGCATTGGGTAGTGCTTCTCTTAACATACCTGGAAGAAGCAATAACTGATAATCATGTACCCAAATAGTATCTTCGGGCTCAGCATGTTGCAAAATCGCATCTCTGAACATCTCATTCACATGGATATACGAATCCCATAAATCTTTTTCATAGGTTGCATATTCAGTGAAATAGTGGAAAAGAGGCCATAATGTTTTATTAGAATACCCTTCGTAGAACTTTAGAACATCTTCTTGGGTTAAAAAAACAGGTGCCATGTTGTCTTTTTTAAGCTCAACACCAATATGTTCTTTTTCCTTTTGGTCGTGATCGTAAGTTCCAGGCCAGCCAATCCAAAGGTTACCACCTTGTTTGTAAGTAGTACTTAATCCTGTTGCAAGGCCTCCAGAACTAGGTTTAAAACTTAGGGAATTATCTGCATTTTTATTTACAGTGACCGGAAGTCTGTTCGAGACAATAATTGTTTTTTTTGACATAGACTTTTGTTAGTTAAATTTTTTGGTAGTTAGAAACATTAAAGAATAAACTGGAGCACACGTTCCCAATTTAAAAAAGCCCAAACACCAACTCCTCCACAGAGTATCCCAATAAAAATGCCTAAGAGTAACATTTTTTGGTTATGTTGTCGTTCTTTTAGTTTTATTTCTAACTCAATTTCCTCTGGGAGGTCAGAAATGAGCAATAAATGATTTTCTCTTTCTTTAATCTTTTCATCATAATCAATGAGTTCCTTATTTTTGTCATCAATTATATCCTGATATCCTTCAAGGACATCTTGGACATTTTCTCTGGATTGTTTTAATTCATCAAATAGATCATCTAGTTCTTCATGATTGATGACTTTCCTTTTTTTACCGAAAGGAAAATAAATATAAATCCAAAGGATAATGATAACAGAAGTAAGTATTCCGATCCACCACCATAAGTATTGCTGAAGGTGTTGGACCCATTGAAACCAAACATCATTCATAAATAGAAGTTGTTTATATCACGGTATATAATGAAAAAATCATTTTTTAATCTTAATAAAGATAGGATTTATTCACCATCAATTAAAAGATCTGAATTTTTTTCTTCAAATAAGTAGGGTAATCTTCTTTATTGATGTATTATTAATAAATGTTAATCAAATCTAATTACAAGTTCATAATATTTTTCTCTCTAAAGAATTTCTAAATGATACCAGAAAACGATCATGAATTTATAGATAAAGCACTAAAACACTATGACCAAGAAAGTACTTCTAATAAGGATCAGGTAGATGACAATAGTGATAAGGAGCTGAGTTTATTAAATAAAGTATCAGATGAGTTAAGTAACATGTCTATCCCGACTTCCAAAAAGTCTAAGGAGCAGTCATGGTCAGAAATATATGGGAAAATAAATAGTGAGACGGTAAAGCAAGCTGAAGCAAGTTTTATTGATATGTTGTTTTCTCCAAAGTACATGAAAAAAGTAGCTGCAATTGCTGGAGTATTTGTAGGACTTTATGCCATGTGGTTTTTCCTTAGTGGGATACAAAATGTAACTCCTTCTGATGGAACATTGGAATATACTTTCCCAGACGGTTCAACCGTTTTCTTGAAAAAGGGATCCAATATCAGATACCTGAAATCAGGTTTTGATGGAAATGTCTATTTGAATGGCCATGCACAGTTTCATCTAAATGCTGTTCATGAAGGAGGAGTATCTTATGAAGTAAAGACAGATCGCTCAATAATCTTAGCTGATGCAGGCAGTATATTTGATGTAAGGGATGATTCTTATTTATATCATATTACAAACATTGGAAGGCCTCTTGTCCAAGTGAGAACACCACATCAAGATGAGGCGACTAGTAATATATTATTGAAAAAAGGCAATAGCTTGAAAACAAAGTCTGCTGAATTAGGCGATGTATTACAAGGAGATCTGACACATATCAATTGGCCTAAAGGACACTTTATCTATCATGAAGTACCCTTATCTATGGTACTCTTTGATTTCGAGAATCAATTTGGAGTTAAGGTAGTTCATTCTTTACCAGAGTTATCAAACAAGGTATTTTCTGGAAGTTTTAAGGATGAAAATATCAATGCTGCATTATCTGATTTAACAAAAGATCTTGCACTTAACTTTAGATTAGAAGGAGAGAGTGTGATATTAAGTGATATCAACAATTAATTTTTATTGCTTGAATACAAAAAAGGCTGTCTTAGTAAACTAAGGCAGCCTTTTTTATTAAATCTAATGTATCAAACTTAGACTTTGATCTCAACATCAACACCTGACGGTAAGTCAAGTTTCATTAATGCGTCTACTGTCTTTGGAGAAGACGAGAAGATATCGATCAAACGCTTGTAAGTACAAAGTTGGAATTGCTCACGTGATTTCTTGTTAACGTGTGGTGAACGAAGAACTGTGAACTTTTCTTTCTTAGTTGGAAGAGGCACTGGACCTGCAACAACTGCGTCTGTTTTCTTAACAGCTTCAACGATCTTAGCAGCAGATTTGTCTACTAAATTGTGATCGTATGACTTAAGTTTGATTCTGATTTTTTGTGTCATATCTTTTTTGAATAAAGTTAGCCGTCCGCTAACTAGTTGTATGTAATTCATAAACTCTGAACCTACCGTTGTAGGTTCAGGAGTTCATGATTATTGACAATTTATAATTACTTCTTAGCTTCAGCAATTACGTCTTCAGCAACGTTTCTTGGTACTTCTTTGTACTCAGAGAAAGTTAATGAAGCAGATGCACGACCTGAAGTAATAGTACGAAGGTCAGTTACATAACCGAATAACTCTGATAAAGGTACATCAGCTTTGATTACAACTGCACCGTTAGAGATCTCTTGTCCTTTCGGAAGACCACGACGCTTGTTGATATCACCGATTACAGCACCAGTGTACTCGTCTGGAGTAACTACAGAAACGTCCATGATAGGCTCAAGGATGATTGGCTGACAAGATTTTGCTGCCGCTTTGAAACCTAATTTTGCTGCTAATTCAAATGATAATGCATCTGAATCGACATCATGGTAAGAACCGTAGAATAAACGAACACGCATAGCATCGATTGGGTAACCTGCTAAAGCACCGTTATCCATTGCTGCTTCGAAACCTTTTTGGATAGCTGGGATAAATTCTTTTGGAATTACACCACCTTTGATTTCGTCAACGAATTGTAAACCTGGCTTAACAACACCATCCTCGTCTGGCTCAGCTGGGCCAAGTTCGAATTGGATGTCTGCGAATTTACCTTTACCACCAGTTTGTTTCTTGTAAGTCTCTCTGTGTTCAGTAGAACCTTTGATCGCCTCACGGTAAGCAACTTGTGGAGCACCTTCGTTAATTTCAACGTTGAATTCTCTCTTAAGACGGTCAATGATGATCTCCAAGTGAAGCTCACCCATACCTCTTAAGATAGTTTGACCAGTTTCGTGGTCAGTTTCAACTGTAAGCGTTGGATCCTCTTCTACTAGTTTAGCGATAGCCATACCTAATTTGTCTACGTCACCTTTTGTTTTAGGCTCAATAGCAATACCGATTACCGGCTCAGGGAATACCATCTCTTCTAATACGATTGGAGCACCAAGCTCAACAAGAGTATCACCAGTTTTGATGTCTTTGAAACCTACACCCGCACAGATATCACCTGCCTCAACTTGAGGGATTGGATTCTGCTTGTTCGAGTGCATTTGCATCAAACGAGAGATACGCTCTTTTTTACCAGTACGCATGTTCAATACATACGAACCAGCTTCTAAAGTACCAGAGTAAGCTCTTAAGAAACATAAACGACCTACGAATGGGTCAGTAGCGATCTTAAATGCTAACGCTGAGAATTTATCTGAAGCATCTGCCTTACGAGTCTCCTCTTCACCTGTTTCAGGGTTAGTACCTTTTGTATCAGGTAAGTCAAGTGGAGATGGTAAGTAAGAACATACAGCGTCAAGCAGTGCTTGAACACCTTTGTTCTTGAATGCAGAACCACACATTACTGGAGAGAATTCCATGTTCATAACAGCCTTACGAACTGCAGCACGAACTTCATCAGCAGTAATTGAATCTGGGTCTTCGAAGAATTTCTCCATCAACTCCTCATTGTGAGTAGAAACCGCCTCGATAAGGTTTTCTCTCCACTCAGCAACTTCGTCAACCATGTCAGCAGGGATGTCGATTACTTCATAAGTAAATCCTTGGTCAGCTTCGTTCCAAACGATTGCTTCGTTTGTAATTAAGTCAACAACACCTCTGAAACCTTCTTCAGCACCGATTGGTAATTGTAAAGGAACTGGAGTTGCACCCAATTTCTCTTCAATTGTTTTCACTGCTTTTAAGAAATCTGCACCAGCACGGTCCATTTTGTTGATGAAACAGATACGAGGTACCTTGTAGTCATCAGCTTGACGCCATACAGTTTCAGATTGAGGTTCTACACCAGAAACGGCACAGAAAAGAGCTACAGCACCATCAAGTACACGTAATGAACGCGCTACTTCTACTGTGAAGTCAACGTGACCAGGAGTGTCAATGATGTTTACTTTGTACTCTTCAGATGCAGGAGTAGCCTTACCCTGTTCAGTTGGGTAATTCCATGTAGTGGTTGTAGCAGCAGAAGTAATCGTGATACCACGCTCTTGCTCTTGCTCCATCCAGTCCATTGTTGCAGCTCCGTCATGTACCTCACCAATTTTGTGAGATTTACCTGTATAATAAAGGATACGCTCTGTTGTCGTAGTTTTACCAGCATCAATGTGAGCCATGATACCGATATTCCTTTGGTGCGAAAGATGGATCTTCTTAGCCACGGATTATTAGAATCTAAAGTGTGAAAATGCTTTATTTGCTTCTGCCATACGATGTGTATCGTCTTTCTTCTTCACTGCAGCACCCTCTCCACGAGAAGCAGCAATGATTTCGGCAGCTAAACGTTCTTTCATAGTACGTTCGTTACGCTTTCTAGACATAGTGATCATCCACTTCATGCCTAAAGACGTTTTACGATCTGGACGTACTTCTACTGGCACTTGGAAAGTAGCACCACCTACACGGCGAGCTTTAACTTCCACTGCAGGCATTACGTTAGAAAGACCTTTCTTCCATACGTCTAATGCGTCAACAGTTTCGCCTTCTTTTGAAAGTTTTTGCTCAACAATCTCTAACGCGTTGTAGAAGATGCTGTATGCAATACTTTTCTTTCCGTCAACCATTAAGTTGTTAACGAATTTTGTTACCATAGTATCACCAAATTTAGGATCTGGTAATACGTAGCGCTTTTTAGGTTTTGCCTTTCTCATTTCTTAAAAGAATAAACAATTTTAGAGATGTCCTTACTGACAATGAATGTCTTGACTTCAGGACTTGGACTTTAAATTAATTTTGTAAGTTCAGACTAATTAAGCCTTAGGCTTCTTAGTACCATACTTCGAACGACGTTGACCACGTCCTTCAACACCTGCAGTATCAAGTGCTCCACGAACGATGTGATATCTCACACCAGGAAGATCCTTAATACGACCACCACGAATCAAAACGATTGAGTGCTCTTGCAAGTTATGTCCTTCACCTGGGATGTAAGCGTTGACTTCCTTACCGTTAGTCAAACGAACCCTAGCTACTTTACGCATTGCCGAGTTAGGCTTCTTAGGCGTAGTAGTGTAAACTCTTGTACATACACCTCTACGTTGAGGGCATGAATCTAATGCTGGAGATTTAGATTTTACTACAATCTTTTTTCTCCCTTTTCTAACAAGTTGTTGAATAGTAGGCATTTACTTAAATTTTAATTTAAATGCGTCTAACGTTCGATACTATTAATTCTCGAATGCAAAAATTTTACAGTGGGCAAAGGTATCAATTATTTCCGTTTTTTCCATTCTTTTATATAAACTATTTGTTATGAGTTTGTTATCATCTTTTAATTTGGTTGTTAATAAAATATAACTCACTGATTTTTACAGTTTAAGACCTTCTTTTTATCACAATTGACTGAAATACATAACTGTAACTATTCGCTGAAAGAGAGGAAATAATTAAAAAAGAGGAACAAAAAGTTCATAAAAACTTCTTATTCCTCTTTATTTAGTCAATAGCATTGAAGTATTTCAATACAATTTCAACGATAAAAATGCAGCAGAATGGTTATTTTTTTGACTCTGCAATTACATCTTGAGCAATATTTGCCGGCACTTCTTTATATTCTGAGAAGGTTAACGTAGCAGATGCTCTACCTGATGTAATCGTTCGCAAATCAGTAACATACCCAAATAATTCTGATAAAGGTACATCAGCTTTGATAACAACAGCTCCATTCGCAATTTCCTGACCTTTCGGTAAGCCTCGTCGTTTATTAATGTCTCCAATTACTGCACCTGTATATTCATCTGGTGTGATAACCGAGACATCCATAATCGGTTCTAAAATGATTGGAGTACAAGATTTTGCAGCATCCTTAAAGCCTAATTTTGCAGCTAATTCAAAAGATAGTGCATCTGAATCGACATCATGATAAGAACCATAGAAAAGTCGTACTCTCATGGCATCAATTGGGTATCCGGCGAGTGCTCCATTATCCATAGCTGCCTCAAAACCTTTCTGAATAGCAGGAATGAATTCTCTAGGAATAACACCACCTTTGATCTCATCAACGAACTGAAGACCTGGTTTAATTACACCATCTTCATCTGGTTCAGCTGGACCAAGTTCAAATTGAATATCGGCAAATTTACCTTTACCACCAGTTTGTTTTTTATAGGTTTCTCTATGTTCAGTAGAAGATTTAATCGCTTCCCTGTAAGCTACCTGAGGAGCACCTTCGTTGATTTCTACATTAAACTCTCTTTTTAATCGATCAACGATAATTTCAAGGTGTAGCTCACCCATACCTTTTAAAATTGTCTGACCTGTTTCGTGGTTGGTTTCTACAGTTAAAGTAGGGTCTTCCTCTACCAATTTAGAAATGGCAATTCCTAATTTATCTACATCACCCTTGGTTTTAGGTTCGATCGCAATACCAATTACAGGTTCAGGGAAGACCATTTCTTCTAAGACAATTGGTGCTCCTAATTCTACTAGAGTATCGCCAGTTTTAATGTCTTTAAAACCAACGCCTGCACAAATATCACCAGCTTCCACTTGTGGAATAGGATTTTGCTTATTGGAGTGCATCTGCATCAGACGTGAGATTCTTTCTTTTTTTCCTGTACGCATATTGAGTACATAAGACCCTGCAGCTAGAGTTCCGGAATAAGCTCTTAAGAAACAAAGGCGGCCAACGAAAGGATCTGTTGCGATTTTAAAAGCTAATGCAGCGAATTTATCACTAGCATCTGCTTTACGTGTTTCTTGTTCACCTGTTTCAGGATTAGTACCAATTGTGTCTGGCAGGTCCAAAGGTGATGGCAAGTAGGAACAAACAGCATCTAGTAATGCTTGAACACCTTTATTTTTAAATGCTGACCCGCACATCACAGGAGAAAATTCCATATTCATAACAGCTTTTCTTACAGCTGCTCGAATTTCATCAGCTGTAATGGAATCAGGATCATCGAAGAATTTCTCCATTAATTCTTCGTTATGGGTTGATACGGCTTCAATGAGATTTTCCCTCCATTCGGCTACTTCATCGACCATGTCTGCCGGAGTATCGATCACTTCGTAAGTAAAGCCTTGGTCAGCTTCGTTCCATACAATGGCTTCATTTGTGATGAGATCGACAACCCCTTTAAAGTTTTCTTCAGCTCCAATAGGTAGTTGTAAAGGGACCGGGGTGGCGCCTAACTTTTCTTCAATTGTTTTTACGGCTTTTAAGAAGTCGGCACCGGCTCTATCCATTTTATTGATAAAACAGATACGAGGAACTTTGTAATCATCTGCTTGACGCCATACAGTTTCTGACTGAGGTTCAACACCTGAAACGGCATCAAAAAGTGCGACAGCACCATCAAGAACTCTGAGCGAACGAGCTACCTCTACGGTAAAGTCTACGTGACCAGGTGTATCGATGATGTTGACTTTGTATTCTTCGGAAGCAGGAGTAACTTTTCCTTGTTCAGTAGGATAGTTCCAAGTGGTAGTGGTCGCTGCCGAGGTAATTGTAATACCTCTTTCTTGCTCTTGTTCCATCCAGTCCATGGTAGCAGCTCCATCGTGAACTTCTCCAATTTTATGAGATTTACCAGTGTAATATAATATACGTTCAGTAGTAGTGGTTTTACCAGCATCAATGTGAGCCATGATACCAATATTTCTTTGGTGCGAAAGACTAATTTTCTTTGCCACGATTATTTATAGTTTAAGTTGGGTGATAAGATTTTGTATTTCTATCAATTGATTGATTTCGGTGACAAAATTTACTACTTAATTTCATTATTATCAATGAAATAAGGTTCATTTTAGATAGAGATATTTTATTCTAAGTTCTTTTTAAGAATCAATACTTTATTGAATCACAAATTTGTTCTGTGGGTTGTTGGTGAGATTATTTAATATTAGAGATATGTGGGTAGTGAAAAATTAATTAAAATTTGCATTTTTGTATATATGAATTTACCAATTATCACAATGTTCAAATTAAGAAAAATACTACCTCTTATTACTCTTGTCTTTCTGTTTGGCTTAAATGCGAATGCTCAAGATGCTAAAAAAAATAAGAAATCTGATTTATATGTTACCGGCGGATTAGAAATAATTTTCTCTGGAAATACAGGTCTAAAAATGGCTGGACAGGAAATTAATTCTGGAGTGATGCGTTTTGCTCCTGTGATTAACTGGCAGACTATTTTTAATGCAGATTTTGGTAACCGTTTTGGACTTTTTTCTGGAATTGGTATTAGAAACGTAGGTATGATTTTCGATGTGCCTACAGATCATGTTGAGGATAATGTTGATGGGCCTGTAAGAAAAAAAGTAAGGTCTTATAACTTAGGTATTCCAGTTGGTTTTAAAGTAGGGAACCTCCATGGTTTTTTCCTTTATGCAGGTTATGAATTCGAAATACCAGTACAATACAAAGAGAAAACTTTTGTATCGGAACGTAAGACAGATAAATTTTCTGTTTGGTTTACTGATAGGGTCAATTACCAACATAGTTTAATGGTAGGACTTCAGTTTCCTTATGGAACGAACTTGAAATTTAAGTATTACCTAAATGATTACTTCAACTCTTCTTGGGGAGATAATCAGTCTAAAATGAAAGGTACGGACTTAAACTATAATCAGATTACAGGAAATGTGTTCTATGTATCCTTAAACTTTAGTTTATTTAGAAATACAAAATTCTACTACTCTGAGTATGAGAAAAAGCATACTTTCCCTCAGAGTTAAGAAACGAAATACCATGAAAAAGGGCTGTATTGTAATGATACAGCCCTTTTTTTATGGATTCAAATCCTTTAATATTTTTGTTTTCCTTTGATAAAGGTTTTCTTTTTTCTTCTCCTGAAGGATTATTTTTCTATCCCAATTGAGTTGATGAAGAAGTGCCTTTTGTAGTTTTTTTGGAATAACTGTACCACCCTGACTATACTTTATTTCTGATATTTCAGCAATAAGGTCACTAAGATGGTCATTAAGCACTGCTTGGTGAAGTGTCTCTTTATAATTACTGACGCTTTGATTTGGTAAAGTGTTGATCCATTGATAAAAATGTTGAATACTTTTTTCAATGTGACCACTTTTAATCGCCGATCTTAATTGACCGTAGGCATACTTCTCTTTATAAGTAGAGGTAGATCTAATATCCTCAATTCGTTTACGGATTCTTGTAATCGGTTTGATTTTATAAAATAACCATAGTACAATTAACCCAATAAGAATTGCCTTCCATTGTTCTGGTACATAATCTTTCCATGTTTTTTGTGGTGTTTTCGTCTCCTCTTCAGGTACTTGATTAAGTTTATTCAAACTATCTTGTAATGAAGCCAACATGGATAGGTTTGGATTTTCCTCTACAACAATCTGTAAGTCTTTAGATGAAACATCCTTTGACTTTTTTGTTCTAGGATTATAGTACCTCACAGTAACTCCTGGAACCTCAAACGTTCCTGCTTCTTGTACTAAGTAAGTGACAACTTGTTTTTGAGTACCAGAAATATACCCTTCATTATTGTTGTAATTACTATTTATAGGGTGTTCAGGATAGATACCTGCCCAATCTAATGAATCAAATTCCCTTACAGGAATCATTGGCCCCAAAGTATTTCCCGCTGTAATAGTAATGGTACGTTTTAGTACATCTCCAACTTTTACCTCTGAAAGGTTTTTATTCCAAGTATCTTTAATTCTGACACTACTAGCCACCAACCATGACTTTGGATCTTCACCTAGAGGAGGAGGAACAACCTTAATCGTTTTTTCTTTAGTATGAACTATCCTTTTCTTCCCTTTGTAATCACCTGGATCAGGTGTTTGCACTTCTAAAGTAAGAGAAGGAAAAGTGTTTTCTCCAGCACTAAAAGGGAATACCCAGTAGGTTTGTTCAACACCAGAATACAAATACTTACCGATGGTTAAAGAGTTAGGGATAGCCCTCCCATCTTTAATCATAAGAGCATTTGGTAACTGAAAATCTTCAAAATTAAGCCCTTGTGTAAACCAAGTAGTGGTGTAAATAGATAGCTTCACTTTGAATGGTTCACCTACCATCACTTCCTTTTTGTTGATTGTGGTGGTAGTGAAAATATTAGCTCTCTTTTGAGCAAATGTTGTCATTACCCAAAACAGACAGAAAGTCGATAAAATTATACGCTTTACCATTTTTGATCTGTAGGTTTAGGTTTGTCTTTATCTGTTAAATACTGATACTTAAACTTTTTCTTTAAGTACATGCTTGGATCAAGTTTCACCTGTCGGATCATACTTGCTTTCGATTGGCTTTTGGTTTCTGAAAATTGCATTTGAAGTAACTCTTCCATATTTGGATTTACCTCTTTTTCGCCCATTTCTTGAATGGTTTCAGATTCACCTTCTGCTTTTCTATCAGAATGTTGAGCAGACTCTTGTTCTTGTTCTCCCGCTTCAGGTTCATATTTTTTTCCTTTCATCGGTTTATTTTTACCAAGATTGCTTTCTTCAGACATATGTATATTAATCATACGCATTTGCTCATCAGCAATGGCCTTATTCTTTTGAGCAGGTTCTAACGTAGGGTCAATATCTAATGCCATATTGAATGCTTTTTGGGCAGCTTCCCAATTCCCTAGTTTTGCCTGTGAAACACCTAAGTTATACATGTTTTCGGCAGTAATGTCTTGAGCAAAGGCATCTGCAGCTTTTTCATAATCACCCATTTCGGTATATACATATCCTTTTTGGGTTTGGTCATCAAAGAGTTCTACAGCTTTTTCTTTCTCATTCTTATCTAATGCTTTTTGTGCCTGTTGATCTCTTGTCCAGAAAAAGTCCTTCGCTTTGATATCATCTTTCGGCAGACTATCTACAGAATCACAACTGATAAAGAAAAAGGGGAGAAGTAGTACCCAATTCCATTGTACCAATAGGCCTTTTCTGAACCAGAACATTGTCAATACTGCAATGACAAAACATAAGTAATACCCTGCATCTACCCAATCTTCTTCTGCTTTTTCACTGTCCTTTGTAAATACTAATTTCTCCTGAATGTCTTTTACATAAAGCTCGATATCAGTACGGTCTAAAGTGAATGGTATTAATTGGACATTCGGAATAGCTAAAGCTTTTTGGAGCTGGGTAGTGTTTAATCCAACCGTTACTGCTTTACCATTTTTATCTTTAAGAATACGATTTCTGTATAGTGGAATATGGCTACCTTCAGGAGTACCCAGTACCAATAAGTTATATTGATCTTGACTATCTGCTCTTTGTCCAAATGCCTGAATATCTTCTCCGTTAATATCATCTGTAATAACCCAAACAAAGCTGGGAGCATCTGTTTTGTCTAAGATCTTATCACTTAGCTTTAATGCTTCCGATAAATTACTTCCCTTTAGTGGCATAGATGCAGGTGATAAAGCATCTAAAGTAGATCTAAATGTTTTATAGTCTTTTGTTGGCGGAAGTGCTTCATGTGCAGAGCCAGCATAAACAACTAAAGCAGTTTGAACACCTTCATTTAGTTTTAAATAATCCTTGATTTTCATTTTAGCTCTTTCTAATCGGCTAGGCCCAATATCTGTGGCTAGCATAGAACGAGACATATCAAGGACTATCACAACTTTGGCTTCAGTTTGGTTGCCCGGTTTATCAACTCTTTGCCAAGTTGGACCTGCAGCTGCTATCACAAATAACCCTAAACTAAACACCATATACATTTTAGGAAACCAAGCTCCTCGCTTATTTCCTTTAATAATCAATATTTCTAATAACTTGGGGTTGACTAACTTTTTCCAATTTTCAGATTCTCTGATTGATATTAGAGAAATAATGAACAATACTCCAACAGGAATTAATGCCCATAAATATTCTGGTCGGATAAAATGAAAGTTAGAAGAAAACCCTTCGAAAAATTTATCTACTTCATTCATGACTCTTTACGTTTTAATGAAAGGATAAATTGTACCATGATAGAGATAAACTGCATTCCTACAGTAAGAATAAATCCAAGTGCTAGAGGGTAATAAAAAAGCAATCGTGTCGGACGGTAGCTCTCATCTTCAAATTGAATGGGTTCCATCTCATTGAGTTTATCGTAGATAGTATTCAATTCATCAATATTACCTGCGTTGAAGTATTCTCCTCCTGTATTTTTAGCAATCATACGAAGTGTTTTATCATCTAATTCATATGCAGCATTGTCTTTTGTACCAATGCCAATAGTATATATCTTAATACTGTCTTCTGCTGCCATATTAGATGCTGTGATCGGCACAATTTCACTTCCACTATCTTGACCATCCGTAAGTAAAATCATTACTCTTTGGTCTATAGAATCTGCTTCGAAGACTTGAGTGGATAAAGCGATAGCATTACCGATGGCTGTTTTATGTCCGGCCATTCCAATACCTGTTTCATCAACTGTGTGTTTGATAATATCTAAATCAGGAGTGAAAGGCAATGCAAATACATCACTACCAAACATCATTAGACCAATACGATCGCCTTCTCGTTTATCTATAAATTCATTAAGAACATTCTGTACCGCTTTCCATCTAGTAATCCTATTGTTATTGGCATCAAACCAATCTGTCGTATTCATACTCATAGAAATATCAGCTGCTATCAACATATTTCGAGCATTTTTAACCTTCTTCGCAGGTTTACCAATGTATTGCGGATTCGTTAATGCAGTTACAATACAAGCCCACGCAAGAAAGTTAATGGTATACTGAAACCACTTCCTCTTTAATACAGTCGCACTTTTTTGTGCTTTTAAGCCTGTTGTTTCCGTTAGTTCCTCAAATTTTGGATAGTACAATGCGTCTTTCTTTTGTCGATAAGCAGGCATTAACCACCATATAAGAATTGGCAGAGGAAGCAAAGCAAACATCCAGGGATATGCTAACTCATACATGATTTTTTATCCATTTAATTGCTGTATTAGCAAGTGAGGTTAACTGACCTTCTTTTATTGAATCATCTTTCATATAAGCAGCGTTCAATAAAAGGTCTTGGTCATTTTGATTAAATTTTATGTTGGAATGATCATTAAGGAAGTTGATCCAATCTTGTCCACTTAATTGAGCCACATTATCTCTTTCGTAGGTCGTTAAAGCAACCCTTTTTAGAATTGTATTGATTTGGTATACTCCTTCATTTAGAGATTGTGATTGTGGATTTATCGTATTAATCTGTTGGATTGCTGTTCTTTTGTATGCATCTCCAAGATAGTTGAAATACATTTTTACAACTCCAACTAGCATTATAAGTAGAAAGATACCTCCAACGATATACCATCCAGGTGCAGACGGAGTCATGTCTACTTTTTCTGGAGGAATAAAATCCAGTACCTCATTGGCCAAACGTAGTGAATCTGTAGGCCAATTTGTAGTATCTTGAAGTATCATATTAATGATCTTTTAATAAGTCTCTTACCTGAATACTTGGTCTTTCTTTAGTATTAAAAGTAAGTAAAGGAATCCCGTATTCTGAAAATTGATTGACAAGCATTTCTTTCTCATTTTCAAAAGCAGTTTGTTGTTTACTTCGTGCTTTCTTCATGCTTGATTCTATTGAAACTTGATATTCGCTATTTGATAATGATACAGATCTTAAAGGAAGCTGACGTTCCCATTCATCTTCAATATGAAAGATGATAACATCATTATGTCTCTTTAAATTAAATATATGATGCAGTGTTTGATCAGAAATGCCTCTTAAGTCAGACATAATCACAATAAGGTAATCATGATTTACAGTGGTTCTGACTTTTTGCATAACACTTTCTAAAATCTGTGTTTTTGACTTTGGAGGTTGATGAGCATTAAGTTGCAAGTTGTATTGCTCAACAGTTTTCAACATTTGAAGAATCGCTGTGGTACTTCTTTGTGGTCGGATTTGCTGATATTGAGTATCACTAAATACAAAAGCACCAACTCTGTCACCAACATCTACAGTTCTCCAAGCGCCAAGAGCGGCCAAATGAGCACAAACAGTAGATTTTAAATATTCCTGCGTACCAAAAAACATCGAAGAGGATTGGTCTACTACTAGTAGTACAGGTCTTTCTCGTTCTTCTGAAAAGACTTTCGTATGTGTTTTTTGTGTACGGGCAGTAACCTTCCAATCAATATTTCTAATATCATCGCCGGGAACATATTGGCGTACCTCCTTAAAGTCTAAACCTCTTCCTCTCATCGCAGACTTATGCCGCCCTGCAAGAAGAGACTGAACCTTATATTTAGGTAAGAAGCTAAAACCGGATGCTTCAAACTGCATACCATGCAATTCATTTAGAGAAACATAACCTGAAGTATTTTCTTGATCTGATTTGCTCATAGCAGTAAGAATTAAGCGACAGCTACTTTGCTGATCAATTCATCAATAATCTGTTCTTTTGTAATTCCTAAGGCATTGGCTTCAAAACTACTTACAATTCTATGACGGAATACATCTTTGATTACCTCTTGAATGTCTTCTGGTTTAACAAAATCACGTCCACTTAACCACGCCTGTACTCTTGCCACTTTATCCAAAGCAATCGTGGCTCTTGGTGAACATCCTACATCGATCCATTTCGCTAAATCTTCACAGTATCTTTCAGGTGTTCTTGTCGCGTAAACTAATGCAACAATATATTTTTCAATAGCTTCTGAAACATGTACTTCTTGTACTTCTGCTCTAGCATCAAAAACAATTTCCTTAGGAAGTTTCTCTATTTCTTTCTTTTCTTTTTTAATTCCTGCTAATTTTTCCTCACCACGTACCAGACGTAATACTTCTAACTCTGCTTCTTCTGAAGGGTAATTAACAATAACATGCATAAGAAAACGGTCCATTTGAGCTTCTGGAAGAGGATAAGTTCCTTCTTGTTCAATAGGGTTTTGAGTTGCCATCACAAAAAATGGTTTTGGTAATTCATAAGTATTACCCGCCACTGTTACCTGTCTTTCTTGCATGGCTTCCAATAATGCCGATTGCACTTTTGCTGGTGCACGGTTAATCTCATCCGCTAATATTAAATTATTGAAGATTGGTCCTTGTTGGAAAACAAAGTTTTCATCTCCAGAACTTTGATATATTTCAGTACCTGTGATATCAGAAGGCAATAAATCTGGAGTAAATTGAATTCTACTTAATCCTAAGTCCATATTTTGAGCAAGACTGTTAATTGCTCTAGTTTTGGCTAAACCCGGTAGACCTTCTAGCAATAAGTTACCATCAGAAATAAGGCAGGAGATAATTCGGTTTACTACTTTTTCTTGACCGATAATGGATTTTGATATCTGCTCTTGTAGTTTTTTTATTGATTCTAATGCTGTCACGATAATATTTTTTTGATGTACGGTAATAATCTATTCTAATGAAATAGTAAATTGCAATAATAAATGTTTGTTGTTAAACAAAATAACGGTTTAAATTCAAACACAGTTGTTTCATTAAGAATTATTATTCCATTGGTTGAAAAGAGAATACTCAAATTTATTAGTTGATGGGATGGGTTTAATGAGAAAAACGCTCATTTTAAAACCTTAGGTATTTTACCTAATAAAAATGCTTGCTCACTAAAAGTTAGTGATTTAATACCAAAAACAATTACTGAGCATCTAATAAATTGGTATTCTTTACGACTACTTTCTAGAAAATAAATTTTATACCCGAATAGATGATATATTCATTATTGTATAAGTCATATTCAGGTTCGCAATAGATGTAACTCGTAAAAGCTTTTGATCTTACAGTGTGTCCTAAACCTATACCAACAGGAATTTCATGTACACCAGTTTGAGTGTTGAACAACATTCTTGGGTGAGTTCTAATTTCCCAATTACCATTAGGAGTGAATTTATAATAAGCACCATATTGAGCTTCAATTGTACCATTTGATTGATAAGTAAAGAGTTCAACAAATTTCCACTTTTGATTCATTTGTACACCTACGAAGTTAACACCAATAGCATTTCCGTTTACTCTCGAATTGGATACTACTACACCAAAACCTGTCTGTACTTTCCAATTTTCGTTATTTTTAGCAAAGTCAAATACTCTCGATACCATAAAGCTTGATGAACCATAATATACTTGCCCATCATAAGGTTTTGTATAATCTACGGCTGCTCGAATAAACCATTTGCTTGTAGTGTAATTAACAATATTCTGAAGTTCTACTTTATTAGGTTTGAATCGCCCAATTTGGTAGGCATTTAGTCCTTTAGATAGTGGATTACTTGCGTCCACTTCCTCTTCAAGAGGTAAAACAGCGGTTGAATCTTGACCAAGCGAAAAGCTATAACTGATAACAGATAAAACAAGGGTAAATAAAATTCTCTTATACATACTTTATTTTTTGATTAATGATAGTACAAAAGTAATTTCAATATGTTTAATATTAAACAATATATTGTTATCAACCATAACATTTTGTTATATCAAGAACTTATTAGATTAGGGAGGCAAATTAATTGGAGTGAATAACAATTTTCATCATTTTGTTGTTCATACACTGACACCAAGACGCTATTTCACCTATGAAAATATTACTTACTGGCTCAACAGGTTACATTGGCAGAAGACTACTTCCATTATTAGTAGAATCAGGACATGAAGTAATTTGTGTTTGTAGAGACCCAAGAAGATTTGATTTTGAAGACTTTGATTATTCTTTCCTAGATTCCGTTACTGTTGTAAAAGGTGACTTATTAAACGCGAAATCCTTAAGTCATATTCCCAAAGATTTTGATGTTGCTTATTACTTAGTCCATTCTATGGGAAACTCGTTTTCTGCATTTGAGGATATGGAAAAAAGAGCAGCCTCAAATTTTAGAGACTTTATTCAACAGACCCATTGTCAGCAGATTATATATTTAGGTGGAATTGCCAACTGTACAAAACTATCTAGACATTTACAGTCTAGGGTAGAGGTGGAAAGTATTTTAGGAGAATCAGGTTGTGAGTTAACTGTCCTACGAGCAGCAATTATTATTGGTTCGGGTGGAGCTTCTTTTGAAATTATTCGTGATTTGGTAGAGAAGTTACCCGTAATGGTAGCTCCAAAATGGCTATTAACTAAATGTCAGCCTATTGCCATAAGAAATGTAATGGATTATCTAATGGGTGTGATGCTCAAAGAAGAAGCCTACAATAAAGTCTTTGATATCGGAGGTAAAGATGTTCTCAACTATAAGGAGATGTTACTTCAGTTTGCCAAGGTGAGAGGATTACAAAGGCGAATACTTGTTGTACCTGTTTTTACACCTAATTTGTCATCGTATTGGTTGTATTTTGTAACATCAACGACGTATTCTTTAGCCAGAAGTTTAGTAGAAAGTATGGGAAATGAAGTCATCTGTAATGATAAAGAAATACAAAGTATAGTACCTGTTAAATTACTTACCTATGAAGAAGCTTTAGATAGTGCTTTTCAGAAAATTGCTCAAAACGAAGTAGTGTCTAGCTGGAAAGAATCCATTAGTGGTCCGGTGAGGGAAGACTTTTTAGATCTAATTCAAGTACCCAAGTATGGTTGCTTTGTTGATTTTCGAAAATTTCCAATCGAAAGACCTGTTGATGAGGTACTGGATAATGTTTGGGCAATAGGTGGTGAGAGAGGCTGGTATTATGGAACTTGGCTGTGGAAGATAAGAGGGTTTATGGATAAACTCGTTGGGGGAGTTGGTTTAAGAAGAGGTAGAAGAAGTCAATTTGATTTAAAAACTGGAGAGGCCTTAGATTTTTGGCGAGTGATTCTTGCAGATAAAAAACATAGAAGGTTACTACTCTTTGCTGAAATGAAATTACCTGGAGAAGCATGGTTAGAGTTTAGAGTAAAGAATAAAGATGGACAGCAATGGTTAGAACAAAAGGCAACATTCCGTCCCTTAGGAGTGTGGGGAAGATTGTATTGGTACCTCGTATTTCCATTGCATATGTTCGTATTCCCAGGGATGGCAAAGAATATCCTAGCCTATTCTAAATAGTTGATTTTAAACTAAAAATTATAAATAATTATCTGTTTTCATATTTAACAATTTATTAACATAATATTTTTTCGATAAGTGTATGCCTAGACACTTACATCTTTTTTAAGAGTGATGACTATACACTTGTATTTCTATCTATTGATTTATTGATTCAATTTAGAATAAAATATAATAAAGTGTATTTTATGTCATTTATAATATTCTGTCCATTTGGACTTTAATTGTACTTTGACCCTATAATATATCGAAACTTTATTCCACCTTTGTCGTGTAATAAAAATGAAAACAAAGTAAAATTAAAAACAATAAGAACTATGAAAACGCAACAAAATACAATCATTACACACACAGTTACAGGTTATCCAGTAATCATCAAAACAGTAAAATAATTAGTTAATCATTAAACTTTTAAAATCATGAAAAACAGAACAAACACAATCGTTACTTACACTGCAACAGGTTACCCAGTAATCGTAAAAACAGTAAAATAATTTATCAATTAAAGAATCAATAAAATGAAATCACAAGAAAATATAATCATAACACATACCGTGACAGGTTATCCAATAATTATAAAATCAACAAAATAACAACTATGAAAAATTTAAAGAACACAGTACTTACGTACACAGCAACAGGTTTCCCAGTTTTAATCCCTGTAAATAGAAATAATGAAACAAAGAAAACTGAAGTAAAAGAGATAAAAGGTAATGTAAAGCAATCTGCTTAAGCATTACTTTCACAAGTAAGAAGAAAGACGCGATGGCCATAAGGCCTTTTTTTATGCCCGAAACTTTCTAACTAAAACCAGATATAAAAGATTTTCTCATTATGTTTGAAAGTAGAATTTTTAAGAAATATCACTTGACAAGCAAATGACACTAGAAGAAGTACAGAAAGTAGTCGACGAATGGATCAATACTACAGGCGTTAGATACTTTAATGAATTAACGAATACAGCCATCTTAATGGAAGAAGTGGGAGAAGTAGCCCGCATTATGTCTAGAAAATATGGGGAACAGTCTTTCAAAAAATCAGATGAAGAGGTAGATCTTGGAGATGAAATGGCAGATGTTCTATTTGTATTAGTATGTTTAGCCAATCAGACAGGCATTGATTTAACTGAAGCATTGAAAAAGAATCTTGAGAAAAAATCAATTAGAGATGCTGATAGACATAAAAATAACGATAAGCTTAAATAAAAAAAGGCCATTTAATTCATCGGAGTTAAATGGTCTTTTTTATAAGGTAAGGGTTTACTTATGCTAATTGCATTTTATTCCCTTTCCCTTTTTTATTTCTTTTGAACCACCAAACTAAGAATCCAGTTACTGGAAGAGTGGTAGCAATTAAACTGCAAATACAATAGATCCATCTACCGAATGTACCAAAGTAGTAGCCAATATGTAAAGACTTTGCATGTATCCTCATTTGTCGACCAAGAGTGTAATCTTCAAATGCAATATGAGAGTTTGGTTGGTGATCAGTGTTGAACGTTACTCTTCGACTTTGCCCATAAGAGAAAAAAGTTTCTCCTGCTGCTTTGGATACTGTATATACGGCTTGTTTTTTATTTGGGAAACTGATCGAATATCCACCTTCTTCCGGATAAATAGTATCTACGAAATCCATCTTATCTTGGAAAGACAAGTATTGATTCTCTGAATCTATTTTGTGAGGCTGATTGTCCTCTTTAGAAGGTAGTTTTCCATCAAAAAGTAAGTAAACACCATCGTTATACCATGAAAAACTCCAACACAAACCAGTAATGCACATAATGATGGAAGGGATAAGTACATAGAATCCCCAAGTATTGTGCATATCATAGTTGACTCTTTTTTTAGAGGCTCCCCATTTTACTGTTAATCCTTGCTTAAGTTGCTTCATTTTACTTGGCCACCATAAGATTAAACCAGTGAAACAAAGTACTAGAAAGATAATAGTGGAGACTCCAACAATCATTTTACCAATATCTCCTGCTAATAACCATCTGTGCAGCTTGAAATTGAACATAAAGAACCCTTTCAAAGAAGAGTTTTCACTTCCTAAACTTTTTAAAGTATATGGGTTAACATATTCAGATAATCTACCTCTTCTTCCTCCTTTGTGACCTTCTGGAACATATGAGATTTTATATGCTTTCTCTAAATCATTAGGTATGCTAATAGAGGTGATATTATGCTTTGGGTGACTAGTCTCAAAACTCTTTTTTATGTCTTCGACTGTGTGTGCATCACCTTGTGGAGTAACAGTTAATACCTCAGAGTTGAAAATACCGTTGATATCTTTTTCAAGGGCAAGAATACCACCTGTTAGGCAAACAATTAGGATAACTATACCACTGATTAAGCCTAACCATAAATGGATTTGATGAAGTAGTTCTTTAATTAATTTCATTGATTTTGATCGATATGCTGTCATGAAGTGCAATTATATAGATTAATTCTAAATAAGATGATTGACTTTTCTCAGGGTTATGAATCGTTAACAGAATGTGAGATGTTATTTTAGCAGATCGTTAATCAATGATAAAAAGAAAGGCAATAAAGAGACTCTTCCTCCTTATTGCCTGATATAAAAATCAAATATTTTGGATCTATTTGTTCCAGATTTCCCAAGAAGCTTCTGCTTGACCAATCAACATTTCAAGTCCATTTTTAGCATGTCCACCATTAGTAATTCCTTGTTTCATGAATTCTGTCTCAGCTGGGTTATATACTAAATCATAGAAGTAATGGTTTTCTGTTGTTGCATGATAAGGTAATTGAGGGGCAATACCTTCTTTAGGATGCATGCCTAGTGGAGTAGTATTAACCACTAAAGAATGTTCCTTATATACCTCTTCAGTAACACCATCATAAGAAATACTGTCTTTTGATGCTTTTCTTGATACTGAAATAAAAGGGATTCCCATATCTTCTAATGCCACTTTTACAGCTTTAGAAGCACCACCTGTACCTAATACCAATGCCTTAAAATTAGTATGAGGTAAGAACTTCTCTAATGAACTTCTGAACCCATAGTAATCAGAGTTATAACCAGTAAGTGTCCCATCTTTTTCAAACTTAATAACGTTGGCTGCACCAATTTTACCAGCAGAAGCGGGATCTAGGCGATCTAAAAATGGTAGCACTTGTTCTTTGTAAGGAATAGTTACATTAAGTCCATTTAAGTCTTTTTCGTCTAAAAGTTGAGCTAGTTTTTCAATATGATCTAATTCGAATAGTTCGTATTGACACCCTTCAATATTCTCTTTCTCATATTTTTCAGTGAAATATTTTTTTGAGAAGGAATGTCCTAAAGGATAGCCTATTAATCCGTATGTTTTCATCTTTCAACTGTTTGTGAGCTACAAATTTAAAGATTGCACTATAAAATGTCTTGTTTTTGAGAGATCATAGATAAAAATTTTGAAATAGTGTTTTATAACCCTCCAATTCTATTGAAATAAGAGTGATGAATGAATAAGAATTAGGCTTAGGTATTTTACCTAATGTTTTCGATTAGGTTTTCTGCTCATCTATAAGGAGGTCTAATCTGCCACCTTTGTAATGTGATCGATGATCATATCAACAAAAAAGTTCTCTCAAATAAATTAAGAAAACCTTATGAAACGATTTAACTTATTTATCACTACTGTATTGTTATTTACCTCTCAATTAATGGCACAAAAACAACCGAACATACTTGTCATTTTTGGTGATGATATCGGGATGTTTAATATCAGTGCTTATAATGATGGAATGATGGGGTATAAAACTCCCAATATTGATCGAATAGCCAATTCAGGAATCAGGTTTACTGATAGCTATGCACAAAACAGTTGTACAGCCGGTCGTTCTGTGTTTTTAACGGGACAAAGTGCGAAAAGAACAGGTCTTTCCAAAGTAGGTTTACCAGGTGATGATTTAGGATTACAAAAAGAAGATCCAACTATCGCAGAAATCCTAAAAGATATGGGATATACTACAGGACAATTTGGTAAAAACCACTTGGGTGATAAAGATGAATTCCTTCCAACAAATCATGGTTTTGATGAATTCTTCGGTAACCTTTACCACTTAAATGCAGAAGAGGAGCCAGAACATCCAGATTATCCAAAAGACCCAGCTTTTAAAGAAAGATTTGGTCCTAGAGGTGTTATCCACTCTTATGCTGATGGTCGTATTTCTGATACAGGTCCATTGACAAAGAAAAGAATGGAAACTGTAGATAGAGAATTCTTAGCTGCTTCATTAGATTTTATCGATAAAGCACATGAAGAAAAAGAACCTTTCTTTGTATGGTTCAACTCTACAAGAATGCATGTGGTTACCCATCTTACAGAAGAAGCAGATGGTAAAACAGGGCAAGGGATCTATGCTGATGGTATGCTAGAGCATGATGGCCACATAGGTCAGCTACTAGATAAATTAGATGAATTAGGAATTACTGAGAACACTATCGTAGTGTACACGACGGATAATGGAGCAGAAGTTTTGTCATGGCCTGACGGTGGTATGATTCCTTTCCGTGGAGAGAAAAATACTACTTGGGAAGGTGGTTTCAGAGCACCGATGATGGTCAGCTGGCCAGGAACTATTAAGCCTCAAGTATCTAATGAAATTATTTCCTTAGAAGATTGGATGCCTACATTGATTGCCGCAGCAGGTGATGATCAAATTAAAGATAAATTATTAACTGGTCATAAAGCAGGTGATATGACGTACAAAGTTCACCTAGACGGTTACAACTTCATACCTTATTTCTTAGGTAAAGAAGCAAAAGGTCCTAGAGAAGATTTCTTCTACTTCACTGATGGTGGAGATCTTTCAGCAGTTAGGATTGGAGATTGGAAATTTATGTTCTCTATCCAAGAACATGAAGGATTGGATGTGTGGATCAAGCCTTTCACTAAATTAAGAGCTCCGATCATCATCAACTTGAGAAGAGATCCATTCGAAAGAGCTATTGACGAATCAGGATATACAGATTTCTTTATAGAGCATATGTTCTTGATGGCTCCAACCGTAGAGAGAGTAAAAGAATACATGGGAACTTTTAAAGAGTTTCCTCCAAGACAAGCGGCAGCTTCATGGGTAGAGTAAGTATGTAGATTTTCAAAATCTGAAAGGAACTTCAATTGCGGAGTTCCTTTTTACTTGAAGAAGAAAATGACTCTCTCCAAAGATTAGTTAGTCTATGTTTATGTGGCTAAGTATTTTACCTAATTCTTCCTGTTAGGTTTTCTTCTCACTGATATCAAACCTCAATAGGGTTACTTTGTACTATGATAAATCACTTTCTCATTAATAAAAAATCAATCAAATTATCTCATTATGAAAGCCATACTATCTCTACTTTATACTTTAGTTTTTCATCTTTCTATTCAGAATATGGGAATTGCCCAAAGTATTGAATTGGATAAAAGCATTGGTCGAGAATATGCCAATAAAGTCATTCATGAAATAGGCGTATATCAGGATAAAGCATTAACAGATTATATCAACAGTGTAGGGCAACACCTTGTTGATCAATTAGAAAATAAGCAGTTTGATTATGAGTTTCGAATTGTACCTGAAGTGGAGCCAAATGCTTTCGCTTTACCTGGAGGATATGTTTTTATTACGACAGGTTTATTGTCGATTATTCAGACAGAGGATGAACTGGCAGGGATCTTATCACATGAAATAATACATGCCCATAATAGACATTCTATAGCTCAAATGAAAAAAGGAATTTTACCAAAGCTGTTAGAATTACCTGGCGATTTATTAGGTGTGATAAATAAAGACTTAGGAACATTTTTTAATGCTCCCATAAGATCAACAAATGCACTTTATATGGCTTCATATGGTAGAAAAAAGGAAACTGAAGCAGATTTAGAGGGTATGGAACTCTCCTTAAAGGCAGGGTATAATCCAGAATCCTTAAAAGATATATTACATAGAATGACAGAGGTTGTAGCATTAATAACTGGCGAGTCTGAAAGTAAAAGTTATTTCAATGATCACCCTTATACACCGGATAGGGAAAGCAAAATTTCTTTACAGGCTTCTTTTATGATTCAGAATAAAGACTACCATAACAAGAAGAATTATCATACTCAGATTGATGGGTTATTATTTGGTAGAAGTGCCACTTATGGAGTCTTTAATGGGAATATATTTATGCACCCAACCTTATCAATAAAAGTCGAGTTACCAGATCAATGGTTGCTAGTGAATGAGAAAGAGTTTGTAGGTGCTTATAGCCAAAATCAAAAAGAAGGAATTGTAATCACATTAGAAAAAGATCAAAATGATGTAATGGAATCAGTTTTGGCTTTTTCAGATAAGTTGACTGATAAAGAGAAGACATGTATTGTGGATAAAGGGTACTTTTCTCATCATGAAAAGGACGGTTATAGTCTGTCTTTTAAGTCTTCTGATAAATCTAATGAAAGCTATGTTCATCTAGGATGGGTAAGTGTAAATAATAGAATCTATAAAATCAGTAACTTTTCTTCCTCACCAGCAAAAGAGGTTTTTATGGATGTTATCACTTCGTTAGGTGATTTAACAAGTGAAGAAAAATTGTCTATACAAACGCAGAAGATTGCTATTGTGAAAGTCAAGAAAGGTGAAACCCTAGAACAGCTTTGTCAACGAACAAATAATAGTTTTCAATTGCTATTGATTGGGTTTCTGAATGACAAAAAACGAGAGCAAACCTTAGTAGAAGGTGAAAATATTAAAGTGATTCAGAAGTATCCATATACTACTGAAACGTCGATAGATTATACCGTTAGAATAGCAGAATAAAGATAGATTATACAAATGTGAGTAGAATGGTAGACTTGTTAGTACAAGTATCGATCATGTAGAAGACTGTTGCCTTCAGTGAGGGTATAGAGTTGGGTAATGATAGTAGTAATAATTTATTTGGGTATAGATACTTTGTACTACAAAATAAAGGGAGGATATATTGTATCCTCTTTTTTTGGAGGTGGCCTTAGGTAAATTACCTAATTGACTCATTTAGGTATCTCTACAATATAGAAAAGTGGTAGTTGTTGCACCTTTGTATTGTAAGAAAAAAACATCTCTCTATTTATCAATCATTGCAATATGAATAATATAAAACAATCGTCTAACACGAAAAACTACGATCTATTCAACATCAAAAAAGAAATCTCAGATTTAGTGGATGATTTCTTATTAGAAAATGAAATTAACCTGGTCGATCGTATCACAAGCTTTGAGAAAAGAAGTAATGTGGTATTGAAAAAGAAACAAAATTTCGAAGAGGAAAGCTTTGACCTTCTAACAAAGCAAATTGATAAAATTTTCAACGACATCCGTTATCAGATTATGACCAATATTATGAATGATGAAGCATTATCTGAAAGCCAAAAAGAAATCAAATTACAGCGTTCTTTATTGGATGTATTTCAACTACAAAATATGGTCGAAGAAATGTTATTAATGATTTCTATTCACCTGGAAGAAATGAATGGAGATACTAAAAGCTATCTGACAAAATCGTCTAGCGTTGGAGAAACTTTTGTTTCTAAGATCACAAGTTTAACCTCATCAGTATTTAATTAATCATTGAATTTCTATCATTTAAAATTTATAAATCTCTACAATCATGAAAGTCTCAAAATCATTAAAACATTGGTATTTATTTCTTTTATCAGGAATATTATTAGTTGGTACTGGAATTATCACTTTCTTTTATCCATTAGAAAGTTACTTAGCATTATCTGTATTTTTTAGCATTACTTTTATTTTAACTGGAATGTCCGATATCATATTTTCTATTATCAATAGGAACGTATTGAGAGGTTGGGGATGGTCCTTGTTCTGGGGTATTATTAATACTTTATTAGGTGTATTCTTAATTCAGAATCCGTCGATATCAGTAGCCACATTACCCATGTATGTTGGGTTTACCTTCTTGGTAAGGTCTATTGGTGTATTGTCTTACTCAGAATTATTAAAAAGTTTTGGAATTATCGCCTCAGACCCTTTAACGATTCTTGGAGTGAATGGGCTCATTTTATCATTGGTATTGATATGGAACCCAATATTAGCTGGACTCACTATTGTTACACTAATGGGTGTGATATTCATCGTTACTGGAGTCTTTCAGATATCATTGTCCTTTCGATTGAAAAAGGCAAAAGAGGTGATTCAGAATAAGGTAGATTTAGAGTTGGTATAGCAAAAAAGGGAAGGTATTCATTAAATACCTTCCCTTTTTTATCTCTCTTTTTGAGTAATACGTTGTAGCGTTTTTTCTACATCTTCTGAAAAGTTAAAGAGTGAAATGTAGGCATCAAACCCTAAAACTAAAATGGAATTGATCATTTGTTCTACTTGAAAGCAGTGAATGCCTATAATTTTTTTTCTTGGGTACTTTGACTTCACTAATAAAAAAGCTTGCTCTACAGTGACGTTAATATCAAGTAAGTTAAAAAAAATATACCCTTCTTGATAGTCTTCCTTTAAGCTTTCAATCACTTCAAAAGAAAGACAAGAAATAGGAAACAACGCTAAAAGCTCTTCACTGAGCCGGTTGTTTATGGTATTATCGTTGCCAATTAAAATATGCATAGGTGATAGGTTTACTCACAAACCTAGTACATAAATTTTCTAGCTCTATTAGAGAATTACCTATTCTTATTCTACGTAGTTTTAAATGTCATCAAAGAGTTGCTTATCAATAGCATATAAAATTAATCCTGCTAAATTTTTGCTCCCTGTTTTATCAAGCAGGTTTCTTTTGTGTGCATCTACTGTACGAATACTGATGAATAGCTCATCAGCAATTTCTTTATTGGTTTTCTCTTTTAGAATAAGGTGTAAAACATCTTTCTCCCTATCAGATAAAGGAACTTCTAGAGCTACTTGAGTTTTTTGAGGTTTTACTTTTCTGATATTATTTATTATCGCATTGGTTACTTCTGGAGAGTAATAAGTACCACCAGAGTGTACGATTTTAATACCATTAATTAGTTCCTCTTCCGAGCAGTTCTTAAGTAGGTATCCCATTGTCCCTTCAGCTAGCATTTTTTTAATATGCTGACTTTCTCCAAGCATTGTCAGGGCCATAAGTTTAATATGAGGGTATAACTTTTTTACATGTTGTACCAATTCTAATCCATCCATTTCAGGCATATTCACATCTGTAAGGAGGATATCAACATCGTTATCTTTTTCTAATATTTCTAGACACTCTTTTCCATGGTCAGCTTCTCCTACAATTTCAAAAGTAGTATCATCTAATAAGAAGTTTTTTAATCCTTCTCGGATCATTTTATGATCATCAACAAGAAAAAGTTTTATTGTACTCATGTCTGTATTTAAAAATCTTTTTTTATCTCAATTAGTAAAGTAGTTCCTCGACCTTCCTGACTTTCAATTTCAAGAAAACCATTAATAGCATCAAGTCTGTTTTTCATTCCTTTAAAACCTAAACCTGAGTTTTCTTTAACTACCTTTTTAGCATCAAAACCAATACCATTATCTTCTATGGTTAACATATAAATATCTTCATAACTCTTGAGTTGGATATCAACTTTTGTGGCTTTTGAATACTTAAATATGTTATTAATACCTTCTTGTAGAATTCTGTATAAAGTGACTTCTACTTGTTTATTCTGAATTTGATGCCCGTTAAAGTTATGGTAAAACTTGAAATCAATATGCTCTGTACTTTTATCTACTTCTGTGATTAAACTCTCAAAAGCAGAGATAATACCAAAATCTACGATTGCTTTTGGCATTAAACTATGGGCAACCGATCTACTTTCTGTAATTGATTTTTGAAGGTATTCCCAACCAGTTTCAAACTTGTCGATAATATTATCTGACAATGTTGAGATATTCTTTTTTACGGATTGAAAGTTTAAAGAAGAGATCGTAAGCGTTTGTTGTAACCCATCATGAATATCTTTAGAAATACGTTGCCTTTCATTGTCTTCAGTTTTAATGATCGCTTCTAAGATTTCCTGAGTTTTTCGTTTTTTCTCAGTGATATCAATATAAGTACCCACAATACGTTGGGCATTTCCCTCTTTATCTCTTTCTACAATCTTCCCTTTTATGGCAATCCAGAGTTGTTTTCCATTTTTGTGATAGAACCTGAAATCTTGATCTTCGAAATTATCCACCTCCTTTTGTTGAATAGAAGTAGCAAAATAATGTTGCCATTTCTCCTGGTCATTAGGGTGGATAAATGGGGAAATGCCTTTTGTAGGATCACAGGAATCAGAATTATATCCTAAAATATTTAATGCTGCTTCGTTGATCACTAACTGATCAGAAGTAATATGATAATCCCAAATACCATCTTTTGATGCTTCTAGAGCATATTTTAATCGTTCTTCACTTTCGGTCAACTCATCATAAAGTAGGGTTAATTGTTCTGTTCTTTCTTGTACAATATTTTCTAGGTTTTCATTTAGGTTTTGTAACTCAAAAGTTCTTTGATCGACTTTTTGTTGTAGTACTCTTTTTTGATTTTCTATAGTATTTATTCTCCATCTGAACAGGAGATAGACTATGATGCAAACAAGAAATAAATATAAGAAGATGGCATAATTGGTTTTGTACCAATATTCTAACTTAATAAAATGATAGGTATTGGTTAGGTAAGTGTATTCGTTGTCTGCGTTTCTTATTCTTGCTTCGAAAGTATAATTACCTGCAGGTAAATTGTTGTAGTAGGCAATTGATCTACTGCCCATTTTTACCCAATCTTTGTCATATCCATTGAGCTTGTATTCAAAGAAGTGATTTCCTTCATGGGCAAAGTCCAATACGGATAAGTGAAATTCAAGTTGCTTGTTATTTGCTTCAATTTGTTGAGGTAAGTTTATCTGGCGTTCTCCATCAATAAAGACATCACCAAGGAAAAGCTTGGATGGAGAATAATGAATTTTATCAGGTGAAAAAGTGTAAATGTCATGTCTTGAAGAGATATACACTTGTTCTCTGGTATCTAGACGAATGGGGTTTTGCCCGCCAAAATGATATTCTTCATTTTCAAAGTGCCACCTAAACTTTACACCTTGATTGATAATCATTTTCCCATCCAGTTCAATAGGTGATATTTTTTGGAAATAAGGGCGTTCTCCATGTTTTAGATAAAACCATTTTCCAATTTTATCATTCATAGTTACCAACATACTCACATTCGATGGAAGGTTACTTCTTGTGTCGTATTTTACCGGAGAAGCATCTTTTCTTATATGTACAATTCCGCTACCGTATGTAGAAACCCAAAAGCTTGAATCCATATCATACGAGAATGTAAAAAGGTATTTTTTATCTAGGGTTTTATTGGCACTGTATGGAACCATTTCTCCATCCTCAATAGTGAAAAGCCCTTTTGTTGAGGTGATCCACTCTTTACCTAACGCTCTATGGTATTCAATAAGAATATTTTCACTAAATATTTTTTCTGTTGATTGTTGATCTTTTCTGTAAACATCTTCGTCAAAATTGTAAATGAACTGATCATTGTTGGTTTTGCAGAGGAAATTTATTGGCTTATCCACAATTTGTTGGCAAACTCTTAGTTGTTGATGAATCTCATCTAGTTCAAAACCTCCTTCGTTGGTAGAAATATATAGTTTATTATCATGTGATGTTGATAAGCTGTTGATAGTTTTACCAATTTCTTTATCTAATACCAATTTTGTGATGATACCATCCTTTAATTCGAATAACCCATTTTGTCTACTTCCAATAATGACTCGATTTTTAAAGTATACCATCACTTGATGGAAGATATTTTTAGCACTGTCATCCTCTTTAATCTTTGAGAAAGCTGTATTAGAAAAGTAATTTAAGCCCGTTCTAGTTCCTACCCATAAATTTTCATTTTTATCTAAATAACTACAGAATGTATTACTGTGTGTTATATCTTCTTTGTCGTAAAGTGATGATATTCTGTTATTTGTTATTCTATGTAGTCCTAAACCAGCTGCCCAAATGGTACTATCTTTTTGTATACATATCTGATGGATTCGATTATCAAACGGACTATCCTTTTCATATAGAAGTTCTAGTTGATCAGTATCCCAATCGTACTTATATATTTGTCCAAATAATCCTCCTATATAGAGTAAATTACCTAATGGCTTAATCGAAAAAATTCTAAAATTGAACTTCTTGGTTTTTATAACTTTTTCTCTGTTTTTATCCCAAAGGTCAATGATTGCATGTGTCTTAAAAGATCGAAGACCATAGATCGTATCTTCTGTAAATGGGAAAATCTTAAATAACTTCTTATTATCTGTGTAGTTATGAGTGCTAATAGTTCCATTGTCAAAGGACCTCAACTTATTGTGATGAACAAACCAAACTCTTCCATTTTGATCACTAAATAAACTATTTATTGTTTTAACCTTATCACCGTTTTCTTCATAAACTTGTTTAACCTTTTGGTTGTCTAAGTAAAATAAACCTCGACGAGTGCAAAACCATACTTGGTTACTTGGAGTAACACATACGTTACGTATTGATTCTGTTTCTATTATTGGGTCAGAAAAAAGATTGTATACTTTTGCTTTGGATCCATCAAACTTTAATAAGCCTCGGTCGGAAGCGATCCACATAAATCCAATAGAATCCTGAGTTATATCAAAGACTCTATCTACTGGTGTTTCTTCTATCTTATTCCAGCTTTTTCGCTCATAAAATTGAATAGGGGTAGTGGGATCTAACCCTTGACTAAATAGTTGAAAGGGAAGAAGAAAAAGAATATATAATATAACTCTAGTAGAGCTCATGGAAGTAATTAGATAATAGAAATAGAGATTAGATTGAAGATAACAGTAAACATATTGAATAAAAAGTAATGGCGTTATGTTGACTACCAATATTGATTTCTTTGGATAATATGGTGTATTGATAGACTCTTATTCAGAAAAAAGTTAATGAATCAGTTAAATGTAAATAAACTTTAATACCTTAAAACCACTGACTGATATTATAATATTAAAATGAAGTGAAAACACTTAGTTTATTCCCAATAACCTATTAACTGATCCTACTTAAATAATTATCCTCAAGAATGAATTCAGTAAGAGTTTATTCAAAAAATTCCCCCATCACAAATGCTTTTGGGTGTTCATCTACGTTTATTTTCTTTGTTAATCACTATTCATCAATTTGGGTTATGTTGATGTAATATACTGTCTAATTTAATTAATGGAACCATTCGATATATATCATTTATTCGACAAGTTATCAATAGCCATCTTTGTCTTGAGGCTAACTAATGCTGAGAAAAGAGAGTTTTTGATTGAAATGGCGAATGAAGAAAATAAAAAAGCATGTGGTGTTGATGTGAAGCAATTTGTAGGAATGTCTTTAAGAGAAAGTTTCCCTGGAATTTATGATATAGGATTACCGGAAGGATATTATAAATGTGTCAGTGAGCAAATTGTAATTGATTTAGGTGAATTTGATTATGGTGAACATGGTGTCCCTGTACAGACTTATGTCATAAAAGCGACGCCACTTTCTTCTGATCAATTAATGATTTCCTATGAAAATGTCTCTCAGTTAAAAAGAATAGAAAGGGAATTGTTACAGAAAAACCAAGACTTGATAGAAACCAATAAGTCTTTAGAAGAGTTTGCTTACATCACTTCTCATGATTTACAGGAACCATTAAATACGATAAGTAGTTTTGTAAATATATTGAAGTCTAGATATTTTGAGAAATTTGATAATACTGGAAGAAGGTGTTTGGATTATATTGAGAAGTCGTCGATACGATTAAGTAATATGATTCAAGGAATACTATCTCATTCTCGTTTAGGCTCAAATGCAACAATTACTGATATAGACTTAAATATTATAGTAGCTGATATAAAAGAAGACCTTATGAAGGCATTACATGAAAAATGTGCTACTATAAATAGTGATAATCTACCCACTCTAAAAGGAGATGCTATTGGATTAAGAGTACTGTTTCAGAACTTAATCGAAAATGGATTAAAATATCAGAAAGAGGGAAATGACCCAGAGATTAAGATTCAAGTCGAAGAATCAGAAAATGGAGGGTACTTGTTTAGTATTTCTGATAATGGAATTGGTATTGAAGAAAAATATAAGAAAAAAATATTCCAGGTTTTTCAAAGGTTACATGATGATACAACCTATAAAGGGTCTGGATTAGGTTTGGCTAATTGTCAGAAAATCGTTAACAAATCGGGAGGAAAACTATGGGTTGAGTCAATCGTCGGTCAAGGTAGTACTTTTTATTTTACATTACCCAACAACTTAAAATGAGTCAATTAAATCATATACTTCTTATTGATGACAGTGAGTCTATAAACTTTTATAACCGATTGATCATTGAAGAAACAGGAGTTACTAAGAAATGTACCTTCTTTCTCAGTGCTGAAGAAGGTTTAGAGTATATAAAAGAAGAGCATAATGAAAATAATCCACTACCAGAAATTATTTTCTTAGATATTAATATGCCCAAAATGAATGGGTGGGACTTTTTGGATGCTTATGATCAATTGGATGAATCATTAAGAAAAAAGATCACACTGTTTATGCTGACAACATCGACGAATGAAGATGATAAAGCAAAAGCAAATACATACAATACTGTAAAAGGTTTTTTGAGTAAACCCCTAACAGAAGATTCACTTCGATCAGCACTATTATTAAGAGAAAAGGTAGTTTTGTAAAGTAAATACAGATATTATAAGAAGAACAGAGGTAAAAGTAAATTGATTATTTATACCTCTATTTTTTTGCCATAAATCTTATGGAGTGTTTTGATAGGTAAATCACTTAATAATTATTGTTGGGTATTTCACTATCTGATTCGGCTTCACTTTTTGAGAGATTTGAACATTATCAATCAATAATCTCTCAATTATGAAATATCTATTCATTGTAGTTTCCTTATTAATTGGAACGGTCTCATTTGCACAAACAGATCAAGAAAAAGCACAAGCCAATAATCCTTTGGCAAAAATTACAGCATTTAATCTTCAGCAATATTATGCCCCCAATTTAACCGGAAATGATGAAGCTACCTCAAGTACCTATTGGTTGAGATATGCCAAACCGACAGGAAGAGTACTCTGGAGAGCGTCTTTACCTTTTAGTACTTATTCCAATCCAGAAACAGGCATAAGTTCATCAGGCTTAGGAGATTTTGATCTTTTTGCCGCCTATCTCGCTGTTTCTAAACCTACTTTATCTTTTGGTATTGGACCTTCCGTATCAGCTCCAACGGCTACACATTCTACCTTAGGTACAGGGAATTGGACTCTTGGTGCTGCCGCAGTAGCTTTTGCTAGTGTATCCCCTCAATTCCAAACAGGTGGTTTAGTAATATGGAGAACAGATGTGGGTGGAGATATGAATAGGGAAGAGGTAAATATTTTAGCTTTCCAACCTTTTGCTTTTTGGCAAGTAGGTAATGGAGTATATTTTAGAAGTGCACCAACTTGGAATTTTAATTTAGAGAAAGGAACATATAATGTTCCATTGGGAGTGGGTCTTGGTAAGGTGATTAAAATCAAAAAGACTGTTTGCAACTTCTTTATTGAACCTCAATATTCTGTACTACATTATGGAGATAATCAACCTTTATTTCAATTGTATTCAGCATTAAATATGCAGTTTTGATCCTCATAAAAAATAAAAAAGGGATGATCTAATAATTAAGATCATCCCTTTCTTTTATATCGAGAAGTGATATAGACTAAGCTAGTCCACTATTTTCCATTTTCTCTAAGTTGTCAGCAATACGTAATCTATCAATGAAATCTTGAATTTCACCATCCATTACGATTGGTAAGTTAAATACAGAGTGGTTGATACGGTGATCTGTTACACGACCTTGAGGGTAGTTGTAAGTACGAATTTTATCAGAACGAGAACCAGAACCTACCATTGATTTACGTTCTGCACCAATTTCCTCTTGCCTTTTCTTCTCTTCGATAGCATAAAGACGAGATTTTAATTCTTTTAGTGCTTTATCGTAGTTTTTCAACTTAGACTTTTCATCCTGACATTGTACAATAATACCTGTAGGAAGGTGAGTAAGACGAATCGCAGAGTAAGTTGTGTTAACAGACTGACCACCGGGGCCAGATGAACAGAATTCATCACGACGGATATCAGACATATTTAACTCGATTTCTACATCATCCATTTCAGGAAGTACAGCAACTGATGCTACTGATGTATGGATACGTCCTTGAGATTCTGTAGCAGGAACACGTTGTACACGGTGTACACCTGCTTCATACTTCAACATACCGTAAGCATCTTCACCTTGGATGTTAGCTACAATCTTGTTGAAACCACCAGAAGTACCATCAACAAAGTCAGTGATACTAAGTTTCCATTTATGTCTTTCACAGAAACGTTGGTACATACGAAGTAAGTCGCCTGCAAAAATTGAAGCTTCATCACCACCTGCACCTGCTCTAATTTCAAAGATTGCGTTTTTAGAATCATTAGGATCTTTAGGAATTAACAACATTTTTAACTCCTCTTCAATACCTGGAATTCCATCTTGAAGTTCATCAAGTTCCATTTTTGCCATTTCGCGCAATTCTGGATCTTTCTCTTCTTCTAATATTTGTTTAGCTTCATCGATACCTTCAAGCATACCTTTATACTCAAAATATTTATCGACAATCTTCTGTAAATCTTTGTATTCTTTGTTTAATTTGGCGTACAATTTCATATCTGAAACTGTTTCTGGCTTTACCAAATCTTCGCTCACCTGATCGAAGCGTTCTTTTATTTTTTCGAGTTTATCTAACATCTCTGAACGTCTTTTCTTAATTTTCTACAAATGTAATGTTTTTTAGTTACTTATTTTTGATAAGTACCTTTCCCTTCTCGTCCCATTCATATTTAATCTTAGGACCATTATAATCTTTTCTGTAGACGTTATTTTTATTTCTGTATTGAGTGATACGTTTCTTTCGTTGTCGCCCCCTCTTATCTTTGGCATCGAAATACTCCGTCCAGTCACCTATCTTATAACCAAACTTATAAGCACCTACCGTTTTCTTAAGGCCACTTTCATAGAACTCTTGATAAATTCCATTTTTTTCATCGTATTGAATAGGAACCACCTCTTTCACTTTGGTTTGTTTTGAATCGTAATAAGTGATCTTTGATTCTTTAGGGAAGCCCATATAATAGAACTTCTTATCCTTTATTTGTTTGTCTTTTCCATACCAAACCCATCTTCCTGTAATCAGTCCTTTATAAAACTGCCCAACCGTAACAGTATCCTTTTCTACAATTTTTATGTATGTACCATGTAAAGGAAGACCATATTCTTTTCGAGATACAGACTTTTTCTCAATCTTCCTCTCTTTTGGGTTATAGAAATATTTTAAAGGAGAGTATTCATTCGGGGCTTCATACTCAGGTAATGTATAGAAAAGCTCAAAAACTTGATTGCCTTTGGATAAAGAACGCGTATATGCCCTTTTTGCTTTTATTCCCCAAAAGACATTTTTTTTCTTTTTCTTCTTCTTTTTTATTGTTTCTACTTCTTCGGGAGCTCCAGGATTTAACTCAATAGTTGGAGCGTCTTCCTCTAATGAGTCCATTTCAACAACCATTGGTTTATTGACCTTTGGTTTATCGTCCTCCTCTTCTAAAGATTGTCCCAAGACAGCCGAAGAATAAATCGTTATTAAAAAGAATGTAATATATTTTACTAATGATGTCATGTTGTGCTAAAAAAGTCGAAGCCTAAAAATCATCTCCGTCATCTTCTTCCTCAGCAGGTAAGTCATCCATACCACCATCATCATCCACACTTTCAGGATCATCACTATCGACTCCCTCAAAGTCGTTACCGAAGTCATCTTCAGCAACTTCAGGCATCATTTGTTTGTCTAGATCATCAGAGTAGCGAACAGGCATTTGCTGTCCGTCTCGGTAGTTGGCGTAAAACCTTTCTAAGAAAGCAGAAGCTTGATCAGGAGTAGTTAAAGTAACCCCTTTTTGTTTTCTCATAAAGTTGTTAAACTCCTTATTTGAACTCAATATACTCAATTCTTCATTTTCTAGACGTAAATAATACCAAGTTCCTGTAGGTCCTTCAAGAAAAACATTCATGACAGCATCACTAGATGCCGCTTCTTCATCTCCATCTCTACTTTCTTCTTTTGGAATCTCTACAAATCCGTTAATCTCGGTATTGACATATTCACCAAAAACAGAAAGAAGTTTAACACGGTCACCAGTAGAATAAAATGCAGCATACTCAGGATCCCATCTTAATTCATTGTCTAAGATGACAATTTGTTCAGACAATAGGTTAGTAATACTTTTTCCTTCTAGATACCCTCTAGTAAGATCAGGAGTAAACATTCCAATGATTTGGTGATTAAGCTCTCCTAATGCTTCTAGTTCGTAATCCTCAGGAATTGCAGTAACAACATTTTCTGCATTTGAACTTAAATACGACTTCATGTTTGCTGCAATACTTGAAGCAGGTCTCGTACCACCAAAGGCAATAGAAGCTTTCATTTCAACATCATCTATGCCGTGTCTTGTTACACCATCAACACCCGCAGAAAACGACAGTATTCTGCTCTTAGCGTTAACAGGTAAGAAGTTCATTTTTCCTTTAAAATGTATTTCTTGAGATTGAGGATTATAACTTCCAAAGTTGCCAATGTATTTGGCTGCAATTTCATCTATTTCCATACCATTATAGTATGAATTTGGTTTGATGTAATAGATGCCTTCGCTACTTGTTCCATTAGTAGATTCGAATGTCAAACGACCTTCTAATTCAAATAATCTTCTATGATCTTGTCTATATCCTTCTGGCCTTTCGATAAAGCTATTGTAGAATGAATAACTCTTATCGTCGTAGAATAAACCAGTCATTAAAGGCAGACCTTCATCAGTAGATTTAATGTCTTTTGTGATCATTACATGAGCGATCGTATCTTCGTTTTCTTCCTTAGCTCCATCATTTCTTGATTCATAACCGAACCAAGTAGTTTCTGTTCCTGGAATATAAAGTCTCACATTACCGTCTTTAAAACGGGTAGCTCTTTTGCTTTCTGTTAGACCAATCTTACCGTAATATTCCATACCACCAAGGAATAGAAGAGGATCATCCTGACTCACCTGACCGTATGCTCTAGCCTCTAAAGTATTGTCATTAATGTTTTCGTTGTAATATTCTTTTTCAATAACACGATCAATCTTAATGACTTTCTCTTCGCCTAAATTATTCTTGTATAAGTAATCACCATGTGCGTCTACCTGCTTACTTGAAATCAGTTTCACATGAGCATTAAAAATTTGATGTTTCTGATCTAAATCCGAGTATCTACCTAAGATGATAGTCGCATTTTCTAAAGGTTCAATCTCAGCATTTTGTTGAATATGAACAGTCTGATTAGTGGAATCAAGAATCACACGAATATTACTAATATCAATATTAGAAACTTCAAGAATGTTCAGCTTATTCGCCACAAGGTCGTAATAAGCAGAGTCCCCTTTTATCATTAATGAATCTTGTTCAGGCTTCGTAGAAATGAACTTACCCTTTGTGGAGTTCGCACTACTCATGACAATGTTTTTATTGTTGATATCCCAAACGGCTCGGTTAATAGAGGTTTCGAATTTGACAAATGGGAAGGTAAGTAGCGACTTTGTTCTGGAATTTTGCTCCGTTCTCAGGTCCACCATATTCTTACTGATATTTTGGGCGACTCTAACATCATTACCCAACATAGATGGACTTCCTTCAATACCAGAATGAATGATAAACTTGGAGTGTCTACTTATATAAAGATCTTTTTTGAATTTAATATTAGCAGACTTGTTGTATGATTCTGTGGTTTCAATTTCACCGATAGCAGAGATTTGATTAGGAACCAATGCTAACTCACCACTGAACTTAATTTTGCTATTATATACTGTAAATGGCTCATCATGGCTACCTGTAAAGGCCATACTGTCTCTGTTGACAAACCATTTCATATCATAAGTCTTCATTTCTACCCTTGGGTGAACAGCAGATTCTATTACACCTCCAGATCCATGAGTTGTAAGTGAATCAGAGTAGAAAATAAAATCATCCGATTTAAAGTTACTACCTAAATAGTGTAGTGTACCATTGCCTCGAATACCTTTATGATTTAATGTAAAGTTTCCTTCAAAGTCACCTTTACCTTTAATACTATCTTTAACATCTAAGAACCTAGGGTTTAAGTAAACAGGCCAACCATTACTATTTGACCAATATTCACTAGGATTTGTTTCCCTTTCTAAAGTGAAAATACCTGATGAAGGATCCATCACTACTTCGTCGATAAATGTAGGGAAAATACCTCCTGAGTTGAAGACACCTTTAAACGAAACGTCAGTTCTGATTTGAGAGGCATCAACAGTGAAAGTATCTAGTTCGAAAACGATTCTTCTGTCGTAAGCACCATTAAGTACTGTTGGTCGATCATAGAAAATTCGTCCACCAGAATTACTTTTAGATTTTGAATTGAAAGAAGGATAACCAGAGATATCCAATAAACCACTTTTATTGAAAGGCTTATTGATAAATAAAGTACCTCCAGTTTCTACTAATGGGTTGGGTGATTCAACATTTTTATTGGTTACGGAATCTGTAACAATGAAATTGATTGAATCGACTTCTGCTAGTTTAATTAAGAAACTGTCATAGTTAAATATGAATTCTCTACCTCTAAAAATATATGTACCCGCAGTAAACTTACCACCGAAGATCAATTTTCTGTCTTGTGTGATAGTTACTCCAGCACTATCTGGCTCAGCAAAAACATTAAGAGAGTCTGAGATAGGGAAGTATTTTACATTCTTTAGTGTGAGTGAAGAAGAGTCGTTTAAGGTTAGGGAAGCATTTGCTGTTCCATCGATAGGATGTAAAGCCGGAATATTGATATTATCAAAATCTCTATCTACTAATGCCTCTTCTTGTGCCATCGATAAATTCTCAAAATTCATTCGAGAAGTTAGATGTGCTCTTCTTCTTTCACTTTGTGCGAAATAATATCTATCAAAATACCTGTAAGCTTTATCGTTTAGTTTTACTACTCCAGAGTACTTATTGTATTCAATAAGACCTTCTAAAGCCATACTTTCTAAACTTTCTTTATACAGCTCCTGATCGATATTTGTATTTTTTATTGCTTCATTTGAGTCGAAGCATTTTCTTCTGTAATTTCTTGAGTAGTTAACAAGGATAACTAATGGGTGGAACTTCTTAAGTCCTTGAATTCTATTGAAATATCCTTTTTGATAAAAGTCGGGTGATTCTACAATCAGTGGAATAACTTTTTCTCCACCTACAATTCTAAAGTCTAAAGAATCTTGTTTCATATCCCAAGTGATTGCATCTGCATGGACATTCATGTTTTGCTTACTCAGAATAAAGGGATTAAACCTGTAGACATCCGTTGTTTTTCTAAAGTAAACATACTCTATACTATCATTCATGATAAGAGTCGTGTTTACGGAAGGATGAACTATACTGTCTCCTCCAGCATAGTATAGGGTTAAATCACTTGATTTTGTTCGAATATTATCAACATCATCATTAAAACGAACGGATGTATTCGTTGAAATGCTGAATAGTTTACTACTATCCCCATTTACAGTTAAATGAGAGGAAGATCCAGAAACGGCTTTAGAGGCGATATGTCTACCTTTTAAAGCAAAACCTCCTTTAAACGCTACATTTTCTGGTAAGTTTTTCCAATCATAAATATTATTGTAACTAATAAATTGAGGATATTCTGACTTTTCTTTGAATTTATTGTAGTGGCCACTTCTGTAGGTAAAAGCACCAATAGCTAATGTATCTAAGTGTTTTGGGAAAAACATCTCAGCATGATCAGCTTCAATATAAGCGATTCTGGTATCAAAACAGAAGTGGGGTAATTCGGTCCAAGCAGAGTCTTTTGAGAACCCAACATTTTCCCAGAAAAAACGACCACCATTACAGATAAGAGTATCCGATTTAAAAAGGAAAGTACCTACCGTTTTTTCTAGTAGGGCGGTATCAAACTTTGTGGAAATTACTAGATCTGCTTCAGTAATAACAAGCATAGGGCCATCCTTAGGAGGCATTTCTGTAATTCCTGGGTCGTACTCTGTTACCTCAATTTCAGCTACAGCACAGTCTTCATCCATAGAAGATTGTTCGGCATAACTGTCTGTTTTTTGATTGTCACTTCCATATTCAGTGATATTACTGTCGTCACCACTCCAAGAATCTCCCCAGTCAGAAGATCCAGAATCTTCACTCCAATCGTAGCTACCTTCATCATCACCCCAACTGTCGGAAGAGTCGTCTCCCCAATCATATTCTTCTGAGCTACTGCTGTCATCACCCCAATCGTATTCTTCCGAAGAGGTTTCTTCAGAGTCATTCCAACTGTCTTCAGTAGTATTTTCGGTGTTTTCGTCGTTTTGAGCTACACTTTCTTCATCAGAACCAAACCAATCTTCTTTTGTCTCTTCTTCTTTTGCTTCTTCATTCTCTTCGATAACCATATGATCAGCAATCGCTCCTTCATCGGCAAGAGTATGTGTAAACGTAAATGAACCTCCTTGTACCTCGATGGTAGTGTATTTTGATTTCTCCAACTTACGGTCCTTTACGAACATGTGAGTTTTATTGAAGAAATTTTGAGTTACGCCAGGAGAGTACGCCAAAAGGCAAGTATCTGCGATTTCTAAAAAACGGGTAAACTGAGGTTTAAGGTTTTCACCAGAATCTAAAAAGGCAATGATACAGTTGAAATAGGCTGCAGCTTGCTTTCTATAGTTAATCCTGTTTCTATGTAGACGTTTTGTACTTTTATAAATCCATTCCTTCTGATTTTCATTGATCGCATTGTTTTGCCAATGAGATGAAAATTCATCAATTAATGAATCAGTACCATAACGTACACCTTTTTCAAGGTATAGATCTAGGTCTACAAGAAAACTATCATATTCTGCAAATAACCTGAAATGTTGATTTTTATCTTGAGTTTCTTTTTGTTTCTTGTTTTGAGCAATACTGTTTAGGGAAGAAAGCAAAAAGATAATTAAAGAAAAAAGAAGAGTATATCTGGATTTTGATACCATATTTGAATCAAAAGTGGCGTTCTGTTAAAAAAAGGCTGTAATAGAATGAACTTCAGTTACAGCCCTAAAGTATAGATACTTTAAATTGCAAAAAATAATCCAAAAAGGGGATTTGGGTATCTAATTTTCAAATACCGCACTCACCCAATTGTCTTTTTCTAGGTGAGATACATAAGTTAACCCCACTTCTTTACAACGATCTTTGATTATAGGTAGGTCTTCAGTGTAGAAGCCACTTAATAATAATTTTCCGTTTTTAACTAAGAGACCTTGATATGTAGGCATTTCAGATAGGAGAACATTTCTGTTAATGTTGGCCAATACAATCTCATATTGGTCTAGTTTCTCCATTTCATTTACTGTTCCGCATGTCACTCTAACATCAACATTATTTAGAGCGGCATTTTCCAGAGCGTTTTCACAAGACCAATCTTCAATATCACAAGCATCAACTTGTTTAGCCCCTAATAACTTAGCCATTACAGCAAGAATACCTGTACCACAGCCTAAATCTGCGACATTCTTATCTTGATGATCAATCATTAATTGATTTCTTAACATCAATGTGGTTGTAGAATGGTGACCCGTACCAAATGACATTTTTGGAGTAATCACAATTTCGTATTTGTACTTAGGATCTTTCGGGTGGAATGATGCTCTAATTTGAAGATCTTCTGAAATTTCTACAGGATTGTAATGACTCTCCCATAGTTTATTCCAGTTTTGCTTTTCTTGCTCTTCTACATCATAAGTGATTTGATCATCAAAGAAAGAAAGTGCCTCTTTCATTTCTTCTTCATTGAACAGGTTGCTCTCTATGGAAGCTTCGAAGCCAGTTTCATTTTCTAAAAAGGCATCAAAACCTATATTTCCTAAAATGGCCTGTACCACCTCGCTCATCTCTTCTGAGCACTTTACCTTGATGACAACGTATTTCATTATTTATTAACTACTTGCTTATATAATTTACAAAGGAATATGCATAAGGAGAATTATCTCCTTTTGGGTATTCAAATCTTGAGATTTCGACCCAGTTTTCAGAAGAAACTTCAGGGAAGAATGTATCTCCAACAAACTGATCATGAATTTCAGTAACGTAAAGTTTATCTGCTAAAGACATGGCTTCTTCGTAGATGCTTCCACCGCCAATGATAAATACTTCATTCTCTCCATTCTGACGAGCAACTTCAATTGCATCTGTTAAGCTGTTCGCCATTACTGATCTTTCGTAACCTTGGTACTCGCTATTTCTAGAAATAACAATATTTAGACGGTTAGGAAGACATTTACCGATTGACTCATGAGTCTTGCGGCCCATAATTACACAATGACCAGAAGTAACTTTCTTAAAGTATTTCAAATCAGCGGGAATATGCCAAATAAGCTGATTGTCTTTGCCTATCACATTGTTTTCTGCCTTTGCAACAATGATAGATATTTTCATATTCAATTAGTTATTCAAAGTGGATACTTTGTAAAAGGGTGACATGAACAGCATCCATAAGAAGTGAAAAATCGATTTAATTAGTTTTATCATCACAAAATGTTATTATTTTTTCACCCTATCAACAAATTTAATGGAAAGTTCTATGATATTTTACTCATTAAACTGAATTTGTGTCTTGTAGTAATCAATATTAGAATGTAAATTACTAGAAGAAACCCTTATTCATCTGTTACCACAAATAAAATTAGCTAAACTTGAAAAAGAAATATATACTTATACCTCTGTTGTTAATCCTTGCTATTCCTTTTTCTGGATATGCTCAATTTCCTGTAGAAGAGGAAGATGAGTATTATGAAAAGGAATGGGCTTTTGGAATAATGATGAACACCTACGGTGGTTTTATCGGAGGTTTCTCTATACGTCATGCAAGAAATTATTTCTACAGACACAAAATAGAAACTTCTCTAGGACAAGGGAGTGGTAAAACTAAAGTTACTACTGGTACTGTTGGTAAAATCAAAAATGAAAAAAAATATCACTCTTTTAATCTAGAACTTCTGAGTATTAGACACCCAAAAGAGCAAAAAAGACAGACGTATACTGGAGAAGGAGTGGTCTTTGGAAAAATGAATCGATTGTATTCCATTCGTCCGATGTTTGGCAAAGAATTGATCATATTTAAAAAAGCTAGAAAACAAGGTGTTCAGATTAACTTTTTATATAGTGTTGGTCCTGCAATTGGTATTGTAGCTCCTTATATGGTGAAATATCGGGATGCTAGTGGAGAAACACAGACCAAGCAATTTACTCAAGATGATTATTTGCAATTCAGTAATTATATAGAAGGTACTGGATCTCTAGGCGAAAGTTTATCGAATGCTAGTGTTACAGCAGGTTTAGCCTTTAAAGCATCTTTAACTTTTGAATTTGGTATGAACAAAAGAAGTATCACCGGAATTGAGGCAGGTCTAATTGGTGACTTGTATGCAAAAGAGGTTCAAATTATGGCTAGTTCTGATAATAGAAATTTTTACTCTGCCATGTTCTTAACGTTCTTCTTTGGTAGTAGAAAATAGGAAGATCATTTCATAAAAAAAAGACTTCAGTAGTATACTCTACTGAAGTCTTTTTTATTAATATGGCTTTTTATCTAATTGTTTCAATACTCTTTTATCTCTTGAGTAAATATCGTCGTAGAAGTGTATTGCATCTTCAGGGCCTAATATCGCCGTAAAGTACATTAAATAAACAGTAGGTCGGTCTTGTATATACACCCTTTTAAGTTCTCCTTCCTTAATTATTTCTTCAATCTTTTGCTCTGTATAATTAGGATCGTTAATTAAAATAGAAGCTAGTTTTACAGGTTGATAAACTCGAATACAACCATGGCTAAATGCTCTGGTGTTTTTACTGAAAAGGTACCTTGAAGGTGTATCATGTAAATAAATAGAATACTTATTCGGGAATATAAATTTCACATGACCTAATGCGTTTCTTGGTCCTGATCCCTGTACGATGAAGTAAGGAAAGTTTGTTTGTTTGATAGGTTTCCAATCAACTGTTGTAGGATCAATAATATTGTTTGACCTGTCATATAGAGTCATATTATGTTTTCCTAAATAAGAAGCATCCTTTTTCAGTTTTGGAAGCATCTCTTTTGAAGCAATACTATAAGGTACCGTCCAAGTAGGATTGATATCGATATAACTTAACTTGGACTTAAATACAGGAGTCTGATGATATGGTTTACCGGTAATTACTTTTGTTTGGTAAAACCACCTTCCATTTTTATGTAGGAATAACGCGTAACTAGGGATATTCACAAAGATGAAATTATCTTTATCTTCTGGGTTAATCCACCTTGTACGCTCTAAATTCACTCTTAAAGTGTTGATTCTGTCTTTGATTGGAATATTTAACTGCTTTAATGTGGCTTTACCCACTTTACCATCAGTTTCTAAACCATACATTTCTTGGAACTTTATAACAGATCGGCGTAAATTATCATCAAATATTGTTGAAGTAGTATCTAAGAATTGAACAGTAACCATACTTGAATCCAATACAGGTATTGGAGAATAGGGAATAAATGATTTGACTGTATCAACTTTAGGATGAATTGAAGGGGCATCATTAACCACAACACCTTCGCTATGTGATCTGTAAACAGAATCTACTTTTAAAATAGTAGTATCAAAAGTGATGAGATTACCTGTAACTGCTAATCTTTTTCTTAGTTCTGGAATATATTCATTTTGGTCACCGACCTCAATACTTTCCATTTTTGGAAGCTTACTCCAACCACCACTTTCTTTTATTTCTCTTAGTTGAGCTAATGTCGCTTTTAATCCAGTATATAAAACATCTTTAGGTTTTAGTGTTGAAATAGCTTCTTTCACTAAACCTGCCTGAATGGGCTCAAGGAAAAGCTCAATCTTATCACCATCAATTTCCTGAGTGTCATAATTCCATGTGGTTGAAATCGTTTCTGGTTGAACTTTACCCCATAGGTAATGTGATGATAAAAGTATCCCTGCATCTGTCATTAAAATATCAAGTGTAGCTGCTTCCAATGAAGTTATTGATCCTTCATTTTTCTTATTCAACAGCGTTTCAATATGTTCTAAATGATAATGTTCAGGGGTTAACCCATCATTGTAGGCATCATGAATACTATATATTAATCCATCGATAGATGTAGATGATTTCCATATATAATCATAATCCACTCTTTCATAAATAAGTGGCATTAGACTATCAGAAAAGAAAGTGTATTCAGCATTTGGATCAGAAACAGTAGAAAGTACGCGTTGAATATCGTCTTTTGAAGCATTTTGTGCGTTAAGCTGAATAGCAGAGAAGAAAAGTGCACAAATGTAGATTAAAAAGTTTCTTGAGTGTAAAATTGATAGAGATAAGCTCATAAAGCTCTATTAGAAAAAAAGTATTTGCTAGAATTATTTCTTTATAACCCTAACAAATACTTATTATATGATTTAGTCTTCAATAATTTGTTTGTGATACTTGTTGATGTTCTCAAGACATCTTCTTAAAATATCAACAGCAAACTGAATATCTTTTAGTTCAATACCTTCGGTAATTTGTAAAATTGAAGTTTCTGCAATTCCAATTACTTGATCTTTAAGATCTCTTGCTCTCCTTGTTAAATAAACAAGTTTAGAACGCTTGTCGTTAGGGTTAGGCACTCTAGTTACAAGGCTATTTTTTTCCATATTGTCGATCAAGCTTGTAATACTTGCTCTATTTTTCAAAAGGAAAGTAGCAAATTCTTGTTGTGCTCGCCCATCTTTTTCCCATAGCATAACTAATACATCCCACTGTTCACGTGAGATTGGAAGACCTTCTTTTTCAAAAGCACGACCAAGAGTGTAGTTTCCTAGCCTAGAAGTTTGTGCTATTATTTTAGTCAACTTCCTTCTTTCTTCAACGTCTTCTCTCATTAAACTATTCATATAATTGTCCTTTACTATGTAATGATGTGGTTCATCTTTTTTAACAAGTTCTAATGTACTTATTTGTTGGGGTTTAATCAATAGTTTTAATTGTTAAAAATAAAACTTACTGATTATCAGATAGTAATTGTAGTGCTTTTTCAAGCTTTTGTTTCGTTAATTCCGATTCCCCTTCTAAAGCTTCTTGTTTAAGAGAAAGTTGAATATCGTCTAAAATATTGTTTACATCAGCTACATTATTACCTGTTTCAGTATCAGGGGAAGCATTTTCTAAATGGTGCTGAGCCAAATTGATTCTTTGTTGTACCTGAGATATCGCTGATAACCTCTCGCTCATATGAGAATACTTCATATCAGTTGATATCAAACTTTTTGCATTCTGTAGTTCTTCTGTTGCCTTTCTGATGTTGTCATCAGCACTAACCGTAAGGATGGCGAAGAACGACAATAACACAATAATGATTATGGAGATTTGGAATTTATAGTTCATAAAGCTAGAGAATTAATAGTTTAAGTGACTTTATTATGTTGTACGCTAAAAAGTTCATTTCAACTGACATTGTTCACATTTGTTTTATTGCTCATTTAATTGATTTTGCCAAAATGACAGTTGTTTTATTGTGTTTTTACATAAATAGAGACAAAATGTCATTAAATTCTATTGGCATACTCATTGTAAATTTATGATCGAAATTGATTAATAATTTAAACTTAAAATATATATAAAATGGGTATCTCAAAATCACAATATTATCCTCGTAGAAATAGATCTTTTGTAGCTGATTTTTTCAATACAATTGAAAGAAATGTAACAACACATATTCCAGTAAATGTGAAAGAATTGGAAACTGAATACCAATTAGAGTTGGTTGTTCCAGGTTATAAAAAAGAACTTTTTTCTATTGATGTAGAGTTAGATAAGTTGACAATAGAATACAAGCAACCTGCGAAAGAAACAGAAGAAGGTAATAACGAGAGTATTGAAAAATTCTTAGTAAGAGGTTATGAAGTGAAAGACTTTAAGAAAGTATATAAGCTTCCTGAGAATGTAAATACAGAGAAATTATCAGCAAAATTTGAACTAGGAATTTTATCAATTTCACTTGTTAAAAGTGAAGAAAAAGCACCTTTAAAAGTATCTATTCAATAAAAAATATTAAGAATGAAGTATTCAATGTCTGATTATCCATCAACTTTTATATCATCATTCATGAATGATGTGATCAATGTGTTAGATACTGTAAACCCAACGGATGCTCATGTTCCAATGAATGTGAAAGAAGGAGTAGAAGGGTATACTGTAGAAGTTGTTATTCCTGGAATAAAAAAAGAAGAGGTTTCTATTTCTGTTGAAGAAAATAAATTAGTGATTTCACACCAATATCTTGAAGAAGATGCAGAAGGAGTGAAATTCCTAAAAAGAGAATTTAAGGGTAAATCGTTTGAAAGAACATTCACTTTGCCAAATAATATTGATACGGAAAATATCAATGCTTCTTATAACGACGGAATTTTATCAGTAATTCTTCCTAAAAATATTAATGTTGAGAAGAAAAAAATTGATATCAACTAATAAATAATCGTCAAATCCAATAAATCGAAGCCAACTTGTTTAATCAGGTTGGCTTTTTTTCTTTATATATCACATGATTCTTTAAATTGCATGTTGATTTGATTTACTCAATAAATAAGAAGTGAATCTAATATTTGTACTAAATTAAACGGTTATCAATATTGGCAATTTTGTCACCTTCTATGAAACACATTTTTACATTACTCTTTTGTGTAATTCTATCCATGCCTTTGCTGGCTCAATCAAACGGAGGAAAAACAGAATCAGATAAATATACTTACGCTAAACAGTTAATTGACCAAGGAAAATATCAACCTGGCATTGTGGTTTTAGAGGATATGTTAAACATGAAAAATGTTACTCTTCAACCTTATGCATTAACATTAATGGGATATGCATATTATCAGGAAGGGAATTACCAGGAAGCGAGTGCTCAATTACAAAAAGTAGTGAGTTTATACTCTTCATGGAATCACCTTGATGAAGCACGCTACCTATTAGGTAACGTTTATGTAAAAGAAGGGAAAGTGGATGAAGCTATTGAGCTTTTTAATAAAATTACAACTGATAGCTTCGCAGAAAATATTAATACAATAACTCACCACTCGGCTGAGGATTTAACTTATGAAGAAGTAAAATCTCTTTATGACAAGTACCCCAATAATGAGATTGTACAATTGGTATTATTGGAGAAATTACAATCTCTTCCTGAAGATCAAAAAGATAATGAGTTATTAGAAAAACTTGCTCAGAATCTAGGGGTTGAAATCAGTAAGCACTTTGTAAAGAAATCTGAGTTTAAAGATGTATATACTGTGGCTGTGATGCTTCCGTTTTTTACTGAAACTACAGATGGAGCAGCTTTAAGAGTAAAAAATGAGTTTGTATATAACATCTATCAAGGTATTTTATTAGGAAAGGAATACTTAGAAAAAAGAGATATTAAAGTTGATGTTTTAGCATTTGATACAAAAAGAGATACTACTCATATTAAATCATTGTTGTCTGAAGCATCTATGAAGAATGTAGATCTTATTGTTGGTCCATTGTATGCGAATATGATTCCTTATGTACAGGCATTTTCAGATTCTACAGGCATTCCAATGGTTAATCCGATATCAAATAACTCTTCTATAATCGCTGATCACCCTAATGCGTTTTTAGTTACTTCAACTCCTGCTACTATTGGTAAAAGCTTGGGACACCACTTAAGAGAGCAAGAATTAGCGGCTTTAGAGTTAATTCCAGAAGAAGACTCGATGAGAATTAAAGCAGATACCGTAGAAGCGTATGTGATTTTTGGCCATTCAACAAAAGAAAAGAAAATGGCAGCATCATTTAAAGAAGCATATGAAGAGAAGGGTGGTAAGATTGCTGTTTATCAAGAATTTGACCCGGTAGATGGTTTTAAAATTACTCAAGAACTATTTGATCCATTGGCTAAAGTAATTGAAGGCGATTCGATCGAATTCGTAAAAGATTCTACAGCACATGTATTTGTTGCAGTAACGAATGAAGTTGAAGCTTTAAGTACAATTAGTGCTTTACTTTCTTTAGGGCCAGAAGCAACAACATATGTTCCTGAGGAGTGGTTGAAGTTTAAGCAATTAAGCTATGGACAAATGGAGTCAGCAAAAATCAATATCATGTTCCCAAGTTGGTACAATGATGATGATTATAGAGTAAAAACACTTATTGCAGATTACCAAGAGAAGTTTAATAACCAACCTACAGACTTTGTGTTTAAAGGATTTGAAACCATTTTCACTTTCGGTTCTATCCTTCATGAATATGGAAACGGTTTTGTTTCTGCTTTGCAAGAATCTGAAAAACAAAGAAAAGGATATATGCTACCTGCTGTTAATTATTTTGAGTCGCAAGACAATCAGTATGTACCTATTATCCAATTTGTAGATGGAGATTTGAAAAATACAACTCCTCCCAAGTTTGAAGAACTTGACTAGATAAAAAGATACAATAATGAGAAAAGCTGCTTAAGGGATACAATGAGGTTCTTTTAAGCAGCTTTTCTTGGCTAATAAAGTAATATAAATGCCTTACGCAGACGAGAATGATCCTAAATTCTTTCATACTTCTGAGTTTAAAAAGTATGCGGAGACAAAAGGTTTAATTGAATATTTAAAGGATTTTGCAACACCTAATAAAAAAGAGGTAATTGGAAAAGTACTGGCGGAAAGAACAAATCACCTGACAGTCTTATTGGAGGAAATATATAAACCTCAGAATGCTGCTGCAGTTGTAAGAACATGTGATTGTTTTGGTATTCAACAAATGCATGTGATCGATGAAGAAGATAAGTTTCAGTTGTCTACTAGTGTTGCCAAAGGGTCTGCAAAATGGATAGATATCAATAAATATAAAAGCTTAGAGGAATCTGTCAGTCATTTGAAAAAGGCAGGGTATAAAATTGTAGCTACTTCTCCTCATACAGACATGACTTTGGATGATCTACCTGTTGATGAGTCATTGGCATTAATGTTTGGAAATGAGTTTGAAGGCCTTACAGATGAAGCAATGGAAGCGGCAGATTATAAGATTAAAATACCAATGCATGGCTTCGCTGAAAGTTTTAATATTTCTGTTAGTGCAGCACTCGTTTTAAATCACTTGAGTACTAAAATGCGTAAAGATCCAACAATCAATTGGGCATTAACTGATGAGGAGAAAAAAGTGATTGAAATGGCATGGATATATAAGTCAATTAAACATGTTGACAGTGTTATAAAGACATTTGAACAAGAAAATCAAAAATAGATATGGATAAGAACTTAAGAATTGTATTTATGGGAACACCTGATTTTGCTGTTCCTTCATTAAAAATATTAGTAGAAAACGGTTATAATATTGTAGGTGTAATCACTGCTCCAGATAAACCAGCAGGTAGAGGACGAAAATTACAGTCTTCTCCTGTAAAACAATATGCTGAAGAAGCAGGATTGAATATTCTACAGCCGACCAACTTAAAGAAACCTGAATTCCAACAGAAGTTAAAAGAATTAGAAGTAGACTTACAAATTGTTGTAGCTTTTAGAATGTTACCTGAAGCGGTTTGGTCTATGCCGAAGATTGGTACCTTTAACTTGCATGGTTCATTATTACCAGATTATAGAGGAGCAGCTCCAATAAACTGGGCAATTATTAATGGTGAAAAAGTAACAGGTGTAACCACTTTCTTTTTACAACACGAAATAGATACAGGTGATATTATCTTTAGTCAAGAAGAGCCGATTCATGAGGAAGATACCGTTGGTGATGTCTACGGTAGATTAATGAATATTGGTGCAGATCTAGTTTTAAAAACGGTCGAAAAAATTGATCAGGGCGATTATTCAACGACACCTCAGGTGATCGTAGGCGAACCTAAGCATGCTCCAAAGATCTTTAAAGAAACTTGTAAGATTGACTTCACAAAAGATACAGAAACAGTGTACAATTTTATTAGAGGTTTGTCACCGTATCCTGCGGCTTGGACAGAGATTCAAGGAAAGACATACAAGTTATTTAAGGTATCAAAAGTTTATGATACGGATGTAGTTGCCAATGAAGATGGTTTTGCTACTGACAATAAGAAATATTTCTATATTAAAACTGCAGATGGTTTTATTGCAGTACATGAATGGCAAATGCAAGGCAAGAAAAGAATGCCTGTAGATGCATTCCTTTTAGGAACTAAATTCGAATAAACTAAACGATCCCAATTCCAATAATAGGAGTTGGGATCGTTTTATATAGTGATGTATGTATTATGATCTTAGCAACTTTAGTACCGGATAGATCACAAATGCAGCTCCATTTGAAATAAAGCGTTTTACTTCTTCTTGTTTAGGAAGTTCAACAGGAGATAAACGAACGACCTTATCAGATAACTCTTCTACTGCTTGAGTAGTTGCGTCATGAGTACTATTAAAGATGTTAATAGCTGTATCTAAAGGTTGATCAATGATTTCTTTAGAAGTATGAAGCACTTTTTCGGAAGTTTCTTTTACAAATCTAGCTGATTCATTAATCAAATCATCTGCTTGGTGAGATAAGTTTTCAATCGTCTCGTTAGACTTGCCAGATGTTTTTTCAGAAAAGGACTTACTTTTATCAACGACTTTAGTGACAATCTCTTGAGAACTCTTAAAAGTGTTTTCAACAGCTTCTCTAGCTAATTCAATAACTTTGTTACTAGTAGCTTCAGCACTTTCTAATGCAGCATCAGATAGACTTTTAGCTTCTTCTAAAATTCTACCTGCAGCTTCTTCAGACCGATTGATTACCGTATTAGTTTTCTCGGTAACAAATTCTACCTTTTCTTTAGAGTAAGCCGAAGCATCAGCAATTGTTTTATGTGAGAATTCACTAGTTTCATCAACGATTGATTCTACTTTGTGTTCTATTTTCTCTGATGCATCTTTCGCTGCTTCTTTTCCTTTTTCTATATTTTCTTTAGCGGTTTCTTTAATGTTATCAGTAGCTTCATTAATTGTTTTTGAAGTACTTTCAACAGTCTTCGCTACTGTTTCAACAATCTTATCCTTCGACTCAGAAATTGTTTGGGTAGTCTGATCTACAGTTTCAGAAACCTGTTCTGTCACTTTATCAACAGTTTCTTTTACAGTTTCGGCAACAGTTTCTTGTTTTGGAGTGGATGTTTGTTCAGTTGCTTTTTGCTCTAAATTTTGAGCATCTTCAGCTTTAGCAGTTGTTTTTTTTGCTGCGGGCTTTCTTGTTGTTCTGCGGGTTGTAGTACTTTTACCACCTTCGGTCTTAGCAGTAGTAGTACGTTTTTTTCTTTGCTGTGCCATAAAAAGTGAATTTGAAGGTTATTGTGAAACAATTGAATAAACTATTCCATTCAACTGCTTAGTGTTATAAAGTTACGTATGAATGATTATTTATTCACTATTATTTACGGAAAATATTAATAATTGATTCTCTGATATATACTTTTTTTTGTAACAAAGTAAAAAAAGGTGCTTTTCCTAAGAAAAACACCTCATAAAGTTATAGGGCTATTGATGCAATTAGTCCATTTCAGCAACCATTTCGTCTTCTATTTTATTGAGACTCTTAGTTTTGCCAAATAACTCTTGTGATTTATTGTTATAAGCCTCTGCAGCAGCTTCTGCTGAAGGGAATAAGCCTAAGTCATATCTTTGTCCTTTGGAGTAAAGGACTGCTCTGAATGTCTTTTTACTTACTTTTACTACCCCTCTGTAACCTGTTTTGTTGTGGTGATGTTTCTGATTTCTTCTTAATTCAGCCATCGTTGCCCACTCAAGGTTTTTTTCTCTACAATCTAACGCATTGCCGTTTTTAATACGAACAAAAAGACGTTTTGTAGACTCTTGTTGAGGAACAAATTTTTCTGCAATTAATTTGTGAAGGTAAATGGTAATGTTTTGGTAGCCACCGTTAGGTCTAGGATAATTCTTTTGAAAAAATACATAACCACTTGCATGCATTCTTAGGTTATTCAAAAGATCTAATTGGTTGTAATACTCATTATTTGTAATAAAATCATAAGCATCACCAGACAGAAGCACATGCTCGTCTGCATTTTTTAGTTTAATTTTGTAAAGCATTTTTCTTGGTTTTAGACAGTTAATCTAGCTAACTAAAGTTGTGTGTCCTCAAGTCGGTATAATCCTGAGGGGTTAATAAATTGGTTTATAGTTGTTGCCCAATAATGAGCAATAAAAGGTTTAAGAAGGAAGTAGTGTATTGGTTTAGTTTATAGCAATTTAAAAGTCTAAGTAATAAAGATTACTTAGAGCTTTATATCGAATTTTGAACCTACTTCTTCTAGGTCTTTTATAACAGGAGACAATACAGGGATACCCACCGTACGTCTTTCGTGTTCAATTTCTCTTTCTGGATCACCAGGAATTAATACTCTTTCCTGACCTTCCACAGTTTCGGCAGTTTTGAATCTTCTAATCCAGTTGTCCATATGAGATTTAAATTCCTCTTTTGGTCTGAATCCATCAACTCTCATGGCACCAAAGAAGTGACCTAAACCTTCTCCAACAGGATCTTCAGGTAATGGAAGGAAACTTACAAATGGAGGTGCCCAAGGTCCGTAACCTGCACCAGATAACACAGCCGATAAAATATCTACCATACTACCTAAACAATATCCTTTATGACTACTTCTTACTCTATCACTACCTAATGGTAACAATGCACCACCGCTTTTAAGAGCAGCAGCATCTGTTGTAGAGTTTCCTTGTTTGTCTTGTACCCAGCCTACAGGAGCATCTTCTTCTTTACGTTGAAGAATTTCCAATTTACCGTTTGCTGCAGTAGTTGTAGCAAAATCGGCAACAAATGGTGGTTCTTCACCAGCAGGGATCGCCATTGCAATTGGATTAGTACCTAATAATCTTTCTTTTGAAAAAGTAGGAGATACTAAAGGACTTGCATTTGTCATCGATAAACCTATCATATCATGTTGTAAAGCCATCATTGCATGATAACCCGCAATACCATAGTGGTTAGAGTTTTTGACAGAAACCCATCCGGTTCCAACATTGGTAGCTTTATCAATAGCCACTTGCATAGCTTGTGGAGCGACAACTAGCCCTAAACCAGCGTCACCATCGATAGTAGCTGTACTAGGTGTTTCGTGGATAATTTTTATTTCAGGTGTAGGGTTAATTCTACCTGCTTCCCATAATCTTACATAACCAATCAGACGAGCAACTCCATGAGAATCAACACCTCTTAAATCTGCAGATAGTAAAACGTTGGCTGCTAAGTCGGCATCCTTTTCCGGACATCCCATGGCAAGAAATACGTTTTTACTAAAATCGAAAAGTGTATTGTATGAAATTAAATTAATCCCGTTAGACATGTAAGCTATGTTTTAATGCAGTAAATTGTAACCGTTTTGTAGACGGTAATGAAATTTGTTTGAAATAAAAATCGACACGCAATCACCTCGCTAAAAAAGGTTTATACGATTGTTGATGTCACAAATTTATCAACTTTCTCAATTTGGACAAATGAGAAAAGTCTATCTAACGAATTTTTAACAGGAAATAAAACGAATACATGCAGATAGAAGTAAGTATTTTGATAGCAGCTAGAAATGAAGAAAAAAATATAGAAAACTGCTTGAATAGCCTTCTTAATCAACATTTCAATAACAATGTAAACATAGAGTTATTAATAGGTAACGATGATTCATATGATAATACAAAAAAGATTGTTGATAAATTTATTCGGCAATATTCACATATTCACTGTGTTGACGTTCCACAAAATCGAGAATTGAAGGGTAAAATTAATGTGATAGACTACCTTAGTGAACAGGCAAAAGGTAAGTATTTATTGTTTGCTGATGCCGATGTTGTTTATCCTTATCAATGGGTTGAAACAATGTACATTTCACTGAAATCTCATGATATTGCTACAGGAGTGACTACCGTTGAAGGAAAAGGAAATTGGTTAGAATTTCAACGATTAGATTGGCTTTTGGCGTTAAAACAAATCGAAATTTTCTCAAAAATTAATATTCCGCTTACTGCCATGGGCAATAATATGGGGATCACTAGAACAATGTTTGATAAGATTGGAGGAGTTAGAAAATTACCTTTTACAGTAGCTGAAGACTTTGCTATATTTCAATCTATTATTAGTCAAAATGGAAGTTATGAACAGTTATATAGCAGAAAGGTATTAGCCAAAACAGTTGGTGTTGATAGTATGGATAGTTGGTTGTCTCAGCGTTGGAGGTGGATGCAAGGAGCAAAAAAACTACCTATTTATTTAGTGGTACTTAATTACCTAAATATCACACTTTACCCACTTTTAATCATTATTTCCTTTTTTAATCCCCAGTTTGGAGTATTAATTCCTACTGTTTATTTTTTTAAAATGCTATCCCTTGTGGGAATTCAATACCAACTAAGCGAAAAAGTAGATTGGTGGTCTGTATTACTTTTTGATCTTTATCATACTTACTATTACAATCGTTTATTGCTGTATTCTTTATTTTCTCCACCTGTAGAGTGGAAGGGAAGAGTATACAATTCTGAATAAGTAGTTTAGATTATGATCTTTATATTACCTTTGTGACGAAAACCGTTTATACATTACAGACGAAAAAATGGAAAAAAATAAGTGTGTCTTTTTAGACAGAGATGGTGTTTTGAATAAAGACTATGTGGACTATGCCTATACATTAGAGAAATTCGAAGTGTTACCGGGTGTACCAGAGGCACTTAACAAGTTGAAAGAAGCGGGTTTTAAGCTTGTTATTTTGACAAATCAGTCGGGTATCGTAAAAGGTATCTATAAAAAGGAAGACGTATTCATTTGCCACAATGCTTTACAAGAAGCTTGTGACCATGCTATTGATGATATGTTTTATGCACCACTTCATGAGAAATGGTCGAATTCATTAAGCCGTAAACCAGGTACTTTAATGTTTGAAAGAGCTATTTATAAGTACAATGCTGATATGGAAAATACTTGGATGATTGGAGATAAGGAAAGAGATCTTATTCCAGCAGAAAAAGTAGGTATACAGCACAGAATTCAAGTAGATAATCCATTAGTAGAAGGTTCTGTAGCTACACATTATGCAAAAAACCTATTGGAAGCAGTAGATAAAATTATCTTAGCCGACCAATAATTGAATATATTAGACAACAAAAAAGAGAATAACGATGTCGTTATTCTCTTTTTTGTTGTTAGAAGAATTTTGAGAGATAATCACAAAGCTCTTCTAAGTATTTTTGGTCGAAGGTGTCAAAAGTGGATAGTGTGTCGCTATCTATATCCAAAACAGCAACTACTACATCATTCTTAATCACAGGAACTACGATTTCTGATTTAGAAGCAGAACTACAAGCAATATGCCCTGGAAAAGCTTCAACATCTTCCACAACATATGTTTTCTTTTCACTCCAAGTTGTACCACAAACACCTTTACCAGGTTTTATTCTTGTACAAGCTATTGGACCTTGAAATGGGCCTAATACTAATTCATCTTCTTTCACTAGATAAAACCCAATCCAAAGATGATCAAACGCTGTTTTTAGCACAGCACATGTATTGGATAAATTGGCAATTAAATCGCTTTCGATGGATGTTAAGCCTTTTATTTGAGGAATTAAACTATTGTATAATTCTTCTTTTGATGTATGATCTGGTATATATAATTCTTCAGCCATAACGTTATTATTTATATAAGACTGCAAAAGTACAAGCAATAATACATAAGGAAAATTTCTTTCTAAAAATTAATACTAGAATAACCTCTATATGTATGTTCTTTTATATCTTTAGAGTACTTTTTTAGTATAAATTTTTTGAATAAACTTTGTAGTTGTTACCGATAAACAAAGATAATAACTCAATAACCTGATAGTAAAATGAAAATAACTCCACTTAAGATTCTTCAAATACTTATTTATATAGGGATAATGTTAGCCATAGTGTTAATGATGTCTCCTAAAGAAATATCAATATTTGGTACAGAAGTGAGAGTACCAACTGCAGACGATGTTTTACCTGAAAGTTTATTAACTCCAGAAGAAGCAAATACAGACCTTTCAGAAGAAGAGTATGAAGAAGAAGATCTAACAGTTGATCTATCCGATATTGAAGAAAATTCTACTTGGACACCAGTTGAAGAAAAACCATTAGTAGTAAAAACGCCTAAAGGAGCTGTAGCTATTGAATATCCAAATGGTGATAAAGAATACTTAGATAACTTTTTTAGAGGTTTAAGTGATATTTCTGAAAAAGGAAGTATGATTAGAGTTTTACATTATGGAGATTCACAGTTAGAAGGTGACCGTATGACAGAAAGGTTGAGAAAGAATCTACAAGAACAATTTGGAGGCTGTGGTGTAGGTTTAGTGCCGATCACTGAGTTAAAAAATATGAGAACTACATTGGCTCAATCTTATTCTGATAATTGGGAACAATTTATTTGTTTTGGACCTAAAAAATATAGAGGAAAACATAACGATTACGGTTTCTTTGGAAAGTACTACACTTTTGATGGAACTGAAGCCACTATTTCATTTGAAAAAGCTCCCTATTCAAAGACTCAGCACAAAGAGTTTGAAGACTTTAAAGTCTACCTAAGAAATACAGTAGCAGATGTAACTTTAAAATATACAATGAATGAAGTGGAGGGAGACCCCAAAACAATTGAAGCCTCATCTGAACCAAAAGCAATAAAATTACCTGTATCTGGAGCATTGGGAGAACTAGATCTAGCTTTTGAAGCCGATGCATCTCCAGAAGTATATGGTGTTAGTTTTGACTGTAACACAGGTATCGCAGTAGATAATATACCGATGAGAGGTAGCTCCGGAACAGACTTTACAAAAATGAGGAAAGGTCACCTAAAAACTTTGTTTTCTGAATTAGATGTGAAGCTTCTAATACTACAGTTTGGTGTAAATGTAGTACCACAAGAAGCGGAAAGTTATAATTACTATGAGCGTTTACTTATTAAGCAGATCAATCACTTTAAAGAAGTAGATCCAAATCTATCTATTTTAATAGTAGGTGTTTCTGATATGGCGAGAAAAGATGGCTCAAAGATTGAGTCGTATCCAAATATTGATGCTGTAAGGGCTGCTGAAAGAAGAGCAGCAAATAAGGCAGGAGCGGTTTATTGGGACCTTTATTTAGCTATGGGAGGAAAGAACTCAATAGTGAAATGGGCTGATAAGAGTCCTGCATGGGCAGGAAAAGATTACACTCATTTTACTAGAAAAGGAGCCAATTTTATTGGTGATATGTTGTACAATGAATTAGTAAGAGAGTACCAAAGATATAAGAATAGAGATCCGAAGAATGTTGAAACCAAATAAATACAGTTATTGTAAACATAGAGGTTTGTGGTTTATTAAAGGGCTGCTAACAGTGGTATTGTTGTGTGCACATACAGCACCAACATCTACAGAGAATGTTAGAAGACCATTCGTTGCCTATGATTTTATTCGTATGGATTTGAATAAATTACAATCATTTGGTGATACAACACTTTATTCATTTTATAAAAAACTAGAACGCTTAGAAGAGAAAAAAGCTGGACAAGTTCATATTTTCCATTTAGGTGATTCACATATTCAAGCTGATTTCTTTTCAGGGTGGGTAAGAGAAAGATTTTATGAAGACCCTCGTTTTGACATGTCAGGACGAGGTTTCTTTTTTCCTTATAAGGCAGCTAAAACAAATAATCCTTATAGCTATAAAGTGAATAAAATAGGTAGCTGGAAAGGACAAAGAGCATCTATAAGTTATCATAAATCCAATTGGGGGCTTGCTGGAATAACAGCATCTACAACAGAGAGTTTTGCAAGTTTAACAGTAGATTTTAGTGGAAATGAAGCCTATTCCTACAGAGGGAATATTGTTCAAGTTTTTTATGATGTGAATGATGGAACCCAGTTTAAACCTACTATTCAGCCTTTAAATCCTGCATCTTTAGAAAAAGTAGAATTATTTAATGATCATATTTCTTATGTATTTGATCGACCAATTTCAAAGTTTAGACTTGGATTGAAAAAAGAGAAAGACTCTGCAATGAGATTTGACCTAAAAGGTTTCGGCGTACTAAATAGTAAAGCACCCGGAATTGTATATAGTTCATCAGGGGTAAACGGAGCGAAGGTAACTTCTTACTTAAGGTGTAAAACGATAAAAGAAGATCTTGCTGAAGTGAAGCCTGATATGATGGTGATCTCATTAGGAACAAATGATGCTTTTGTCGCTCCATTTAAGCCTCAAAGATTTTATGAAAATTATAAAAAACTAATTCAGCTGATTAGAGAGAACCAGCCTGACTTACCGATAATTCTGACGACTCCAGGTGATAATTTCAGAAACTCTAGATATTTAAATAAGGACAATGCTAGAGCAATAGAAATGATGTATAAATTAGCTCAAGAAGAACACCTAACAATTTGGGATTTCTACCATGTTATGGGAGGACTGTCATCTATAGAGAAATGGAATGAGCTTTCTATGACCTCAAAAGACCGTGTACACTTAAGTAGACTTGGCTATCAATACCAAGGTGAATTATTCTACAGAGCATTAATTACAAATTACGATAGGTTTAAAACATCTCATTAGATTAGATATATAAAATGTATTATATATAATAATTATAATATTTTAACGTATACTTATATTCGTTTACCTATATAAGTGAATGAATATTCATTAATTAAAAACGTTTAAACTTCAAAAATATCATTGTAAATTTTTAATAATAAATGTAAATATTTTAATTTAAGTGTTATTTACACACTGATTTATTTTATAAATATTTGCACTTTGCAGCTATTGAATTTATAATTGTTCACAATTGTTATGTCTGCATAACATTTTTTTATTCATTGACTTAAAACGAAAATAAGAAGTAAACCTTTTCAATCACGATTAGACGCTTCATCTAACTTTAATTATTTAATGAAAATCAGAAATCTACTAATTGCGTTGGCAGCCGTATGCATTTCATCTGCATCTTTTGCTAATGGATTCCAGGTGCTTTTGCAAGGAACAAAATCAGTGGGACGAGGAAATGTTGGTGTTGGTTTTAGACCTGACGGATCCAGCATCTTTTTTAACCCTGGTGCATTATCATTTTTAGAAACAAGTACGGTTCAAGTAGGGTTTAACCCGGTATTCTCAAATATCTCTTATCGACCAACTGATGGTGCGACAAAGCATGCTTCAACTTCCCCAATGGGTACACCCTTCCAAGCATATGGTGTATACAGACCATCTGCTGAATCACCTTGGGCATTTGGTTTAGGTGTATTTACTCCTTTCGGTTCGACAGTATCATATGAAGATGGTTGGACAGGAAGGTATTCATTACAAGAAATTTCATTACAGGCGATTTATATCCAACCTACTGTTTCATACAGAATCAATGATATGATTTCTGTGGGTGCAGGGGTTGATATTGTATCAGGTAGTGTTTCTTTCAAAAAGAGTGTTGCAGCATCTGGTGGTGATGTAGGATTCGATATGGAAGGTAATACGATTAAATATACTTTCAATGCAGGTGTTTTCTTACAACCAAGTGAGAAATTCACAGTAGGTTTAAATTACCGTCATGGTGTTGATATGTCAGTGGAAAGAGGCGATGCTTTCTTCGATGTTCCTAATGCATTTATTGGTGAGCAATTATTCGGAGATAAATTTACAGCGGGCGAAAGATACAAAGCTGCTTTCGATGCGACTTTACCATTACCTAATACTTATGCAGTAGGTTTAGGTTTTTATCCAAATGAAAAGTTATCGATCGGTTTTGATGTTAGCTATGTAACATGGAGTGTTTACAAAGAATTAAAAGTTGAATTCCCTGACGGTGACTATGCTCCAATTGCATATGACAGAAGCTGGGAAGATTCTTGGATCTTTAACTTAGGTGCTGATTATATGGTTACAGATGCTTTAACTGTTAGAGCGGGTGCTTATGTAGATACTACTCCTGTACCAGATGGTCACATGACTCCAGAGTCACCAGATGCTTTATCAATTGGTACTTCAGTAGGACTTAGCTATATGTTTACAGAGAAATTCAGTGTTGATGCTGCATTCTTGTTTACGAATAAACAACAAAGAGAAAATATTGTACCGACAGACAAAGATACTGGAGGTTTAAATGGAGTGTATAAGGCGACTGCTTATATCCCAAGTTTTTCACTAAACTATAACTTCTAATCCATTACTCTACAAAAGAAAAAGAAATGATTTTTAATAAATATAGATCTATAATAGCAGCACTAGCTGTAGCTTTTTTAGCATCTTGTACAATAGAGGTGGATGATTTTCAACCATCAGCAGGTACTGATGCTAGTGGCAATGCTGTTGACTTTACTACTTATGTAGCTCTTGGTAACTCGCTCACAGCTGGGTACACTGATGGAGCATGGGTAGCAAAAGCACAAGCTAATTCTTATCCTCAATTAATTGCAAATAGCTTACAATCTGTAAACTTAGGAGCAAACGGTTTTACTCAACCTTTAGTATCAAATTCAAGTAAAGCATACTTTGGAACACAACTAGTATTAACTAATGCTGGGCCAAGCGCTTTACCAACAATTAATGTAGATGGTGCAAGAGCATCAGATAATATTACACCTGGTACGTATCACAATATGGCTGTACCTGGTATCAGAGCTGTTGATATGGCGGTACCTGGTTACGGTGTAGCGAATCCTTTATTTGGATATTTCTCTTCTGAAGCTACGGCTACTGTATTGAATGATGCAGCAGCAGCTAATGCAACTTTCTTCTCAGTTTGGTTAGGAGCAAATGATGTGTTAGGTTTTGCAACATCAGGTGGATCTTTAGGTTCAAATGATATTTTACAAGCAACTGCGATCACTCCAGTTGAGACTTATCAAGCAGCGATGACTCAAGTTCTTGAGACAATGTCAGCAAACGGTGCAAATGGTGTAATTCTAAATATTCCAAATATCATGGAAGCTGCACTGTTTAATTTTATGCCTTCAGATTTAGAAGGTGTATTAGGATTGGCAGGTGTACCTTTTACTGAAGACATTCTTGCTTTGGTGAATGGATTTATGGCGTCAACAATTGGAGATGCGAAAAACCCTACAATTACAGCTGTAGCAACACCTAGTATTGATCCAGGAGATGGAGAGTTAATCAATGCAGTAGCAGCAGCGGCGGCAACGGCACCTTCAATAGATAAAGATCCAAATGTACCATCAGATCTTGCTTACACTGTAATATTCTTACAGCTAACTACAGATCCTGAGAATCCATTATCACCAGCTGATGCTATGACTTATTTAGCTTCTGTTGAAGGGCAAACTCAAATTGCAGGTTTTGTTGGTTTAGGTTTAAATATTACTTGGGCTCAAATGAATGCAGAGCAAGCTATTGCAGATTCTGATTCATATATGCAAGAACAAGGTACATACCCAGTATTTACAATGGAGTCTAATCAAATGCCTTATTATGATGCAACTTCTCCAACTGGTATGAGACAATCTGAAGTAGGAACGAAATTTACTTTAACTGCTCAAGGAAAAATTACTGCTTTAGTAGGTGTAATCGTTGGAGGAGGTGATCTTCCTGAAGATTTACAAGAAGTACTACCTGTACCTGCGAACGGTGAAGCTTTAATTGCTTCAGATGTTGAAGCTGTTGAAACTGCAATTGGAGAATACAATGAGTTCTTAAAATCAGAAGCTGATGCTCGTGGTTTTGCTTATGTTGATACAAGATCAATTATGCATGAGGCAGTAACAGGTATTATCATCGATGGTGTTACTTACACTACTGAATATTTATCAGGTAACTTATTCTCATTAGATGGTGCACACCTTACTCAGAGAGGTTATGCTGTGATTGCGAATTACACAATCGAAGCAATCAACAATAAATATGGAGCTAAAATTCCAACAGTTCAACAAAACGATTACCCTGTAGTAGAGGAAACAGCAGTTCCTGCTCCTGCTAATTAATCTTAATGATTGTTGAAAATTAAACAATAAGAAGTAAAAATATTTACTTTTATGGAAAACCTACCTTATTACAATAGTAATGATGGTAGGTTTTTTATATTTATTGCTGATTATGAGTGTGTTGTTGAAATCACTCAAACAAAATAGAAACGAAAAATGAGATACTCTTTACGATCAACTATCATTATTTTATCAACCATTATCCTATCAATTTCCTGTGCCACTAAAGATGAGAATGAAAATATTACCGATTCAGGGACTACTCGTATAGGAACACCTATTAGTTATTCAAGATTTGTTGCACTTGGCGATGGTGTAACTGCTGGATTACAAGACAATGTGTGGTATAAAGAAGCACAAGATAATTCTGTAGCAGGAATCTTTTCACAGGTGATTTCTCAAAATAATTTAGGACCTGAAATCATTAACCCTAAGGTAACAACTCAAGGAACAGGTATACCTGCAGAAGATTCAACGGAAGCGATAAGATATTCTAAGGGTTCATGGATTATGGGAGAAGCTAGGATTCTTTCTGAAAATGTCCCTTCTATAATAGGAACAACAGCTTCAGGAGAAGGTTTTACCAATATTTCTGTAATTGGAGCCAAGTTTAATGATTTTACAATACCAAGCTATAAAACTGAAAATCCATATTTTGCATATTTTTCTCCTTCAGATACAGCATCAATGTTTGGTACTGTTGTCAATTTAGACCCCACTTTTACTTTAATATCAGCCGGACGTCGAGATATTTTGGATTATGCGATCCACAAATACACAGATCAGGATTTAGAATTACCTGATGCCAGTCAATTAGGAATTCAATTGGAAAACATGGCATTACCATTATCTGATCAGAAAGGTGGAGCAATGATAGGTATTGATTTTATTAATGAGATACCATTTTTTAATCATATGAGAAACTCATTAGAGCTGACAGAAGAAACTGCGACGGCTTTAAATAATGGAATTGATGAAATTGCATCAGGAGCTATTGTTTTTCTTTTGGATTCAATAAGAAGTTCAGTCACTCAGCCTGTAGCAGAAGAATACCTTAGGGATGAGTTTATTTTACCAATTTTAGTCAATGGGTGGGATGGAGAATTAGGAATAGCTGCTATCAATACTTGTAATGGGTATGATATGACTGAGCCAGGAATAAATAAAGAACAATTACCCCTTAAGCCTTCAGTAGATGATTATCCGTCTAGTTGTTCTTATATTCAAGATACTCTGGCGTACAACTTAGTCTATAATAAAACTTTTTATACTACTAATTGGGGAAGGAGAGTAAGTGTGGTGACAGTACCATTAGCAGCTCCAACAGCAAGAACACAGACGGCACTTCCTGCAAATCAACAATTGATAGCAGATTATATTTTCGCAGGTATCACAAGAGATTGGGTAACTGATTTTGAAGCAGATTCTGCATCTACAGTAAATGCAATTATGTCTTCTGATCCATTAGAAATTATGGTAATTGAGACAGCATTCAAAATGTCAATAGATCAATTACTGATGATGTTTATCGATAATGATCAGGTTACTGGACTTATTTCTAATCAATTATATAAAATAGTACTGAACAATGTGGAAGGAACGCTAACTCCAGAAAGCTTGGAAGACGCGATTGATGAATCGATTGGTACTATTGTCGTAGCATTATTAGATGTGCTAAGAGGAAATCAATATTTTCCAGAGTTTGTTGCAGGTACCAACCCGTTTATTGTGTTGGACCCTACCTCACCAACTAGAATGAGACAGTTGGAAGTAGGAGATAAGATCATGTTGCCATATGCTAATGTTTTTGCTGACTTAAGGTCATTATTAACATCAATAATTTTGAATGGTGGTTTGCCTGCTGATTTTACGGTATCTACATTGTTGGATCTTTTTCCAACTGCAGATATGGTTTATGATGTTAATACACAAGAAGAAGTTGCTCAAGCGGTGCAAGAATATAATTTAGCAATTAGTAGTGCAGCTAAATCAGTCAATTGGGCATATGTCGATGTGGCATCAATTTCAACAAGATTATTAACTGGCTATAAACAAGATGGAAACACTTTTACCACGGAATATAGATCTGGAAACTTTTATTCTATGGATGGGCTAAGTTATACATCTTCAGCGAATGCAATTATTGTAAATGAGCTTATTGATAAGCTGAATACTTTATATAGATCTACCTTACCAAAGGTGAAAACTAACGAGTATACAAGGAATTAACATTTATAATACATAAGTTTTGTAATGATATTAATAAAGCTGCGGTCTTTTCAATAAGAACGTAGCTTTTTTTGATGTTCATTTTGTACTTTTGCTCAAGGTTGGTTTTAATATTGTAAAACAATTAAAGAGAACTAAAGAATTTTGGTCGTTTTATTATTTTGTCTTACAGGATTATAGATACTAAAACTTAGTTGTGTGGAAAATTTTCAAAACATACTTATCTCATAAATATCATCAACTGCAGTTTAATTCGCATAGATTTTTTAGCGCACTGAAGTATTAAATGGCAAAACATAAGCTGATAGAAAAACTATTTAATCTTAGAAGATTACATCTGTCCGATAGAAATTTCATTCTAATTGTCAGTAGCATGGTAGGTATTGCCTCTGGTTTTGCTGCCGTTCTTCTAAAATTATCAGTACATCATATTCATGATCATATTACGCATGTCAACTTTGCGGAAAATTGGGGATTACTATTGTTTCCAATTCTTGGATTGATCATTACGACGATTATTGCAAAAACGCTTTATAAAGAGAGTAGTGTAGGGCATGCCATTACAGATATTCTCCATGATATATTTAAAAACAATAGTAACATTGGTAAAAGTAAGATGTACTCTCGTATAGTTACATCTATGTTTACTGTTGGTTTTGGTGGTTCTGTTGGATTAGAGTCTCCGATTGTATTAACAGGTGGAGCGATCGGTTCAAATATTGGTCAGTCGTTTTTATTAGATTATAAAACAAAGACTTTGATGATTGGCTGTGGAACGGCAGGGGTTATCTCAGCAATATTTAATGCACCAATCACAGGGTTAATTTTTAGTATTGAGGTGATTTTGACAGGAGTTTCTGTTGCCAATTTTGTACCTCTACTTATATCATCTGTGAGTGCAGCAATCGTTTCGTCTTTATTGGTTGGTGAGGAAGTATTGTTCTCATTCAAAATTGTAGAGGCCTTTCAAGCGCATCATATTCCATTTTATATTGTACTAGGTGTTGTAGCTGGTTTTATGTCGATTTATTTTAATCAGACATTACACCAAATGGAACATTTAATGGAAGAGAGATTTCCTAACAGATACAGAAGAGCATTAGTCGGAGGTGGTCTTTTATCAATCTTTATATTCATTTTTCCGCCAATTTATGGGGAAGGGTACGAATCCATAAAAGCCCTTCTAAATGGTGAAGAACATAGCTTGTTAGTGAGAGCAGAATTGTTCGAGTCATTAATACCTAATACAAAAGCTTGGCTTTTCTTGGCTTATATCATTATGGTGTTATTTGCTAAAGTAATTGGTGCCTCGTTAACGCTTTCTTCTGGAGGAGCTGGTGGTACATTTGGACCTGCCTTAGTGATTGGAGGTTTGACAGGTTTTGCTTTTGCTAGATTAGTGAATTTGTTAGGTTTGGCAGAATTACATGAATCTCATTTTATCTTAGTTGGTATGAGTGGTGTACTATGTGGTGTAGTTTATGCTCCACTTACAGCAATTTTCTTAATCGCAGAAATTACAGGAGGATATACACTATTTGTTCCTCTGATGTTAGTGTCAGCCATTGCTTATACTACAGTAAGTGTTGTTAATCCTGATGCTCCTCATGTGAGTACATTAAAAGCAAGAGGAGAATATTTGAAAGGCGATAGAGATATGCAGGTATTGGATCGATTAAACATTAATAAACTAATCGAAACCAATTTTGTGACTGTACCTGTAAAAGGTTATTTAAGTGACTTAGTAGAAGCAATTAGTGTAAGTAAACGTTCTGTTTTCCCTGTTGTTAATGATAAAGGAAGGTTGAAGGGAATTATCACCTTAGATCAAGTAAGAGAAATTATGTTTGATCAAGAGCAACAACAGAAAGTTAAGATAGAGAACGTAATGATGCAAGCACCTGATGTAGTCTATTACGGAGAAAGAATGCAAACAGTAATGCGTAAATTTGAGAAGGAAGATGCTTGGAATTTACCTGTTATTGATGAAGATAAAGTATATGTAGGCATGGTTTCTAAATCAAGAATATTCAGTGTTTACAGAAAGCAACTACAACGTCTTAATAAAGAGTGGGTAGGTAACTAACAAAACATTTCATTAAAATATTGAAGATAAATACACCATCTTCCTATTTTTGTGACAGACTTTAATAAATATACTATGAACGAATTTGAGGTATATCTAACAAAAAAACGTATTGATCATAAAGCTTTCAAAGAGGCAGAACCCGACCGTTATACGGAATGGGATTCTTTATTTATGCAGGTACACCCAAAGAGTTTTACACAACAAAAGCTCTTTTTGATAAATCAAATTCGTAGACGTTATTGGTTGGAAGAGGCAATTAAGGTAGAAGTTGAAAAACCAAAAGCGAAACCTAAGCCTGTTGTTAAAAAGGCTGTAGAGAAAGCAACTACATCGGAAGAGGTGAAAACCGATTCGTCTTCAGAGAGTAAGCCTAAGTTTAGGCCGAAGATGAAGGCTCGTCCTGTCGTTAATAAAGACGAAGGGGATGCAGCTGTTACTAAACCTTCTAGGCCTGTAATGAAAGCAAAGTCGGAAGAGGAACCATCTCAGAATAAACCTTCTAGACCTGTCTTTAAGAAAAAAGCAACTGAAGAGTCTAAAGGAAAAGTAGCTAGACCTGTAATAAAACCGAAGAAGAATGTAGAGGAGACAACTGAGAAAGAAGCTCCTAAGAAAGCCCGTCCGGTCTTTAAGAAGAAACCGAATGTGGAAGAGTCTTCTTCAGAACCAACGGAGTCATCAGCATCTCCAGAAAGTACCCCAAAGCGTGTTCGTCCCGTTTTTAAGAAGAAAGTGGAAAGCTCAGCTGAACCGATACCCGAGGAGTCAACAGAAGAGGTGAAGCCTAAGAAAGCCCGCCCAGTCTTTAAGAAGAAACCGAGTGTAGAAGAGTCTTCTTCAGAACCAACAGAGTCATCAGCATCTTCAGAAAGTACCCCAAAGCGTGTTCGTCCCGTTTTTAAGAAGAAAGTGGAAAGCTCAGCTGAACCGATACCCGAGGAGTTAACAGAAGAGGTGAAGCCTAAGAAAGCCCGCCCAGTCTTTAAGAAGAAACCGAGTGTAGAAGAGTCTTCTTCAGAACCAACAGAGTCATCAGCATCTTCAGAAAGTACCCCAAAGCGTGTTCGTCCCGTTTTTAAGAAGAAAGTGGAAAGCTCAGCTGAACCGATACCCGAGGAGTTAACAGAAGAGGTGAAGCCTAAGAAAGCCCGCCCAGTCTTTAAGAAGAAACCGAGTGTAGAAGAGTCTACTACAGAGCCCACGGAGTCATCAGCATCTTCAGAAAGTACCCCAAAGCGTGTTCGTCCTGTTTTTAAGAAGAAAGTGGGCAGTTCAACCGAATCGGTACCTGAGGAGTCAACAGAAGAGGTGAAACCAAAGAAAGTTCGTCCGGTCTTCAAAAAGAAACCGAGTGTAGATACGGCAGAGAAATCACCAAAAGATGAATCTTCTAAGGAAGAACTATCTAAACCTAAACGTATTCGACCTGTTATTAAACCAAAGAAAAAAGACAGTGATTCAGAGTAATGGTTGAAGACTCTTGAATACAGTGTTGGCTACAATTTTAGCTCCTTCAACATTTGGGTGAATTCCATCAGCTTGATTTAATGAAGGTTCTCCGGCAACACCTTCAAGAAGGAAAGGAAGTAAATAAGTATTTTTTTCTTTTGAGATTTGAGGGTAGAGTTTTTCAAAAGCTTTAAAATAATCATCTCCCATATTTGGAGGAGGCAATATACCTGCAAGTAATATCTTACATTGTGGATTGACCTTTTTCACCTTATCAATAATTTTTTCGAGATTATCTTTTGTATTGTTAGGGTCAATGCCTCTAAGAGCATCATTACCACCTAGAGAAAGTACAAATATATCGGGCTTCTGTTGGCCAATAATCCAGTCAACTCTACCTAAACCACCAGCAGTAGTTTCTCCGCTTAATCCAGCATTAACTATAGTATATGGTAACGCTAACTTGTCAATTTTTTGTTGTATTAATTGGGGGAATGCTTGTTCCTTTTCCAAACCATATCCAACAGTTAAGCTATTTCCAAAAAATATGATTGTCTTTTTAGAAGAAGTTTCATCAACTGATACTGTAGGAACATTAGTATTTGAAGCTTGATTTTGATCTTGTTTTTCTTCATTAGAAGTAGAACAACCCATCAGTACAAATATTAATTGAAATAGTAATATTGAAAAAGTGCTATTTTGCTTCATTTCTTGCAAGGGTATTTTCTTGATTTATTTTGACCTCTTTTTTCAAAGATAGGATAGTAAATTGTAATCGACTTGTTAAACCTAATTATTTCTGACATATGCACAAAGACTTCTGTACCCATAAAGTGTTATCCTATTGGGCTCTTCGAATCGTACCCTCTGTCATCCTTTTACAATCGTTACTTTACAAATTTGGAGATGATGGTGCTTACGTATATATTTTTTTAGAAATGGGCCTTGGGGATGATATGCGCCTCTTGTTTGCTGTTGTAGAATTTATTGGAAGTATTTTCCTAGTTCAATCTGTGTATTGTAGATGGGGTGCATACATAGGCATATTTGTGTCTTTATTGTCCATCATCCCTTTTGTAATTTTGGGATTTGAGTTACCCGTAGAAAACAGTTTTGCATCTGGTTTACAACTTTTTGGAATGTCATTGGTAGTATTAATGACTTCTTTACTTATACTAGAACAAGAATTAGGTAGAATTCAGAAAACTTCAAAATCAACACAAAAAAGAGAATCACTAACGGCCTAAATAGTCGTAGATGATGTTATATTTTATAAACTATTGATGATATCGGGAAAATTCGCCTAAAAAAGTCAATAGAATCTTCTTAATTTTGGCTATACTCAGTATTTTTAAAAGAGTATAGCTAATTTTTTGCTCTTAAATTACTTGCATGAATAATAACGTTAAACAATCTGCAATTGAGCTATGTAAACAGCTTAAGAATTTATTGACTCAGATATCAGAAGAACAATTTATTGCACCATTAGATTTATTTTCGGGATCTTCTATTGGGCAACATACTAGACACATTATCGAATTTTACCAATGTTTAATTGATAGTGTGAAAAAAGGAGAACAGATCTGTTATGAAGATAGGCAGCGAAGTCTTACCTTAGAATCAGATAAATACAATGCATTAGCTAAAATTGATGAACAGATTTCATCTTTTTCCCAGTTAGATAACTATTCAGAAGATGTAGTCTTAAAAGTGAAAGATTACGCTCAAAACTTGGAAATGAATGAATGGTCGTCACCTTCAACAATTTCTCGCGAAATGCATTATTGTAACGAACATACAGTACATCATTTAGCAATTATCAAAGTGGGTTTAATGCATTATTTCCCAGGGTTAAACTTGAATGATAGCTTTGGAGTCGCTAAATCAACTTACGCCTACAGAAAAGGTAAATAACTCATTCTACTTTATTTCAATTAACATATGTGCACCCTAACTTATATACCTCTATCATCAACATCTTATTTGTTCACATCAAATAGAGATGAAAGAAAAAGCAGATCTTCTGCATTTGCGCCAACGATTCATGAGAAAAATGGAGTGTCTTTTATCGCACCAATTGATAGTCAGGCATTGGGTACTTGGCTAGGAGCATCAGAAAACTCAAGAGTAGTTTGCTTATTAAATGGAGGATTGAAAGCACATATTCCTACTCCACCTTATAAACATTCAAGAGGAAAAGTAGTTATTGATTCTTTGTTAGCTGTTGACATTGAATTGTATTTAACCACATATGACTTTAATAATGTAGAGCCATTTACGCTGATTGTCATTGAGAATAAAGACGATTTATCAATCATACAATTTATTTGGGATGGACAAAAATCATATCAAGAATTTTTAGATCCAGCGAGTCCACATATTTGGTCATCAGTTACATTATATAATTCAAACCAAACAAAGAAAAGGAAAGAGAAGTTTTTAGATTGGTTATCCTCATCTGAAAAAAATGCTCAAGAACTTTTAGAAGTTCATGAGAACTTAGATCATGAAGATTCTTCTACAATAGGACTATCAATGCAGCGTCCTCAATATTGTACTGTAAGTACAACTCAATTAAAAGTGACAGATCAGAGGGTGGATATGATGTATCATGATCGTAATTCAACTCAAAAAGATTTTGCTCATTTGCCATTAACAGTTTATAATCATGAATCTTAAACCCAATTTAAGATATCGTTTATTTAAGTGGGAGTTCTGGCCTTATTATGTTTTTTACATACCAGTATACTTTTTCTACTTTCTTCTATCAGCTCTTTCGCGTTCCCTAAGTTTTATGACTTTGGCTAACCCTGGGATGAGATATGGTGGCTTTTTCAGCTATTCTAAATATGATGTACTTAAACAACTTCCTGAAAAATATGTACCTAAGTCAGCTTTCTTTACAGTAGCTCCTACGAGTAAAGAAGTAAAGAAAGAAATGAATAGATTAGGACTAGAATACCCTGTGATTTTAAAACCTGATGAAGGAGAAAGAGGAAGTGGTGTAGAGAAGATAAAGAATGACCAAGAGTTAGATGAATATCTATTAGCAAATTCCCCTAATATCATTTTGCAAGAATTTATTGATGCTCCAAATGAGTTTGGAGTGATGTATGTAAAATATCCATCACAAGAGAAAGGAAAAATAACATCAATAGTATTCAAAGGTGAATTGTATGTAATCGGTGATGGAAATAGTGATCTGGTTACATTGTTCAAAACTCACCCAAGGGCTCAACTATATATCGATTTCCTTAAAGAATTTTACAAGGATCAGCTGAATATGGTTATCAAGAAAGATGAAATATTTATGTTGTCAAAGATGGGAAATCATTGCCGAGGAGCAATCTTTAATGATGCAAATTACCTTATTGATAAATTGGACGTATCACTTTTCGATTCAATATCAGAATCTATAGAAGGTTTTTATTTCGGTAGATATGATTTAAAAGTTAAAGATGAAAATGCTTTAATAAACGGAGATTTTAAAGTAATGGAATTGAATGGTGTAAATTCTGAACCAGCACATATTTATGACCCAGATAACTCATTGATGAGAGCATATAAAGACCTATTTCGTCATTGGTGGAGAATCTATAAAATAAGCAAAGAAAATAAAGAACAAGGATATACAGAAACTCCATTCCCAACATTAGTACAATCTCTTATGAATAAATAAGAAGTATATCTAATTGAAAAGATAAATATTTTTATTTTTGCAACTCAATAAAGCAAAGGTAAATGTATTTAGGGCGGTTGTATCTAAGAGATTTTAAAAATTACAAGGAACTTTCTGTTGATTTTACAGAAGGGGTGAACTGTATTGTCGGTCCTAATGGGGTAGGCAAGACAAATCTTTTGGATGCCGTTTATTTCTTATCCATGACTCGTAGTGCGTTTAGTTTTACAGAACAACAGAATGCAAGACATGGTGAGAAAATATTCGCTTTGTCTGGGAAATTTTATAAAAAAGATGATCCTGATATGGTAGTATGTCAGTATCAGAAGCCCAAAAAGAAATTTAGCTTAAATGGTAAGGAGTATCAAAAGTTTAGTGAACATTTTGGTAAATACCCTTGTGTATTAATAGCCCCCAATGATACTGATTTACTAAGGGAAGGTAGTGAAGTCAGAAGAAAACACTTTGATAGTGTCATTTCTCAATTTGATAAAGAATACCTAAAAGAATTGATAGATTATCAGAGAGCAGTTTTACAGAGAAATGAACTGTTGAAAATGTTTGCTGAGAAACGTCAAATACCAAATAAAGATTGGGTTGCTCCTTACGATCATATCATCTTACAAAATGCAAAGATAATTCATCACAAGAGAAAGAAGTTTGTTGAGAAGTTTCATGGTTTCTTTCAGGAGTCTTATTCTTTTTTATCAGAAGAAAGAGAAGAAGCTTCTATCATTTATAAATCTGACCTTTCTAAAGAAAATTTCGGACAAATTTACGCTGAAGCTTGGGAGAAGGATGTACATTTACAGAGGACAACAAAAGGAATTCATAAAGACGATTTTGATTTTCAATTGGCAGGTTATCCTTTAAAAAAATATGGATCTCAAGGACAACAGAAATCATTTATCATCGCTATGAAATTAGCTCAACATTTTTTGTTAAAAGAAGCATTAGATGTAGTTCCAATTCTATTATTAGATGATATTTTTGATAAACTGGATGATAATAGAATAAAAAAACTCCTAGAATTGATAAAAGAGAAGAAATTTGGCCAAATTATTTTGACCGATGCTCGACCTGAACGGTCTAAGAGTTTAATGGAAGAAATAAATACGGAATCTCACTTTATAGAAATAGATCATTTTGTCGGAAAATAAGAAATCTGTATATCGATTTAGAAAGAAGACACCGATACCTAAAAAACATGAAACTTTAGGTATTGGCGATGCTATGCAACAATTTGTAAAGTCTCTGAAAAAATCACACAGCTATAATGAAGCTATTATTAGTAAAGTATGGGGTGAAGTAATGGGACATACTATTGCCTCAAGAACTTTAAGTATTAAACTAAGAGGAAAAGTTTTATACGTTAAATTAAATGCTCCTTCATTAAAAAATGAATTAAATATGGCAAGAGAGCATGTTGTCAATAGAATTAACCAAAGACTAAGAACTGAAGTATTAACGGAAGTAAAATTTACATAACTATTATGTCTGAAAATAAAAATAATTACGTAGTTATTATGGCTGGTGGTGTAGGAAGTAGATTCTGGCCATACAGTAGAGAAAGTAGACCTAAACAGTTCCAAGATATTTTAGGGACAGGAAAGACAATGATTCAAATGACCGCTGATCGTTTTGAAGGTGTTTGTCCTAATGAAAATATTTTTGTGGTAACTAGTCGCGATTATAAAGAAATCACTTTAGAGCAATTACCATTTCTTTCAGAAGATCAGGTGTTATGCGAGCCTATGCGTAGAAATACAGCACCTTGTATTGCTTATGCATGTTATAAAATAGGATTGAAGAACCCTGAGGCAAATATTGTTGTAGCACCAGCTGACCATGTTATTCTAGATGTTCCAGAATTTCAACTAAGGGTAGAAAAAGCATTACATTATGTGGCTTCTCATGATGTGTTAGTTACTTTAGGTATTCGTCCAAATAGACCAGATACTGGGTATGGTTATATTCAAGCTTTGAATGATGAACGACTTGAAGTACTTTATAAAGTAAAAACATTTACCGAAAAACCTAATGAAGAGTTGGCAAGGGCATTTGTTTTAAGTGGTGATTTTGTTTGGAATGCAGGTATTTTCGTATGGAATGCTCAAACAATTAAGAAGTCATTTAAAGAAAATCTTCAAGACGTAGATCAATTATTTTCTTCTATTGAAGATAAATTTTATACAGATCAAGAAACGGAAGCAATTGATACAATCTATCCAAAATGTAGAGATATTTCTATCGATTATGGTATCATGGAGCATGCTGACAATGTCTATGTCATGAGAACTGATTTTGGATGGTCAGATCTTGGTACATGGAAATCCCTGTATGAACAAGCGGATAAAAATGAAGAAGAAAATGTTCTTCAGGGTAATGTAATGGCTTATGAGACATTTAAAACTATTGTTAAAACGCCAAAAGACCGTTTAGTAGTAGTGCAAGGGTTGGAAAATTATATTGTAGCCGAATATGATAATGTATTGATGATCTGTAATAAAGATCATGAACAAAGAGTAAAACAATTCCTAAAAGCAGCAAAAGAACAAAGAGGTCCAGAATTTATATAATTTCCTCAGTAAGTTGAAAATATTGACATAATTAGAATTCTAAATTTTACTTTAAGTTTAGAATTCTAATTATCTTTGGCCGTTCTAAACGATTGAATTAGCTAGACATGCAAGAAAACAAGAAAGATCACAATATTAATAATACTTCCAATCAAAAAAATAACGATGAAATAGATTTGATTGAGTTGTTTTCTATTATAGGGAATAATATTAAGCAGTTTATTAACAGCATTGGTCATAACTTTGTTTACCTATTAATATATCTCTATAAGAAAGTTTATCAATGGAAACTTATTATTGGGGTATCAATAATTATAGGAGGAGTGATTGGTTTTCTAATGAAGGACTCATCACAATATTACTCTTCAACAGCAACTGTTAACTCTCCTTATTTGAAGGGGGTCGACTTTACAACAGAATTAAGTGAATTGAATTCTTTATGTACTGAGGATGGACGAGAGTTATTGGCTAAACAATTGAATGTATCAATTGAAACCGCAAATATCATCTCAGAAATTCAAGCGATAGGTTACTTTGATAAATATAAGCAAGGGAAAGTAAATGAGGAAATTGCAGACTCTCTATATTTAGAGTCTCTTGAAAATGAAACAAGGTTTGAAATTGTTATTAGCACAAAAAAAAATACAATTACAAAAGAGGAAATCCAGTCTGGCTTTGAATACTTTTTTGCTAATAATAAGTTTATACAAAACTATAGAGAAATATATTTAAATAGCTTAAAAGAAAAAGAAGCTATATATCTTTTGCAAAGGACAAAATTGCAAGAATTTAATGATGCTTATAAAAATATAATTGTCGCACAAGGTGAACTGTTAAAAAATGGGATAAAAAAGGCACCATCAAATGTTGTTGTTATGTCTGAGGAACAATCTGATGGATATATTCGTCAAAGTGGTGAAAAATCTCTTGAAGTGATGTTAGAAGCAAGAGGTTTAGAAGATAGTCTAATAATGATAAGAAGGGAATTGTCATTACAAAACCCAGTTGAATTTGTAAATAAATTTTCAGAATTATTTACTGTGTCTTTATCGACAAGAGGTAAAACAGTGTTAGGAATGTTATTTGGGTTTCTTTCTGTGTTAGGTTTCGCTATATTAATTGACTTTAATAATTACCTTAAGAGAAGAGCTAACATCTAATTTTGATAAATTGACGATTAAAATATTAATTTGCAGGCGTGTAAGAGGTTCATCTTGCATGCCTTTTCTATTAAATAGACAACAATGAAAGGAATAATTTTAGCAGGAGGTTCTGGAACAAGGCTTCATCCATTAACATTAGCTGTAAGCAAACAATTAATGCCAGTTTACAATAAGCCAATGATATATTATCCTCTTTCAACATTAATGCTGGCAGGTATTAAAGAGATTCTAATAATATCAACTCCAGATCATTTACCTTTATTTAGGAAATTACTTGGTGATGGAAGTCAACTAGGATGCTCTTTCTCTTATACTATTCAAGAAAAGCCAGAAGGTTTGGCACAAGCTTTTATATTGGGTGAAGATTTTATTGGTAATGATAAAGTATCATTGATTTTAGGAGATAATATTTTCTATGGTTCAGGTTTATCAAAACTATTACAATCCAATAATAATATTGATGGAGGTTGTGTGTATGCATATCATGTAACTGATCCTGAAAGGTATGGAGTAGTAGAGTTTGATAAAAATAAAAAAGCAATTTCGATTGAAGAAAAACCTATTAAACCCAAGTCTAATTTTGCCGTACCAGGCTTGTATTTTTATGATAATGATGTAGTGGATATAGCTAAAAATGTTAGACCTAGTACTAGGGGAGAATTAGAAATTACGTCTATTAATGAAGAGTATTTAAGAAGAGGTAAGCTACAAGTTAGTATTATGAACAGAGGTACTGCTTGGTTAGATACAGGTACTTTTGCATCTTTAATGCAAGCTGGAGAATATGTTAGAGTAATAGAAGAGAGACAAGGACTAAGTGTTGGTTGTATTGAAGAAGTAGCATACCGAATGGGTTATATTAACGCAAAACAATTAGAAGAAATTGCTAAACCATTAGTGAAAAGTGGTTACGGTCAATATATTATGAATATTCTAAAATCAGAAAACCATTAAGATGAATATCGTAGAGACGAAATTAAAAGACTGTTATATTATAGAGCCCAATGTATTTGGAGACAGAAGAGGTTATTTTTTTGAGAGTTTTCATCTTAAGAAATTTACAGAGGCTACTGGTTTAGCTGTAAATTTTGTTCAAGATAATCAATCTTCATCTTCTTATGGAGTGATTAGAGGTTTACATTTTCAAAAAGGAGTACATGCTCAGGCTAAATTAGTTAGGGTATTATCAGGGAGGGTTATAGATGTTGCTGTTGATTTACGTCCTGGGAGCGAAACATATGGTCAACATGAGGCTGTAGAACTTAGTGCTGATAATAGAAAACAATTATTTGTACCTAGAGGGTTTGCACATGGTTTTTCTGTATTATCAGAAACCGCTGAGTTTTCTTATAAATGTGATAACTATTATAACAAAGAATCTGAGGGAGGAATCATTTATAATGACCCAGAGTTGAATATTGATTGGAAAATACCATTTGGTAAAGAAAATATATCAGATAAAGATGCAGTTTTACCACTTCTTGCAGATTTGTTAAAAAAATAATGAAAAAAGTATTAGTTACAGGAGCGAATGGTCAACTAGGATCGGAATTGCAATTTTTATCCAAAAATCAAACAGAATTAAATTTTACTTTTGTAGATATTGATGATTTAGATATTACGAATCAAAAAAAAGTAGTTGATTATTTTGATGAAAATAAGTTTGATTTTTGTATTAATTGTGCAGCATATACCGCAGTTGATAAAGCTGAGGAAGAATATGATTTAGCTTACAAAGTTAATGTAGTAGGTCCTGAAAATTTAGCTATTGCTTCAGAGTTAAACAAAACAAAATTATTTCATATATCAACAGATTTTGTTTTTGGGGGAGATAGTTCGCTAGCATATAGTGAGAATATGCCTACTAGTCCACTTGGAGTTTATGGAGATACTAAATTAAAAGGTGAAGTTTCAATTTCAGATAGAATAGAACATTATTTCATTATACGAACAGCGTGGTTATATAGCAGTTTTGGAAACAATTTTGTGAAAACAATGCTGAAGTTGGGTAGAGATAGAAAAGAGTTAGGAGTAATTGTGGATCAAATTGGTACTCCAACATATGCAAGAGACTTGGCAAATGCTATATTATCTATAATGCAACAAAATAGTAACTCTTTTGGTATTTATCATTTTAGTAATGAAGGAGTTGCTAGTTGGTATGATTTTGCAAAAAATGTCTTTTTATTGAAAAATGTTGATGTTAAAGTGAATCCCATTCCAACATCTGCATACCCTACACCTGCAAAAAGACCTAGTTTTAGTTTATTAGATAAAACAAAAATTAAGACTACGTTTAAAATTACTATTCCATATTGGCAGGATAGCCTTATTAATTGTCTGAAGTTGATAGATTAAAATTCAACTTTAAAATACTTATACAATAATTAAAATATATATATGTCTTCTATTCTTATTACAGGTGGGGCGGGTTTTATAGGTTCCAATTTTGTACCATATTTTCTAGAAAAATATGAGAGCTATAATATAATAAATTTAGATAAATTGACTTATGCAGGAGATCTCTCAAATCTATCGGAAATTGAAGAAGGGCATCCAAGGTATACTTTTGTTGAAGGTGATATCTGTGATAGAAACCTCATAGAACAGCTATTTATAAAACATGACATTAAGGGAGTAATTCATTTTGCAGCAGAATCTCATGTAGATAACTCTATAACGGGACCTGAAGCTTTTGTTCAAACAAATGTTCATGGTACTTTTGTTCTGATTGATGTAGCTAGGAAGTATTGGATGAATGCACCATTTGAGTACAAAGAAGAATATAAAGACTGTAAATTCCATCATATTTCAACTGATGAAGTATATGGTACTTTAGGAGAAACAGGCTTGTTTACAGAAGAAACACCATATGCTCCAAACTCTCCATATAGTGCATCTAAAGCATCTTCTGATATGATTGTTAGGTCTTACTTCCATACTTATGGGATGAATGTAGTTACAACAAATTGTTCTAATAATTATGGTCCAAAGCAGCACAAAGAAAAGTTAATACCTACAATTATTAGAAAAGCTTTAGCAGAAGAATCAATTCCAATTTATGGAGATGGTAAAAATATAAGAGATTGGTTATACGTTTTAGATCACTGTAAAGGTATAGATCTGGTCTATCATACAGGAATCTTTGGTGAAACGTATAATATTGGGGGAAGAAATGAGAGAGATAACCTATATATTGTCGATAAGATTTGCTCTATTTTAGATGATAAAAAGCCATTAGCTGAAGGTAAGTCCTACAAAGAGCTAATTACATTTGTTACAGATCGACCAGGCCATGATAGACGTTATGCAATAGATGCAACAAAACTAGAAGGTGATCTTGGTTGGAAGGCAGATGAAGACTTTGAAAGTGGTATAATAAAAACTGTAGATTGGTACTTAAAGAAGTAAGATGAAAATATTAGTAACAGGTGTAGCGGGTTTTATCGGTTTTCATGTAGCAAAAAAATTATTAAACCTAGGTCATGAAGTAATAGGTTTAGATAATATCAATGATTATTATCCAATGACTCTGAAATTTGATAGATTAAAAGAGTTGGGTATTGAACCAGATTTTATTCGATACAATAAAAAGGTAGAGAGCAAGGATAATAATAATTTTTGCTTTTTAAGACTAGATATTACAGATGAAGTACATTTAAGTAATCTATTTAGAAATGAAAACTTCGATTATGTTATTCATTTAGCTGCACAAGCAGGAGTGAGATATAGTTTGGATAATCCAAAAGCTTATATCAAATCTAATATTGAAGGTTTTAATAACATTTTGGAAGGGTGTAGAAATAATCCAATTAAGCATTTAGTTTACGCAAGTAGTTCAAGTGTTTACGGATTAAATAAGGAACAACCTTTTTCCGTTAAACATCAAGTAGATAACCCTGTTAGTTTATATGCTGCTACCAAAAAAAGTAATGAATTAATGGCACATTCGTATAGTTATTTATACAATATCCCAACAACTGGATTACGCTTTTTTACTGTATATGGACCTTGGGGACGACCTGATATGGCTCCAATGTTATTTGCGAAAGCTATTTCAAAGGGAGATTCTATCAAAGTGTTCAATAATGGTAATTTGGAAAGAGATTTCACCTATATCGATGATATAGTTAATGGAGTTGTTAAAATAATGGAGGTAAGCCCAATAACTGATCAAACCTTAAGTGTTCCATATAGATTATTTAATATAGGTAATGGTACGCCAGTTAAGTTGAATGAGTTTATTGAAGAAATAGAAGATGCTTTAGGAAAAAAAGCAAAAAAAGAGTTGTATCCTATGCAGGACGGAGATGTATATTCAACGTATGCAGATACATCTGAGCTTGAAAATACAATAAATTATAAACCACAAACTAAACTAAAGGATGGTATTCAAACCTTCATTAAATGGTTTATAAATTATAACTCATCTGATATAAATGAATAGATGGTTTTAAAATCAATAAAAAAAGTTTTATCTCAGAATAAACAATTACTAGCTAATTTTAGCTATTTGGGTCTTATTCAAGTGATAAATATAGTATTTCCTCTATTCACAATTCCATATTTATTATCAGTAATTGGGAGTGAAAAATATGGATTGATAGTATTTGCACAATCTATCATTTCTTATTTCTTGATACTTATTAATTTTGGTTTTAATTTAATTGGTACAAAAGAAATTTCTTTGCATAGAGATAATATTGATAAGAGGTCTGAGGTTCTCAATAGTATACAGCTAATAAAAGTTATTCTGCTATGTATCTGTTATGTGATTTTATATGTTATAACTTTTTTTGTGACAGATATAGAGAACAATAAATTGTTATTCTATTTCACAACATATTTATGCATTTTTGATGTGTTTTTACCAATTTGGTATTTTCAAGGTATTGAAAAATTGCAATTTATATCAATATTTAATTTAGTTAATAAACTTGTATTTTTAATTCTAATATTTTTATTTGTCAATAAAGTAGATGATTTTTTATTAGTTCCTGTCTTTAATGGATGTGGAGCTCTTTTAGCTTGTATTTTAGCAACTTATATCATATATAAAAAACATAATAATAAATTTTTTTTACCAAAATACTCAGCAATAAAGTATTATTTTAATGAAAGTTATATAATTTTTATTGGAAGTGTTGCAGGGAAAATTAAGATGTTTGCAAATAAAACCATTCTTGGAATAGTAATAGATATGCAAACAGTTGCTTATTATGATATAGCAGATAAAATCAAACAACTTTTTGTTTCTTTTCTCGAAATATTAACTCAAGCATTATTTCCACAAGTTTCCAAAACCAAAGATCCTAAAATAGTAAGAACTTCATTGAAAGTTCTTTTTTTAGGTAGCCTTTTAGTTTATATTTTATCTTCTACATTCTTGTATTATGTAATAGAGATATTCTTTCCTGATTATCAATTAGTGGTTAATGTATTTTTGGTGTTAGGGTTATTGATAATTATTCAGCCAATTAGTTACCTTATAGCATCTGTAGTATTAGTTTTGAATAACCTTAAGAAAGATTATACAATCAATTCATACATATCAACATTTATATATTTATTCCTTCTAATTTTATTTTATCTTTTAGCAGAATTATCACTAATAACTGCTTCTTTCAGTTTAGTGGTATCTGGTTTTACATCCTTGACTTTAAATATATACTCTGTTAAAAAAAAGGGGTTAATAAATTGGATTTACTTAGATGATAAAAAGAAAAATTATTGAGATTTTACTCAATCAATACACATCAATTAATAATTCTAATTCAAGTGGTATAGTAAATCTCCATCGTCTAGATACAGGTAATGTAGGTGATTTAATGTGTGCACCTTATTTGTATTTTAAAGAATTACAGGACTACAGAAAATTAGATATATTAAGTTATGAAAAATCTATTTCAGATACGATAAAGTTTTCTGATAAACTTTTAAATAATGATATTGTTGTTGGGGGTGGAGGTTTATTAGATCGAAAGACTTTTAAAGCCCCAATAAGTATTACACAAAAGTTAGCAAAGAAAGGTACAAAAGTTATTTATTGGGGGATTGGTCACAATAATCCAAATTTAACTCCTTCAAATTTATTTTTACAACAGATAGATAATATACCAATTGTAGGCATAAGAGATTATAATGTAAAAATTAAAAATGTAGATTGGGTACCATGTGTAAGTTGTATGAATGACGTTTTTGATAAAACAAGAGAGATAGAAAATGAGGTTAGTTTCTTGATTCATGAACATATACCAATAGATGGAATCGATAATACAATGCCAATCTTATATAATAATTCAACTTTTGAACAGATCATTGAATTTATTTCTAAAACTGAAACCTTGGTAACCAATAGTTATCATGGTATGTATTGGGCAACTTTACTTGAAAAGAAAGTTATTGTTATTCCTAATTCATCTAAGATGTATAGTATGAAATATGAAATTCCCAAAATCAAAGATGTTGCTGAATATAAAGCAAAAATTAGTTCTGCTCATGTTATTTCAGGTTTTTTAGAAGAATGTCGGGAGGCAAATTTAAAGTTCTCAGAAAAAGTTTTTAACTACTTGAATATATAAGATGAATATATTGATGGATTTGTGGGCAACACAACCTACTGAAACATATAAATATCATGGTGGTGCAGAATATGCTAAGTATATTTTTTATGCTTCAATTAATGAAGGTATAACAGATTTTGATGTTTTTTATAACGTAAATTTTGAAATAGATCAAGATTTATTAAACAAATGTAAAGAGAATTCAATAAGAATTCATGAAGTAAATGATAAGGCAGATTTATATAAGCTATTAAAAAAAAATAAGTATAGTAGGTTTTACTCAGCTATGCCGTATCATTATGATGATTATAATGAGCCCAATACAAAATTTATTCTAACTGTTCATGGTTTAAGACAGTTAGAATTACCTAATGATAAATATGAATATATTTATAGGCCATCGATCTTTGAGAATTTAAAAATATATATTCGACAACATTTTTTTCAAAGCTTTAAGCAAAAGGGAATTTATCACAAAACAAATAAGTTACTTAGTATACCCAATAGTGAAATCGTTGTTGTTTCTAACCATACAAAGTTCTCATTAAAGACATTTTTCCCGAAGGTTGATTTAGATAAAATCTCAGTTTTATATTCACCTTCTGACTTATCTTATGTTAAGAAAGGTGAGATAAATAACAGAGAATACTTTTTATTAGTTAGTGCAAATAGATGGGAAAAAAATGCATATAGAGCTTTGAGAGCATTAGATGATTTATTTGAAAATGATATTTTAATTAATAAAAAAGTTATTGTTATTGGAGACAAAAATAAGGTTTTATTGAAGAATCTAAAAAATCAAGATAGATTCATTTTTAAGGGATATGTTGAAGAAGATGAATATCAAAGTCTCTTTAAAAATGCTTTCTGCTTTATTTACCCAACTTTAAATGAGGGATTTGGTTATCCACCTTTAAATGCAATGAGGTATGGTGTACCTGTTATTGCGTCTGCTATTTCTGCTGTTACTGAAGTTTGTGAAAGTGCTGTATGCTACTTTAACCCATATTCAATAAATGAAATTCAAAATAGAATTATCCAATTATCATATGATTATAAATTGAGAAAAGAACTAATTGATAATGGATATCGTCAATTAGATAAATTAAATTTGATACAACAAACAGCTGTTAATAAAATATTGAAAATTATTTTTGGAAAATGAAAATAGCAGTAATTTCAACTTCTTATCATCCATATAATATTGGAGGAGGTGAACATTCAGCAAGACAATTAGTCAATGGATTAAAAGAAAAAGATATAGAAGTTTTTGTAATAGCAGCCTACAACAAAAATACTATCGAGGAGGTAGATGGAGTTAGGGTTTATCGAGTTAAATCTCCAAATTTTTATTGGGGACCAGTAGAATCTCCAAATAAAAACCATCTGGAAAAATTATTATGGCATACAAGGGAGTCTTATAATCCAACTGTAGGAAATAGTTTGAATGAAATACTTCTAAATGAGAAACCAGATTTATTACATATTAGAAATATTACAAATTTCTCATCTTATATTTGGAAATTTGCTAATGAGATAAATATAAAATCGATTACGACTTTAAATAATTATGCAAGTATTTGTACAAAAACTACATTATTTAATAATGGTCATATATGTTCGAAACAATGTCTCTCTTGTAAAATTTTGTCATATCCAAAAAAAATTACAAGTAGATATGCTGACGGTGTAGTTGGTGTTAGTTCATTTACTTTAAATGAGCATTTAAAAAGAGGGTATTTTAAAAATTCCATTTCCACTGTAATAAGAACTTATTTACCATTAAATGAATCAATCACAACAAGAATTTTTAATGAAAATTCAGATGTTAATTTTGGTTTTATTGGCCAGATAATTGAAACTAAAGGTGTCATAAATATAATTAGGGCATTTAAAAATGCAGAGCTTTCTAAGAATACAAAATTATATTTAGCAGGAGGTGGTGACGATAAATATATTGAAGAGTGTAAAAAGGAAGCAAAAGGTAAAAGTAATATTATTTTTCTTGGTAAGGTTAACTCAGATGAATTTTATAGGATGATTGATTTAGTTATTATTTCATCAATGTGGTACGAACCATTTCCAAGAGTTTTAATCGAGTCATACTCTTATAAAAAACCTGTAGTTTCTACTACAATGGGAGGAACTACTGAAATGATAATTGAGGGTGAAACTGGCTTTTTATATAAAAATGATGAAAGTCTTGAGAAAATTTTAAAGAGTATCAATTCTAATCCTTTACAGCTAAACCAGATGACTAGACATATAGAAAATTATGTGAATTCTAATTCTAAATCAGATATTGATCAATACATAGATTTTTACTATAAATTACTAGAAAAATAAATATTTTTTAACGTCCTCCAACTAATATTCTATATAAACTAGGTATTGATTTTTTAAGAAATCTTCCTAAAGATAAGCATAAAAATAGTGTAGAAATAATAGAGGTTAAGTAAATAATTATAGCTGAAAGAGAAGATTTTCCTAATATAATAAATAGAGATTTCGTTATCATTGTTAATAAAGGCTCATGACAAAGGTAGATGAAGAAACTTAATTGTATAAAGTATGTTAATTTTATTTTGGAAAATACATACCATGCAACAAGTATACCTAATACTATAGATATTTTATAAATAATTGAATTGCCAGGTAGATAAAACCTGTAGATATTTATTGCTAACCAAATTATTACTAATGTACACTTACTAGAAAAGGGTATCTCGAATTCAAGAAGCTTTCTGTTTTTAGAAAAAATATACCCTATAAAGAAAAATAGTATACTCTCGATCTTTAAAAATCTAAATTCAAAATCATTAACCCATAAAAAGCTTAATAGTACTGTGATAATAGAAATAGTAATTTTTTTATAAAAAAAACTATTTACCATTATTGGAGATAATAGAAAATTAATAATAATTAAATCTCTTAAGAACCATAACTGATGTGAGAAAGGATCTAGAAATATTTTAATTATTAAATCAATATTTGAATAGGAATATATTAGTTTATTATTAAAGTTACTTTTAAGAGAAGGTATGTTTTGTAATATAAAAAAAATCAAGAAACCAACTAAGCACCATATTACATATGGAATAATTAGTGTTTTTACTTTTTTAATCAATTTTATTTTTAATTGACTAGAATTACTTTCAGTATACTTCCAATTATAAAAAAAATAATATCCTGAAATTATGAAATATAATGGGACACTAAATCTTGATAATCCATCACTAAATAAACGTTCTGTAAAAACTATTTCTTGAGATATATTTTCTACATATTTTATGTTTTTAGCATGAATTATGAGAATTGTAAATATTGATACACCTAAAAGGTTCTTGAATTTTTCATTTATATTAATTTCATCAATCATTTTTGAAGTTTATTATTGAAGCAAGAAATATACCTATATAAATACAACCCGTTTGATGGCTAAATAGACTTTCAGTAAACATTGAAAATACAATTAAAATAAAAATAGATATTCCTAAATGATTTTTATCTTTAATAAATTTATATAATAATGATGATAACCAAATAATGAAAAATGAAACTCCAATTATTCCATTAATTAAAAGAATACTTAAATATTGATTGTGACAATAAAATGTAGATTTACTATTAAAAGCAGATGTGTCATATTCTAAATAACAGCTCCTCAGAATAGGTATTTCACTGCCACTACCTGTTCCGATTAGAAAATCAATATTGTTTGATGTAGAAACATCAATAGCACATTTCCATAAAGCTAATCTTACATTTGTTGAATTATAAAATTTACCTTTTGGTAGTTGCCAACTTTCTTTTCTATTAGCTTCCCTAATAAATCTTTCATTCAATGTTGGAACAAAATATATTATACTCGCTAGAACAATGAATAATGATAAAGAAAGAAGAAATATTTTTTTGACTGAATATTTGTATAAAAATAAAATTGGAGTAATTGTAAATAATATAATAAAACTCGTTTTTGGAGCATCAATGATAAGAGTAACGATAGGTAATATAATAGAGATACCCCATAGTTTACTATCTTTTAATGCAAGAAAAAATGAAATGATAATACCAAATGTAATAAGTATACCTATATATATTGGATGTTCCCCTAATTCATTTGATAATAAATCTCTAAGTATTTGGTTGGTTTGAAAATCAGATGTGCTATTGGATAAATCCAAGTTTATCAATGAAGTCAACCCAATCAAACACCAAATATTGATAAGTATTGTGATTACCTTAAATATATTGATACTTTTTGTTTCAGAAAAAATGTAAATTATTACTGGTATGAATATTATCCTTTCAAAAATATCTGTAATCCCTGATTCTTTATATTGACTCCATAAAATACTGATAATACTATAGAGGAAAAATAAAGAAAATATATAAAAATGCTTATCAATACGTAGATGTATTCTATTTTTGTAATTATATGTATAGATCTTAATAGCAGAAATTATAATAAGAAAAATACTTCTTATATGATGCTCTTTTATAAATAGAGATATAAATAATAGGATAAAGTAAAAATCATTTTTATGAAGTAAAAACGTTTTAATTTTAGGTAGTATATTATTCATTCCAATAATTTTTATGCATTGAACATAAAACAACCATTCGTTTAGGTAAGAGTTTATATTTTTGTCCAAGTTTGAAACCGAATAACTTCATTATTGTGTAGATAAATGATTTAATAATCCATTTATAATTTTTATTCTTAAGTAAAAATTTTAATTCTGATACAATAAATTTAAAACCCTCTCCGTTCGGACTACCGAAGGAATTAATTATCCATTGATTCTTTGCATGGAAAACACCAGTATCAAAATACCTTTTGAACTCTTCTGAGAATGAATAATTGTGTGAATGATTTACTTTTGCCTCATTTTCGTAAATAATTTTTTTTCCACCTAGTATCAATTTAGAAGCAAGCAAAGTTTCTTCAGAAAGAATATTTTTTTCAGGGAAGCCTCCAAATTCAATAAAATCTCTAGTTCTAAATGCTGAATATGAATTTGACATGAAGCATACTTTAAATCCTATTTTGTCAATTAAAGTTTTATCTTTTGTGACTCTTAAATCTGGATAATTAAATAGCCTTGCATGCTTAGCAATAGGGGTAGCGTCAATATGGGGCAATTGACGACCATATACTCCAGATACATTTTCATCCTTAAAGTTTCTTACTATTTTTTCTAAACTGTCTTTTGAAGATAATATAGCATCCTGAGTAATAAATATGATTATATCAGAATCTTTATTATCTCTAGCTGCTGAGTTTCTTGTACCACCATGATCAAATTCTAAAGGCGAAATTACTTTTATTTCTAAATTCTTTAATTTTGAATTCTTAGCTTTTTCAATGGTTTTATCTTTAGAAGAAGAATCTACTATTAAAATTTTATCCAGAATGAATTCTTGTTCTTCTAAATTTTTTATCCAACTTTCCCATAAATTTCCAGCATTATAAGTTGGAACAATTAGTGTTACTTTGGGATTCATTATAAATATGATTTTAGAATTTTGATTGTTTCAGCACTAGTTTTTTTCCAATTGAAATGTCCTGCTTGTGATATTCCTTTTATACTTAACTTTTTTCTTAGTTTATCATTTTCAATAATAGTTTTAATACTTTTAGAAATATCATTAATGTCGTAAGGTGAAATTGTAATTGCAGAATCTTTAACAACTTCAGGGAAAGCTGTTGTGTTAGAAGTAATTACAGGGACACCACATGCCATAGCTTCTAAAGGAGGAAGTCCAAACCCTTCATATTCAGACAGGTATGTAAATGCTATTGCGTTTCTAAGTGCTGAAACTAAATCTGAATCAGTTAAATGTCCAGTAAAATAAATTCTTTCTTGTTGTAAATTTTCAAAATCATAATTTTCCGAGGAAAATACTCTTGATAAACCTTTTTTACCAACAACTACCAGATGAATATCATCATCTATTGAATTTTTAATATCTTTCCAAGCTTTAAATAATCGCAATAAATTTTTTCTTGGTTCTAAGGATCCTAAGGTAATAATATATCTTTTAAATGGAATAACATTTTCTTGATGTATACTATTAGTATTAAAGAGTGAATGATCCACTCCATTGGGTATCACACTTATTTTTTTGTCTGGTACTTTTAAAGTTTGTATGATACGTTCTTTCGAGAAGTTAGAAATTGTAATGATATGATCTACACTTTTTGCTAATTTAGGTAACATGAATTGATACCAACGAGCAAACTTATAATTTAACCATTCAGGATGATCCATAGGCACAACATCATGAATAGTTACTATATGCGGTCCCTTTGTTTGTATTGGCCCTGAATTACTAGGACTCCAAAGGATGTCATTTTTCAATAAAAAAGGAAGATATAATTGTTCCCAAATATGTCCACGAATACCATGTGCATTATTCCTACTTGGAAAAATGATATCGTATTGATCTTTTGGAAAGTTTTTTATGATTTCTTCGGTGTATCTTTGTACTCCAGTTTTATGAGAAAGGAGATTTCTAGTATTTACTTGAATCATCTAGATAATTATCAGAATAATTGATTATATGATAAGTAGCTAACATTAACCAAAAGAATGGGAAATATGTTAATTCTCCACCAATTGAAGTAATGACCGTAAAGATAATTAATATTCCAATACGGTTATAAAAATTAATACCTGTTAAGTTAAGTATTGATTTGAATACTATTGTTATATAAATAATTCCTAGTGTTCCCATTTGAAAAACTAGGTTAGGTAAAAGGCTTAAAATATATTTCGATGGGTATAAAGATAAATGAGACTTTTTAACAAACTCTTTACTTAGGTCTTCAAACATATTATATCCAAAACCCAAAATTGGCTTTTCCAACCAAAGCATCATTGAAATGTATACAGATGAGCCTCGTTCAGCAGCTGATAAGTCATCAATAAAATAGATACTAGAGTATAAAGTAAGAATTGATAAAATCATAATTGTAGGTATACTCCAGATTAAGACAGTTTTTAATATATTTTGAATTCTGTAAAATAAACGTCTTGTAATAATGCTTGTGAAAATTTCCCAAAAAATAAATAAGAAAAGAGTTAGCCATACAACTCTTGAAAACGTAAAAAAAGAATATATTACAATTGGAATATATGAAATAAGATATTTTGGTTTAAAATAATAATGTTTTAAGAAAAGCAATAATAATATTGGTAGAGCGGAAAATGAGGGTTCAGCCCAAATACTTCTTAATCTATATGACCTAGACCAACCTTGAACATTGTCAACAATAGAGTAAGATTGATTATTAGTTATATAAAATAAAGGTTGGGGTAAATTAAAGTTCTTCGCAATTATTTCATAAATACCATAGAAGATTGCAAAATTAAGAATATAATAAACATATTTTATGAAATCTTTATTGGTCTTAAATAAATTAACAAACGCAACAGTTATAAAGAAATAGACTACATTTGATGACCTTATTGTTGTCTGTTTAATTTCTTTAATTGGTTCGCCTATATTAAATAATATATGAAGAAAGAGTACTAATAGGTATGTAATTAGAATAGAAAAAGTAAAATATAATAATTGTTTTTTAATAGGTATTTTCTTTATATAAAAGAAAATAATAACAATTATGAATGAAATATTCCATGTTAAAGGTATTCCAAAATTTGATAAATTAGTTAATGTAGAATTAAAGAAAATGCCACTAATACAAAGAAAAAAAGTGATTATTTTTTTTAGCATATTCTTTTCTTTAAAATGTTTAAACAGAGTGATAAATTTATATAACTTTCATTTATATAATTATAGAATATTGCTACTTATTTGCCTTTACCCAAAACCATAACTTCTACGGTTTTGAAAATTAACCAGATATCTGTTGATAAACTAGCATTATCAAGATACAGAAGATCATACCTTAATCTTTGAATCATTTCATCAACATTTTCCGCATATCCATATAAAACTTGGCCGATAGATGTAATTCCAGGTTTAACAGCTTTTAGTTTATTATATTGAGGTGACCTCTCAACTATTTGATCTATAAAAAACTGCCTTTCAGGACGTGGTCCAACAATGGCCATATCCCCTTTAAGAACATTAAAAAATTGTGGTATTTCATCTAATCTAGTTTTACGCATAAACCTTCCCCAAGGAGTTATTCTTGGATCTTTGTCTCCTTTTGATAATGCAGGTCCTAACTTTTCTGCATCTGTATACATGCTTCTGAATTTATAGATGTGAAATGGTTCTCCCCACTTACCAACTCTCTCTTGCTTATATAAAATAGGTCCATTAGATGAAAACTTTGTCGCTAAAGCAGTAAATATATAAACAGGAGCACCAAAGATAATTACACATAAGGAGAATGCGATATCAAAACTTCTTTTGATAATGACTTCTCCAATGTTTGATAATGGTTTAACATCAACATCTAAAACCGGAATATAATCATGGTATTGTAAATGTAGGCCCCTAGTAATGAAACCTCTAAAATCCATTACTAACTTAACATCTACATTTAATTCGTAAGCAATATCGACTAATTTATCAACATCGGAATGTAAAATATATGGAAGACAAATGTATATTACATCAATATTATTATTAAGAATATATTCTTTGAATTCTTTTGAATTATGTGAAGATGTATTTAAATAGCCATTAAAATTGTATCCAAACTCTTTATGGTTATCATAAAAATTATTGATTTCATCAGAAAGTTTCCCTTGGCCTATTATAGCATAAGTTTTTAAATCTACACCTTTACGTTCTCTTAACCATCTAATAATAAAAAGAACAAAAGACTTAATGGTGATACTAAGACCACAAAATATGACATAACTCAAAAATAACTGTTCCCTCGATTGATTTTGTATTTTGAAAATTAATAGGAGAGTTGCCAAGATAGCAGCGTGTAGTATCACTAGAGTACATCCTTGTAAGAATGTTCTAATAAACGACCTTGATAATCGATTGGAATTATAAGGTTTAGAGTAAATAGATATTAGTAAGAACCAAGCAAGGTTAAATACAATGAAAATATTGTTATAAATCTCCTTATCGAGACTAAATAAGGTCTCAAACTTTAATAAATATGCAATTAGAAAACTAAAGTTTATCAGTATTGTATCTAATCCTCTAAATAAAATAGATCTAAAATTCTTGGTAGTCTTTCTCTGCATGGAACAATCGTTTAGTTATAGAAATACAAAAGTATTACTTTATTGCAGATTTATGACAAATATGAATCTACTTTTGTCATGAATATTTAGTTTTATTACCCATATAAAATAAAAAAGTCAAAAAATAGAAGTGAATAACTATTTTTTGACTTTTCAAAGTAAGAATGTTTGGATCTACCCAACAACTGCCTCAGCTAAAATAACCAATTTGTTGTCAAGCATTTCAACAGTACCACCATCGATAGTGAAAGAAGTTACTTCATTACCTTTAGCGATACGTACATCACCTTTAGCAAGGCTTGAGATGATGTTGGCGTGACGATCAAGCATTTCAAATTCACCGTTGATACCAGGAACTTTTACGCCTGTTGCCTCACCTTCAAAATATTTTTTATCTGGAGTAAGTAATTCAACAAACATGACTTAATTAATTTGTGATATGTAACAGTTAATTATAGATTTCAATAACCGGTATTACATATCCATTTGAATTATTTGTATTTGGAGAAGTAGTATTGTCGGCAAATTATTTTTGCGTCTGACTCCTTACTCCTTATGTAAAAAAGAAGCGAGAACCCGAGCGTTGCCCAAGACTCTCGCCTTCTTTTAATATTGTTATCTTGAAGTAACTACTAAGCGTTTTTAGCAGCTTCAGCAAGCATTTTTTCACCTCTTTCTGCTGCTTCCTCAACAGTACCTACGAACATGAAGGCTGCTTCAGGAAGGTGATCCCACTTACCATCTAAGATTTCGTTAAAACCTCTGATAGTATCTTTAATGTCTACAATAAGACCTGGGATACCAGAGAATTGCTCTGCTACGTGGAAAGGTTGAGATAAGTAACGTTGTACACGACGTGCACGAGCTACTACCTGCTTATCCTCTTCAGAAAGTTCATCCATACCAAGGATCGCGATAATATCTTGGAGTTCCTTGTAACGTTGGATTGTTTCTTTCACACGTTGAGCTGTGTTGTAGTGCTCATCTCCTAAGATATCTGGACTTAGGATACGTGAAGATGACTCTAATGGATCTACACCAGGGAAGATACCTAATGAAGTAATCTTACGAGAAAGTACTGTTTGTGCATCCAAGTGGGCGAATGTTGTCGCTGGAGCAGGGTCAGTAAGGTCATCGGCAGGTACATATACTGCTTGTACCGATGTAATTGATCCTCTCTTAGTCGATGTAATACGCTCTTGCATTGCACCCATTTCTGTAGCAAGCGTTGGTTGGTAACCTACGGCTGAAGGCATACGACCTAATAGGGCTGATACCTCTGAACCTGCTTGAGTGAAACGGAAGATGTTGTCAACGAAGAATAAGATATCACGTCCTTCACCTTGTCCTTCACCATCACGGAAGTACTCAGCAATTGTAAGACCTGATAAAGCTACACGAGCACGAGCACCTGGAGGTTCGTTCATCTGACCGAATACCAATGTAGCTTGTGAAGTAGCTAACTCATCTTTGTTTACTTTTGAAAGATCCCAACCACCTTTCTCCATGTCCTCTTCGAATTCCTTACCGTATTTGATTACGCCAGATTCGATCATTTCACGAAGAAGGTCGTTACCCTCACGAGTACGCTCACCAACTCCTGCGAATACTGAGATACCTGAGTATACTTTCGCAATGTTGTTGATCAGCTCCATGATCAATACAGTTTTACCTACACCGGCACCACCGAAAAGACCAATTTTACCACCTTTAGTATAAGGCTCTAAAAGGTCAATTACTTTAATACCTGTGTAAAGAACTTCTGTTGAAGTTGCTAATTGATCAAAAGGAGGTGCTGAACGGTGAATAGGTAATGAAGTTTTGCCAGATGGCTGCTCCATACCGTCGATCGCTTCTCCAACTACGTTGAAAAGACGACCTCTCACTTCTTCACCTGTAGGCATTGCAATTGCAGCCCCTGTGTCGAGTACATCAGCGCCACGCTGAAGACCCTCTGTACCGTCCATCGCTACTGTACGAACGCGCTCTTCGCCAAGGTGTTGTTGAACTTCCAATACGATCTCTTGACCGTTGGATTTCTTCACCTTCAAAGCATTATAAATCGCTGGTAGCGTAGATCCTTCTGCTTCGAAGCTGACGTCAACTACTGGTCCAATGACTGAGGTAACCTTACCGATATTTGACATCTTGGAATTATATTATTATATCAATGAATTCAGACATAGCTGCTCCGAAGTTATAGAACTCCAAAGACTATTTTCAATGCAAAACTAAAATTCTAATATTTGTTTCCAAAGATAATTGACAAATTAAGCGTTGAATTTGTGTTTTAATTACAATTTTTACCTTATATCGGTTGAAATCCTGTGTTTTTTTATGAAAAATTATTCAGTAAATAAGGATTATAGTCATTAACTAAGGTTAATTTTTATTTTTTTAATTTAGAATCATGGGTAAGTTTTATTACTTTAAGAGAAATTTTTATTGAGGATGTGACAATAAGAGTTTTTTCATACATGCTTTTAGGCATGGTTTTTTATAGAACTTATACAACTAACCTCGTCAACACGTTAAAGGATAAAAGAATATTTGTCTTCTTAATAATAGTTTGACTTTCAACCTACTGTGTAAAGAATGAAATACAAATTAATCACGATATGCCTTTTCCTATGCTATGCATCCTTTGTGTCAGCAGGAAACGACCCTATGAAAAAGCCTAAGGTGTGGAAAATGCTCCAAGAATCACCAAACGATAATGCATTATGGGCGGCATATTTAGGCAAGTCCTGGATCTGTATGACAATCCACGAAAAAGAGAATATCGAAAAGTGGAGAGGAACGCTTAAAACAGGAACATCGAATTCAACCCCTTCAACAGGAGTGCATGTAGCATTAACTCCAGAACTTCAAAAAGAAATTGATGAGCAAGTATTCTCAGAAACAGATGAATTCTGGGAAGGAGAGGCTCTGCAATCAGACGTTACTCAACAAGAAACGGTTAAAGAGCAAGAAGCTTTAAAGGCACACTTTGTTGAAATGGAACAAAGAATGGTCATGGTACCCCCAGCAATTACTCGACTTTCAAGAAATTTAAGAGAGAACTTTGTTTTAATTGAAGATGAGTTCGCCATTGAATATGAAGCTTTAGGTTTATCCTATGAAAGCTATTGGGATATTTATCCAAATGGAAAATACTCTCCAGAAAAGTGGGTGTACGAACACAATATGGAATTAAAAAAGTTGAAGAAAGTAGAATTTGAAAAAATCAAACATTCTATGTTAGCTTCAGTCGCTTCAACCAACGAGAGTAATTAATTCTTTTATATTAATAAAAAATTAAAATTATATAAGAAAAGCCTCAATACAACCTTTTTGATATTGAGGCTTTCATTATATTTGGAGTAAATCACTTAAACGCTGAATAATTCGACTATCATTTTCATGATTTTACTTTATGATTGATTAAGAATTATGTACCAAAAATTTTTATTAACACAGAATGACTGAACTTTATAAGACAAAGAGATATTTGAAGTGCTTGCTTTTCATCGTATTCATGATCTCATTCATGGTTTCTACAGAATCAAAAGCACAGGGAGAGCAAAACTCGATTCAATTTTCGGGTATTGTTGTAGAGGGAGATAGTTCTTTCGGTGTGCCAGGTGCCCACGTTTACATTAAACAAGCTGGTAAAGGTACAGTGACAAATCATGCTGGTTTCTTTACAATGCCTACACAGGTGGGTGATACAATTGTAGTTTCTGCTTTGGGTTTTGCAAAACAAGAAGTTGTAATTCCTCAAAGAGATGATTTAGGTTTTACGGTATTAATTGAGATGAGAGAGGAAGTAACAGAACTTCCATTACTTGAGGTCTTCCCATATCCTACAAAGGAAATTTTCGAAGAGGCATTCTTAGCTCTAGGTGAGCAAAAAGATCAAAGAATCGAGAATATGGAGAAAAACTTAAGCCAAGATAAGTTAACTATGATGTCTAATGCACTTCCTATGGGAGCGACAGGCAACTATAAATATTATATGAATTATAGGGCAGATCAAATTGCTACACAATATTTTATGGAGACAGCTAATCCATTACTAAATCCATTTGCATGGGGTGATTTGATCAAGTCAATTAAAAGAGGAGACTTTAAGAAGAAAGAGTAATTTTTTCTATAAGCAAACTAATTTCTCTTGACTCAATCTATTAATGGAATAAGGAACATAATTTGCGGTAGAATAAATAGGTTTATTCTACCAACTAGCAAAATATTGATATAAAGCATCAAAGAAATAATAGTTGCAATATATTAATATAGAAAAGGTAGTCGTTCTAGTAATTGAATTAGTATATTTCTTATGAAATAGAATTCAGTAACTGTATTAATTAAGAGTGACTCCACATATTCTTTTACGACTTGATGTCAAGTGTGCGTTTCAATAAAATAAATGAATAGAGTAAATTATTTTTATTCCTTTTTTTAGAAAGTTGAAAAGCAATTAATAACTCTTGAAATATTTTGACTGCAGTTTGAACCAATAATTTTTCGAATGAAAAAAGAGTAAAGTATTAATGGGCTTCTTTGATTTTTTTACTACCGACCTAGCTATAGACCTGGGTACTGCTAATACACTAATCCTTACAAAAGGAAAGATTGCCGTTGAAGAACCATCGATTATCGCTTTGGATCGTCAAACAGGAAAAGTCATTGCTTTAGGTGCTAAAGCGATGCAAATGCATGAGAAAACACATGAAAATATTAAAACTATTCGTCCATTAAAAGATGGGGTAATAGCAGATTTCCATGCAGCCGAACAGATGATCAGAGGACTGATAAAGATGTCTGATAACAAGCGTAGGTTTTTCATGCCATCACACCGAATGGTAATTTGTATTCCTTCTGGTATTACAGAAGTGGAGAAAAGAGCTGTTCGAGATTCAGCAGAGCATGCTGGAGCAAAAGAAGTGTATATGGTTCCAGAACCCATAGCAGCAGCGATTGGAATCGGTATAAATATCGAAGAACCTATGGGTAGCATGGTAGTAGATATCGGAGGTGGTACAACTGAGATTGCAGTAATCGCGATGTCAGGTATTGTCTGTGATCAATCTGTAAGAACTGCAGGTGATGTATTCAATAGAGATATTCTAGACTATATGCGTCGTCAACATAATCTATTGATTGGCGAACGATCTGCAGAAAAAATCAAGTTCGAAGTTGGAGCAGCTTTAGCAGAGCTGGATGATGCTCCAGAAGATTACGAAATTAGAGGTAGAGACTTATTAACAGGTATACCTAAAGTAATTAATGTTTCTTATGCCGAAGTAGCTTTTGCTTTGGATAAATCAATTTCAAAAATTGAAGAAGCAATTTTAAGAGCATTGGAAACAGCTCCTCCAGAGTTATCTGCAGATATTTATGACCGAGGTATTCATCTTACAGGAGGTGGTGCTCTTTTAAGAGGTTTAGATAAAAGGATTTCACTGAAGACAAAGTTACCTGTTCATGTGCCGGATGATCCATTAAGAGCAGTAGTACTAGGTACTGGACATGTGCTGAAAGATTTAAATAGATATAAAGCTATTTTGATTACATAAATAGAAAAAACGCTTCTCGAAGTATCAGAGAGGCGTTTTTTCATTTAAGATGAAACAGAAAAGAATATTTTTTTGGATTGTGCACTACTTCTTAGTTTATCCACTTACTTCTTATCTTTAAATCATTAAATTTGTCAGTCGCTTCTACTAATTATAGTGGTATACGATTTAACTCAAGTTTAAAATCCATTTTCTTGATCAATTGATCTTTAAAGTAACTCTATGAGTCAACTATTTGCTTTAATATTTAGGTATCGAGTTTTCCTAGTATTCTTACTGTTGGAAATAATCGCTACAGCTCTAATAGTCAACAATAATAGCTATCAGAGGTCGGTAGTTTTATCGTCGTCTAATACTGTTGTTGGAGGTATTTATAATGCATCATCGAATATAGAACAGTACTTTTATTTGACAGATGTAAACGAAGACTTATTACATGAAAATGCAGAACTTCGTAAGCAATTAGAATTGATTCAAGTTCAAGGTGTAGATTCAGCCACTATAATGAATAGAGACAAGGAAGATATTACTAATTTGTTTTATGGAATGTCTGATACTGTAGCGTATGAATTTATTCCTGCTCGAGTGATCAACAACTCAATTTATAGATCAGGAAACTACATTACTTTAAATAAAGGTAGAGAAGACGGAATTGAAGAAGGAATGGGAATAATGACTCAAGATGGTATTGTAGGTCAAGTAAAAGCCGTGTCAGATCATTTTGCAACTTGTTATTCATTACTTCATAGAGATATGGCAGTTTCTTCTGAATTAAAGAAAAATGGAGCTTTGTGTACTGTTAAATGGGATACTCAAGATCCTACATCAGCCACGGCAAATTATTTACCTCTTCATTTAGATATCAATGTCGGAGATACAATAACAACATCAGGATTTAATACTGTTTATCCTGAAGGGGTGATGATTGGTATAGTTTCAGAGGCACAAAAAACGCCTTCAGAACGATTTTGGTTGGTCACTATTGATGTTTCTGTAGATTTCTCTAAGATTCATCATGTATATGTGACAAAATCTCTATTCAGAACAGAAAAAGATTCATTAGAAACGATAGCGGAAGAATAATCGGATTATGGGAAGAGAAATATGGTTTAAACAGATAGGTATCTTTTTTATCTATTTGATGGCACAGGTGTTATTTTTTAGGAACCTAACTTTTTTTGATGGAAGCGTAATGATGTTTCCATATGTTACCTTTTTAATTCTTCTGCCTTTTGGTGCAAATAATATCACATTATTAACGATTGCTTTTGTGATGGGTTTTATTGTTGATATCTTTTATGATTCGATAGGAATTCATACTTCTGCATGTGTTTTTCTGGGGTTTGTAAGATATCAGATAATGAAACTCACAGCTCCTTCTGGCGGTTACGAATTGTCGGAGACTCCACTGATAGGTCAAATGGGGTTTGGAACATTTGTAGTGTTTATTGCTCCACAGGTATTGGCTCATCACCTATTATTGTTTTGTATTGAAGCAGGAGCATGGGCATTTATTCCCAAAGCTCTGTTAAGAGGTGTTTTGAGTGGTATGGCTACTATTCTAGTCATCTTAGCAATTCAGTATTTATTTTATAGTGGATTTTCAAGAAGAAGGATATAAAAAAGAGGTCTTTAGCATTAATGAAATATGCTAAAGACCTCTTGTCTTTTACAGGAAATACTACTAACTATTGATTACACCCGAACCAATTAGCTCGTCATCTGTATACCAAGTGATAAACTGTCCAGCAGAAATACCTGATTGTTTATTTTCAAATACACAGTATAAACCATCTTCCTTCATATAAAGAGTGACCTTTTCTAAAGGTTGACGATATCTTATTCTAGCCATGTATTCTCTTTGTTCACCAATCTCCATTTTAAGGTCTTCACGAACCCAATGGATTTCGTTTGGACTGACTTTTAACCCTTGACGGTTTAATCCAGGATGTTGATCACCTTGTCCAGTATAGATAGTATTTGTTTCAGTATCTGTTGCAATCACAAACAATGGTAGTGGAGTACCACCTACACCTAAACCTTTACGTTGACCAATTGTATAATAATGTGCTCCTTGATGCTCTCCTACTTTCTTCCCATATGTTGGTTTATAAGAATAAGGGGCTGTTAGTAACTGTAATTTCTCAAGTTCAGTAGATGCATTTTCAATCGCATTTTCTCGATCTTGATAAATCGAATGATCTACAGAAACCTCTACAATATTTCCTTTTTTAGGAAGTAATTGCTGTTTTAAGAAATCCGGTAGTTTTACTTTACCAATAAAGCAAAGCCCTTGGGAGTCTTTTTTGTTTGCAGTGATTAAATCTTGTTCTGCAGCAATTTCTCTTACTTGAGGCTTTGTTAGTTCACCAATAGGGAATAAAGCTTTTGACAGTTGTTCTTGACTTAACTGAGAAAGGAAATAACTTTGGTCTTTATTTCCATCGACTCCAGCAAGAAGACGGTAAACTTCTTTACCATTTTCATCAATGAAAGAATCTTTTCTACAGTAATGCCCCATAGCTACGTAATCAGCTCCTAAGCTCATAGCTATATCCATAAACACATCAAATTTTACTTCTCTATTACAAAGTACATCTGGATTGGGTGTACGACCTGCTTCATATTCAGAAAACATATAGTCTACAATACGCTCCTTGTATTGTTCACTAAGGTCTACACTTTGGAAAGGGATGTTTAGTTTGTTTGCTACCAGTAGTGCATCGTTACTATCGTCTATCCATGGACATTCGCCTTGAATCGTAACACTACCATCATGCCAGTTGATCATAAATAAACCAATGACATCGTAGCCTTGCTCTTTTAAAAGATGTGCAGCTACGCTTGAGTCTACTCCACCAGAGAGACCCACTACTACTCTTTTTGCCATAACTTTTTCTGCTTACAGGGAGTTAAGGTCCCTTTTCACAATAACAAATAAATTTTTTTCAGATTTTTCTGAATTTTTTTTCAAAGATACGTAGAACTTTTTGATGTTGTGCACATATTTTATAATCAATGACTTAACACTTCTGAATTACAGTTTGTTGGATTTTTAATAGTGTGAAGAATGATTTCATTTACTTTTGTTTGATAAGTTTTTTAGAAATATACTTGCGTGGTATCAAAAAATCCTACATCTTTGCATCGCTTTAAAACAATAAGGCACATCAAAAAGCGGGTGTGGTGAAATTGGTAGACACGCTAGACTTAGGATCTAGTGCTTCACGGCGTGGGGGTTCGAGTCCCTCCACCCGCACCAAGAAAGGTTGATAGAAATATCAACCTTTTTTTTATGCTCTTTTTTTAATATACAGGCTTGTTACATCGCAAACTTCCCACTTTGATCAATTATCCTTCCTTGTCATTAAAATACTTTACGATTTTCTACGTTCTTTTTTAGAACATGGTACTTGAATTGCACTAGATATTCATTAGTCACAATAGTGTATAATTTAAGCTTTCTTGCCTCAGATTATAATGACAGAAAAGACTTCAAATAATATAGAAAACTCAGGCCTTAGGATAAAAGATTTAAGTATACGTATTAAAGTATTGCTAAATCTCTTATTGATCGCTGCTTTATCAAGTATTGCAGTAGGTATGTTGGGTTATTATTCAGCAAAGAAATCCTTAGAAGAGGCTGTTTTTGCACAATTGACATCTGTAAGAGAAGTAAAGAGGAGAACTCTTGAAAATTATATAGAGAATGCAAAAGAACATATTAGTGTATTGGCACAAAGTAGAATGGTTTCTGATGCCGTTTTAGAGTTTTCTTCTGCATATCAAATCATGGATTACTATTACTCTCCTGGTAAGATTGTAAAAATGAGGAGAGAGTTAAAGGAGTTTTATAGAACTACTGTTGATAGAAAGCTAAGTGATCATGAATCTTTCTCAAGACAGTTGATCACTTCTGTTGATGAGAATTCGGATAAGATGGTTATTCTTCAGAACCTTTATCTGTCCAACAATAAAAATCCAATTGGTAAAAAGGATCTATTAAATAGAGCTAATGATAAAACAGCATATTCTGACATTCATGAAAGATACCACGCTTCTTTTAGAAGGTATCTTTTAGCAGATGGATTTTCAGATCTAATTTTAGTGAATGCACAATCAGGTGATGTGATCTATTCTGTGGCAAAAAATACAGATTTCGGTACAAACCTAATGGATGGTGTATTTAGACAGTCTGCTTTAGGGCAAGCCTTTACTCTTGCTAGGAACTCAATAAGACAAAATATGGTGATCTTATCTGATTTTGTCTCTTATGAAGGTTCATATGGTGGTTTGCAATTATTCTTTGCAGCACCAGTATATGATAATGTGGATAATAGTTTAGAAAAAGTAGCCGTTCTAATTGGTACTATGCCATTGTCAGAGATTAATAAAATTATGACTGATGACGGCGATTGGGTAGAAGAAGGTTTAGGTAGTACTGGTGAAACCTATTTAGTTGGTAAGGACCAGTTAATGAGAAGTGATGCTCGTTTATTTGTTGAAGAGTCAGATAAATTCAATCAAGAACTTTTAGACTTAAATATTCCTTCTGATGAAATCAATCAGATTAAATCGTTAAGAACTACTGTACTTTCAAAAACTGTAAATACAGCACCTGTGATGGACGCCTTAAAAGGACACTCAGGTAACTTAATGGGGAAAAACTATCTAGGAAAAGAGGCTTTAAGTTCTTATTCTACATTAAAAATTAGAGAGCTTCCTTGGATTATTATTGCAGAGATTCAAGAAGGAGAAGCATTCGAGTCGATTGAAAGACTAAAACTTAATGTTGCTTTGGCAACGATTGTGATATTTATTATTGGCTTTATTGTCTCTAATGCTTATTCAGCAAGTTTCACAAGACCTATTTTTAAATTACAGGAAGCGATTTCTAAGCTAGCAAAAGGTGATGTTTCTTCATCTATCCCTGTTACGTCAGGTGATGAAATTGGAGCTACTATTTTCCATATGAACAACCTTATTGATCGTACCAAACAAACTTCTGACTTTGCCAAAAATGTCGGTAAGGGCAACTTTGAAGTTGATTTTGATACCTATGGTAATCGAGATGTTCTCGGTAACTCATTAATTAAGATGAGAGACCGTTTAAAAGAGGTCTCAATCGAAGATCATAGAAGACAGTGGGTAACAGAAGGTATTTCGAAATTTGCAGAAATTACGCGTAAATATTTAGACAATGTCGATGACCTTTACGAAGTAGTACTACGAGAATTGGTAGATTATTTAAGTGCCAACCAGGGAATGATGTTCTTGGTTGAAGAGGATAATCTTTCAAACCAGGTTCTTGAGCTTAAGGCTTGCTATGCATACGATAGAAAGAAATTTATGGATAAGAAAGTCAATTATGGTGAAGGCTTAGCGGGAAGATGTTGGCAAGAAAACGAATCATTATATATAGATGATATACCTCCAGGGTACTCTAAAGTAGTTACAGGCTTAGGGTTAGCTTCTCCAAAAAGTTTACTATTGGTTCCACTGAAGTTTAATGAAAAGGCTTTAGGAGTTATTGAACTGGCATCATTCAATACTTTTGAACCTTATATGATTGAGTTTGTAGAAAGAGTATCAGAAAGTATAGCTTCTGCTATTACTTCAGCAAAACATAATACAAGAACTTCGAAGCTGTTATCTGACGCACAGAAGTTAACTCAAGAATTAAGGGTTAGAGAGGAGGAGATGCTTCAAAATACTGAAGAATTACAAGCTACTCAAGAAGAGATGGAACGTAGACAAATGGAGTTGGAGGAAGTTAGAAAAGCACTTCAGAAAGAGATTGCTATGAAAGATGAACAGATCTTATACTATAAATCTCAAGTGGAAAGAAATGAAGATATAGAGAGCTAATTTTCTTATTATACATAAACAAAAAGAGCATAGAATCATGATTCTATGCTCTTTTTGTTTTGTTGATGGTCTATTTTAAGTTTTCCAGAATCTTAGTAGTGCCATTTCAATCATCAAAAATAATAAAGCAGCAAGAAGGAAGTATCTCCATAATGGTTGTGCAATATTATCTTCAGTAAAAATCTGCTTAAAGCTATCCGCTTTTATATTATTGTAAATTTTGATATTCTTGAATTGTCCTAATTTATCTTTCAATTCTGAATCAGAATAAGAAGCTAATTGAGATTCTTGTGATGAATAATTGAAAGCGATATATCCAACAAATGAACTGTTATCTGCTGAGACTACCTCGTAGCACCCAGCTTCCATATCATCATTCGGAAGTTTTAAAGTAAGTACATCGGCATTTACCTTTTGAGTAGGTATTATTTCTAAGTCTCCCTTCTTTAACTTGTAAATACTCCCTTTCTGAAGGTTATCAAATCGGATACGTAAGCTCTTCTCTCCAAAATTATAAGATAACTGATCAGACTGAGTCTTACTGAGGATAGCCATTCTATACATTACCGGTACGAATAGTGCATGACGGCCAAAGTTACTATATGTTGGATCTAGAGGTGTCGAAGCAAAATAATTGCTTTGTAGGGCACTTTCCTGAATTGAAAGAAAACTTTGACTGTTTTTATAGGATAATAGTGTTCTCACTCCTCTTCCTTTCCATTGAAATATAGGGACGCCTTCAGGCATGCTCATATTTCGTACTCTTTTTTCGAATACATTTGAAAAGAATGGGTCTTTTTCCGGAGGTGTAACTGTGCCTATAAACTGGGGCCCTTCTTTTAATTTACTTTTATTGATTAGCGTACCAAATGCTTTAGTATAGCTATCTATGTCCATATTTAAAGATGGGAAGACGGCTATGTTAGTACCATTTCGTATTGCATTCATAATTACTTCTTGTAATGACTCATGAATCACTTGGACATCATCTAACACTAATAAATCTGCTCCATTTGTAGCTGAATAGTCAATGGAGTTTGATTTAAATGTAGTCGCATTTAAAAACGATTCGCTTTTAAATACGGTAGAAAGATAATTTCTAGGATTGTCCGAGATGATTGCAATATTGATATTCGGTGATACATTAAGTACAAAATGATGTTCATTGTCAAAATCGACAGGGTAATCGGAAATATTTACCCTACACCTTTTTGTTCCAGCATCACTAATAGCAAAGGCCATTTCAACAATCTGAGTATCGCCTCTTTTTAAATTGATGGTAGTATTAGAAGACTGAACATCCTCTACAAATAGAGTTACTTCTCGGTCTTTTACATCTTCGAGTCCTAAATTAGATATTTGTACAAAGAGTTTATTGTTCTCTTTCTCTTTAATAAAAGGTTTGTCTAACCATACAGAATCAATTCTTAAATTCTCTACTTTATCAGCCATCAATGGTATAAGATGGTAAGTTGTAGAAGAATCAAAGTTGATGTTTTCTAAAGTTCCTACTGTAGATTTTTGAAAATCTGAGATCCAAAATACTTGTTTCCCAACAATCATTTTTTCTCTGATAAAGGCATCCTGCTCTATTTGGTCTACATCACTTAGACTTCTGGTGAAGTTGGAATAAGATAATCCTATGATTTCTTCTTCAGATCGTTCTTGGTTCATAAAGTACCTAGAACTACCAGTAAACCGATTATCAAGTACTTGGTATGAATAGCCGACAGGAAAAACTGTAGGTATTTTCCGTCCGATATCTTTTGCAGCATCAAATAGAGTTTTTCCGTTTCTCTCACTTTGCATACTGTAAGAATTGTCGATGTAGATACTGGCTTTACCGGAATCATTTTTTAATAAAGTATTACCATTTTCTTTAGGTAGGTATGGACGGGCAAATGCGATGATAGCTAAAAGTATAAATAACATACGAGCTAACATCACTAAGATCTTTTTTAAACGATCTTGTGCATTGGACATTTCCTTTACAGTATGTAGAAAGGCTACATTTGTAAACTTAATCTCAGAGGACCTTTGGAAATTAAAAAGATGTATTATCAGAGGCACTGCAATAAGTGGTAGTGCATATAAAAACACTGGGTTGACGAAGTTCATAGAGTAATCTAGAGGTTGCTACGTTTTTACCTATCTAAGTTCAACAATTTTATTAAAAAGATACTAGTAAGATACAATGAAAGAATAGGACTTTTTACACTTTCGATGATTTAATTATATTTGCAGCGGTGAAATTTCATGTTTGAAGATATTTGAGAACTTTTTGATGGATATATCTTCAATTGTCGAGTTCATCAAAAATGGATTCATATAAATAAACGGTAATAAATAAAGTGAAAAAATTATTATTAGCTGTTGGTTTAATTGCGACTATGTTTGCTTGCCAACAACCACAACAACAAGCAGCTCCAGCTTCTGGTTCAACAACTAAAATCGCTTACATCAACAACGATACTTTATCAGTTTACTATAAGTTCGGTGAGGATAGCTACAAAGAATTCCAGGCTAAAGTTGAAAAGTCTCAAAAGCAATTGCAATCAAGAGCAATGAAATTGCAAAAAGAAGCTGAAAGCTTCGAAAAAAGAGCTAGAGCTGGTTTAATGTCACAAAATGACATTCGTAAGAAGCAAGAATCTTTAGCGATCAAGCAACAAGAGATTCAAATTGCTCAACAATCACAAGCACAAGGTTTAGCGGCTGAGGAGCAAGCTATTCAAGCAGAGGTTAGAAAAAGAGTAAAAGAATTTTTAGATCAATATTCTGCAGATAAAAACTATAGTATTGTTCTTGGTTATAGCGATGGTGTTACGTCAACAGTAATTTGGTCAACTCCAAATGTTGAAGACATCACTCAAGATGTAATCGACGGTTTGAACAAAATCTACGAGGAGGAGTTAACTTCTCAATCATCTGAAGAAAAAGGATCTTCGAAGTAATTTTACTTCATTAAGATATTAGAAGTCCACAATACGATTGATGTGTTGTGGATTTTTTTTTGTTTCACGAACTTTGGGCCATCAATAAGAGGGTAATCAATTACTTTCTTTAAAAATTATACTTATGAGTGATAAAAAAGCGACTTTCTTTGAAGGGTTTAAGGACCCTTTTGATATGATCAACAAACTTCGAATTGTATTTTACGGTATGGCAAGTATTTCTGTGCCTTTTGCATTGGTTTGGTATCTACAAAATAAAGAAGCAGGAAATATTGACCCTTTTTTACCAGCTTTTGGTAATACTGTAATAGGCGGGGTAACTGCAGTTATATTATTAGTAGCAATAGCTGTTTATTCAAAATATAACAAGCAACTAAAAGAAATTAGAAAAGAGCCTTCATTACCTTATCGTTTGAGTCTACTGTTAAGAGCTCAGTTTTATAAATTTATTCCATTAGCCATTTCACCAATTGTAGTAGCAATATTATATAGAATGACATTGGAGCCGCTTTTATTTGGTGTTTATATTCTATCTATGGTTTTATTTGCAATGAGTAATCCGTCAGTGCATAACGTTATATCTGACTTAAGATTGAATAAAAATGATAAAGAAGTGATGTTAAATAACATTCCTTTTGATCAAACAGATATGAAGTTATAGGGTGAAATTATAACAAAGTAAAAAAGGTCTGTCAATTATTAATATTGACAGACCCTTTTCTTTTAGTAGGAATGATAATTGAATTGGTTGGTATTTCAAAAGTAGAGCAAATATTTTAATAATGCAAATAAATGCTAGCAAAATCCAATAAATCAATAGTATATTTGCCAATTCAGTAAAAAAAACGAATAATCATTCATTTATCTTATGAATTTTTCATTTCATCTTTAAGAAATTTGGCAGTATAACTTTTCTTACTTTTTACTACTTGTTCTGGAGTACCTTCCACTACAATCGTACCACCACTTTTACCACCTTCAGGTCCAAGATCGATGATATGATCTGCCACTTTGATAACATCTAAGTTGTGTTCAATAACAAGGACAGTATTGCCTTTATCTACTAACTTATGAAGTACATTCAATAGGTGTTGTATATCTTCAAAATGTAAACCTGTTGTTGGTTCATCAAGAATATAGAAAGTTTTGCCTGTGTCCTTTTTAGACAGTTCAGTAGCAAGTTTTACTCTTTGTGCTTCACCACCAGATAACGTAGTTGCATGTTGTCCTAAAGTGATATATCCAAGACCTACCTGCTCTAGAGCAGTGAGCTTTCTTAAAATTTTAGGGTGAGCAGCAAAGAATTCTATGCCTTGTGATACCGTCATGTTGAGAACATCAGAAATCGACTTTCCTTTGTATCTAATTTCTAGTGTTTCTCTATTGTAGCGTTTTCCTTTACAGTCTTCGCAATCTACATATACATCAGGAAGAAAATCCATCTCAATGAGTTTCTTACCACCACCTTGGCAAGTTTCACAACGACCACCTTTAACGTTAAAGGAGAACCTACCAGGCTTATAGCCTCTTATCTTAGATTCAGGCAAGTTGGTAAATAAGGCTCTGATCTCTGTAAACATATCAGTATATGTGGCAGGGTTGGACCTAGGTGTTCTACCAATTGGAGATTGATCTACTTCAATCACCTTATCGACAAATTCTAAACCGGTAATCTCTTTATATTCTTTAGGAGCCTTTTTAGATTTATATATTTTCTGATTTAAAATTGGATATAAAGTATCATGAATTAAGGTTGATTTACCAGATCCGGAAACTCCTGTTACCACTATCATCTTACCCAATGGGAAGTCTACAGAAACATTTTTAAGGTTGTTACCATTGGCCCCTTTGAGTGATATAGTATTACCATTTCCTGCTCTTCTTTCTTTTGGAACTTCAATATTAAGTTTCTCACTTAGGAAATCGGCAGTTGTTGATTTTTGTTTTAAAAACTGTTTTGGTGTACCTGCCGCAACTACATTTCCTCCGTACATTCCGGCTCTTGGTCCGATATCGAGAATATAATCAGATGCTAACATCATGTCTTTGTCGTGTTCGACAACAATGACAGAGTTCCCTAAGTCTCTTAAATCTTGAAGAGCTTTTATTAATTTTACATTGTCTCTTTGATGTAATCCAATACTAGGTTCATCAAGAATATATAAAACACCCACGAGTTGAGTGCCAATTTGTGTTGCTAACCTGATACGTTGGGCTTCCCCTCCTGATAACGTCTTTAACGAACGATTTAATGTGAGATAATCTAGTCCTACATCAATCAGGAAGCCAGTTCTTTTGCGTAATTCTTTTAGGATTTCACTACCAATCGTTTTTTGTCTTTCAGTCAGTTGATCGTCTACATTACTGATCCATTCTCCAAATGAATTAATATCCATTTCGGCTAATTCTGCAATATTTTTATCTGCAATTTTGAAATGTAGCGACTCTTTTCTTAGACGAGCACCGTTACAAGAAGGGCATTTTTTGATGATAGTAAATTCTTCAGCCCAGTTCTTTACTTTTTCTGAGCTACTTTTTGCATGTCTTTTTAAGAAGGGGATAACACCTTCAAACTGCGTAATCCATGCTTTATCGTACTTAGAATCTTTTGCACTTAGTACTTCAATTTCTTCATCTGAACCATGTAGAACGACCTCAATAGCTTCATCACTTAAATCTTTAATTGGTGTAGAAAGTGAAAAACCTCTTTGTTTGAGGTGCTGCTCAATCATCTTAAAGATATAGATATCACGATATTCACCTAGAGGTACAATACCTCCTGCAGATATACTTTTAGTATCATCTGGAATGACAGCTTCTTTTGTGATTTCTTCAATTTCACCAAGACCATTACATGTTTTACATGCTCCATAAGGAGAGTTGAAAGAAAACATGTTTGGAGCAGGTTCATCATAAGAGATACCTGATTTAGGGTCCATTAAGAACTTTGAGAAGTATTTTACTTGTTCTTTTTGAGGAGCATCAGGGAAATAGCAAAGGATGATTCCTTTACCCTCTTTCATGGCTGTTTTTACCGATTGAGCAATTCTAAATTTGTCCTTTTCATCTACCTTAACTCGGTCAATAACTACTTCTATATCATGAGTTTTATAGCGATCTACTTGCATTTTTGGTACAAGATCCTGGATCTCGCCATCAATTCTTACTTTGCTGTAGCCTTGTTTTCTAAGTTGAACAAACAGCTCTCTATAATGTCCTTTACGACCTTTGATAACAGGAGCTAAGATCACCATTTTATGGCTGTCAAAATGACTCATCAACCACTCAATGATTTGATCTTCAGTTTGCTTGATCATCTTTTCCCCTGTAACATAAGAAAATGCTTCAGCTGTTCTTGCATAGAGAAGACGTAAGAAATCGTAGATCTCAGTGGTTGTTCCTACTGTAGATCTAGGGTTTCTAGAAGTGGTTTTCTGTTCAATAGAAATAACAGGACTTAGACCTTCAATTTTATCAACATCAGGACGTTCCATATTTCCAATAAAAGAACGGGCATAGGCAGAGAAACTTTCCATGTACCTTCTTTGTCCTTCGGCATAAATGGTATCAAAGGCCAAGGATGATTTTCCACTACCAGAAACTCCTGTAATTACAACAAGGCTGTTTCTTGGAAACTTTAAATCAAAGTTTTTCAGGTTATTTTCTCTTGCACCATAAATGGCGATTTCTTCTTCTACGTAAGCTTCTGAATGCTGCTTCAAGGTGGTAGGTATGATGATGAAATTACAAATTTATTAAGCTCTTAGAATAGCTTACTTCAAAATAGTAGAAATTGTTTTGTTTGATCAACAATTCTAGGCTTTACTTTAATTTTTTTGAGAATTAGGAGAATTGTTTCTTCATTTTATACTCATCCAACCCTTCTCCAAAACCATCTTTTATTATTTCGTAGGTTTTAAAGCCATATCTATTGAATAACTTTTCCATAAGCTGGGTAGTATTGATGTTAATATCTAGCCCTTTACCTTCTGCCAGTATTTTATTTTCAATCTCTTTATAAAAAGTATCTGAAACCGAAAGTAGTTGTGCTGCTCCAATACTTTTACTTTCAAACATAACCCATGGAATACCATGATGATCTTTTTTGGTATAATAACCGCCGCACCCGATAATATTACCTTTTTCATTTTCAACTACATAGTAATTTTCATCAGTGTAATTGTCAAGAAAGTCAATTAAATACTCTTCATCGTTCGGGTCAAAGTACTTTGGACAGTTAGAATGAAAAATTTCTATAAGTCTTTCTTTATTAGATGGATGGTAGGTTTTAATCTGCATGGTTGTGATTGATTTCGATTACTAATTCTGGTTCATTATAAAATAAAAAATAGGCACAAGCGAATTTGTATCAATAAAAAATGATAAAACACTTCTTAATATTTTGAGTAAATGATGAATATCACGCTCAAATTCATACATTTGTATCACTTTCAAGTAAACGGTTCCATCACATACGACCGCATACTAAATAAGAATATTCACATATCATAAAAATTACATCATGGCAAAAGGATTTTTCAGCGTACCTAAGGCTGTAAACGAACCTATCAAAAGCTATGCGCCGGGTACTCCTGAGCGTGAAGCACTACAAGCTACAATTAATGAGATGTCAACGCAAAAGATTGACATTCCAATGTACATTGGCTCTGAGGAAGTTCGTACTAACAATTTAGGTACATGTGTATCTCCTCACGATCACCAAAATGTAGTAGGTGAGTATCACAAAGGTGATAAAGACCATGTGACTCAGGCAATCAACGCTGCTTTAGGCGCTAGAGAAGCTTGGGCTGAAATGTCTTGGGAACACCGTGCATCAATTTTCTTAAAGGCTGCTGATTTATTAGCGGGTCCTTACAGAGCAAAAATTAATGCTGCTACAGTAATCGGACAATCTAAAACTGCACATCAAGCAGAGATTGATTCAGCATGTGAATTGATCGACTTCTTAAGATTCAATGTAAAATTCATGACAGAGATCTATCAGGATCAACCTGAATCAGCTCCTGGCATGTGGAATAGATCAGAATACCGTCCTTTAGAAGGATTTATCTTTGCTTTAACTCCTTTCAACTTTACAGCCATTGCAGGTAACTTACCAACAGCTCCAGCAATGATGGGTAATACAATCGTTTGGAAACCTTCACACGATCAAATTTACTCTGCAAATGTATTGATGGAAGTATTTAAAGAAGCAGGTGTACCTGACGGTGTTATCAACTTAGTTTATGTTTCTGGCCCAGACGCTGGTGACGTAATCTTTAATCACCCTGATTTTGCAGGTCTTCACTTTACAGGTTCTACAGGTGTATTCCAAGATCTTTGGGCTACTATCGGTAACAACATTGAGAAGTACAAGACTTACCCGCGTATCGTAGGTGAAACAGGTGGTAAAGACTTTATCTTGGCTCACAAATCTGCTACACCAAAAGGTTTGGCAACAGCGATTACTCGCGGTGCATTTGAATTCCAAGGTCAAAAATGTTCTGCTGCATCTCGTGTATATGTTCCTAATAACATTTGGGATGAAGTAAAAGGATATATCATTGATGATGCTAATGATATCATCAAAAACCATATGGGTACTCCACACGATTTCAAAAACTTCTTCACAGCTGTGATCAACGAAAGATCTTTTGATAAGTGTGCAGGTTATATCGAGAGAGCAAAAGAATCTGACATGTGTGAAATTATCGCAGGTGGTGGATATGACAAGTCGAAAGGTTTCTTCGTAGAGCCAACGATTATCGTTACTAAAGACCCTAACTACGAGTCTATGGTAGAGGAAATCTTTGGGCCAATCGTTACAATCTATGTTTACGATGCGGAGTATTTCGATGAGGCAATTTACTTAGTCGATAATACTTCTACTTATGCTCTTACAGGTGCTATTTTCTCACAAGATCGTTATGCGATTGAGTATGCAACTAGAAAATTAGTGAATGCTGCAGGTAACTTCTACATCAATGACAAGCCTACAGGTGCTGTTGTTGGTCAACAACCTTTTGGCGGTTCTAGAGCATCAGGTACAAATGATAAAGCAGGTTCTGCTATTAACTTAATGCGCTGGACAACTCCAAGAACATTAAAAGAAACATTTGTTCCTCCAACAGATTACAAGTATCCATTTATGGGATAATTAAATAAACAATAATTAAAAGTTAGAAATAGCCTTTAGTTATTTATTCAAAGGAGTAGAGTCTTTATCGATTCTACTCCTTTTTTTATAATTGAAATTTTATAATTGAACCTACAGGCATTTGAGCTAATTGATCACATGCTCTTGCAGATAAATTTAATGCTCTGATGTATCCGCCAGAAGTGGGTGCATCAGACATCATTATTATTGGCGTGCCTGAGCTTGTGATTTGTACAGTACCCTTTACCATTCCAGAAGAAATTATTTCTTTTTGTTGTCCTAATTCAATTTCGTCTCCCTCTAATCTATATCCAATTCTGTTGATATCTTTAGAAACTGTGAATGAAGTGTTGATAAGTTTTTGTTTTGACGAATCAGGAAGAATATTCCATTCAGGTCCTTGGTAAACTTGTAAAGAAGCTTCTTTATTAAATTTTTGAGGCTTAATTACACTAAAACTATTCTTTAGTACTTCGTGTCTGCTGAGCCTAATAATGTCTCCTTTTTGTAAAGTACGTCCATAAAAGCCACCAAATTGGGCCGGAAGGTAAGTGGAATAGCTTTCATAAACTTTCTCCAATTGTGGTATACCGCTAAAGGCTAGATAACCATAAACGCCTTGTTTTGAGAAGCCTATTTCTAAAATATCACCTGTTGTTAAAACAATAACTTTACCTTGAGGGACCGCATATTTATTTAAATTAATACCCATATGTGCTCCAAAAAAGGCTACTGAAAATTCGGTTAGTGCCTTAATTGTGCATCCTATTTGACACATTTCTAACACTGGTGCATTCGGTGCATTACCAAGGATTGAATTAGCAATTTGAGCAGAAGACTCATCCATAAAACCAGAAACAGGAATACCTTGATCTTGGACACCAAATCTACCACCATCCTGAAATGTTGTCATCAAGCCAGGTTTTATCACTTCAAAACTCATTTATTCCGATTTTAATTGTTGATATGTTGATAAGTCTATGGGTTTGAACTTTACCTGATCACCCATTTGAATTAAAGGAGACTTATTCACAGAAAAAATTGAGATAGGTGTCTGACCTATTATCTGCCAACCTCCTGGTGTTGCTTGTGGGTAAATACCTGTTTGTTGATCGGCCAATCCGACTGCTCCAGCTGGAATTTTTAATCGGGGAACATTTTTTCTTGGAATAAACAATTGAGGGGCTAAACCTCCTAAATACATAAACCCAGGAGAGAACCCCAACATATAAACCGTATAGGTAGTTGAAGTATGATGTTGAATAATTTCTTCAATAGATAATCCTAATCTTTGCCTCACTTCATTAATATCTATTCCGAGCTGCTCGTCATAGCATACAGGAATTTCTACAATCTTACTTTTGGAATGATGTATCGTAGGGATATCTAGAGAGACTAACAGCTCTTTTAGGGAAGAAAATTGTTGGTGTTTAGAATCAAAAAGTATGGTAATAGAAGTATAAGCAGGGATAATGGATAATACACCTTTTATATTAATCGATAGAAGGTGCTTATACCAACTTTTTACTTGCTGATGAATTTTTAAAGACACTTCGTTTTCGAACTGAATGATCAAAGCACTTTCTCCATATGGTTTAATTTCCATCCTGTATAAATGATTGAATACTTGAAGAGTGTTCAGTTAATTGTTGATGTACATATTTTAGAAGTGCTAAAGCTTCAGGCGTATCTCCATGGAAACAAATGCTATCAACTTTCATATCAATAGACAGTTGATCAATAGTATTGACCTGTTGGAGTGATATCATTTGGTCAATTTGCTCCCAAACTTCAGTGGATGAATGAATAACAGCTCCATTCTGACTTCTAGCGACTAACTGACCAGCATTTGTATATTTTCTATCAGCAAATCCCTCTTTAATAAAAGTAATGTTATTCTTTAGACATATAGCTTCTAATTCCGAATTGGGCATACCCAAGATAGGAAGCTCTGGATTGATTGCTAAAACTACTTGAACAATAACTTCTGCAGTGCGTATATCAACCATTGCTTTATTGTATAAAGCACCGTGAGGTTTAATATACTCCACATTTATATTCTGAAGCTTTGCGAGTTCAATAAGCTGTTGAATTTGCTGAGTTAGGGTACTTTTTAATTCATTAGTAGAAATGTCAATCACTTTTCTACCAAAATTTTCTTTATCTGGATAAGAAGGATGTGCACCAATAGTTACATGATACTTTTTGGCTAGAGCAATTGTAGTTGACATTGAAGCAGTAGTTCCTGCATGTCCTCCGCAAGCAATATTACAAGAAGAGACCAATTGAAGTAGTTCTTCGTCATATGGAAACCCCTCACCTAAATCAGCATTTAAATCTATAAACTTCAAAATTCTTGTTTTTTGGAGGAAAGTTACGCACTCCTGTATTAGTAATCAACCATTAAAAATGATATAAAAACAGTTGTCTATCAATTATTTATATCATTTTATTACGTGTTGAATTCTGATAAGTGAATATTCTATTCTGTTATATTACTAATTAGAGTAAGCTAATTGACTTGTTTTCATTTATTTACATTACATGTGTGTGTTTTGAGTATTCAGTGTAAAAAAGAATTATTTCGTTAGAAAAGTTGTCTTCGAGATACATGAACGATTCTATTGCTATGAAAAAATATTCTATTACCCACTTATTAGTATTTATTCCCTTATTTATTTTTACAAGTTGTTTTGATCAATTAGCAGATGATGCTGAGGTGTCTTCAAACGTTTCTGAAAATGTGGTGGGACAGTATCTGATTACCGGATTTCAATATGATGGTGTTGCCGATGTAGATTCTCTTACAACAACAACTTATGGAGATAGCTATATCACATTGACAAGACAGGCAGATAGTTTAGTATCTATTCGTTTGGTTTTAGAAACAGAAGTAATAGATTTTGCATGGAATCTTCAAGAGCAAAAAGTTGAAGATATAGGTCACCAATCATCAGAATATGAATTTTTAGTTGAACCTGGCAAGACATCATTAAATAATCTCCATTTGTATATTACTGAGGATAGAAAACTGAGAGCGGTATTTGATCCGGCTTTGCAGCCTAATATAAAATCAATTCATGCTGAGATGTAGAAATTGATCATAATAAAAAAGTCACCTACTTTAAAAGCAGGTGACTTTCTTATTAATAATATTAATAGATGTTCTAGTCTCTGCTAGAACCACCGAAAAATCTTAGTAAGAATAAGAAAAGGTTGATGAAGTCTAAGTATAAACTTAAAGCACCAAGAATAACCATTTTCTTAGCCGATTCACCATCTAAGATAGCATGGCTCATTTCTTTTAATTTTTGAGTGTCATATGCAATTAACCCAACGAAGATTAATACACCTACACCAGAAATTAGCCAGTATAATGTTGAACTAGCAATAAATATGTTTACAATAGAAGTAATAATTAAACCTAAAAGAGCCATCATAAGTAAACTACCCATTGATGAAAGGTCTTTTTTAGTGGTCATACCGTAAACGCTCATGGCAACGAATGTACCTGCTGTTACAAAGAAAGTACTGACGATTGCGTTGAGGTCATAAACATAAAATATACTAGATAATGTTGCTCCTGTTAATGCTGAATAAGCAAGGAATAGAATTGTAGCTGTAGCAGAAGACATTCTATTAATGGCTCCACTTAATGCGAATACTAAACCTAATTGGGCAATAATTAATATCCATCTCATGTTGGCTACCATCATCATAGTATCATATGAATTGGCAATAAACATAGATGTTGCAGCAGTAATTGCAAGGCCACCACTCATCCAACCATAAACTTTAGTCATGAATGAGTTTTGTACATTAATCACATCTTTTTCAGAATGTTGATAACGACCGTACGATTGATAGTTTGTCTCTCTCATTTTGATAAACGATAATATTTTGTATGTATTTAAACGTATAAAATCTTTAAATGTTACAATTTGCCATAGTTTCTAGCACCGAAAATAGCACTACCAACACGTACCATTGTACTGCCTTCTTCTACTGCAATTTTGTAATCTCCGCTCATACCCATTGAGATTTCTTGAAGATCAATATTATCTAAATGGTTGAATGTTGCTTTTAAATCATCAAAAAGAGATTTTAAAGATGCGAACTCTGATTTCACTTGTGATTGATCTGATGTGTTAGTTGCCATACCCATAACACCAACCACTCGTACGTTTTTCATAGATTGAAACTCATCTGAAGATAAGAAATTTTTAACTTCTTCCTTATCGAATCCAAATTTAGTTTCCTCATTAGCAATGTATATCTGTAATAATACATCGATAATACGATCGTTTTGTTCTGCTCTTTTTTGAACTTCTTTTAGTAACCTTGGGCTATCAATAGAATGAATCAAAGAGATAAAAGGGGCAATATATTTTACCTTATTTCTCTGTAAATGACCAATCATATGCCATTGAATATCCTTTGGTAGAACTTCATTTTTGTCAACCAGTTCTTGTACTTTATTTTCACCAAAGATACGTTGTCCTGCATCATAAGCTTCCTGTAACATTTCGACAGGTTTCGTTTTACTTACTGCAACAAGTTTACAAGGAGTACCTTCTAATTCTTGGTTGAATTTTTTAAGATTTTCTGAAATGGATGACATGTATAAAATTATTTCTTTTTGATAATCAACATAAATAAGAACGTTAAGAAGAACCCTAAAAATAGCATACCAAATGCTTGATCTACTGCCAAAACGTCAGGGGTAAGTTGCTCAACGCCTTCTATTTGTTTAAGATACTCAGCTTCTCCAATAGATTCAACAATCATTTCTCTTCCTTCTATTAAAAGTCTTTTTAAGTCTGCTGAATGTCTTTGAAGCATGGTTGCACCGATACCTTTTGTACTTAATATCAATTGTAGAAGAATACCGTATAGAGTGGATGCTACAATATTTAAAGTAACGCCAATTAGAATTCCTTGAGGGGCAAGTAATCTTCCATTATTTCTCTTTAAACGGAAATAGGTCATTCCACCAGCAAAAAATAAACCGTATATAGGAAAATACACATTCTTCCAACGGCCAAAAGAATTGACGTCTAAAGTGTATAATAAGATGATATATAAAAAGCAGACAATGGCTGCGATTGCACCAAAAACGGCACCGACTTGAAATAAGTCTGGGCGAATAAATTTAAGTGGCTGAATCTTGTTTGTTTGTTCTTCCATAACTGTGTTTTAATGCGACAAAAATAGCATTAAAATGAGTAAGAACTAAGAAGTAAAGGACAAGAAGTAAAAGATAACGGATTATTTAAGGATAATTATTCCTATAGTCTGATGAGTAAGAGTGTGAAATCATCGTCCATCGCTTTCTTACCCATAAAAGCATAAATGTCTTCCAAGATTTTATTAGCAATCTCTTTTAATGGTAGGTTGTTGTTATTTTCGATGATGGTTTGCATGTGCTCATAACCATATTCATCTACACCATTTTTACTTCTTGCTTCAGTAATACCATCAGTATATAAAACAAGCAAGTCACCATGGTTGTATTTTATTTCGTGATTATGGATGAACTTTTTGTAAGAATTGTTTCTAACTATACCAAGTCCAAGTCCTCTGTTGTCCAAGAAAGTTGCTTCTCTACTTTCTGCATTATAGTATAATGTAGGACAGTGTCCTGCTCTAGCAAAATCTACTTTCTTCTCTTCTGTATTTACATGAAGGTATGTGGCAGTAATAAAGGTATCTCTTTGTATACATCCTGTTAAGGCTGCATTTGCTTTGGTGAAGAATTCGCTTGGTAAAATATTCTCCTCCCTTGCTAAAGATTGGTAAATACCTTTCATTTGAGCCATATTGAAAGCAGCTTTAGGGCCTTTTCCAGATACGTCAGCAATAATAAAACTTACTTCATTATCATTTAGACGGTGCATATCATAATAGTCACCACCCACAACAATTGCAGGTTCCCAAGTGACATACACTTCTATATTTTCATTGATTTCAAGACTCTTTGGCATTAAGGCTTCTTGCGTTTGCTTAGCAATCTGCATTGAGTTTTTGTATACCTCATTTTTAACGGCCTTAGAGAGTAAGTCTAAATTAAATAAAGCGATACCAGCTTGAGCAACGTATGTACTAACAGTTGCTTGCATTACTGAATCGATAGAATTATGAAGTCGTTTTACAAGAATCAATGACCCTTTTACTTCTTGATCAACAATGATAGGAAGTGCAAGTATAGATCTATAATTCCTATTGGCGTTTTCTTTTTTAAAGTAAGGCTGGAAATTTAGTTTCGAAGGTGCCTGACCTTCATAACTAGCATCTCTTAAGTCTTGTAATACAATTTTGATGTCTTCTTCTGTAATTCCTGTGACAACTTTCACATTGTAATCATTATCCATGATCCAGCCGGCATCTGCTTGTATACTTTTTAGAGAACTATTGAGAAGTACTTTGTATACATCAGCATCTTTTTTACCATCTCGAACCGCTAAACTTAAATCTCTAAAACTACTGATTTCTTGTTCTTTTTTCTCAAATACCGAAGAGGTAGGTAAACTAAACAGCATAAATAATGTTGAAGATGCTGCGTAGACAAAAACAAAAATCAATAATGTAAGAGGGAAGAGATTTTTAATTAAATCGTCCGAAATTAAAGACTGCTCATAAAAGTAAAATTGGAAACTAGCCACAAAATAGCTTAAAGCCAACATGATAAATGCTAGCTTAAAAATACCTTGAATCTTCTGTTGAAAGTTGAGGTGAGGTACCCATCTTACATTCACAGAAATAACTAAAATCCATACTGTTAAGAAGAAAATTGGAATTTTGAAGTAAACATCAATTGTTCCAATTCTAAAGAAGTGAGCTAGCATTGTGATCCCTAAAAAGATCTCAAATAATAGCCATGTATAGTGTGTAAATCGAGTTTGCTCAAAGAGAATAAGCTTCTTCCAGGTGACAAAAGTACTGATAAGCAGTGTCATCAATAAGGTGAATTCTACATGGAAGAATATGGCATAAAGGAAGGGGAGGTTGTATTTCATCTCATCCCTAAGCCATGTGAGTAAAAGGTTTACACCCATAGACAGCAATGTGGAAAGTAATGCGACCACGAATATCTGCCAGAGCAACCCTTGGAAATCACGTTCTTTTGGTTGAAAGAAAAGCCAAATAATAAAATAAGAGCTAATAATCCAGATGTTCAGAATTAAACCTTTTACAAAAGAAGGGAATGGAGCATGAGGAATATTATAATCGGTTAGATACTGTTCTCTTACACCAATCATTAGCAATAAAAGCCAGCTTACAATGCATGCCATTGTACTGATTCTTTTAATGCTCTTGTAATTGAACATATCGTTTATTTTGACCGTCTTATCGATAATTATTTGCTTTTATAAAATGAATTTTATTTGATTAAGTTTATCTACTTAAGAAAAGACCCTATATTGCATGTTCGATTCTTGAAATGATATTATAATCATTTGACAAATATAATCGACAAATTGTGCTTTTCTATATTTAAAGCAACAATCTTAATAATGAATAACTCGCTTGATTTTTTTCATCACAAGCCATAGTGATAAGACATCAGATTCAAACATATAGAACTTACCATTTTCGAAAGGATATATTTCTGTTCTTTATCCTTATTTTCAGCTTCTTCGTTATCGATATACAAGCTCAAAATGACCTGTTATTAACAGGTTTAGATCAATATGCTAAGGATACAGTAGGGTATGTTCGTATCAATTCAGTAAACTTTATCGGTAATAAAAAGACAAAAGAAAAAATCATTACCAGAGAGTTGGATATTGATAATGGATCTTTAGTACCTAAAAAAGGAATTAAAGATTACATCACTTCCGAACGAAATAAAGTTTTTAATACTCAGTTATTTGAGTCTGTAGATGTTTTAGTGACTGAGCAAGGAAAAGATACACTAAACGTCGATTTTATTATGGTGGAAAGGTGGTATACCTGGCCTGTTCCCCTTTTAGAATTAGCAGACCGTAGTTTCAATGAGTGGTGGAATAACAGAAACCATGATCTTAGTAGAATACAATATGGCTTAGATTTTAAGCAAAGAAATATGAGAGGTCGAAATGAAACACTTCATCTATTGGTGAAATTAGGTTTCTCAAGGCAATTCACATTAGGTTATTCATTCCCCTATATTGATAAACAGCAGAAAACAAGCTTATCCTTTAATACAACATTTAAGGAAGAAACTACAGTTGCTTACAAAACGGAGGAAAATAAATTTGTGGAGTACGAAAATGATACTGAGGTTCAAAGAAGATCATACAAAGGAAATGTGAATTTTGGAAAAAGGTACGGTTTCTATGACCATCATAATTTAAACTTTGGTTTTACTTATGATGTAATTAATGATACAATTGCAGAACTTAATCCAGACTTCTTTTTAGAAGGACGTACTGAACTTCGTTACTTCACATTGAAATATACTTATACAAGAGATAAAAGAGATATTACAAGCTACCCACTCAATGGATATTATATTCAGGCTGGAATTGAAAAGACGGGTTTGGGTATATTTGATGACCTAAATGTAGTAAATGTAGATTGGTCATTGTGGAGGTTCTGGAATATGAGAAAATCCAATAGATGGTATTATTCTCTTGGATTCTTAGGAAAGTTAGGCTTTCCAGAAAAAGTACCTTATAACCAAATGAGAGCAATTGGGTATGGAGGTATGATTGTAAGAGGTTACGATAATTATGTTATTGAAGGTCAGAATGCAGGAGTAATAAAGAATGAACTCCGTTTAAGAGCATTATCTACTTCTCTTAACTTCCAGAATGTGATCAAATCGAAGCATGTGAAAAGAATACCTATCGATATTCTATTTAAATGTTATATAGATGCTGGTTATGCACACTTTAAAGATGTGGATCCTTCCAATGCAGATTTTACAAATACACCACTTTTAGGTTATGGTTTCGGTGTTGATTTTGTCACTTTCTACAGTTCAGTACTTAAATTTGAATATTCCTTTAACCGACATGGTCGTGGAGGAGGATTATATTTCTACTATTCAGTAGATCTTTAACCCATATTACATTTACACTCATCAATGCATGACATAATGTTCATGACAGCCTTTTCCTTTAATGAGTAATAGATATTCTTCCCTTCTCTTTGTGAAGATAAAATACCCTTTAATTTCATATTAGATAAATGGTGTGAAGTGAGTGATTGCTCACAGTTTAGCTTTTCACAGATATCACTTACTGATAACCTATTGTTACAATCCAATAATTCTAATATTCTTAATCGCACTGGGTGTGCTATAGTTTTTAGGATAAAAGCAGCCTTTTCAGCCTTATCGTATTCCATCGACATAATACATCATTTATTTAAATAGGTATATCAGTTTTAATGTACAAATATAAGCACTTATGATGAGATGTTCATATGATAAAACAAGAAAGTGACAGTTTAGGGTGCTTTTTAAGTATCTATAGAATTTAACCTTACTGTTTTACAAGTTTTTACTTTTGTGATTAGATGATGGCCAATGCTACATTCTAAACATCTTTTTTTAGTACAATAATTATTAAATAGTTCAATGAGTGATTGAGAGTCTAACGAATTGGAGTTTTTAAGTTTATATTCTTTCCAAAGTCTAGTGATTTTATTGTTTTCAGGAGGAATACTCTCTAATAAGTCCAGTGCTTTTTCTTTGTTTTTATCTAAGCCTCTATCAATACCATAAGCAAACTGTAATGGAACAATCACATTAATAATTAAGGAGTTGAGAGAGCTTTTACCTAGTTTTTGAATATTTTTCGAAGGGGAAACTTTTTCAAATTGATAGTGACTTTCCCAATATTCAGAAACTGTACAATCCATCAATCGATAAAATGCTTCCTTGGAATGGATATGTAAGAAGGCTGAGCATAGATGTGGTATCTGACTCATGATACAACTTAATTGAGCTATTCTTATTGTTGGAAAGTTGGCAGGGCGTAATCTTAGATAATTCCATTCTGAACCCATCATCATTTTATCTTTTACCTGATATTTATGTGCTAGAAAGTTATATTCTTGATGGAGTTGACGTACATAGGGGTCTTTAGATGAATGACGATCCGGTAAAAGCCCTGATGTACCTAGCAATAGCGCTTCATTTTGTAAGGGATGATAAGCATGAAGCCGCAATAGCCGAGCAGGAATAATAGAACTTAACCTTTGAAAACCAGAATTATTGATTTTAAACCCAAAGGCTTCTGCTAAAATCTGATACGTCACTTCTTCCCAATTTCTATCATTCGCCTTAAGTTTTTCTAAAATATAGAGGGATTTCCTTTCAATACGTTCTAGTAAAACTCTATCAAGCATTTGAAGCTTAGTAATTCTAGGAATATCCTCAATAACTGTTCTACAGGCTATTTTTGAAGAATCAGTGAGCAGTGTCTCGTAATTATTGATTTTTTGATGGTCAATAAGACCTTCTAGTACCAAGCAAGAAATACAACTATTGTCATTACGTATTACTTCTCGATCATGATGTAAGACAACATGTAGTATAACATTATCGTATTGATTGTTCGTCTCATGTTGATGTGCATACCAATCGGATGCCTTAATATGAATTTCAACATGTCCATGCCATTCTATGTTATTGATAAGGATACAAGCATCTAGAAAGTCAGGGCCAGCATTGTAATTGTAGAAACCGGGATGTTTGATTTGAATCGTTTCACTTTTTGTGGTCATTAGTTCACTTTGCTGAAAGTATTGGTACTTCCATATAAAGTGAAGAAAGTTTTCTTTCATGAGAGAGTAGTATAGTTTGCAATGAATCGTAAATAATTAATTGAAGTTAGTTAAGAAATTCTGATCTACAAACAAAAAAAAGCCAAGCGACAAAGTCACTTGGCATCTTTGAGTTATTATTCGCGAGCATTTACAACTATCGTTTCGGCAAAAACGACACGTAATCAATGGTTGATTTCAACTATTTTCTTGCATAAACTAAAGCTTTACGCTGAAGTCTATTCATATCTTCTTGATCTATCTTTTTAATACCTTTTTCAATAGCAGTAAGATATGTAGTTGCTGCCTTTTCTACTTGTCCTGTGCGTACATAGTAATCGCCAAGAACTTCTAAAGACAAACTATTTTCTTGAATAGATAATGCATGATTAACCCATTCTTTTGCTAATTCAAGGTCTCCATTCCAGTTAACTGCTAAACGAGCTGCATCAGTATATGTAATGTAATCGTTCGCATCTGCTTCTTTAATCATCTTCACTAATTTTGCATTATTTTCTTCAGTAGGTAATTCTAAGTCTGAAGTATTGGCAAATGAAGCGGTAACTGATAATAAAGCAACTGTAAGAGAGATAAATAACTTTTTCATGATAGATCTGATATTTTTTGTAATAATTAATTTGACACTATACCTAGATTCCAAAGAAGTGCCAAAAAATGATAACTATCACTAAAACAGTTGTTTAAATATATTTTTTAATAAAATTGAAGAAAATTCATGTTCGTTTTCGAACAGCAAATTTAAAGCTTGAACACTTAATTGCTTCAAAACGAACAGTTCAAAAATATTGAGTAAAATAGGTTTCAAATAATCCTAACTTTTACTGAGTAATCTCAAATTGAAATGTATTTTTGTGATTCAGAGACGAAAAAAGAAGATGAATAAAAATATACAACCACCAATTGCCCGAAAGGAAGCAAAAGAATTAGTAAAACATAACGACAAGCGTATCGATAATTACTATTGGATGCGTGATCGTGAAAACCAAGAAGTAATAGACTACCTCAATGCTGAAAATAAATATATCGATGATGTAATGAGCGATCATAAACAATTCGAAGAAGATTTATTTCAAGAATTAAAAGGTCGTATTCAAGAAAAAGACGAGAGTGTTCCTTACAAAACAAGAGATTACTATTACTACGTTCGATATGTTGAAGGTGGTGAATACCCAATTTATTGTAGAAAGAAAGATTCAATGGAGGCAACAGAAGAAGTAATGTTGAATGCTAACATTGAAGCTAAAGACAAAAACTATTATAAAATTGGTGGAATGTCGGTTGGTGAGGACCAAAATATGCTTGCTTTTGCTGAAGATATTGTGGGTCGAAGAATTTATACCGTACGTTTCAAAAATATTGAGACAGGAGAGTTACTAGAAGATACTTTAGAAGAAACTTCGGGAGATGCTGTTTGGGCAGCCGATGGAAAAACAGTATTCTACACAACTCAAGATAAAGAAACATTACGTCCTAATAAAGTATGGAGACATACATTGGGAACTCCTCAGTCGGAAGATATAGTTGTTTATGAAGAGAAAGATGATACTTTTTGGATTGGTGTCAGAAGAACAAAATCAAGAAAGTATTTAGCGATAGAGTCAGGTTCTACCCTGACTACAGAGACTCGTATTCTTAAAGCTGATAATCCTACAGGTGAGTTTAAGCCATTTTTATCAAGAGAAAGAGAACATGAATATAGTATCTCGCATTTTGAAGGTCACTTTTATATCGTAACAAACTGGGAGGCAAAAAACTTCCGCTTAATGAAAGTTGCTGAAGATGCTGACACAACAGATAAAAATAATTGGATCGAAGTAATCGCTCATCGTGATGATACACTTTTAGAAGGTCTGGATATTTTTAAGAACTTCTATGTCATTGAGGAGCGTAGAGCAGGTTTGATCCATATACGTATTATTAAATGGGAAGATGGAAGTGAGCACTATCTTGATTTTGGTGAAGAAACATATAGTGCTTGGTCGGGTGCAAACCCAGACTTTAATACTGATATTTTACGTTTTGGATACAACTCATTGACAACACCATATTCAGAATATGATTACAATATGGTAGACCGTTCTAAAGTACTTTTAAAACAACAAAAAGTACTCGGTAAATTTGATTCAAACGATTACGAAGCGAAACGTTTATTTGCAACGGCAAAAGATGGTGTTCAGGTACCTATTTCGGTGGTATATAAGAAAGGCTTTGAATTGAATGGTCAGAACCCATTGTATATGACAGGGTATGGATCATATGGTATTTCGTACGATGTAGCTTTCTCTCCATCTAGAATTAGTTTAATGGAAAGAGGTTTTGCCTTTGCTATTGCTCACATTAGAGGGGGAGAAGATTTAGGTAGAGCTTGGTATGAAGATGGAAAAATGTTGAAGAAGAAAAATACATTTTCAGATTTCATCGCATGTTCAGAATTCTTAATCGAGCAAAAATATACATCTGCAGATAAATTTGTTATTAATGGTGGTTCAGCCGGAGGTTTATTAATGGGTGCTGTAGTCAATGAAAGACCAGATTTGTATAAACTAGTTATTTCTGATGTGCCATTTGTAGATGTAGTTACTACAATGCTTGATGAGTCTATTCCATTAACAACAGGAGAGTATGATGAGTGGGGAAATCCTAATGAAAAAGAATACTATGATTATATGTTATCATATTCACCATATGATCAAGTAGAGAAAAAGGCTTATCCCCATATGTTAGTCACTTCAGGTTTACATGATTCTCAAGTTCAATATTGGGAGCCAACAAAATGGGTAGCTAAGTTACGCCAAGAAAGCACTAGTGAAAATTACATTATGCTTAAAACAAATATGGAGGCAGGACATAGTGGTGCTTCAGGGCGATTCCAACGTTTTAAAGAAGTTGCTTTCGAATATGCAACAATTTTTGCATTGGTTGCCCCAGATCAATTACATGCGATAGATAGATAAATCGATAGTATCACATCATATAAAAGTCAAATTGTTCTATTTAGTTCAGTTTGACTTTTTTTGATTAGTTGCATATAGTTTTTTATTATATCTATATAAAAATATATTATTTCCATCTATGGTTCAAAAACCTCATATTTGTAATGTTATCAATCAAAAAAACAAAAAAAATTATGAAGACTGTAGCATTAAATATCATAGGAATAGATATAGACAAAGCTGAAGATTTGGGTGTGGGTTTGAATAAATTGTTAGCTAATTTTCAATTATACTACCAAAACTTAAGAGGTTTACACTGGAATATTCAAGGGAAAAACTTCTTCGAACTTCATGCAAAATTTGAAGAATTATACACAGGAGCAAATGATAGAGTAGATGAGATTGCTGAAAGAATTTTAACGTTAGGAGTTCAGCCATTACATACATTCTCAGATTATTTACAAGCTTCTACTATTGAAGAAGGAAAAGATATAAAAACAGATACGGCATCAGTAGAATTAGTTTTAAACAACTTATCAACGCTATTAAACCTAGAAAGGGAAGTTATCGAAAAAGCATCAGATGCTGGTGATGAAGGTACAGTAGCCTTATTATCAGAGTTGATAAGTGAACAGGAGAAAACAATTTGGATGTTTGCTGCCTGGTTAAAATAAGACATTGTTTAGATTTTTGTTAGTAGTAAAAATTCACTCATTTCATTTCAATCATAAGAATTGACACGAATAGTTAGATTAGTAATTCAAATAAAGAGGTTGCTTTTTTTAGAAGCAACCTCTTTTTCTTTGTCAATGTTTACCATAAAAAAACCTTTTAAAATGGCTCTCAACCATTTTAAAAGGTTTTTTTATTTCTTAAGAAGTGAAATAATTATTTCTCCTCTTCATCATTTTCTTGATCAATACGATCCTGATATGGGTTGTAGTCAGGAAGTGGATCATAGTCAGGTTCCACAAACTCTTCTACTTCTTCTTCAATACCTTCATTGATTGCATCCCATAGCATATCCTTTAACTCAGTAATACCTTTTTGTACTATTGATGAAATAAACACACACGGAACACCTTCTGGTAGTGTCTCTGAGATCATTTCTTCTAACTCATCATCTAACATATCACTTTTTGTGATAGCTAATAGACGGTTTTTATCTAGAAGTTCAGGATTATATAACTTTAATTCATTGACTAAAACTTCATAATCTGCAGCTACATCTTCAGAGTCTGCAGGTACCATAAATAATAGTACAGAGTTACGTTCAATATGTCTTAAGAAACGAATACCTAAACCTTTACCTTCTGAAGCACCTTCGATGATACCCGGAATATCTGCCATAATGAATGACTTATTATCTCTATATGAGATTACTCCTAGGTTAGGAACCATGGTAGTAAACGGATAGTCAGCAATTTCAGGTTTTGCAGCAGAAAGGACTGATAGTAATGTTGATTTACCAGCATTTGGAAAACCTACTAATCCAACATCAGCAAGTACTTTAAGCTCTAGAATTACCCATGCTTCTTGGCATTCTTCACCTGGCTGTGCATATCGAGGAGTTTGATTGGTTGCCGTTTTAAAATTACGGTTACCTAAACCACCTCTACCACCTTTCATTAAGATGACTTCTTGGCCCTCGTGAGTTAATTCACAGATCTTCTCTCCAGTTTCTGCATCTTTAGCAATAGTTCCTAGAGGTACATGAAGAATGATATCTTCTCCATCAGCACCACTTTTACCAGTACCAGATCCACTAATACCATTAAAACCATGAACGTGTTTACGGTATTTGAGGTGTAGTAATGTCCATAATTGCTTATCGGCTTTTAGGATGATATGACCGCCTCTACCGCCATCACCACCGTCAGGGCCACCTTTCGGTACGTGTTTTTCTCTACGGAAGGAAACCGCACCTGCTCCACCTGCTCCTGAACGAGTAAATATCTTTACGTAATCAATAAAATTTGATGATGCCATTTTTATCTGCTTAAATGCTACAAAATAGGCTACGAAGTGATGTAAACAAATGGACGCTCACAGTGTAGCCGAAATGCAAAGGTAGTTAAACTGTTATTTACCAGTGCATTATATTAACAACTGCTTGGAATAAGACAGTAATTTCGGGCAAATATACGGTTTTAAAGCACAGTTTCGTGATAATGAATGTTTTTGATGAAATAGTTCTATGATTTTCTTTAACAAAAAAGGTCTACTCCTGGTATGAAGTAGACCTTTTTGATCTTATTACTAATCGTAAAAAAGACTATAATGAATCAATTGCAGTACATACAGATCCGAAGATTTCTTCGATAGATCCTACACCATTAATTGATTTGAATTTTCCTTGACCTTCGTAGAAGCTTGCTACAGGAGCAGTTTTATTGTTGTACTCTTGTACACGGTTACGGATTAAATCTTCGTTTTGGTCATCAGTACGACCAGAAGTTTCACCACGCTTTAAGATACGCTTTGTCAACTCTTCTTCATCCACTTCTAAAGCAACCATTCCAGAAATAGCAATACCATTTTCTGTCATTAAATTATCTAAAGCTTCTGCTTGAGCAACTGTACGAGGAAAACCATCAAAGATAAAACCATTACCGCTTTTATGTTCTTTGATTTTAGAATCAATCATTCCGATTACTACTTCGTCTGGAACTAATTGACCTTGGTCCATTAATTCTTTTGCTTTGATTCCAAGAGGAGTACCAGCTTTAATTTCACCACGAAGTAAGTCTCCAGTAGATAAGTGAGTAAGGCTATATTTTTCCTTAATCATATCACTTTGTGTACCTTTTCCGGCACCTGGAGGGCCAAATAATACAAGATTGATCATATTGTAAAGTTTATTTTGTGTAATAACTCATATGAGTTGCCTCTTTTAAAACGCAAAAATAATAAAATACAGGATTTAAACTAATGATATCGAGATCTTAATTAATGAGATGTTACCAAAAGGTAAAGAATACGATAATAAATATTGAATTCTCTAAATAGAGACATTTAGGTTTTTTCTTAAAATACTGAGTGCTTTACTCATTCTTTTTTCGATAGCTTTTACACTCACATCAAGTCTGTTACTGATCTCAGAATAGGTGAGACCATCCATACGGTTCATTAAGAAAACCTCTCTGCTTTTATCAGGTAATTGATTGATTGTTTTTTCTAAAGTGTTTTGGAATTCATTCAGCTCCATTTTGAATTCAGGATTTGTCTCAGATTCTCCGTCCTTCTTATTCTGTCTTTGTTCGAATTGTAAAACTACTTTGTTGTGTTTGATATAGTTTAACGCAAGGTTATTTGCGATGGTATATAAGTATGTTTTCGCTGTTTCAAGAATGATTTTCTCTCTAGCTTCCCAAAATTTGATGTAGGATTCCTGTGCGATATCTTCGGCTACGTCGATATCACCAATCTTATAGTAAATGAAACTCTTTATGTTTTCAAAATACAGGTCAAATAGCTCTTTGAAATTAGCTTCACTTAAAATGGGCAGATCATTATTTTTTTTTGTATTCGTTGTCACGTTCAAATTAGCACTTTTGAGTATATCGTTCTCAGTGATTTAATGTAATACGTTATAGCAGTTAAAGACAACTCTTTTAAAATTAGGTCTATGATTCTTGTCTTTATGAAACAAAAGTACAAAAGATATTCGTAAATATTTACAAATTATTACCCTTTGACTGTTGCTCGTATAGTGTGTTGTAGTGTCCTTCTAAATTAAGTAGCTCATCATGAGTTCCTTGTTCGATAATTTTTCCTTCATGAAGTACGATAATTTTATCAGCTAATTTAGCAGAAGAGACCCTATGAGAAATGATTACAGAAGTTTTATTGTGCATTACATTCTGTAAATTGTTTAATATCTGATTTTCTGTTTTAGTATCAACGGCAGATAAACTGTCATCTAAAACCAATATTTTAGGACTACCTAAGATCGCTCTTGCAATAGTGGTACGTTGCTTTTGACCACCAGATAATGTGATTCCTCTCTCACCAACAATTGTATCTAGGCCATGTTCCATATGCTGGATATTTTCCCATAAGCCAGCATTTTTTGTTGCCTCAACAATCTCAGCCTCAGATGCGTTTTCTTTGGCAAAAGCGATATTGTTTCTTAGAGTATTCGAGAACAAGAATACATCTTGTGGAGCCATGTTAATCTGAGAGCGAATATCATGAAGATTATATGATTTTAGATCTTTATTATCAACAAGGATTTTACCCGAAGTAGGATCATATAATCTTGAAATTAAACTAGCAACCGTACTTTTACCAGAACCAGTTGTTCCCAAAATGGCTAAAGTTTTTCCAGACTCAATTTCAAATGATAAATCATCTAATGCTTTTATTCCTGAGTCAGGATATACAAGAGAAACGTTTTCAAACTTAAGATTACCTTTAATTTCTTGTACTTCGTCTGAAGTAGAAACTATTTCAGGTGTTTCATTTAAGAACTCATTGATTCTTTTTTGTGATGCAGCTGCTCGTTGAACAATAGAAGTAACCCAACCTAAAGATGTTACCGGCCATGTAAGTAAGGTCACGTACATAATAAACTCAGCAATAACTCCAGGTGTAATTGTACCTTTTTCAACTTCTATACCACCTACATAAACAGTTAGAATGGTACTTAGTCCAATCAGGAATAGCATTAATGGGTAAAACATAGAGTTTACCTTAGCTAATTCTAATTGTCTGTTTTGATATTCAGTAGCATTATCTGTGAACTGAGATAATGATTCTTTTTCTCTAACAAATGCCTTGATTACTCGAATTCCAGAAAATGCTTCCTGTACAAACGTAGACATAGAAGACAATTGCTGTTGAATTAATTCAGATTTCTTGTTGATTACGTTATTAACAAAGTAAATACTGATAGACAATAATGGAAGTGGAAATAAAGCCCAGAATGTAAGGTGTACATTAATGCTCAACATGATACCAATGGTAAGGATAAAGGAAATTACCATATTGATAGAGTACATGATAGCTGGGCCCAAATACATACGCACTTTACTCACATCCTCAGAGATCCTTGCCATAAGATCACCTGTGTTATTTCTTCTGTAGAAACTTAAAGTGAGTTTTTGATAATGCTCAAAAATATCATTCTTAAGGTCAAACTCTATTAATCGAGACATAACTATAATAGTCTGTCGTACAAGAAATAAGAAAATACCTCTTAAAAGTGCCATTGAAACAATAACAGCACCGTATAGCAATACAGTTTTAAAGAAGTCATCAATAAAGACACTGTGAAGTTCAGCCCCTTCTAATAATGTTTGTGTCTTTAAAGTATCGACCACCAAATCAAGAGCATAACGTACAACTTGAGCGGGTGCAATCGCAAAAATATTGGAGATAATCATAAAAATAATCCCCAACGTTAATCTGAAACCGTATCGGTAAATATATTTATTAAGAAAAGCGAGTTCCTTCATTCTGCTTTTTTGATAAGTCGCTGATAGATAATAGGAAAACTTGTTGTCACAAATAACCTATCCACAAATGTAAGTAATTGTTTTTAAGTAGACGTTAATTGAAGTTATAGTAATACATCTTTTAAGTATTGTACTAAAATCTTATTCATAATTAATATTTATTTGTAAAATGTTATGCATGCATACTATTTATTTATATATTTGGAGACTAAGGAGGTAAAATAACAGTTTTTTGGCACAAATGCTCGTTGTTTATTGATGTCATAGACAGTATTTACCCTCAAACCTTAAACACACACACACAAAGCACAAAAGTAAAATTATGAAAGCATGGGGGGATTGCGTAAATCTGAAAAAAAGAAACAGTCTGTTGATTTAAGTATTAAGGCCACTTGGCTAGGTATTTCAAAAATGTATAACCTATTAGGTGCAGATTATGATATCTCACACTCAATTGGTTTTGTATTATTGAATATCGATCCTGTTGACGGTACTCCGGCAACAAAAATTGCCCCTTTGATGGGTATGGAAGCAAGAAGCTTAACTAGAATGCTTAAAAGCTTTGAAGAGAAAGGGTTGATCACAAGAATTCCTGATAAAACGGATAAACGAAAAGTAATTATCAAGTTAACGGAGTTTGGTCAGACCAAAAGAGAAATGTCAAAGCAGACAGTAAAAGTTTTCTTAAGAAGAGTTGAGGAGAAAGTCACTGAAGATGAATTAGGAGTATTTTTTCATGTCATAGATATGATTAATGAAGTAGTAAAAGACCCTAAAGGACAGATGTTCGACGAAATTAGAGAAAACCTTAAAGGTTTTGGAATTACAGAAGAGAACCTGTCAAAATAACATGACCTCCCCAAACTATTGTCTTGATTCAATTTAGAATACACATAAATAAACAACACAAATAAATCGGTACACCGATGAAAAACAGAACTATCAATAAAGTGGCCGTTTTGGGTTCAGGCGTAATGGGATCCAGAATTGCATGTCACTTTGCGAACATTGGCGTTGAGGTCTTATTGTTAGACATCGTGCCTAGAGAATTATCAGAGCAAGAAGCAGCGAAAGGACTTACTCTTGAAAGTAAGGCTGTTCGTAACCGCATTGTCAATGACGCTTTAAAATCAGCGTTAAAGTCAAAACCTGCACCTGTATTTAGAAAAGGAGTTGAAAAACTTATTTCTACAGGTAACTTCACTGATGATATGTCAAAAATATCATCATGTGATTGGACTATTGAGGTAGTTGTTGAAAACCTTGATATCAAAAAGAAAGTTTTTGAACAAGTAGAACAATACCGTAAACCAGGCACACTTATTACTTCGAATACTTCAGGTATTCCAATGAAGTTTATGTGTGAAGGAAGAAGCGATGACTTTGTAAAGCATTTCTGCGGAACTCACTTCTTCAATCCTCCACGTTACCTAAGACTATTAGAAATTATTCCAGGTCTTGGAACAGACCAAGATGTGGTAGATTTCCTTATGCATTATGGAGATGTTCAATTAGGAAAGGAAACCGTACTTTGTAAAGATACTCCTGCGTTTATTGCGAACAGAATTGGTGTTTATGCTATCATGTCAGGTATGCATACCATCCAAGAAATGGGGCTATCAGTTGGAGAGGTAGATAAACTTACTGGACCAATTATAGGTAGAGCTAAATCAGCAACATTCCGTACAAGTGATGTTGTAGGTTTGGATACAATGGTTAAGGTATCAAACAACCTACATGCGGGTTTACCAAATGATGAATCGAAAGAACGATTTGTACTTCCGAAAATTGTAAGTGAATTAAATGATCGTCAGTGGTTTGGTGATAAAACCAAACAAGGATATTATAAAAAGACAAAAGATGATAATGGAAAGAAAGTCATCTTGGAGTTAAACCTTAATACATTTGAGTATCAGCCAAAAACTAGAGCGAAATTTAAAGCTTTAGAGGCAGTAAAAGATATGGAAAGTGTTAGAGAGAGAATTCCTGTACTTCTAAACTTTGAAGATAAAGCAGGAGAGTTCTATCGTAAATCTTTCTATGATGTATTTAGATATTGCTCAAATAGAATTCCTGAAATTGCGGATGAGCTTTTCAGAATTGATGAAGCAGTTGCCGCTGGTTTTGCATGGGAATTAGGACCATTTGAAACTTGGGATCTATTAGGAGTAAAAGAAACTGCCTCAAAAATGGAAGAGGCGGGTGAAAAACCTGCTGATTGGGTATATGAAATGCTTGAAGCCGGTCATACTTCATTCTACAAAAACGAAGACCGTAAGCGTTTATATTACGATATCCCTACAAAATCATATAAAGTAGTTCCAGGTACAGAATCACTTGTAATGTTAGAAACATTGCGAGGTGAAAATGTAGTTTGGGGTAACGCAGGGGCTACGTTATTCGATATTGGTGATGGAGTACTCAATTTAGAGTTCCATACTAAAATGAATGCACTTGGCGCTGAAAACCTTGAAGGTGTAAATACTGCAATATCAATTGCAGAGGAACAAGGTTGGAAAGGGTTAGTCATTGGTAATGAGTCTGCAAATTTCTCTGCAGGTGCCAATTTAGCCATGCTCTTTATGTTCGCATGTGATCAGGAATATGATGAAATCAACTTAATGATTGCTCAATTCCAGAAAACAATGATGAAGGCAAGGTACTCTTCGGTTCCGGTTGTAGCAGCAACATCTGGTTTAGCATTAGGTGGAGGTTGTGAACTTTCTATGCATTGTGATGCAATACAAGCACATGCTGAAACATACATGGGGTTAGTAGAAGTAGGTGTCGGTCTTATTCCTGCGGGTGGCGGAACAAAAGAGATGGCATTGAGAGTTTCTGATTCATTTAAATCTGGTGATCCAGAATATAACCGTTTGCAAGATGCATTTATGGCTATTGCAACAGCAAAAGTAGCTACTTCTGCTGAGGAAATGAGAGATATGGGCTTCATGAACGCACATTCGAATATTACTCTAAACAGGAAAAGAGTAATTGCTGATGCTAAGACTAGAGTTTTAGAGATGTCGGCATTAGGATATGCACAGAAGAACCAAAGAAGAGATATCAAGGTACAAGGCCGTGGAGGTATGGCATTGTTTGAAGCAGGAATTGCGGGTATGGAATATGCGAATTGGGCATCAGAACATGACGCAAAAATTGCTCGTAAATTGAATTATGTGATCAATGGTGGTGATTTATCTGCTCCGGCATTAGTGTCAGAGCAATACTTGTTGGATTTAGAGCGTGAAGCGTTCTTGAGTTTAACAGGTGAGAAGAAAACATTGGAACGTATCCAAAGTATTCTTTTCAAAGGTAAACCACTAAGAAACTAAATAGACTGAAGTCTAATTTTTAATCACAAACTTTGATCAATAATAACTAGAAAACAATGGAAGCTTATATTGTAGCAGGATATAGAACAGCTATTGGCAAGGCGAAAAAAGGAGGATTTCGATTCACACGCCCTGACGATTTAGCGGCAGATGTAATTCAACATCTCGTTCAAAGTGTACCCGCTTTGGACCCTACAAGAATTGATGACCTCATCGTAGGTTGTGCAATTCCAGAAGCAGAACAAGGTATGCAAATGGCTAGAATGATTTCACTTTTAGCATTTGCTCCAGATAATTTAAAAGTACCGGGTGTCACAGTTAATAGATATTGTGGTTCTGGTGTTGAAACAATTTCAATGGCCACTGCAAAGATTAGAGCAGGAATGGCAGATTGTATTATTGCTGGAGGTACTGAGTCGATGTCTATGGTACCTATGATGGGCTATAAGACAGGCTTAAATTATAAAATAGCCACCGAAACACCTCAATACTATTTGAACATGGGATTGACGGCTGAAGAAGTGGCAAAGGACTATGGCATTGATAGAGATGAAGCAGACGAATTTGCTGTAAAATCTCATGAAAAAGCCCTAGCAGCAATTTCAGCTGGCAAGTTTAAAGATGAAATTGTTCCAATTACAGTAAAAGAGACTTATTTGGAAGGAGACCGTAAGAAAACGAGAGAGTTTGTTGTAGATACTGACGAAGGACCTCGTAAGTCTGATGTTTCTGGTTTAGGTCGATTAAAACCAGCTTTTAAACAAGGTGGTCAGGTAACTGCTGGTAACTCATCACAAACTTCTGACGGAGCTGCTTTTGTAATGGTAATGTCAGAAAGAATGGTGAAGGAGTTGAAATTGGAACCAATTGCAAGAATGGTTTCTTATGCATCTGCAGGTGTAGATCCTAGAATTATGGGTATTGGTCCTGTAGAAGCAATTCCAAGAGCATTACAACAAGCAGGGTTAAAAGCTTCGGATATTGAACAAGTAGAATTGAATGAAGCTTTTGCAGCACAATCATTAGCAGTGATCAAAAATATTGATTTTGATCCTAACATTATCAATGTAAATGGAGGTGCAATTGCCTTAGGTCACCCTCTTGGTTGTACAGGTGCCAAACTTTCAGTCCAGTTATTTAATGAAATGAGAAGACGTAACCAAAAGTATGGAATGGTGACAGCTTGTGTCGGTGGAGGACAAGGTGTTGCAGGTATTTATGAGTTATTAAAATAATTCATAAGGCCTTTTTGGTTTTAAAATATGATAAAAGCAATCAGGAAAGCGACCTTCGGGTCGCTTTTTTTGTCTATAAATAGTTGTAGTTTTATCAAACTTTTTATGAAGAATGTAATCCCAATCAGAAAATCCTTTTAAATTGGGAAATGCGTTTTAACTTTGTTTTATGAACTTTAAGATCTATCTAAAAAGAGGTTTGTGGTCTTTCATTCCTCTGGTCATTTTTTTAGTTACACCATCTTGTCGCGATTGCGATCCTTACTCTAACCCATCATCCTATGCCGTTGGTGCATTTTATGATAAAAATACTTCTACCGCTGTTAGTATTAATTTTACTTCAGTGAAAGGTATTGGTGATAATGCAGCGGAGATTACACCGATGTCTAATGGGAAGTATTTATTACCGTTAAAAGTAACGACGCGTCAGACAGGATTTTCATTTATCACTTCCGGGTTATCTGATACTACCTATATTGATTATTATAGTTCAGTAACCGTAAATGGACCCGATTGTGGGGCTTATGAGCAGTTTACAGATTTAGGTGTATCTCCTGATCCTACGAAAGAAGGAACTTCTGGGTATAAAGGTGATGAAGGATCTTTATTTGATTCTGTAGTGGTTGTTAATTCTGTAGTTACCGCTGATACAGCCAATGAAAATATTCAATTCTTATTGGATATCTGTGATGCTGAAACAAGAACACCGAGTAGAAATTTGATAGTAACTTTCTATGATAAAGTTACAGGAAACCCAAGAGAATTACAGTTCACCTCAATTCATGTAAAAGGAAAGGATTTTGATCCAATATATACTTCTTCGGATAAGTTTAGTACCATCTATTTACCTGTAGAAGGTACCACTACCACCACTTTCGAGTTTATGTTGGTAAGTGCTGATTTAACTGATACATTAACGCAAGAACTTCAAGTTAATTTTAATAATACTACTGTCATCAGTGATGATGAAACAGGTTGTATTTTCTTAGAAGGTACAGGTGATTTGATTCTAGAGAGTGATAGCGTACAAGGCGACTATTTTACTTTCCCTCAAGATTCTATTTTCCAGATAATGGAATTAGGAAGAACAACCATTAATACGAACGATAATTATCCAAATGTTAAGTTATATAACTAATTTATATAGGTATTCATTACTAGGTATTCTTCTGGTATTACCCTCTATTGGTATTGCTCAAGTTGTAGAAAGTGATTCTACTGATCAAATGGTTGATTCGACAGGAGTACTTCAAGATACAACTGCATTAGGTGAACCATGGCCACTTAACAAACATGGAGAGCCTAAAGGTTCGGGGTATTTCGTTTTATCAGGTATTCGCCTTGGAGCAGATTTACGTCCATTAGTTCAATCAGCAATTGATGATGGAATGAGTGCTTGGACATTATATGGAGATTTAATGATCCGTAACCAATGGTTTTTGACGGCAGAATATGGCCAAATGGATCGTACAAGAACAAGTGTAGATTCTGATTTTTTTAATTATAGATCTGTGGGTAGCTTCTATAGATTTGGTTTTGAGTATAATGTAATGCGAAAATCATCTGTAGATAGTGGACTTTCATTTGGATTAAAGTATGCGAATTCAACATTCGATCAACATGCTGATTATTACAGTACGGGTAATGGTTATTGGGGAGATGGAGCCACTCTTAAATCACTTACAGAAAAAGATGTGAATGTAAGCTGGTATGAATTTACTGTAAGCTTAAAACTAGCTTTATGGAAAGGATTAACAGCAGATTTTGGCTTTGCTTACACAATAAAACGAGACTTCCCAGCTACTGCAATTACTAAAAATGATATTCCTGGTTGGTATTTTAATAAAGACGATCGTTCAAGACTAAATTTTCAGTATAGATTATTGTACAGAATTCCTCTATTCCCAATATATACTCAACCAAGAGCTAAGAAAAAGCAATAATATTTATTATATTCATTAACATAATTCATCTTCAATCTAAGAATTTATATTATTCTACTCTGACTTCAATTTATGAAAAAGTTATTCTTTTCGTTACTGTTGTGCATGTTCAGTATTTGCTCTGTGGCACAAGACAGTACTAAAGTTGATAGTGATCCACGCGACTTGGATTTCAATCACAACCAATTAAAAGGTCAATGGTATACTTCTCTTACTCTACAATTATCCTCTAGTAATGCCGAAAATGAAGACCAATTTATACGTCAAATTCATACCCAAGATAATGGTGAATTTGAAATAGGAATTCAAGGTGGATATTTTATCAAAGACTTTTTTATGGTCGGTGTAGAGTACTCCTATAATAGTAAAAATAAAAACGAGGTATATACAGCCAATGATGTTAGGACACAATTAAAATCCATTAGTCATGGTCATTATATAGCACCGTTTATTAGAAATTATATTCCATTATCAGCATCTAGAAGGTTTAGTATATTCAATCAAACTGCTTTGCAGATTGGAATGGGAAGATCTCTTCAGAAAACGGAAGCAAACGGAGAAACAACGAAGGTATTGACTGATAGAGTGACAATGGGTATTGGTATCCAACCAGGTCTTGCCGCTTTTATTAAGGATGGTTTTGCATTTGAAGCTTCAGTTGGGTTGTTAGGTTTAGAAATGGATCATCAAAAATCTATAACGAACTACACAGAGGAATCTAAAAGAACTGATTTTGATTTAAACTTTAGAGTAAACCTTTTACAAATTAGATTAGCTGTAGCTTACTATTTTTAAACTTATTGAGCAAATGAAAAAATTGAGATTATTAATAGTAAGTGGTTTATTAATGTCACTTACTTCATGTATAGATTGGGATTATTTTGGTTTATCCAATCAGAATGATATTCAGACATTCGAGTTGGAAATGCAATCGGGAACAACTGTTATTGATTCAACAAAAAGAATTATTACCGTTCCTGTAAATGAAAGAGCTGATCGTTCTTCATTGTCACCAACAAATATTAAAACTTCGAGTCTTTCTACGGTGATGCCTGGAGTGGGGGAAAGCCAAGATTTTAGAGATACTGTTTTGTATACAGTTACTGCTGAAAATGGTGATTCTTCTGTGTGGAAAGTGTATGCAGATTTACAAGCAGATGTTATTCCAAATACAAGTTTTGATGAGTGGTATGCTGTTGGAGGATATCAACAACCTGGACCAGGTGATGAAACAGCAGGAGCTCAGTTTTGGGATACACCTAATAAAGCAGGAGAAATTGCTGAAAAAACATTGGTTGACCCTATGACAGAAGGGGATAGAGTATATGCTCATCTTGAAACTAAATTGGTAGGATTATTTGGTATCAATAAACTCTCGGCTGCTAGTCTTTATTCTGGTAGATTTACTGATGGTGCATTAAACCCTTCTGAGCCAAGAAAAAATATAGATTTCGGTAGACCATATGGAAGTAAACCTGTAAGTTTTTCTGTAGATTATCAATATACTCCGGGTTCTGATTATAGAGAAAATAGTAGACCTGCTTCAGGAGCTGATGAATGTGATATTTATGTTATTCTTCAGGTGAGGCAAGATGATGGAACTCGTCTTAGACTAGGAACTGCTTGGTTCCGTAGTGGCGACCAAATTGATGAATGGACAAATCTTAAAATAGATTTCACCTATGGTGAACTCCCTTCTGATGCACCTGATTATGCAGGTTTAAATACATGGGAAGGTGAAGAAGAATCAGGTTATGCTGATCCATCAGAATTCCCAACTCATATTATTATAGTATTCTCATCTAGTGCTTTAGGTGATTATTATACTGGAGCAGTTGAAAGTATTTTAAAAGTTGACAATTTTGAATTGCAATATGATTAATCAATAGATTTTGAGATAAAAAAGCACTTATGAGTATTGAACTTATAAGTGCTTTTTTGTTATTCTTTAGGTTCCAGTCGAATATTATATTTCATGGTTTTCACTGTTCTGAACTTAGATAAGTCAGGTATGGCGTAATTTTTCTGAACGAATCCATCTTCTTCAACAAAGAAGAAGTATTTCTTATCCTTGTCGATTTCCATTGAGTAATTACCTTCATTGTCAGACTTTACATAGATGTTTTCATTCTCATCTGGGGAAATAAAAACAAGTTCTATGTTTTTTAGAATATCGCCAGTTTTTTTATCAGTTACTTTACCATAAAGTTTCACTTTCTTAGCTAAAGATTCGATAAGTAAGGTTTGTTCTAGCTCTCCAATACCAAACATTCCTACGGTTGATATTTGAGTAGCTTTCATCCTTTTATACCCGAAGGCAGAAGGGAAAATCTCATAATTCGATTCGTTAGATATATCGAATTCAAACTGACCATTACTGTCTGTTCTTTTTGTGATTAAAGCATTCGTTTCTTTATTCTTTAAACTCACTAATATTCTAGGTAGAGGAGCTCTTGTATCTTTTGAGATTACTTTACCTTTTAGTTTCATTTCTTCAACTAAGAACAAGTTTTCATGTTCATCAGTGAGCATTCTAGAAACATTGATTTCATTTACATTAAGTTGGTAAATATCATTTCCTCCTTTGCCTCCAATTCTATTCGAAGTAAAATAGCCCACTCGCTTTACATTATTGAGTATAAGCCCGTAATCGTCATATTCTGAATTGATAGGACTTCCTAAGTTGGCTACAGCTATAATTGTTTCATCTTTAGAAATTGATTCATAGATATCTAATCCACCCATTCCGTCATGGCCATCAGAAGCGAAATATAAAGTTCCATCAGGATGTAAGAATGGACTTACTTCATCACCAGGAGTATTTACAGTTTCTCCTAAGTTGATGGGATATGTCCATTGACCTTTGAACTTATAGCTCACATAAATATCAGTACCGCCATAGCTGTCTTCCATATCAGAGACAAAATACATCGTATTTCCATCTTGACTAAACGTAGGTTCGGATATGGAATAATGTTCATTGTTAAAGGGTAGTTCTTTCTCTTCCTTCCATATGTTTTCCCCTAAAATGTCCATCATGTATAATTTATGTTGAGCAACTTCCTGGTTTGGTAAATCAGCAGAATACATAGTTGCAATAATTTGATGGTCGTTGATTTGGAAAGCAGAATGATGGTGAAACCCTTTTAAGTCGACTGTATCTATTGCAATCGGTCGGGTCTGTTCATTCCTATACAAATCATGTAAAGGAGCAAAGTAGAAGTTGTAATAAGATTTACGAGATTTTTTATTGAAATGCTTTCTGTCGTTGCGGTCGGTGGAGTAGATTAACCCCCCATAATAAAAATTGGGAGACCTTTCAGATCCTTCTGTGTTGATCGCTAGGTTTTGGATAGAATAACGGTCTTGATATTTCGCAAATCTTGAATTTTCTCTTGTAGAAAATTGATGAACTTTATTTGCATGTAATGATATAGGAGTATAATGCTCATTGCTTTTATGTAACCAAGATAGGTCTTTTGGAGCTTTATTTTTGGACAAAATATATCTTACTCTAACTGATACATTATTGTAGCCATCATTAACATTATTAGAACCTCTTTTATCACCAGGTCCAAATTTGTACTCTGGTACTTGCCTTTGTTCTCCGGTTAGGACAGCAATACTTTCTTGTGAACGGTCGGCCATTGCTGCAGCCAGTTGATTTCCTCCAAAAAAGGCATCGCCAACATATGATTTACTTATATCATCCAAATAATCAGTGGCAGTGAACCTTGTCACCCACTCAACACCAATATCTAGACGATCAGTAACTTTAAAATTCACGCCCAAACCTAATGGAAGGGCCATGACAGTCTTATTGTATTTTGGTTTAGTTGTAGATGTTCCTTGTCCTTCTGTACCCAGGGGTTGTAGGTCAACCCAAGTACTACCATTATTTTCTGTTGTTTTGCCTCGAGGGTTACTGAAAAGTACTGTTACACCTGTTAATATATAAGGAGTGACAAGTCTTCTTTGGGAATAATGTCCTAAATGAGGAAGAATATCAATTTGTCCTAAGGCAGATAATTGAAAGAGATCATTTCGAAAATGTAAATTTCTATCATATTCAAAAGAGCCTGCTTCTGCAGTTTGATTGTCATCTCCACTAATTCGACTCCAACCGAATTCACCTCTTACAACAATTCTATGCGATAATCTTTTCTCAAAGGCTCCACCTATATTACCACCAATAAGTTGAAAATTAGTAGTAAAAGGAGAGCGACTTTTTGTGAGGTCACCATAATAATTACTCCAACCACCATATACGGTTAAAGCCCAATGCTTATCAGTTGATGGAGCGATGTTATCCTTTTGAGTAATTTGACTATATACTGAAGTAATAGAAAAAAAAGAAAAGAAATAGAATAGTAGTTTAAGGTTAAAAAATTTTGAAGTCATGTTGTAGATAAATTGAGAAAAAGTGAAGAATGAGCAAAAAATAAAGAGAAACTACACACCTAAGGATTGCATAATGTCAGAAGTAATATAATTGATTTTCTGATTTTGGGAGGATAAAGCCGTTGTGATCATGCTTTTAGCAACTTTTATTCCTTCAATACCTTTATACTTTTTTGGAATTAATGGATTAAAGACTGAATTAAAGATTTTCCCAAAATCTTCACCAAAACGAGATTCTTTTCGATCTCCTAATAATAACGAAGGCTGATAAATATTTAGTGTATTGAAATTGAGTTGTATTAACTCGTTTTCAACTTGACCTTTTACTCTATTATAATATACCAAAGAATCCTTATTCGCACCCATGGCAGAAACAACATTGAACGTTTTTGCTTTAAGTTTTGAGGCTAATTGAGCAAACTTCATCACATATTCATGGTCCACTTTATAAAAAGCATCTTTAGATCCAGCTTTTTTCATTGTTGTACCTAAACAGCAAAAGGCATCATCGATAGTGTCTTCTAAAACTAATTCATGTAAATCATCTAAGTTAGTGATTACCTCAGATAATTTAGGGTGATTAATACCAGTGTTTCTTCGACCAATAGAGATTACTTTTTCATAATGATCACTATCTACTAGAAACTGAACTAGAGAATTACCAATTAAACCGGTACTACCAATAATAAGAGCTGTTCTTTTTTTCATTCGTTTAAGGATTAACTTCATCAAAAATAATAAACACTTTTAAAACTCTTTGTCATTGTAGCTATTATCAGTTGTCTAGGATAGGAATAAGTTCATATTTGATCTTCCGTTAATATTATTTGATAAAATTTACTAAGTAGTTAGGGTTTTCAATTCAATGCTTACCTTTGCAACTACTTCAAAACATAGAAAATTATTAAACGCTCAAAGAGCATATGAAAATATATAAACGTCTAATTCAGTTAGCAGGAAATTTTACGAGTTTTCTAATTCCTTATACATTAGTAGCATTAGGAATGAGTTTATTTAGTTTGTTGAACTTCTCTATGATGATACCATTATTGGATATACTTTTCAATAGTGATACTTTATTTGAAGTACCAGCCAACCCAATTACACTTGAAGAATTTGAATTCAGCGGGGCCTTTATTAAAGAATATATGTATCAAGAGTTTGGTATCTTGATCGCCCTACATGGTAAATTATATGCTCTAATGCTGATTTGTGGTTTTACAATTTCAGCATCTCTCTTATCAAATATATTTAGATATTCAGAAAGAAGATTAGCAGAAAGCTATAAAAGAAGTTCAATTGCGACATTACGATCTGCTATTTTTCAAAGAGTGTTATCCTTAGATATTGGTTATCTTACAAATTCAAAGAAGAGTGATATTATCTCAAGATCAACCACTGATGTTCAGGAATCTGAAAATGCTTTTGGAGCATTAGTAACTTTTGTAAAAGACCCAATTATGTTGGTCATCTTTTTCTCTACATTAATTTACCTTTCACCGAAAATGACAATGTTCGTTTTCATGATCTTGCCAATTTCTGGTATTTCTATTGGATTGATTTCTAAAAAATTGAAATCGGTATCTCACAATCTACAAGATATTACAGCAAATATTCTTGGTGTTTTGGATGAGACTATTGTTGGTATGCGTGTGGTAAAAGGCTTTAATGCAGATAAGTATGTAACTTCTTCTTACGAAAAAAGTAACCAAGGGTATGTTTCAGCATTTAGAGACTTTGCTTCAAAAAGAGAATTGGCATCTCCGCTTTCAGAAGCAATGGGTGTCTTCTTCGTAGGTGTGTTACTTTATCTTGGTGGTACAATTGTATTATCAGATTCTCCTTCGCTTTCAGCCTCAGAATTTTTAGCTTACTTAGTATTATTTACTCAGGTATTGAATCCTGTGAAAGCTATTTCTGGTAATATTAGTAGCATACAAAGAGGTATTGCAGCTACCGAAAGAATATTTGAATTATTGGATACAGAGCCAACTATTAAATCAAAAGAGAACGCAAAAGAGTTAACAACTTTTGATCAAAAAATCACTTTTGAGAATGTACGTTTTGGTTATGAAGATAAAGATGTTTTGAAGGGTATTAACTTCGAAATGAAAAAAGGTCAAATGGTAGCATTAGTAGGACCTTCAGGTGGAGGGAAATCAACTATAGCAGATTTAATCCCAAGATTTTATGATCCTAGACAAGGTAATGTAAGTGTCGATGGCCATGATATCAGAGACTATACATTAGAGTCATTGAGATCTCATATGGGTATTGTAACTCAGGAGTCTATTTTATTTAATGATACTATCTTTAATAACATTGCCTTTGGTACAAAAGCTACATTAGAGGAAGTACAATCTGCAGCTAAAATTGCCAATGCTCATGAGTTTATTGAGAAGGCAGATCAAGGATATGAAACTGTTATTGGTGATAGAGGCTCAAAACTTTCAGGTGGACAACGTCAACGATTAAGTATTGCTAGGGCTATATTAAAGAATCCAGAAATACTGATTCTTGATGAAGCTACTTCAGCATTAGATACTGAGTCTGAAAAATTAGTACAAGACGCGATTCAACATCTTATGCAAGGTAGAACAGTATTAGTAATTGCTCACCGTCTTTCTACTATCCAGGAAGCAGATAAGATTTTAGTAATAAAAGAAGGTGAAGTTGTAGAAGAAGGTACCCACAACGAATTAATGGGTATGGATGAAGGTATGTATAAGAAACTGCAAGAAATGCAGGAGTATACTCAGTAAATTTCTTTCTAATGGATAATAAGACACTGCCTACTGTAAGTTTAATAATTACGACTTACAATCGACCAGATGCACTAAATTTAGTATTATTGAGTATTCTAGAACAAACTGTTCAACCATATGATATTATTGTTGCTGATGATGGTTCGACATCGAAAACTAGCGAACTAATCAAAAAGTTTTCAGAGGATAATAACATCAAAGTAAATCATGTTTGGCAAGAAGATAAGGGGTTTAGAGCAGCCAAGTCACGAAATAATGCAATTAGAGAAGCTCAAGGAGATTATTTAGTAATGATTGATGGTGATATGGTTTTACATCATAAATTTATTGAGGATCACCAGAAAAGAGCTAGGAAAGGTTGGTTTTTACAAGGAGGTAGAGTTAGAGTTAATAGAGAGTCAACGTTAAAACATATTCGTGAAGTTGATATAGATTTTAACTATAATACCAAGGGGATAATAAATATTTTTAATGCATTTCATTTTGATGTCATCTCCAAAATCATCGAAAAAGAAAAGAAGTCTGATAAAGGAACTAGGACCTGTAACTTTTCTGCTTGGAGAGATGATGTTATAAATGTGAATGGATTTGATGAAAACTTTATTGGCTGGGGTAGAGAAGATAGCGAATTTGTTGTTAGATTATTGAACGCAGGTATTAGAAGAAAAGATATAAAATTTAATGCAATTGCTTTTCACCTTTATCATAAAGAGGAAGAAAAAAAATCATTGAAAGCTAATGATCTTATATTAAAAAAATCAAGAAAAAACCATCTTATTCAATGCCAAAATGGTTTAAGTCAGAAGATAGAAAAAAGAGTACCTTTATCTATCTTAGTTGACCTTGAACGACTTAAATACCCAAATTGTGGGTTAGGACAAGTAAGTATCAACTTCTCTAATGCTCTAACTGAATTAGATCATAAAGACTTGAAATGGGAATTTTTACTATCTGGAAAAAATAGGAAAGAGTATATTAAAAATCCCTCCGACGTTAAGTTTAGATATCATAATGTCTTGACCAAAAATGGTATCGAACCAATTGATCATCACATTGATTTATTCCATTTAACACATCAAATTACTAGTTATAAGGCGGTAAAAGCAAAAAAGAATATTTATACAATTCATGATTTGAACTTTCTGAAGGAGAAATCTAAAGAGAAATCAAAGAAGCAATTGAGAAAAATTCAAAGTGCTATAAATAGAGCAGATGTTGTAACAGTGATTTCTAAGTTTACTGAAGGAGTAATTCGAGAGCATTTAACAATACCAGAATCTACACCAGTTAAGGTTATTTATAATGGAGTAAAATCTCCAGTTCTAGATAAATCAGAGAGACATGTATTAGTAGATGATGCTCCATTTTTCTTCTCAATAGGTACAATCATGCCTAAGAAAAATTTCCATGTGTTGGTAGAAATGATGGAATATATGGATCCTAAATACAAACTCTATATTGCTGGGCAATGGGAGAAGTATACTTATGTGAATAAAATCAATGATTTAATCGCTGAGAAAAAACTCCAAGATCGAGTTAAGTTATTGGGTGCTGTAACTGAAGAAGAGAAATCTTATTTATATAAAAACTGTGAGTGCTTTTTGTTTCCATCCTTATTAGAAGGCTTTGGATTGCCAATTATTGAAGCCATGTTATCGAAAAAACCTACTTTCTCTTCTGATAAAACTAGTTTACCTGAAGTAGGAGGGAAATATGCTTATTATTGGAATAACTTTGATCCAAAATATATGGCTGAGATTACAAAAAGAGGTTTAGATGACTTTTCTAAAAATAGAGAAGAAAAGGAAAATGAAATATTTGAGTATGCATCTACTTTCTCTTGGGAGAAAAATGCAGAGGCATATTACCAATTATACAATGAAGTTTTATCATCATAAAAAACAGCTATTTCATTAATAAAAATTCAGTGTATTGTTGGGCTTGATAATCAAAATTGAACTTATCTTGAGCTTTGTAGTCAATCTTTTTTAATGTTAAAATCGTTTTTAGAAGTTCTTCAATTCCATCATAATCATATATTATTGAGTTTTCTTGGAATTCATCCATATTTAGTGACTTATGAATGAGCATAGTCTTATTATAAGCATATGCTAGGTTAAATGTACCTGAGATTCTAAAGTCATAGCCATCAAGAATATTAATTAACGGCATGATATAATCTGATAATTGAAGATATGAATGGAAGTCATCATTGATGACATGTTCACTCCAATAAAGGAAGTTATCAGGATGAAGAGTTTTTTCTATTAATCCCTTCACAATATCAACTTCTTCTTTTGGTCCGCCTCCTAAGAAAATAAACTTAATTCTTTTATCGAAATCAATGTTTTCTAGACATTCTAATAGACGGACGTATTCTCTTCTTTCTAAAAGAATAGCTCCAGGAATTGTTATCCAAATTTCACCTTCCGGTTTATTTATTTTTACAGGGTAGGGTTTAAAATAAATAGGATAAAATGGTAAGAACTTTTTATTGGTAAATGGAGCTGTTTTTTCAAGTAAATAATCGGATAGCACAAAGTATTTTTTGACTTTACTTGAAATTATTTTTTGACCAAAACTACCATATAGTTTTTTTGTATTGTGGAGAAGGCCTAGAAATTCAATGGTTTTAGGAAAAGGTAAGGCACATATTTTTTTGCAAACATCTCCTTGCCCTGTATTGAAAATGACTTTATCGAATTGGTTATTTATAATTATCTTTCTAAGCTTTAGGTAATAGAAAAATGCACCTTCTGGTTCAGGTAGAAGAATAGTGTTATCAAATTCATCAATAAAATCTCTTACTGTTAGTTCTAATCGAGGATCATAAATTAATGTAACCTCCGCTTTAATTGTTTTAAGAAATAAAAGTTGAGAATAGAGACATTCAGCATGAGATCCACCAAGTTCAATAAGTGCTACTTTCATAATTTTAATTAGTCAATTTGATAACCAAATTTTTCAATATGCTTTCTCCAAAAGATTAGATTTTCTGGTTTCTCCCAAGCATGTATTCCCATGGGATAGTGATTATTATTTTCTGAAAGACAATAATCAGCATGATATTCTATACCAAAAGTAGATGCTATCACAGGAGTTGGAATCGTGAAAAACTTAAATGTCTTTGAACAGTTTTTTCCAAAAAACATATCCTCATTTTTATAACTGTCTTGATATAGAGTAGACTTTCTTGATGTTCTGAAATATGCAAAAAATGTCTTTAGTCGTAATGGTGGGTTAGTGGAGAATAAACTCTTTAAGACATTATTAGACTTCTGTAATACCTTAATATGGTCATTGATATTTCTCAGAGAGAAACCTCCGTTGCCAACATATTGGAAGTGCTGTGATGTTCCATTATTCACAACCCATGGAGCACCAATATAAGAATATGATTGATCGATCCAGTATTGAATATCATCTTTAAAAATAAAGCAGTCCGTCTGGTAGATCAATAAATGAGAATATTGTTGAAATGTTTTATAAAAATCAATATTTACCATTAACTCATTATATGTATGTACACTATTAAAATAGTGTTGGTCAAAATAATGAATGGTATAATCGTTTTTATTTTCCTCTAATATCTCAGTATAAAAAGAGATATCTAATCCTTCATAAGTAACAATGGCAATTGGCCATTTTGAAAGAACTTTTACACCTTGAGTGAAAGATATCTTTTCATAAGTATTTGGTGAAGACTTATATATAGGAATTGTAATAACACAATTATTCATCAAGGTGAAATGTTAATTAGAAAATATAATTGAGCTTGAGGAGAAAAGAATATTAAGCACTAGTTAGTTACTTAATGTATTTCTTAAACATACTTCTAATCTTTAAAGAAATTACACCAAAGAAAGCTTCTTTAAAGATCTTTGTTGACATTTTGGATTCACCTCTTGTTCTATCTGTAAAGATGATAGGCACTTCCTCAATTTTGTAACCGTATTTCCAAGTTTTGAATTTCATCTCAATTTGGAAAGCATAGCCAACAAAGTGAATCTTGTCCTTATTTAAGATCGTTTGTAAAACCTTGTTAGTATAACATTTAAATCCAGCAGTAGTATCATTGATAGGTATACCGGTAATAAACTGTACATATTTACTAGCAAAATACGACATGAGTACTCTCTTCATCGACCAATTGACCACATTGACGCCTGATTTGTATCTTGAGCCAACAGACATATCATTGCCATTATCCTTACAAGCCTGATATAGTTTTGGAAGATCATTTGGATTGTGTGAGAAGTCAGCATCCATTTCATAGATATACTGATAGTCCCTATCTAAAGCCCATCTAAAACCATGTAGGTATGCAGTTCCTAATCCATTTTTTTCAGTTCTTTCTTCTAAAAATAATCGGTTCGGAAACTCCTCCATTAGTTCTTTTACTTTTGCTCCGGTACCATCAGGAGACCCATCATCTACGATGAGCATATCAAAAGGGGTGTCGAGATCCATTACAGCTCTTATTATTAGCTCTACATTTTCGATCTCGTTATAGGTCGGTGTTATTACTAGATTTTCTTTCACGGTGCAAAGATAGAAGTTTTGTTTGTAGATCTAAGTAGTAGTTGAAAGGATTCGCTTATTGAAAAAGTTTATTTAAGAATTTTATAATTTTTGTATTCTCCAATGATGTATCCCCCTGTCATTTTCATAACAATCTGTTTTACTTTTTCTTTTAGAGAATATTTTTTGATGCTAATATCTTTCTCAAACTTCCAGTTTTTATCTTCTATTCTCCTCTTCATTACTTTAGGGTGAGAACCTTGGAAGATATCTAAGGAGTCAATTTCGGAATAATCAAATTCTTCTACATTATAGGAAGGTTGGTTACCACCATTGTAAAGTGAAGCAAAATTATTTTGTTTGTTAAACATCTTTTCTGGTGGTCGAACCCACCCGTAATGATAGATATACGCATCTACAGGAAGAACATTTAGTTTCTTATTATCATCTTTTCTAAACCCTTGTGCATCTCTGTAAGAGTAAATGTTTTTATTGTTTCTTATAACTCTTATTTCTTTTCTGTACCATCTGGTAGATGATCCGATATAATCGTAAGAGCCATAAAAATGTAGATAATTGAATAATAACCCATCTACACTTTTATTTTCAAGGTTATTTAACATCGCATTATAAACTACGTATAAATAATCTTCATGAACGACTTCATCACCTTGAATATAAAAACACCAATCGGTATCTTCTGAGATGGCTTGAAAAGCTTTATTTGTTTCTTCAGCAAGGACTCTTCCTCCTTCTCTTAAGGAGTCATCCCATTCTGTTTCAACAATTTTGATTTTCGGACTTATACTTTTGATAAGTTGAAGAGTACTATCATCTGAGTTGCCAACTGCTACAACAAATTCATCACAGATTGGCAAAATAGAAGTAATGGCTTCTGTAATCGGATAGTCGTATTTTATTGCGTTTCGTATAAAGCTAAATCCTGTTACTTTCATAGAATAATTATTGGGAGGATAAGCTAAAATACTTCTCCATTACCAATAATTCAATTTTTTTCTCTCTTTCAGTATCCAAGAATTGCTTAACATACTGATTAGCATTAGCTATGATCTTTAATGCTTCTTCTGTATTATTAGAATAATACTCAATCTTCTCTTCTAAATCAGATAAATCATCTTTGACATGTATGTAATGATAATCAGGGATTAAGGTACCTTCCATAAACCATGTTTCCATTGTTGGTGTAGGCATTACAGCAATAGAATTTGAAGACATTACCCATTTTAAGCTTGTCGCAACATCATTACCCTCCCAACAAAAAATAAATTTACAGTTTAGTTGATCTTCAATTGTCACTTTTTCTTTGAGGTAAGTATCATCTGTGATGTTTTTATCTTTAGGGTTTGCAGGATTAACCTTTCCAATATCAAACTTAGGATGATGAAAAAACTTTTCTAAAAAATCAATTCTATTTTTATGATGTTTAAATACATCTCCTCTAGTAATCACAATATTTTTTTTGTCTTCAAACTTCTTCCAATCATTGATGAAATTGTAATGTCTGATTTTATTTAGCTTCAGCAATATAGAGTTTTCATTCGTATCCGAGATCGGTCGACTCTTTACGATTGCAGGATAATTTGGAATATGAATAACATCACCAAATATAAAATCAATATTTAAAGAAGGATGAAAGTATTTTGTACTAGATATCAGATCAAAAAAGTAGGCACTGGAATGATCTCTTCTTTTTAAATTTTGTAATTGAAAGGCATTCTTAGAAACATGAAAAGTAGTATTTTTTTTCATGTAATAATTTACCCTTTGGTATACGTAGTCAGTATTCTCCTCATCAAACTTTATATACGATTTTCTTCGAAATTTAAACAATGAATGAGGCACAATGATACCACTCCAAACATTGTTTATAAAGTAAAATAATTTAACTGGAGTATGACGGAAGTTTAGTAAGTCAGCAAAAATTACTTTTTTACTCATCGGTTGACATAATGAACATTTTCAAGATACCACAAAGGTAAAACTTTATTCACTATAACACTTCCATACCACCTTTTAAACTGTAAACTTTAGCATTATTTTGCTTAACAGACTGATATACATCGATTGCAGCCCTACTTCGTTTACCAGATTGACAATAAAAAATGATATTTTCATGATCAGGAAGCTCATCAATTCTTTCTTCAAGTTCAGCTAACGGGATATGTATTCCTCCTATATCATCAATATCCCTTTCATATTCTTCTCGTACATCTACTAACAACGTTTGTGATGTATCCGCTAACATTTCCTCTACTTGATGGATGCTAATTTCTACATTGTTATCAGGTGTCGCACAGAAATCAAAATTATAATCACCTAATGTTGATATGTTAGCAACTTTTGGATTTTTCTTGAATTTCAAGGTTTGAAAACTCATATCCATACCACTTATCAACAATAATTGTCCACTTAATAACTTACCAACACCAGTTATTAACTTAATCACTTCTGTAGCTTGCATAGTACCCAAAATACCTACCATAGCTCCCACAACACCAATTTCGTTACAGTTTGGAGCTTCTTCTTGAGAAGGAGGGTTAGGGAAAATACAACGGTATGTTGGACCATTGTTGTAATTAAAGACAGATAACTGTCCATCAAACCCTTGAATAGAGGCTGAGACTAAAGGTTTATTCTGAATGATACAGGCATCGTTGATTAGATAGCGGGAAGAGAAATTATCTGTTCCATCTACAATAACATCTGCTTTTTTGATAAGTTCTAAAGCATTTTCTTTATTGAACTGCTGAAGTACGGTAGTTACCTTACAATGTGGGTTCATGGCCGATAACCGTTCTTTAATTACTTCAGCTTTTGGTTTACCAATATCATTGGTAGTAAACATAATCTGACGTTGGAGGTTCGATACAGACACCATATCATGATCAACAAGAATGATGTGTCCAATACCAGCTGCGGCTAAATATTGAGATACAGGGCATCCTAATCCACCAGCACCAATGATAAGTACAGTTGAATTTTTTAGCTTTTCTTGCCCTTCTACACCTATCTCTTTTAGTCTGATATGTCTGTCGTATCGTTTATATTCCTCTTTCGTCAACATTACTTTATACTATTTTTAGTAGGATAGAAATCTACTAATCATTTATTGTTTATTGAAGTGCAAGATCCCAATCTTTCCAAACCACTTCATAACCTTGATTTTTAATCATTTCTGCAAATTCTTCGGCAGAACGCTCATCAGAAATTTCAAATTGTTCCAATGATTCTGGTTCAACCACATATCCACCAGGGTTTGTTTTTGAGCCAGCACTTGCCGAAGTGATACCCAATTTAATGATATTGTCTCTAAAAATTGGATGTTCTCTAGTGGAAAGAGACAATTCAACCTCTTCATCAAATAGGCGATATGCACAAATCAATTGAACTAATTCTCTATCTGTCATTTCTACTTTTGGTTCTAAACCTCCAGAGAATGGACGTAACCTCGGGAATGAAATAGAGTATTTCGTTTGCCAATAAGTTCTTTCTAGATAGTCAAGGTGAAGTGCCGTGAAAAATGAATCGGTTCTCCAATCTTCTAAACCTATCAGTACACCTAATCCAATTTTATGAATCCCTGCCTTACCTAAACGGTCAGGAGTATCCACTCTATAATCAAAATTAGATTTTTTACCTTTTGGATGATGTTTCTTGTAATCATCCTTATGGTAAGTTTCTTGGTAAACTAAAACGGTATTTAAACCAGCTTCAATAAGTTCTTCATATTCCTCTAAATCCATAGGTTGTACCTCCATGGCAATATGAGAAAAATAAGGTTTTACTAATTGAATGGCTTTTTTGATGTATTGAACACCTACAGTTCTATTGGCTTCGCCAGTTACCAATAGAATATGTTCGAAGCCCATATTTCGTATTGCTTCAGCTTCTCTGATAATTTCATCATCAGAAAGGGTTCTTCTTCTAACTTTATTGTCTAAAGAAAAACCACAATACGTACATATATTTTGACACTCATTCGATAGATACATAGGAGTATACATCTGAATGGTGTTTCCAAATCTCTTTTTGGTAAGCTGATGACTCAATTGAGCCATTTGTTCTAGGTAAGGAGCAGCAGCAGGAGATATTAACGCTTTAAAATCTTCAAGATTTCTTCGTTCTTTTCCTAATGCTCTTTCTACATCATGAGATGTTTTAGCATAAATACTTGCTTTAACCTCATCCCAGTTTTGCTGATAAAATAAATCCTGGTACATCTTTAATGAATTAAGATTTAAGTTCTAAGATGATCAACATCTTAAACCTTATATCAACTAAAGTTGGTTTAAAAATCCAGTAAGTGGAGAGCTGGCCTCTGCAGTAACTCTTGGTTGAGCAATTTGAGCTAAGTGTGCTGCTCTCCCTGCTTCTACAGCTTGACCAAAGGCTTTGCCCATTGCAACAGGATCGCCAGCAACAGCAATAGCTGTATTTACAAGAACTGCATCTGCTCCAAGCTCCATGGCATGTGCTGCATGAGAAGGAGACCCAATACCTGCATCAACAACTACAGGAACATTACTTTGCTCTACAATGATTTCTAAGAAATCTAAAGTCTTTAAGCCTTTATTACTACCAATAGGAGCACCAAGTGGCATTACTGCAGCGCAACCTACTTCTTCCAATCTCTTACACAATACAGGATCAGCATGAATATATGGTAGTACAATAAAACCTTGTTTTACCATTTCTTCTGCAGCTTGTAAAGTTTCAATTGGATCTGGCATTAAATACTTAGGATCAGGATGAATCTCTAATTTTACCCAGTTTGTTCCTAAGGCTTCTCTAGCTAATTGAGCTGCAAATACGGCTTCTTTTGCTGTTCTTGCACCAGATGTGTTTGGTAGTAGGTTAAACTGATCGTGTTTAAGATGAGCTAATACATCATCTTCTGGATTATCAACATCAACCCTTTTTAAGGCAACAGTAACCAATTCTGATCCTGATGCTACAAGAGCGTTTTCCATTAATTCATTAGACTTAAATTTACCTGTACCGGTAAATAATCTAGAATTAAAAGTTTTATCTGCTATTACTAATTGATCCATTTTTGTGTCGGTTACATCTCCAATTCTACTTCTAAAGCGGATACTGTTGAAGAAGGCTGATCAGCATTGGCAATTAAACCAGAAACTGCTACACCAAAAACTCCAGTCGAGAGAATGTCTTTTACATCTGTCGTTTCGATACCTCCAATAGCAATAATTGGTGTATCAATACCTCTTTCTTTACATTGATCTAAAAGAGATTGATATCCTTCTAAACCAAGAATTGGACTTAATTTTTTCTTTGTCTGTGTAAATCTGAAAGGTCCCAATCCAATATAATCCACTCCAAAATCGAATAATCTTTGAATGTCTTCTATAGTGTTGGCAGTACCTCCGATGATTTTATCACTTCCTAAAATTTCACGAGCTAAAGCTGGAGAAGAATCTTCTTTTCCAACATGCACACCATGAGCATTTATTGCTAAGGCTACTTCAGGCTTATCATTAATCAATAATATAGCATTGTATTGATCTGTGATTTCTTTTGCCTGCTTACCAAGTGCAATGTATTCTTCAGTACTTACTTCTTTTGCCCTCAACTGAATCCAACGACATCCCGCTTCACATGCTTCTTTGATATGTTGAAGATGGTTTTTGTCTTTTTTTTCAGTAGATATATAATGAAGTTTACTAATCATGATTCTTAATAAATGTATGCTGTCCAAGCTTACTTTCATCACTCATTAAAAAATCTTCGATATACGCTTTGCTTAAGCGACAAGATTTCTCGATGGAGTGGCCATGGGCAAGATTACTTGCAATTGATGATGATAAAACACAGCCTGAGCCATGTTTTTCAAAAATATCAATTTCTTTTCCTTCAATTAATGTTTCTTTTCCTTTATAGATAAGAATATCATTACCCTTTTCGGTAGGATTATGTCCTCCTTTCAATAATACATGAGTGGAATGACTAATTTCTTTTGCTTTTTTTAAAGGGTCACCTCCATTGGCAAGAACTTCCATTTCCTTGTAATTAGGAGTAATGATATCAACACTTTGCAATACCTTATCTAACCATTTGATTGAAGTCTCATTGTGAAAATCATAGCCTGCACTTGCTCTAAATACAGGGTCTAATACGACTTTACAGGTTGGAAAGAAACCTTTCACCAATCCAATCCAATTAGACATCAAGTGGAAATTCTCAACAATTCCGATTTTTAATGCATTTAATGGATACTTTTCGATTAGTGGAAGTAGTTGAGCAGTAACTACATCTGCACTCATCCAGTTCATACCAATAAAATCATCTGCCGTTTGGTAAGTCAGAGCAGTACAGACACCCAACCCTTGTACATCATGTGCTTCAAAGGTTTTAATATCTGATAAAATACCAGCTCCTGCTGAAGGGTCAAATCCAGCTAAACTTAAGGCAAAAGGTCTATGGTTTTCCATGATGATAGTAATTGTTCTGCTTTAGAAATTAATTGATCTGATGATGTAGCCCATAAATAACCTAATAAAGCAACTCCTTTAAATGAAGATCCTTTTAATGATAAAATTGTTTGAGGAGAAATACCCCCTAACGCAATTATTTTCTGCGAGCTAATTATGTTCTCTTTCATCTTTTTTAGAATCGAAGAATTAGCCTGATAACCTTCTTTTGAGATACTATCAAAAACAGGGCTCAAGAAGAGGTAATCAAACTTGTTGGGAAGATAAGAAAGTTCATCAAAATCATGAACTGATGAGCTAATTCTAACTTTTTTTTCAATCCAATAATTGAAAACATCTTTATCTGTACTTCTTCTATCCGATTCTCTAAAATGGACACCACCTAAATCAAACCTTTCCACTAAATGATGGTATTGATGAAGAGTAATCTTATTATGGTAGCTGATAGGAATTGACGTAATTAAATCCTCAACCTCTTTTTCTGAAGCATTAGGTTTTCTGATATGTAGTATATCAATCCCATTTTCCAACCAGAATAAAATCTGATGGATTTCTTCTTCAAAAAAGTCAGGTGTCGTAATTCCTATCAGCATAATGAAATCTTATTTATAGAACTATTACTGTTCTACGGACAGCAAATTTTAGTGATAAATCTCGCTACCTAATTCTTTAAACTCTTCAGACTTCTGCTTCAAGCCTTCTTCTTGCTCTTGCTTCGCTGCAAAATCACGAACATCTTGAGTAATCTTCATTGAGCAGAAGTTTGGTCCACACATCGAGCAGAAGTGAGCAACTTTTGCACCTTCAGCAGGAAGTGTTTCGTCATGATATTCACGAGCAGTATCTGGATCAAGAGACAAGTTGAATTGATCTTCCCAACGGAATTCAAAACGAGCTTTTGACATAGCGTTATCACGGTATTGTGCACCTGGGTGACCTTTTGCCAAGTCAGCTGCGTGTGCTGCAATTTTATAAGTGATTACACCTTCTTTTACGTCTGCTTTATTAGGTAAACCTAAGTGCTCTTTTGGAGTTACGTAGCAAAGCATTGCTGTACCGTACCAACCGATTTGAGCAGCACCAATTGCAGAAGTAATGTGGTCATAACCAGGAGCGATATCCGTAGTCAATGGACCTAATGTATAGAAAGGAGCTTCGTAGCAATCTTGCAACTGAGCATCCATGTTTTCTTTGATCATGTGCATTGGAACGTGACCAGGACCTTCGATGATCGTCTGTACGTCATGTTTCCAAGCAATCTTAGTCAACTCACCTAATGTTTTCAATTCTGAAAGTTGAGGTTCATCGTTTGCATCAGCAATTGAACCTGGACGAAGACCATCACCTAATGAGAAGGCTACGTCATAAGCTTTCATAATCTCACAAATCTCTTCGAAGTGAGTGTACAAGAAGTTTTCTTTGTGATGTGCTAAACACCATTTCGCCATGATTGAACCACCACGAGATACGATACCAGTCACACGTTTTGCTGTCATTGGAACGTAACGTAATAATACACCTGCGTGGATTGTGAAGTAATCAACACCTTGCTCAGCTTGTTCGATCAATGTATCACGGAAAATCTCCCAAGTTAAGTCCTCGGCTTTACCATTTACTTTTTCTAATGCTTGGTAAATTGGCACTGTACCGATTGGCACTGGAGAGTTACGGATGACCCACTCACGAGTTTCGTGGATATTTTTACCTGTAGAAAGGTCCATGATTGTATCAGCACCCCAGCGGCAAGCCCAAACTGTTTTTTCTACTTCTTCTTCGATTGAAGATGTAACTGCAGAGTTACCGATGTTAGCGTTGATTTTCACCAAGAAGTTACGACCAATAATCATTGGCTCAGACTCAGGGTGGTTGATATTGTTAGGAATTACAGCACGACCCGCTGCTACTTCATCACGAACAAACTCAGGAGTAATTTTACCTACAGGAGTGTTTGCACCGAAGCTATTACCTGGGTGTTGTGTACCGAATTTACCTTCTTGCTCTTCAATTCTTTGGTTTTCACGAATAGCAATGTATTCCATTTCTGGAGTGATGATACCCTTACGAGCATAGTGCATCTGAGAAACATTCTGACCTTTTTTCGCTTTCAAAGGCTTTTTGATGTGCTCGAAACGCAAGTGATCCAATTCAGAATTTTCTAAACGTTCGATACCATACTCAGATGATAACTTAGGAAGCTCTTCTACATCACCTCTGTCAAGAATCCAATCCTTACGAAGTTTATTCAAACCTTTTCTAACATCGATCTCAATTTCAGGATCAGTGAAAGGTCCAGATGTATCATAAACAGTAATAGGTGGGTTCTTTTCTACTTTATTTAAGAACTTGTGGTTAGTATCAGCCTGCTCGATTTCACGCATCGCAACTTTGATATTGTGAATCTTACCGTCTACATAGATCTTTTTCGACCCAGTGAATGGCTCACGGCTAATGACTTCCTGACTTGGAATTTTGTCTTGCTTTTTCATGATTAAAAGTTGATTTGTGGGGAAGATTTCAGTGTTGGTGTAAACTATCAAAGTGTCAAGAGAAAATTAGCTCAGTTGAGATAACATTCTTTACTTTTGAAAAATCACTTAATCATAGTATTGTGAGTACGAAAGTCTTCCTCGAATAATAATTTAAATGATATTAGCCACCTTGAGCAGGGGCAACAACGGTTACATGGTCTTTTTCTAATACTGCATGAGCCTCCCATTGACTTTGCGGAATGATTTCATCATTAATCGCAACAGCGACCGTTCCTCTTGCAACGGAAATATTCATGAATTCTAAAAGTTGTGCTACAGAATAAGCACTTGGGAGTGTTACAGACTTATTGTTTACAGTGATATTCATTTCGAATAAATTAGAAATGTGACAATCATTACAACCAATAAACCTTAGGAGAAAAATTACACAGAAAGTGTAATAGATAGAAATGGACTTTTCCCTTCGTCGGTACTAACCGCATCAGGTTCAAAGGGTATTTCTCAGTTCGATTTAACGAACACCCCTAAAGTAAATGTGAAGCAAAGATAATGAGAAATATTTAAGATTTAGGAAATAAGTTTTAAAAATTACGATATCAGCTGATTTCATTTTAAGCTTAGAATAAAAATATTCTAACCACTTAACTCTATAATTCTTAATTAATAACTACTTTTGCCCCATAAACTTGATCAAAATTTATGGAAGAGGAATTCAAAGGGCAGGGACATATGCTCCACCTAAAATTACCTACTGACCCAAGATGGGTTGATATGGTTGAAAACTCAAATATTGAGGAGATTTTAGTGGATCATGCTTACTGTGAACAAAAAGCAGCAACGGCAAGTATGTCATTAATAGTCAACTACCCTGAATTGGATGAATTGGTAGATACTTTGATGCCAATTGTAGCTGAAGAATGGGAACATTTTGAAAGAGTTGTAAAACAATTACGCAAACGAGGACTTTCTTTAGGTAGAATGCGAAAAGATGATTACGTAAATGGAATCATCAAATTTGCTAAAAAAGGAGGTTCAAGGATTGATCAATTAGTAGATAAACTTCTTGTAAGTGCATTAATAGAAGCACGTTCTTGTGAGCGTTTTAAACTACTGTGGAAAGGCTTAGATGATGAAGAATTGAAAGCTTTCTATTATGAACTAATGGTTTCTGAAGCAGGACATTATGTGACTTTTATTGATCTGGCAAGGAAATACAAGGATAGAGAAATCGTGGATTCTCGTTGGCAAGAGTTTCTTAATAAAGAAGCAGAGTTGCTTAAAAGTTTAGAAGTGCGATCTGATAGGATGCATTAATAAACTATTGTGTAATTTTGTAGTGCAATGATGATAGTAGAAGAACTAGATACAATATCGATGAAATTTCCATTAGAAGATTTATCGTCTTTCCGTTTAAAAGCGTGGTATTGGGGGAGAAAGGAAGAATACTGTACATATTTATTCGACCATAACATTTCTTACCCAGAAGGAGGCTTTAAACATTTATTGGCTGTCGGAGCAAAAAATATTTGCCCGATCGAGGAAGGGCATTCTTTTGAAAGTGTAGAGCGATTTCAACGCGAACATAAAGAATGGATGTTTGGTCATTGGGGGTATGATCTTAAGAATGAAGTAGAATTGCTCTGTTCAGATCACCCAGATGGTATCGAAATGCCAAATGCATTTTTTTACATTCCTAAAACACTATTCGTTTTTGGAGAAAAAGATGTAGAAATTATCACAAAAGGTGATGAAGAAGCTATCTTTTTTGAAGTATTGAATACCGAAGTTCCTGAAATGTCAGATGGATGGGGAGGAAAGGTATTACCTAAGATTTCGAAAAAAGTATATGTAGATACGGTAGAACGTATTCAAGAACATATATTAGAAGGAGATGTTTATGAAGTAAATATCTGTATGGAATTCTTAGCAAGAGAGGCTAAAATCGACCCATTTGATTTATATCTAAGGTTATCTGCACTATCACCGGCTCCATTTTCTGCATTCCATCGAGTAAATGATAAATATGTAGTTTCTTCTTCTCCCGAACGCTTTATGAAAAAAGAAGGGAAAAGAATAGTTTCTCAACCTATTAAAGGAACTATAAGACGAGGTACATCACAAGAAGAAGATGAACAATTAAAACTTGATCTTCGAAATTCTGAAAAAGAGGTGGCTGAAAATATGATGATTGTTGATCTCGTTAGAAATGACTTGGCAAGAACTTGTAAAGCTGGAACGATTAAGGTACCTGAAATCTTCGGTGTATATAGCTTTAAGACTGTTCATCAAATGATTTCAACGATTGAAGGTGAAATAAAAGACTTCTTACCTTTTTCTGAAGTGATCAAAAAGGCATTTCCTATGGGAAGTATGACAGGAGCACCTAAAGTAATGGCTATGGCATTGATAGAGACTTATGAAAGAACAAAAAGAGGTTTATACTCGGGTTCTATTGGTTATATCACTCCTGAAGGAGACTTCGATTTCAATGTGGTCATTCGTAGTGCTTTCTATAATGCAGCTGCCGAATATATTTCATTCCAAATTGGTTCAGCAATTACTATAGATTCCGAAGCTGAAGCAGAACATGAAGAATGTATCTTAAAAGCAAAAGGAATGTTGGCTGCTTTAAATGCAGAAATGATATAAAAGTTAGTGAATAACTACTTCAAAGTCTGTCGTTTTGTGAAATGACAGACTTTTTTTATTTTTAAATATATACATGACACTCAAAGCAGCTATATGAATATAAAAACTAACAGACAAGAGATCTCTATATCTATTTATTGGAGTAAATTCTATTTCCAAAAAACGATTAAAGATTATTTCTTTATTTATCCAATGACGCTTTTTGGTGGGATTTTTATCAACTTATTCACTTCACCAGGTGAACTCTCTTTAATTTGGTCCGGTTTGTTTCCTTTGGCTTTATCTTCTGGATTTTTGATGATGTACCTTTCTTATCTAGGTAAGACAAATATTCATTGTGATAAAGATTACTTAGTGATTAATTCTTTTTTTAGAAGAAAAATAAAAATAGAAACAAAAAAAATAGCTCAATTGTACTTGTTGAAAGAACAAGCTTTATCCAAAGATATATTGAAGAATATGGTTCGTTTAGAAATGAAAACGAAGCATGGAAATATAATTGACTGTTTACCAAGACCAATTAATGCCTTTGAGGGACAGCAAATAGAAGAAGCTGTTGAGAAGTTTTTAGGTATTGAGGATTACTACGTTGAAGGTGAATATCAAGCTAAAGGAAAGCAAAAAGAGGAACATGTTCAACAAAAGAAAAAACTAAGTTCAGAAACACTCACCAATGACATTCTGACCATTAATTTTAAAGATTATTTGATAGAAAATCACTTTGAGTTTCATTGGAATAATAATAGAGTAGATCATGCATATTGGTGTAATTCAGGAGAGGAAAAGGCTGTAGTTTACCAACTAAACGATAAATGCTTTATTGAATCAAAAGTAAATTATACCAGACATTTTAAAGATCAGATAACTGATTTTAAGCGTTGGACTCAATCATTGATGTATAACAACCAAGAATATTTATTAGATAAAGAGGATGAAGGGAAATTTTACAATAGATATTCAGAAAGAAATGAGATAAGAGTTATCCAACGTTTATACATGAATGAAAATCGAAGTAACTATTTGAGAATTTGTCAATATAATAATAGTAGTATTGATGTGACTTTTGGCGAACTAACCATATAACTAACAAATAATGAATATTAGAGAAACGAGAAATGGGGGGCTTGCATTAAGTATTGAAGCAGAGCTAAGTAATGAATATAAAAAAGAGGCATTTAATGATATTCGGAGGAGAGAAATAACTCCAATTCTATTGTTTTCTTTAGCCGCTGCAGCCATCTTATTGGTACTTCATATTGGATTGAGTGCAATTTTATTAGCGGGAGTAGCTATAAGGGTTTGGTATTTTTATGAAGTAAGCCGAAAAACGGTGAGCTTACAATTTTATTTGATAGGAGATCAATTAAGGTTGAACATCATCAATAATAAAAGTATGGCAATTGATGTAGTTCACTACATGGATGATATTGAGCAATTGTTTATCAGCCCGCTCAAAAACAATAAAATTAAGGTATCGATATTAGGTAAAGACGGTTTTGAAAAGGAATTGATAATTCTTGAAAAAGAAAGAATTAGTGAAGCTTTTGAGCTTGTCGAGAAAGTGCATAAATATTTCTCAATTCAGCCTACAGGGGTAATAGGGGAGATTAATTTTGAGAGAAATGATTTAGCTGAACCTAAACGTAAACGTCAATACTTTAAGATTTTTGATCAAGATGTAGAAGATATAAGAAACAAAGGTGTAATTCAACTTCAAGGAAAGGATTTTTTTATTGAACGATCAGCTCAGATCGATTGGGTAAATGGTATGAATTCATATTGGTTTAAGATAGATCAAGAGCAATATTTATATTTTCATGCATCGCTGTCTAGTCAAATATTTATTTTAGAGAAAAGCATATCTTACCTCTATGACTTAGACTTTTATTATTTAGAGAGTGATCTATCTAATATTCATACAAGTTTTGTTTATAATGATATCACCTATTATCAATGTGAACAAAATCATGGAGAATATTATATCGAAGGGAAATTACAAGATAATAATGTCTACCAAGTGCTATACGAAGATGAGGAAAGAGAACATTTTTTACGTTTTATGATAGTGAATGGTAGAATAGAAACATTTATCGGTAGAAATATTCAAAATCATCAACTTCAACAAATTTTACCAGAAATTGAAGACTAAATCAATCCATAGTAAAAGACAATAAATACAATACAGACAACGGAATAAATTCCCATAAGTGGTAACCCTACTTTCATAAAGTCTTTTGGTTTATACCCGCCAGGACCATAGACAATCCAATTGGTTTGGTAACTTACCGGTGTTAAGAATGCAGCAGAGGCAGCAAAAGCAATAACTACAAAAAATGGTTTGCTTGGTAAAGCTAATATCTCACTTAGTGAATAAGCGATTGGGAAAGTGATGGAGATGGCTGCTACGTTTGTAACAAAAGAGGTAAGTAAAACGGTTATTAAAAATAAACCTATTAACACACCTACTACTCCAAATGGTAGAAAAATCTTAATAAACACTTTACTGACTATTTCACTCGCACCTGTATTAATAAATGCATCCCCTAAAGTCAGTGCACACATCAGTAATACAATTAAGTCTAAGTCGAGTTCTTTATTGACGCTATTTATTGATGTAGCATTGATAATCAATAATCCGGCAAAGGCAAAAATTGCTCCTGTCAGTAATTTTATCGTACCTGTGGCAATTAGAAATACAAGACCAAGAAGAGCGATTGAATATATCCACTTGGCTTTATCCTTTACAACGGGTTTATTACTTTCTATTGTTGATAAGACATAAAACTCTTTGTAAAGCTTTATATTAGAGAAGAAGGTTTCACTAGCAGAAAGTAGGAGCATATCACCAGATTGTAGGGCTTCGTTGCTAAGTTCCCCAGTCAGTTTTTCTCCATTACGATGAATCGCGATAAGTTCAGCTCCATAGGTGTCTTTGAAATTGATCTTACCAAGTTTCTTTCCTGCTAATCCAGAGTTGGCAGGGATTACCGCCTCAACAATTTCAGAATCAGATTGATGATTAGGCACGGTTAATCCCATATCCGAGTTGACAATCACCATAATATTTTCTGTTTGTCCCATAAACATCAAGATATCTCTCACAGCAAAAGTGAAATCATCAGGTATGGGAGTAATCACTTCTCCATTTCTATGTACTTCAATTAAGTAAGCCCCCTCAAAATTTTTGATCTTGGTTTCTGATATTCTTTTTCCAATTAATTTGGACTGATGTCTTACTCTCAGTGCCATTAAATATTCAGGAGCAATCGCTTTGGCATCATCAAAAACTTCTTTATTGACAGGCAAAAGATTGTAGCCAAAGGTCAAAAGATAGATAATTCCGAAAAAAGTGACCAAAAGTCCTAAATAAAGGAAGTCGTTATAGGCTAAAGTAGGTAAGTTGTTCGTTTCTATAAAGCCGTTCAACACTAAGTTGGTAGATGTACCAATAAGGGTAATCATACCTCCTAAAATGGTACTAAAACTTAGTGGGATAAGCAACTTAGAAGGGTGGGCACCCATCTTTTTACACCAATTATAAACATAAGGTGTTAGTCCTGCAACAACAGGCGTATTATTGGTAAATGAAGATAAGATAGCGGCAAACGTAATGATCTTTGCCATAAAGACTTTGGGTCTTTTGGTATTACCAATAAAGCGATTTAAAGCATCTTCTGTATTATATGTATGATAGAGGTGAGTAGTAACAATAACTAGCACAATGATTGTAGCTATTGAAGGGTTACTCATCGATTCTAATAAGTTGTCAGCGGAGATTACACCGAAGAGTAGTAAAGTCACTACACTCATAAAAAATATTGTAGAGGGCTTTCCCCACTCTTTAAGTAATGCAATGATAACGGTAGTAACTGTAAAAAGGACAATCCATTTGTCAAGCTCTTCAGGCAAGATATGACCTATCCTTAGAAATATGTGCAATAGAGGGTTAGACATAAAATATGGTTAATATCAGTTATATTAATATCGTGTTTAATAGTTTAGAAATGAGTGATCAAGATCAACAAATAACTATATTATTCGAATATGACAGTTTTTTGTTGGGTTAATCTATCACTTTATTTTGAAGTTTTAATTGATCTAGGAAATAATCCTATTTAAAAATATAGACAATGAAAGCAAGTGCAGAATTCAGAGGTGTAGCTACCATTGTGATCGTCAGTTTATTATTATTGACGAGCTTTGTGTCTTTTCTCCGTTCATCACAAACAGAGAAAAGAGATGTATCTGAGGTGCTATTAAACCAAGAATATAAGATTGCCAACTTTCCATACCATGCTAAGGAATACTATAGAACGGACGATCGTAAAACTTTACTTCAGCTAAAACAAGAAGCAGACAAAATCTATTCCCAGATTTTAGCGATGGAGAAAGGAACTTCGGCAAGTTCTACCGAGAAGCAAAATTTATTGATTCTTACCTCTATTAATGATGATGATTTATCACATGCGTTAGAGTTGTATAGAAAGCGTTTTGAAGACTACTATGCTAAAATTGATTTAATGTGGGATGCAAGTATTGAATCCAATACACCTGTAGAACTTCAATTAACGAATAAGAAGAATACATCAAGAAGAACTAAAACTCAAGTTTTAGAAGAGGATGAAGGGAGTGATAAGATAGGTAAAGCGATTGATTTTCTTGAAAGAAGAAATTCATCATTATTACTTCATAATAGAGAAACACGATTCCGTTTAGAGGAGAATATTATTAGAACTAAGAATAAAAGCTTATTCTTTAATGGGCTACTTGTTTTTAGTGGGGTTCTTTTATTGATTACTCAAGGAGCCTTTTTCAGAAATAGGGTATTAACGCCAATTAAACTTCTTCGAAAAAACTTGGAAGATTTTACTGGAGAAAAAGAAAGTGCAGAAATACCTGATATTAATATCATTGAAAGTAAAGTATTTGACTTGGAAGATGATTTCAATCGGATTACTGAAATGATTGAACACCTTGGAGAAAAAGACTTTGAAGTAAATACAGAAGGCCTCAATTTAAGGTTGGCAGACTCTTATGATAGAGCCAGAAATACATTGAAACAGCTGGCTAATGAAGAGTTTGTAAGTAAATGGATTACAGAAGGCTTAGCGAAGACAACAGAAACATTAAACGGAAAACAATATGATACCATCGCAGAAATGGGATATGAGTTTGTCCGATTCGTTACTCGACATCTAGGTGCTTTACAAGGTGGAGTATTTCTTAAGATGAACCACGAACAAGGCGATGTAGTCAATCAGATTGCAAGTTATGCTTATGGGAAAAAGAGGTTTCCACAAAGAAAGCTATCTGCAAATGAAGGGTTGATTGGTCAGGTAATGCTTGAAAAACAATATGTTTATGTTGAAGATTTACCTGAACACTATACAGCAATTTCTTCTGGTTTAGGAGAAGCTGCTCCTCGATCAATTATAATTATTCCGGTAGTTCATGCTGGTGATGAAGTGTATGGAGCTGTAGAGATTGCGTCATACAATCCCATGTCGCAACATGAACAAGAGTATGCAAATGCTGCTTGTGAACGTTTTGCTTCTGCAATTGCAGTTTACATGATGAACGAAAATACAAGAAGCCTTCTAAAAGAGTCGATGCAAGTCAATGAGACCCTAAAAAATAAAGAGGAAACATTGCTTGAGAAAACTTCTGAGATGCAGTCTGTTCAGGATGAATTGAGTACTAAACTGACGGAATTATCGAAAGAGTCGAACTTAAATAAAAATATTTTAGATGCTATTGGTAAAACAATGGCGATTATTGAATTCGATATGTCGGGAAAGATCATTGCTGCAAATGATATGTACCTATCTGTAATGGGATTCAAATTAGAAGAGATACTTGGAAAGCATGAAAGGGTATTGGTATCTTCTGAAGAGGTAAACTCTATGCGTTATAAGTTACTATGGGATAGTTTATCTAACGGATCATTTATTTCTGGTGAATACTGTAGAGTAAGCAAAAAAGGAATGGATGTTTGGATGAACGGTACTTACAATCCAATTTTTGGTTTGGATGGTAAACCTTATAAAATCATCAAATTTGCCGAGTTTACAACAGAACAGAAAGCGAAAGATTTAACGAACAATGAAAGGTTATCTTTATTTGGTCTGCACTTCCCAATCTTAGACTTGGACCTTGATGGGAAAATCAAAGCAGCCAATACAGGCTTTACTCAATTATTTGGATATAAGAGAAAAGAATATAGAAATGCTGCATTGGTTGAGTTTCTAGAAAATGCCAATGAGATCAGGATTTTCAAAAGAATAATCAGAGATGTAAAGTCTGGAGCGAATGCGAATCAAAAATTCGTATTTGTTGATAGTGAAGGTAATCCGAAGACATGCGATTTACATTTCTTCCCTCTTAAAAATTTAAGTGGGGAAGTTCAAAAAATCACATTGTTTATTACTGATAAAACAGACGAAGAATTAGTAAGAAAAGAGTTATCTACAGAGGCTCATTCATTGTCATTATTAAGAAGTGAGGTAGAAACAAGAAGAGAAATCATCGACCAGCAAGCAATGGTTGTTGAAGTGGACCTTAATGGCAGGGTGATCTTAGGTAATGACATCATTGAACAATGGACAGGTACTTCCGTAGAAAATCTAATAGGAAAACCAATGGCTGATATGGTAACGACGTCATATCAAACGGTAATTTCTACTTTGATGTCAGATCCAACAGTAAGAGGAGTTAGAACAAGAACCATTGAATTTAGAACACCGAGAAAAGGAACATTCTGGGGTAGTACAAGTGCATCGGTGGTATTTAAAGATGAGGTACCTCTTAAGTTCATTTTTATCATTTTCGATGTAACAGAACGTATAGAAAGAGAACAGGGATTAACAGAGGAATTAGAAAGACAGCGTACAAGAAATGCCTTGTATAGAATGAAAAATAATGATCATTCTCAGGGGTTTGAAATCTTGGAGGACTTGTTTAATCAGAATAAAATAAATCTAGAGGATGATAAATGGTTGGAGCAAGTTCCATTTCCGGCAATATTGGTCAACGTAGACGGAGTGATTCAATCTAAAAATTCAAGTATGGATCAGTTGAAATCCAATGTTGTGAAGATATTAGATATACCAGATTACTTGTCGGATAGACAAAAAGAAAGTATCAAGTTAGCCATTACAGATGCCAAGTTAATGGAAGACAAAGTGGTAGTAAAAGGGAGCGATATGAATTTGATGATGTTCCCTGTCTTTGGAAAGTCCGAACACAATATGTTGGTAATGCTAAATAGCTAGAAAGTAAAAAAGCCTGCATGATTCATAAATATCATGCAGGCTTTTTTATTTCTTGGTAACTATTGCTTCTGCAAACCAAAGATATTCTTCGATAAAAACATCTACAGAGCCTTCGAATTTGGCATCTAATAATGTTCCATCTTTACTAAATTTATCTTGAACATTAGGAACGGTAAACATCCTATAAATAGGATAAGCCATTAAGGCTAATACTTGCAATTGCATAGCTTGAGCAGCCCGAATTCCTCCTAATGCTCCCGCAGATACACTAGCTACACCTATGGGTTTCCTTTGATAGGTTCCTTTTGGGTAGAAATCAATTGCATTTTTTAAAGCTGAAGAAAAGCTGCCGTTGTATTCAGGAGAAGTGAAAATGATACCATCTGCTTCGTCTAGTATCTTACCGACTTTCTTAACATTTTCAGGTGAATCATCATGTAAAGTATTAGTGAGAGGTGGTAGTTTCTGTTCTTTTAAATCAATCACAGTAGCTTCAACATTTGATTGCTGATTAAACCTTTGAGCTAAATGTAAAGCAACTGAGTGTGTATGTCTATCATCTCTTACACTTCCGGATAGGATCGCGATTTTCATATAGGTTATAGTTTAAGTTTTTTAGGTAATAGGAAGTTACTAAAAAGTAGCCTCCATCGAAAGGATAAATAATTTATTACTGTTGAATTGTCTGTATTTATATATGTCGTATTTTTAAATGACACAAAGTCAGTAATTTGTTTCGTTGTTTTGTCATGATATTCTTTGAAAATAAACATTTATTGTGAGTGAAGAATGTTCTAATTTTCTTTTTTGTGCGTTATTATTGTAGTACATCGAAATCAATTATTTAGCAAAGAGGAATGAAAAAGACACTGGCAAGTGATAATTATTCAGGAACTACACCTGAGATTATAGAGGCGTTAGCAAAAGCAAATACAGGGCATCAAGGTTCGTACGGTGCAGATGAAAGTACTGAAGCTGCGATCAAGATGTTCCAACGTATATTGAAAGAAGATATAGATGTCTATTTTACAATGAACGGTACAGGAGCAAATGTTACGGCACTATCTTCTGTTTGTCCTTCTTATGGTGCAGTAATTTGTTCATCAGCAGCGCATATTAATGTAGATGAATGTGGGGCGCCGGAAAAGTTTGGAGGTTTTAAATTACTAACGGTAGAAAAAGATAATGGTAAACTGACACCTGAAGATATTAAACCCTTTATGGTTAATTTAGGCGAGCAGCATTGGTCTCAACCTAAAGTAGTTTCAATTACCCAAGCTACAGAATACGGTACAGTATATACTTGTGAAGAAATAAAGGAAATTGTAGACTATGCACATAGCCAAGGTTTATTGGTACATGTTGATGGTGCAAGAATCAGTAACGCAGCTGTATCGTTAGGAGCAACGTTCAAAGAGATGTTAGTGGATACAGGAGTTGATTTTGTTTCTTTTGGAGGTACAAAAAATGGATTAATGTTTGGTGAAGCTGTTATTTTTTTAAATACGTCTTTATCTGAAAATTATAAATATATCCGTAAACAAGGTATGCAGCTGTTATCGAAAATGAGATTTATTTCTGCTCAATTCGAAGCATTATTTGGTACTGACCTTTGGGAACGTAATGCTATCCATGCAAATAACATGGCACAGAAACTTGCCGAAGGATTAAGCAAAGTGGAAGGAGTGACAATCACACAAGAAGTTCAAGCTAACGGTGTATTTGCCATTTTAGATCGAGCAGTAATTCCTGCTATGCAAGAACAATCACCATTCTATGTTTGGAATGAGCAAACCAATGAAGTACGATTAATGTGCTCATTCGATACTGCAGAAGAAGAAATAGATGCCTTTATTAATAAGCTGAATCAGTTAACCTCTGTGACAGCTTAATGTGTAAATCATTAGAAAATATTTGAACCTCAACTACTTCAGTTGAGGTTTTTTTATAAAGAAACATTTGGATGATGTAAACAACTTAAACGATTCACTGTTATACTATTACAATTCTTTTACAACTATTTCTATTACCATCATGAAGATCGCACTGAAGTACGGAAGCCTTATGTTTTTAGGATACTTATTACTATTCTTAGTAATGAAGTTTCTTCACCTTTATCATATCATTGAATTAAGAGCACTAAACTTTCTAATTCATTCTGCAGGAGTATATTTTGCCCTCAGAGAGTATCAAAAAGCTCAAAAAGACAATTATGGTTATATCACTGCATTTGTAGAAGGAATGCGCGTAACACTGATAGGTGCTATACCATTTGCTATATTTATGGTGGTATATTTAACTGTCGGAGAGCCTGAATTTCTTACTTATTTACAGGAATATGCCTTAAATGGAGCTTATCTAACACCAGGTTTAATCTTTCTAGGTTTATGCATGGAAGCCGTAGGATCAGGAGTTATTATTTCTTACTTGATCATGAGGTACACTATTATGAGAGCAGTTCCTAGAGTGAGTTGAATTAACAATAAATATATTCTATTGAAAGTCACAATATTATGAATTATTGTGACTTTTTTTTATCCTAAAATATATACATATAATGCAATTGGTATGATATTTACACTAAATATTGAGAATCAGTGAAATAGAGCTAAACGATTGACATGACTGCTAAAATCTATCAACTGATCTTCACGACAATTCAATGACTTATCAATTGACTACTTCTACAGGCATATTATAGTTAACAATTACATTCAAGTTTTCTGTACTCCATTGATAAGTGATATTTATTAACTAATAATTAGAACTTCTATGCGATTTGATATTTACAAGATTTTATCCTTTGCCTTGATCTTGGTAGTTCAAGGAGTGTCGTATGCACAAACATGCCCCGATGTTTTTGGCGATATTGATCAAAATACAGCAACTGATTTTCAAACTGATGGAAATAGACAAGGTAGTTTTGATTGTAAATTAGAAGGCGGGGATATTGAGATTACTGCAAAAGGAGATAATAGAACAATTACCGTCAAAGCCAATACAATTGTGGTTTGGGATGTGGATAACGTATTTCTAACTTCTGAAAGAGATATAATTCCCGATGATAATGGAAACCAAACCGAAATTGATAAATATGGAATTACTTTAAATATTGAAGATGGTGCGATTTTATATATTCTAGGAAATTTGAAACTTAATTTTAAATCAGTTATTAATATAGCATCAACAGGTCAATTAGTGATTGATGGAGATTTTAATACTGATGGAGGAATATATCCAATTATTAATATCAGTAATGATCAAATATTAGGAGATGATATTCCTGCTATACGTGACCCTGATAATAATAGTATATTGCATTATCTAAATCTACATATTAAAGGGAATGGATACTTTGGATTCACTTCAGGTACAAGTGGTTTCACTTCGGGAAGTGAATTCATAAGTCGAATATATATAGAAGGTAATACTGTTGATTCAAATGAATTAAATACTTCTGTAACAACTGAAGAACAAATTGAGAATTATTTAAATCAACAGGACTGGTTTAAGGAATTAAATGGTTTTTGGCAATGGATTGCTACCTTATATTACAATATTGCCTTAAGAGATAATTTCCCGGGGATTAATGGAGAAAGCAATGAAGAGTTTAGAAAAGGATTAACAGGCGGTCAACCTTCTGTAGAACTTCCTGATCTCCCAGTAGAACTTACATACTTCAATGCATTTATTGAAAATAAAACAGTTGCATTAGAATGGGAAACTGCCTCAGAACAAAACGCATCTCATTTTGATGTGCAAAGGTCTGCTGATCAACAAAATTGGACAACTATTGGGATGGTAAATGCTCAAGGAAATTCAAATGTAGCTGTCGAATATGAATTTATAGATGAGGCTCCATTGTCAAAAGCATATTATAGATTACATCAAGTTGATTTTGATGGATTGAATGAGTTCTTCGGGCCATTGTATGTAACAACTACATCTGTGTCAGAAGAATTTGAAGTGACATTAATGCCCAATAATATTGTAAATGGAGAAGAGGTTCATTTCCGACTTTCAGGAGGAATACCAGCATCTATGATGTCAGCGTCTATGTATGATGGAACAGGCCGAATGTTACAATCAGAAGAAATAGAATTAAAACAATCTGCAACATTTACATCACTCCATTTACCTTCAGAGATGAAGCCAGGTGTATATTATGTAGTTTTTAGAAATGGGAAATCAATAGCAAGAAAACGATTAATTGTTCGCTAGAAGATTCCAATTCGAAACAAAAAAGTCATTCTTTCAAAAAAAAGAATGACTTTTTTGTTTTTATATGAGTACAAACTTTAAGTGTCTCCCTTTACTGTATAAGAATCAACTACTTATACCACCCAAGGCTATGAAATTACTTCAACATATTATACTCTTTACGTTATTTGTTTTTATGTCTTTCGAATCGGACGCTAACAATAAAAATGAAGAAATAATTCATTTAAATGACACAAAATCAACATATTTCATGGAATTCTAGTGTTAAATTCTTTATTTCGTGATGAAAATTCGAGATTTTTTCCAAATATTAACCTGTTGGATCAATTTTTTGTTCTCTTATTTTCATAAAACTTACACATTTCCTGTTCAATTGCTAAATACGACAAGCTAGAAAAGATATTGGTACTCTACATTATTAAATAAATATTTCTCTAACTAATATAACTACTGTTTACAACCAATTGAACGGCTAACTTATTTGCTATGAAATTTAAACTTATACTATTATTCTCCATTCTTTCTATACAAGTTTTTGGGCAGATATCTCCAACTCCATCTGATTCACCAAGTGCTGCAAATACTTATTATTTGGATGATGGAGGTAGTTTTACACTTTCAGATTATGGGGCCGGTATTATTGATGCATATATCGGTATTACTTCATTTTTACCTGCAGTGGTACCAACTATTTCAATACCTGATAATACAGATGTAACCATTACTGGTAACCTTGGGATTGGATATGCAAAATTAATAATACCTTCTACTAGCTCATTGACAGTTACAGGAACAATGTTTCTTGACGAAACAGCAGGTTATGCTGCCAATATTGAGATAAATGGTCTATTAAGTGTCACAAACCTAACAGTATCAAGAGCAACTTTTATTGGTGGTTTAAGGTTTAGTGAGAATAACTTTTGGGATGATGGTGAAAATATTCAGTTAAACGGAAGTGGAACAATATCAGTTTCTGGTTATTTTGATGCTGATGCAATAAGTGAAACAAATATTTCAGATAATTTACATTGGAATATTGATTGTGATCAAATTCAAGATTTAGCCTGTGATGATTTAACGAATTTAAATTTACCCGTTGATCTAGTTTATTTCAACGCAATGCTTGAAGATGATGTGGTATTGTTGGAATGGGAAACAGCAAGTGAAGAAAATGCATCTCATTTTGATGTTCAACGTTCTGTTGATAAGAAAAACTGGGAAACGATAGAGACCGTTGATGCAAATGGAAATTCAAATGTTTCTATTTATTATGAGACTATAGATCAAGATGTTTTACCTAAAGCCTTTTACAGACTTTTACAAGTTGATTTTGATGGAGCTCAGGAAATATTTGGTCCAATTGAATTAAATAGCTTTGATAAAATAGATGCATTTAAAGTTACATTGCACCCCAATATAACAACTTCAAATAGTAAAATAATGCTAAACTTTAATGGTATGAACAGTGAAGTTGATGTGAATTTAGTGATGTATGATGGTACTGGTAAACTAGTAAATTTGGAAAAGAACTCATTTTCTAATGTATCATCACTAACTCAATTAAACTTACCAAAATTAAGGTCAGGTATATACTTTTTAAGTATTAACAATGGTAAATCTAAAGTTATAGAGAGATTGATAATTAAATAATTTCAATTATACTTCTAATAAAAAAGGTTCGATATCATCTGATATCGAACCTTTTTTATTAGAAGTATCTAACTAGCTGTCTTCAATGTATTATTGGAAAACCATAATATGTGAACCATAAAAGTCAGGATGTATTTCAATAGGAGCTAAGTTACCGAATAAATAAATCTCTCTAATATTTTTATTTTCGAGATAAGTTAATGGTAATTCTCCTTGTATAAGGTTTAACCCAACAGCAAGAACATTTAACTCTTCTAGCTGACTTAGTTCAGGTATTAAAGTTCCATTTAAATTTAATCCCATCAGATCAATAATTATGACTTTACCATCACTATTAGTTGTAATACCGAACCATTCAGAGACAGGTAGATCACTACCCCAGTTTTCACTATAAACCCAGTTATCACCGTTCGTAGCTTCATAGAATCTCATAAGGATTTCTCTTTCAGTAAGAGTTTCTTTAACCAAAGGCTTCTCATAAGTTGCGACAAAGTTTACATCGAAGCCGTCTCCTGTATTAGATCCATTATCAACGATTTTAATCCAAGAAACTTCAATTCCTTCTGGAAGGTCTCCTGCTAAATGGAATTCATTATTAGCGATATAAGCATCACCAATTTTTACCCAATCATCAGAGTCTTCTAAACCATCTTCATAATATCTACCATTGTATGATGCATGAACATAAACAGCCGCTTTTTCTTGATAGGCATCCCATGCTTCCATTACATCTTCATAGTAAGGTTTTTTACCCCATGACGTTTCTACTACTTGTAAAGTTGTTTCATCCGTAACAGTTACCTTGTTGGGTAATTGCATTAACACATAGCCATCTTCTCCACCAAGTGAAACAAATTTGCTTGCATTTTTTCTAAAGTCAGCTAAATCGGCATTAGCTGAGTTCTGACGAGACTCCTTAGAAACATTATAGTTGTCATGAGACAGATCTTTAACTCCATAGTTGAAGTTATGAGGACGGTATAACTTTACTTCAGCATATTGATATCCATCCAATTCCCCTCTAAACCATTGATCGTAATATTCACCATCAATTTCTCTAGAGTTTTGTGAAGGATCTGTAGTGTTAAAAGAGTTCTTATCAAAAGCTTGAGTAGAGGCCATATCCCCCCAATTATGATAAAGCGTATTGATCTCTTCACCACTTTCATTTAAGATGATCATTTTCACATCATCTTTTACCACCTTACCATTTAAAGTTCTTAGTTGTAAATACTCAGAAAAGTGATGTGAGGTAAATACCATATTATCACCAGTAAGGGCTGCTCCTGTTACTCTACCTCCCATTTTTTCGGCGATTTTAGCATTTAAACCTCCAAAGATAGAACCGGCATTGAATTCTACTTTTAGATCATCCCAATCCCAATCCATGTTGTTAAGGTAAATAGCTGTACCGCCTTTCCATTGAGAGAAAGAGATCAGTCTTTGTTCTTCGAAACCATCTGTTTCAGAAGAGTTTTGTGTGAATAAGATATCACCCCCTTGGAATTTCACTTTATTCAGTGCCTGAATCTCATTTTCTTCGAAGTAAGTGTCATCTTCAAAGAATTGTTCGTCTTCTGAGCCTTCTACAGCAATATTTCCTGAGAATTGGAACTTTACAACATGTGCCCATACTTGGCCAGCATATTTTGTTCCTGCAAGAGATGGATCTTTGTCATTCCAAATATCAGCACCTCCATTTTTAGCAGATCCCCAATCAGCTACTACTTTGTAGAATCCAGATTTTCCAGCGATAAATAAATACCCGTCTTGATCTACATCGACTTGAGTAATCTTACCTCTAAATCTGTATTTCGAAATATTCGCTTTCATCTGTTGTACTGTCACTTCAGGGTCATACGTGAATAGCTGAATTTCTCTTACTTTTTTAGTAGCAATTTCTACCAAGTAGATTTTCTTTTTTCTACTAACAACTACTGTGATATAGTCGTTTTTTGGACTAATACACATGTGGCCACCTCTTGGGATGGTAAAAGGACGACCATTTTTTGTTAGCTTCATTTCCGTTAGATAGGCTTCATCTTCTAGGCCTTGGAAATCATAATCAATCTCATAAATAACAGAGCCTTTGTTCGTAGAGTTAAGGAGATAGAGTTGTTGGTTAAAAGGCATTCTGATGTTAGAGGCTTCTTGTTCGTTTACAGGTTCATCAATTTGTTTATGACAAGAAGTAATAGATAGAGCAATGAGAATAAAAACAAAGTTTATTCTCCACAGTAGGTTTTTCATTTGAGTCAAGTAATTAATTTAGATTGAATGAAGAACAATTTTAGATTTAATCGCAAGTACGAAGCATGTTAGTTTTTGTCGCTTTTTTTAATTGATAGGATAGCAATGTACTTGCAGTTGTCGTATTAATTGTCGCCCAAAGTAAGTTAAACTTTTTAACAACTTCAAATAAATAAAGAATTCAAATTGAGTGATTTATGTTAGTTCGTTCAATGAATTGTTAGAAAAAGTCTATTTTTTGAAAAAAGTTCCCACTTGGAAAAATTTAACTGAATGTAAGCTTATAGGTGTTTCTGATAAGAAATTACTGGATAACGGATCTATGTGGACATTTTTCTTTAAAAACTAAGATTAATACAAGTAAGTTTAACGGTATTATTATAATCCTTAAGTGGAAATATTAATTCTTTACTACCTGTTATACTACCTAAAATATTGTCTTTTTAACCTATCATAAAAGTATCCGTAATTGAAATTAGACCTAACCCAAAACCAAATATCTATCTTTTATAGGTTTTATGTTACTGTATTATTTTTTTAAGCGTGACTGCTTTTGCGATTAACTAAAGGACCATGATTAGATTATCATTTTTATTCGTTTTACAATTTTATTGTATAAACCTGTTTGCTACGTGTATCTCGCCACAAGATTTAAATTCTGACATGACTATTAGTAATAACTGTAGTGTTGTGTCTTCAAGTGGATCTTTTAAAGCTAAAGATAGCCATAGAACTCTTACTTTGAATAACAATTTTAGGTATGATGTTAATGGTAGTTTGACATTAACGGGAGATACCAAAAATGGTATCAGATTGTATGGGACAAACTTAGTAGTGAAAGACGGGGCGATTTTTTCAGTGAATGGAAATTTGATGCTGACGAACTATTCTACAATAAAAGTCGAAGCTGGAGGAATGTTAATTGTCAAAGGAGATCTAACTATTGGTGATAGTGACTCTGAAAATTCTGTTGATTCCAAAATTACTATTGAAGGCAATGGTGAAATCCATATTAGTGGCAATGCAAACCTCAATTATTCAACGGTTGATTTAAATGATAAAATGTATGTTTCTGGCACTTTGAGTATATCAGAAATTACAACTACAGAAATAGATAATGCGATTGCTTTTTGGCAAGGACTAAAAAGTTCTTTTTTAGGATTTATCCCTATACTAAATACTATTTTTCAGAATCAAATTGATAAAAACACTGCGTTAAAGGATGATATAGAAAACTACGAGCAAATTAAAAATGGAGGTGAAGAACTTAAAAGTAATAACACTTTAAATAATGGTCCTTTTGGGAGTTTAGCTTTAGATTTAGGAGCATCTGGAAGTAATGCTATCGGTGTTTCTGTAAATCTATGGGACAATTCACAATTGGATGGTCGAGAAAGTGATACGGACCTAATCAGAGTTTCACTTTTGCCGTCTATTACTGTTAATTCAGCTTCGGGTTGGTATGGGAAATATTTAAAAGTAACGACTACAGGATTCCAGGAAAATGAAATTGTGATGAGTGATCAATCAAATGCATTAACTTCTTTAGAGGATATTCAAAGTATCTTACAATCCATTAAATGGAAAGTAATAGATTCTGATGCGAAACTTGGTTTAGATGGATACCATGATAATGGTAATAAAAACCATATGGAAAATGAGGATAAACTAAAACTATTAAATTACCTCAGTGCTGAAAGGACGATTACATTATCATTTGTAGATTCAAAAGAAGGCATCAGTTATACTAATAAATTTAGTCATGGTAGAGTAAAGGCAATTGAAAGTGTTGATCAAATTAGTATCACAAATAATACAGATGACCTTCCTATTGTACTTTCTTATTTCTCAGTATCGAAAGACGGTAGTCAGGTAGTTTTAGATTGGACAACTGCCCAAGAAATTAATAATGATTATTTTGAAATTCATAGATCCACCGATCAACAAAATTGGGAAATAATAGGTGTTGTTTCTGCCGAAGGTGGCAATAGTAATTATGCCATAGATTATAGCTTTTATGATGATTCGCCACTAGCCAGTGCTTATTATCGATTAGTTCAATATGATTTTGATGGTCAAAATGAATCTTTTGGTCCTATTCAAATGCAATTCTCACAAACCTTTACAAAGTTAGAATCGAAAATTTTCCCTAATAAAATAAGACGTAACGAATCTTCTCAGATCTCTATAGTAGGTGCCTTAAAAGGAAGTAATATATCCATCGAAATATTTAATCAGCAAGGATTGTTAATTGATAGAAACCAGATAGAGAATACTAATGCAGAAGTAGTTCTTCAACCATTTGACTTGCCACCTCATTTACCTACAGGGATGTATTTTGTTGTGGTAAAGTCAGGTCGAAATATTTCTAGAAATAAAATAGTTTTAGAATAACTGTTATAAAAAAGCATCACCGATTTATTATCAGTGATGCTTCTATTTTATTCTTTACTTTTCCAAGCTTCAATAGGGAGGTCGGTAGCAATAATATCAACACCTAAATCCCAAGCAGCTCTGTATTCTGACGTTCTTTTTTCGATATTTTTTTCTTTATCGGTCGTATGGAAAGTCGCGTTGATACAGAATATGCCTTCCTTGTGTAACTTTTCATATAGTGTTTTATCATTGAGGCGAGTTCCTGTAAAAGCAATCATTCTATTGAAAGGAATACCTGATGCTTTTGCTTTCTCCCAATGTTCATCGTTCATAATAGTTACACTAATCATTAAATCAGGAGCGAGTTGATGTACAAGTTTTGCATCTTCCCAATTGTAAGTAATTACTGCCGCGTACTTTTCTACTTTTGCCTTTTTAATAGCCTCAACAACCATTTCAAAAGGAACACCTTTTTTTACATCAACGGTAAGTACGGCATAACCTTTAGAAGTCCATTTTAATACTTTTTCGAAGGAATCAAACTTGAACTTTGTCAGATTCCCATCATCATCTTTTAGACGAATATCTTGTAACTCTTTCCAAGTATAATCTCTTACAGAGCCACTTCCTGTAGTTGTACGTCCTAGCTCGTTGTCATGCATTAAAAACATTACGCTGTCTTTACTCATCTCAACATCTAATTCAATAACAGGAGCGTAAATACTTTTAACAAGATGTTTAAATGTAGGAATGCAGTTTTCTGGATATCCAGGGTAAGGTCCACCTCTGTGTGCACTGACCAATTCTTTCGGGTTTTTCTTATAATCTAAGAATTGGTATAGGTCTTCAATGGATTTGAAATTTAATTTTTGTGCTTGAAGTTGAAATGCACCAAATAATAATGTGATAATGATAATGGAACGTTTCACGATATTGGTTTTGATAATGAATAATTCAATAAGGGAAATAAAAGAAAAGCGTACGCCTATAAGCCGAGTTCTGTATCTCCATCACTATCTAAAAAAGAAAGTGATGTGATCCCTGTCATTTATCTAGACCTGCAATCACTCACAGGTTCCATCGACCTACCCATCTTACTTGTTTCGAAAAACTATAAAGCGAGCAACTTCACTCCCGAAGGAAAGTAAGACCTATTTGGTCTTTCATCTCACAAGGTTTACCATGCCATTTATGTCACCATAAACGCGGTGAGCTCTTACCTCACCATTTCACCCTTACCCGAAGGCGGTATACTTTCTGTTGCACTTTCTGTCATCCAAAAAAGGATGCCTTCCCGTTAGGAAGTGTGATGCTCTCTGATGCTCGGACTTTCCTCTTCAGTCAAGCTGAAGCGACAGAGCGGCGTACGCTGAGTGCAAAATTAGTAATTAGAAATTAGGATCTAGTAATTCGTAGAGATAATTAGGAAATAATTACAAGAGATGTGGAATAAAGAACATTCATAAGGTGAGCTAAGGGATGATTTCAATGAAATAAGCTCTAGTGATCCAAATAATAGAACACAAAAAAGCCTTAACATTTCTGCTAAGGCTTATTGCTCCTCTTCTTGGACTCGAACCAAGGACCCTCTGATTAACAGTCAGATGCTCTAACCAACTGAGCTAAAGAGGAAGATATTCTTCCAAATATATAATTTGTTGCTCTCCTTCTTGGACTCGAACCAAGGACCCTCTGATTAACAGTCAGATGCTCTAACCAACTGAGCTAAAGGAGAATGAATTTGAAAATAAGCTTTTGCTCCTCTTCTTGGACTCGAACCAAGGACCCTCTGATTAACAGTCAGATGCTCTAACCAACTGAGCTAAAGAGGAAGATATTCTTCCAAATATATAATTTGTTGCTCTCCTTCTTGGACTCGAACCAAGGACCCTCTGATTAACAGTCAGATGCTCTAACCAACTGAGCTAAAGGAGAATGAATTTGAAAATAAGCTTTTGCTCCTCTTCTTGGACTCGAACCAAGGACCCTCTGATTAACAGTCAGATGCTCTAACCAACTGAGCTAAAGAGGAAGATATTTCAAACTCTACTTTTTAGGAGTGTTTTTCCTTAAAAGCGATGCAAAAGTAATGTGAGAAATTTAATTTGCAAAATCATTTCAAAAATAAATTGCAAATTAAATTAAATGTTATTGAAAATCAGTCTAAAAAAAACTGCTATTTTTCTTGTTCAAAGTAGAATTCATTAATCTGCTGAATATAATCAAGCAAATCTTTACAGCCTTGTCGGGTTTCCGAAGAAGTAATTAACATAGGAGGGAATTCTTCCCAAGTTTGTTTTAATACTCTTTTGTATTGAGCAATCATCTTTGAAGCCTTTCCTTGTCCTAATTTATCTGCTTTTGTAAATACAATACAGAAAGGAAGTCCATTTTCTCCCATCCATTGCATAAACGATAAATCATTTTGTAGAGGCTCATGTCTGATATCTACTAAAACAAAAGTATTTAATAAGTTTTGTCTTGTGGAAATGTAGTTTTTTACCATTCCCATAAACTTAGCTCGTTCTGTTTTGCTCACCTGAGCATATCCATACCCTGGTAAATCACATAAGTACCATTCATCATTAATTAAAAAATGATTGATTAGCTGTGTTTTTCCTGGAGTAGAAGATGTTTTTGCAAGTTTGTTCTGTTTTGTCAATGCATTTATAAGTGATGATTTCCCTACATTGGATCTACCAATAAAAGCATACTCTGGTCTATCAGGAGCTGGACATTTAGAAGCATCACTATTACTTACAACAAAAACGGCCTCTTTGATTTTCATAAACTCATTAAAATTTTTGTGATTCACAAAGGTAATGAAGTACGAAGGAATAAATAATAAGTTCTTGTTTAGAAGTACGATAAGGATCGTTAATACAATAAAAAATTCACTTTTTATCTTCAATTGGTGCTAATAATATGCTGAAATCAATAAAAATCAACCTTGCTAAATGATAATAGTCAATTCTAAAGAGATCCTCAGAAAACTCCTTACATCTTACTTCTTACTCCTTACTTTATTCATTATCTTTGCCTCCGCAAAATTGAAGAAATAACAATATTTGAATATATATTTTTATGAAAGCATATGTATTTCCTGGGCAAGGAGCTCAGTTTACAGGTATGGGTAAGGACCTATACGATTCTAATCCAAAAGCAAAAGAGCTTTTCGAAAAGGCAAACGAAATCTTAGGTTTCCGTATCACTGACGTAATGTTTGAAGGAACTGCTGAAGAACTTAAGCAAACAAACGTAACTCAGCCTGCAGTATTTTTACATTCAGTAATTACAGCATTATGTGCAGATGAGTTTACTCCGGATATGGTTGCAGGTCACTCATTAGGTGAATTTTCTGCTTTAGTAGCTTGTGGAGCCTTAAACTTTGAAGATGCTTTATCTTTAGTAGCTAAAAGAGCTGATGCAATGCAAAAAGCATGTGAATTGAACCCATCGACTATGGCTGCTATCTTAGGTCTTTCTGACGAAGATGTAGAGAAAGTATGTGATGGCGTAGAAGGTGTAGTTGCTGCAAACTATAACTGTCCAGGTCAATTAGTAATTTCAGGTAGCAAGGAAGGTATCGAGAAAGCTTGTGAAGTAGCTAAAGAAGCTGGAGCAAAACGTGCTTTACCTCTACCTGTAGGTGGTGCATTCCACTCTCCATTTATGGAGCCGGCAAGAGAAGAGTTACAAAAGGCGATCGAGGAAACTCAATTAAGCCAACCAACTTGCCCAATTTATCAAAATGTAAATGCTAAACCGCAAACAGATCCTGAAGTAATTAAGGAGAACTTAATTGCTCAATTAACTGCACCTGTACGTTGGACACAGACAGTTCAAGCAATGATTGCTGACGGTGCTACAGAATTTATTGAGTGTGGTCCAGGAAAAGTATTATCAGGACTAGTTAAAAAAGTAGATCGTAAGATGCCAGTATCATCTTTATAAAAAGGTGAATTAGTATCGAAAGTAATATTTGTATAAATCCTTTTCGCTAGTAAGTGGAAAGGATTTATGCTATAGTCGCAGATTTTATAATTTCGCGTAGGTGCTTTTTATAAATAGGTGTACTTAGCGCAAATTCAACGCCCATACCTATAAGTTTCTTTCTTGCACCTGCTAAACTATAAGGTGTCGTACCCACTATAGTCACAGGATAGGAGATTCTTTGTTTAAGCTGGAAAATAGTATCCTCTAAATGTGACCCCAATGTTTCACTATCAAGGAAAACCATTTTAACTTCTTCCTCCTGAATAAACTGATAAAGTTGGATAGTATCCGATACAATAGTAATTTCCATCCCTTCATCTGCGAGCATTTTCTTTAAATAATGTGCGTTAATAATATTATTATCAACCACAATTGCTCTTTGTATAACTGGCTTGTCTAGGCCGTTTGCTAACGCCATCGTCATATATAATTGAGTATTGGTCCTAAAAAAATCTAATCGCTTACTTTTAATAACGAAAAAACATACCAAAATAATATATGAGTATCATAAAAAAATTAAATAAAAGTGTAATTTATTATTTGTTGATTATTAGTGGGTTATCAATCTTATCAACATCTTGCGGCCCAAAAGGTGATGGTACTTGGGAAAAGGATAAAGAGGTACCTGTTGTGGTAGCAAATAACGACCATGATTTCTTAGTCACGATACACACGGAATATGGTGAAATGAAGGCTGTTTTATTCAATGATACACCTCTTCATAGAGAGAATTTTATCAAACTAACTAGACAACATTATTATGATAGCTTGCTTTTCCATAGAGTGATCAAAAACTTCATGATTCAAGGTGGTGACCCTGATTCTAGATTTGCTTCTCCCAATCAAGGTTTAGGTAGAGGCGAAATTGGTTACACCATACCCGCTGAAATAAAAGACAATCATTACCATAGAAAAGGAGCACTAGCCATGGCTAGGAAAGGTGAGGAAGTAAACCCTGACTTAGAATCTAGCGGTTGTCAGTTTTATATTGTTGATGGCAGAACTTATTCGAAAAGAAATTTGATAGATGCTCGACTAGATTATACGAAATTGAACAAATATTTTAATAGTATGATTGAAGATCCTGAATACTCTAAAATAGCATCATCTTACTCTTCATTAGGTGCCAATGGTGATATAGAAGGACAGAAAAGACTGATGAAGAAATGTATTCCAATGATTGAAAAGAAATACGATGTTGTATTATTGGATCGATTAAAAAGAGATGAGATTAAAGCATATACTACAGTGGGAGGAACTCCCTTCTTAGATGGAAAATATACTGTGTTTGGTCAAGTAGTAGAAGGCTTTGAAGTGATAGATCAAATAGCTAATAAACAGGTGAATAGACAAAAAAGACCAGTTGAAAGTGTTAAAATGTGGGTTTCTGTAGAAGAGATTCCTAAAGATGAAGTATCAGCAATGTTGAAAAGTATAAATATGTAATTCAACAGTCTTTTGCTCTCTTAAAAATAATAATGATTGGATTGTGAAACATATTTAACGGAATAGGGTTTATTTTTTAAATTTTCGGAAAAATAAACCTTGGAAACTTTTTTATTGTTTGTGGTTTCCATATGTTTGCATTAGAAAAAGAAATACCTTTTAGAGAACTAGTTATACTTATCTACAAATCTGTTGGTTCGCTATCATTTTTTCTTTTTATCTGATACGAAATAATAAATTATCTCATTTTTAATAATCATTATCTAACTCATTTAAAACAATGGTGAACGATCAATTACGTATCCGAATCATTGAAGAAGCACGCAAACAATTCCAAACTTCAGGTATTAAGAGAGTTACAATGTCAGACATTTCCCAACAGTTGGGAGTGTCTAAAAAAACACTCTATAATGTATTTAAGGACAAGAAAGAACTCATCGATTTCACTTTAGAACATCATATCAACGAAGATATTGCTTTTGTTGATGCCGTATGGAAAGAAGATAAAGACGGTGTGTACAAGTTGGCAAGAATCTTCTTTTACTTCTACACGAGGATGAAGTCGATTAATCCGATGACTTTGTTAGACTTAAAAAAATTCTACCCTGAAATCTGGAATAAATTCGAATGTCATAAAAAAGGATGCTTCGATCAATCAATGATCAGTATTATAGAACAAGGTGTAGATGAAGAACTATTCCTTGATGACATGAACATTCCACTATTAGTAAGTATGCGTGTCTGGCAGTTGGAATCTGCTTTTGATTCTAACTTGTACGATCATTCCAAGTATTCTTTAGCGACAATACAAATGGAATTCTTCAAGCATTTTATTAGAGGAATAGCTACTGTCGAAGGTGTCAAATTACTAAATCAGTACCTATCAAGTTTTATTAAAGAAACTCAATCAACAAACATATGAAAACAACGGCCTTAAAATGGGTCACTGTACTAAGTCTACTCTTTAGTACAACTCAATTAATTGCACAAACAAATCCTGACCAGAATGGAGATTTGATGGACTTGCAAGACTGTATCGATTATGCTTTTGCAAATACAGGAACCATCAAAAATGCAGTAATCGAACAGGGTATCTCTCAAGCTAAAGTAGGTGAAATTATTTCAATGGGTCTTCCTCAAATTGATATGGAAGGTCAGTTGATTAACAATGCAAAAATCCAAAAATCGTATGTACCGGGGAATACGTTTGATCCAGATGGTGATCCTAATGAAACCATTGGATTAGAATTCGGTACACCGTTTTTATCAAATGTTCAATTATCAGCAAATCAGCTATTATTTGATGGTACTTTCTTTATTGGTGTGAAAGCCGCTAAAGTTTACAATGAGTTATCAGCAAAAGAATTGATTAGATCGAAAATTGATGTTGTTGAAGCAGTAACACAAGCCTATTATTATGTTCTAGTACAACAAGAGTACTTAGAGTTGATTAATAGAAATAAGGAAATTCTTGAATCTTTATATAACGAGACTAAAGCCACTTACGAAGCTGGTATGGTCGAAGAGATTGAATTCAACAGAATTGAGGTAACTTATAACAGTATCTTGATCCAACAAACTCAATTGGAACAGATTCAAATTATTGCAAAGAAGTTATTGAAATTCCAGATGGGAATGGATATAAATGAACCGTTGCAATTGTCACAATCACTAGAGGATTTTAGAGATTTTATCGTTACTCCAACAGATCTAGCTGAATCATCAAGAAGAATTGAGTATTCAATCATGATGACTAATATCAAATTGAATAACTATGATATTAAAGCCACAAAAGCGGAATACTGGCCTAAATTGTATGCTTTTGGTAACTACGGTGTCAACACAGCGAGTACTCAGTTTTCTGACTTATATGGAACAGCTGGAGATTTCTTATCAGTAGGTGTGTCGCTCTCTTGGAAACTGTTTGATGGTTTTAATAGATCAAAAAGAATTGAGCAGAAGAAACTGAAAGGACAGCAGTTACAAAACACAAAAACTGATTTAGAGCGTCAGATTTCTATTGAACAGGAACAATCTAGAATCACTTACGAAACAAACTTGTCTACATTAAACTTACAGGAGAAGAATATGAATGTTGCTGATAAGGTATACACAAATACTCAAGTGAAGTTTAAAAATGGTGTTGGATCGTCATTAGAAATTACAACTTCGTCTCAAGATTATCAGACTGCTGCTAATAGTTTCTATACTTCTTTATATGATGTATTAGTAGCGAAATTAGCCTTTGAAAAAGCAAATGGTCGTTTGTTGAGCTATGTTGATGAAGAAGATCATAGCAAAGACGAGGAAGTTTTGAAAATGAATAACGAAAAAAAATAATCGAAGAATAAAATCATGAAACATAGATATAAATTTATTGCTCTTTTATCTGCGGCCAGCATTTTATCATCTTGTGGTGGCGATGATTTAGAATCAAAAAAGCAAGAGTTAAAAGACTACCAAACGGAGTTAGCTGACTTAGAAATTAAAATAGATAACCTAGAGAAAGAAATAGAGACTATTGAAGGTCCAAAAGAAGTAAAAGTTTCATTAAAACCGGTTACTATTTTTGATGTTCAAGAAATGACATTCAGTCACTTTGTTGATGTTCCAGGTGATGTTATCTCAAATAGAAACGTAGTGGTTGCTCCAGAGACTACTGGACGATTAGTAAAAAGATATGTTGAGGAAGGTAACTATGTTAAGCGAGGACAAAGAATTGCCAAGCTAGATGTAGAGATCTTACAGAAACAAATCGAAGAAGTTGAAACTTCTTTGGAGCTTGCTAACATTATGTATGAAAAGCAAAGTTCTTTATGGGAGCAAAATATTGGGTCTGAAGTTCAATATTTACAAGCGAAGAATAATAAAGAAAGCTTAGAGGCAAAATTAGCGAGTTTAAAAGAGCAAGAAGGAAAAGGATATATCTTGGCTCCAATTGCAGGTAAAATCGATGAAATCTACATGAAAGAAGGTGAAATGGCCCCAGCAGGTCAGCCTTACGCTAGAGTAGTTGATTTAAATAATATTGAAGTTGTAGCTGAAGTTTCTGAAAAGTACAGCCGTGATGTTAAAAAAGGAGACCATGTATCTGTGAAGTTCCCTATGCTTGATATCGAAAAAGATATGAAAGTGAGTATGGTCGGACAGACGATTAACCAGGTGAACAGAACTTTCAAAATTAGAATGAAGGTAACAGAAAGAGGTTTGAATCTTAAACCAAATACAATGGCTGTAGTTACTATTAATGACTACTCTAAAGATCATGCTGTAGCTATCCCTTCTAATTTAGTTCAAAAGAATACGAAAGGAGAAACATTTACATATATCTTGGCAAAAGATGGAGCTAAGAAAGATGTAGTGAAAAAGATTACTGTTCAGACAGGTAAATCTTATAAAGGAAAAACAATGATTACTACAGGTATTGAACCAGGTATGAGAGTAATTGATAAAGGTTACTCTGAGGTAGTTGTTGGAGAAGAAGTTCGAGTTGTAGATTATCAAATCTAATTTTGACAAAAGATATGGAGTCAAATTTTAACAAAAACAGTAACGAGACGAAAGAGGAAAAAATCAAGGAATTTGGTTTAAGTAGCCTCTCGATCAATAATAGTACGTCCATTTTTATTCTTACAGTCATCATTGCACTGTTTGGAATTTTGGCGTACGTGGGTATGCCGAAAGAGCAATTCCCTGAGATTCGTATTCCGATGGTGTATATTAACACAATGCACCCAGGTAACTCACCTGTGGATATCGAATCACTAATTACTCGTCCGATTGAAAAAGAATTGAAATCGGTAAAAGGTGTAAAAGAAATTATTTCTACATCAGCTCAAGACTTTTCAGTTATTACTGTAGAGTTTAATGAAGATATAGAGACTTCTAAAGCACTTCAAGACACAAAAGATGCTGTAGATAAAGCCAAAAGTGAATTACCAACAGATTTGGATCAAGATCCAGACGTTCAAGAAATGGATTTCTCTGAGATTCCAATTATGGTAATTAACCTTTCTGGTGATTTCGAAATTCAAAAATTAAAAGATTATGCTGAAGATTTAGCAGATGATCTTGAAGAATTTAGAGAAGTATCAAGAGTTGATATTACAGGTTCTGTAGAAAGAGAAATTCAGATTAATGCAGATTTATATACAATGGATGCGATGCAAATTGCGTTCTCAGATATTTCTGATGCAATTTCTCGTGAGAACGTAACAATGTCTGGTGGTGATGTAAAAATGGGTAATGGTTTCCGTAGATCATTACGTGTTGATGGTGAATTTAAAGAAGTGTCAGAGATTCGTAATGTAATTGTGAAGTCTGAAGATCAAAACACAATTTACCTCAAAGACCTTGCTGATGTAGAAGATAGCTATGTAGAGCGTAAGTCATATGCCCGTTTAGCAACGAACTCTTTTAACGATAAAGGTGCATACCCAGTAGTATCATTAAAAGTGGTTAAAAGAGGTGGAGAAAACCTTATCGATGCAACAGATAAGATCAATGTTCTACTTGATGAAGCAAGAGCTACATATTTACCGCCAAACTTGGATATCGTAATTACTGAGTCTCAATCTAAAGAAATGAAGACTTCGCTAAACAACCTTGAGAACTCAATTATCTCAGGTATGATTCTAGTGGTAGTTGTATTATTATTCTTTATGGGATTAAGGAATGCCTTATTTGTTGGTATTGCTATTCCGATGTCGATGTTCTTGTCTTTCTTAATCTTGAGTGTATTAGGAGTGACAATTAACATGGTAGTTTTATTCGCACTGATTCTAGCTCTCGGTATGTTGGTGGATAATGCCATTGTTGTGATCGAGAATATCTACCGTTTGAGGGAACAAGGACTTTCTAAGAAAGAAGCAGCAAAACAAGGTACTGGTGAGGTAGCATTAGCGATTATTTCATCTACAGCAACAACTTTAGCAGCTTTCGTTCCATTGGCATTCTGGGGAGGTATTATGGGTGAGTTTATGAAATATTTACCGATTACTCTAATTACTGTATTGGCCTCGTCATTATTCGTAGGTTTAGTGATTAACCCAGTGATCGCTTATCGTTACATGAAAGTGGACGATGAAGCTGCTTACAGAACAGTAAACAAAAAGAAAGTGACAGTTGGTTTAATCCTAATAGGATTATCAATTCCTGCTTATATTCTTCGCGATACTTATGCTTTAGGAAACCTACTAATGTTGGGTGCATTTATCGCATTATTAGATGGTATTGTACTAAAAAGAGCTGCACATTTCTTCCAACACAATATTTTAACAAGATTGGAGTCTGTGTATTTATCAACATTAGAATTTGCCTTAAAAGGTAAAACTCCATATGCTTTGATTGTTGGTAATACATTTTTCTTATTCTTTGCGATTGCTTGGTTTGGTGCCCGTTTAGGTTCAGGTAATGTACCGATTGAGTTTTTCCCTGATTCCGACCCACGTTATGTTTACATGTATGTTGAGGCTCCTCAAGGTACAGATGTAGAAGAAACGAATAAGATTGCCTTAGATTTAGAAAAGCGTCTATACAAAGAATTACTTCCGTATAAAGACATCATTGAATCTATTGTAAGTAATGTAGGTGAAAATACGAATGACCCACAAGATAATGCTGGTAATTCTGTAACACCTAACAGAGCTAGAATCGCTGTAGGTTTTGTTCCTTACGAAGAGAGAGGTGGAGTAAGCTCTAAAGAAGTAAAAGCACTTTGTGAGCGTATTGCTAAAGATATTCCAGGTGTAGAAATTGTTACTTCTAAAGACCAGAATGGACCTCCAACAGGTAAGCCAATTAGTATTGAGCTGAAAGGAGAAGATTACATTGTCTTGATTGAAGAGGCAAATAAAATGAAATCTTTAATCGAGCAATCTGACATTGAAGGTGTAGATAAATTATCTGTAGATATCAGTGTGAGTAAGCCTGAATTATTAGTTAATATTGATAGAAATAAGGCTCGTCGTTTTGGTGTATCAACAGGTATGCTAGCAAACAACATGCGTACAGCTATCTACGGTCAGGAAGTTTCTAAATTTAAAGATGGTGAAGATGATTATCCTATTCAACTTCGCTTAAAAGATGAATATAGATATGATTTATCAACTTTAAATGATCAAAGAATTACTTTCAGAGATAATAAGGGAGCATTCCATCAGGTACCTGTTTCATCTGTGGCATCATTGGATTACAGTACAACAGTAGGAGAAATCAAACGTAAAGATTTAGATAGAGTAGTTACTTTGAGTTCTAATATTACAGAAGGATACAATGCACAGAAAGTTGTAGGTGAGGTAAAAGGTTTATTGGCAGAATATAAAATGCCTTCTCAATACAGCTACAAATTTGGTGGAGAGCAGGAAGATCAAGCAGAATCAATGGCATTCTTATCAAGAGCAATGATGATTGCGGTTTGTGCTATCTTCTTAATCTTAGTATCGCAATTTAACTCTTTTGTGAAGCCTTTTATTATCATTATTTCTGTAGTATTAAGTTTGATTGGTGTACTATTAGGATTAATTATTTTCAATGATCCATTTGTGATTATCATGACAGGTATTGGTATCATCTCATTAGCAGGTATTGTAGTAAACAATGCTATTGTATTGATAGACTGTGCAGATCAATTGGTAGAAAAGAAAAAGGATCAACTTGGGTTATTAGAGGATGAACGTTTACCTATTAAAGATTATATAGAATGTATTCAGCAAGCAGGTTTCACTCGTTTGCGTCCTGTATTGTTAACTGCGATTACGACTGTATTAGGTCTTATTCCTTTAGCTACAGGTATGAACATTGACTTCTTTGGTATGTTTGCACACTTCGACCCAGATATCTATTTCGGTGGTCCAAATGCAGATACATGGGGACCAATGGCTTGGACAGTAATCTATGGATTAACGTTTGCTACTTTCCTTACATTAGTAATTGTACCAGTGATGTTATTATTAACAGAGAAAATGGGACAAGCTTTTGGAGGTTTATCAGCACCAAAAAAAGAAAAAGAGATCGTATAACCGGTCTAATCAGATAAAAAAAGAGCTGAAATCTTGTTACGACAAAGTTTCAGCTCTTTTTGTTTATATATAAGTGAACTTATGCTTTCGACATTTCAGTTCTAGCTTCAATAACTTTTTCTAAACCATCTTCTAGTAATGTAAGAGGACGTTGAAGTACTTCTTTCATCTTTTCGATATCTGGTTGTCTTCTAGACATATCACCTTCTTTTAAAGGATCTAGGTATACAATTTCAGAAGCAGAACCTGTAGTTTGAATGATTTTTTCTGCTAGTTCTTTAATTGTGGTAATTCGATCATTACCCACATTCATGACATCATTTATACACATGCCATTCTCAAGAAGTTGTATGGTCACTTCGATGTTGTCTTCAATAAAGCAGAATGTCCTCGTTTGAGAACCATCACCATAAATTGTAATTGGTTCGTTTTTAAGGGCTGCATCAATAAACTTCGACATTACAAAGTCAGTACTTTGTTTGGGGCCATAAGTATTGAAGAAACGAAGAATAGTATAATCTAAATCAAACTCTTGCTTGAAAGATCTGCAATATGCTTCTCCTAAGTTCTTAACAATTGCATAAGGAAGTCTTGAGTTTAATGGTGTAGTATGCTCATGTTGTGGTAAATGAACAGGTTCGCCGTAAACCTCAGATGAAGAAGAATAGAAGACCCTTTTCACTCCTGTATTCTTGCATAATCTTAATACGTTTTCGATGCCTTGGATATCTTCCAGTACAAGTACAGGGTTTTCCAAAGTACGTTTTACGCCTACTACCGCAGCGTAATGAAATACGTAATCAAATTTATACGAAGTCATAATCGCTGCAATTTCTTCGTAACGATTGACATCACATTTAATGAATTTGCAGTTAGGATGTTTTGGTACTTTCCAAGCCTCGCCAGTAAGGAAGTTGTCAACACAGACAACAAAATTATCTGGGTTTTCAAGGAGTTTATCTGCTAGTGAACTTGGAACAAAACCAGCTCCACCTGTGATTAAAAATTTTCTCATATGAATGATGATAATGTGAGACTCTTAGCTTAAAGAAGCCTCTAGTATATTATTATGAGCTTAATGTGCTTAGCTATTTATTTCAATGAATTTCTTGATAGCATCTTTGGTTGCCAAGAGTACTAGTTTATCACCTTTTTGTAATGTAGAGTTAACTTCTTTTGGATTACGAATTAAGTGATCTCTGTATTCGACAAAACCTAATGCATTGACCTCTTCATGTGTTCTTCTCAAGGCAATAACATCAGCTCCATAAGTGCCTTCTAAATCTAAATCATCAATAAACTTACCAATTGTACGTTTTGGTACAATAACTTCGACAACTTCATAGTCATCGGGTAATTTCATGAAAGATTGAATCTCTGGATTTAGAATCATTTCTGCGGTCATTTTACCGACCTCGTCCTCCGGGAGGAGAATTTCTGTTACCCCAAGCTTTTGTAAAATAATCTTCTGTTGATCACTTACAGCTCTTGCGATAATACGTTTTACTTTTAATTCTAATAGAAGTACAGTAGTTAGTAATAAACCTTCAACGTTTTCACCGATGGCTACCAAAACAGCATCCATTTCTGTGATTGATTGAGATTTTAACGCTTTTACGTCAGTTGAGTCTAAAGCAACAGCATAAGCTACATCGTCTTTGATAAGATCAACCAGTTCAATTTCTCTATCAATGGCCATCACTTCGGCTCCTAATGATGCTAAGTTTCTAGCAACTGAAGAGCCGAACTGACCTAAACCAATGATTGCATATTTTCCGTCTGCCATATTTCCTTCTTATTGAAAACTGAATTCTAACGGAAAATTATGACCTTATATCTTACCAAGCAAAAATGTTTTAACAACTTCTAAGGCTACATCGAAGTTTCTGTCATTTCTAACAATTAAATCGACATTTTCTTTATGAGGTTTGATATAGTTCTCATAAGCAGGCATTACGTGGTTTTCATAACGGTACAATACATCATTGATATCGTATCCTCTTTCCACATTGTCTCTTTTGATACGTCTACTTAGTTTTAGGTGAGCTTTAGCTTCAATAAAAAGCTTTAGGTCGATCATTTCTAAAACTCTTGGATCATGGAATACAAAAATACCTTCCAAGATGATTACTCTTTTAGGAATGAAAGTAAGCATTTTAGGTTCTGCCTCTGCGTTGTTGAAAGTATATTCTTTGATATGAACTTCTTCACCTTTCTTTAAGCGCTGTAAATCTTGGTAGAACTTCTCTAAATCAATAGAATAGGGTGTGTCAAAATTTTTGATCCCTTTTGCATCTTCAGGCTGCTTTTCTTTTTCGATGTAGTAATTGTCTTGAGAAACTGTACAGATGTTCTCTTCGCCAATCATGTCCACTAGATTATTGATAAAAGTAGTTTTGCCAGATCCGCTACCGCCTGTGATACCAATGATAAAAGGAGTTTCCATTCTATTTTCTGATTCTAAAAGCCTTATGTTTATAATAAAGAGACAAAAGTAATCATTCATTTTCAGTTTATGTGTTTTCTATAAATATTCATTAGTAATTAAAAGGATAAATCTTAGTAATATTCAATTTTTAGCGATTGAAATATAACTTAATTAAGATGGATGTACTAGACGATAGTGTATTGTTAAAAAAGTTTGAATCCTCAAATAGAAAATACCTATAAATGGTTATTGTTGTCAAAATCTGTTAACAGTACTTTTGTAGTGCAGGAAGGTTCTTTACCCTTAATTGTTTTTCCACAACTAGGAAAGGCAAAAATGCCAATGTTACTAATGTGTATAATTTTTTTAGCTAACAGATTATTTTTTGATTTATAACGTAATTACTATCACTAACGTAAACAAAAGAAACTAGGAGACCATTTGATGGTCTCCTTTTTTGTTTAAGAGCTTTTAAATCACTATCTTAAAAGGGAAATCAACAAGCCAACTACTACTATTTACTATGAGAAATCACTCTTTAATCAGGTGTCTGTTGGTGAATTTGCTATTCTCTATTTTCTCACCAATCGACCTTTTCGCCCAACAAGCACATCCTCATTTGAAAAATCTTGTATTTCAGAATGAGAATAAAAAGTATGTGCAAATTCCTTTTACTATGGTTAATAATCTTATGGTTATTCAAGTAAGTATTAACCATTCAGATTCCCTTAATTTTATTTTTGATTCGGGAGTTACTTATCCTATCGTTAGTGACCCTACGATTATTGATGAATTAAATTTTGAACCCCGAAAAATTAGAGAGGTTGATATTAAAGGTTGGGGTACTGGTGAAGATGTACATGCATATCATACTTGGGGTAATACGATAGAAATAAAAGGGGTAGAAGGGCTTAATCAAGATATCATATATGCGAGTAAGGATGTGTTGTTGCTTTCTAAAAACATGGGTGTAAAAGTACATGGATTGATTGGGGCTACAATTTTTAATCACTTCGTTGTACAAGTGGATTATCAAAAAAAGGTAATAACACTTTACAAACAAGATTATTATGCATCCAAGAAAAGACTAAAATACAAAAAGCGATATGAGTGTTTTCCTGTAGAGATAAAAAGGAATAGATGTTATATGACAACGACAATATTCTCTTCAGAAACAAATTCGTTTGAAAATCTAAATTTATTAGTAGATACTGGAGCAAGTCATGCTTTGTCAGTTTTTGAATCGGAAAATACTCCATTAAAAGCATCTTTAAAAGCAATTCGAGATCACCTTGGTGTGGGGATTAATGGAGATCTTTATGGTAAGGTAAATCGATTGGATCAATTAAAAATAGGAGATTTCCTTCTTGAAAACCCAATTGTGAAATACCCTGAATTTAACAGCCTTAATCAGAACCTGTTCGATAAAAGCAGGCATGGAAGTATTGGTTCAGAGGTCTTAAGAAGATTTACTGTAGTTTTTGATTATCATAACAAGGAAATCCTATTAAAGAAAAATAATGATTTTAGAGATGAGTTTTCTTACAATCATTTAGGGCTTGAATTTAATAATCCATATCCTGGATTACCTTATTTTGAAGTTTCTCAGATTAGAGAATTATCCCCGGCGTTTAAAGCAGGAATAAAGAAAGGAGATCGATTGGTGCAAGTGAATGGACAAGCGATATCATTAATGTCTGTGGATGAAGTTAGAACATTGTTTAGAGGTAAAGATGGTAGAAAATTATCTTTAGAGATCGAAGACAAATCAGGCAGTTATAAAGAGTATACATTAACGTTAGAAGATCCTTTCAAATAGCCTAGTAGATGTGCTTTACTTCTTTGAAAGCATAGTGTTTTACTTCTTTGTTTTCTTTTGCAATAGAAATACAGCCATAATCATTCACGCCAAGAATTACTCCATTGAATCTTTCTCGAGTTCCATCAGGATTAACTTCTTCGAATAATCCTTCCTCTTGGAACCAAAACATATTATCGTAATACTCTCTTTTTAACCTATCAATCTCTCCATTTTTTAATTGATGATAGCGTTTGTCCAGATTCTCCAAAAGTAGCTGTGAAGCATAGTTCAGATTCATCTTTTTACCAGTTTCTATAAACAATGAAGTGGCAGGGAAGTTTCCATTAAAAGAGGTCTGATTTATATTTAAACCTATTCCAACGATAGAATTTGAAATTTTTCTACCACTCAAATAGTTTTCTATCAAAATTCCACATATCTTTTTATTGTCAATTAAAATGTCGTTCGGCCATTTTATTTTGACATTGCTTGAGTAAAGAGATGTTATAGTGTCATAAACACCAAGAGAAACTGCTATATTCATAGTAAATTGGTCCTTGGCTTCAATGAAATGAGGCTGAAGAAAACATGATAAAGTAATATTACTATCTGCTTGACATTCCCAAGCATTGCCTCTTTGACCTCTACCTTTTGTCTGATCAGAAGTAACGACAGTTGTTCCTTCTTCTATGACCTTATTAGAAATCAATTGGTTGAGGTAGTCATTTGTAGAATGACAAGACGGCACATATATGACACTTTTACCGATAATAGACGTATTGGCAGAAATTTTATACAACTATTTATTACTTTTGTTTAGAAATGACATGTAATTCAGCCTTATTAAATTTGAGTACTGAATTTGCAGTGCAATAATACAAGATTAGAAATTAAAATAACAAATCGGCAAATCCACCATTATCAGAAAAGATTTTATTGGGGGTAGCCCATTATAAAAATATGAGTAAAACAATAAATGTAGAGGAGTTAGCACATATCGTTGCTAAAGGGATGCAGGAGAAGAAAGCACAAAATATTGAAATATTAGATTTAAGAAAAGTTAAGAACGGAGTGACAGATTTCTTTGTAATCTGTACAGCTTCATCGGATACACAAGTAGATGCTATTGTTGATAGCATTGAAAAAGAAGTAAAAGATGCTAACGGAGAAAAGCCTTGGGCTACTGAAGGTACAGGTTCTCAAGGTTGGGCACTTTTAGATTATGTGAATGTAGTGGCTCACGTTTTCCTTCCTAAGAAAAGAGAATTTTATGCTCTAGAAGAGCTTTGGGGAGATGCGAAAGTGTTTAAACTACCAACTGAATAAAAAGAATAATTAACATTTTAATATCAGTATTTTAGAATGGATCAGAACAAAAGGAATATTCCTAAGAATCCAATGCCTAAAAATAACTATCAAGTATGGATGCTTGTGGCACTTATTCTTGTAGTTGTGGGTTTGGCATACTTCAGTAAGAGCAGTACTACTGAGACAACAACACTTCATGAATTCAAGACGATGTTGAAAGATGGTGATGTAGAAGAAATCACTATCGTAAATAATAGATGGGTAGAAGTTGTATTAAATAACAAAGCCCTTCAAAAGTCAAAATATAGTAAAATCCAGCAGGAACGTAGTCCGTTTTCTGTAGTGACTAAGGAGCCGAACTATCGTTTCCAAATCGCTTCAGCAGACCACTTTCTTAAAGAATTTGATGATACTCAAAGCGATATCCCTGAAAAGGATAAAGTGCCTTATAAAGTAGAATCAAGAGAAAGTTTTGGTACTTGGTTTATGAGTACAGGTTTCTTATTCGTACTACTTTTTGGTTTCTGGTTCTTAATGAGACGTATGGCAGGCGGAGGAGCAGGCGGACAGATTTTTAATATTGGAAAATCTAAAGCGCAAATGTTCGATGCTAATCATGTAAAAGTAACATTCAAAGATGTTGCAGGTCTTGATGAGGCAAAAGAAGAAGTAGAGGAAATCGTTGATTTCTTGAAAAATTCTAAAAAATATACTGACCTAGGTGGTAAGATTCCTAAAGGTGTTTTACTTGTAGGCCCTCCCGGTACCGGTAAAACGTTATTAGCAAAAGCAGTAGCAGGTGAAGCAGGTGTTCCTTTCTTCTCTATGTCAGGTTCTGACTTTGTTGAAATGTTTGTTGGTGTAGGTGCTGCAAGAGTTAGAGACCTTTTCAAACAAGCTAAAGAAAAAGCCCCTTGTATTATCTTTATCGATGAGATTGATGCAATTGGTCGTTCAAGAGGTAAAGGATCTATGCCAGGTTCTAATGATGAGAGAGAGAATACCTTGAACTCATTATTAGTTGAAATGGATGGTTTCGGAACTGATTCAGGTGTAATTATCCTTGCTGCGACTAACCGTCCGGATGTATTGGATAGTGCATTGATGAGAGCGGGTCGTTTTGATCGTCAGATTTCAGTAGATAAGCCAGATATTAATGGTCGTGAGCAAATCTTTAATGTACATCTTAAGCCTATTAAAGTGAGCAAAGATGTGAATGCAAAAGAATTAGCGACACAGACTCCAGGTTTTGCAGGTGCAGAATTAGCCAACGTTTGTAATGAAGCCGCATTAATTGCAGCAAGAAATAACAAACCAGCTGTGGAGATGGATGACTTTATGGCAGCCATCGACAGAGTAATTGGTGGTCTTGAGAAGAAAAATAAAATAATCTCTAAAGAAGAGAAGCGTATTGTAGCTTATCACGAAGCAGGTCATGCAGTAACAGGATGGTTCCTAGAGCATGCCAACCCATTAGTGAAAGTAAGTATCGTACCTCGTGGTGTTGCTGCGTTAGGTTATGCTCAGTACTTACCAAAAGAGCAATACTTAAATACTACTGAAGAGATGATGGATGAAATCTGTATGACTTTAGGTGGTCGTGCAGCTGAAGAAATTATCTTTGGTCGTATCTCAACAGGTGCATTAAGTGATTTAGAGCGTACCACTAAAATGGCATACAGTATGGTGTCTATTTATGGTATGAACGATAAAATTGGTCACCTGTCTTTCTATGACCCAAATAGAAGTGAATTTAGCTCTAGACCTTACTCAGAAGCCTTAGCTGAAAAGATTGATGAGGAAGTGAAGAATCTTATTGATGCGATGTATAAACGTACATTGGCATTGTTAAGAGAGCATTCAGATGCCTTAGAGTCTTTAGCACAACAACTTCTTGAGAAAGAGGTATTATATCAATCTGATCTTGTGAAGTTAATTGGTGAGCGTCCTTTTGATAAGAAGACAGTATACCAAGAGTTTACTGAAGGAACTGAAGAAGCAAAAGTTGTAGAAGTAGAAGCAACTGAAGTGAAAGCGGAACAAACTTCAGAGGTGAAAAGTGAAACTTCTACTGGAGAAGATTCAAAAGAAACTCCAGATACACCAAAAGAAGAAGTATAGTGATTGGAAAATCATAAAAGATATAAAGGTCATTCTAAGCAATTAGAATGACCTTTTTTGTGTACTAATGGTAGTTTTTTTGATGTTTTGTTCAAACAAAATTCGGAAAACTTGTTTTATTATTGAAATTATAGCTTATTGCGTGATTAACATATTTTGTTTAAACAAATACTATAGTACAAACAGCTATGTCGATCGAAACAGATATCAACCAAAAATCATTCAGAGATCCTTTTCAAAAGGCATACATAAATCTGATGTTTACCAACAACTGGCTGTTAAATCAGTCAAAGACTTGGTTTAAGAAGCAAGGTATTACCCACCAACAATATAATGTATTACGTATTCTAAGAGGAGCACATCCAAGTTGTATGAACCCTGGAAGTATAAAGGATGTGATGATTGATAAAAGCCCAGATTTGACGAGATTGATCGATCGTCTTATCGAGAAAGGTTTTGTTCAAAGAGAGACTTGTGGAAGCAATAGGAGGAAGGTAGATGTGATTATCACGCAATCTGGCCTTGATAAGCTCGCAGAACTTGATCCACATGAAGAAGAGGTGATGAGTTCGTTTAAAAATATCTCCGCAGGGGAAGCAGAGCAATTAAGCGATTTGTTGGATAGATTGAGAGGGTCAAATGACTAGAAAATATAAATGGTTGTGTAGTTCATCTTAATGTGAATTCACAACCATTCTTCTTGTAACTCTATTTGTGCCATTCAACACTGAAATAAAATATAACCCTTCAGAAACATTTGTTTTCGGCTTAAACTTAAAGTGTACTTGGTGTGAGTCTACAGATAAGTCCATGCGATAAACTAAATTTCCAATTGTATTGTATAATAGAATCTGAACTGAATATCCTCTGTCAATACCTTTGATTTCCATATCCACATCGATATTGTTATTCTCTAAAACAACAGGGTTGGGAAGAATTTCAAAAGAAAGAGGTTGGTTGTCTTCTACATAAATATTTTTTTGAGGTAAATCTAAGTTGCTTGCATTTGCTTGATGCAATGAGAAGATTCCAAAAAGAAATATCCACATGTAGTATTTTACGATGTTACGTGTTTTGAAAAAGTAACTTTCATGTGATTTCATAGTAATTAAAGCGTAAAAGTGTTGTATAGGCAGATTTCTTTGATGTTGATCTTTAATATCTGAAAAAACTCGCAGTTTTCAAACAAAAAAAGCCAACACATTGCTGTATTGGCTTTGTGATCCCGCTGGGGCTCGAACCCAGGACCCTCTCCTTAAAAGGGAGATGCTCTACCAACTGAGCTACGGAATCGTC
>NZ_CANDOA010000006.1:0-438829 GCF_947387565.1 Flammeovirga sp. SubArs3 | reverse complement strand
TAAAAAGGACATATAACAACAGCTAAAACTCCACGTTTCGGGTGACGCACCCTCACACGTAGTTTAGCCATTACGTTGCCTACCATTAGATACTATACTCAATGTTAAAAAGGATATTCATATTAATCATTTTATTTTCTTGTTCTAATCCCAAAGAAGAAGAAAAGTTTATATATGATCATGTTGACTTTATTTCTTTTGACGAACAGGAATTAATACCAACTATAGTAGTTGATTCATTAGATAAAACTATTGACCTTTATAAAATAATTTTGTCAGCAATGAAAAAATCTGAGACTGTAGCTGTTAATAATTTGTTGCGTGTTAATTATAATGATAAGATCTATTATCTAAACAATAAAAATAATTTTTGTTATCTAACGCAGATTTGTTGTCCAAGATCTTCAGATACTTATTCATTAGACGATTTTAATTATACTATTCTAAATGACATTATAAGTCATTTTAATAGTGTACCTATATCAATGATGTATAGAAAATCTATTGAAATTCACTTTAATATTGACACTAATATTAATGAAACTTTATGGTTGTTAAAATTAATCGAAATGGAATTTAGTATTGGGAAATTGAAAGGATATCCATATAACTTAGAGTTAGTACCTAAAGATATGACACGTAAAAATTTTGACCTTTGTATTCCAAAATATGAATTTCACCATGATACTTTAGGTTTAAGAGAATATTCTAGGAGAATCAATATAGAGAAAGAAACTTCAAATCAAGTAATTGAAGAACGAAAAAGGAAATACGAAGAAGAATTACTAGATATTGATTTAAATAATTGATGTAATAAACTTTAAACGGTAGGCAACATCAACTAAACTCCAATCGCGGTTGACGCAACCGCTCACGTAGTTTAGTAATCACGTTGTGCTTCATTAAATAAAAAATATGTCAGAGTTAATTCCATTAAAAATCCCAAATGGATGGGCTGTTTGTGATAATAAATTCTATGATACAGAACCTCTATATGATAAAGATGGGTTTATAGAAAATTGGCACGAAGGATTTATCGAAGATGTCTTGTGGATCTGTGAATGTAAAACTTTAGACAATGGAAATATAGGTATACCCGACTTCAACTGTTTTAATATTGACTTAGGGTGGTACCCGGAAAGTACAAGAGAAGGGGAATATAAAGCTAGATTATTTTGGGATTCAGATAACGAAAGGACGGAGCTTGACTCTATCTCCAGTCAAAATAGAATTTTAATCAAAGAAAAAATTGAATATTGGATGGCAGATATCTTTGAAAATTATTCAGAATATCAATTTAAGATGTTGAACCTCTCACAAAAATGAAGATCAAGTCGTATAAAATTTTCCATTCTATATAAGAAATTGAAATAAAAAACGAAAGCACAACACCAGCTAAAACTCCATGTGTCGGGTGACGCACCCTCACACATAGTTTAGCCATTACGTTACCCCTAATTGAAATCTATTAAATATGAAGAGAATATTTTTTTTATATATCTTTTTTCAAATCTCTTTTAGTGCATTAGGTCAATCGAACACTAATAAATATTTTAACAAGATAAATTCAATTTTACTCGAAAACGTTAATCCTTCAAGTGCAATATATTTACTTGAAAAAGAGGTGGGGAAAGGAATTCAATCAAGGAGTAATTTCTATTTACACTATAGAAGGAATTTGCATGAAAGTTATAATCATTTGAGATTGACAGTAGAAATGAACTGGGAAGAATTTCAAATAGATCTTATCGAGAAAAATGACAGTATAGTTTATCGAAGTGTAAGACATGACTACAATAAGATGTATCAAAATGTGATCTTTAATAATGATCAAGTTATTTCTTTAGTATCAAAGTGGAATGAATTTTATAATGCCACAAAAACTCTGGAAGATTTGATTCAAGAAATTAGACTAGATATAGAATTTGCATACAGATGTGGGGATGGAGCACCAGAGACAGAAACCTACATAGAGATAAAAAAAATGGCAAAACTAAGACAGTTGAAAAAACTAGATAAATATTGTCAAAGTTTTTCGATTGAAAACCAGACATATGGTGTGATTGGCTATGAAATGGTCAAATTAAAAAGTGTAAAGACAAAAAATATATTAAAACACATAAAAGAGAGAAATGCAGAAGTGACTACTTGTCATGGTTGTATTTCAGGAATCATAGAAAAACCATTTGAAAATAACTAAGGGTAACATTCTATATGATGCTATTGCCGTGTAGTAGTTATCTGAAAGGAAAGTGCTATCTTGAGACACCGCCAAAACATTACCTTATCAATCAATCACAGATAAGCTAATCTTTTGGCTATCTAGTAATTTAAGCGTGCTCTGCTGAATAACGGCAGCGGGCACATATAGTAGGCGTTGTGGGCAATTATAGAAACTAAGAAGTGAAAACTGGAATGATAAATACAAAAATTTCTAATAAAGAAGTTGTGGCCATTATTTCATCAATAGGATTAATTGCTTGGATTGTGTCTGATTTTTTTGGTGGTATGTTAATTTGGGTGCTTTCGTACGGATTAATTATAATACCAATATTACTTCTATATAGTTTTTCAATTTTTGACACAATTTTTGAATTAATAAGGAAAGGTAATCAAACTAGTAAAATCAAGTTGATTGCACATGGTACAATACTATTTTCAATTCTGACAATTAATCTTTGTCACTCTGAAATTTTCAAATCGGAGTCAATTATGACTGCTGTCCTGAAAGATGATCTTTATTATTATCGTCTTATTTTTAGAAAAGATAATACTGTAGAAAATCAAATAAATGGGTTTATGGGATTTTCAGAAACTATAAATGGTAAGTATAAAATTGAAAATGATTTAATAATTTTTAATCCAAAGCCATACGACAATGACTTTATTCCAGATACGCTGCTAATAGATAAAAAACAGAAGGTAATCTTTATGGAGAGGGATAAAAATGTAGATTTTATAACTGAGAAAGAATGGTTAAATCATTTTAAGATCGAAGAATAAAATAAAAACAGCCCACAACAACAGCTAAAACTCCACGTTCGGGTGACGCACCCTCACACGTAGTTTAGCATCCACGTTATGCTCAATTAATGAAAAGACCGATTACCATATTATTCTTTATCCTGTTCAGTCATTTGACTTTTGCAGATGAACCTCCTTGTTGGTGTGAATTTTCAATTAAGTCCAATAATGGGGTATATCAAGCTGACATAGAATTTGAAAAGTCAGATTCATTAAAAGAACCGTGGGAAAGAAGATGGACTATTAAGGTCTATGACATGAAATTAGATACAAGTTTAATTTGGTCTTCAAAATTCTTCCAAGACGGATATGGCGGAGGAGTACTTTCGAATGACGGACAGATTTATGTCTATTTGAATGATTGGCTTGATATGAAAGAACCACCAAATCAGGTTGTGATTTATACTCCCCAAAAGACACTCAGGTTTAGTGGAAAGGATTTAGGCCTAAATCCTGACAATTATTCACATACCGTTTCTCATAAAATTTGGATAGACGAATATGAATTAATTCCAAATAGACTCTCAGACTCGACTAATTTGAGAATTAAAACCGATGATTTGAAAGAAATACTGATTAACGTAAAATCCAGCAAAATTGAAAATTCAATAGCAAATCCAGAATTCGTTGAAGAAAATAATATTCTAAAGAAATATGGAATAGGAATTTTAATCTTTATTGGATTGGGAATCCTTTTAATCACATTGAAAAATAAAAAAAGAGCATAACAAGGTGTATAGTGCATAGCACCCTTCGGGATGCTACGACACCATACACGGAACGTCAATGCAATTATGATAAAATCGACTTTTGGTGTTTTCGATCCCTTTTGGGAAAAACATCCACTTCATTTAATAATTTCTGATCTATCTGACGATTTCACTAATGATGATGACATGAGTATGGTAAATGCTCTTAGTGTCATCAGGTCTATATTAGATAATAATTCTTTAATTGATACAACGAAAGGGCTTTTTACAATGTTAGATTCAGGAAATTGGAGAGTTCATGTTTTAGTCGTTGTAATTCTAATTATGGATATTAAATTTAGAACAGAAGAAGTATTTTCTCTTATTAGAGCTAGAATAAGAGTTGGAACATGGGCTAGTCCACAATTATTAGTTGTACTCAATGCATATGACAATCAATTCCCACAAAACATGATGGATGTATTAGATGACTCCTTTGAAATAAGAGGTTATGTCAATCTAGATAACACCTCCAAATTAGGATCCAATGCTTTTATTAAAGAACAAAGCCAAAAAGTAAAATCAGCAATGCAATGGTTAATCAATAATAAATTTGAAGCTGATAATGAAGGAATGAAAATGGCTAAATCATGGTCTATTAGGTTATTACAAATCCAAGAATACTTGGATAAAAAGAACTAAATACAACAACATGTAAAAAAAACATAGCTAGCGTGGTTGCAAAACTGTAACTACTTTTTTCTAGGTTGAGTACATCAATCCAAAGGATAAGATAAGTGCTCAAAAGACTCTATATTGTTTCAAAACCTCTAAGATTTTATATAAAACTTGTATTAACTAAAAGAAAAATCAAATGAACCTTCAAGAGTTAACACCTGCTCAAACACATATGATATTAAATCCTATTAAATCAAAAAATACGGATTTATTAAAATTTGCCTTATTTGATCTATTTTTTAAGGAAATTTTAATGTTAGAACAAGAGTGGAAACTCCCACATCCAAAAAGCTGGCAAGAAAGTTTATTTATCTATGTATCAAGAGGTAAAAAATACGATGAATATATCTATAACATTCATCAAAATATCTTCCTAGAACCATTTAAATTAGAGAATAGAAGAATACAATTAAGGAAGTTAATCAAAGAAATATTACCATTATGTGGAAATGGTCAAGGATATAAAGCGATACAACTTAATGAAGAATTTAAATTACTCGATATATTTCATCAAACATTGAGTTTTAAAGACTTTAATATATTTTTTTTAAATTCTAAGGGGAGAAAATTAAAAAGTGAACTCAAACTTAGTTTAGATAATTATAATCAACGATTAATTTCTCCTGATTTTAACGAAAAAGGTATTTATGAAATTCTTAAAGATATAGGCTCAAATATTTTTTTATTAGATAATTTCAATGCAGAATTAATAGAAAAGCTTAATTCAAATTTTTCTACTTTCATTCAAGGTTCAACTATAAAGGATTCTTCAGAATATACTATAGTTTTTGAAATCCTCTATGAGGTGATGACATTGCCTATATTTACTAATATGAATATAATAGATTCATTTACAGGTTCTTTTGATTCAGGCTTTTATTATGAATCAAGTAACCATGATTCTTCAGAAAATGACTAATTTGGCTTTGATGGATTTTTTTAAACAACAGCTAAAACTTCACCTCCAAGTGAGGTATCTTCTCGATAGGTTAACAATTTCGTGGCGGTAACAAAATGATTGACTATATATTGAAACAGAAAACAATTATTAATTTTACAAGACGACATTATCCAAAATTCTTAAAAGCTTGGCGAGATATGAATGGAGAAATACATATAAACCCTTTTGCTGGAATGAGTTTTATCTTAAAACATATTTTGTAAATGATAAAGAATGGTTTAATCATTTTGAAATCGAAAATAAAAAACATCATCAAACTAGGTAACACATCCTCATTTAACACATCGTTGTGAATAATAAAAAAAACGAAGTGAATAAACTGAAATCCATAAGAAAATACTATAAACCGATACAGCCAACAGTTTCGGTTGATGATAACGAAATATGTTATCATGAAATCCAACCCAAAAAAGAAATTGAGGATTTCATTTATTGTTTTTGGCAACTTAAAACGAAGAAATCTTTAGAAAACGACTATAATTATCGAGTAGTTTCTGATGGTTGTATTGACATATTTTTTGATCACAAAAAACCAATTGAAAACTTTGTGATGGGATTTTGTAGAAAGTTTGTTCAGTTTCCAATTGGGAAAGAATTTAATTATATTGGTATACGGTTTTTACCTTCTGCATTCACACATTTGTTCGGAGTGGATGCCAAATCTATAAGCAATCAATCTCAAGAACTAAATAGTATTTTACCTGACTTTTCAAAATGGATTACTTCAGAAATTAGACCAGAGGAATCATTTGAAAATATCACAAAAATCCTGAATGAAAAACTACTTGGACTCTCACAGAAACAAAGCATTGCTTACGACCACCGATTTTTAGATGCGTTAAATTTAATATTCAAGTGTCATGGATTTTTGGATACCGAAAAAGACCTTACGATAGGATTAAGTCCGAGACAACTTCGCAGAATTTTCAACTTTTATATCGGTACAACTCCAAAATCGTTTAGTAATGTGGTTCGTTTTCAGCATATTCTTAATACAAAACCTTCAAAACAAAGTCTAAAAGAAAACAAACTCTACTTTGATGTTGGTTTTTTTGATCAAGCTCATTTCATTAAAAGTTTTAAAACATTTTATGGAGTAACACCTTCCGAAGCTTTCCGTTAAGTTTGTCCGATTTTTACAATTCCTCGGCTTATTGTCAACCTAAATTTGTATAAACAAAATTATTGACAATGAGAGTAATATTAATGACTGTGTTTGTTCTTTCAGTAGGTTGGACAAATGCACAAACAACAAATAAGATGAAACTTAACGCAGGAATAATCACCGAAAAATTACAGGAAACTAAGAAGTTCTATATCGAGATTTTGGACTTTGGAGTAAGTTTTGAAAACGAATTTTACCTATTGCTTCACACACCCAACCAATCTTCAGAAATCAGTTTCTTACAACCAAATCATCCAAGTCAAAAACACATTTTCCAATCTGAATTCACTGGGCAAGGAGTATACTTTACGATTGAAGTTGAGAATGTAGATGAAGTCTATAATGACCTAAAAAGTAAAGGAGTGCAAATTGAAGTTGAAATACGAGATGAGCCTTGGGGTGATAGGCATTTTGCAATCAAAGACCCCAATGGAATTGGAATCGATATTGTGACGTATACCAAACCTAAAGAATAATAAAAGCTTACTGGTATAACAATGGCAACAAAGCTTTGTGAAAAATTGATGAAAATAATTCTAACATTACTATTTCGAAAGGCTTTTACCACTATTCTCTGTCAAGAGAACCTTATGGAGTTGCTACTTTTTAAATCTTAATATAAAATGAAAACACTTTTTGTCTTACTTCTTATGTTTGTTTTGGTAATTTTTAGTTGTCAAAACGAGAAATGCCGTCTTTATGATTCTGGCCATTTACAAAAAGCTGAACGTGATATTACTCCGGAACCAGATTTAATACTGAGGCTTAATTCAATGTATGAAATCATTTCTGAAGAAAAGTTGAATGTTCAATTATCAAAAGAAAGATATTTAGCGAATAAATATTATGGAGAGCTCACATCAGAAACAGATTTGATAATTGGAAGGAATAAAATTAATCAGGTAATTTATCTAGAGGAATTTATAGTTGACAGATACTCTGATAAACCTTTTGAAATCATACAGACTTATTTTTTTGACAAATATGGAAGGACATTCGCTATTGAACAACACATGAACTCTGTTTGTAACCATAGTGATGCACATCAGACAATTATTCGTTTTTATAATTCTGCTTTCGAACTGATTGATATTAAGTATAGTCTCTTAGGAACAGAAGGTGAAGTACTTGATAAAAGGAAATGCGGTAGTGATTTTGATGAAACACTTGGTATTTCGTCTAATTACACCGAATTGCTTAATACTTATAAATTTGTAAAGGAAAAAGAATAGCCACTCAATAATTTCATTTTAAATACTAATTCTCTTAACCTTATTAGGTGTGCCTAAATATTTATATTTCAAAAAATAAATTAACTTGTGAGCTGAAACCAAAATTAACTAATGCAAACTATGTATAATTAGATTCAATTTAGATGAATTTATGCAATTGCTAAAAAGACAAACTTAACTTTGACAATTCAATTTATTAAAGCTTACTTTTTACTTCTATTACTTTTACTTTTATCCTTACAGTCGTTTACTCAAGTTTTGGATGATGCTACATTTATTTCAATAAATGCAGATAGAAAGAAATCAATAAGAAGAAAAGTAATTCTACAGATTAATAATAAAGATGAAAATTACCTTTCACATGTAGAAATTAGACATACATCAAAACAAGATTTTAGCTTTGATTATGCTAAGGTTTTGGATCAAGATGGGAAGGTGGTTAGAAAACTCAAAAAGAATGAAGTTTTCAGTAGACATGCACAATCTAATCAGGCTTTCTATCAAGACGATATAATATCGGGTTTTGATTTATTCTGGAATCAATATCCATATATTATAGAATATTCTTATACTCAAGTAGAAAAGGAATATTTGTATTACGCTTTTTGGAGTCCTATTTATGATCAAGAGGCTTTTACAGTTCATAGTTCATTAGAAGTTCATTTACCTTTGAACTTTGATTTTCAAAAAAAGTCATCTGATGAGTTAACTTATTTTCATTCCAAATCACAATCTAATTCTATTTTGAAATGGGATGCTTTTCATGTAAAATACCAAAAACAGAATGAGTTATTATCATCAAGGCCAGTATTTCCTCAAGTCAAATTAATACCAAAAGAATTTATTTATTCTATTCATGGTTCAACTGAGTCATGGTCATCTTTTGGTACTTGGATGGACCAATTAAACAGTGGTTCTACAAATATCACATCTAACGAAAAAGAAAAAATAGAGAACCTGATTAATGGTCTAAATACTAAAGAAGAGATAATTAAAACAATTTATTATTACTTACAAGATCATACAAAGTATATAAATGTTTCTATTGATGTTGGAGGTTTGAAAAGCTATCCGGCTTCTTATGTTTGTGAAAAGAAGTATGGAGATTGTAAAGCATTAACGACTTATATGAAAGGTATGCTTCAATCTGTTGGTATAGAATCTTTTTATACACTTGTTAAGGCAGGAGTACAGAAAAAACCAATTGATATTAATTTACCAAGTCAACAGTTTAATCATGTTATCCTTATGGTACCAATAGAATCTGATACGATTTGGTTAGAAAATACATCAAATTGTCTTCCTTTCAATTATATAGGAAAATTTACTCAAGACCGGAAAGCTTTAGTTGTTGATGGAGAAAATAGCCATTTAGTTCACCTTCCAAAATTAACTATTAATGATGTTTTAGTAGAAAAGAATTTTGAATATATGATCTCTGAAAATGATTCTTCAAATATTAAGGTGAATATCACTCTTAGAGGAGAAAAGTTTGAGAAGAGTAGGTATTCAATATTCAAAGATGAAGGTGATTTTATAGAAGAAGTGGCTAGGAATCATGTTGACATGAAGGATTTTACAATAAAAAATCAAGTGATTATTGACAATAATAGAGACAGTACTTCTTTAAAAGTAAGTCTTACAGGAATATCTACTTCAGTAATTAGAAAAATAGGAAACCTGCAAGTAATTCAACCTTTAAAACTGACCATACCGGATTTTGAAAAACCAAGCTTCAGAGAGACTAATGTTTCAATAAACTATCCCATAAATGAACAACATATAAGTGAATTATATTTCAATTTTTCTGAGAAGAAAGAAATTACTATTCCTAAAAATATAATCATAGAAAATAACTATGGGATATATAAGGCCAAGTTTCTTTTAAACGAAGGCCACCTCACTATTACAGAAAAGCTACTATTCTATGACAATAAGATCAATCTTGAAGAATACTCTGAATTCTATAAATTCATTTCTCAAATAAAAAACTATAAGAAAAAATCAGCAATTATTTTAAAATGAAATATCTATTTATCATTACGTTACTTTTTACTCAATTTTCATTTGGGCAAACTAAGAAAATTAAATTTGGCGAAATTTCTAAGGAGGAAATTGATATGAAAATTTATCAAAAAGATAAAGATGCAAAAGCTGTTATTCTTTTTGATAAAGGGGAATCCTATTTTTATGACAATCATGGGGGATATGATATCCGTTTTACACGTCATAAAAGACTTAAAATATTTGATAAGAGGGATACAAAAAATGCAGAAGTATCAATTTTCTATTATATAAATGATGATGGAAAGTCTGAAAAAGTAAAATCCATAAAAGCAGTTACTTACAACTATAAAAATGGCATACAAACAAAAAAAGAGTTGGATGCGTCATCAGTTTATGAAGAAAAAATAAATTCTCGTTGGCGATGTAAAAAATTCGTTTTTCCTAATGTACAGGATGGGTCAATTTTGGAATATACTTACAAATTGGAAACACCTTTTAAGTTTAATTTACCTAATTGGGAGTTTCAGAGTAGGATTCCAACGATTTATAGTGAATACAATGTCAGTTTAATTCCATTCTATGAATACGTTTTTCAATTACAAGGTATTTCGAGGTTTGATTATAGAAATTCCGTTAGATCTACAAAAACGAGAGAATGGGGTGGTGTTGCAAAAGTATATGGGCAAAATGTTAGTGGGGGTTTAGAGTTTTACGATCAATTACATACTTATGTATTAAAAGATGTTCCTGCTTTTGTAGATGAATCTTTTATATCATCTATTAATGATTACCTGATTAAAATTAACTTTCAATTATCTAAGTTTAATCAACCAACAGGTGGATCGATTTCATTCATGACCACATGGACAGAATTGAATGAATTGCTTTTGAAAAATGATAACTTTGGAAAATACATAAAAGGTAGTTCAAAGATTGCAAAAAAGATATTGGCTACTGAATTGAATATAGGCTCTCAATCTGACCGCGATAAGGCAAAAACCATCATAAAGTATGTGAAAAACAATTTTGAATGGAATGGCTATAATGGAAAATATGCTTCTCAATCGCCTAAGAGCTTTTATAACCATAAGGAAGGTAATAGTGCTGATATCAATTTATTTATGATTGCTTTATTAAACGAAGCAGGAGTAGAGACTAAACCGTTGATTTTAAGTACAAGACAAAATGGTAAATTAATAAGTAAATATCCATTTGACCATTCAACCAATTATGTCATTGCCTTTGTGAATATTGAATCACCTTTTATGTCTGATGGTACAGATGTTTTATTGCCTTACAACAGACTTCCTTTAAAATGTATTCATGAAAAAGGTATCATTGTCGATGATAATGAAGAAACAAAATGGGTTAGTTTAGAGAATAATGTTTCTGCTCTAGAGAAGCATATTATTCAATTAAAAATCGATAACTCTTTTAATGGGTCTGGTAATATTTCTATTCTTAATACGGGTTACAATTCTTATCTGACACGTCAATTATTTCAAAACGATGAGGGTAAAATAAAAGAGTTCTTTTCGAAAGAATTGGGTGGAGAAATAATAAATGTAAGAGCATCTGATTATAAAAAGGTGAGTATTCCTCATTCAATACACTTAAAAACAAACTTGGAACCGGAGATTGTAGCAAATAATGTTGTAATAAAGCCTTTATTAAACTTACCAATTACCGAGAATTATTTTACTCAAAAGGAAAGAAAGCACCTAGTTGATTTTATTTATAAAAGGAATCAAGAGTTTGAATCGACTTTAGAAATTCCAAGTAATTTATCTTTAGTCGAACTTCCACCGAATTATCAATTTGAAAATTCACTCGTGAATATAAATTTACTTTATACGGTTAAAGATAATATTATTGTAACCAAAGGAAGCTATAGTTTCAAAAAGACAAAATACCAACCGAGCGAATATGCTCAAGTAAAAAGATATTTTGATCAGATCATTAAGAAGTTTAATCAGCCTTTAGTTTTTGAAACTATAGAAAAACATCAAAAATAATCCTTAAAGAACTATATACTTTATAGAGAACAATTTCCGAAAGTATATTAATTTGTTTTCTGTATCCATCCTAAAAAAATATAACCATGGAAAATAATAATAACATCGTCTTTATCGGAGCTACAGGAGCTGTTGGTGGACATGCACTTACAAGATTATTAGAGGTCGATCATAAAGGTAATATTCTTACATTAGGAAGAAGAAATGTTGAGATGAAAGCTACTCCAACCTTTCTTGAACAGAAAACAATAGATATCCACGATCCAACAAGTTATTCGGAGTATATACACGGACAAAAAATTGCAATCTGCACTTTGGGAGTGGGGGAACCTACTAAAATGTCAAAAGCTGATTTTATTGCTATCGATAAAACAGCGGTATTAAATTTCGCTAAGGAATGTAAGAAAAATGGGGTGAAACATTTTCATATTTTATCTTCAATTGGGGTAGATAGCAAATCCATGAATTATTACATGCGAACAAAAGGTGAATTAAACGAAGAACTAATAAAGCTTGGATTTGATCGATTATGTATTTACCAACCTTCTATGATTATGACACCAACTAATAGATACGGCTTCACACAAGCTGTTGCTCTTGCTGTTTGGCCAAAACTTGACTTTATCTTGCAAAATAAAGCAAGAAAATACAGAGGAATAAAGGTAGATATGTTGGGTAAAGCCATCGCTAATAATGCTTTACTGGACAAACAAGGGGTTGAATATTTACAATATGATGATTTTCTTAAGCTGCAAAGTATCTAAATAATTCGATTTTGAGAAAAGCCACTTTTGTAAATCAAAAGTGGCTTTTCTTTTTGTATGAAGCTTATCTTTTAGACAAGTTGAATTTTATGTTCTAACTCAGTATTACTTTTACTAATTTTACTCACAGTTGGCTTCTATCGCTAATTTTTGATACATACTAACCTAACACATTATTGAAAATGAAAGCATTGACATTTTCTAAGTTTGGAGCACCTGATGTTTTAGAATACAAAGATGTTCCTCAACCTGAGATTAAAGACAATGAAATACTATTAAAAAATAAGGCAATAGGTCTAAACTATGCTGACATCTACCGTAGAAAAGGGAATTACCATCTAAAAGGTGAACCTCCTTTTATAGCTGGCTACGAAGGAGCAGGTATTGTAGTTGCAACTAAATCTTCCAAATATAAAATAGGTGATGAGGTAGCTTATGCAGATGTTCCATTTTCGAATGCTGAATTTGTTGTCGTTCCGGAATCACATGCTATTCCTATTCCCAAGAGTATTGGCTTTAATATGTCTGCTTCTGTTTTACTACAAGGACTAACAGCTCATTATCTATCAAAAGATAGTTATGATATAAAGGAAGGGGAAACGGTTTTAATTCATGCAGCTTCAGGTGGAGTTGGACAGATCTTATGTCAAATTTGTAAATCAAAAGGAGCTACAGTAATTGGTTTGTCAAGAAATAAAGAGAAACTGCAAACAATATTAGATTCAAAAGCAGACTATGCCATTCAATTAGATGATAATTGGAAAGCTAAAGTATTGGAACTTACAGATAGCAAAGGAGTAGATGTTGTTTATGATAGTGTTGGAGCAACAATAATGGATAGCTTCGAAGTTACCAAAGAATGTGGTCATGTCGTGTTTTATGGTATGAGTGGTGGAGATCCTGTTTCTATCGATCCAAGAATGCTTATGGATTCAAGTAAAACCCTAACAGGTGGTGATCTTTGGAGTTACCTAAAAACGGAGAAAGATCGAGTAGAGAGAGCTAGTCAATTATTTAAGTTAATTGAAGATGGGACTATTGTGATCAAAGACCCTGTAAAATTCAAACTTTCTGAAGGAAAAGCAGCACATGAATATTTAGAAAGCGGTAAAAGTTCAAGCAAAATACTTTTAATACCAGAATGATATTCTAAATATGTAATACTTTAAAAATAAATAGCCAACTCATTAAGTATATTTTATTGAGTTGGCTTTTTTATTGAATCAATTTCATAAAACCTTTGGATCCTTTTGTTTGGAGAGCTTTAAAACTCTAATTTGCTATTAATTAATTAGATGGATTTCCTAACACAATTTAGAAATACATCTATTTCTAGTACTAACCTGGGACTTCTACTACTACAATTTATCTCAGAGTTAGGTCAATAATTTTTCAAATTCAACTATCATTAAATGAAAAGTCTTTTTTCAATTTTAATCATCACTATCTACTCTTCAGTATTATATGGGCAAACTTCTTTAGTATGGGAGTATAAACTCAGTCAGGGAGTATATTCATCACCTGTTATTGATAACAACGTCCTATTTATTGGGAGTAATGATTCGAGCTTTTATGCATTAGATAAATCTAATGGTCAATTGTTTTGGAAATACCGAACTAAAGGAGAACTGAAATCTCAACCTTTAGTTTATAAGGAGTCCGTAATTTTCAACAGTACTGATGGGTTCATTTATTCTGTCAATAAAAATACAGGACAACTGATTTGGCGATTTGCTACTGAAGGGGAAAAAAGAAAAGACATATGGGATTATTACCTTTCTTCCCCAATTATATCAGAGGATAAACTATTTATCGGAAGTGGAGATGGTCATCTTTATACCTTAAACCCTTATAATGGGGAATTAATTTGGAAGCATAAAACGGGAGGAATTATTCATGCTAATCCTTTAGTCTATCAGAACAAAGTATTTATAGGAAGCTTTGACGGATTCTTTTATGCCCTAAATGTAGAGAATGGGGAGTTGATCTGGAAGTTTAAAACCATTGGTGATGAATATTTTCCAAACGGTGAAATTCAGAAAGGAGCAACAATTTATAAGAACTCAATCATTTTTGGTAGTAGGGATTATAATATCTATTCTCTAAATATCGATACAGGCAGGGGAATGTGGAATAGAAAAGAGAAGGGCAGTTGGGTAGTTGCAGAACCTCTGATCGTAGATGATATTGTTTACTTCGGAACTTCAGATTCTCATCGTTTCTGTGGACTAAATGCATCAAATGGTTATGATAAATATTCTTTACCATTAAACATGAGGGTATATGGTAAGGCCGTATTTTATGATGGCGAGATTTATTTTGGTTGCTTTAATGGAAAGCTCTATAAGTTTAATATCGCTGACGAAGAATTAAGTCAAGTCTTTCAAACACATGGTAGTGAAAATAATTACTTTAATGTGTATAACAAAAAAGATGAGTTTGTCGATGGGTTTAACTTATATGACGATAACTATAAAGAAGCAGAAGAGAAAATCCTAAGCTTAGGAGCTATACTTTCTACACCTATAGTAGACAATCAGGTTATCTATTTTGGTGACTCAAATGGGTATATATATGCGTATAAGTTAAAGGAGTTAGAATAAAAAATAATGCTAAACAGGAAACATGAAAAGTCAACTCATGTTTCCGTTTAGCATTTTATTGAAAACGAAAAACTAATATATGGAACAATAAAAGTTCTGATTTAATGAACATTTTCGAAAGATATTCCGAAATGATTGGTTAGAATATTTTTAATTTTGGTGGCATTTAAAATCTTATTTTCAAGACCGGTCACACAAAAATAGGAGTCAGCCCGAAGGATATCTGAAGGGTTAGAAGAAGTGGTGAGTACTATTATTTTTGTTTGGTCAAACTTCTTATCAAAACCATTTATAATATATCGATCCAAGAAATCCCATCCGTTAACTCTAGGCATATTAATATCAAGTAATATTAAATCAGGTACCTTAATGGAATCAACAGGGTGTGATAGATATTCTATAGCCTTTTCTGCATCTTCATATATCAAATGGTTTTTGATGACATCTATTTTCATAATGATTGATTTATTATAAAAATTAGTAGCCTCATCATCATCAATACACATTATACAATCTAACACTTCACTCATACTAATTCATTACTTATTGTAAAACAAAACTTACTTCCTTGTGGCTGGTTCTTTTCAACCCATATTTGCCCATCATGTAAATCAATTACTTTTTTACAAATAGATAGGCCTATACCGGCTCCTTCAAATTCATTTTTTTTATGTAGTCTTTGGAAAACATGGAATACTCTTTCAAAATATTCTTCTTCAATACCTATACCGTTATCTATTACCTCAATTTTCCATTTTTCATCTAGTTGTTCTGAGGTAATTTCAATTTTTATAGGTACATCAGGTTGTCTGTATTTTATTGAATTACTGATTAAGTTTTGGAATAATAATCTAAGTTCTGTCTCATAAACATTTAATGTAGGTAGTTCAGGGACAATCACCTCGGCTTCAACTTTCATAATTGACCCAGCTAAATCAGCCAATACGCCATCTACAACGGCGTTTAGATCAGCCTTTTTTAATTGAAGTTGTTTTCCAATTACATTATAATCCAACATACCCTTTAATAGAACTTGCATTCTTCCCGTAGCTGAATTTATAAATTCCAGGTATTTCTCAGAATTGCCTATGTTATCAAGTTCAGAAAGTTCTTCTTTCAATAACATAGAAAAACTTTGAATGGTATTTAATGGTTCTCTTAAATCATGTGATGTGACATAACCCATTTGTTCTAGCTCATAGTTCTTTTGAGCTACTTTTTCCATGGAGTCTTCAAGTTTCTTAGCGTAATTTCTGCTTTCGGTAATATCATGAACACTACCAATAAGCATTTTACAATGATCATTCTGATCAAAAATTGGAGCAATTCTCACTTCACCTATTTTTCTCCCTGTAGGATAAGGTGTAATCTCCTCCCAACTTACACTAGACTTGGTACGAATAGCCGTTTCATAGTGGCCTAATACTAAAGACAAGGAGGGTTCAGGAATTACTTCTTTTACATTTTTTCCAATTACTTGATCCCGATTTAATCCTGTAGCGTTTAAAAAACTTTGGTTTACTGAACTGAAGATGTAATCGTCAGTTGAGTTTACGTTTAGGGCAAAGATAACATCGCCTACCGTATCATAAATTAACGATAGGATTTTGTCTTTCTCTTCCAACATTTGATAGTAGGATTCTGCTTTAAATCCTTCGTTGTTAACAGAAGTCATAAGGTAAAATTAAATGGTAATCTGTTCCAATAATCTAGAACTTAAAAACAAACAATAATGGTTGTATGATGCAATTTAGACTAGGTAAAATGTGCTTATTAAAATTTAATAAATACTTTACTCATTTATAATATAGTGAACATATGTTAAAATTAAAAATAATATGAATTGCTTTAAGCGACAATTGAATGACTGTTATTGATAAATTTAGACATTTTGATCAATCTATATGATTTTCGAAAAGAGGCTAACGGATTGTACTATATTTACTTTTTATTGAACTTAGCTAGTTTTAGTATAATAGTGATTAGAATTTGATAGTACATTGATCTAATTATAATCAAACTTATCATGAAATAGTTCAATTCTTATTGAATTGGTTCTATTGTCTCTATGTTATTATTTTTCCTTTTGAATTGCTTCATTTTTTTTTGTTAACTTCATGAATATATACAGAATACGCTAAAAGCAACTATGTCATAAATTAAATGCTGTATCATATTTCAATTGATTAATAAACTAATGAACCGTTATTCGAATGGAAAATGAATACCAAAATCAACTAAAAAAACAAAGACAAAATAAAAGTCTATCAAGAAGAGAACAAGACAAGGTAAGAAGGAATGTCTCGGTTTCTTTAACTGAAAAATGGATGATATTTCTACTGGGGCCTTTTTCAATTTTCTACTTACATAATTCCTCGATTTTTAAACAAGAAGACCGAAATAGCCTTATCAAACAAGGTTGGAGTTATTTAATACTTAGTATCCTATTTTGGTCTGTAGTATTATTAATTGTAAAACTATTTTTATTTCATAGTTGAAGACTTTCCAAAAAAATTACTAAAGTATAACTAACCTATTTTAATAGAACCATGATTTCTAAACTTACTTCAATACTATTGTTTACCGTATGCTCTTTGACGCTACATGCACAGAATATAGCTAGAGTAGAAAACATCAAAATTCAATCAAAAGCCTTAGATCAGGAAAGGGAAATATTAATATATACTCCTTTAGATTATGATTGGAGAATTCATGAATATTTTAATGTGATCTATGTATTCGATGCTCATCATAGAGAATTATTTGATTATACGACTTCAATACTGTCTTTTATATCTGAAAATTCTAAAAACTTTATCGTAGTTGGGATTACATCTCCTTATATTAAAGAGACTGATTATTCTAGAAATAATGATTTACTACCCGTACTTAATTCTGAAGCTGCCCAAAAAAGGTATGGGAAGTATTCGGGCAATGCCAATAATTTCTATGATTATGTAAAAGATGAAGTAATCCCATATGTTGAAGACAACTATAGGACTTTAAACAGTGTAGGAATAGGACATTCTTTAAGTGCTTCATTTATACTTTCTTCAATGGTAAAGACACCTACCATATTTGATAATTATATAGCAATATCACCCAACTTTGCTTATGATGATGAGCGAGTGGCTAAAGAAATATTCCAATTTGATTATTCAAAATTCACCCAACCAACATTAGTATATATAAGTCATGCAGACGAAGGCAATGGATATTGGAAAGAATGGAAACCATCAAGAGAGAAAGTATATTCATTTTTACAAAGTAAAGACAACGACAATCTAATTTTTGAGAAGGGAAATTTCGAGGAGTATAATCATTGGAATACATTTCCTGTTAGTTTAAATAAAGCACTCCCTTTATATATTGATAAGACACTTCCTCTACAGGAAAACATCTTATCTCAAGAAGAATATGAAGTAACAATTAATGTATCAGTGCCAAATAAAAAAGATGTTCTTTACATTACTGGTAATCAGGATCAGTTAGCGAATTGGAATCCTAAGAAAATTAAGATGAAAAAATTATCTGATTACGAAAGAACAATTACATTAAAACTCAAAAGTCCAACACAGTTTAAATTAACTAAAGGAAACTGGGATACAGAAGCGGAGGTAGAAGGTTCTTTTGGTAATATTATTATTAAGCCAGAGACACAATCTACTTTCAACCTAAAAGTATTAAGCTTCTACGATTAATAGATTATAAATTTTACAACATCATTTTAATGCTCAGAAAATTCAAGTTCTTATTGCTGTTATTTGTTGGATTTCCTTTTGTGCTTTTTGGCCAAGAATATTCTTATGTCATTTCAAAAGCAAAGAAAACAGATAACCTACTTTTTATTTTTCCAGGGTTTGGATCGAACGCCGAAAAAACGAAACGAGAATTTACAATACCAGATCATACTTCAAGCAACCTTACTGTAGTATATCTTAACTTTAATCGACGATTATTTTTATCAAAAAATGAAAAAGAGGAATTGATGCATACCATCCTTGAGTTACATTCTAAACAATTCAAAGATGCAAAAATCTATTTAGGTGGCTTTTCTAGTGGAGGTACTATTGCCTTATCTCTAGGAGAATATTTCGTTGAAAATAAAGTTTCTAATCTTAAAGGAGTATTTGTGGTCGACTCACCAATTGATTTACAACACTTATACTCTACTAACTTAAAAAATATTGAACGTAATTGTTCAAAAGTATCAGTACAAGAGTCACGTTATATTAATTCAATTCTTGAAAGTAAGATTGAAGAGAAAACCGTTTACTCCATTAATTCTTTATATGATAGTAAGAGTAAGGACTATTCTAAGTTAGATGATTTGGTAACCAATATTCCAATTTATATTATAACTGAAAAAGCCCCTTTATGGTGGAAAGAAAACAGATGTAATAATGAAGACGAAACAAATCAGTATGTATTGGAATCATTTTATCATGTATTAAGTGATAATCCAGCTACTAAAGTATCTATTTCAATCACAACAGATAAAGGTTATAGACAAAATGGTTCAAGACATCCTCATTCTTGGAGTATTGTTGATCCTCTAAAACTGATGGATTGGATAAAGGAAACTTCTGTTCAATGTCAATCTTATTGATCATATAATTGGAATATATAGGTTGAGAAGAGACATTCAATATTTTAAAAACAGGAAGAATCAGATAACCAATAGAAGGATTAAGTGTCCCTTTCAATGAGAAGATATTGTCGTATACCTTGTTCATTTAGATAAACCTTAGTAACATTATTAAGATATTTAATTCACTTAAAATAAACCCATAATGAAAGCTTATTCTATTTTCATTTTCATCGCTGCCTTATTGATATCCTGTGGAAATTCTGAAGAAAATTGGAGTAAAGACCAAATTATAGACCATGTCGCACAAGAGAATACTACAGGTACTGGGTATCGTGATTTAGAGGGTAAATTTATTGATTACGAGTATGTTGATTTTGGTAGTTTTCGTTTGGCCATCTATAATAATTCCATTAAGTGGAAAGGTTATGGAGGCTATTTTGATGGGATTGTTTCAAAAGTGACACCAAAGATTACTAAAGTTTCAGAAGGGGTTTATTTTCTTTCATGGGTATTTGGTGAAAACGGGGGAGACAATGTCGTGGTAAATTTTAATACAAAAAAGGTGTATGCCCATCTTCGTTCTGGAAATGCTGATGAAAATAGTCCGGCAGACTTTGAGATGATTCATGGTAACGTGAAATGTGGTCCTTCAACTTCTTGTACATATCCAGAGGGAGAACCTATTTCAATGATTGAGATGATTTTTACATTATACCTGAATACTAAGAAGTTTGATTTACCACCCATTTTTGAAACGAAAAAACCATTGATAGAAGAACATTTAACTGCTAGAAAGGAATTAGCAGAAGAGCCTATAAAGTATCAGAGTGAAAAAGGAGAAGTCGTTATTCAAGTGGCAGGGGATATTACAAAAGTTAGTATAAATGGTGAAAACCCGAAAGAATACCAAACCAATGTAACGAAGATAAATAATGGTGTATATTTCATTTCTTGGTTGGGCAATGATCAATTCGGAGAGCACATTGTATTTAATAAAAATCAAGGAAAAGTGTATGATCATATGAATTTCTCATTGGAAAGAGAAGAATTGATTTTTCCAGAAATCAAATAGTATGACCAACAGAATTATATCGCTTTATACTTTCAGAAACGAAAATGTATACTTCTTCTGCAAAAATGTTTAAGTCCATTTCTTTGTGTATTGACGTACTTTGTATTCGTTAATAGATTATTAAATCATAAAAATAAAGAAATGACAATTCAAGATATAGCAAAGAAGGTAAATTCAAGTTGGGTACATCAAATACGTTGTGGAGAACATAGATTTGTAGATATTACGATCGTTGAAGCTGAAGGAAGGTTCTTTGTGCGACAGTATAAATTTGGAAAAAGAAGTTGGAGAGATGCGTTTCTTGATCACCCTGATGGTGCAATGAAGGTTGGTGATACAGAGGTGCTTATTAAGGGTGTAGTTCCTGAAAATTTAGAAGAAGTCAATAAATTAGTGAATAAGGCTTATTTTAAGAAAATGAATATCATGTATTGGTTAATGAGGTTAACGTATAGTAGAAAAAAGCATGAAGCTTCTACATTAGAATTAATTCCACAGATATAGATCCCTCCATCCAATAGAATGTTATAAAATTGTATCCGATGAAAACTTTAAATTTTAATACAATAGCTGATTTGCATGAATATGGAGGATTACCCGAACCAGAAAATCCTTTATTTAGTGCATCACATACTAATACGGAACAGAATCAGAAAGAAAGCTGTGAAGATAAAGAAGACGTAGAAGTGAGTTTAACTTGTGACTTCTACAATATCAGTCTAAAAAATATTATTTCAGGTGAGTTGGTATACGGTCGAACTAAATACGATTGTACCAATGGAACATTACTATTTACAGCACCTAAACAGACGCTCGTTTTTAAGAATCTAGTTTTTAGTGCTGAAGCTTATCATATCTCTTTTCACAAAGATTTTATTAGAGGAACTGCAATCTATAATCAGATTAAAGAATACTCTTTCTTTGAATATAAAGTCAATGAGGCCTTACATTTATCACCGAAGGAAGAAGCATTATTAAAAACGTTATTTAGGAATATTGAATTAGAATATCAAAATAACCAAGATGAGTTTAGTAAGGAAATTATCCTTTCTCAGTTGGAAACATTATTAAGATATGCAAACCGATTCTACAAACGTCAGTTCTTAAATAGAAAAGACAACAACAACCATATATTCTCTCAGTTTAAAGCTGTTCTCAATGTATATTTTGAAACGAATCAGTTCGAAGAAAATGGGATACCAACAGTTAATTGGTTGGCAAAACAGATGGGAGTAAGTCATAGGTACATGAGTGATGCTATTAAGACGGAAACTGGAAAAACAGCCGTAGATCAAATCAACCTTTATATTATTGAGGAAGCGAAAAACTTATTATTGTCTCCAAATATTAGTATCTCTGAGACTGCCTATAAACTTGGTTTTGAATATCCTCAATATTTTTCTCGTTTGTTCAAAAAGAAAACGGGCTTGAGTCCAAAAGCTTATATAGCACAGTCTACATTAAATTAATGGTTACCGATTAAATTCTTATTTGCCAGTGAAGTTGTTATATGTATCAATAGTATTTTGTGTCCTAAACTTTCCTCTGATGTCTTGCTCAAAGAAAATGCAGGAAAGTACAAACAAAGAGAAAAGTCAAAATCATGTATCTATTATAAGTAGACACAAAATTGATACGATTAAAACAACATTGGCCCCAACAAGAATTACCAGAAAGATCAGAAAGAACAAGGAGGGGAATTTACTAATTACTGCTTTTTCAGAACTTCATATTTTTGATGGGGAAACATTTAAAGAAATAACTATCCCTACCAATATTGATAGCCTTGATGCTTTTGATTCGATAATAGATAAGGGAGATAATTTATGGATAGGAAGCACTCATTTTGGTGTGTACAAAATATATAAAGGCGGAACCTCTCAATACCAACAAAAAGATGGACTGTCGGGTGATAGAGTGATAGATCTATTGGAAGATAAGCATGGTGATATTTGGGTAGCGACGAATAATGGAATCAGTATTTTTAAGGGTCAAACCATTACTACTTTAACGACAAAGGATGGACTTCCTAATTATGATGTGAACACTTTATTGGAAGATAGAAATGGAGATATTTGGATTGGGTCAAGAGGAAAAACTGCTATATATAACACTGACCGGAAATCATTTATCGAAGTTACCCAGCATAATGGAGAGGCTATAGAAAATGTTTGGAGTATCATTGAAACATCGGAGGGAGATATTTGGATTGGCGGTAAAGATGGACTCTTTCTATCAAAAAATAATAGTATTGAAAAGGTAGCGAATGACTTTATCAATTGTATTTATGAAGACAATGAAGGAAGTATATGGACAGTTACATCAAGTGGAAAACTAAGTTATCTTTCTAAGAATTCCAGATTATTAAATAACTACCAACCTAGAGAGGTTTTTGATTTAAAAGTGATGTGTTTTACTATCAATCAAGATAAAAATGGAAATCTTCTGATTGGCTCGTTAAATGGTATTTATAGGTTTAAGGATAACAAGATGACTTATTTAAGCCGACGATATTAATAAAAAAAAGTTGGTAAACGATAACGTCTACCAACTTTAGGTATCTATTTGTCTCTCTACAATTATTTTGATAAAGTAGTTGATGAAGAAGTAATAGAATCCAATTTTTGTTGTAATAATTCAACAATTTCAGGATGTTGAGAAGCAATATTGATTCTCTCCTGCAAATCGTTATCTAAATTGAAAAGCTGAGGTTTTCTAGATAATCCTCCTTCTATATTTTTAGTCTTCTCCATAAAATTTGGAATTCTTCTATCCTTAGGAATGGGTTGTATATATTTCCATTGACCATTACGAATAGCTAAACTGAAACCTTCTTCTACCATAAAATCTCTGCCTTTATCTGTTTCACCCAAAAGAGGTGGTAACATGTTCTTTGAATCCACCGCAACATTTTTTGGTAACTCTACACCCAATAAATCGGCAAAAGAAGCATAAAAATCTATATGAGAGAAAGTGGCATTATTTACTTGTCCAGCTTCAATTTTATTTGGCCAGTAAGCAATCATTGGCACTCTTGTTCCGCCCTCATAAGAAGAATATTTACCACCACTAAATGGACCGTTTGGTTGATGATCTCCTAGGAGTTCGATCGCTTGGTCATCGTAACCATCGGTTAAAACAGCGCCATTATCGGATGTGAAGATCACTAATGTATTTTTATCGATACCCAAATCTTTTAAGGTTTTCATTACAAGCCCAGTGGTATAGTCCATTTGTAATATGACATCACCTCTAACACCCATTTCAGATTTACCTCTAAATCGATCTGAAGGTAATCTTGGAACATGGATATCGTGGAATGCAAAATAGAGGAAGAAGTGTTCATCTTTATGTTTTGTGATAAAATCGGAGGCTTTACCTGCTAACATCTCAGGGAAGTCTTCATCCGTCCATAAAGCTCTTTCTCCACCTTTCATATAACCAATGCGAGAAATACCATTGATGATAGTATTTCCATGTTGTTGATCAGCCCCTTGTCGTAATAACTCTGGTTGATCATTTCCAGTGGGTCGGTCTGAGATATTCTTCTTGTAACTTACCGTAATTGGATCATTTTTATCCAAGTTAACCACATGATGGTTTTCCAAGTAAACCGAAGGAACTCTATCGCCTGTTGAAGGAAGTAGAAAAGAGTAATCAAACCCTATTTCTAAAGGCCCTGGTTTTACTGCCTGATTCCAGTCAACATTTCCATTACCTAATCCTAAATGCCATTTACCGACTACTGCTGTAGCATATCCTTGCTCTTTTAACATGTCTGGCAATGTCTTCTTATTCGGGTTGATCAATAGGGGAGCGTCGCCAGGAAGAATTTGAGCATTTTTTCTGAAAGCATATTCCCCAGTTAGCATAGAATATCTTGAAGGAGTACATGTAGCATGAGGCGAATGAACGTCAGTAAATAATATACCACCTTCTGCTAGCTTATCGATTTCAGGAGTTGAAGCCCCTTGTAAACCATTAACACCGATATCTCCATAACCTAAGTCATCCACATAAAAGATGACAATATTAGGTTTATCTATTGTATTCTGATCGACCTTTGTTTGCTTGTTGCAACTAATTAAACCGGCAATTGCCAAACATGTTAGTATTTTCTTCATTCTTTTATTCGTTTAATTTTTCAATTTTCCACAAAGCGGAATCGTCTGTTGTATTGCTTAGTATAATGGGAGTATCACTTTGATTTGAACTCGCCTTTAAATATTTTTTTGTTTCCTTATTCTTAATTAGAAAATACCCATCTTCCTGATAAATAAATTCCCATTGTGTCCAACTACCTACATTATCAAGTGGTTTGGTATATAAAACTGCACCGTTAGTGTTTTCAATGGCTCTTATATATTTTGAAGTACCCTCTGCTTTGATATGATAGTAACTATTATTGATTACTAACTTCCAATACGTCCAGTCTCCTTGTCTTGAATTATCAGTTTGTTGTACTTCTACATTATCACCTTCTCCTACTACTCTGAAATAGTAATTACTTGCCTTATTTCTTAATCGAATTATATCAGTGGTATTTGGAGCTTCATATAAAGGGTCTTTTTGCCAAACCCTTACATAATCTACTTCTGCAGTAGATAGATCACCGATGGGTTGAGATATAAAGTCTCCATCACCAAAGCTTGCACCTACAGATAACCATAACCATTCTTCAACTTGAGGAACCCAAATTCCACTATAGGTAACTTTAAGTTCTCCATCATAATAGATTTCCAATTTATCTTCTTCCCATAAGAGACCATAGATATGAAAACCTTCATGAATGTTAGGAGTATCGTATTTTTTTGTATTTGCTTTATGATCTTCGGCATATCCATCAATATGGATAACGGACTTGGTAGTTTCAGAAAGCCAGGCAGATTCAAAAATATCTATTTCTGCTCCATCATTTCCAGTACCATCAACATTCCCTTGATTTTCTCCTTGTAACCAAAAAGCAGTGTGGTTTCCTTTACTGGTATCAGCGATTTTAATTCTAGCTTCCATATAACCATATTTTGGTTGATATTTTCCTCTAGAATCAACGCTGCCACAAAACATCTTGTTATCAGATACCTTGGAACTTTTAAGTACTAAATGCCCATTGCCATCTAACCAGACATGGTCTTGGACCCATAACCAAGAACTTATCCCTAACTCAGGTCGGGGTGCTCTAGATTTAGAACTTACAGTTTTCGTCCATTTTGTTTCATCCAGATTGGTCCCGTCAAATTCATCCGACCATACAGGAATCCATCCTTCACTTTGATCGAATACCCTATTATTGGAGGAGTGGATATAAGGTTGGTGAATTTCGTTTAGTTCTTGGATACTCAAAGTATCTTTTACAGATGTGCAACCAAGAATAGATAGTAATAATGTGAAATTGAGTAGTTTATTGATCATGATTTAAAAATTGAAGTGGAAAAATAGGGAGAACACATTGTATCCTCCCTGATCTATTTATTTTATAAAAATATTATAATGTCTGTTGGGTATGGATAGTAATTGTGGCAGGAGCTAAACCTTGAGAAGAAGCTGTTATTGTGATTTTTCCTTCTTCTTTTGTTGATTGTAAAATTGCCATACACATGCCATTGAAAGCTTTTCTTTTTGGAGCTACAAAAGATTCCAAAGAAGTTGGATCACCATTGCCTACTGCTCTTAAAGTTCCTTGTCCTTCTACATTAAATGTGACTAACTGATCAGCTTTTGGACAGAGTTGTCCATTCTTATCGAGTATAGATACACTTGCATAAATGATTTCTTCACCGTTGGCTTGCACTTCAGATCGATCAACCTCAATTTTTAGTTGATTTGGCATTCCTGCGGTTTGTTTAACGACTTCTTCAATAGCCTCATTTTTGTCGTTTAATGCAACTACTTTCATCTCTCCCGAATGGTAAGTGATATTATCCCATCTTAATCGATAAGTATCGTATAGTGAATTGTTATTTTTGGTTTTTATACCCATACTTTTTCCATTGATAAACAATTCAGCTTTGTTGTAATTGGTATATGCGTGTACACTAACTTTTTGTCCTTCTTTCCAGTTCCAATGCGGTAAGACATGTAACACCTTTTCGTTAGACCACTTACTTTTATATAAGAAAAATCGATCCTTTGGAATCCCTGCCAAATCAATAATTCCAAAATAAGAGCTCTTGGTTGGCCATTCTTCGTTGTAAGGGGTTGGCTCACCTAAATAATCGTAACCTGTCCAAACAAATTCTCCCATGATAAACTTATGTTTGTCTTGTGCCTTAAATTCTCTATCAGGAGTTTGTGCCCAGTTTGGGAAATCCATATCAAATGAATTAGAGTGTAAACTCGGTCGAATTTTATGCTTTCCTTCTTTGGCAGGGAAGAAGTATTCTCCTCTAGAACTTACAGTTGATGCTGTTTCGCTTCCATACATCTTCCATTTTGGATGTTGTTTATGAATAGCTTCATATTTATTTGGCTTATAATTCCAACCAGGAATATCTACAGCATCTGCCAAACCGTTAGCAATAGCTCCTTTCCAATTATTAAAGCCAGCAGTTGAAGGTCTGCTAGCGTCTTCTCTATGGCAAATGTCTGTTAGGAATTGAGCATTCTTTGCACCATCTTTCTTTGTCTGTTCTCTAATTTCATTTCCTATAGACCACATGATCAAAGAAGGGTGGTTTCTATCTCTATGAATTAAAGCTACCAAATCTTTTTCTGCCCATTCGTTCCATAAAGTATTGTAGCCATTTTCAGTTTTAGGTACTTCCCATTCATCAAAAGCTTCAGAGATAAATAAGAAACCTAATTCATCTGTTAGTCTTACTAAACTTGGATCTGAGGGGTTATGCGTAGAACGAATCGCATTGGCTCCCATTTCCTTTAGCTTTAATAATCTGTGTCTAAGTGCCGATTCATTATGTGCGGCACCTAATGGACCTAGATCATGATGTAAACACACACCTTTAAATTTTAATTCTTTTCCATTAAGGAAGAACCCATCATTATTTGTAAACTCAATAGTTCTGAACCCAAATTCACTATGGAAAGTGTCAATTATCTCATTATTGACAACAACTTCTGTGATAACTTTATAAAGGTTCGGAGTATCAGGAGACCATAATTTTGGAGAAGGGACATCTATTTTTATTTCAGACGTATTTACTCCTTTTTGGACATATAAGCTTTGTTCTTCAGAAGCGACTCTTTCGTTATTAAATAAAACGGTCTGAACTAAAGTTACCTTTTGCTCTTTTACAGTCGAATTAGAAATCTTTGTCTCAATATTCACTAAGCCTTCTTCTTCATTGATCACTGGGGTAGTGATATACGTACCCCATTGTTTGACATGAATAGGGTTGGTTTTTACTATTCTTACATTTCTGTAAATCCCCGCACCAGGGTACCATCTTGATGATAGTGGTTTATTTTCTAAATGAACTTCCAATAGGTTGTTGTCTCCATAATTAATATAAGGAGTGATATCGAATTCGAAAGAAGTGTATCCATATGGCCAGCTGCCTACAAACTTTTTGTTTAAATAGACTTTTGCATGGCTCATTGCTCCATCGAATTGTATATATATTTTCTTTCCTTTGTCTTGTTTAGTGAAGTTTAATTCTTTTCTGTAAAAACCTTTTCCAATATGAGGTAATGCTCCTGTTCTACCTGTGCGTAATTTTGGAATAGGATCACCATCTTCAAGTACCATTACTTCTTGCATATCTATAGTTTTATCAAAATCCATAGAGATGGCCCAATCATGTGGTACCGTCACATTTGTCCATTGATCAGATAAAGTATCTTGATATTGGAATTGCCAGTTGTCAGTTAGTCGGATAGTTTCTCGATATTGTCTGTCAATTTTTTCGACTTTTTGACAGCCAATATTCATGGAAAATAATATTCCAATGATATAAATTAAGTAGTGCCTTTTCATATTAAACGGTGAAGTAGGAGGGGAAGAGTTGATCTTCCCCTCTTTAGAATATTATTTTTTTTCAGTTACAGAGACATTGTCAACTAGGAAATAACCACCACTAGTATTCTTCGTTTTGTAGATATTACAAGTAAGACTAGTGTGACCATCAGGTACAGTATATTCGAAAGTTGTTTCTGCCCAATCTGTTGTTGCAGTAATCACCTCTTGAGTTTTAATACTACCAACATTAGATGGCTTAATAGTGAACTTTAAGTTACTACCGGCACCGTCTTCCCATTTCGTATAAAAAGAGAAAACATAAGTCTTACCACTTTCTACTGCAATAGTTTGAATAAGTGATGCTTCATCTTTTTTCAGACGAGCACATTGGTCACCTTCATAAGGAGTAGTTAATGAAGTACCTACAATATCTGTAGAACCAGAACCATATCCTGACCATGGTGAAGAATCTGCTTTTAAAGCACCAAGTTCAACACCTTCAAAACCACCTTCTTGAACTAAGTCGTCATCTTCTACTGGTGGCACTTCAACATCACCAGTTTCAAATAAAAGCACATCATCGATCATAACAGAGTTGTCTTTTTCTCCCCCCGGTTTAATGATAGTGATACGGATATCTGAAGTCGTTGCTGAAGTTTCAAAAGTAAATGTATCTTTTGTCCATGCAGTTTCTTTAGAGAATTTACCATCTAGTAATGTTACTTTTCCACCATCAGTGACATCAAATACTCTAATAGATCCTTCAGTAGTTGGTACTTGCAACCACTTCGAATGCATATCTAATGTATATACTTTATTCGCGTTAATAGTAGAGATTACATGGTTAATAAATGCACCATCACCATTATTATCTGTAGCAAGAACTGCATATTGACTACCAGTATGAGCTTCAGCCACATCATTCACAAAGCTACCATCGAAACCATACCAAGATGATGCAGAAGAACTAGGGAATGGACCCGCTGTAACTTGCTCAAATCCTCCATCTACAATAATTCCTGAATCAGGAACTGGATTTGGGTCTGGGTCTGGAGTAGGTTCAGCATCGCCTGTTTTAAATACTGATACTTCATCAATATATAGAGTTGTTAAACCTGCATTTGTTTCATCGTTTGTACCTCCTTTGTAAAACACTAGATATACTTTTGAAGTAGATTCTGTGGTTGTAAAAGAAGCCGATACATCTGTCCATTCTGTTGTTTCAGCAATTGGTTCAACATATAATTGTGGCCATCCACCTTCAGGTTTAGAATCCATTGAACGGTCTTGTACTTGGACCTTTATTGTACCATCAGGTACCTCAGCCCATTTCGTAGAATAAGAGAAAGAGTAAGTAATGTTAGGCTCAACTTCAATGGCTTGTAACATAGACCCACCATCGCCATTTTTGTCCGGTTGGATTTTACCACTTACGATACCTTTTCTAGCTTCAGTTTCTTCTGTGAATCCGTTGTCATATCCACCCCAAGCTCCATCAGCATTTCTTAGTTCGAAGCCACCGTCAACGACTAAACCGTAATCACCTGGCTCAGGAATTTCACTATTTCCACCACCAGCTTTTAAGTTAGGGTCATGTTCTGAATAAAGAATACCTAAATCTGTAAGAACGTCAGAATTTTGTTCGTAAACCGCAGAGATATGAAGTGCTGCTTGATTCTTTGCTCTACCGCCATCAAACCATGCATATCTTTGGATATAATCCGCTTCATCCATCATTGGAAGTAAAGCTTCCATTAAATCGTAGGCTTGTTCCTTTGTTCTTTTATTATTTTCTGGAGTAGTAGCATTCCAATCGGCAAGTCCCATCTCAGTAATCCAAATTGGTAAACCCCATTTTGAATAAGATCCTTGAAAAGCTTCCATCCATTTATTAGGATCAATAGAATCAGTATATCTGTGAATACAGATAAAGTCAACTCTTAGTCCTTTAGCATTCGCTTGAGTCATAAATTCATCTAACCAACCACTATTTAAGCTTGCTGGAGCTGGAGACCCTAAAGGAACACCCACCGACTCAAGTAAAGGCCAAAGTTCAATAGCCTCTTCTACAGACATATGTGATTGATCTTCTTTATCTGGTTCATTAAAACCCAGTAAGTATTTGATCTTACCTTCAGCAGCTAATTGCTTTAACGTCTCAACTTTTTCAGCAACATTATTACGTCCCCAAAGCATAGGAACAAATTCTACATTATCTGGAAGACCCTGTGGATAATCTGGTCCCCATGAGTAATGCCAGAAGGGTTGTGATAGGGATACACAATTACTCCAAACATGACTTTTAGTGGTTTGACCAAAACCTTTCTTCCCATAAGAGACATATTCTTCTTCCTCTTCTTCACCAGGAATAGGTCTATTGTTGATCATATCATCCATTTCGCAACCAAAGAATAGTGTGGCTAAGAATGGTATTAATAGAGATAACTTTAAATATTTATTTTTCATTATTATTTCTGTTCAGCATTTGAAAAAATAAAGGGAGAGGCTCCCCTCACATCTAAAAAATGGATTACCAACCAGGGTTTTGAGTCAGGTTTGGATTCCTGTCAATTTCTGTTTGAGGTATTGGCCACCAATAATGTTTTCCTTCGTTAAAGGTTCTTTCATGGAAGATTACTTTATTTTCGAAGTCATTTTTAGCTGTTTCCCATCTTAATTCATCGAAGTATCTTAATCCCTCAAAAGCAAGTTCTACTCTTCTTTCATGACGGATTTCTTCTCTTAAACCAGCTTGATCTAATGATGAATCAAAGTCCGGCATACTCACTCTTCTTCTTACTTGATTAAGTGCAGCAAATACATCTCCCGAAGGACCACTTAATTCATTTTTAGCTTCCGCAAACATTAATAATACATCTGCATATCTTAGTACCATAAAGTTTTTATCGCCATCTTCATAAAGGCCCACTTCAGTACGGATATATTTTTGGATACCATATCTTGTTGCTTTTACAACGTTATCCCATTTAGCTTGATCTACCCATGGTTCTCCACCTCTTAAAACAGATACATCTAAACGAGGGTCTCTATTGTTAAATTCAGCCCAGTAGTCAAATATGCTTAATCCTTTTTCTTCTAATTGTTCTGCAGTTAAAGGAATTCCTTTTTCATCTGACCACTCTGAGAATGGAGTTGCATCCGGATCATCTTCTGGTTTTAAACCATTCTTTGTATAAAAATCATATACTAAGTTTGGCAGTACACCAAAGTGAGATTGAGGTTGCTTTTTGTAAGTACCACTAAACTTCTCACCTGACTTCATATTCGAGACAAATTGTACAGAGAAAATAGACTCCTCACTGTTTTGTCCTTCATTAGAGAATAAGAATGCATAGTCATCTACTAAACTGTATTTCCCTGAATTAATCACTTCCTCACAGTCTTTTACCGCATTTTCATATTGTTTATTGTATAGATAAACTCTTGCTCTAAGTGCTAATGCGGCATATTTATTAATTCTACCTGGAGTTTCTCCTGAGTCAGGAAGTAGTTCTATAGCAGTAGATAGGTCTTCAATGATTTGATTAACAACTTCTTCATTAGAAGACTTCTCGATTTTTGCTTCTTCTGGTGAAACAACCTTTAAGATCAGCGGCACATTTTTGAATAACATTGATAAGTTATTATAAAATAATGCTCTAAGGAAATAGGCTTCTCCAAGTGAAGTATCTTTAAGGTCTTCGTCAATATTCATTCCTGGAGCATTGTCTAAGATCTCATTCGCTCTACGAATACCTTTGTAATTATCATTCCATACCCAGTTGATTCTTTCAACTGCAGGGTTATGTTGACCTACACTGATATCCCAGTATTGCATCCAAGTCCATTCATTGTAGCCATTGTCACTGATGACATCTAAATCTCTATATCCTCTGCCAAACATTTCTTCGGGAGTAAGACTCTCGTAGGCTGCAGTGACTGCTAATTCAAGGTGTTCTTCTGTGTTCCAGAATGAATCTTGATTTAATGTATTATTATCTTTAAGCTCTAAGAAGTTGCTACATGACATACATGAAGCAGCGCTTAATAATGTGATTAATGCTTTTTTCATGGTTTGTGGATTAGAATGTGATGTTTGTACCAAAAGTTAGTGTTGTTGTCTGAGGGTATGCTTCGTTTCTAGATTGACTTGCATAACGTTCAGGATCCCAATGCTCTAATTGTGTCCAAGTGATAGGATTGGTTGAGTTAGCAAAAATTCTAAAGTTTTGCACTTTCAATTTCTTACAAACATTTTGGCTAAATGTATATCCCACTTCAATGTTTTTCAATCTTAGGTAAGAAGCATCTTCTACCCAGAATGAAGAGATTTCTTCATTATTTACATTACCTAATCTTGGTTTTGTAGCATTCGGGTTTTCAGGTGTCCAACGATCCATCCAATCAGTTGTCCAGTTCATTAAGTTATTTCCAGCTCCACTATGATTACCTGTTGACGAAGAGTAGATGTCAACATTTTGAACTCCTTGTAAAAAGACTTTCAAATCGAACCCTTTGTAAGCGATACCTAAGTTGATACCATAAGTGTACTCAGGGTTAGGGTTACCAATAATAGTTCTGTCTTTATCATCAATTACACCGTCACCATTAATATCTTCATAGATTAAATCACCTAATTGTGGTGTTTGTCCATCGATATACGGGTAAGTTTCTAAGTCTTCTTCAGTTCTGTAAATTCCAGTGTTGTTATAGCCATAGAATGAACCGATTGGTGAACCTTCCATATTTACTTGGCGGTTGTTCGGATATTGAGTTTCTCCTTGCATACTGATGATTTCATTATCGATATGCGTGACGTTGAAACCAATATTGTATTCAATACCAGTATTACCAATAGTATTGTAGTGATTGACAGCTAATTCCCATCCTGTGTTTTTCACTCTACCAGCATTTTGATAAGCAGGTGAAGTAATACCAGTGGCACCCGGAATTGGTAATTTCAATAAGATATCATCCGTATCTTTTACAAAGTAATCTGCAGTTACAGTCAATTTATCATCCCAGAATCCTAAATCTGCACCAATGCCATAAGATGTAGTAGTTTCCCATTTAATATCTGGATTGGCTAAGTCGATTACTGCTAAACCACCGCTGTAAATTTGTGATCCATCAAAAGGATAACCATCAGTAGGAGTGTAAGACTGAGAATAAGGGTAGTAACCGATTTTATCATTTCCTAGCTGTCCCCAGTTGGCTCTAATTTTACCAAATGACAAGAAGTTTTCGCTTTCTAAAAATGCTTCGTTAGAGAAGATCCAACCCGCAGACAACGCTGGGAAGATAGCATAACGATTATTAGAAGGGAACTTTGAAGAACCATCCGTTCTAAGGTTTGCCTCTATTAAGTAGCGATCATCATAACTATATTGTACTCTACCAAATACCGACATTAATCTAGATTCGTTGAATGTACCATCCACAGTTGGATTACTACCAGATCCAATTTCTGTCAAGTCATTACTTGGTAGGTCAGTAACTTTTGCTTTCATCCACTTGTGTTTGTAGGTATTCATAGTTGTACCTGCAAGTAAGTTGATGCTATGTCTATTCAGTTTTTTCTCATAATTAACAGTGTTTTCCCATTGTACAGTTTCATATGTATTTGAGATATCCTGTAATGAATTTTGTTGTCTACCTACATCAGAATCATTACCATCACTATCCGTTAATTGGAAAGTATACTTATGAGTCTTATTAAACGCCTGAGTATATGAGTAACTGAAGTTTGTTCTAAACGTAAGCCCTTGTACTGGATTAAACTCTAAATAAGGGTTGATAGTATTCTTGTTTGATTTAGTGGTCTTACGTGAAGCTTCAGTGGCATAAAACACAGGGTTCTTAGTATTAATTTCATATGGATTACCAGAAGCAGATCCCCATGAACCATCAGGATTGAATACAGGAACTAGAGGAGAGGAGTTAGCAATTAATCTCATTACACCTTGATCGTCTGTATCACCTGATTCTTCTGCTGTTTTTACCGCACCAAAGAAGTTAGTACCAAAAGTAAAGCCTTTTCCTAACTCACTTTTTAAATTTATTCTATAGTTTAAACGCTCTGCAGAAGTACCATACATGATACCATTTTGATCTAAGTAACCAAGTGATGCCAAATATTGTGTTTTACCTACTTTTTGTGTTAGCGAAACTTGGTGGTTTTGGAAGAATGCTCCATCCTTAAATGTTTCATCCGCCCAATCAGTATTTCCATATTTATAAGGATCTGTTCCTGCCTTCGCAATGGCAATTTCCTCGTCAGTATAAATTGGAGATCTACCTGCGTTTACACTCGCCTCATTTTTTAATGTCATGTAATCCCAACTATCTAAGAAATCTGGAAGAACAGTCGCTTTTTGAACACCAGCATAACCATTATAAGATAATTTGATTTTTTCGTTCTTGCCACCCTTTTTGGTTGTAACTAAGATTACACCATTGGCCGCTCTAGTACCATAGATTGAAGCAGATGCTGCATCTTTTAATACAGAGACACTTTCAATATCTGATGGAAGGATATCTTGCATACTACCTGGAATACCATCAATTAGAACTAGAGGACTAGAGTTGTTTAGTGTACCATTACCACGAATAGTAATTTCAGCTCCAGCTCCTGGCTTACCACCTGACTGTGTTAACTGAACACCAGCGATTCTACCTTGTAATAATGTTTCTGTGTTAGTGATGGCTTGGTTACCGATATCTTTATCAGGCGTAACCACACCTACAGCACCAGTTAGATTTTCTTTCTTTTGTGTACCATAACCTACAACTACTATCTCAGAAAGTAATTCAGTTGACTCTTCTAATACAATATCAAAATTTTGATTTGTACCTACTACTACTTCTTGAGCTTCATAACCCATAAAGCTAAATAGAATAGTATTGTCTGATGATACACCCGCTAATGTGAACTCACCATCAAAATTTGTAATTGTACCAGTAGTGGTAGATTTAATTTTAATGTTAACACCAGGAAGTGGTATTCCACTTTGGTCTTTAACAACTCCGGAAATAGTCTTGTCTTGAGCCTGAACAGTTAGCCCTAGAAAGATCATACTAAGCACAAGTAGATAGCGAAATGTTTGTGCTTGCTTCAGTGAATAAAAACTTTTCATAAAATAAAAAATACTTTAATTGATGGCTAAAAAACTTCTATTTGCTCTATAGAAATAGAATTGCCGATTCATTTCATTTTAAAGTGTGTTTGTAACGTTTGTGCAAATTTGATGAGTTGTTTAATTTTATGTTTGTCCATTTTCGTCAATGGATGACGAAAATATTTCATTCTGTTTAAGTGATTGAAAATAAGGATATTGACAGTGTTAGTGATTGTTTTCGTCAAAGATGAATGACCGATTTGGTCAATAAATTGATGAAATTAGTCAATAACAAATATACATTAAACTCTATTTTTGTGGTGTATTTGTAACGTTTAAAATGTTAATCACTATATAATGTTTGTCAATAATGGTTTGGTCAAAGCGATATATTTTCTTTTTTAGTTTGCTATCACTCTTCTCCTGTAAGAGTGAAAAAAGTAAGCATTATAAAACCACCGAGAAGTCACCAAATATTCTTTTTATAATAGCAGATGATTTAGGAGCACATGACTTATCAACAACGGGGTCACAATATTATGAGACACCTAATATAGATGGACTAGCGGCGAAGGGTGTACAGTTCGATCAAGGTTATGCTTCTTGCCAAGTTTGTAGTCCTTCAAGAGCAAGTATTATGACAGGGAAGTCACCAGCTAGGCACGGAATAACAGATTGGATCGGTGCACTTGAAGGGGAAAAGTGGCGTAAGAAGAAAAGAAACAATAAACTATTGCCTGCCTATTACCAACATGCATTAGATACTTCTTATGTAACCATGCCGGAAGCTTTTAAAGAACATGGATATACCACTTTCTTTGCTGGTAAATGGCATATAGGTGATGAAGGATCTTTACCTGAAGACCATGGTTTTGATATCAATATTGGAGGGTTTGAAGCTGGTTCGCCTAAAGGAGGTTACTTTTCACCCTATAAAAACCCAAGATTGGAAGATGGACCCAAAGGTGAAAACTTAAGCATGCGTCTAGCCAATGAAACGGTAGCTTTTATGAAGAATAATAAGGACAAGCCGTTTTTTGCTTGCTTATCTTTTTATGCTGTTCACGGTCCAATTCAGACAACGGAGGAGAAATGGAAAAAATACAGAGATAAAGCAACAACTAAAGAAATAGATCCAACAGGATATAAAATGGGTAAGTTCTTACCAATCCGTCAATATCAAGATAACCCAGTCTATGCAGGGTTAGTTGAATCAATGGATGATGCTGTTGGTAGAGTATTATCATCTTTAGATGAATTAGGATTAAGCGAGAATACTATCATTGTCTTTACAGGAGATAACGGAGGTGTATCTGCAGGAGATTCATTCTCTACATCAAACCTTCCATTAAAAGGTGGGAAAGGATATCAATTTGAAGGGGGATTAAGAACACCTTACATTATTAAAGTTCCTGGTAATAAACATCAAGGAATACATAGTGATGTTCCTGTAACAGGAACAGATTTCTACCCAACCTTATTGGATCTTGCAGGATTACCTTTGTATCCAGAACAACATCAAGATGGAATCAGTGTAGCTCCGATATTCGAGGGAAAACAACCGGAAGAAAGAGCTATAGTTTGGCATTATCCTCATTATGGTAATCAGGGTGGTGAACCTTCTTCAGTGATTCGTTCTGGAAAATGGAAACTGATTCATTATTATGAAGACAATAGAGAAGAGTTATATAATTTGGAGGAAGATGGTGGTGAATTAACCGATTTATCCGCTGACTATCCTTCTATTGTAAAAAACTTAAGTGATGGATTATTTACTTATCTGAATGATTTAGGAGCTAACTATCCTGAAGAAGATAAACTTTGGACAAAAGACAAAGAGGATAAATATCTGAATAAGGTTAGAACAGTAAAAATGAAAACCTTAGAGAAAAGCCGTATCAATATGTTAGGTGAAACGTACCAACCCAATGCAGATTGGTGGGGAAGCCAACTGATTGTTGATTAATTTTTCTAACGAGTAATAGGCAATAGTTTTAAATATTATAACTATTGTCTATTTTTTTCTAAATATTTCTTAGTGTAAATTTAACGCTAATTAAACTCGGGTTAAATGAATAGACTACTACACTTTTTTGTTCTTTTATTTATTACCAATATTGGCTTAGCCGATTCGAAAGAAGACTATTTATACGAATACCTGAATGTATCTAACGGACTGTCGAATAACTCTGTAACTAGAGTAGTTAAAGATCATTTGGGGCAATTATGGTTTGCAAGTAGTGAAGGTATTGTCAAATTGGATGCACAAGGTTTTGAATACTTCAAACCCTCTAAAAGGTATGACCAATTGATCAGTGAAGATATTGAGACCCTAGAATTAGGGGCAAATAATATATTGTGGGTAGGAACAAAAAGTGGTGGTTTATCTGCTTATGACATTGCAAAAGACCAGTTTACAAGCTATAATCATCTATTTGAAAAATATATTCCAAAGAATTCATACCTCAGAATTATCTCTTTGAAAGAAACGTCTTCTGGACATTTATATGTGGGCACTTGGTATCATGGTTTTTTTGTGATCGATTTAAATACGGGAGAACTTATATTTCATCGAAAAGACAAGAAAGTAATTCAGTCCATTATAGAAGTTAACAACGGAAATATTTGGTATGGTACATCTGGTAGTTTATATGAATACGATGTTCAGGAAAGAAAAGTAAAAAAACATATTGTAGATAAAGTTCGATGGATAACGAAATTAACTTACGATAAAAATAGAGACCTTATATACTTTGGTTCTAGTACCAGTTTAAATCAGTTTGACCTTAAAACTCATATCAATAAAAAAATTAGCGGTAAAAATTCTGATAAATTACGTTTAATCAATTCATTATTAATTGATAAACAAGGAAGACTTTGGGTAGGAACATGGAAGGATGGACTCTACAGAAGTAACCCAGAGAAAACACACTTCACCAAAATTGATCTATTGCCTGATGCTGAAATCAATAAGAACTATGAAGGGATTACTGATATTCTAATTGATGACCTTGGTATTATTTGGATTACAACTACTCATGGAGGTGTGGTAAGGTTAACCGAAAACAGAGGAATTTATAAAGTAGCGAACTCTCATCGAGAGAATATAGGTTTTACGGACAATAACATCAATAGTATTTATGTCGACTCAAATAACAATCAATGGATAGGAACTAAGAATGGGGGTTTGGTATATAAGAGTGCATCTGATAATAATTATAAGGAAATTACTGTCACTAAAAACCAATTAATTAATGCCTTCCAAGAGATCAATGGTTCTATGTATGTGGGGGCCTCTAATGGTTTATATATTTTTCCTCTCAATGATCCCAATAAGAAGCATCAGTTGTTTGGATCAACTAGATTTAGAAAAATAAAATCCATTTACCATGATCAACCAACAAAGTCCATCTGGTTTGGTTTACAACAAAGTGGTCTTGCAACAATTAAGAGTGACATAGTATTCTCTCTTGACCAGATTACTTTTTATGCTCCCGATGTGAGAAAAGAGAATAAATTCGTTTCAGATAGAGTTGAACATATCATTGCGGGAAACAATAATTCCATATGGATTGGGTCTTATCATGGCTTGTTCAGATGGAACACTATCACCAACAAATACCAATTTATAGATCTAAAAAGTAAATTCGATTTTCCGTCAAATATCATATTATCACTTTATACAACTCCTAGTTTAGATACACTTTTTGTAGGTAGTGCGAAAGGGCTATTAGTATTAGATAATACTGGAGAAGAATTACAATTTATCGATTTTTTCGATCAGTCATCTGGTTTAGAAAATGATTGTATCAATGCCATTACTTTAGATAATAAAGGTTTAGTATGGCTAGGTTTATCAAAAGGAATAAGTAACATTGATTTATCAACCAATACCATTCAGAACTATATTAAAGAAGATGGAGTTAATGTTTCTTCTATAAATATTGATGCAGTATTTAATACGAATGATCTGATCTATTTTGGTGGACAGAAAGGTCTACTTGTCTTCTCTCCACAGTTCCTTGATACAAAGAAAACGATTCCACAATTATACTTTTCTAATCTATTTATCGATAATAAGAACATAAGTGTAGGAGATAGCTTACATCAAAAAATCATATTAGATAAAATATTGGCCTTTACTAAAGAAATTGATCTTACTTATAGAGAGAAGGTCATTCGATTAGACTTTAATACGAATAATTATATTGATCAAAAAAATATCACTTATTACTATAGAGTTAAATCTATTTCTGATCAATGGATTAATAATCAGCATACCACTAGTATAACATTTACTCAGCTGCCTGTTGGAGAAAATATTATAGAAATTAAAGGCTGTAAAAATGGTGAATGCGGGGAATCAACTCAACTACAAATAAACATTAGTCCAGCACCTTGGCAAACAACCACTGCTTATGTGATCTATGTAATTGTAGTATTAATTATATTTTATGGGGTGTTCAGTTTCTTTATTAGAAAGGAAAAACTGGAGAACAAAATCAAACTAGTCAATATTGAGAAAGAAAAAGAACATGAAATCACAGAAGCGAAAGTAAGGTTCTTTACCAATATTTCTCATGAGATTAGAACTCCACTCACATTAATACATTCACCATTAGAGGAAATATTGGAAGAGGAAGACCTACCCAATAAATACAGAACAAAACTTCAGATTATAAATAAAAACGCCAATAGCTTATTGGTATTAGTTAATCAATTACTTGATTTTAGGAAGGTTGAAAATAATAAAATCACACTTTCTTATCAATTTGTCTCACTCAAGAAGCTAATAGAAAATAAATGTTGGGAGTTTCAGTCACTTATTCAAACTGCTGGTTTAAAGTTAGACTTTCAAACCCAGGTATCAGAAAATCAACTTTATAAACTAGATCAGGAAAAGATTGAAATTGTGATTAATAACTTGATCTCAAATGCTATAAAATTTACACCAAGAGGTAAAAAAATCACAGTGAATTTAGAAGTAAACGAGAAAATTAAAATTAGTATCAGAGACGAAGGAGTAGGGATAAAAACAGAAGACCTCGACGCAATCTTCACAAGATATTACCAAGGAAGTACAAAAGAACTTACTGAACAAAGAGGAACTGGAATCGGGCTATCTCTATCTAAGAACATTATCAACTTGCATGATGGTGAAATCTATGTAGAAAGTACAGAAAACGAAGGAAGTACTTTTATCATAGAATTACCTATAATTGAAACCAAAGAATCTGAAGTTGAGAACAAAATTGAAGATCGCCCAATAAATAAAAATAATACCTTATTGTTGGTAGATGATAACCATGATATTTTACAATACTTGGAATCAATATTTACAGATCAATACCATATTCTAACTGCGACCAATGGGAAAGAGGGGTTAGATATAATGAATAAGCAAGATGTGGATTGTGTCATATCTGATGTAATGATGCCAGTGATGGATGGCCTCACTTTTTGTAAAGAGGTAAAAGGTAATCCTGAATTACAACATATTCCTTTCTTACTACTTACAGCAAATGCAACAACAGAAAATGAACTAGAAAGTTTAGGATTAGGAGCTAATGATTTCTTAAGAAAACCTTTTAATAGCAAGGTGATTAAAGAAAAAGTAAAAAACCTTCTCGCCTATAAGTTACAGTTGATCGCTTTCTATCGATCGACCCTTAACCCAATACAAAAAGCAGAGCCAAAGATAGATAAACCATTAACAGAAGACGAGAAGTTTATCCAGAACGCCGTACAGTTTATTGAAGATAATATAGACAATGATGAATTGAATGTAGAAGTACTGGCTCACCATATGGCAATGAGTCAATCCACTATTTACAGGAAGCTGAAAGCATTGACAAATAATACTATAGTTGGGTTTATACGTTCAGTTCGACTTAAAAAAGCAGCACAATTAATCTTAGAGACAGATGATTCAATAAAGGTAATCGCTGAAAATGTCGGAATTAACGATGTGAGATACTTTAATAGAGAGTTTAAAAAACAATATGAAGTAGATCCTAGTGTGTATAAGGAATATCAACTAGATGATAATACCTGATTTTTGTTCTATAATACAATCTAGTTATGTATTTTGTGATACAAATAAACAACTAAATTCTCAATGTTACTTGTATTATGAACAGATCGATTACCTTAAAAACATTTTATTTTACATTGCATGTTATTTTTTCAATTTCTATGCTTTGCCTTATCTATATTTTTAGATTTGGAATGGAAGAGTTTAATGTGATAGAAGTAGTAAAGGATAATAAATACTTGCTACCTTTTATATTATTTATCAGTTGGAGAATGAATTTTAAAATTAAATTATAAAGATCATCTTCCTGTGGATTGCTTCATAACATTGATTACTTCTGGAGTGTTGGTGTTGGTTAGAATATCACTAATTGAATATTTATAGTGCGTAATTGATAAAGTATTAACATCCTTCTCTTTCTCATCAACTTCATTTTTTTATCAAAGATTGATTGAAATCTCTTTAACATTTATAAGAATTGAGAAGGAGTATCTCCTAATTTCTATTCACAAGTAATGCCTCACATTTTACTGCTTTTCTAAATAATAGTATTAAAATCATACAATTATTTACGTAATGTATAGGATTATATTTAGAAAATTGAACTTAATGTATTTATAGTTTTACTATGGCATAACCTTTCTAAGGAATCACCGTAATGTATCTTAAATTTAAATTAATGTTAATATTATAAATGTAAACTAGATGAAAAAATTCTACTATTCTAATATTGAATGATACTATCGAATAGAAATAATATACAAAACATATTAAACGTTGTATTATTCTAAGATGTTTTAAGTAGTTATTGTGGATTTGCTTAAAAAGTTAATGAATATTAATATGTTGCAGTTGCAAGACGTTCAACATCTACAACTTTTTAATTTTTCATACTATGCTACACAATCTTAAAGAATAATTTTTCTCAACATTTATATTAAAAATTGAGCAAACTGGTGCTCTTAATTTAAATGGATCTTTTAAGATCATAACATTACGTATCAAATCTTATTTAAACTATTTTACTACGCTAAAAGTGTTTTAATCGGTTACTAAATTTACTACATCACGACTCTATATTTTTCTCGTAAACTATGAGGCTTACACTACTACTCTTACTAAATCTACTAATATTTAGTTTGTCTCTGTATGCGCAATCTGGAATTGTAGTACAAGGTATTGCAAGAAACTCCGCATATGCAGCCATAAAAAGTCAGGAATTGACTTTCAGTTTCACATTAAAAGATGAAACATCACAAACAGTATTTTCAGAAGAATCTACTATTACAACAGACCCTTATGGTGTCTATCAGCATGTACTTGGTACAGGAGTAGGAGATGACTTTTCAACTGTGGATTTTAATGCTAGCGATTTATCTATGATTGTTAGTGTGATTTATAATGGAAATACCTTAGTCATTTCAGATGCTCCATTTTATTATGTTCCCTATGCCAAATCAGTAGATAAAGCGACGTTTGTTGACGATGCTGAAACAACGCCTTACTCCAATGATGGCTGTCCTGTCGGTACAATTGTAGCCTATGTTGGTATTGAATCAACAGTTCCAGACGGTTGGTTAGTCTGTGATGGTAGTATTATCCCAAGCGAAAGTAGTCTTAGAGATTTAATCAACTCTACGACAACTCCAGATTTGAGGGGAATGTTTCTAAGAAACATTGAAACAAGTGCTAGGTACCGACTAGAAAATGGAAGTTATGCAGAAGGTCCAGCTTTAAATGAAATACAAAAAGACCTTTTTGAAGAACATCGACATTATGCCTCTTTAACTTCAAGTGAAGACGGAGCCCATACCCATGTTATTGATGCAGATGAAGCCAGTAATCTAGGTGGTGATGGTCCTGATAAAGTCTTAAAAAATTCAGGTCATGAATCAACAGTTTATAGAGAAAATACGGTCTCTGCAGGAGCACATGATCATGATGTTGAAGGATACACAAACAATACTGGTGCTATTGATACCCGACCTATTAATTACGGTATCTTATTTATTATCAAGATATAATTAATCTCAACGACTTTTACTTTCTATCTCGTAACTATGAAACTCTTATATATATCTTTCTTTTCATTTCTCTTGAGCCTAAGTGTGAATGCGCAAACAGGTATTGTCATTCAAGGTATTGCTAGAACAAGTGCACATACAGCAATTCAAAATGAAACAATGACATTTACTTTTGCTATTAAAAATACACTGAATCATACAAAATTTACAGAAACTCAGGTGATCCAAACAGATGATTACGGTGTCTTTTCTCATGTAATTGGTACTGGAACTGGTGGAGACCTTAACAATGTAGACTTCAGCGAAGATGAAATGTCATTAAGAATCAGTGTTGAATATAATGGAAACACCATTGTTATTTCAGAGGAACCTTTCCAATATGTTCCCTATGCCAAATCAGCTGAAAAAGCAGTTGCAGCAGTAACAGCAGAGACATCAATTTATGCAGATAATGGTTGCCCTGTGGGTACGATTATGCCTTTCCTTGGTACTTGGAGGGATGTTCCTGATGGATGGTTATTGTGTAATGGTCAATCAATACCACAGTCGAGTGATTTGATCGGAGTATTACAAGATACCAATGTACCGGATTTAAGAGGTCTATTTTTAAGAGGAATCGGAACAAATGGAGAATATACAACGACTGGCGGCTCTGCGCCCGTTGGTCCTTCATTAAACCAAGTACAAAAAGATCAAATTCAATCACATAATCACTACTTAGATATATCTACTTCAACAGATGGAGCCCATGTTCATGAAATTGACGCAGATAATGCAAGTGATGTTCTAGACCATGAAGATGGAGATAGAGTATTAAATAACAAGGGTAATGAAAGTGAAGATTATGATGAAAATACTTTATCAGCAGGTGATCATACCCATACTTTCTCAGGTAATACACATAATACAGGTGATAACGAAACACGCCCAATTGCTTACGGTGTAAACTATATCATTAAATATTAAGATCTCCCATTTAAATAAATGCATATGAAAAATATTTATTTCATACTACTTCTAATTTTCGGAGTTGTAAATGGGAGGAATGTACTCGCTCAAGACGATGAATTTGCTCCTAAAGTATTTACAGGTTCGGGAGGTAATCAGCAAAGGTTAATTACTTCCGATGGTTCTTATATCGATTTTCAGATTGGTAGCCCTATTATGTTAGGGAATATGCCACATAATTCGAATAGTATTTCTTTAGGATTTCCTTATAACCGATTATATGCCTTCCCAACTTTTAGCCATGATGGTTTTGAAGTATCTAAAGGATATTATGGGGATAAAATCTTAATTCAATGGGAAGTTTTTGATAATAATCAAGACATCACCAACTTTAAAATCTACAGAAGAGTATTCGACGATAACAATGTCAATGATGAAGATAATTTTGTAGAAATTGCCCAATTGGCAAGTGATGTTTATGAGTACGAAGACCCTTATGTTGATGGTAGTGTAATCTATGAATATAAATTACAAGCCAATGGAATCTCAGCTATTCCAAAGGAGTTCCTGACTTATATTACTGGGGTAGGTTATAGAAATCCTACAGCAATAGTTTCAGGAAATATATCATTTGAAGGGGGAAACCCTGTAAAAGATGTTGTGGTAAGAGCGGAACCTGAAGGGAGCATTATTTCAGTAGGTAGTAGTGTTGAATTCGATGGAAGCGGTTACCTTACTTTAAACTTGACAGAAGATGAAATTTCTGATAGCCTAACAATTCAGTCTTGGTTTAAAACTGCAACTACTTCGGTGTCGGGTACACTGTTTGAATTAGAGCCATTATCTTCTTCTGTTGGTAATTATTCATTGAAGATGGAAACCTCATCTTCTGATATCAACTTTATTGTAGCGGATCATCATAATAATACTTATGAGATTCATTTAGAGGATTCTCTACCTTCTGGTCTTGTTGATGGTAGAGGTGCAGATATCTTACTTCCTATAGATGAGATTTTAGATCAGTTCAATAATATTTCTCTAGTGCTGAAAGAAAATAAAGCTCCTTTGCTTTATTTGAATGGCCGATTGATGAATGAAGAATATAATGCGACTTTACCAGAAGAGTATATTGGACCTACAATTACTATTACTGATGATAATAATTGGACGTACGCAGCCTACAAAGAAGGAAGTTTTGATGTTTTTGTTGGGGAAGGATTCTCAGGAAATATTGATGAATTTAGATATTGGAAAAGAAGCTTAACTGATGCTAAAGTTAGAGCAGATTTTAGAAGATATCTTGGTGGCGACGAGGCAGACTTTGTCGCTTACATTCGAATGGATGAAGCAAATGGTGAATATGCGTATGATCTTTCAAAAGTAAGTTTTGAATTCAATAAAAATCATGCAACTATAATTAATGGTACATGGTCTGATGACATCCCAACCGCAAGTCAATTAGGAGTTTACGGTATTACAGACGAATATGGTAATTATGTTATTTCTGCTATCCCTTATTCAGGAAACGGTGCATCATATACTATTATTCCAATGTTTGGAGTACATGAATTTGATCCAATCCGACAAGTAACATTTTTAGGAAAAGGTTCTGAGGTAGCTAATGGTATTGACTTTAGTGATATTTCAGCATTCAATTTTAAAGGTGTGGTCATGTATGATGTGACGAATGTATTTGATCCAATAGAAACATTATCAGACGTTATTCAAATACAAGAAGAAGGCTACAACCAATATAGAGTTACCACCTCATCGGGTGAAAGGCTTTTAAACAAAGCAGATTACTATGCTCCTGATATAAACGGTACAGTTATCTACGACCAACCCAATGTATTCCTCGAAGGGGCAAATATTTACATTGATGGTGAATTGGTATTAGATGAGAATAAAAATCCGGTTGAAACGGAGTCTGATGGATCATTTAATATCAGTGTTCCGATCGGTGATCACTTTATCGAAGTCAAGAAAAATAACCACACATTAGTACATGCAGGCCGCTTTCCATCTACAGGATTTTTCGAGTTTTTTGAACATCAGGAAAGTCAAAGAGTTTTTGTTGATACAACAAAAGTGACTGTAGTCGGAAGAGTGACAGGTGGTGCTGTAGAATCATCAAAAGAAATTGGTTTTGGTTATGATGGTTCTGTTCATTATGAATTCTATTCAGAAACTGATTCAGCATATTTTGAATCAGTTTCTTCAATAAATAATATTGGTTCAGCAAAAGTAACTTTTAGCTACTTACCAGAAGGTGCAGACCCTGTTACAGGATCACTAAAACATCAAGTAACAACAAATGATGAAACAGGGGAATATAGAGTGGAACTTTTACCTCTATCTTACGGAATTGAAGCAGATGAAGTGGTTATTCCAAGTAATACTAATTTAAGGTTATTGTCTCTTAGAGAAGAGGTAGATTTTTCTGACGTGATAGATCCTGTAATGTCAGAATTTAAGGATGATGATGACAATATTCTTTTACTTTCTGATCCATATCAATATGTACAAAGCTTTAGTTATAGATCTACACCAGAGATTAGTGTTTTATCACAAGAATCTGAAGATATAGTAACGATTGAAGGAGTTGATTATGATACAGAAGGTTTTGAATTTCCGGTGTACAGTCAGTTCCAAACTTATGGTGTTGAATTATATTCTTACGAGAAGTACGAAAACTTTGATGTAGACCCTAGTAACCCTGTTCGTTATGATGTACCTGTGGTCGATGGTGAGTTTATCATCAATAATAACTTAGCATTAGATGATTCAGAATCACTGACAGTAAGAGCTGATGACCAAAGTAAAGCGTTGTATACTTTTAGAGCTGGTGCTCCTTCGGTCTCATTACCATTTACGAAAAATATCAATATCAAATTAAGAGTAAAGAATATTGATTATGAGCCAATTTCTTATTTGAAAGAAGGGATAATTTTAGGAGGTCAATCTGATGGATCACAGACATTTGTAACCGCAGCACCTGATATTCCAGATATTATTTTAAGAGACCCTCCAGGTTCTAATAGTTTTGCAACCATTGAGGCTGGTGAATCTTTTACTTTCTCTAAAACTCTTGCTACAAGCTCGTCTATTGCTTCTGCGATGTCTAGTACAGTCAGTATGGGTGCAGATTTCAAAATCGGTGGTGGATTAGCAGGACCTGTAGTGGAAATTGAATCAACTCTTGATTATGAATACGGTATCGGAGTGGAAGTTAGTTCGGATGATGCCAGTACAATTACTAAAACATATACATTCTCACAAGCGATTTCTACAAGCGATGACCCGAATTATGTAGGAGCTGATGGAGACTTATATATAGGCCAATCTATGAACTATTATTATGGTACTTATGATAATATTGAGCCTAAATTAGAGGCGGTAGATGGAAGAGATGTATATACTTTGACCAATACAAACGGAGACAAAATTTATGTCAATAAAATGAAGGCCATGTATTTTAATGAAGAGCCTTCAGAGACTTTATTTATCTACTCTCAAAACCATATCTTAGGAACGTTAATTCCCGAATTAGAATTGATTGTTGAAAATATCGATAACGGTTCTGTAGATCCTGACAATACCCCTGGTATGTTATCTAGAGCAGAATATGTTCAACAAATCGATTTATGGCAGAAGATTGTACAGAATAACGAACGTACAAAATATATGGCATTGTCTGAAAGAGAGACTTTAAAAACGGAATTATTTAATACTCCTCTTTTCTTAGAGCAAGGTGATGATTTTTATGATTTTGCAGATAATAATTTCTCTGAGAATATCTCTTACGATGCTGGTGTTGGTGAATTGACAAGAACGATTGAAACAGTAAAAGTTACAGGTGATGAATATGAATATACAGTAGCTGTAGATGCTTCATTTGCAACGACTGTTGGTTTAGAAACTAACGGTATTGGTTTTGAAGGATCGGTTGAAGCGAGTGCTGCTAACAGTGAAACGAAAGTAATTGGTACTGAAAATGAAGAGACATTAACTGTTTCATATACTTTTATTGATCAGGATGATGACAACTTCTTAAGTGTGGATGTGATTAATACATTTGACGGTAATGGTCCAGTATTTAGTACCATCGGAGGTAGAACTTCTTGCCCTTATGAAGATGCAGCTGAATCAGAGTTTTATGTTCATGATGGTTTTGATCCCAATGTTTTAGGTGAAGGTGGAGAACAACTTTCTTATGCTACCCAAAAGGTTGAAGATCCAATGATATCAGTTGAAGTTGTGAGCCTAACAGATATCAATGAATCTGGACAAGCTGAGTTTTTATTGTATTTAGAAAATAATAGTGCCTCTGAGTCGGATGTGAATTTCCAGTTACTAGTGGATAATACTACTAATCCTAACAGTGCAGAATTAAATATTCAAAAAAATGGGGAAATTGTTTATATCCCATATGGACAAAAAGTACCGTTTGCCTTAACCTTGAAGAAGACTATTTCTGATGTTTATGAATATGAGGATATAAGAATCATTTTAGCATCACTATGTGATGATATAGGAGATCTGAATGTATATGATGAAGTATATGTTTCTGCCAGTTTTGTTCCAAGTTGTTCGATGGTACAAATTGACCTACCATCAGATAATTGGGTGAAAAACACAACAAATACTTATAACGATGATGGAACAGTAAATGGTGTACCTATCCAGTTGTCAGGATATAATAGAACATTCCAGAACTTTGATCGAATAGAATTAGAATATAGAAAATCTACTTCCCCATCATGGACAAGGTTAAAAAGTTACTATAACGCTCAAGAGGATTACGACTATGCGGAGTCAATTGGAAAAAGTAATATCGAATTAATTACTGAAAATACCATTCATTATACATGGGATATTACCGACCCATTATTGGACGATGGATCTTATGAGGTAAGAGCAATTTCTTATTGTAAAAATGGAACTGAATTTACATCAGATATAATTTCGGGTACGATTGATTTAAATACTCCGGTTGTATTTGGTACGCCAACTCCTTCAGACGGAATTTTAAATGTTGGAGAAGATTTAAAGGTGCAGTTTAATGAGAATATCATTTATAACTCGGCAATCAGTAAAATTGAGATTACTGGAGAAACAAATCAACAAGATGTAAAGCATAATGTATCGGTATATTTTGCAGGAGAATCAAATACTTTATTTCTAGAAAACCCTCCAATAAAAAATGGAGACTTGTCTATTGAGTTTTGGATGAATAATGCGACTGTAGCTGCTAATGCCACAATTTTCAGTCAAGTTAATGGAACATCTTTAACAGTGACTGGCACAAGTTTGACATGGAATTTAGGAGGAGAATCAGTAACAGGGATTATAAGTAATGATGGTCTTTTCCATCACTATTCATTAACTTATGATGATTCTAATGGTAAAATGGCGATCTACCAAGACGATACAGAATTAGATTTTACTGTAACTGATGAACTAGAGATTATCAATTCAAATCCACTAATTATTGGAGGGAATACCTTCATAGGAAATATCCATGACTTCAGAATCTGGGATAAGTTCCTATCTCTTTCTGTTGCTTACTCAAATATGTATAGCAAATTAGTAGGTTCTGAAGTAGGCCTAAAAGGTTTTTGGCCGATGAATGAAGGACAAGGTGAGCTATGCTATGATAAAGCAAGAAATCGCCATGGTATTATGGGAGCTGATTGGGACATTAAACCAAAAGGTACTTCATATGCTTTCGATGGAATTGACTATTTAACACTAGACAATGTTGATTATGTTCAGTTAACTAGTGAAATGGATGTGACTTTATCATTCTGGATTAAAGCAGATGAAGCTCAAGAATCAACAATTTTCTCCAACGGAAGAGGAAACGGAGAAGATATTATTCAAGCAAATGGAGCAGCAAATAAATGGTCTGTTGATCTTACAACAGATGGTAAATTATACCTTGAAAATGAAGGTACAGCTTATGAATTGACCCATGAAATAATTGATGGGGGATGGCATCATATTGCGATGATCCTTACTCGTCAAGGGACATTGAAGACCTATGTTGATGCTGAACTTATTTCATCTAATGCTGCTACAGGAATATCTGGTTTCTCAGGGAATATGATATGGATAGGAGCAAGAGGTTATTATGATGGAGGGAGTACTATTGTTGACCGTCAGTTTAAAGGACATCTAGACGAAGTTCGCCTTTGGAATACTGCTAGAACAAAAGAACAAATTACCAGAGACGCTTTCAATGAAGTAGATTACAATACTACTGGTTTGATGTTGTATTTAGATATGAATGCCCCAGATCCATTGACATCTGATGGACCAACATATTACCATGCCTTTAAAAACGAGACAGTGATTTCGACTAAGGCGTTAATTCCATCTACCAATACTTTCTCTGATGATGCTCCTAAGATCAAGCCAAGTAGAGAATTGGAAAGCTTTGAAATTTATCATGTGATTAATGGTGATGAATTATTGCTAAGTCCAATCATCAGTAACTATGCTGTTTTAGAAGGACAAACTGTAGATATAACAGTACATAGAATGTTTGATGAAGCAGGTAACTTACAGCAATCACCAATTACTTGGACTGCTTATGTTAGAAGAAATGAAGTGTCTTGGTATGTTGGTGATGAGACAGATTACTTGTCTATCGAAAAGCAGGTAGGAACATCGAGTTCATTTGAAATCACAATTGCCAATGAAGGCGGTAAAGATCAACCATTCTTTATTGAGAATATTCCTACTTGGTTAACATTATCTGAAACAGGTGGGACTTTATCACCAGATAGTAAAAAAGTAATTACAGCGACCATAGATCCAAACTTATCAATTGGGCAATATAATCTAGACTTATATCTGAATACAGACTATGATTATGATGAGAAAGTAAAGCTGGATTTAAGGGTGTTTGAAGTAGAGCCAGAATGGTCTGTTGATCCAATAGATTATGCTTACAATATGAACATCATCGGTAAAATTAAAATCGATGGAGTATTCTCAGAAGATAGTCATACGAAGATTGGTGCATTTGTAAATGGAGAACCCAGAGGAGAAGCAAGCTTAGCATACGATGAATTTTACGATGACTATTTCGTTTTCTTGGGGATTTACAGTAATGAAATCTCTGGTGAAGATATAGAATTCCGTATATGGGATGCTTTGGCGGGTAAAGCATTAAATGCAAGTATCAATGATTTAGAAACGATTGAATTTATCAACGATCAGGTGATTGGTTATAAGACGAACCCTGCCATTTTCGAGGATACAAATATCGTTCAACAAACTATAGTGTTAAATGATGGATGGACTTGGCTATCTTTCTTCGTTGATCAAGAATCTTTCAGCGATATCAACACCATGACAGCAGAATTAGATTTAACCAACCAAGATAGAATTTACTCTCAAACGTATTTTGATACCTATGATAGTATTTCAGGTTGGACAGGTACTCTTTCAGCTTTTGGTGGATTAAATGCTGAAAAGATGTATAAAATCAAATTAGAAAAAGAAAATATATTATCTCTGGAAGGACATGAAATAGATCTTGAAGATTTAGAGGTAAGTCTAAAAGAAGGATGGAACTGGCTTTCATATCCATTGGCTAAGAATATGAATGTAAATGATGCTTTGGCTCATTTAGAAGCTTCAAATGGAGACATTTTAAAGAGTCAACATGCTTTTGCAATCTATGATCAATTTAGCGGTTGGACAGGTTCATTGAACTATTTGGAAGATGGAATTGGGTATATGTTGAAAACCCAAAATGAACAATCATTTACTTACCCAAGCTATTTATCGAATGCTAGAACACATGTTGTTTCTAATCACAATAATAGCGAAGAGGTAGCTTCAACTAATTTTGTATTGACTTCATATCCAACAAATATGAATGCGGTTGTATTAGTAGATGATGAAGTGAGCCAGGTAATTATCAAAGATGTAAATGGCAATATTAGAGGTATAGCACCAACAAATACTATAGAAGATAGAAAGCTAGCCTTTATCACAATGTTTGCTGATAATGAGGAGCATCTTAAATACTATATAGAAGTGGGAGAAAAAGTGATTGAAATGGAAAAAGAATTACAGTATCAATCAGATGCATTACTTGGTACTATTACTCAACCAGTAGATCTCCGTCGAGGAAATTACGCTGAGGAGATGAATGTTTATCCAGTGCCATTTGATAAAAAAGTTTCGGTTTCACTCTTCCATGAAAATGAAGAAAAAGCGAATGTAAGTGTGCTGGATATCAATGGTAAAGTAATGCTTTCTTCAGAAATGACTTTACAAAAAGGGGAGAATCAATGGGACATGTCATTGAATCTTTCTTCTGGAGTATATCTAATACATATCACTACTCCTTCTAAAACTTACACTAAACGTATTGTAAAATAACTAATGATTCCCTTATTATCGGTTGAAGATAATAAGGGAATACATCAAGATATGATGAAAAAACTATCCATATTACTTTGTATTCTCCTTGGTTGGGTAACCATGGTAAATGCTCAAACTCCTGATTGGGATTTTGATTTGAATGCATATCAATACAGCATGTCTTTAACGGCTTTTATCGCTGTCGATGATGTGGTATTGGCTAATGAAAATGATTTGGTAGGTGTATTTGATGGTGATGAATGCCGAGGATTCACACAATTAATCTATATAGAGTCTACTGACAGGTATTTGGCTTATTTACAGTTCTATTCTAACACAAATGGTGAGGAGTTAAACTTTAAAATTTACAACTCAGAAAAAGACGAGGTAGTTGATGTATCACAAACTATTACGTTTGCAATTGATGAACATTATGGAAATGTTTTTCAAGCATACAGTATAGCAGAACCAAGTCTTAATACAGCAGCTACTTTCATTATTAATGGTTTCGAAGAGGTAGAAATTCTAAACTCTTCAACATCAAATGATACCTTATACTACCAAGTGGAATATGGCACAGATTTAAGAAAACTAACTCCAGATGTAGAAATAAGTGAAGGGGCTTCGCTCTATAATGGAAGAACACCTTTAACCCTATTTGATACAAATGAAGAAGTCGATTTTAGCAATCCGATTAATATAGATGTCATGTCAGAGGACCAATCGACAATTCAATCTTATGTGATAAAAGTTGAATTGAAGAATAGAGAGTTAGAAGAAGCTCCAGTTTGGTCGGTAGATCCAACGATCTATACTTACAGTATGAATATTATCGGAAAAATTAAAATATCCGGTGACTTTTCATCAGATCTTTACACAAAAGTGGGAGCGTTTGTGAATGGTGAAGAAAGAGGAGAGGCGGTATTGGAATATGATGATGCTTATGATGATTATTTCATCTATTTAAGTATTTACAGCAATACTATTTCAGGAGAAGAAATCGAATTCAAAATTTGGGATGCATTTGCAGGAAAATCTCTTCATGCAGTAATTGACGAACAAGAAAGCATTGAGTTTATCAGTGACCAATTGTTGGGTAACCTTGCAGAACCAGTTGTTTTTGAGAATACTGATATTGTTCAGCAGATTATTTCTTTAAATTCTGGTTGGACATGGTTGTCTTTGTTTATCGATAAAGATGATTATTACGATGTCAATGCTTTAACAGAAAATCTAGAATTATCTGACTTAGATAGAATCTACGATCAGTATAATTTTGATATGTATGATGAGCGAATTGGTTGGACTGGTTCGTTAAGTGCTTCTGGAGGAGTAGATCCAACAAAGATGTATAAAACAAAATTGGCTCAAGAAAATTTCTTATCTCTGGAAGGTCAGGTAGTCGATACCGATGATCTTGTGATTTCACTTCATGAAGGTTGGAATTGGTTGTCATATCCTATTTCTAAAACCATGAGTGTTACAGAGGCCCTGGAAAATTTAGATGCCCAAGATGGAGATATTATTAAAAGTCAAAACTCATTTGCCATTTATGCCACATTAAAAGGTTGGACAGGTACTTTATCTCAATTAGAAGCGGGAAAAGGTTATATGATCAAGACGGGTAAGACTCAAGAATTTTCATATCCTTCAACTACATTTACTTCCAATACAAGAACAAAAACATCTACTGTAATTCCAACTACAACATTTCTTTTACCTCAATATTCAACCAATATGAATGCGGTTATAGAAGTTGATGATTTAATTGAAAATGTGCAAGTAGTAGATAAGGAAGGGAATATTAGGGGAGAATCAACTACATCAATTGTAGAAGATAAAAATTTGGCATTTCTAACCATTTTCGCTGAAGAAGGTGAAAACCTATTTTTCTTATTAAATGGAGAAAAGACAGTCGATTCATTCCAATTTACATCAGATGCATTACTAGGAGACTTAGAACAACCTTATACTGTAAGTAATCCACAGATTGATAAAGGTATATCGGTTTATCCTATTCCATTTGACCATCAAATGACTTGTTCTATTGTTCATTCACAAGAAGAAAAAGCTTGGGTTGAAGTGATTGATATGAATGGTAAATCCATCTTTAAAAATGAACAAATTTTACAACAAGGTTTGAACAGTTGGAATCTACAATTACAGGTCAATCCAGGGGTTTATTTATTACATATTTCAACACCTACCACTTCATATACAAAACGTATTCTAAAATAATTTAACGATCAGGCTTTATTGAAAAAAGCGAATACAAGGCACAATGAAAAAACTATCAATATTACTCTTAGGAATCTTTTATCTGACTTTTCCAACATTGGCACAAAATGGAAATTGGAACGTTAATGTAAATGATTATCAGTACACGATGTCATTAACAGCTTTTATCGCTGTAGATGGAGAAGTTCTCCAAAGTACAGAAGATAAAGTTGCTGTATTTAATGGAAGTACTTGTAGAGGAGTCACCAACTTGATATATGTAGAGGCTATAGATAAATACCTGGCCTATTTAACGATCTATTCGAATAGCAATAATGAAGAATTGTCATTTAAAATCTACAAATCAAATGAGGACAAAGAAGTAGAAGTACAAGAGACTATAACTTTTGCAATCGATGAACATTATGGAGATGTTTTTCAATCTTACAGTATTGCTGAACCTCAGCTAAGTACTTCTGTAGAACTTGAAATTGAAAGCTTCAATAATGTTGAAATATTGGATAGTTACCAGATTGAAGATTCTTTGTTTTATGTGGTGGATTTTGATGCAGACCTAACGAACTTATATCCTAACTTTTCGATGAGTGAAGGAGCAAGTATGTATCAAGACCGGGTACAAATGAATGACAGTAGTGTAGGTATTAATTTTACAGACTCTATGGTAGTTGATGTGATGTCAGAAGATCAATCTACAATGAAAACCTATACAATTTTTGTCGATAATCGTTTTGCTAATGACCAAACAGAAATTATCTATTTTGCTGTTGATGGTATCATTCTAGATTCTTCAATAGACGACGAAAGAGTATGGCTATTATTACCCTTTGGTACCCAAATTAGTGATGTAACGGTCGATTATGAGATCTCTGAAAATGCTTATTTGTATTATCAAGATTCACTAATAAATAGTGGACAGAAGTTAAACCTAACATTGGGTGATACACTAAAAGTGATTTCTGAAAATCTGGCCAATGAACAATCCTATGTATTAGATATTGAATTTAATGGTTTAGGAGATGGTGTAGAAGCTCAAGCGACCAATGTAATTACACCAAATAATGATGGGTATAATGATTATTGGATCGTCAATGAAATTGATCGTTTAAGTGAGGCAAAATTTCAAATATATACGATCAATGGTACTATCCTTTATGAATCTATAGGTTATGATAACACTTGGAATGGTTATTATAAAGGTCAGCCGTTACCGGTTGGTAATTACTATTATCAAATTACAAATAATGCTACAGGAGAGTTTTTCTCTGGTGAAATATTAATTGTTTACTAAGTCTGTATCATCATGAAAAAATTACTTCTATTACTCTCGTTTTTTACTTTACTATTTTCTTCAACGTTTGGTCAACATAGATCATTCTTATTTAATAATACTGAAGAAGAATACATTTATACACCTAGTAATGATATAGACAATGAATTGGCTTATTTAGGACATCAAACAGATGGATCTCAGAGCAGTTCAATACAATCAATCATTGCGGGTGTTAGGATGAAGGCTAAAGAGAATATTATGTTTGGTGTACAATTTCTACAGTCATCAGAAACTCTATTAGACAACAATACATTGGCTATTAACTTTACTCAGAGATTTAATCTTAATAAACTGAGTGATTTATCATTTAATATTGGTACAGGTTTATTCAATACAAATTATACGGCAGGAGACCTAGTGTATTTGAATCCTGATGATCCCGTTTTAAACGACAATATGGATTTGTATAGTTTTCATATCAATACGTCTGCAAGTTATGTTTTTAGAAATCGATTTACGATCAATATTGGTCTTCCATATTTATTGAAAAGAGGAAATTTTAATACAGATGAATTTGTATTTAATATGGGTTATAAAATCATGACAAAAGAGATTGATTATACTATACAAGGTAATGTAGACCGTTGGAGTAAAGAACTTATATATGGAGCTTCAGTTCGTGGAAAATGGAATGATATACTTGGGATTACTTTAGGAGGTGACAACTTTAGAGTTTATGGCGGTACGGAGATTAATGTAAAAAATTTAGGGATAGAATATGTTTATGCTCAGAACCATAGCAAGCAACTTAATTCACATCCAACACATCAGTTTGTTTTAAGCTACAGATTAAAAACGAAGAAAAAAGACAATTCTGTTAAGCTATCCATGAAAAAACAAGAGCAGAAACAGACATTGATATTAAGAAAACTGCAAGAACAAAATGAGCAATTGCAACATGCTACGGATATCATTAGTGAGCAAGAACAAGTTATCATGGATTTGACTCAGCGAATTGATGAAATCTCTAACCATGAAGATGTATATGAAACGAGATTTAGTATCTCTGCACAAGAAGATGTATCGACAGAAGACGGTATCTACTTCCTAATTATTGCTGCAGCAAATACAGAAAAAGAGTTAGATTCTATTAAGGCGGCCTTAAAGCCAATGGGTATAGATGGAAAGATCATCTTTAATAATGAAACTAATTATTATTATCTGTTCATCGATCAGTTTAAAGAAAGGGAAGATGCAGTGAAGAAGATGAAAGAATTAAGAGAAATAGGATTAGATAAAACATGGATTCATGTATATAATTAATCTTGTTGAGTTTCTCTTGTAAAGTCATAATGAATGGATATCCTTATCGGGTATCCATTTTTTTGTAAAAAAGCTATTTGTTTGAGATTGACCAAAATGTGTAAAATTGTAACTAAATAATGTAAATGATTGACTTGTAAAACGATGACCTTTGTAAGGTGATGTTTAGGGAAATGATATCACAAAAATGTATCACTGTTAATCATTATATTATTTATGAAATACATATTATTCATCGTTAGTTTAATTACAAGCTTTAATCTATTTGCTCAAGATATCTTAATTAAAAACATTGATGTTTTTGATGGTAAAAACGAAAAATTAAGAAAAGGAGTGGATGTATTAATCCATGAAAATAAAGTACAGAAAATAGCTAAAAATATTCAAACTGATTCTTGTGAAGTGATCAATGGAGAAGGAAAAACATTAATTCCAGGATTGATCGACGCTCACTGGCATACATCATATGCTTATACGCCTGCGGAAATTTTATTCCTTAATCAAGGAGATATGCCGGAAGTAGCCATACGAAGTATGAAAGGCGCAGAACAAACATTATTAAGAGGTTTTACTACCGTAAGAGATCCAGGGGGAAATCCTTTTGCTGTAAAGAAGTTAATCGACTCAGGAGAATATCCAGGACACCGTATTCTTCCCTCAGGGCCATTTATGAGTCAGACTACTGGACATGCCGACCATTATTGTGTATTGGATGAGCCTAGAAAATCACCGGGCGATATGAGCTATTGGGAGAGAAATATGATGGCCATTACTGCAGATGGTGTACCAGAAGTTAGAAAGGTTACAAGAGAAATTTTGAAATATGGTGCCACTCAAATTAAAATTTGTACAGGTGGTGGAGTATCATCGGAATATGATCCGTTAGAAGTGATGGAATATTCTATGGATGAAATCAAGGCTGTAGTTGAAGAAGCAGAAAACTATGGTACCTATGTGCAATCTCATGTAATGATTGATAAGGGTATTATTGCAGCAGTAAACGCTGGTGTAAAATCTATTGAACACGGTTTCTTTGCGTCGGATGCTACTCTTGAATTAATGAAGGAAAAAGGTGTTTGGCTAAGTCCTCAACCTTTCTTGGAGGGGGATAATAGTTTTGCAGATCCTAACAGTCAGAAAAAATGGTTAGATGTTGTGGCTGCGGTAGACAATGTATATCAAAAAGCCTCTAAGATAGGAGTGAAGGTGTCTTTTGGTACTGATATTCTTTTTGATGGCGAATCAGCCAAGAATCAAGGTGCATTACTGGCAAGGTTAGGCAATTGGTATTCACCATATGAAGCATTAAGAATTGCTACTTCGGGTAATGCGGAGTTATTAGAAATGGCGGGGTCAAGACATCCATATCAAGAAGGTCCTTTGGGAGTTGTACAAGAAGGTGCATATGCTGATATGATTATCGTTGATGGTAATCCATTAGAAAACTTAGATCTAGTTGCTGATCCTGAGAATAATTTCCTGATGATCATGAAAGATGGTGTGATCTACAAAAACACAATGGATTATTAATCTTATTTGATGATGCTTCAAATCAGTAAATAAATAATTATCAATCTATATACAATCAAAATTTTAGTCTCATGAAAAACAATCTTTGTTATATCATTTTACTGCCATTTATTATGCTTTTTTCATGCAATAATGATGAAGATATTAGTCCGAAACCACAAATATCAAATTTTAGCGTAAGCGACGGTCATCACCATCATGGAGCACATGGAGGTACTATTATTATTGCTGGTGAGGAGGCGATTATTGATGCTGATTTAGAAGGGAATAAATTATCTACTGTCAAATTGGATATACATTGGGGTGAAGGTCATGAACATAGCATCACTCATGATGAAGATTCAATACCATGGGCGACCAATATCATTTGGCAATTTGGCGTAAATGATGGCTTAACTCCAGAAGGTGTATATCCTAATAATCATCAACTACATGAACATATTGATATCCCTTCTATGGTAGAAGGTCTTCCAATTAAAGAAGGTAATTATCATTTCTTATTGCATCTCTGGGATCAAGATGGAAATGAAACTCAAAGTGTTCTTAATGTAGAGATTATTTCAAATCATGAACATGAATAACATCTAGTTTCGTTTATAAATTATAGACTCTTCTATTTTCTTCTCTTTGGAAGAAAGTAGGGGAGTTTTTTTGTGTTCATTCTCATGTAGAATATGAGTTAATCAGTTTTGTGTTATCATAAAAAAAGTAAGTTCTACAACAAATCGGTTTACTCATAACACATAATACCCGTTACCAAATAATAACCAAAATAACATTCTAAATTCAAGTTGCTATTTTTTATATACTTATACACTATAAGACGACATGAACTTAAATAAGAACTTCATTTTATTAGTTCTCATAACCTTATCAATAACTATTACTGCAGAATGTAAATCTTGGATTGGAGCTAATGGGAATTGGTCGGTTGCTGGGAATTGGGAGGATAATTCGGTACCTACTACAGATGATAATGTAGAAATTGATTGTGACTGTAGGGTAACCATTAACCAATATAATGTTTATTATAAGACGATAACGATTGCTAGTGGGTCAACATTAAGATTCAGATCTAAAACGAATCAAGAAATTACTGTAACTATGTCTGGTGGAAATATTTCAATAGATGGTAATCTATATATTGATACCGATGTAATTCTTTCTGATGACATAGATATTAAGGTAGAAGATGATGATGCCATTATTACAATTACAGAGAATGGATCCATATCTGGAGATGGGATTGAAATTAAAGCGGAAGGAAGTAATTCAGGGGTTGATGAAGGCCCTTATATTTATAATTCGGGAGAAATTACTTTTGACAAGTTAGATTTAGGGAAAGATGGAAATGGAGAATTATATAACTACGCAACAGGAATAATTAATGTAAGTGTTGAATTACATTTAGATGGAGATTTATGTAATATCGGATTGATTAACGTTATTCAGGTTGATGGAACTGCAAAGTTGAAGCTTCATGGAGCTAAAATTGAATGTGGAGGACAAATTAATGTCAATATACTAGAATTAGATGATAAGGGAGATAGGTCAGCTGATCTTGTAGATCAAGTGATCAGTGACGGCGAAAATTGTTCTGGTGGGGGCGATAGTGATACACCTATTTATAAGGTAGATGGTTCAAACTATAATTTTACCGATTTACTTACTGAAGATGATGATAATGATAATATTTCAGTAGATCGAGATAATGTTTATTCTTGTACGAAAAACGCAAGAAATGAGGATCTACCGGTAGAGTTAGTTTATTTTGAAGCCATTACTAATAATGATGCAGTCGAACTAATTTGGGAAACGGCATCAGAGGAAAATAATTCCCATTTTCTAATTGAAAAATCGACGGATAAGAGAAATTGGTTGGTAGTAGATCAAATTAAAGGAATGGGCAATTCTAACATTTCTATTTCTTATCAACTAATTGATAAGGCTCCTTACAAAGGTATTTCATATTATAGACTCACTCAAGTAGACTTTGATGGAAGCTATGAAATATTTTCACCTGTAATGATTTCTGTTGGTGAAATTGAAATAGTGGAGATACATGCATTTCCAATTCCCTCAGCAAATGCTATAACTATTACATCAATACAGAAAATATTTTATGATAAAATTATGGTATTTAATATCAATGGGCAATCTGTACTTGAAGCCGTAGATATCCAGAGATATGGCGAAAATCAGCTGACCATTAGTCTTGAGAAACTAGATAATGGAGTTTACTTCTTTAAGAACTATAATGAAGTGGTGAGATTTGTAAAAGAGTAAAAGCCATAGAATAGAGGTTATGAAGAGCATAACCTTTATTTCAAATTATTCTATTAAACATAATGTATATTATGTTGATATAGTTGTGATGTTCATTCAATATTGAATAATAATGCCTTAAGGGCAATTTTTGATATTACCATTTATATTATTAATCTTTACAATCATATTAAAACGGCACTTTCTAATTCTATCCTTGATAGATGATTTTTTCAAATGCATTCTTATGAAGACATTAATATTACTTTTTGCTATTCTTTCTTTATCACTTCGTCTTTACTCTCAATCAATCATCAAAGAAGAAGAATTTATCAACAAGGGTACACATAAATTTATCGATGAAGATTTAGGTAAAATCACTTACGATTATTCAATCAAATACATTGTAGGGATTCAAGAAAACAGTGGTCGTTTGTGTAAGGATAATAATTTTACTGTATTTATTGAATTTAAGGATTTAGACATTAATCAGATTCGTGTAAATAAGCAAACCTTAAATATGGTGGAGTATCAGTCTATATATGAAAGAAGAATTGACCTCAAACCCTCTTTTTTAATTGGTAATGATAAAGACGAAATACAAATCAATTTTCTTGATTTACAATCAGGAATGAACTACAGAGGTAAAAGATATTATTGCATTAATGAAAAAGTAAATTTATTCTTGGGTACTTTAGTCCAAACTTCAGAGGCTTCTGACATCAAGATTAATGTCAACTTTTTTGGAGTAACAGATTTGCCTGAAACAAGTATTTCATCATATATACTTGATAAGAAAGATGAAGAGAATATTTCTGTAGACTTTACAACAACAGAATATGAGTTTGTAAAAAACTTGGTAGAGATTAATAGTCATAATTATCGATTAGGTCATGCAGTCCGTGGAGTAAATACAAGACGAAGTTTAGTAATGAAGACGATGTCAGAAAAGACACAAGATATTATGCAAAAAAGTCTTGAAGCATTTTATGCAAATGATCATCGTATAGGAATATTAATGTACAATTACTCCAATGGCTATTTGTATTCGACATTTTTCAGACCAAAAAGTAAAGTATTAATACAGAAAAATAAGATAAAAAAGAAAGAGCTTGAGAGACTAGTCAATGACACCAACCAACTTTTGAGAAATGGAAACTTAATAGATGAAAGTAGATCATTAAAAGTAAAAAACAATAATAAAGCTACAAACCAAGAGTTATTGGCATCCTATGATAGGCTTAAGAAAATTCTATATTTCAATGAAAGTTTAATTTCGAGCTTTGATCATCTAGTGATAATTCCAACCCATAACATTGGGACTATTCCTTTTAGTGCGATACGTTTCTCAGATCAATCCTATTTTATTGATCACCTCTCCTACTCTATCGTTCCCAGTGTTGTGGATTACATCAATAACATCATGGATAATTTCTTTACACTAACTGGAACTGACCCTTCTGAAATAGAATTATTTTTTCAGGTATTAGATAAAGGGAACCAATACTCAGCAGTTATTGAGTTGGATGAGCAAGATAGCTACATCTTTCAATTAGGAAGTGCGGTGAATTTTGACATTGAAAATAAGTCAAGTATTGCCTGTTTTTATAACCCTAATTTTAGTTATTCCTCTGAGTTTACACAGTTACCTGGAACAAAATTAGAGGTAGATTTAATCTCAGAAAGAATACATGATTACTTTGATGTAAAAAAATATTCAGGTGACAAGGCAGTATATGATAATGTGATAGAGAATATTTATATGAATGACATTCTGTATTTTGGAACACACGGTGTCACCGATCCCAAAAACCCTTATGAAGGTAGTTACCTTGCCCTATCTAAACAGAGTAATGGTGTTGATAAAATTACTGGTCGCGATATTCTAAACCTATCTAATAATCACAAATTTGATGCATGGTTAACAGTAATGAGTGCATGTAATACAGGTCTAGGAGCATCATATGATTGGGGAATTATTGGTTTATCGAGAGCATTTTCAAAAGCTGGTGTCAATCATATCATGATGTCATTATGGAGCATTGATGATAAGTATACAGCAAAGTTTATGGAACTCTATTTTGAATGTTTGGTAGAAGGAAGTCCACTTTTCCCATATTCTCCTTATCAAAAAGCAATTAAACGATTTAGGAAAGAAGTGAGTGATAACCCTTATTATTGGGCATCATTTTCTATTATGGGGGTTCCTTTTTAGATTAAATTTAAAAGAAATAAACTAAAAAAGAGCTGTTTTAGATTGTTATAAAGATAGCATACATTTTTGTAATACTTTTATATAAATTATTGTTAATGAGTGATGTTTCTTGGAAATATATTAACACTTAGTTAAATTTGTCATGTAAACTATTCAATTATTTATCAATTTTTTACTTTTTATTATGAAAGCAAACTACTGTCGTAATGTATTTTTTATGCTTACATTACTTTTTCTATCATCCTATAACTATGTCTTTTCTCAAACGTATTCTTCCGTTACTGCAGTAGGAAATGCGTTACCAGAAGGTGTGACAAGTTACCCTTTAACTCTTCAAGGTAACTATACTAATTATTCTCAAAACTATGAAGGGTTTTTACTTTTAGAAAGAGGTAAATCGTTCCAAATAAAAGCAGATGATACTTTTTTTGGTGCAAGCAGAGATACAGACCTTGTAGAAGGCCTTAATTTTACTACTTCTGGTGAAGAAGGAATTGGTTTTTATTATATAAAAGTCTCTCTAGGTGATTATAAAAAATTCACTTTATCAGAAATCAAATCATTAGGAGTACAAATAGATCAAAATAGTACAGGTAATTTTTCTAATGAAATTCCATTGTCCATTGAAATCGATGAGGCTAATTTATCGGTAAAGTGTTCTGTAGGAAGTAAAATTTTCTTAGGAGAAAGATTTAAGGTCTCGATAAACCATGATCCTCAATACTATCTTACTCAAGAATTAACTTCATATCATGTACATTGGGATGGTATATCTGGATTAAACTCATCTGATGTACCAAGTGAGTTTAATTTAAATTTTTATCCAAAATTCGGAGAAAAAGATTTACAGATTAATACAGAAAAGTTTCATCCCCTTACTTCAGTTGAAGCGGCAGATGATGACTATATGATTTTTGATACTCAATTAGATAATAATGAGAATGTTTATTCTGTAGGAAGTTGTAATTCTTGTGATGCCGATAAAAGGTCAGTTATCATAAAAGATGATGGTACTCAATTGCAAAAAAAATATTTTAGTATTGAACTTGAGGGTAAAAAAGGACATCAACTTGCTGTAAGTAAAGATGGAGAACATATTGCTATACTTGCTAGAAGACGCAACGGTGAGGGTTTTAATTATGCTGGTCAAAGTTATGAGATTGATGGGGATGCCCAATTAGTATTAATACTCTTAGATGAAAACTTAGACATTAAAACCACAAAAGACTTGCATATCTCTCAAGTAGCTGATGATTTGATCTCTGATGGCTATGGAGTTACTGTAGATAACAGTGGAAATTTCTTGACTCAACATTTTGTAAATTCTAATGAACTAACAATTAATGAGAGTCAGCAAACAATTTCTCATACTAGTGCTGTAGTTATCTCTAAGTTTAGTAATAATGGTGCATCTCTTTGGAATACAAGGTTAGATTTAGATAATCAAACCGTTTTCAATACATCACTTATTGCTGTAAATGAATATAATGAAATTGCTTTAGCAATAGATGCTAGATTAGATAACTTCTATAAAGATGGTTCATACTTTTTAGACTTACCAAGTCAAGTAACGGGACAGAAATTATTTATATTCAAGTTTGATAATGCTAATGGTAGTATCTCTGATTCTAAAAATATTACCAATTCACCAGACTACGAAATAAGCGATTATTCAGAATTGTTTGCCCTAGAAGGCGCCTACAATGATTTTTTTCTTGCTGGTAGAAAAGCGTACTTAGATAGATTATTTAGTAGAAGTGATAATACTGAAGATAGTCATGAAGAATCATTTTTTGTTCTAAACTTGTCTTCAAGTTGGAGTAATTACCAATCTTATTGGTCAGTTTTATTGACTCCCTTTAAAAATCAAATCGGGATTGCTCAAAACGAACAGATAAAATTATTTGTAGACAAAAATCATGATTGTTATTTGGCTTTTCTTCACAAAAGACCTTTTGAGGTTTATAATGATAGGGAACATTTGATGAGCTATGACAATAGTAAAGGATTGAGTTTTTTGAAAATTGAAGACCTTAATGGACATGTGAAAGTAAAAGTAGTTGAATCAGGAAGTATTAAACTTATATCTGACTCATTTGATTTTAACCTTCATAGTATCTTTGAGAAGAACGGTATAGTAAATATTATTGGTAGTTCTAATCAACAATCTTCTTATATAAATAACGATGAGGTTATTTCTTTTGGTAGTGATATTAGTAAAAACTTTAAGTTAACTTTTGACAGTACACCTTACATTTCAGACACTCCTTTAGATAATTATTGGTCTTCTAAATCTTTCGTGTTTGGTGGTACTGATGTTGATGAAACACCAATTCATTCAATAGATGGTAGTCTTTTTGAAGGACTTATTTTTATTGAGAATAACGAACCATTTAATATCATAACATCTAATGGAGATAAATGGTCGGTGGATGAAGAAAATAATATTATTGTTTCGGAAGACCCGATCTATTTGGAGGGAAAAAATGATCAAAATATATATATCGCTCAATTAGATTATCAGAAACAAAAGATGGTGTTTACTGAGGTCGAAACTGTAGGTTATACTTATTATAAAGACGAGGAAATTGATCTTGAAAGTGTAGTGTCTAACAAAGATTATGAGTTTTTAGAAGAAACAAATTCTTTTAAATTTAGTTTTGAGGACGTTACTTTAAAAGATAGCCTGATTTATATTATTAATTCAAACCCAGAGTTAACATATGGAGAAGCCACTTACTCTGATGATACTGCAATACCAACACATAATGGAAATGTAGCAGACATCCATGTTTATTTTGACTGTAATCATTCTCGCTTTGGTCATGAAATTCTTCATGAAACTTCAAATAAAATTCTAGATGTATTGATAAGTGATTCTTTTGATTACAAAGCGATTGAAAAGGATAAAGAGAATAACATTTATAGAACAGGTCTATATATTAATAATGAAGATACTGAAGGATCTGTTATTGAGAAGTTAGATGCAGAGGGTGAACTGATTAAGCGTAAATATTTTACATTGGAAACACAGAATGATTTTGGAAATACATTCAAAGTGGATCCATATTCAGGAAATATGATTCTAGCTCTTAATAACTCAGAAGGTAAAACATCTTTTATCTATGATGGCAAGGCATATAACGTGAGTTCAGAAGACCGAACAATATTTTTATATCTTAATAATGAGTTGGAAGTACAAAATGTTGCTGGAGGAAGTGCTTATCAAAGTTCAGAATATTCGGTTACAATTGATAATAATGGAGTGGCATATTATTGTGAACGTATAAGGATAGATCAAAATTCAGATTTTAATATTTATAAGTTGACAAATGATACTTATGAGCTATTTTCAACAATTCATGTTGATGAAATTTCAGGGTATTATTTCAATATAATTACAGTAGATCAATCTAACCATTTATATCTCACTGGTGAATTTCGTTTTGATAAAATATCTCTAAATGAAGAAGAAATATTAAAGGATGTAGCTTCAAACTTCCCAATCATTTGTATTAATACAGAAACAAAAAATTTAGAATTTGCTAACACAATACTTAGCCAACCGTTAATGAGTGGTGGTTATACAGGATGGCCTACTGGTTTCCAGGCAGGAAAAAATTCTGTACATGTGACAGGTTGGGTAAAAAAAGATGACAACGTGATTGGGGATCTTTTTGATCCATATGGAGAAGGGAATGCAGAGGATTATTACTCCAACTTTATTCTAGAAGTCGATAGCAAAGGGAATCCAATTTGGGGACAAATATTAAGAAATAATATTACTTCAGGAGGAAACTATGGTTACACTAGGTTAGAAGTGGATGAAAATAATAATGCTTATTATCTATTAGATATACGAGATGGATTACATCTTAATGAAGAAGAAGTAATATTAATGAATGAAAAAAGATGGAGATTTTTTTCAGTTCTAAAATACAATAATGGGGAATTAAAAAACAGATTAATTCTTAAATCGATAAATTGGTATGAAGATTTAGTACATATTGATAACAAAATATTCTTAACGGGTATGGTTTCAACTCGTGGAGAGTATTTTAGATATCAAGACTTTACGCATCAAGGAATTAACGATACTTATTATGGCGTTTCAGTGATTGCTTCAGACCTTAGCATTGATGATTATGAAAATACTGGAAATATTACTTGGGAAATAGACATGAATAATGCTATCGAGAATAACAGTTTTACTTCGGGTGATGAATTGGTTTTAGAGATCTCTGGAGAAAATGGCTATTCATCAAATAGTATTGAAGAACATTTTAATAATGTCTATACCTTCACAAAGAATATCCCTTATGGAGATATTGACTATACACTTTATATCAATAATGAAAAGGAGGAGATTTCTTATCAAAGAACTTACACAGTTGAATCAGATAAAGATACTATTCATGTTATTTTCCAAACAGAAGATGTAGTATCTACTGTATTTGAGAATGTGAAAATTGACGTCACTACAGAAGGGGTTTTCAAAACAACTTTAGAGAACCAATATTTTACAACTTTGGGTGATGAGTTAGAATATACACTTGTATTAGAATCAAATGAGACAGCCCCTACTTGGTTTGCGTTTGATATTTCTTCGAAAGAATTAAGTGTTGATCTTAATGATATAGATGGTGGTCTAACTAGTTTAGAGAAAAAACAATTATTGGATGATTATAGAATTGATTTAATCCTCGCTGATAACAAAAATCAAAGTGTGATAATTGAATTAACTTTAAATTACAACAATCCTAATGATGATATAACAGCACTACAAGGTGAGTTAGAAAAACATTTTAATGTGTATCCAACATTGACTAAAGATATTCTTAATATCAATAGTATCACAAGTCAACCATATACTTACAATGTTACAAACCTAAAAGGGCAATTGATTGAAAATGGTATTGGGTCTTCTACAACAAAGATTAAAACATCTGAATACCAAAGCGGATTATATATCTTAACGTTAAAAACAGATGAAGGTATTTATGTAGCTAAGTTTATTAAAAATTAAGGATAGAATTTCACTATAAAATAAAGGCAGTCTTGAGTATTTCGAGACTGCCTTTTTTAATAACACTATATCGAAACCCCCATCCAAAATCCAGAAACTCCAGATAATATAAATTGAATACCCATAGATAAGATAATAAGCCCCATAAATCTAGTGGCTAATTGCCCTCCTTTTGATGGTTTTTTATTTAATGAGTTACCTTTCGATCTAAAGGCAATAATCACCCACATTAAGGTTAATACTATTAGGATAGAAATCAGAGCTACTTTTGGGAAGTTACTTTCTGTTTCAGCTATGGATAAAGTTATTACGCCAGTAATAGTACCGGGGCTTGCTGCAAATAATATTAGTGGCATTAAACTCTTTTCTTTTTCTTCTGGTTGCTGATTCGATTTTTGATTTAACATATTAAACCCTATCCAGAATAGAACTATACCTCCTGCTGCTTGGAATGCATCTAAACTTATCCCTAATGTATTTAATAGTTTGGATCCTAAAAATGCTGAAATAGCTAAAATGGCTCCTATGCTTAAGACAGTTTCTGTTAGATCTTTGAGTTTATGTTGGTAGGATCTCCCCTTTTCAATTCCATTAAATATCTGCGAACAAATAAGAGGATTAACTAATGACATAATTGTAAGTATTCCTTGAAAGTAGATTTCCATAATGATATTTTTTTGATGAATATTATTTAGGTGTATACCTATTCACAAAGGTCATTTTTCTTGTGATCTACTTGTTACATAAAAAGGGAAACTACTTATACAAAAAAGGCAAAACTATATGCATTCTATGATTTAGATAAGATGAAATCCTTAGCTTTATATTTCAATTTGTAAAATATAGAATATGAGAATCAAAAAAGTTAGAGGTCACAGAAGAAGGTGGAAAAAGATTGATAATTGGATAGAATATAATAAGAATTTAAATCTTGATGTTCTAAAACGTTATGAAAGAGAATATGCGAAAGTATATATCCAACCTTGGTGTAACCTCTCTTTACGAAAAAGTGTGATTGCCCCTCCAAAGGGAAAGACAAAGATGAAAATACTTCAAGGGCTACTTGATATATTTAATTCTTGGAAAGATCAACTCAAGCAACTTGATGAAGAGTATTATTTGAAAATATGGCTATATGAAAGGGATATTTCTAAATCTCAGGTTGTTTGTGCAATAGGCAGTAATATCAGCTATTATGAAGAACTCTTCTATCAACCCAATAAAGAGAAGGTATTCCATTCTAAAAATTATGGAAATCTATATGATGAATTAGATAAACTCCAATGGACTAATGCTTGGGAAGAAGATCATTACGATGAACAGTTTATAGATGAACCGGAAAATTATGTGAGTAGAAAAGCTTATGAAGAAGAGAAATTATGGTTTGAAAAACTGTTAAAGAAACCCCATAGATTAAGCTATTTAGATTACTCAAGAGATAGAAAAATAGAACAATATTCCTTTAAAAAAGGAGAAATATGGATTGGTGAAGAATAATATCATTTACTTTTTCTCAGAGGCTATAAGTAGAACTTCTGAGAAAAAGTAAGATTTCCATTATTTATTTCTGTTTGGGTCTGAAGACTTTCATTTCCACCTCATTTGTTTCAATATAAGCACCTTCTATTAGGTCAATACAATATGGTATTGCAGGGAATACCACTTCTAGGCATTCTTTAATAGACTTTGGTTTTCCTGGTAAATTAACGATCAGTGTATTTTTACGAGTTCCAGCAGTTTGACGAGAAAGGATGGCCGTTGGGACATATTTTAAACTCATTTGTCTCATTAATTCTCCAAAGCCGGGTAATATTTTTTCGCAGACCGCTTCTGTTGCTTCAGGGGTAACGTCTCTCACAGCAGGGCCTGTTCCCCCAGTGGTTACAATTAAGCTACAGCCTTTATTGTCAGACATATCAATCATTTCTTTCTCCAATAAGTCTTGCTCATCTGGAACAACTGCATAAACCTCTTCCCATGGGGTAGTTAGCCATAGATTCATTAATCTTCTTACTTCTTTTCCTGGTAAATCTTCGTATTCTCCTCTACTAGCTCTATCAGATACATTGATAATGCCTATTTTTAATGTCTTCTTGTTCATTAATTTGGTGTGTTTGTTAAAAAGTAAGTGAAGTTAGTGAAAACTAGATATTTTATAAATTTCAACTTCAACATATCTAAATTCTTATTAAAGTATTAATTACTTCATCGATACTTTTTCCAATTTATAGTATTCTTCAGGTACTATAATCTTTTTAAGCTTTGAAGGGTCGCCATCATATTTGAAAGTATACTCAAAATAATCAGTGGCATTAATTTTAATAAAATAGCCTTCATCTTTTATAAATGATATAGTATACTCCTCATCAATATCGATATAACTTGAATTATATATATTTTCATCGGTACTGTAAAATCCTATTGAACAACGTAGAGGTTCTCCTTCATGATTAACAACATTTCCTTTATAGGTTATTATTAATTCTTGATCGTAATATTTATCGATATTGGTCCATTGAATATTATTTCCAAAGTCGATCTTATAACCTGATGTAATATTCTTTTTCTCTCTGAATGTATTATAGATTTTATATTTCTGATTACTTCTTCTGTATTCATTGATCTTGGCAATACGTTGATTATTGGCCTTAAGTGATGCCTTATATTGTTTATGATGTTTTTTTGCTTCTTTTTGAATTATGCTCAGAAGTTCTTTAGTCCTAAATTCCTCCTGTATAATAGGTTGATTTCCTTTAGAGATCTTTCTAGCGATAAATCCATTTTGTACGGCAACAATAGTATATGCTTCAATATCTCTGATAATATCTCCTTCTAAAGAAAACCTGGTTTCTTTTGTTGATGGATAGATATATCTTAAATAGATATTTTCGTTATCTTCATGGTAATAGTAACGCTTAATAATACTGAGTTCAGAGTTTGTAACTGGAAGTATATTGATATCAAATAAAGCCTTCTTTAGTTTCTTTTTCGTATAGAAAACTTTATGTATGTAATGGTTTTTCTCTGAATCAAATTGGTAAAGCTGTTCTGTATCTTGAATATAGTTGTGAAGATTTTCATAAGGATTTAAGTTCTTTTCTTTAAACTTTGGTTTCCTAATAATAAACTCTGAATGAGCATTTTTTGATGTATTTTCATTCATTTCACTCCACACTAAATTATTTGTTGAATCTAGAATACCCTCAAATATTTTCATTGATGGATTAGGCTCTCCTTTGATATAAAGATGACTATTACTATTGGGTTTTATCTTCAACTGCTTACCATCTTCAGATGAAATATTGACGTAAAAACTACCAGCTGTACTTAGTAGTTGATGATCTTTTGTGATGGTTCTTAAGTCAGAATTCGCACAATCATTGGCCCCAATAAATTCTTTTATTTCAAGTGTAATGAAGTCTCCATTGATATTCCCTTCTATATCATGACCATCAAAATAGAGTACATTACCTTTTGGAGTCTCTTTTACAAGAATAGAATCTTTATGTACAATGAATGTATCTGTTGCGATCTTCTGCCAATTATAGGTGAAGGGTATTCTTTGGTGAATTTTTTTAGGATGTTCTTTGCATCCACTAGCGATTAAAAGAATAAGGAGTAAAGAAAGCTTGGTGTAAGTAGACATAATAACTTTTTTATTTCTACTATTAAAAAATCATTCCAAGTTATATAACCCAACTATGGTTTTTCGATTAAGTGGATCTTCGAGTATTTCTTAATAGGTAATGTTTATAGCTTTCCTTATAAATTATTGAAATACTCCATCCACTAATAGTAATAAAAAAGGAGATAGCTTTTTTACTATCTCCATTCCAAGTAATTTATTGTTTTTGATATAGTTCGTTGCTAAAATTATCACCTCCATGAATTCCATAGCCACCACCACTGTAAGCAACACCATTAACTACGAAAGAAAACCCTCTATACCTTCCTGTATTTCCGATATTTTCTTGTTTAAACCAACGGTTGCTAGAGGGATCATATTGGTAACAATGACTGTCTTCGGTTCCTCCAATTCGAGTACCGTTTGCAACATACCCTTTACCATCTAATACAAAAGAATTCGTATAAGATCTAGCATTTGGGAAATCAGCAACTTTTGTCCATTGATCCGTACCAGGAGTATATTTCCATGAGTCGTACATGCCTGTATGCCTAGCTCCACAAGTAATATAGCCTTCACCTTGAAGTACGAAAGTAGATGTTTCGGTTCTACCAGTATAAATATCACCTAGAAAATCACTGATTTTACTCCACTGGTTTGTATTCACATCATATTTATAAAAATCTGTATATGCTATGCTTGTATATGGTTCTGTATCAGCTCCAATTCCCAAATACACTTCATTATCTATTGTAAACATTGATGCCTTATCTCTTCTTGGTCCAATGAAATCTGTTAGCTGTTTCCATTGATTAGTTACTGGGTCTAACTCCCAGAAATTATTTTCACCAGTGGCAGTATATACATATCCTTTTGTGGTTGAAGAAGTGCTTCTTCCACTGAATTTCATTTCAAATGGGAGAGTATGTTTTGTCCACTCTAAACTTTCAGGATGAAATTCCCATAAAGCTAGTTCATTGTCGCTATAATGGGCAGGATCAGAAAGCACATAAGCTTTATTATTCATTTCCATAGTACCAGGATCGCCATAAAAACTAAAAGGCAATGTGTTTGTGACCATCACCCAAGTATCTCGGATACAAACTTCTTTTTCTGTATCAGTTACTGTGTCGAAAATACCTACTGCAATTTTGGCTTTAGCATTAGGGTAAGGACCATCTGGGAAATAAACAGTGAGTTGATTTTCATTTCCATCAATAATTTTTGCTTCTACCCCATTGATATGTACTAAATTCTTAGAGTAGTCTGGATGAAAATACTTTCCTTTGATTTGAATGTAACTGTTTGAATAAGTACATGATGGAACAGATGAGACTTCTGGAGATTTTATTTGTAAAGGGTCATTATAGATTAGCTTCTGAAGTTGTGTATGCAATTCAATTTCAAGGATACTTGACGTTAAATCTTCGGGAACAATAAATGTAATTTCAGTACGACTTGATGACGAGATTTCAACTTTCTTATTGCTTATATATAAATGATTCCTTTCCGTATTATGATCAAAGTGTTTACCAAATATCGTTACTTTATCACCAAAGGTAACTTCCTTAGCAGAAATACTTTCTATTACTGGGTCATACAAGTGGAAAGTGGTACTGTCTTCTTGATCATAAGATCTTACATAAACAGTGACCGAAGTAGAATCAATATTATTTGGAAGAATACAGGTAATTAATGAATCATTCTGTTCTAGTATTCTTGCTCTATTTGTACCAAAATAGGTTTTGCTATCGTTCGAATTATTTCCAAAATATTCACCACTAATACTAATTGTATCACCTAAATATCCGATTTCTGGGATTATCCCATTAATTATTGGTGCTCGATTCTTTAAAGGAGTAAATGGTAATGTTTTACCATAAATAATACTGTCATGAATGGTATGAATGTAGGATTTGAAATAATGAATTCTATCAGGTAATAATCCAGAATATATTTCTTCTTTAAACTCACTTGAAGAAGTTGGAAGTCCTAGTTTTGTTTCACTATAAAAAGTGAAGTTGCTATCTAAGGAATAATAAAATCCATGTTCTGAAATTAGGTCACTATTATCTAAGGTACCATACAATTCTACACCGCCTTCTTCTAAAACAATAGCTGTATCAGTGGTTACCGTAGGAACTTCTACAGATATTTTGTCTTCATCTTCAACGGGATTTTTTTCTTTCTCACAGCTTAACAAAAAGCCCAAAAATATTAAATTTAAATACAATAAGTATGCTTTCATTGGAGTTGAATAGTTTAGCTCAATTATTATAATAGTTTGCTTTCCAAAGGTAAAAAATTATTGGTGAAACTGAATTTTTCCTTCCATCAATTTAAGTAACAATAACTATATCAGGTTACTTAATATTTGTTGTCATGATATAAGTAACAAGATAAAAAGAAACATCGTTACTATAATTGTTAATCATCTATTATTACAATTTTATTTTCCTTAAATACGAATTCCATGCATCAACTTTTACCCACAGGACAATACATTAGAAATGAAGAAAAACGAATATTCTTTGAAAGAAATAAACTAGGAATAAAATCTTTAGAGATAGTTTGGAAGGAGACCAATTTGGGTATTCAAGTATTTACTAAGAATGAAAGATTAAGTTTTAAATTGATTTTCTTTCTAAAAGCTTTAGGGTTTACTTATCTGGAAGAAAAAAGTAGCTTTGAGTATTCACAGGTAATCGATCAATTAAATACATGGATTAACCAAAACTTACAAGAAGTAGCTTAAAATATTGATCATAAAAAAATAGCTTCAATGATTTAATATATCATTGAAGCTATTTTTTTATTCAGCTTTAGCTTTGAAAAACTCTTTCACCTTAGGATGAAAAGTAAGTCCAAAGGAATAAGTTGCCATAATAAATCCAATTATTGCCTTTGCTGGTATAGATGCAATAAAGTCGAAAAGGATAATTGCTCTAAATAGTTTTAGCTTACCATTTAATGCTGAGGCAATCATACCGACAAGATTCACTATATATATACCTGTAGTGTAAAGGATATAATCAGGGTTAGCATTTGGAATCTCCAATTTTCCACTACTAACTGCATAATATAACCCAAATGCAATAAATACTTTTAGTAAAAACGAAACCATAATTACGCGTAATGCGATAGGTTTTTGAGGTGCTGTTTGAAGAGTAACTGTATCCATAATAAATTAAGTGTTTGTGTTTTTGTATGTTACAAATGTCACTCTTCTCACATTATTTACTTTGGAATATTAGTTCAATGATTGTGATTTTTCGTTCACCAAAAGTGAGAGATAACTTAGAAACGTTTTTATAGTTGATCCCCATGTATAACCATTAGTTATACTAGTATCAATATTATCAATTTTACTTATTCAGGGTTGTCGGCTACTTTTGTACTACAATTTAATCAAACAGAAAGTAAATTCTACACATCAGAATTTCCATCGATTTACTTTTTAAATATCATCATTATTAACTCGTTAGTTATGAACAAATTATTCCAATTTTCCTTGTCACTCATGACTGTCTTTGCAGTGGCATGTACAAACAATAACGAAGACTCAACAGCAGAAAAATCTAGTGGAGGTTGTCCTTTTGGTTTTGATAAACTCCATAAAAAAGAACAATTAAAAACAGCTAAGACAAATGAAGATTGGTGGCCTAACCAATTGAATGTAAAAATTCTAGCTCAAAATTCAGAGAAAACAAACCCAATGGGTGAAGACTTTAACTATGAAGAAGAATTTAACTCACTAGATTATTATGCATTAAAAGCCGATATAAAAAAAGTACTAACTACTTCTCAAGATTGGTGGCCAGCGGATTATGGTAATTATGGTCCCCTATTCGTTCGTATGGCATGGCATAGTGCAGGTACTTATCGTACAGGAGATGGACGTGGAGGCACAAGAATGGGTATTCAACGTTTTGCACCACAAAATAGCTGGCCAGATAATGGAAACTTAGATAAAGCGAGAAGGTTATTATGGCCCATCAAACAAAAATATGGAGATCAAATCTCATGGGCTGACTTAATGATACTAACCGGTAATGTTGCTTTAGAATCTATGGGTTTTAAAACGATAGGTTTTGCTGGTGGTAGAGCTGACGTATGGGAACCTCAAAATGATATCTACTGGGGTTCAGAAGCAGGTTGGTTAGAATCAAAACGTCTGAATGAAGAGGGTGAGTTAGATTTGGATAAGGAGAATCCATTAGCAGCGGTTCAGATGGGATTAATTTATGTAAACCCAGAAGGACCAAATGGTGTACCTGATCCGTTAGCATCAGCAAAAAACATCAGAATCTCCTTCGGAAGAATGGGTATGAATGATAAGGAAACTGTAGCATTAATCGCAGGGGGACATACTTTTGGTAAAACACATGGTGCGGGCGATGCTAAACATGTAGGAGCAGCACCCGAAGCAGCAAAAATTGAAGAACAAGGTTTTGGTTGGAAAAGTACTTATAAATCAGGTAAAGGAAAGGATGCGATTACTTCTGGTCTTGAAGTAATATGGACACCTACCCCAACTAGATGGAGTCATTCGTTTATTAACTTATTGATGAATAATGAGTGGGAATTAACTAAAAGCCCTGCAGGTCATCACCAATGGGTGGCAAAAGATGTGGGCGAAATTATTCCAGATGCTTTTGACAAATCGAAAAGACATAGACCTACGATGCTTACCTCTGACTTAGCATTAAAAGAAGATCCAGGATATAGAAAAGTAATGGAAGAGTTTATGGACGATCCTCTTTCTTTCGATAAAGCTTTTGCTGAAGCATGGTTTAAATTAACACATAGAGACATGGGGCCAAAAACAACCTATTTAGGTCCTGAAATTCCAAAAGAGGAGTTTATTTGGCAAGATCCAATTCCTCAGAATAATACTAAATCGTTATCTAAAGCGGATATTAATAGGTTAAAGAAAGAAATTAAGAATGCAGGTATTGCTCACAACGAATTAATAGAAACAGCTTGGGCTTCAGCTTCATCATATAGAGGTTCCGACCGAAGAGGTGGTGCCAATGGAGCAAGAATCCGTCTAGCTCCTCAAGTAAATTGGGAAAGTAACAACCCTACTCAGTTGAAAAAAGTATTGGCAAAGTACGAAGCTATCCAATCAAAATTTAACAAAGGAAACAAGCAAGTTTCTATTGCTGATTTGATTGTATTAGGAGGAAATGTTGCGGTAGAAGAAGCAGTGAAAAAAGGTGGACATTCTATTTCTGTACCATTTACTCCAGGTAGAATGGATGCCACACAAGAACAAACTGATGCAGCATCATTTGCGGTACTTGAACCTATGGCAGATGGTTTTAGAAACTACCAAAAGAAAAAGTATACTTTAACAACAGAAGAACTTTTAGTTGATAAAGCTCACTTACTAACATTAACTGCTCCTGAAATGACAGTTTTATTAGGCGGAATGCGTACACTAAATGCCAACTATGATGATTCATCATTGGGGATCCTAACGGATAATCCTGGTACATTATCAAACGATTTCTTTGTCAACTTATTAGATATGGATACAGAGTGGAGTCCAGTAGATAAAGATGAATTGGAATTCGTTGGAAAAAATAGAACTTCGCAAAAAGAAGTGTGGAGAGCCTCTAGAGCGGATTTGATTTTTGGTTCAAATTCTGAATTGAGAGCCATTGCTGAAGTTTACGCAAGCGAAACATCAAAAGAAAAATTTGTTCGTGACTTTGTTAAAGCTTGGACAAAAGTGATGAACCTAGATAGATTCGATGTAAAACAATCATAATAGATAAGTAGTATACCGATTGAAGTTAAGGAGGCATAGAGATATGTCTCCTTTTTTATTGGATTTTATGTTCAATTTTTCCCTTTAAGAGACTGTTTTTCCCGCTAATGTTACCTCCATTAAATATCATCATCTCTTATGGATGTGTCTCGTTTGATTAACTATAACAATTATTCAAAAACACATTCAAAAATATATCTACTATGAAAAATCTGTTCACAACTTCGATTATCGCATTATCATTACTTTCAATGGTAGCTTGTAACCATGACAATGAACCACAACCTATTTCGCCTGTTCAACAATTAAAAGTTCAACATTTTGAGACAAAGAGTGCAGAACAACCAGACTCAACTATAGTCAATCATAATGAAGAACAGAAAAGTTTGAATAAACAGCTTATTGATGAAGTAAGTCCAACGGATGAAACTACATCTAATATTCAAAAAGTAAAACTAGTAAAAACGAATACTTCAAAAGCAATCATTGATGAGGTTACTCCTACCGAAACTACTCGTTTGAATATTCATAAAAGTAAATTAGTGAAATCGCATGCTGATAGAACAGTTGTTGATGAACCTGAAATAACAGACACCAATTCGTTTGAAGTACATGAAAAAACACTAAGTGAATGGACTAGAGAGTTACGTCCAAGTACACACCCAACAAATGATTGGATGGCAAGTGAAGCTCCACAAGTAGCAGATGTTAAAACAATAACACTTCCTGATGGTACGAAAGCTTATGTCGATCCATCTTTCGAAGGCCGTCAATTAAAATTAATGATTGTCTACTATAACAACCCTGATGATATGTACGATGATGGATTTGAAGTTTTAAGAAATGTTGATTGTAGTTACAGTGGTACTACATTGATATTTACCCTAGAGGGACATAGATATCAAATCAATGATTTTAGAGGATAAATGATAAGTATGTTTTCAGTTATGATAGTTGTAAAGCCATCAATCGAAAGGTTGGTGGCTTTGTTGTTATATATTAAACGTAATCCGTATTAAAAGAAATAGAGCCATGCGAAATTCACACAGCTCTATAGTTTAGCAAATGATGGTTTGATTGATAAATTAGGAGTTAAAAATTGCTTTTTAACCGAGTACATCTAATATCATCAACCGTTTTAATCAATACCCTAGGGCATCCATCACTTTTGCATTCAGTTTCCTGTTCTTTCCTTTATACGGATGACAATGAATATGGATGGCAGGATTAAAGTTCATTTCAATAATAGCATAATTATTTACATTTGCTTCTTCCTTTATATCATCAATCATCATGTCTAATCCAGTAATTTCGACATTGAGTGCTTTGGCAGCATCAACGGCGATTTTCTTGTAGGAATCTGGAATGTCATCAGTGAAATCTAGACTATCACCTCCGGTTGAAATATTTGAGTTTTCTCTTAAATATATAATTTGATCCTTATCAGGAACAGTACTAAATGAGTACCCCTGAGTTTCTAAAAACATTTCTTCAGCCTCACCAAGAGCAATTTTTTCTAAAGGAGTCTTATACCCTTTTCCTCTTAGTGGATCTTTATTTTTTTCAATTACTAATTCTCTGATGGTATTTTCACCATCTCCTTTCACATTGGCAGGAACTCGATGTAAAATACCCACAACTTCATCTTTGATAATGAAAATTCGATATTCTTTTCCAGTCACAAATTCTTCAATCAAAATTGAATTATCATGTTCAAAAGCCATTTGAATAGCTCTATGATAGAACTCCTCATTTTTATTTTCTTTAATGATTGTAATGCCTAAGCCAAAATTAGTTGACTTCGGTTTGATCACAATGGCTTTACCTTTGAAGAACATAAAGTCTTCTTTGGCTTTGATAACATCAGAATACTGTTCTCCTTTTGGAGTTCTAATATTGGCAGCTTCAAGTAGTTTCTTAGTCATTACTTTATTTTCCATCATTAGGACACTCACATAGTTATCTAATGATGTTCTTGTCGCTTGCATTACATGTTCGATATGACCTTCTTTTTCTAAACGAACGAAATTTTCGGGTCTATCCATGATTTCAAAATTGACCCCTCTAAATACAGCCTCTCTCAATAATAATTGAGTAGAAAGTTCCATATCCTCTAGACCAAAAAACTTATAGTTTTGATCGTTACTTTCTTTGTAATATTGCTTAGCTTGTTGTAAATGGAATTCTAAAAAAGTAGTTTCCTTAATTCCTTCTAAAACTCTATATGCAGGGCGATGTTTTAAATGATCCGACAGATTTCTTAGATGCTCTAAACTTGCCATATATTTTTGAGGAAGGATATCTTCAACAGTTTTTTCTATGGCTCTATATTTTAGCATAATCTCTCTTTGAAGATTAACCTTCTTCCCATCAATTTTAAGGTCTGCAGTCATCGACATCCCTTGTTCTGCAGCTATTTCTTGATTAAAATGTGCTTCAGTTTGTTCTTCATCACTGATCCCTTCTTCATCTTTTAAAAGACAATAGATTAAGAAAATATGGATAATTTCTGCATTCAGTGGATTGATGCCACACTTAACTAAAGGATCTAAATCCAATAGTCTTACTTCGATATGTGAAAGCTTACCATTAATTTCTTTTAATCGCAGAGTTGAATAGTTTTCTTTTTCAGAAGAAATTACACCTTTATCAATCCACGATTTTATACTTTTCTTATAATTCTCAATTGATGAGTAATCAAGTATTAAATCGATATTATTTTTATAACCACACATACTACTTCTCATCGATGTGGCATCACAAAAGTGGTGGGCATCGGAAGTAGCTTTTGGTAATTCATCGATACAGCTTTTATTGTACGTATTGTGTAGTACTGGACTGTTTCCTAATAATGCAATTAAAAACCATCTATCTTTCAAGAAGTTTCTCGTGATTCTTAGGTAAATTTCTTCCTTGAACTTATCATAAGATATATTTTTCTCGGAAGTCTTGTAATAATGCTCTAATGCTTTCTCTGGAAACGAAAAGTTAAAATGAATACCCGATAAAAGTTGTTTTTTCTTTCCGTAGGTATTGGCTAAATGCTCTCTATATTTTTCATTTTCTATGCCTTTCTCTCCGAAATGTGCAATGTTAATTTTTGCCTCATCTTCAGGTAATAAAGGTGGAGTACTCTGAGGCCACAGCAATTCATCATTATCTAAGTTTAAGGTAACGATATCATGAATAGTCTCTAAGAAACCTAACGCCTCTTTTACAGAAGGGCGAATAGGTGTGATCATTTCAATCTGACTTTCGGAAAAATCAGTTGTAATGTAGGGATGTGTTAATTTATCACCCAATTTCTCTGGGTGTGGAGTTAATGCAATATGTCCTGATTTATCTACTCTAATATTTTCTTTTTCAAAACCGAAGTTGCCTTCAAATAATCGAGAGGATAAATGTTGATCGATGATATGGTTAACTGACTTCATTTTTCAATTTTAAAATCACTTTATTTCTTGTATAGTTATAGGCTATTGTTAAGCAAATAGCTCGTAAGAACATACTTACACCAATTGATAGCCAAACACCATCAATTCCTAAACCTAGGTTTTTAGCAAAGTATAGTGCCATTGGAATTCGGATTACCGTCATACTTATATTAATATAGGCAGGGTATTTGGTTTTACCAAGACCGTTAATAATTCCACTAGTGACCATTTCAACACACATAAATACTTGTGCTATACCTAAGATTTCCAGGTAGCTTGCTCCCATTGCAATAGTATCCTTTTCAGAGACGAACAATTGGATTAAAGACTCAGAGAAAATATAGAAAAATGCACCATTAATTAACCCAATTAGGATTGTGAATGCCATGGCATTTTTATATCCTTCTTCTATTCTTTTGTATTGTTTTGCTCCAAAGTTTTGCCCTGTAAATGACATCATTGCAGAGGACAATCCGCCAATGCACATGTACGTAATTCCTTCTACTTGGTTACCGATTTTTTGAGCTGCAATCGCATCACTACCCCATTCTGAAACAATCTTTGCAATCACAATTCCTACTAATGTAAATAGGATGCGTTGTAGCGATGCGGGGAACCCCACTTTAAAGATTTCTCCTACTTTTTCGAATCTAAAAATCCATTCTTCTCTATCACCAAAAAATGCTTTCGCATAACGTTTTAGGAATAAGAAAAGTGTAATAAATTGGGCAACACCTGTAGCTAACGCAGCACCCATTACACCCAAATCAAAAGTGAAGATAAATAGTGGATCCAGGACAAGGTTTATAAATACTCCTATGGTAGAATACTTTAATGAAGTTTTAGAGTCTCCCCTTGCATTACTTATCTGTGTCATAAGTAAAACAGTTAAAGAGAAGAATAAAAAGCCTGACATCCATGTTAGATAAGTGTAAGCATAATCTTCTACGATGGGTTTCTCGAAGTTAAAAAATGAAATTATCGGTTGAAAGAAGATTTGCATCAAGACCCCCATCAAGAGAATAATACCAAATAATGCAATCAGTGATTCTCTACTGTATTCTCTTGCTTGCTGTTCATTATTTTTTCCAATGGATTGTGATACCAGAATACCTGAACCAATAAGAAATATGGAACAAATAGACCATACTAATTGAATAAAAAAAGAACTAGTACCTACTCCCGCTACGGCGTCACTACTTATTTTTCCAATCCAAGCTATATCAATTACATTATTGGCAGTTTGCATAAACATGGCACCAATAATGGGTAAGGCTAAGGTAAGGATCCCTTTTAAAACAGATCCTTTAGTTAAATCTTTTTTCATAAGAGTTGCCTAAGTATTTAGGCAAGTAATTTCGATAATACCTTGAGGGATTAAAGGATATTGGCATTCATTATTCTACAGGAAATAGTGACTTTGCTTTATGATTGATTCCCTCTATTCGTTAATAACACAAATTACAACAACTTCTTAAGAAAAAGCAGGTATTAAACTTTATTATATAGAATCTTTAAGTAAATGTAACAAGTCTGTAATACCAACATCTTGGAACTATTACCTAATGATCTTGATCTCAGTTCTTCTATTTAATTGATGTTCACTTTCGCTACAATCTTTACAATCAATAGCGGTTACTTCTTCACCAAAATATCCTAGAATCAATCGGTCTTTAGAAATACCTTTTCTAACTAAATAACCCATGGCAGATTCCATCCTTTCCAAAGATAATTGCATATTATATCCTTCAGTTCCTCTGATATCACAGTGTGACTGCATCTCAACTTTATAGTCATAATTAGTTCTTAGTAATGCAAATACTTCATTTAGAGTTGATATAGATTTGTCTGTAAGGAAAGAAGAATCAAAAGGATAATAGATGTTTTCAATATCCACAACATTTTCGGACATAATTGGATCTAAATAGATGTCTTGATAAATCACACCAAATCGATCAGGAGTCGGATTAATCAATTTCATATTTTTAGTGATGTACCCTTCAGCATTAGAAATAAAGTAATGATGATCTGGTACTTCAGTTATAATGATAGAATAATGCCCATCTCTTACATCACCAATAGACCGGATTCTTGTAGAATCGTTATCATAAAGGAATACATGTGCACTTTTGATTTTCTTATGTGTCTTAGAATCGAAAACGTCTCCAATAAGTTGTAAATTTCTTCCTTTTACTAATTCAATGACAACAACATTACGTTCCTCTTTTCTGTCTTTAATATTCTTTTCTTTGTACTTATAGTTTGAAGACATAGCAGCGATAGTTTGAATCATCTTTTTGTCTCGACTGTTGAAACGTACATAACCTTTTTCATCCGTTTCAAAATTCATTACTGCCATACGGTCATTATCATAACACTCTACAATGATATTTTCCAATGGTTCTCTTGTAACACTATCGATAACAAAAACGGTAAAATCAAAAGAATTATGCTTAAAAGAGTAAATATCATCATCTCCTTTACCATCGAAACGATTGGACGTAAAGTACCCTTCATTAGGGTTTTGGAAACAGATACCAAAATCATCCGTAGAGGAGTTAATTGGAGCCCCGACGTTTTCAATACCTGTAATTTCACCTTTTACCACGATTGCTTTAAAGATATCCAAGCCTCCTAAACCAATATGTCTATCTGAAGAGAAATATAGTGTATTGTCGTCATAGACATAAGGGAACATTTCATTTCCTGAAGTATTAATTAGATCTCCAAGGTTTTCAGGTTCAGTCCATTTACCGTTGATACCTTTCTCTGTTTTATAAATATCTGTACCCCCATGACCACCCGGCATATCCGAAACGAAATACATGGTATTTCCATCGTTGGCAATAGTAGGATGTCCTAAATTATATTCTGGATTATTAATATTGATACTTTCGGGTCTATCAAAATGATGATCAATAGGATCATAGTTGGAAACCACAATCTGCAGATTATTAATGGCATCAACAGACTTCTTTTTCTTTAAATTGACAGTCATGTAAAACTTGTTGTTGATCGTATCATAACAAGATGGACCAACATGCAGGTTGTTTAATACATGTTCATGAAGAATTTCTGTTTCATCATAAACTCCTAAGTCATTTTTTTGGACAAAGTGTAAGTCTAAAAACTGGTTTCCATCCCTATGGTGAATATCATTTTTCACATGATCTCTTCTTGATGAAGAATAAATCAATCCATCTTGAAGCAAGACGGGAGATATCTCTTTATGCTCCGTATTAAAAGATAGGTTTTCGACTATAGTAAGTGCTTTATTTTTTACTAACTCATCATAATATTGTGTTTGGCAAGAGAGGTATAAATCTCTTACATCCTTATCGTCAGCATGATCAAAAAGATACTCTTTAAAAGCATCTCCAGCTTTGCCGTATAAACCCATCGCTTTAGCCATCAAACCGTAATTTAGGAAAACTAAATCTTGGCCTTCCCATTTTACTTTTACGATACTCTGGTAAGTTTTTAGTGCCTTACGATAATCATCGATCATTTGGTATGAATAGCCTAATCGATACTTAGAAGAAACATCCAACGTATTGACTTTATTATAGTTTTTAATTGCTAAAACATACTCTTGCCTATTGTAATGCTTTTCAGCTCTCTGTAGTAAGGTTTCTTGTTTTTGAGCAAAAGTTACATTAATCGATGATAGTATTATGATATATAGTATGAACGTCCTCATCTTTAAAAATATCTTGGACTGGTAATAATTGAGTTATTATTCTTCGTAGGGAAATTAATACCTAATAATATTTCATGTGTACCAGAGGTATGGTTTTGTATTTCAGTATTTGGGTAGTCGTAGGCATAACCAATTCTAAATCTATCTTTTAGAACAACTTGTGACATAATTGCGAACCCGTCTTCAGTTCTGTATGATGCTCCTACCCAAAGCATTTTTTGGAAAATAAAAGTAGCTGTTACATCAGCTTGTAAATTAGAGTTGGTTACTTTCTTTAATAAAACAGAAGGTACAAAATCTATATGGTTTGATAAATTGAAATGTACACCACCTTTTACAAAAAAGTGTCTTCTATATAAATTATTGTCACCATCCGTCTTTGTCATACTGACCTCAAGAATACTAGGAACAGAAAAGCTAAAATAGAATCGGTCGCTATAGAAGTAGATACCAAAACCAGTATTAAACTGAGAAATAGATTCGCTTTCTGTACCAAAAACTGGATCATTGGTATGTTGTACTCTTAAGTCACCCCAATCGTGTTTGAAGTTTAATAAAGAAAGGTACATACCTAATGACATGGTGATGTCAGGTGTAATAGGCGTAATGTATGAAAAAGCCCCTTGCACAGTATTATTGGTTGAAATACCAATTTTATCATTGACGAAATTTAGCCCTACTCCCATTTTACCTTTGGCAATTGCTGAGTTGGCAGAAAAGTTTACCGTCGAAGGAGCACCTTCATAATCAGTCCACTGTTTTCTAAAAAGCATAGTGGCATCTACCCCATCTTTTGTTCCAGCAAAAGCAGGGTTAATCGCTAGTGTGTTGTAAGCATATTGTGAGAACATAGGCATTTGCTGACCTATGGCTTCTGTTATCCCAAAGCAAAATAAACAGAAGATGAGTAGTTTTTTCATACGAATTATTATCTTTTAATTACTACATAGCCGTTGTAATTGAATTCGTAAGGAGTTCTTACTTTTAAAATGTAGTAGTAGGTTCCGTCAGGTAATGGTTCATTATTCTGGTTATTACCATTCCATGTGTTGTCGTAACCGTTGCCTTTATATACAGGTTGTCCCCAACGGTTATAAATTGTGATATCATTGTCCGGATATCCACCTATTCCTTCGATTACAAATGCATCATTTAATTGGTCTCCATTCGGAGAAAAACCCGAATAGAAAGTAAGTAGAGGTTCTTCATATTTTGGTGTTCCATCCCCTTCTATTATAACTAATAACCCTTGCTGGCAAGTACCCCAAGCATCACAGATGGTATAATAGACATGATCAGTTCCTTCCATATTTTCGGGTGCTTGATAACAGATCACAGAATCCGAATAATTTAAGGAAGCACCTTCTTTTTTAGGATAGACATTGATAATATTTGATGTAACGTTTAAAGTCGAGTTTTCTTCAGCAAGTTTATTGGCAATAGAAAAACAACTTTCCTGAGAAGGTGATACATAGATTGTATCTACCCATAAGGTATCATTATTAGTAGTTATGGTTGCTCCATCTTCAGTAATAAAGATAAGTGCTAACGCATCGTCCGATAAATGAGGGTCTCCATCGTCATATACTCTGTACGATAGGACATCCATTCCTGTAAACCCTTCATTAGGAGTGTAATTGATAATTGGGATGGATTGCCCATTATTGACAAAGACATTTAATGTAGCTTCACCCCTTAATGGTGGCTTTACGATATATGAATAATCATGAACAATAATACCATCTTCATCAGAGTCATTATTATTGATCTCGATAGAAATCGGTGTATTCACATTAGTTACAACAGAGTCGTTTAATGCTAAAGGAGGAATATTTGATCGGTCTATCACTTCATCACCTTGTGGATCTACAACATTAACTGTAATTGTAGTGGTGTCACATAGTGTTGGAGTACCACTGTCACAGATCTCATAGATTATTTCATAAGGACCTGTAAAATCTGGATGAGGTACATTTTCAATTTTTCCGTCTACCACATTTACAGTTGCAGTATTGTCATCTGGTTTTGAAATGATGGTAAGAGTTTCCGGATCTAAAGGAGAACTACCTGGAGTATCATTACCCAATACATCCATAATAACTCCTTCTCCTGCATAAATATCGATTTCATCTGGATTGGCGATAGGGCCATCGTTCCCTCCAATAATAAATGATCCGACATCACAATACACGGGTGATCCTAAATCACAAACTCTATATAGAATGAAATCAGGGCCAGAATAATCTTGGTTAGGAGCAAAAGTAATTGTTCCACCTGTGATCGTTAGATTTAAGTTAGAATCAACATCACTCAAAATAGCAATTGTAGATAAATCTAGATTATCATCTGGATCAGTAGCGAGGTCGGCTACAGTAATTCCATTAATAAACAAAGGATCATCAAAATCAATCAATACACTATCTCTAGCTACTGGAGGTTCATTCTGATCACTTGTTGTTACGATGATCATACCATCATCACAAGTTTGAGGAAAACCTAGATCACAGGCTGTATAGAAAATGGTATCCGTACCAATATTTGTATCCTCACCCAACACAGAGATACTAGGTAAATCTTGTGTTGTCGTTAGCATAGGGTTTGAGATGGATGTAATTGTGATCACAGCATCTTCCGGAACTTCATCTTCTATCAGTGTTGTAATAGGTACAGTAGATGTTTGATTTAATGATAATGTAATGGTTGTATCTCTTGCTACAATTTGTTCATTCACGTCTCCATTAAATGTAATAATCGCATTTTCTGGTGATGAGTGAACAAAGAATACAGCATCGTTATAGTCGTAATCTGCATTTTCAATATCATCTTCAAAACATAATAAGAAATCTCTTTCTGTTGTTCTTCTGTTGGCCACAACTACTGAGTGAGTCAGGAATCCGATTTCTGTACCATCTGGGTCAACAACTCCCTCGTTCAAATCACTGTTAGAGTAAAGTGTATATCTACCATCGACAATAGCAGAAACTTTATCTGGAGCAGTATGATCCCAGCCTTGTGATACTAGGAAAAAGCCAATTACAGTACCCGCGGTGTAATCTCCAAGGTATAATTGAAAACCATTATTTATTGTGTTTTCAGTGTCCAATTTAGGGAAAACAATGGTTTTAGTGTTTTCTATATCCGCAATGCTCTCGGGTGGATCATTATGTGGGTAAGTATAGAAGCCTAAGGTATTAAACCAATCGGCATCTTCAAACCCTAAAGTGATATAAACTGCACCTGTTTCTACTACTAAAAAGTTTCTATTGTGTTCTTCAATAAAAGCCTCTGAAGCAATAGAGATCGTATCGTATATATACTGGAACAATTCTGCACTTTCAGCTGGTGGTGTAAGACGAGTTGATACAACATAAGTACCTTCCGGTCGTCCATCATTATTCCATGCTTGTCCAGCATTAGGATTATCACCCAATACAAGGTATGAATAGGTAGTGAAGATATAAGCACTACTACAAAGTCCTATTAATATTAGTGGTAAGAGCCATATGTAAGTTTTATTTCTCATCTTATTTTCTGATTGCTTTATCCCAAACTGAAGATTGGGTACCGGATAAGTATCTGAAGAAACCTAGCAATGCACAGTAATTCATAATTGCATAGTAGTAGGGCAACATGAATACTTTGTATGGTTTTGTTTTTCTTTTTATTGAATGGATTATGAATGCAATAGTGTACATTAGTGTTTGCCCTAAAAACAGTAAACTGTATAAAGGATTAACAAAAACCATTAAATAAAAGTTTGCAATGTATATCAACGGTAGAGCGAAGGGAACAAATAACCATCTTAAAACTCTATGTGATACATACTGAAAAGTGACCATTCCTCTTTTGAAAATATTGAATAGAGGCAGCAGTGTAAATATAATTTGAAAACCACCTGCAGCGATTCTAATTTTTCGCTTCATTTCCTCTCTTACCGAGACCGACGCTTTCTCAGAAGCAAAAGCCTTAGGCTCGTAGGCCACTTTATATCCTTGTAATAAGATTTTCATTGAAAGGTAGAAATCATCTAAAATGATCTTTTTAGGAATCTGTGGATATACATTAGTTCTAAAAGCGATTAGTTCTCCTGCACCACCCATTACAGATGTCAGTTCAGCATCTAATTTCTTAAGGAATGATTCGTATTTCCAATAAGCACCTTCTCCAGATGAAGCCACATCACCTGCTTCCTGAAGTACTCTTTTTTCCCCGCAAACGCATCCGACTTTTTTGTCCTTAAAGTTTTTGATGATTTCCTTAATTGCCATTCTGTTCAATAAAGTATTGGCATCAGTACATACAGTAATTTCTTCCTTTACCTTATTGATGACTCTATTGATAGCAGCTGATTTTCCTGCTCTCTTCTTGTCATAGAAATAATGGATATCAATTCCGTTGTTTTGTAAGTTTTGTATAACTTTTGAAGTATTGTCTGTACTACCATCTGCAACAACGTAGATCTTTAGTAATTCTTTTGGATAGTCGAGTGATAGCGTATTGTAGACTTTCTCTTCAATGATGTCTGATTCGTTATAACATGGGATAACGACGGCTACTTTTTCAGTAAACTCTATTTTATCTAAGGTTAAAGTTTTAGATGTGCCAAAGGTTCTTTTAATAAGCACAAGAGCATATAACACTATTGGATAGCCAATAATAGAATAAACTACGACAAATAAGCTTGTCCAGAAAAAGTAAGTAATGAGTGAGTCTAACATTAGGTTTAAATATTATAGAAATTTCAATCCTTTATCGGGAATATGGTTTTTGGTATTGATTAAATATGATATCGCATCTGTGTATCCCGTTAATAAAGCTTTCCTTAAGTTTTTGGTATTGGATTGAAATAACAATGAGAAATAACGTTTCGGTAGTGAGAAAATTGAAATAAATATAAAGAAGATGGGGAACTGTGTTGAGGAAGTATAATGCTTCATAAACAACAATCGATTTCTGAAAATAAAATATTCTTTCAAAGGACTGTTCTTTCCAACACTCATGGATTCTTTGTGTAGAATTTCAGCATTACCTTCATAATAAGTTTTTAATCCTTGTTTATGAAAGCAATCTGACCAAGCCAATTCTTCATAATATAGAAAGTAGTCAAGTGGCATCAATCCGACTTTTGAGATGTACTCTTTTTTAGTCATCATGGCCGCACCATGAATAAAGCCTACTTCATATGAGTGGTTGTATTCAGGGTTATCTTTTGCATATTCTCCAATAGTTTTATTTCTTCCAGTCAGGGTATCCACTAGGGTATATCCTGCGTACTGTATTGTATTAGGTTCATCATAGTATTTTATTTTAGGACTGACGATTCCAATCGTTGGATCGTCATTTAATATTTTGATTAATGGGTCTATACTATTTCTAAGTAGTATCGTATCGTTATTAACAAGATACAAAAATTCTCCTGAAGCTTTAGTAATACCTAAATTGTTTCCCGCTGAAAATCCTAGATTTTCTTTATTATGTATAACTACAATATCACTTATGATCGCTTGATAGATGGATGGATCACAATTTTGGCTTCCAAGCTCAACAACAATTACCTCAAGATCGTTCCGATTTAGTCCAATTATAGAATGTAATAAATCTAGAGTAACTGCATTATTCTTATAATTTACTGTGATTATTGATACCAATTTACTCATGAATTTTTTCCCACTTTTGTGTTCCGAAATTGAAACGTTTTACTAATTTGGCAGGGTTGCCAACAGCTATATGATAATCAGGGACTGATTTTGTAACGACAGACCCTGCTCCGATAACCGAATGTTTACCAATAGTTACGCCAGGTACAATGACAACATTTGCTCCGATCCAAGCTTCACTTTTTATTTGTATTTTTTTGGTATTGACTCCTTGGTCCACAATAGGTTGCTCGGGGTTTTCATAATTGTGATTTAACGCTGAGATAACAATATTCTGAGCAAGGATCACATCATTTCCAATCTCTACTGGACCAATAATAGTATTGCCTATTCCAATAACACAATTGTTCCCTACTTCAAGATCTCCAACAGCATTATTTAAAGTTACCCTACTTTCAATGATGGTATTATGTCCAACTTTAAAAGCATTGAAAGGAAACAAATCCCTTCTTACAGACCATCGTATACTCGACGAAAATGCAATAGTATGAACAAAAGGGTTCCAGAATAACCGCACCCATAAACGAGGACGATAATTGCTGACAATTAACGAATGAATAAACTGTTTTAAGCTGTCGTTTTGGGTAACAATATTTTTTAATGCACTAATCATTTTCTATGATTTCTAGAAATGTTCTCGCTTTATTCGACCAATCATTATTCTCTGCGAATTCTTTTCTTCGACTTCCTTTTTCGATATTCTCTTGTTTGATTTTATGGATTGCTCTTTCAAAAGATTTGACATCTGAAAAAGTATACAGTAAGTCTTGAAAAGAACTTAGATTGGTGAATTCTGTACTAATAACTGGTTTACCGATACTGAAATATTCATTAATTTTAAGTGGATAGATACATGATGTTAAATCATTGATGACAAATGGAATCATACATATATCTGCATGGTAAATAAAGTTAGGAACAGCTGAGGAGGGTCTTGCTCCTAGAAAATGAATATTAGTGATCGGTACTAAATCTTCTCCTTCAAACTCTCTTTCATTAATAGGGCCGATAAATATAAAATCGATCTCAGTATGTTTTAATGCAATACTTTTAATCAATTGATAATTAATCCTTAGACCTAGATTCCCCACATAGACTACTTTTAAACGATCTCCCAATTTCGAATATTCTTCTGGATAAGGATATTCATCTAATTGAAAATGAGAGAAATCAGCACCATTATGAACAACTTCAGTTTTCGAATTTAATTTGCTTAATCGATCTTTTAATTGATCTGAAGTAGTAATCACCTGATCTGCTTTTGCTACAGCTTTAATCTCTGCCTTAATACCATGTTTTGCTATATATCTTTCTCCTGAAATAAGATCTACACAGTGATAGATAGTTTTTTTAGGTTCAAAGGTTTTTGAAATGATATTATATACGGGATTGAATGAATTGATATAATAAAAATCAGTCACCCCAAAGTATTTCAATACCTTCATTACACTTTTTTCAATCTGTTTTAGATTCTTCTGCTTTAAGAATTTATAAAGAGAACCATCAGAAAGAAAATTAATTGGGTATACAATGTTAGGAGTTATGTTGATAAACTGAGGTAAGTCAGTATAAGGTTGCAAAAACAAGTTCCTACCTTCAAGAATTGATGACCTAACTTTTAACGAGTGCTTTAGATGACTGGATAATTTATCTTTGTAGGTAAAAGGATGATCAATATAAAATACCATACGATCCTTAGCCCATTCTTTTGCTAAAAATAAGGAAGTTGCTCCGTATTTCTCGTCAAAACGGGTGAGGCCTTGCATCACTATGGGTGTTTTATTGCTCATGAAGAAAACTGCTTTTTATATTTTTGATCCATTCTTAAGAATGAAGGAAATAGTACGATTAAATTTACCCACCAAGAAACTACTAAAGAGAGTCCTTTACTTAGGGTTTTTGGTCGTCTGAAAAAACCTAAAACATGTTTTAGAAACATCAATTGGTGATAGAGAAACACTTCAATATAAATAGTTCTCCAAGGGTTGGTATTTCTATACTTTTTATACAGAAATGGGTTTTTATAATAAAGTGGAAATTCACTCTCTAATATTTTCATTCTCCCTTTTAGTTTTGATAGACTTTCCATTCGTGGAGGATGATAAATTTTCATGCTGTCTAAAAAGATCACCTTTCCTTTTTCTTTCAGTCGCCATGCAAAATCGGCATCTTCATTATGAGCATAAGGGAAAGATTCATCAAAGCCTTGTAACTCTTCAAACGTACTTTTTAAATAAGCTGCATTACAAGTAGGTAGTGCTGGATTGCCATTTAAATTCTCAATTTGATGTGTGAGAGGTGTTACATTTTTATTATCCGTAAATGTTAACCCTTCGATACCTATCAGGTTTTTATCACTATCAAAAGCTTCTGAAATAGCTTTTAACCAATTGGGGTCTGCAATACAATCATCATCAGTGAATGCTAATATTTTACCATTGGCTAATTGAGCACCTGTATTTCTAGCTTTTGCCGGACCAGATTGATTGATTGATAAAATGGTCCAATTATTAAGTTGACCGTAATTTTCATCTAATAAAGCTACAGTATTATCAATACAGCCATCACAGACAATGAAAACCTCATAATCCTCTTTAGGGTAATTTTGTTCAGCAAGTGATTTCGCTAAATATAAGACCAATTCTTCCCTATTATGTGTAGGAACAATGACACTGATTTTCATGATTTCACTTTTTGAGTGTTCAACCCTATACTATTGTCTAACTTTCTTAATCGTTGTCCTGTAATTATTTTCGAGAACATGGCTCTGGTGAGATGCATAAATGCATTAAAGAAAACAGATAGTTCTTGTTTTAATGTCCTTTTTGGGAACTGATTAAGAATTTGTTCTTTGGTCCAAGCACCATGGAAATAATCTCTTACCTTTTCATCGGTTGGATTCATTTCTATAGCAAGAGAATCTTCCCATTCGTATCTAACAGTTAAGATATTTGGGTAAGTCTCAATTAATAATTTAAAAGCAATCGACTCTCTTTGGAGATAGTAAAGGAAGAAATCTCCAAAATCTAAATCTTCTCCAATTGGCCCAACAGAATTCTTTTTTAGACCGACAACAGTATCATCAATATCCATAAATACCCATTCATGTGATCCTTTTGGCACTAGGTATTCTCCCATTAAAGATGGCATTTCTAGGTAGCCTCTTTTTCCAACTCTCGTCATTTCCTTTACAAATTGAGTGGGATTCTCAACATGTTCGATGACATGACAGCAAATGACATAATCGAACTCGTCATCTTCAAATGGTAGATTTTCACCATCTGCTAAAATAAACTCTTGTCCTTTACGAACAACAATATCTCCTGCTCTATGCCCATTATTTGTGTTATCATATTTATCAACAACAACGTTAGCTCTTGGGTGAGGATTATGCCCTCCTCCTATTTCTAATACCCTCCAAGATGGATCGATGGATAAAGAAAATCTGTCTTTAGGTGTATTTATTTTCATAATATAGAATCGTAGTTCTCTCTAAGTGTTTTGACTGAATTTTCCCAAGTAAAATGAGATGCTCTTTCTATTCCTTTTTCGACTAATTCTTTTTGTAAATCTTTCGATTCTATTAGTCTGATTATATTATTGGCTAAATCTACTGGTGAGGCAGAAGTAAGCAAGGCGGCATCATGTAATACTTCATTAAGTGATGCTGCATTTGAAGAAACAACAGGTGTACCACAAGCCATAGCTTCTAAAGGTGGAAATCCGAACCCTTCGTATAAAGAAGTAAATAGAAAACAATCGGCCTGTCCTAAGAAGCTAGCTTTGTCCTCATCCTTCACATAGCCAACAAACTCAATATTCTTTAAGTTATATTTTTCCACTAATGAAGGTAATGGTGTTAAAGCCGCATTTCCACTTCCAATTTGCATGAGAAAGTCAATATTTTTCTCTTCTAAAATTTTAGCAACTTCTATTAGAGCTGTTGCATTTTTATGTACAGCACCTAAGCCTCCAATATACCTTATGGTGAACCGTTCATTTTCTTTTTTATTCTTTACCGGTTTTAATTGATCGTGATTAATTCCGTTGTAAATCACTTTTACTTTTTTCTCATTTACACCTGTTTTAGCTATTAGATCATTTTTGGAATAATGAGAAACGGTAAATATTTGGTCACTATGCAGGATGCTATTTTTTAACTGATAATTATAATATCTCCGTTGCCATTGATTTTTCTGAGGATAAATTAATGGGATAACATCGTGTATAGTTACACATTTTATCTTGGTTTTCTTCTGAGACCAATGTATCGCAGTAAAAGCGTCAATATTATCTGCATGTAATATGGTGTCCTCACTATCAATTTTTTTTAGTTGTTTATATAAATAATAAGGTGCGATATAATCTTTTAATCCTCTCAGGGATCGATGAGGGTAATCAATAGCATACGTACTTGGAGTACCTTTACGGTACAAGGTAGACGTCTGGTTTTGATGTAGTAGTTCAACGACCATTTGATCGGAATACTCTCCTATTCCGCATCCTTTTTCTACGCAAGATAGCCACTTAATATTCATCTTATCATTAGGTTTATATTGAAATTAACCATAGATTTTTTAAAATAATAGTGTCTTTTAGAATAGTCCAATAGATAATTGAAATGATCACAAACGGCATTGTACGTCTTAGAATAGTCCATTTTGTACTATTAGAATATTCTTATATAAATATTTATCTAAATGAAACTTTAGGCGTAAGACTCTTCAAAAGATTATCTATCTTAAGATAAACTATTGTTTCGTATGAATCTAAAAACAATTTCATTCACATTAGTATTACTTTATTTATCAAATTTTTACGCGCAAGCACAAAATTCACCACTATATGTAGAAAGCCAGATTGATTCATTATCAGCAATTGGCCTAGAAAATAATTACTTAATAAAAGCTAAGGATATAGAAGTTCAGATCTCGAAAGAGCAATTAGCAGCCGAAAGAAAAAGTTGGTTGTCTTCTTTTAGTTTTCAAGTGAACACATTTAGGTATACAAATTCCGCAAGTATTGCTCAAATCAGTGCATTTAGTGATATCGGAGTGGGTTTATCTATTGATCTATTTACTATTACTTCACTAAATAACCGAGTGAGAAAATCTCAGTTAGAAGTCGTTAAAAATGAGATGTTGTACAAAAATCAAATCAAGCTTGTTCAAAGAGAATACATTCAAATCTATACCAATTATTTAAGGGCTACTGAACAGCTTAAAATCCTTACAGAGCAAGAAATAAGTCAGAAAGAACTTCTACAGTTAGTAAAGGATAAATTGCTGAGAGGCGAAGCAAAAATTGATGAATATATAAGATTAGAACAAAGATTACACGAAACCCAAGTTGCTAAAGTAGAAGCTGAAGTTGGAGCTGCGTTGGCTCAACACGAGATGGAATTACTGATTAGCGAGTAAGAAAGATTATCAATGCAAAACCTAATTTACATTTTAAAAAGTATTGTAAAGAAGATATACCTCTGGTTAGGTATACCTATAGTTTTGTGTGTCGTTTTGTATACTCAACTTTCAGACTTCAAAACCTATCAATCAAAAGCAAAACTTCAATTTGAACTAAATACTGACGGTAGCCTATCTGTAACTTCTAAGTCCTTACAGCTTTTCGAAATTGGTTTGATGTTTACAGACCTTTTAGAAATAGCAAGGATCAAAAGAGTAATACAACATGTTCAATTAATGATTCTCATTGAGAGTCTACAAACCGATAACTTATATGATATTAAAATTAAGACAGATTTATATTCGGAGAAGGAAATCATAAAAAGAGCACAGTTTTTATTAGACAACTTTATTGAATTTGATTTACAACGACCTGTTGATGTAATTATTAATAACATCTTAGTTTTTAATGGTCTTAGTGTAGAAGACCTGAACAAAAGGATAAAAATTAATAGAATTGGTAGTAGTAAATACATTGAAGTAAGTGTTGAGGATAAGAGCCCTTACAACGCAAAATTTATAGTAGATGCCTTAACAGATGCTTGGATTCGAGAATACCGTTTTGAGCTTCAAAGTCGATACCATGAAAAATCTGAAAGTATCAATAAATCTTGTATCAATGCTAAACAAGATTTAGTAGAATTGATGGATTCCCTTAAGCGATACAAGAGAAGAAATAATGTCATTGATATTAAGGCGACTAAAAAATTTATTATTGAGCGTTCTGCTGAAATAAAGAAAGAGATTTCTTTAGTGAAAAAAGACATGCGTTCTGTTGAAAACACAATTGATTACTTAGAAAGAACATTACAAAATAAAAGTGATTTTGGTTTTCAAGGAAACTCACAAGAGTTGAATACCGAGATCATGATGCTAAAAGATTCTCTAAGAAAACTTCAAAGAGACAAAGAATATAATGCATACAATCTTGAGAAATTACCTAGTGATTACCCTTATAAAATCAATGAGAAAATCAACCTACTTGAAACTAAAATCAATAAGAAATTAAGCAATTCGGTGACAAACACTACTTATGATCCGAGTTTAGCCAAGCAGGCAATGGTGAGTGACTACTTAAAGAAACAAATTGAATACGTAAAATTAGATGCACAGCTAAAATCCCTTCAAACGGAAATGGGTAAGCTTAATTCTACATCTAGAAAGTTTATCGATATCATTTCTGATATCACTAAACTTGAACATCAGATTGAAACGGATAACCAACACTATTTGATACTTCTTGAGAAAAAATATTTTGCAGAATTATTAGAAAGAGACGCTGGGCACAACTTCTTTATTATTGAAAAGGCGAGCTTCCCTATTAAAGCGATTAGTTCCAAGAAAGGGTTAATCATAGTAGGTGCTTTTGTGGGTGCAACTATTTTACTATTAGTTACTGTTGCTTTACTAATCATATTTGATCCGAATCATCACCTTCCGGCTCAAATAGAAAAACATGCAAAAATCCCAATTATTACCAGTCTATATATCATTCCAATACGGGAATTCACCTCGAGATTTACACCTAAATTCTATAAGTATATTCAGACTAAACGGGATAATATCAAACGAAGAAATGTAGCAGATCAAAATGCTGATAGTAAGAAGTATATAAGGAGATTAATTGTAGACCTTCCCAAATCCAATAAGAATATTATTTCTTTTATGGGGGCAAGAACCAATTCGATCACTTTTGATACGGCTATAGAAATTCAGCAAATGTTAGCGAAATCTTCTTTGAAATCAATCATTATTTATAATGATTGGTTTTCGCCTTTATCAGAGAAAGAGGTAAAGGTCCCTATTGTAAGTATAGATACTTTTGAGGCAAGTAGAGAAAATTGTATTCTAAATCTATCGGAACAAAGTTGTTCTCCTTATGATTTTAAACTACCACAAGAGTGGTTTTATACCTTATCCCATTTGCGTACTGTCTTCGATTATGTAATCATTATTCCACCTCCTACCCATAAAGCTACTATTTGGATGGAGTGGTTAAATTTATCTTCTGATATCTTTTATGTATATGAGTTACATAGAAGATTTGAAAGAGACGACATCAAGAATCAAACCTATATGTTAGAACAGCATGCCAATGTTATTGGAGGAATTTTAACATCAACAACATTATAACATTAACCCTATGAGTATTTTATTAATACTATATATTATTTTCGGAATCTATCTCATTTTCTATTGTTCTTATCTCTCTTTTACATTGATAGTGGGGACTTTCTATAAGAAAAAAGTCGACGATTCTTACAATACACCCAATGATGACCGATGGCTTATATTCATTCCAGCATATAAAGCCGATCATGTTCTTATCAAAAGCTTAGAAGCGATTAACACTTATGCTCCATTAGTTAAATTTAAAATAGTAGTTCTTTTCCAAGAGACATCTGAAGATATCATTAAGGAGGCCAATAATTATGAGATTACAATGCTCAATCAATCCTTCTCATCAGAAAAAGGAAATACTTATATACAAGCTCTAAAGTACTTTAATGAATGGCTAAAAAAAGATGAAATGATCAAAGAGTTTTCGCCTACTTATCTCGTTTTATTGGATAAAGATAATTGTGTAGGTGAACATTTTTTTAGTGAATTGCTAAAATTCAGAAATGTAGGTTATGAATATATTCAAGGAAGAAGATCAGCATTAAACCTTGGAGAATCAGTGGGGCATTATGATGAAATATCAGAACGGTTAAACGATGTTTCATTACGTAATTATAAATGTGCTTTGGGTTGGAATCCTGAGCTTACAGGAAGTGGCTTTATCATCTCAATGGACTTCTTTATTAATGGAATAGACCATTTATCGTTAAATAATCCAGGTATGGATAAAAACTTATTTCTAGAGTGGATTTTAGGAGATAAGAAACCGAAAGGTATCTATGCTAGAGAAGCTATATTATATGAAGAAAAGACGGCAGACATTGAAGTATTAAAACAACAAAGAAGTCGATGGTTTGCTGAACAATATATGACAGCATTCCAATTTCTTCCTAGATTACTAAAACAGATTTTCCTTAAGTTAGACATTGAAGCTTTAGATTATCTCATTAGTATTTTTAGACCTCCTAGAAGTATTTTAATGCTTATCACTCCCTTATTATCACTATTAGAACTGTTATTTTTTAGAACGTATTACCTATTAACAATTAGCTTTTTAGTACTATTAATTGGTGGTATTGTTTTTATTTTAGGGAATGGTCTTTCTCATTCATTTTCCAATCTTATAATTCGTTTACCTCATATAATAATGAGTAATTTATATTCATTGCTAAGTATATTTTCTGGAAAAGCAAAAGGTAATTTTATTCATACTGAACGAAACAAAGAATGATATCACCGGTCCCAAATAATAACTCAATAAACACGGTTGCAACGATTGTAATAGCCTCTTTATTAGCTGCAGGCGTTGCATATTTAGCCATTAAACACCATTGGGGTTTAGGGATAGGCATCGCTGTGATGAGTATTACGGTACCACTTCTACTATCATTATTCTTTTATATCAAGTTTTCAATATACCTGTATATCTTCCTTAGTATTTTTATTGGTATTCCTTTAAAGATGAATTTACCTGTCCCTATTGGTTTAGGGGTAGATTTTGCTATTCTTTTTACCATTCTCGGACATTTGTATAAATGCAGTGAGATGAAGGATTATAAGAGTACTTTCATCGTTCCCATGATGATTCCTATTGCCCTTTGGATTGGTTGGAACGTATTTCAGGTGGTCAATCCTATTGCCGGTTCTAGAGTCGCATGGTTTTTTGTGATGAGACCTTATGTACTCTATCCCATTTTATACTTTATAGCTTACTATTACTTTAGAAGTATTGAAGACATTAAACACCTCTTCTTTTTCCTTTTATTATGTAGTTATATTAGTTCTGTTTGGGGGGTGATTCAAAATATTAATGGCTACTTCCCTTTTGAAATGGACTGGGTATATGCTAACGATGCAAAACACCTAGTATATATATCTGGACGTTGGAGAATATTTGGCACACTAGCTTCTCCGGCCCATTTTGGTATGTTGATGGCAATTATTATTGTAGCAGGAGCTGTTGTAGCATACTTGTATAAATGGCCTTCTATAATAGTGATCGCATTTGGGACGATCATTTCATTGCCAGCTTTAGTTTGGTCAGGAACAAGGACAGGTATCGCATTAGTGGTCGTAATTACTGCAATTATTGTAGGTCTTTGGGGTAACTTTAAAATTTATATTGCTGGAGGAATCTTCGCTTTCTTCTTTATTATATTGATCATTACCCCTTCTAATAATTACCATATACAGAGAATTCAATCTACTTTTGCTGGTTCTGAAGATACTTCTTACAAAGAACGGGAGGAAAACAGAAACGCCATGTATCCCTGGATTATGAAACACCCCATGGGTGGAGGCTTGGGTAGTACAGGTGTTTGGGGCGTACGTTTCTCGCCGGGAACTATGCTGGCAAACTTTGCACCTGATTCAGGCCACATTAGAGTTATGGTAGAAACAGGGTGGATAGGTTATATTATATATATGGGTATTTATTTCACCTTTATATGGTATTCGCTCCGGCATACAAAAATTTGGAAAATTAAAGACACAAAACTTAAGGTCTTACTATTAGTATTATTTGCAGTCCTCTGTTCATTTATAATCGTTGAACAGGCACAGGATGTTAATGGTATTTTACCTTTCAGTATTATGTTATGGATTTTTATTGCACTATTGATGCGGGTAATAGACCATATACATGATCATTTTCAAGAAATGGAATTAGAAGAACATAACCTAAAACTTGAACATGAAGCTAAAATCAAAGAAATGAGAATTAGAAAAACCAAAGAATATGAAGCAAAATTTAATCAACCCAGACACTAAAATAACCCTTGTTTCCTGTCAGCACTTTAATTCAGGGATTGGCCGATATAGCTATCAATTAGGCGAAGGCTTAAGAAAGTTATCTTTTGATACAGAATTATATAAGGTATATAAAAGAGATCATACAGACCGAAAATACCATAGGTATAGTTGGATTAATAAAATACATTACAAATCTTTTCGATCATTACATCCTTATATCTTACCCTATTTTATTCATCGAAGAATAAAGAATACACCTTCAACTAACTTAATACATGGACACTGGTTTATTTCCGGTTATGCTTGCTCATTATTAAAAAATCCATCCGTTGTTACTATGCATGATGTATCGTTACTTCATGTCACTGAAGCAAGTAAATGGTTTACAGGTTACTATAAATGGGTCATTCAACAACTGAAGAAAAAGAATACACCTATTCTAGTTGTTTCTGATACTGCAAAATTAGATTGCATGAAATATGCGGATTACCCAGAAGACCTTATTTATGTTAGTAAAAATTTCATCAATTTCAATCAATTTTTCCCTATTGAAAATATTGCTCAAATAGAAAGAAAAGATACATTCAATATTATTTATACAGGTGGTTTGGGGCAAAGAAAAAATGTAGGGATGCTTCTCAAAGCAATGAAAATTATTGAGAAAAAATTCCCTTATGCTAAGCTGAAGATTGCAGGGGCATTTCCAGAATATACACCATATCCCAAAATGGCAGAGGAGTTTCAATTGCGTAATGTGGAATTTGTTGGTTATATCCCTGATAATAAATTGAATGAATTTTATAACAAAGCAGACCTTTTTGTGTTTACTTCTTTATACGAAGGGTTTGGATATACTCCCCTAGAGGCCATGTCTACCAAAACACCAGTAATTAGTACTAAAGGAGGAGCCCTTCATGAAATTGTAGGCAAAGGAGGCGATTTAGTTGAATATAATGTAGATGAATTAGTAGAAAAAATATCATTTTATTTATTACGTCCCAGTAAATTAGAAGCACTTGGTAATCAAGGTTTTGAGTGGGTAAAAAGATATACAGAAGATGCATCTATAAAAAATACACTAAAAGCTTATAAAAAAGCACTCGCATAATGAACGATTATTATGTGATGTATGTTTAAAGGTTATAAAATATTAATCAAAATCATCCCATACTTCAATCATGTCGAAAAACATAGTTATTTTAGATGATGATCAATTTATGCTAGATTTTGTCAGTAATCTACTTACTGAGGACTATATTATTCATAAGTGCTCTACTATAGATGCGGCAAAAGAGCATCTCTCTCATCAAAAAGTTCATCTTCTAATCATGGATTTAAACCTAAAGGATGAACATGGAATATCTCTTATCAAATTTTTGAAGTCTGAAAAAGAATTCCAAAATCTACCAATCATTACTTTAAGTAGTGAAGATTGCTCTACGACCAAAATTGAAACCTTAGAACAAGGTGTCAATGATTTTATTGTTAAACCATTTTTACCAAAAGAATTAACCTTAAAAGTAAAGAATTTACTAGTTGATAAGTACCCTGATCAAAATCAAAACAATAAAGGTAAATTATTAAAGATCAATAAGGTATCCTTACCAACCAAGAAGCAATTTTATTTTGCAGCCAAAAGAGGTTTCGATATTGTTGCTTCCTCCACTCTGCTTATTTTACTTAGCCCAATTTTCTTATTGACTGCGATTGCTATCCGTTTAGAATCTCCTGGACCCATTTTCTACACATCTAAAAGAATCGGAAAAAATTATTCTGAAATTCCTTTTTTCAAGTTTAGATCCATGTTAGTAAATGCTGATCATTTAGTTGAGAAACTTAAAGATCAGAATGCTTATGGAGAAACAAAAGAAGAAGTAAATAAGAATGAAATTCCGAAAGGAAGCGATTTAATTGGTGACAATGGTTACAAAATTGGAGAAAACCATTTAAAGATCGAAAAGCAAGGTGCTACTTTCTTTAAATTAGAAAATGACCCAAGGGTAACTAAAGTTGGAGCAATTATCAGAAGAACAAGTATCGATGAATTGCCACAATTGTTTAATGTCTTCTTAGGACATATGTCTTTGGTAGGGAACAGACCTTTACCAGTATATGAAGCAGAACAGTTAACGCAAGATTTTGCAGTTGGCCGTTTTTCAAACTCCGCAGGAATTACTGGATTATGGCAAGTGAAAAAAGCTTCGGATCCTTTTATGACAACAGAAAAAAGAATAGAGTTAGATGTAAATTATGCGAATAAGTATAGTTTAAGAAGAGATTTAAGGCTACTTTATCAGACACCATTTGCAATGCTTCAAAAAGAAGAGTAAATATAAAATGTAGGTCAACTCAAATTGGGTTGGCCTTTTTTATTGTTTAAAAATATTACTTCCAATTTTTTATATCGAAAATAAAGATATTCGCATCATCTTAACATTCATTAAATCAAGCATATAAGATAAGTTGTATGCTTTTTTTATGATAAATTTGATTAGTGAATTAATATTCAGTTAATATTAACATTCATTGACGTTTTTAACACAACGAAAAAAATGTATAGTTTTTCTCTATATCATAGATTATTCTTTCAAGAATATGGACAATAGATAAATATAACAATAAATGTATATTGTGTTATAAAATTATATTTGGGTTGTACATTGTTATCGAAAAATGAAGAAAAGAAAATTTGTTAGAATTTCTGAAATCTAGTTTGTTCATTTGCACCCGTACTCTTTCAATTTATAAACTTTCAATCTTTTCTATTTTATCATTAAATTAACAACATATCATCTTCTTGCTATAATAGCTTGTGTGTCTACTATTGGGTGTTCTTCCGATGTTGACAATCCTAGTGTTTCACTTCCAGAAACAGATAATGCTTTAGTTCCTTGTCTTTCTTATTCAGAAAACGAGAACACTCTTGAGGTGTTAACATGGAATATTGAACATTTTCCAAAGCATACAGAAACTACTGAATTCGTTAATGCCACGATTACTGAAAGTGGTTATGATGTTTGGGGATTACAGGAAATTGAACAAACAGGAAAGCTGGATCAGATAAAACAGTTAGATGAACGATATGATGTAATTGTTGATGAAGATATTGCTTTTGGCGTTAATGACGATTACCATTTGGCCTTCGTTTATAGAGCAGATCATCTAGAAGTTTTATCAAAAGAGATTCTAGCATCAGGTGATTTTGAAAGCTATTTTTTTCCTAGGAAACCTTTATTAGTGACTTTTAAAGATAAGACCTCTGGTCAGGAATTTACAGTGATCAACCTACATATGAAATGTTGTAGTGGAGAAACAAATAATTATCGAAGATCAGAAGGGGCAAAAAGGTTAAAAGATTATTTGGATTCCAATTATGCCAACGAAAAGGTGATCGTTTTAGGAGATTTCAATCATACTATCATTCCTTCAAATACCTCAGACTATAAAGTCTTTATTGATGATCGTACAAATTATCAGTTTTCTGATGAAGCGTTAGCAAGATCTGATGATCCTTTGAATTGGTCATACCCTGGTTGGCCAAGCCATATTGATCACATATTAATGACTGATGAATTTTTTGATGGGTTTGTTGATGCTTATACATTGACACTAGATGAGTGTTCTGGTTACTATGATCCAAAAGTAAGTGATCATCGACCTGTTTTGAGTGTATTCTCAAACTAATTACTGATTTTTATGAAAAAACTACTTTACTTTTTCTTCATTCTATGTTACTCTTTAACCTCAAAAGCTCAAGAAGCAGAGTATAAAGTGTATACAGTTGGTTTTTATAACCTCGAGAACTTATTTGATACTCTTCATACAGAAGACAAAAACGACTACGAATTTCTTCCTAATGGTAAAAACAAATGGACTGGTAAGCGTTACTTAGAAAAGCAGGAACGTATGTCTAAGATCATTGCCAAACTTGGTTCAGATATTTCAAAAGATGTTCCTACTATTGTTGGCGTTTCAGAAATAGAAACTAAAGGTGTAGTTGAGGATTTGGTGAATCAACCTGCCCTATTGAAATATAATTATGGTGTTGCACAAATTGAAGGCCCAGATAAAAGAGGTGTTGATGTTGCCTTAATCTATAGAAAGGATATTTTTCATGTTACAAAAGTTTCAGCAAGAGATTTAAGAATAAAAGAAACGTATGCTGGTGATAACTGGGAATTCAAATCAAGAAACCAACTTATCGTCGAAGGTCAATTAGGTGGAGAAAATTTAGCTGTTATTGTAAACCACTGGCCTTCAAGAAGAGCAGAATCTAGATACAGAGAAGAAGCAGGGAAACTTAATCGACAAATTATCGATTCTTTAAGAACTGTTCATCCTAACATGAATTGTATAACCATGGGTGACTTGAATGATGATCCTACAAATAAAAGCGTATACAAATCGTTAGGAGCAATTGGAGACGCTAAAAAACTTAATGAAAAGAACTTTTTATACAACCCTTATTACAAGATGTATAAGAACGGATTAGGTTCTCTAGCCTATAGAGATCGATGGAATCTTTTTGATCAAATTATCATCACAAAAGAATTAAAAGAGGATAAAGATGGCTTATTTTTTTACAAAGCTAGCATCTGTAATTATGATGAATTAAAGAACTCATCAGGCAAATACAAAGGATATCCTTATAGAACATATGCAGGAGGAAATTATGCTGGAGGTTACTCAGATCACTTTCCTGTTGTTATATATCTTTTAAAGAAAGTAGATACAACTAAATAATAGCAACCTTTTCAATTTCGTTTTTATAATGAAAAGATTATTTACAATTTTAATTACCCTTATACATCTCTCAGTATTTGGGCAGGAAGCTGACATCCAAGGTAAAGTTATTATCACAGGAACTGAAGCTCCAATGATTGCTGTACAAGTTATAGTAAACGGGAATACATACCTTACAAATGAGGACGGTGTGTTTAAAGTACCGAGTGTGGGATTACCTGAAAATGCAATGGTTCATATTTCATTGGATGACTTTAATCCGGTAGACCTTCCCCTATCCAACGGAATGATTATTAAGATGATTCCTGAGTTAGATGAAGCAAGTACAATTGCACTTTCATTAACAGACTTAGATGCTGGTGATGGTGATACTCAATCAACTCCAGGTTTACTTTTCTCATCAGGAGATGCCTATAGCTCTATTGCTGGATATGCATGGGGACCTTATTGGTTTAGACAAAGAGGTTATCAATCTAATTACTTAAATGTATTTATTGATGGTGTGAATATGGCCAATCCTGAAAGAGGTTATGCTTCTTGGTCTTTATGGGGAGGTTTAAATGATGTGACTAGAAATAAAGAAACAACATACAATATGTCACCTGTTGATTTCTCTTTTTCTAATATCGGTGGATCAACTAATATCCTTACTGATCCAGCACAGCTACGACCAGGTTTTAAGGGTAGTTATTCATTCAGTAATTCAAGTTATCAAAATAGAGTAATGCTAACTTATTCAACAGGATTGTTAGATAATGGTTGGGCATTTACAGTTTCAGGTTCAAGAAGATGGGCACAAGAAGGTTATGTAGAAGGAACTACTTATGATGCTTGGGCGGGTTTCTTTGCGGTTGAAAAGCAATTCAGCAAAAAACACAAACTTGTATTTACTTCTTTTGTTGCGCCTTCTACTAGAGGTCAACAAGGAGCAACAGTTCAGGAAGTTTATGATTTAAAAGGAACTAACTTTTACAACCCTTATTGGGGTTATCAGGAAGGTGAGAAAAGAAATTCAAGAGAAAAAACAACGATCTCACCATCGTTTATCCTAAAGGATGATTGGAAAATCAATGATAAATTAAGATTAAATACTAGTGTTGGATATACTTTAGGTAAAGGAAAGAAAACGGCAATGAACTGGTATGATGCTCCTGACCCTAGACCTGATTATTACCGTAATTTACCTTCTTATCAATATGATCAAGGCAATGATGTTGCTGGTGATATGCTTACTGAGCTTTGGAAATCAGATGAGTTTGGTCAAGTAGATTGGAAGTTTATGTACGATATGAACCGTAGTAACTTCCAAACTGTTCCAACAGACTGGTTAGATCCTGACAGTGAAACGGTTTCAGGAAATAGATCTCATTATATTATCGAAGAACGTCACTTAGATTCTCATAAGTTAGACATCAACCCTACGCTTACTTGGGACATTAACCCTACTTGGAAAGTACACACAGGTTTACAATATCAACTGTACCAAAGTAATAACTACAATACTATTGGCGATCTTCTTGGTGGTGACTATTGGGTGGATATTGATAATTTTGCTGATAGAGATTTTATCGATCCAGTGGCTGCAGTTAATGACCTCAATGATGACAATATTGTAAAAGGAGAAGGTGATAGAATTGGTCATGATTATGATGCCAATATCCAAACTGCAAATTGGTGGGGTCAAGTAAAAAAATCATTCGCTAAAGGTTCGGTATACTTGGGAGGTAACGTTACAAATACTTCGATGTACCGTTTTGGTAACCGATTAAAAGGATTATTCCCAGAAGATTCTTATGGTAAATCCGATGTATTAAGTTTCTTAGACTATGGTGTAAAAGCAGGTGGTGAATATTTTATCAACGGTAGAAATGTTATTACGGCCAATGCTGCTTTCTTTACTAAAGCTCCTTATTTCCAAGATAGTTTCACATCATTAAGAACTAGAAATGAAACAGTTGAAGATCTAGTGTCTTCAAAAGTAACTTCATATGATTTAAACTATTACTACAGAGGTCAACGCTTAAAGTTTAGAGCATCTGCTTTCTATACGCAAATTGCTGACTTAACAGATGTAATTTCATATTATGATGATGCATATCAAAACTTTGTCAACTATGTATTAACGGGTGTTGGTCAAGAAAATGTAGGTGTTGAGGTTGGTTTACAATACAATATCACAGAAGCTTTAAGACTTAAAGGAGCCTATACAAAAGCAACATATACTTATAATGCGAATCCGTATGCTACAACTACTGTAGACAACAGTTCTGAGAAATTAAGTGATAATGAGACAGTCTTTTATAATGGTAGACATGTAGGAGGATCTCCTGAAGAAGCAGGTTCACTTGGTTTAGAATATTGGTCTAAAAAATATTGGTTTATTGGTGTTCAAGTCAATTATTTAGGTGACCGTTTTGTTACATTAAACCCTGCTAGATATACAGATAGAGCCATCAACGAACCAGGTATTGAATATGGTTCTGATGAGTACTACGCAATCTTACACCAAGAGAAAATGAATAATACTTTTACAGTAGATGTTTCCGCGGGAAAAAGTTGGAAGATTAAAGATTACTTATTCAGAGTAAACCTTAATGTCAATAATATTCTCAACAATAGTGATATACAAACTACTGGATTCCAACAATACAGATTCGATTTTGTAGATGGTAATCCTAATAAGTTCGCTAACAAATATTTCTACGCACAAGGCATCAGAGCTTTTGTTAATCTGAGCCTAAGTTTCTAATAAAAATAAATCAATTCTAATTTTTTCTGTTCACTAAATCTGTAATGATGAAAAAGAACAATATACTACAACTCTTTCGAAGCTTATTGGTAAGCTTTTTAGTAGCATCTTTATTCATTGGATGTGCTAAAGATGAAAAAGAACTAGACGGCCCAGGCCAACCCGAAGATGAAACAGGCACTGTCGACATTGAAATTTCTCATTCTATTGAAGAAGTTATCGATTTATACGATGAGTCTGACATGATGGAAATTATTGATGATGTCGTTTTTAAAGGAACAGTCATTTCGTCAGACTCTGCGGGTAATGTATACAAGTACATTACTTTACAAGGAGAAAACGGATACGGTATTCAAGTGAAATTGAATAAATCAGGCTTATATGCTGATTATGCTTTAGGACAAACTGTATTTGTTAAAGGTAAAGGATTATACTTAGGTAACTATGGTGGTACTTTACAAATTGGTGGTGTTTACGAAGGTAGCCTTGGTAACATCGAAGAAGATGTAATAGATGACTATATCGTTGCTGGTGAGCAAGGAACTGTACCAACAGCTACAGTATTGGACATCGATAATCTACCTGAGGATATTGAAAAATTATACAATACTTGGGTATCTGTTGCAAATGTTCAGTTTGATAACTCTGAAATGGGAAATACATATGCTGAAGATGAGTTTAGTGCTTATAACAGAACATTAACAACTGCAGAAGGAAATACAATTATCGTTCGTACATCTCAATATGCAGATTTTGCAAATGAGGAATTACCAGAACAAAGTGGTACAATCAGTGCAATTTTAACGGTATATAATGGTACGCTTCAACTGACTTTAAATACATCTGATGATGTGGTTTTTGAAAGTGATCGTTTTGAGGAAGTTCCTGATGCTGGTGATCTTGAAACAACGCATTCAATTCAAGAAGTATTAGATATGTATGATGGTTCTGATTTGATGGAAATGACAGCAGATGTTGTTTTCAAAGGAACAGTGATTTCATCAGATTCAACAGGTAATGTATACAAATACATTACAATTCAAGATAACGGTTACGGTATCCAAATCAAGTTAAATAAAACAAGCTTATATACTGATTACGCTTTAGGACAAACAGTATTTATCAAAGCAAAAGGCTTGTATATGGGTAACTATGGAGGTTCTATTCAAATGGGTGGAATCTACGAAGAGAAATTTGGTAACATTGAGGAAAGCGAGATCAATAACCACTTATTTGCTGGTGTTGAAGGTAATGTTCCTAGTGCAGTAGCTTTAGATCTGTCAGCATTACCTGATAACATCGAAGATTTATCAAATACTTGGGTAAGCTTAAGTAATGTTCAGTTTGCAGATTCTGAATTAGGTAAAAAATATGCTGACGATGAATTCAGTGCTTACAACAGAACTTTAGTAGATGCAAATGGTAATACAATTGTAGTTCGTACTTCTAAATATTCTGATTTTGCTGGTGAAACTTTACCAGAGAAAAACGGTACAATTCAAGCTATTCTTACCATTTTCAATGGTACTCCTCAGTTAACATTAAATGCTCCAGATGATATTGATTTCACAAATGAGCGTTTCACTACTACCCCTCCAGTAGATGCAGAAGGTACAGGTATCTTAACGGATGCTTATAATATTGCTGCTGCGGTACAAAATGTTGATGCAACAGGTGTTTGGGTTAAAGGATACATCATTGGTTCAGTTAATGGTAGTTCTTTAGCTAGTAACTTTGAAGCAGGAGCAACTGATAATTCGTCTTACTCTAATATTGTTATCGCTGCATCAGCAGATGAAACGGATGCAACGAAGGGTATGCCAATTCAATTATTATCAGGTTCATTTATCAGATCGAGCTTAAACTTGAAAGATAATCCTGAAATGGCCGGAAAAGAAGTATGGGTTAAAGGTGATATTTTAACATATTTCGGAGTTCCTGGTATCAAGAGTGCATCAGACTTTTCATTTGATGGAGCTACTGTTGAAGAAGAAGAAGTATTACCTCCTTCAGGTACAATTGGTGCTGGAGATGATATTTTAGGTAGCAGCCTAACAAATACATCTATCGATTTTATGACATATAATGTGCTGCAAAACGAAGAAATTTGGGCAGCAGCAAACGGTGAGGCTTCTATCAATGGCTATAATAATGGCGAGGTAGAATCATGGATGATTTCTAAATCAACTGTAGATTTCTCATCATTCACAAAACCAGGTTTATTAGTTACTGAGAACTTAAACTACTTCAAAGGTTTTGAAAAAGTACAAGTAATGGTTTCTTCTGATTATGCAGGAAGTGGTGATCCATCACAAGCTTCTTGGACAGTATTATCTACAGAAACTGATAGAGCACAGTTCGGTGAATCTTTATCGCAATTTGTGGTAACAAGTGGTTCTTATTATATCGCTTTTAAATATTTAGCTTCTTCTAATACGGATGCCTCATCTTGGACTATCAAAACTGTTGTAGCAGGTGAAATTGAGGAAGAAGATGATGAGACTCCTGTCGATCCAGCACCAGCTCCTGGTGAGAACTTAATCTTAAATGGTGGTTTCGAAAATTGGACAGATGATAAACCTGATAGCTGGACAAAAGCTGAAAATGTTTCTCAGGAATCAACAGTTGTAAACGAAGGGTCATCAGCTGTTAAACATACAGCAGGTGGTACTAAAGATATATCTCAGACTATTTCTATTCAAGCAGGTAAAACTTATATCGTAAGCTTCGACTACAATGTTGAGTCTGGTGACGGTACTGACGGTAGATTATGGTCATTCTTTAAAAACGCTGCTAACTCATCAATTGGTGATATCAAGGATCCAAACGACTATTTAGAAAATAGTGCTGGTAATGGTTCTTGGAATACATACACTGCTGAGTATACTGCTCCAGCAGATGCAGTTTCTATCTACTTTGAGATTAGAACTTATGGTAGTGCAGTGGTTGTTTACGACAATGTATCTATAAAAGAAAAGGTTGTTGAATAAGACCTTAACACTCCTCCCCACAAAAGCTCGCAACTTTTGTGGGGAACTAATTAGGGTTCAATATCAAGCGTAAAAACGATAAAGACTCTTAACCGCTTATAATTTAATACTTTGATAAATGAAACAGGTTTTTACAAATAGACTAATTGTTTTCCTTTTGGGATTGTTTCTAGTAAGCTGTGTAGATACAGAATATGACAACCCCGAAACGGCTACGAATGCAGCTCTTCCTGATGATACAGCAACAATGACTATTGCTGATTTAAAGAGTTTGCACACTACAGCTGGTCATGGTGATAATGATACCACTGCAATTCCTGAAAACACTACAATTGTAGGGCAAGTTATCTCTTCAGATGAAGAAGGAAATGTTTATAAAGAGCTCTACATCCAAGATACAACGGGTGGTATTTTGATCAGAATTGACAGCTCTCCCCTATACACTCAATTTAAATTAGGTCAAGAAGTAGCTGTTATTTGCGACGAGCTAGTCTTAGGTTCTTATGGAAGTAATATCCAATTAGGTGTACCTAGTTTATATGAAGGGTCGCCTGCAGCAGGAAGAATTCCTAGCCCGATTATGAAACGCTATTTCTTTACGGGTGCTGAAGAAGAATTGGTAACCTATACTGCAACAGTTAATGAAATTCAAGAAGACTTAGACTACTATGTAGGTAGAAGAGTGATGATTGAAAATATTACTGTAGCGAATAGTGATAAGGGTAAAACTTTCGCAGATGCTGAAAATGAGTCAACACAAAATAGATATTTAAACGATGGTTCTACTGATAACGATATTATTTTAAGAACTAGTGGGTATTCTGATTTTGCTGGTGATACACTACCAGAAGGTACGGGTACTTTATACGGTTTAGTTTCTCGATTTAGAGATGATGCTCAAATTTATATCAATACTCCTTCTGCAGATTTAGTAGATTTCACATTATCAAGTAATAATGACGAGGATGATGAAGACGAAGACAATGATAACGATGAAGAAGAACCTACTCCTTCTGAGACTGTTCGTCAAATAAAAGAAGCATTCGAGGGAACAAAATATGATGATATTGCTATCGAAGGTTGGAATAATATCGTAGAAGAGGGAACACAAGGCTGGTTCTATAATGAATACCAAAGCAATGGTTACGCAAATATGACAGTTTTTGAACAATCAGAAAAGAGAAAGGTTTGGTTAATCTCCCCTATTCTGGATGTTACAAACGCAGAATTCAAAATAGTATCATTTGATACAAGAAGAGAATTTGTTGATGGGGCTACATTAAAAGTTATGGTTTCAAGTGATTTTAATGGAACAGATGCTCCCTCAAATGCTAGTTGGACTGAATTAAATGTTCCATTTTCTAGTGATGGAACTGATTTCTACGGTACATGGACAAATAGTGGTAATATTGATTTATCTTCTTATGGAAATGTTGTTGTAGCATTCTTATATGAAGGTGAAGATGGTGTAAATGATGGTGGTTATTCTATTGATAACTTTAAGTTTAACGCTGAAGAGATTATCTCGGTAGACCCTAGTAGTTATTATGCATTAGCTGATGGATTATCAGGTTACAACTTAAAATCTACCTTACATAATATCATTTCAGAAAATTATGTCAATTTAGGTTATAGTGCACTTTGGGATGCCTATACGACCACAGATGATAAATATGGTGAAGGTAAGATCGTATGGGATATGTATACTGATATTCCTAATCCATCAAACCCAAGTGTTCCTGATGGTGACCAACCTGGCGAGCATGAGTTTACTCAAATTACGGACAAAGATTCTGGTTCTGGAGGTACTGAGGAAGGACAATATTATAACAGAGAGCACTCTATGCCTCAAAGTTGGTTCAATTCTGATGAACCAATGAAAAGTGATATCTTTCATGTTATCCCTGCTGATAAAAAAGTAAATAACACAAGAAGTAACAACCCTTATGGTGAAGTAACTTCAGGGGGAACTGAAACAGTAAACGGTTCTATCTTAGGTTACAATGCAGACGGACAAAAAGTATTTGAACCGATCGATGAATACAAAGGAGATATTGCAAGAATCTATTTCTACATGGCTACGCGTTATGAGGATGAAATAAGTTCTTGGGATCAAAATTCTTCAGAGGCAGACTATGTATTTAATGGCACTACAGGACAAGTTTTCGAAAGTGGTTATTTACAAATGCTTTTAGAATGGCATGAAGCTGACCCTGTTTCACAAAAGGAAATTGATAGAAATGAAGCTATTTTCTTATTACAAGGAAATAGAAATCCTTATGTTGATCATCCTGAATTTATCGATTCTATTTGGAAATAGTGAATTGATCTATATGAATTAATAAAGCGACCATTTTATAATTACTTATAGAATGGTCGCTTTTTAATTTACGAAATGATTATGGCATTATACCTTAGCAACAATCAGGAGGACAACATCCTGAGATATCTGAAGGGTTAATATCCTTTTTATCTAGAGCTGTTGAAGATGTTGTACAGCAATTTTCACTTTTACAATCTTCTTCATTACAATTACAGTCGCAATCACATTCTCCATCTTTGCAAGTACAAGTACATTCGCTACCGTCTTTACATTTACAAGTGCATGTACATGAACCATCTTCATTACACTTGCATTCGCAAGTACAGTTTTCACACTCACATTTACCGTCTTTGCAAATACATGTACATGTTGTACCATCCTCACAAGTACAAGTACAAACACAGTTACCTTGCTCGTCTCTTTCACATTTGCAAGTACAGTTTTTATTATCGCAACAGTTTTTTATTTCTTTTTCCATGATTCAATAAGGTTTAATTTGATTGTCTTTTCACCTATGGAGACGGAGGTTTTCAAAAAGGACTCAAAAAAATATTAATTATTACAACCATTTTTACAGTTATAGCTGATATTACCCTGGATATCTTCTACTGCATCACAACAAGTCTCAAAAGAATGTTTTAATTGCTCTCTCCCCCTTTGAACTCTTGTTTTTACAGTTGAATATGTAAGATCATTCATTATGGCATATTCCTTTTGTGAAACATTACCATAAGTGACATTATATAGAACATCCTTATATTTCTCGGGTAATTCTAGTATAAATGGTTTTACACACTCTGTGCAAGCTTTAATATTCTCTTCAACATCATCAACTTCTTCAGGAAGCTCCAAATGCTCTAATAAAGAGTCTGTAGAAAGCTTTTTCTTTCTATAAAAATCAATGATTGAATTTCTTGTAATCTGATAAATCCAGCTATGTAGTTTACTATCATCAGAGAGTGATTTTCTCTTCTGATGAATCTTAATAAAAACATCTTGTAAAATATCTTCTGCTAACATTTTATCACTTACCTTATAAGTGATAAAGTTTAAAAGCTCAGCCTTAAATTGATTCCAAATTATTGTTGTCTCCATAGATTAAAATAAGTATTCACCTCATAGACGTAACAAAGATAAAAAGACTCAGAATGAGCTCATTTATCTATCAATAAACATTCTATAGTATTGATATTCAATAACAAAAAAAGTAGACATCATGTGATATCTACTTTTAAGAGTACTTTAAAAATACAATATTATCAAATTACATTACCTAATCATTCTTATTATTACCTTCTAATTGTTGGTTCAACCAATGTTGAATCATTGTCATAAACTCTTCCGATTGATCTTGATAAGAGAAATGACCACAATTCTTAAAAATTTTGATCTCGCTCTTAGTAATTCTGTTTTGAAGTCTAATTCCATTATCCTTTGGTAGAATCTCATCATTTTCACCCCAAAATATTAATGTTGGTACATTGACCTTTTCCAATAATGGATCTAAAGTAGTTAAGCTTTCAGGATACTTCTTAAACCACTCTATTGGATTAGAAAGCCTTCCTTTATAAGATTTTTTATAGTCAGATAGCTCAAATGAATTGGGTGTATAGTTGACATATCCTAAACGATTACCAACTTCAACAAAGGCACCCGCATCAACGAAGTTTCCAATTAGAAATTGCCAAAATTTTGAGAAACCAAGCTTTTCAATAATAGATCCATTATTTGACGGATTAATAGCTGGTCCATCTCCTATTATCAAAGAGGATACATTCTTTTTATGTTGAGCGGTATAGTAGATAGCTGTTGGCATTCCGACATCAGGAGCAACAATATGTGGCTTTTCAATATTGAAATGTTCAATAAATTGATGTAGAAATTGCCCTTGTGCTTCGAAGGTCATAAACTCTAAACCACCTTCACTTCTACCAAACCCAGGAAGATCGTATGCATAGACATTATAGTCTTTTATCAAATCGTCCCAAATTGGTGCATAAGCTATAATACTTTGGGGTAATGGGGAGAGTAATAGGATAGTTTCTTTTCCTGGGTTACTATAGTGAGCATACCTAATTTTAATAGTATTAATAACAGTATATTCTGTCTTAATATCCGATGGGTTATTTAATGTGGGATTTTCTGAATATTTATTTAATGCTCTTTGTTTCTTAAGACCATTGTACTCTTTCGTACAAAACATAAGAAATGAAGCGTAAAATTTATCTAAAATATTGATGCTATTTATAGGTTCATTAAGGTAGGATGATAAGGCATTCATAGTTCTAAAATTTATGGTTCAAATTCTGAAAACAGATCTTTTGTTTTGATCTGTTACAAAGGTAGATGGGTATCCCTTCGATATAGTTGAACAAAAATGCCTAAAAGTTGAATCAATGATTTTTTAGTAAATTGAAAATTTGGGCAAAAAAAAACTCATTAAAAAATGAGATTAGAGATCTAATATAAATAGATTAAAGAGAGAGCGGATTTGAGTATTCACATCTCTAAGTTTCGCAGCAAGTTAGAGACTGTTCGCATTTCGTATATAAAAGTACAAAAATGCGAACATATCTTCTAAATAAATGTAAAAGATTATTTATCTTTTTTTATAAATATCATGTTTTCAGTGAATTATTTTTTATCGAGCAATATCCACTTTTAATCTAATTTTCTTTACTCTCTCCTTGTTGACTTTGTTACAAAGTTCAGAAGCTATTTTTCTATCCACCGCCGCAAATGAAATAAAGTCTTTTACTTCTATTAATCCCAACTGATCTTTCTCTAATTTTCCTTTCTTCATCAGTAGACCAACGATATCAATTTTATTTATCTTATTCTTCTTTCCACCAGATAAATATAATGTCACCCACTTCGGTAATTGTGGTTCTTTTAGTCCTGAAGGTACTTTTAATTCATTGGGATTATCTTCAATATATTCAGGTAAGTTATCCTCATCGGATAAAACCAAATATGCATCACCGTCTTTTTCCATCCTTGCAGTTCTGCCATTTCTGTGGATAAATGCATCTTCTTTTGGAGGTAATTGATAATGAACCACATGTTTGATGGTTGGAATATCAAGACCCCTAGCTGCTAAATCTGTAGTGATAAAAACATTGGCGGAGCCGTTTCTAAATTTCACTAACGCTCTTTCTCTTTCTTCTTGATCCAGACCGCCATGGAAAGCTTCATGTGCCACACCTTTTTCTTTCAGCAATTCACTAATACGATTCACTGCCTCTCTATGGTTACAGAAAATAAGCATCGGTTCTGCTTTTAAGAAATAGATGAGCTTTAATAGTTCGTAAAGTTTATCTTTACCGGGAGCTTTAACTACATGTAATGAGAGTCTTTTAGGTACTTGTCCTTCTAGATAGTCAATTACTTCAGGGTTCTTAATTTTAGTAAACTCTGGTAATTCATCGCTTTTTGTTGCAGAAGTCAGAATTTTAAAATCTATACTTCTCAGTTCCTCAATGATAAATGACATATCATTATGGAAACCAAACTCTAATGCTTTATCAAATTCATCCAACACTAGGTTTTCTACATAAGAATAGTCAAAGTTATTCTGATCGATATGGTCTGCTAATCTACCTGGTGTTCCAACTAATATATGTGGAGGATTAGACAAATTGTTTTTTTCTATTTTAACGGAATGTCCTCCATAGCAACAATTCACTTTCAATCCTGTGCCCAAACTTTTACAAACCTGTTCAATTTGTAAAGAAAGTTCCCTTGATGGAGCAACAATAATACATTGTACACCTTCTGTATTAGGATCAATTCTAGTGACTATAGGTAAGAGAAATGCAATTGTTTTTCCAGACCCTGTGGGAGCAAGAACTACAATTTCGTTACTTTTCTGAGCAGCTGATAATGTATCTTTCTGCATTGCATTAAAGTCTTCAAACCCTAAGTGCTTTTTAATATGTTCGATGTTTGGCTTTTTGATCATGTATTAAAATTTTGATCGAAAGTAGAAGTGAAATGCATAAAAACACATCTTATTCTGTGATTATACGTTAACCTGAATGAACAAACGTAAACAAAATAATCTTTTAAGATTGTTTAAAGTATAATTAAGTGTGTTTCAACTGCAAAAATAACAAAAAAGATTCTATGAATATGCGTACTGATTCAGATCTGTGGTTTTTAGATCAATGTTCCAATAAACAACTAGAGTTCTTATATAATATTCTAACATTAGAAATAGATGGAAGCTACAGAAAGAGAGAAAGGCTGAGCAATTCATTAGAATCAGAAATCTACGGTACAGATTATTATAAGTACAGTGACCGTATTGCGTTGGAATTACAATACCAATCAAATGATGTTATTGGGGACCTGTTAAGACAAAACCTAAGAGAGTATAGAGATATTCTTGTCGATATTATGATTGTACAGAATATTGAAATAATGGGTTTTGAAACGGCAGAACAATTAGAAGAAGAGTTAATTCTTACATTAAACGATAGAGCTTTAGGTATACAAGATGCAGGGATTTATTCTATGCCTTTTGATGTATTATTAGCTGAAGCAATGAATGAAGAAGTAATGACATCTCCTATTTATAGAGCCATAGTTCCAGCAGTAATATATATCAGTATTTTACGATTAGAACAGACCAATAATCAGAATAATACTGATGTAGTAAAAGTGAATAAATAAAAGATATTACAATAAATAATTTGAGCTTATTGAAAAATAAGCTCTTTTTTTATGCTTGATTTTCTGAAGATTATAAAATTAATATTGAATAAATGATTCAAAAAATTTGCTAAAATAATCTTGGAATCCCTATATTAGTTATGGGTAAAGAATCAATGATATGGAAACATATCATAAAAAACATACTCCCCTTACATTACTTTAATGTAAGGGGTTTTATTTTAATAAAGGTTTTCTTGGACTAATCTATTTGTTTATAGCAGTCTTATTTTGCCCTTATTATGGTAATCTATATAGTTTTCTGGTCATTTGAATACAAAAGTGTTTGAATTGCTCTAGCAGGAATCTCAACTTGAGTTTCTTGGCCGCCTACATATACTGCATATGAGATAGGTTCATCAGTACTATTCATAACAACAGATACCATTCTTCCATCAGTGTTTAGGAAAGTAGTAGCTTCAAGAACACTTCTACTTACAGCAGTACTAATTCTTCTTGCTCCTGGTCTAATATATTTTGAGAAGTGACCGATATAATAATATGATGGTGTAAATATCAATTCATTTTTATCAGTATCTGCATGGATTGGTGAGAAACAGAAGTTACCTACATGGTTTGGTCCGCCATTTTGGTCTAATAAAATATTCCAATCTGTCCAACCTACGGTACCTTTATTAAAATCATTGATCATCGATTTACCATAGCGTTCTGCATTAGGCCAATACTGATATTTAGAAGCATCAAATCCTTCATTACATCCTTCAGTAAATAATAATTGCTTATCAGGAAAGTTTTCTTTCACAATGCCTAAATTTTCGAACATAGGTTCACCACCTGCCCAAGTTTCGTACCAGTGAAAGCCAATACCCCAAGCATATTTTGCAGCTTCTGGGTCACCAAAAATGGTATTTGCTCTGTTGACAATTAGGTCTCTATTATGATCCCATACAACAATCTTTTTATCAGCAAACCCAGCTTTTTCAAATGCGGGTCCTAAATGATTTTTTAAGAAATCACGCTCTTGTTCTGCACTGTAGATACAAGACTCCCAAGTCTGAACAGCCATTGGTTCGTTTTGAATTGTTACGCCCCAAACATCTATACCTTCTTTTTCATATTCTTGTATAAATTTGATATAATAGTTCGCCCAAGAATCAAAATATTCAGGAAGTAAAGATCCTCCTTGTAACATATCTTTTTTCCCTTTCATAAAGGCCGGAGGTGACCATGGAGAGGCATAAAAAGTAAGGTTCTCATCAGCTTTTTTAATGGCACTCTTAATCATTGGTAATCTATACTTTCTGTCATGCTCAATGTCGAAAGTTTTTAATTCTTTGTCACCTTCTTCTACATATGTATGACTTCCAGAACTAAAATCACAACTATGAATTGAAGTTCTAATTATCGTATAATCGATGCCGTCCTCTCCATAATATGCATTCAATAATTCCTCTTGCTTGTCTTTAGAAAGCTTAGAAAATACTTCCGCAGAGGCATCAGTTATTGCACCACCAATTCCCAAAAACTCTTGATACTGCTTTGCCGGGTTGATAAAGATGGAGACTTCGTTTTCTTTAGCTTGATCAGCTTTTTTAAAATCACTTTGTCCAGTATTAGACATTTTTAGCTCTGTATCTTTTGCAGTAGTAAATACAGAAACTTTACTAGGTGTAGAAGAACTTAAATCGGTTATTTCTTTTTTCTTTGGAAGTTGATTTTCTTTAGCACATCCGATAAGTAATGCTGCGGCTAAAGCTGTTGTTAAAATCCTTTTCATACTTTATTCCTTGTCAAAATTGTAAATACTTTCTTGCCATAAGTAGTAATAGTTATTGAACTATCTGATGACAAGACAAAACAACAAGGAATTTAAAGCGAAGTAAAGCTTGAGTAGTGTTTTAGTAGCAGTTATAATAAATTAATAGATTGATATACAAAACTATATGTAATTTACAATACATGAATTTAGTAGTAGTTTTTATATTTAAAATAACTACTAAAATCTAATTTTATAGTCTTCTAGTCTTCACTATTACCAATTTCCATCACTTGTTCTTCAAAAAGATCTCTTTCTCCTATAGCTTTATTTCTGAGCTTAACTCTATAATTATATATCGTTGTAACGGATGTTCCCAATAACTTAGCTATCTTATGTGAATCAGAAATTCCCAATCTGATAAAAGCAAAAACTCTTAATTCAGTATTTAAAAGACTTTTTTGTTTTACAACTACAGGAGCACTTTCATCGATAAGATCATTTATCTGCTCAATAAAATTGGGGTATATAGACAGAAATGTCTGATCAAAGTTCTGATAAAAATCTTTCATTTCGGTTTTACGAACATCTTGATTTTTTAACTCTTCAAGAAATTTAGAATACTTTCTTCCGACTAACATTTTTTGAGCGTATATATTCTGATGTTCAAGTTTGTCGATATAATCAGAACATATTTTTAGGAATTCACCGAGATAGACTTCTTTTATATGTGATGTGTTTTTCAAATCTATACTCAGTTGTCTAAGTTGTGAATTTGCTTTTGAGAGGTTTTCAACGGCATCGCCCAATTCATGATTAGTGGATTCTAATTCTTTTGCTGCTACTCTAGACTTTTTCAATTGTTGTAGACTAAAGAAAACAGCTGCAAGAGCTATGATGATTAAACCACTAATTAAGATCGTATACAATTGCAGTATATTATTTTTTTCTTGCAATTGGGCTTCATATGATTTTGAAATTAATGGCATAACGTTACCCAATTGGATGGCTCTTAATTTCGAACCAAAAAACAATGCATCTTCATTAGCAACATGTATATATTTATAGGCAAGTTCTATCTCATTTTCGTTGTATAATTTTAGTGCTAGAGAAGCTATAGAGGCATTGTCTTTAATATTCCCCTTAATATCAGAAATGGCAGATAGTATTAAGTATTTTTTTTGGTTTATATCATCATGTTCTAATTCATAGGTGAGCGACCGCATGTAGGCAGCTTTAGAGTAAACCCTCTCTCCTATACTAGTTCTCGATAAACGGAGTGAACTTATTTTTCTAGCATCTAATAGATTTCTTTTATCTAAAGCAAAAGTCTCTTTAATATCTAAATAGCTATCTGAATTCTCAGAGACAAGGTTCAATAAGGTATCACAATAACTAAGGTACTTTTTCAAGTAGACCTCTTTTAATTCTATGGTTGGAGTGTAAGCAAATAATTGATTGTATAATGTTTTTTGCGTCTCATAATACTGTTTCCATCGATCGTCATTAAGCGATTTTCGATCGATTTTTTGCATTATTGTGGCAGGTTCTTCATAGCTTCCTGAATTGATAAGTAGGATTGATAGATTAAGATTACTTCTATTTATTAAATCTTGATCATTTAATTCTCTTGCCAATTTTCTTTGAAGGAAAGCATAGTGAATCGCCTCTTTAAATTTATAAAACTCATAAGCCAAAAAGAGTTCTTCTGCTAGAAAGTACTTTTCTTTCAATGAATTCTCGTTAAGTGCTAATGCCTCTTTTAAGCTCTTAATTTTTTCTTCCTTTTTCTGATCTAAACAAGGGATCTGCTGAATAATGTCATCTAATTGAAGAAATAGATCCTCTAATTCATCATTAGACCAACATAGTATAGGAATACTGAAAAAAACTAAAGTGATTATGTATTTAAATCGATCCATATGTTCTAGGTTAATGCTGCAAGATAACTAATCTTAGTTCATGATATTAATGTTGTAATACATTTCAAAAAATCGCTTATATAAACAGCATTTATTCATCAAAGAATAATGATTAAACAAGAAACAATAACAATCTACAAATAGTCTTTTGTATGTTAGATTTTTGAATTTAACTTTATAAAATAATCTATTTAACTATAACTACGCTCCAAACCAATTATGGATGTAGAAATATTATCTCGTATTCAATTCGCCTTTACAGTATCCTTTCATTATATCTATCCCCCATTGAGTATAGGTATCGGTTTGATGCTGGTAATCTCAGAAGGCATGTTCCTAAAAACAGGAATCAAAAATTATGAAATTCTTACTAGATTTTGGACCAAAATATTTGCACTTACTTTTGGTATTGGTGTAGCTACCGGTATCGTTATGGAGTTTGAATTTGGGACAAACTGGGCCACCTATTCCAGATATGTTGGTGATATTTTCGGTTCTGCACTTGCTGCCGAAGGTATTTTCGCCTTTGCGTTAGAAAGTAGTTTCCTTGGAATATTACTTTTTGGTTGGAATAAAGTAAAACCTATCACTCACTTTTTTGCCACAGTGGGTGTTTTTCTTGGATCTATGTTCTCTGCCATATGGATTGTGGTCGCAAATAGCTGGCAGCAAACACCCGCTGGTTACCATATAGTTGGAGAAGGTATGGAAGCTAGAGCAGAAATCACTGACTTCTGGGCTATGGTATTTAACCCTTCTAGTGTTGAACGTATTCTTCATGTATGGGTCGGAGCTTTTTTAGCTGGAGCATTCTTATTTATAAGTGTACATGCCTATTACTTGGTAAGAGATAGACACGAAGAGATTTCTAAACTAGGGATAAAAATTGGCCTTGCAGCTGCTACTGTTTTCTCCTTAGTTCAATTATTCTTGGGGCACCTTTCTGCTGATGGAGTTGCCGAAAATCAACCCCAAAAATTAGCGGCATTCGAAGGACATTTTCATTCTGAGGACCCCGCTGATTTGTATTTATTTGGTTGGGTAGATCAAGAAAGTAAAGAAGTTTATGGTATTAAAGTGCCTGGAGGGTTGTCTTTCCTATTGTATCAAAACTTTGATACCCGAGTGAAAGGTCTTGATGCTTTTGATGAAAATGATCAACCGACACAGATAAATGCCATATTTCAATTTTATCATCTGATGGTAGGTATTGGAATGATGCTCATTGGATTGTCCTTAATAGGCTCCTTTTTACTATGGAAGAATCAATTATACAATCATAAATGGCTCTTATGGATCTTTGTTTTTGCAGTGATCTTACCTCAATTGGCGAATCAATTTGGTTGGTTTGCAGCCGAAATGGGGCGTCAACCATGGGTGGTTTATGGTTTATTGAGAACTTCAGATGCCCTATCAAGGTCTGTTAGAGCAGAACAAGTATTGTTTTCGTTGATCATGTTTACCTTCATCTATACATTATTGTTTGCCTTATTTATTTACCTATTGAATAAGAAAATTAAGCATGGCCCAGATGATAGTGAGTTGATCGATCATAGAATACATCAAAAAGACATTAATAACTTCTACTCAAAAGATTAATTATGGAGACATTTTTAGGATTAGATTACCCTACGCTCTGGTATCTTGTAGTAGGGGCATTATTTTCAGGATATGGAATCTTAGATGGTTTCGATTTAGGAGCAGGTGCTATGCACTTATTTATCAATAATGATAAAAGTAGACGAATAGCATTAAATGCTGTTGGCCCTGTATGGGATGGTAATGAAGTATGGCTTGTGATTGGAGGAGGGACTCTATTTGCTGGTTTCCCTGTTTTCTATGCGACATTATTCTCAGCCATGTACATACCATTTATGTTATTTATTTGGTTTATAATTCTTAGAGCTATTTCAATAGAATTTAGAAGTAAAGAACCTATGAAATGGTGGAGAAGTATGTGGGATGTGTCCTACTCTATTTCAAGTGCAATGATCGCTTTTCTGTTAGGGGTGGTATTAGGTAATGTCTTACAAGGTTTTCCTTTGGATGAGAATTTTGATGCCATTGAACCAAACTTATGGATGTTTTTAAACCCCTATTCTATTATTGTAGGGCTAACAACTTTAGCCATGATGATGATGCATGGAGCAATCTACCTTTCTTTAAAAACAGAAGGTAAATTATTTGATCATGTCGTTCAGATGTTAGAAAAGTGTATGATTGGTTTTATCATCATGTACATTATCATGAGTTTGTATACTTTAATCTTCTTACCTCATTTGGCAGAAAGATTTAAAGAATATCCTGAGTTATTTATACTACCTGTATTGGCTGTTTTAAGTATTGCCAATATTCCAAGGTTAGCTAAAAAACAGAAATATTTATCGGCCTTTGTATTTTCATCGCTCACCTTTAGTCTGTTATTAATAATGGTAGCTATCCAATTATATCCTTCTCTATTAATTGCGACAAATGATCCAGCAAATAGTCTGACTATCTACAATGCTGCTGCTTCAGAAAAAGGTCTAGAATTGATGTTAACTATTGCGGCAATAGGTACGCCTTTAGTATTGACTTACACATTTATTGTATATAGAGTATTCTGGGGTAAAGTGAAACTGGATGAACACTCTTATTAATTTTAGTGTAAATAACTGTTTTTTGATAGTTTTGAATTGAAATTTGAAAGGTTTGCTGATAAATACAATTTAATTTTGTGATATAAATTATTAGTGATCAGCAAATATGAAACACCCCTTTAAAAAACTATTCTTTCTGGGGGTATTATTCTGTTTTACCTTAGTACTTTTTTCTTACTTGGTAAAACAAAATATCAACCAAAAGAAGCAGATTAAAATAGTTAGTCTTACCGAAAAAGTTGAACGAATAAAGTTATCAGGATCAATAGAAACAAAAGAACCTACTCTTTTTCATATAGAAGTATTAAAGCCAAACAACGATAAGCTGGAATTGCTTACTTGTGGATATTCCAATTTACAAGGAACATTTTCAATTCAACTCGAAAAGGCTCTATTAGATAGTGAAATTCTAGTGCTTGAAGTCCTTTCGTCATTAAGTGAAAAACTTATTTATACTTCAGTAATTAATATAGATGATGTATCAAAATCTGTTTACATCAATAAAGAATCAACTTTAAAATCGGAATCTATTATTAATAGATATAAGAGAAATGGTAGTATTCAATACCATAAAAATTAACATAATTGAATAAATATACAAAGAGACCTACCCTTATTAAGAGTAGGTCTTTTTATTAGGTGAATTGATATAACGTTGGATCTTTAATACGCAAGAACATTAAATCGGTCGGGATTTAACTCTGAGTATTTATTATCTTGTAAAAGTCCTAGATACTTCGGTACAACCATCTGCTCTACCCACTGATCGTATTCCTTTTGCAACTCTTTTTTCTGCTCTTTGGGTAATGTTAAATTGTCTGATTCTGAAATATCTTTAGAAAGGTCATAAAATTCTTGTCTCGTCTTATTTGTCTTTCTGTTGTAAAGACGGATATATTTCATATCACCCATACGTACCGTGTAGGTTTTCTTATCAAAACTTCTCCAACGTAGAGACTGATGCGGATCTCCTTGCTTTTCCTTTGTGATATAAGGGACAATGTTTACCCCATCCAATTGTTTTTTTGGTTTAGCATTCGCATATTCTACTGCAGTTGCCATAATATCTAAAGAAATAACTGGGCGCTCATAAACGGAATTCTTGGCAATCATATTTGGCCATCGCATAGCAAATGGAACACGAATACCACCTTCGAATAAATTACCTTTATGACCTCTTAGAGGAGCATTATCTGCTGTAATCTTTGGAGTCCCTCCGTTGTCTGATAAGAAAATAACGATCGTATTGTCAGCTATTCCTTTTTCATCCAATTTATCTAAAAGTAAACCTACACCATCATCTACAGCAGAAACCATAGCACAATAAGTTTTTCTCTTTTTGTTCTCAATATGCGAAAAACGTTTAAGGTATTTTGGCGTAGCTTGTAAAGGAGCATGGGGAGCATTGTATGCTAAATACATAAAAAATGGTTCATCTGAATTTTCATCTACAAAGCGAACAGCTTCTCTAGATAGTGCATCCGTTAAGTATTCTTTCTCATCTACCCTAGTATTATTATGCAACAACTTTGTTTTGTAAGCATCACTATGTTGTTTGATTTCAGAGATATCATTTAAGATCCATTCTTCAGGGAAATATTTATGACCACCCGTCAGGAAACCATAAAACTCATCAAATCCTCTTTTCAAAGGTCTCAGTTTCTCATGTGCTCCCAAGTGCCATTTACCTAATGCCATACTTTTGTAGCCTTCTCTTCCTAAAACGTCTGCAATAGTTTCTTCGTCGACACTTAACCCTTGATCAATATCATTTGGAGCCCAAAGAGGATTTCTTCCGGAACCAAAGCGGTCTTGGTATCTTCCTGTAATCAACCCTGCTCTTGAAGGACCACAAACTGCATACGATACATATCCATTCGTAAACTTCACCCCTTCATGAGCAATTCTGTCAATATTAGGTGTAGGGATTTCTTTACTACCATTAAAACCAACATCCTTATATCCTAGGTCATCGACTAAGACTACGATTACATTCGGCTTTTTGGGTTTCTTCTTCTCTATGGAAGTATAAGAAAAGAAAGTCATCACTGATAACAGTGAGGCTGCAAGAAGAATATTTTTTTTCATTTCAAGTAATAATTCATTTATGTTTCCACATCATTGTAATACAATATCAATAGAGCTTCTCACATTTTTGATAAAAAAGAAATTTCTAACTAACAATTTCATTATCGCTTATTTTGTGCTATTGAATTGATAAGGATGTGTTATAAAATGACGATATTTGATTTATATGTAATGACATAAAGAGATTTTTCCTCCGAAGGGTAGTTTTTTACACCAACTTTAAATCAGTATTTCTCTAATAAGCTATGCTACTTCCTGATTCTTCAGACAAAAAGGAAAACACATGATGATAGGTTTTGAGGTATACTTTTATTGTAAAAGAGTAGTAAAATCTCTTCATTGCTCAAATATTAAATCAGTTTGATACAACATTAAACCCATTCCATGACTACGGTTCTTAATTTTGTTCCATAACTACTTTTAGGAGAGTTTAGAAATGAAATTATTATCTACTACCCTTTTTATTTAAAAGGTAAATTTTTTACAGATGAAAGAGAGATTACTTATTGCATTTTTAGTTGGCTTACTAGCCATGAATGCTTTTGGACAAGAGAAACCTAATGTATTATTTATTCAGACGGATCAACATGTTTGGTACGGTCTTGAGTTTGTAGATAAAGGTTTTGATACACCCAACCTGAATGCACTGGCAGATAATGGAGCATATTTCAGTAATGCTATCGTGACAACTCCTTCATGTTCTCCTGCAAGAGGAACATTTGTTACTGGAATGTACCCACACAGTAATACGATTATTAATAATTTAATGACTAAACCCAATGCCAAATACAAACAGCATGGTGTGGAGGAAATTGAATACCTTTTAACCGAAAATATATTATACGATGAAGGGTACTTTACAGGTCATTATGGTAAGTGGCATATCGGTAAGAAAAAGGAATTGAAATGTTATAAAGGTAGTTTACTTAAAGGTCAATCACATTCTTATGAAGCGAGCAAAAACTACAAGCAAAAATTAGCTGACGGAATGGAGAAGATCAACCCGAAACCATCTGACAAAGAACTTTGGGGATATCCGCTATATCAAAGTAAAGTATATAAAGAAGCAGCAGAAGCGACAGAAGCAACAAAATGGAAACATAAAGGGATTTTAGCTACTGGAGAAACTTCTATTCCGGTAGAATTATTACCGCATACATCGATTACGAATGAGGCTATTCGAACGGTAAAAGCTAAAAAAGGAGAACCTTGGATGATCACTGTCAGCTACCATCCTCCACATATTCCATGGGCCATGCCAGAACCTTATTTCAGCATGTATGATAGAGATAAGATGAAGGTAGACATGAGCGAAGTGGACAAAGTACACCCGAACGCAAACAATATGGATGCCCAAAGATTGGGTAAATTGGTAGGCGAAGAAGGTATTAAAGAGTATCTGGCTATCTACAGGTCTCAGGTGAAATACATGGATGAGGAAGTAGGCCGTATTATAGCATCGCTAAAAGAGACAGGTCAATATGAAAATACGTTGATTATTTTCACTTCTGACCATGGTGATATTCAAGGTAGATTTGGAGCGATGGGTAAAAGTTTAGATGGCTTCTACGATGAGTTAGTGCGTGTTCCATTAATTATTAAGGCTCCACAATCGCAAAACAAGAAGATGGTGAAAGATACTCATCAAGTAAGTATTATCGATATTATGCCTACCATTCTTGATTATTGTGGCATTGAACTTCCAAAACAAGTACAAGGTGCATCTCTAAGACCTTTGGTAAATGAAAAGAAGACTTCATGGCGTAAATACAATGTTTGTGAAAGAACATATCCACATAAAAATGATTATGTATGCCGAATGATCACTGACGGTCACTATAAATATGTTTTCTACAGCCAAGGACCTGATGCATTGTATGATCTAAAAAAGGATCCCAAGGAATTGGAAAATGTGATTGACAATAAGAAATACAAGGCAAAAGTTGAGGAACTAAAAGGAGCTTTAGTAGATTGGATGAAAGAATCTAATGATACTTACCTTGCCAAGTATTTTGAGATGTAATTCTCTCTGCCTTAAATAAAAAGATCACCTCAATTGTTCTGTAATAGGATTAGAGCAATTGGGGTGATTTTTTGTATCTATCTTTTTGTGAATACTCTCTATTCGTATTGTTAAATGATAGTGTTACTAGTAATTTATTTATGTCATAAGTCTAAGACTTAATCAATTCGGAAGTTCGGAGTGACACTGCGTTTAACACTCCGAACAGTGGGTTAAATATATTCTTCATTAACTTTATTGTTCAACACTAAATATTAATGGATTAAATTTTATTTAAATTTACCCTTATATAAATTAATACTTTCATTAAATTCTTCTAACATCATGTAATCATCATCCTTTGCTTGATTAATAATTTCAAACCATATAAGTTGATTATGTTTATTGATTCCATGATTAGTAATAGAATCATATAAAAAGTTATAATCCAATAAATTTGATTCAATCTTGTCTACATAATAAAGCCAATTATTATCATTAATCTTTATTTGCTTTTCAAATCTTAAATAGTTGAATTCATTTTCAATTATTCGAGCAATTATTCCACCTAAGTCAAAATGTAATTGTTCATGCTTAAGTAATTCTTCAGATTGTGAATCTAAATATGATTCCTCTTGAAGAAAATAACAATCGATTGAAAGAGCTGATTCCTTAAAACTGTGTGTAATTGCCACAGAAGTCAGCCCTTCAAATTCTGAATTAAGTGGACGTTTTCCTTTAAAATCAGAAAATTTAAGTTTACAATTCTTATCCCACAATATAGGTTAATCATTAATGAGAATAATATAATGTATAGTAATTTATTCATTATTCGAAATCAATTGTTAAATTCTGCTCTATTCGTAGTGTTAAACGCAGTGTCACTACGAATTTGTTTATGTCATAAGTTTGTAACTTATGACTATTAATTAAAATAAAGGTATCTAGTTTATTGAACTCTTTGATCCTTTTCGCCCACGATTTAAAATCAAGGGTTTTATATACACCTGGTAACAGACTTCTCTTTAGTATAGGATGAATGAATAGAAAAATTTCTTCTCGTTAGTTGGAGTTATAACACTAAAAAAGGTCTGAACATCAATAAATGATAAAAAAAGGTTTGCAAGCATTCCCTCTCACAAACCTTTTTCGGTGTTTATTAATAATCAAAGATATGTTCCACTTCCATAGCGTTATCTTGGGCTACATTGATAAAAGGAATTAGATCTTTTACCGGTAGTAAACATACCAATCTCTTTATACTTTCATCTGTAACTACCTGCGATTCATAAAGTAGTTTCATATTCGAATAAGGTATCTCTTTTGTTTTTTCAGCGAGGACTGAAACTACAATTTCATCGTTACCACCTATATCTTGAATAGAGATATCTTCACCACTGATTTCTAAAATGGACTTTGTAAATGCCCCCCACCTAGTAATACTTAAAAGCTTCTTGTCATCTTGAGTATACAACACTTTAATGTCCTTATTTTGTTTGATGTCTTGATCACTAGAAACCAACAAATAGATTTGTTCTATAGGCTCTTCGTAGTTCGCTTTGGCACCCAATTCGATCAACTGAGCATATCCAGCTTTGAACGTAAATTCGAGCGTAAAGAAAATCGTTCTTTCCCATTTTCTAAACCAATTGGCATCGTTAGCATTGGAAGCACTCCACACTTTACTAATCCAAGGCATAAACTCAAATTCGTACCAAGCAGTATGGTATATGAAATCTGAATAAGCTTTATGTGCGGCTACTATTGTATTTTCCTTGTCAGATGTGTTGCCATTGTCCAACCAGCTAAATGCTCTACCAATACTATTTTCATAAAGCATCTTTACAGCATATTCCATCGTAATACTCACCCCAATTACTTGAAGCATCGTATTGTATTCTTCATTTTCACTATATGCTTCTTCCACAAGAACCTGAGAGCGATCATACAGTTTCCAATACTCATCTATGGACTTGTAATATGGAAAATCCGATGGATTTTTATGTGCACTTAAGTAATCTGCATATTCTTTAGGATTAAAAACCAAATACCATTCAGGTACTGTTAATACTGTCTGTTCTTCTTCTCTGTAATACCCTTTGATATCTTCTCGTTTACTTTCAATTTGACTGAGTAAATAAGGATTATACTTATCAAGAAGTTTGTTATTGAAACGGTTCAATGAATCCAATCGATGTTTTACAGCAAAGTATTGATCAGAATGCTGGAAGGCTTTCGTAAACTGTTCATAACTTGCATGAGGCTGATAAGGAAGATACCACTTACCATTTTCACTAATAATAGCATCGGTCATTTCAACCGTCCATGCTTTTACATTTTGCTTGGATAGTTCGTCGGTACCTTGTTTGTAATAGATCACTAATGCAAAAACTTCTTCGTCTGCCCAAGACAAGTAAGACTCTTTATCTGGGTAAGCATGACGTAAGGAAACGTTCAATACATTCACATTGTACTTTTCATACACAGCCTTCATCTTAGGAATAAATGATGTTAGGTTATTGACTGGAATAAAGTATTCTTGAAGTACATAAGTATTTTTCTCTCTCGATTTGGGTTCAATTTCAGCCACATCATAACTCGCCTCTTTGTTTCTCCAAACTACCTTTTCATTTCTATAGAAGTAAGGATCGAAAAATGTTTTTCTTGCCCATTTCCCCCAGTTTCCCCAAGAAGCTACTTCTACCAATTTTGGCTCAAGCCAGTAATTAATACCTTCGGGAGTTACCCTAGTTGTATCTGTCAGCTCCTTATTAGATACTTTCCAACAGACGTTATTTACAACATCAAAGTTAGGTGGGTACAAGTCTCCGTTTTGGAAAATAACAGTTGTATCGTTCTTAATTTCTTTCTCAAAAAATGCATTGTAATCGGTAACATCGATAAGGTTGGTTTTTCTTTCTACCTTCACATTGTCCACCAACTGTAAGGTTGCCTCTACAATCACACCGATACCACCATAACCACCAATTGCTGCATTAAATACTTCTTGATTTTGCTCTCTGTTTGCTAAAATCTCCTCACCAGAAGTAGAAATAACTTTGATCTCTTTTACAGATGAAATAATAGGACCATGACCAATATAACGTCCATGACAGTTGACAGAAATAGAACCACCTACTGTAAAATTCGCGTAGGTTTGCATGATTTTGATAGAAAGATTCTCCTTATCAATAATTTTTTGAAGATCTCTCCAAGTGATGCCTGTCTGAACCGTCACTTGTTTCTTTTCTTTATCTAAACGCAATACCTTATTGAATTGACGCATATCAAAATGCAGACTGTTTTGAAAGCCAATTTGTCCACCCATACTGTATCGACCTCCACCAATAGAAATGGGGCCAGTGGTCGTTAAGATAGCTTGTGATATTTCTTCGTTGGTATGCGGTTGTACAACACTTCCCACTTGAATTGGGTTGATCTGAGTGATATCATTGACCCGCTTATTTTCCAATTTTTGGTTGAAATCCACATCACCTGAAATGACAATTAGAAAGACGACAAAAAGTGCATAACCAAGAATTATATATGTAGGGATATACAACCATTTTTTGGTGTGGATATCATGTATTGATTTCTTAAAAAGAGAAAATATGCCAGTAATTAGTTTCTTGAAAAATGAAAAAATTGTTTTCATAAAGCTGTTTTTCGTAGAAGTAAGTTGTTTAGATCTTAGTAAATAGCATTAATGCATTTTTTGTAGGATCACCTTCCTGATATAATGTTCGTTTATCAAAATGAAACCCGATCTCTTCGATAAAATCACAAATAAACGCCAAAGAGTAGAAATTGCGAACTTCTTTATTATTGTAATCCCAAGATTCGTTTGTTCCCATATTGAATACATCATGAGCAAGTGCGACCATTGCTTTCTGATCGGTGGTATCACAATCATGATCTCTTAATACTAATTTTCCACCGTCCCTTAAGGTGTCTCTGATCGAAGATATAAATTGTGTTCTCAGATCAATTGGACAATGATGAAATCCTATATATACGGTAACTAAATCAAGACTTTCGTTGGGGATCACCTTCGCATATTCTGTATTGTAATCAGCCAAAGGGATATAATCTGCACCGATAAAAATTTGGCCTCGATCGATCATTTCTGTTATTGCATACCCTGGTTCTTTACCATCTGCATAATACCTTTTGCCTTTGATGGTGACTTTCTCTTCCAAATAATCCAAGTATCTACCAGAAGAACCAATTTCCAAATATCCATCATAAGTCGTTCCCTCTCCCAAAAGCGTAAGGGTCTGTTTTGCCATTTCATCTTTCTGTTTTAGCAAAGCAGGAAGTTTATAATTAAATATGGACAGAGAAGGGGTAATTACATCCAATTGTGTTTGTGCATCATTATAGATCTCTTTGTCAGACGCATTTTTAGCCGTTGAGTTAGAGATTAATTGATGCATTTTCTGCTCAGGATATAAATGGAAGACGTTCTTTAAGAATTTAGAAAAATCGTTCTTAAGACGTTGATTTGAATAGATGTGCTTAAAGTTACTGATACCATAGGATACAGAATTCAATAGATCTTCAGCATAAACCTGAGATGCTGTGAATATCAACCCCACAGAAGCTAAGAATTTTTTCCTGTTCATTGTTTAGCGTGTTGTCAGTTTTTGATTTTCTTTTTCCAGCGTTTAAAAAAATTTCATCGTCAGTATTATAGCATGTACTGAGTATGTAATTTTTTGTTAGATTGAATTTACTTAAATAGTTTGCTAAGGTAATTCAATAGATTAAAAGCAATATACACAAATCAAGCTATAAACAAGATATATGTAATACGAGTTTTATAATACAAGATATATAAAGTTACTTTAATAATTGATAGAACGAGCGTAGGTTTTTTCATGCAAAACCTTCAATATAAAAAGTAATAACAAGAAGAGATTGTATCTCATTTTTCTATTTTTCTTTATATTATCTTGTTTTAAGTCATAGTTATTAATCAATAATTGAATTCGTAGTGACACTGCGTTTAACACTCGAACAGTGATCTATTCTAAAAGTAATTCAGATAACTAAACTCCTACTCTTCCATCCATAGTTTCATCTTGGGAATAAAGCTATTACTGAATTTAATGGCTTCATTATAGATGGCTTCTGTTTTATACACCTGACGCTCTACTCTACCAACATTCAGCTCTTTTTGAGGATAAATCAAAAACGCTTTTCCTTGTTGTTCAAGTACTTTAAGTTGTTGGATGGATTCATTGTATTGCTGTGCTCGTTGAGTCAAGTTCTCATGTACCTTAGGATGTTTTCTGTAAAACCATTTTGAAACAGCTTTAAATTTCATATTAGATTTTACATATCCTTCAGGTCTTGTGAGTACCACTACAATTTTATCTGCTCCATTTTCAAAAGCAACATCATATGGAATAGAATTCGTTAATCCTCCATCTAGATATTCTTCCCCTTTGTATTTTACAATTGGAGAGATGAATGGTAATGAACCACTTGCAGTAAGAATGCTGACAATATCTGGTTTATCTAATTTATTGACGACAAAGAATTCTGATTTCCCTGTATTACAATTACTTACCCCTACATGAAAATCGGCAGAAGTACGGAGTGTATCATAATCATAAGGTAAAAGACGATGGGCAATATCGCCCATAATAAAATCCCATGAAAGGTAAGATCCTTTAAGTAGTAAATGCTTGAAACCTCCATATCGCTTATCATCATTATAAGCGTTTAATTTTTTATTACGCTCTAGCTGTTTGGAAGCAAATGAAGCCCCATACAATGCACCTGCTGAGATGCCAAAAATAGAATCAAAATTTATATTTTTCATCAGAAATGATTCAAGAATACCTGCTGTAAACATTCCTCTTGAACCACCTCCCTCCAACACTAATGCGACTTTGTTTTTCATGGTTTAGTCTCAAAATAAAAATGAGTGTCATTTAGATCACTTAAAATTAATAATCCTATTGAATATTTATTCTTTTTAATATAAAAGTCTCACATTCATTAAAATTGCTAATGAATGTGAGACTTAAAAAAATAAATATAATTGACTGCTTTTTAAGAAATACAAATTATTTATCTCTTTCCATTTTTGAGTAATCTAAATTTGGAAATTCTTTCATACTTTCAAAATATGGCAACATAGCCTCTTGGAACTTGAAGAATAGTGGAATTCCACCACTTCGACCATAAAGATTAAATAGTTCTTTTGGATCAGTATTAAGGTTATAGAACTCAGGGATTTGCCCTAGCTTGATAGGCGGTGCTGTACAACTTTGAAATCTAGCATATTTTACAAAGTGAGCTTTGTATTGTGCCCAGCGAACCACTGTCAAATCACCATAATAATATACTAAACGATGATCTCGATTGGAATGCTCTTGTTTTCCTAATAAAAAATCTGTCTGATCAAAACCATCAATTGGACGATCGTCAGGCATTTCAGCTCCTACAATATTGGCAAGTGTTGGCATAAAATCCATGGCATGAAACATTTCTTCTGATTTCCAATTTGATCGGATCTTATTGGGCCAAGACATCATACCAACCGTACGTAGTCCACCTTCCCATCCGGAACCTAATTCACCAGCCCATTGTCCAGGATCTCCATTATGGTCTGCTTCTGGGGAATAACGTGTAGGACCATTGTCTGAGAAGAAAATAATGATTGTATTATCACGGATACCTGAATCATCAATAGCTCCTACAATCTGACTTACGTTATAATCAATTTCCATTAGGACATCTGTATACGCACCACCTTTTGATTTGCCAGCGAAATTGGGGTGTGGAACAACTGGATGGTGAGGATTTATAAAAGTAGTAAGCAAGAAGAAAGGCTCATTTTTGTTTGCATGTTTCTTAATGTAATCAACACTTTTTGCTGTAAGTTCACTATCAATTAATCCTCTTTTTTCAAGTGTCATATCAGCAACTATTTTAGCTTCCTCACCCGCTTTTGCATTTAAGATACTTTGAGGTGGGATTAAATCTTCTTGATATCCAGGGAAAGAACTATCAACTGGAAAACTTGAATTAGAAACCCCATACCATTCATCAAACCCTTGGTTTTGAGGTTGTCTGTCAGCCGTTTCTCCAAGGTGCCACTTTCCGTAATTTGCCGTTGAATAACCTACTGATTTTAACATTTCTGCTATAGTCACTTCCATAGGATGAAGTCCACCGGGTTCACCAGGAATAACATACCCAGATGTACCCGAACGGATAGGCATTCGAGCAGTCATAAAGGATGCTCTTGAGGCAGTACAACTTGCATCAATCTGGAAATCTAAAAACTGAATTCCAGATTCGGCTAATTTATCCATATTTGGTGTTGGAGCGCGTAACCCTCCGTAACATCCCATATCGCCATATCCTTGATTATCAGTCATCATAATAACGATGTTGGGTTTATCTTGCCCTAGACTTACAATTGTTGTAAAACATATTAGAACAATAAAAATTAAATGTTTCATATTTTTAATTAGGATTTTTGAAATTGATAATCACACTTCATAATGATGAGTACAAAAGTCGTTATTGTAATCGGGTTTAATAATTCATATTATTGTCAATAGCATTCAAATAAATATCATAATACTCCTGTTTAAACTAAGAGTATCAAAAGAGGTAGCATTAATGGATAAACCAACATTAGTACTCAGGATTGAAGATGAAATAAATCCACAAGCATTCTACAGCGAGTTTAGCAAAAAATATGGTGGAACCTGGGATGGATCAAAATATTCATTTGATAATGAGATGGGGCATGGAAACTTTTATGCACATACTTATCAAAGTGGTATTGTTATAGTTATGGCCGACTTCAATGTAAAAGTCCCAATTGAAATAATAAATTCACCGAAAAATAAAGAGCGAATTGTGGCTATTCGTATTGGTTTTTATGGAGATATGTTAGGTCACTCACCAAATACGGGTAATACCGAAGGAATCTCTATTTATGATGCTAACCGCCCTTATAATTTAACTTTCCCAAGCAATAAAACGATCCGATGGATGTCTATTAGAGTTCCATTAGAATTGATTGATGATTGGAAAACGTCTGAAAAACAAAATGATAAATTTTTCAGGAGGCTAAAAGAGGAAAAAGATTGGTTTTTTTACCACAGACTTTCACCGGAAATTGAATCGCTTGTCCGAAATTCTTTTGTAGAAAGGACAGATGTGAGGTTAAATAGATCAATCTTTTATGCAAGAGCCTATGAGATTATCGCTAGATTGATAGTACTAATTGAGAATGATTCTAGCATTCTAACTAATAATAAAATCCATCCAGATGATTTTTCATTAATGCTCAATATCAAAGAACAGATTTTATCTGATTACTCCTTTTTACCCAATCTTGAAACGATCAGTGAAAATAATAATATCAGTAAATCTAAACTCCAAAGAGCATTTAAATCCGTCTTTGGAATGCCTATCATTAAGTTCTTTAATCAACACCGTTTGGAAGAGGCCAACCGGTTATTTAAATACACAACAAAATCCGTTTTTGAAGTAAGTAATGAATTGGGTTTTCATAGTGCATCACATCTTAGTCGCACTTTCAAAAAACAGTTTGGTTATAGCCCGAATGATTTGAGAAGTAATAGTTCTAGTTTATGATAAAATACATTAAAAAAATAGTGCACCATAGTTGAACCTATGATGCACAAGAATTTTATCTCATCCCTTAGATTCCAAAATGGTTAATCGGACCATTTCCTTTCCCTAATACCTTATCTTTTCCTTCTGTAATAGCATTATTGACATAACTACAGCCTTTCTTCACAGCGCTTTCTAAACCTTCACCTTTTCCAAGGAAAGTTGCAATACTTGATGATAAGCTACAGCCAGTGCCGTGAGTATTGTTTGTATCTACTCTGGGGTTTTTAATGACTGTTGTTTTGTCTGTCGGAAATTCAAAAAGCACATCGTGCATTTCATCAGTTTCAAAGTGCCCACCTTTCAGCAAGACGGAAGTTTTAAATTGTAATCCAATTTCTTTGGCAGTGGCTTCAACGTTATGTTGATCAATAGCATGACCAATCAACAATTCAGCTTCTTTGTGATTGGGAGTGATCACTGTAACTTTGGGGAACAGTTGTTTTAAACATTCTATAGCATCTTCTGTAATTAAAATATCTCCAGAAGTCGCCACCATAACAGGATCTAAAACAATGTTTCGAATATTATATTCCCTAAGTTTTGTAGCAATTGTTTCAATTACTTCACAAGAATGAAGCATACCAATTTTGATAGCACTAAAATCAATATCACTTAATACCGCTTCTAGTTGCTTTTCTAGATGAGCAACAGGAAGAGCAAAAATATCGGTAACTCCTTGTGTATTTTGAGCTGTTGTCGCTGTAATCACACTAGCAGCATAGGCTCCACAAGCCGAAATACTTTTGATGTCGGCTTGGATTCCTGCACAACCACCAGAATCACTTCCTGCAATAGTCAATACACTTTTATAAGTTGTTTTTATACTTTCCATGCTTCTTGTTTGTATGCACTATCCCAAAACATCCATTCCAATTTTGAGGCTTTTTCAAACGCTTCATTCATTTTTTCAATTCTTTCTGGAGAAGCTTTACTTGCTAATTTATTGGTAATATCAATTGCTTTCTTTACTGAGTTGGCAAACTCTTCCCCACCATAAGTATTGATCCAATCTTGATATGGATTTTCTCCTTTATTACTTTGATTGGCAAGAATATAATCCCCCACTTCTTTGTAAATTGTAAAACAAGGAAGTACTGCAGCCAGACCTTCTTCTAATGATTTTGTATGTACAATTCTCGAAAGGTAACTGATATATAATTCACAAGTAGGAGAAGCTTGAGTCGTTCTTTGTTCACCTGTTAAGAAGTTCTCATGCAAAGCATCTTCTACATGAATGATCCCTGTTGCAGCACCTAAGAAAAACTGTGTATCCTGATCATCCTCACATCTGATTCCTGTTTCAGCAAGTATCTTTTTATATTCAGCCAAATAGATAGAATCTTGATTGATATAAAAATTAAAGACTTCTTTCGATAGCTTACCTCCCATTAGATCTTTGATGAAAGGGTGTTGATATATTTCTTGTAAAATGTAATCAGTTTTTTCACTGATTGCTTCATACCAGTTTGACATAAGATGTTTTTAAGTTTTGGTTGTTTGTTAGGTAAGCCATAAAAGACTTACGAAAAACAAATCTAAACAATTATTCAATATTCATTTATTTACAATAGAGAATGATAAAGTGTTTTAAATAGGATAAAGATTTTAGAATTTATAAAGAATGAGTAAAGATAAAAAAACTCTACCCATTTTGAATTAGTGAGTAGAGTTGTCCTTGTTTAATATTTTTGCTCAATATAACTTTTGAGCTTTCCCTTTTTATCCTGCTTTAAGAGTTTTTCCATATCAGGATTTATTCCAAGCTATGCTTTATTTTTTTTAAGATCTTAATAATTTTCTTAAGAAGAAAATACTAATTCATAGTAGCAGATTCAATATATTCTTTAGGACTTAATCCTGTTTTTTTCTTAAATAATCGGGAAAAATACTGAGGATATTCAAACCCTAATTTATAGGCAATTTCAGAAATAGAAGCATTCGTTCCGAGGAGTAAATTTTTAGCTTCTTCCACTAAATATAAATTGATTTGATCTACAGCTGTTTTTCCTGTCTCTGTTTTAATGGTATCTCGCATATAACGATGACTGACACCTAATTTGTTGGCCATCCATTCTGCAGTTGGAATCCCATTTTCTTCTAACAAGTTGGATTCGAAATAGTCATCTAAGATGTCTTTAAAACGAGTAAATAAGGCTTTATTGATCTCTTTTCGGTTTAAGAACTGACGTTTATAAAAACGATCGGCATACTTTAATAAAGCCTCTAAATGTGTCAAAATAATATCCTTACTAAACTCATCCTGATTATTTTGATACTCTGTTTCTATGGTCTTAAAAATGGTTTTAATTATATTTTCCTCCTTCGGAGAAAGATGCAATGCCTCATTTACATTATAATTAAAGAAGTTATAATTCTTGATTAGTTTTCTAACATTTGTACCTGATATAAAATCCTCATGAAAGGCTATAAACCAAGACTCAGAACTCACAATAATGTCTTTTATGGTATAGGTTTGATTCGGTGAGGAGAAGAACATTGTTCCTGTTTCGCTATCATATTTTGTTCTTCCATAAATTAACTCTCCTGATACTATATTTTTAAGACTGATAATATAGAATTGGTTAGTATAACTTACTTCTGTTTGAGAAGAAACGCAATTCTGGATTTCATCCTCACTTAACACCTTACAACCAACAGTAAAAAGTGGGTTTTCAGGTGCAGGTAAGTCTTGAGCCTTATTGAATTCTGTGATGTTATTGAAAACGATATTTTCCATCTTATTTTTGATTAGCAACAAAAGAGTCTAACTCTATTTTATAATTTTCCAACCTTGATTTTGCGTTACTATCAATAACAGTAAATACAATCATTGTTGCCATAACAGCCACACCAGTCGCTTGCCATACTGGTTTCTGCATAAACATCACCATCAATGCCCCTAATATTGCAATGGCTGGAAATACTTTAAAAGCAGCTGTCTGGTAAGTAGCGATTGTTTTATCTACTCGCTCTATCTCTGAAGCTACAAAAGAAGAAGCATCTTGTTGATAAGCAGTTTCAAATTCACCAACTCTCGCTTTATTAGAGAAAAACAACCCAAATCCAGATGCTAGAAGAAATATCCCAGCTATCGACACAGGGTAAATAAATGCTCTGGCAAATTCAGTTTTTCCCAACTGCCAAAAACCAAGTCCTGTAATGATAAATAAGATACCGAAAAGAATGAAAAATGAAATCGAAAATGCTTCTGCTCTTCCCCAATCCGTTGCTGCTTTTAATATATCCATTGTATTACTATTTTAATTTGTATAGAATATGTTTAGAAGTTCCACTTACAATTTGTCTCTTTTTCTGATAAAGTCCATAATTTTGTCATCACTTCTTTATCTAATGCATGAGGTTCCAATTTACATTCTCCCACCGGGCCTGTCCAGTAGTTCATACCTGTAGGACCATAAAAAGCTTTTTGTTTTAAGTTTTCTTCGGTAGCACACATCAATTCCGGATAAGCACCTTTTTCTGCCGATTGTACCAAAGGAGAGGCTGCTAATATTGCCCATGAAATTCTTGTAATCAGCGGAGCATCTTTTTTAATTAGAGAGGTTTTTGATGCACCAGGGTGACAAACATAAACACCAACATTTTTATTTGCTCTTTTTATATGATCTTGTAACTCATAAGCGAACATCATCTGAGCCAATTTACTTTGAGAATATACTGCGTTGGCCTCATAATTCTTGTCCCAATTCATGTCGTCAAATTGAATGGTTTTGATTCCCATTTTATACCCCTCACTAGCCACTACTACAATCCTACCATTTGATGCTTCAATCTTATCAAAAAGTAAGTTATTTAATAAAAAGTGTCCATAATGATTGGTCCCTAACTGACTTTCAAAACCATCTACTGTAATTTCTTGTTTGGCAACTTGAGCCACAGCTGCATTACACATTAAGGCATCAATTTTAGGTATTGTTTTATTGACCGCTTCTGCTGCTTTTCGAACAGAATCTAAGTTTGCCAAATCCATTACGATAAAAGAAACCTTTGCAGCTTTACCAAATAGTATTTTCAGGTCATCAATAGCTTTTTCAGATTTGGCTGCACTACGGTTAAGCATCACTACCTCTGCTCCTTTGCTCAGAAGAATTTTTGTTGCTTCAAAACCAGCACCTCCGTTTCCTCCGGTGATTACAAAAGTTTTACCTTCTAAGTTGTTGATTCGTTCTGGAGTCCATCCTTTTTTACCAAATTGATTAGCCATGATTATTTCTATTTAGTTTTTATAAATTTTACCTTACAAAGGTCGCTAGTATTGGGTGTTTTACGCTTAAACATTTTGGCATCTGATGTGCACATTTTGGCAAGCAACTAGTTTTTGGGTAATGCAATATAAAAATTGTTCGCAAAAGATTGATTTAAAATACTTTATGTTCATCAACGTTAATTCAATAGTTTATCACAATTTCTAATGAACTATTATTTAAAGTAAAAAAGCCATCTTTTATTAAGTATAATAAAAGATGGCTTCGTTAATTATTTAATAAGGTTTTCAACCTCTAAATTATCTTTTAACAATTTTGAAATTAGCTTTATTTTCTTCTCTATCAATTAGTTCTATAAAGTACATTCCAGAAGATCCTATTAGTTCAAATTGATAAAAGCTACTTAAAATAGTTTCACTTTTAATTTGTTGTCCAGAAGAATTAAATACTCTTAGAGAAAGTGCATCATTCAAATCATATTTGATAGATACCGTTCCTGTTGTTGGATTTGGATAAATTAAAATATGATCAACTAAAGAGCTCTCATCAGCCGATAATACCGTTGTGATGTTTGCAATAAATGTTGGTTGAATTAAATTATAATTATCAGCATCATCACCTGAGATAGAATAACCTTTGGTTGTGATTTCAATATCTGCACCTACATCAGCACTTGCAAATGTATATTCAGGAGTTCCACCAAGAGTAACATCATCTCCTGAGATAGCCCCTTCTAAAACAGGAGTACCTGATACTGTTGCTTCAGTATTGTCATCGAATTCTTTGTTCTCTGCAGTTAGACCTGAAATCGTTAATTCCTTAGCAGAAATATCTGCTGAAAGTACAGGTTGTGATAAACTGTAGTTACTTGCATCGTTCCCTGAAATTGAATATCCTGAAGTGTTTACTGTAATGTCTGAACCAACTCCTGTACTTGCAAAAGTAAATGATGGAGTTCCACCAAGTGTCACTTCATCATTTGACATCAATCCTTCTAAAGCAGCTGTTCCAGTTGTTGAAGCTGTGGCAATACCATCGTAGACTTTATTCTCAGCCGATAAATCAACAACCGTCAATTCTTTAGTGGTAATATCCGCTGAGAGTGTTGGTTGAGTTAAGCTATAGTTACTGGCATCATTACCAGAGATTGAATATCCTGAAGTACTAATTGATATGCTTGAAGCTACATCCGCACTAGCGAAAGTGAATGTAGGTGTACCACCTAACGTTACCTGATCATTTTCAACCACACCACTTAAAGCTGCTGTACCAGTTGTAGAAGCAGTAGTACTCCCATCATAAACTTTGTTTTCGGCCGTGATATCAGCAACTGTCAACTCCTTAGTCGTAATATCTGCTGAAAATGTGGGTTGTAAAAGGACATACTTACTTGCATCAGTTCCTGAAAGAGAATATCCAACAGTACTTATAGTTTTATCTATACCTATAACAGAGTTTGTAAAATTATATGATGGTGTTCCTCCTAATGTTACAGTATGACCCGAAATGACACCTGATAAACTAGGAGTACCACTAATAATAGCAGTTGTATTACCATCATAAATCTTGTTTCCTGCTGATAAACCAGTGATTGTTAAAGCTTTTTTGGCAGTCATATCATTTGCAGATAGACCGGTACTTTCATATGTGTTTGTACCATGACAATCATTGTAAGCATACACTTTAAAATAATAAGTAGTACCAGGTTCCAACGCTGAAACTGTTACATTAGGACTTGTAGATGCACCATAATAAACAGCTTGCTGACCTCCACTATATTGAGTATTAGATGTTGGAGTTAAACCTTCTGAAGGTGCTTCAAAACTGTTTGATGTATTGATAAAAACTACATAACCATCAGCTCCACCGCTAGGTGCTGTAAAGCTCGTTAATGTTAATGAATTAATAGTTGAAGTACCGAAAACACTATTTGTTGCTTCTGATGAAGGCTCTAGACAGATATCATCTACAACAAATTCAAAATTATCATAATAAATAAGGCCTCCTGAAGGTATATAATATCGTATTTCGTCAAATGCGCCTGTTGATATAAATCTAAGATAGGTATTGTAATCATGGTTTACAGAAGATCCAACCCGTTTACCGTTTTTGAATAAGAAAAAAATTGCTGGGTTTGAATTTTCTGAATGTGCATAATAAAAGTCACCTTCAAAACTAGTGAAAAGTTTACTTTCAGGAGCTTTTATAATTATTGTATCACCCGAACTATTTGCAGATCCAATCAAAACCGAGGTATTAAATATATGACCTCCTATAGTAGAGGCACCATGGGTATAGCCAAAATAACAAGTTTCTGGTATAAAGAGTCTTAAACCTGTACTAGTTATGTGATTTTTTGTAAAGTTTGGTCCTACTTCATCATCAAAGTCTTCTAAGATTTGAGCGTAAGCATGAGTACTACAAAATAGAACCGAATGTAGTAGTAAAAGAGTAAAAAGTTTTTTCATTGTAAAGCAATTGAGAAAATTTAATGATTTAAGTAAAAAAGTTACATTTATCGATAGTCCAATAAAATATGGCATTGGGTGTTTGTTTGTTCCGAAAAATTATTGGCTCGATTGAAATTTGCCCCGAATATAGGACAACCGTTACTCAGAACAAACCAATTCATAATTATTTAATTTTTAAGTAAATCTATTCCTATGTTAGTTAGTTGATTAGAATATTTATTAACTAAAATCGTTTTTAAGTTTATGTAGTATTTTCAGGTGAACACCTGTAGAAGAACATCTTAATTTAATGTAACTCGATTTTATTGTATTGATCATCTAATATAAAGACAATACCCTCTTCAGAAACGATAGAACAAAAGCCATCTCCTTTATTTAATATTTTACTCGTTCGTAAAGAAAAATCATCAATGCATAAGATCGAAATACAGTTTAATTCAGCATCATATTTTTTGAAGAAAACCTTATTGCTTTTATCAATACTAAAATCAGAAAAATCACTAATGAGTAACTCTAAAGGTAAATTATACTTAATTGGATGACTTTTCTTCAAAAGGTCATAATAAGTCAGCTCTTTATTCTCAAATGAAATTTTAACTACATAACTATCATTATAAATCAAACTTTCTTCGTCTTTCATATTAAAATGATAATATGCTTCTGTCTCTTTTTTTATGATGACTTCATGATTTTTAAAATGATTGCTAGTAGAGCTACTGCCGGAATATATCGACTCAATTTTTACAGTATTGTTTACATTAATACAACTTCTTTTTTCTTGAAGAAAAAATACCAATAGAATTAAGAATAGGAATATCATTTGTGAAGTGAGTTGGGGTTTATTAGTTATATAAGTAAAATTACAAATTTATAAACGCTAATATCTAATTGTAGGAATAAAGAAAAAGGATAAGCCAAATTATGTATTGACTTATCCTTTTTTATCCTTTGAATTTTAATTTCAATCCTTTAATAATTTTACTGATTCAATAGAATTACCATCAGTATATTTCATAATGATTATTCCTGTTACCTGAGATTTTAATCTTATCTCAATAGTTCCTGGATTTGTTTTAGTATTGATATCATAGTTAATTCGTCTACCAGAAACATCATAGAGTGAGGCATCTAATAGGTTGTAATTCTTAATATAAATTGAATTCCCATTAAGATAAATAATTGCATCTGATGACGGTGGAGTAATAATGGAGGTTACATTTTCCTCAACTATTATTTTCACCTTCTCACTTGTATATTCATAATCACCAAATTGAGATTTACAAAAAACAAAATACTCCCCAGCTTTATCAAATAATGGCATTAACGTTTTATTTGAGTGAATAAATTGTTCACTCTGGATATTCTTACTTGTAGTGTAGTACCATCCTCTTAACTTTGGATCCGAAGTTTCATAAATTTCAATTACAGACCCCTCTTCTCCTACCTTAATCACTTGTTCTTCTGCTGATAGTATTTCATTTGCCTCTACATTATATACAACAATTTCTGATTCAAATTCTCTCTGATGATCCATTGAAATACACTTTAATTCATATGAACCATATTGATCAAATAGTGGAATAAATTCTTTTGATGAAACTCCTGTTGAAACCCATACATCGGAACCGAACAACTTAGTATACCACATCCTTGATACCATTTCTTTAGATTCTGAAACTGAAATTTGTTTTCCTTCCTGACCAACTACTAAAGTATTTTCAACTTTATCCTTAATATGAATACCATCTACAATTATTAAAACCGAGTTACTTACAGTCCAATACTCTCCGAACTTTGTCTTAGCAAAAACATAAAATTCACCAGTTTTTTCAAAGTGTGGTCGATATGAATCCCCTACAGTTAAAAAGACTTCTTTTTGGTCTGTAGTTGAAGTATAGAACCATTCAGTATTAGATGAGGAATGACTTAACTCAACAGAAAGAGTCTTACCTTCTTCGTCTTTTTCGATATTTTGAGTTTCTTCAGGAAATACAGCATTGCTTGCTACTACATATGAAATAATATTAGATTCAACAAGGTCATTATTAATTATTGAATGACAGATTATTTCATATTGGCCTTTATCATAAAATATTGGATAATAGGTTTCTGCTGTTTCTTTTAAATCAAAAGAGTTCCATTGGATTGTTCCAACCTCTCTATATTTCCATTCTCTTGATGTCGCCTTCGGATACTCATTGACTGAAATCATTTTACCTTTCTGATTAACAACAAGTGTATCTTCTAATTGATCATCAATACTAAGACCAATTACTGTAACATTTACTTTATTACTTGTAATATTATAATTACCAAATGAAGAAATGCAGTAAATTTCATAAATCCCTGGACTTGAAAATGAAGGTATAATGTTTGTCTCATTTGAAAGATATACCTCTTCCTCACTATCAACCGTCGTATAATACCAAGCCCTTTCACTAGCAATATTTGTTTCATTAACTGAAAGCATTTCGCCAGCTTCACCTTTTATTATTTGTTGATCATGTGATGGTGTTATTTCATTTTCATTAACTGTATAAGTTACTACATTTGATACTAACTCTGTTCCGTTTATTAAAGAATGGCAAGTAATTTCATAATCTCCAGATTTAGAAAAAATTGGATTTAATTTATTCTCAAAAATCGGGTTTTCAAAAGAGTTCCAATCTAAATCACCTACCACTCTATATTTCCATTCTCTAGAGTTCGCTATTGGAAATTCAGTTATAGATATTGCTTTACCTTCTTGATTGATGACTAGAGTATCTTCTATTTGATCATCAATACTAAGACCAATTACTGTAACATTTACTGTATTACTCTTTGTTGTGTAAGCACCAAAAGTTGAATTACAATATACCTCGTATGTTCCTGGTTGTGAAAAATCAGGTATATAACTTTCAGCATTAGAAATTAATACTATTTCATCTGACTCTTTTACCGTATAATACCATTCTCTTTTATTAGTATGGTTAGTCTCATTAACAGTTAATTTATTCCCTACTTCACCTTGCTCATATTGTTGGTCTTCTGTTGGAGAAATATAATTCTCATTTACTGAGTATTGAACAGGATCTGATATAAATACTTCTTCCTGAATAATTGAATGGCAAGTAATTTCATAATCACCCACAGTATTAAAAATAGGAGTTAACTCAAAATCAGTCTGTATATCAATGAAAGATAACCATGTCTCACTACCTTTTAACCTATATTTCCATTCTCTTGTACTTGCTGTAGGGTATTCTGTAATAGATATTACTTTACCTTCTTGATGAACTACTAATGTATCTTCCAATTGATCATCAATACTAAGTCCTATTACAGTTATTTTTACTGAATTACTCTTTGTTGTATAATTACCAAAAGTTGAATTACAATATACCTCGTATTTTCCTGGTTGTGAAAACTCTGGTGTATAGCCTAATTCATCTGTTATATAAATAATTTCTTCATTGTCATTTATATAATACCAACCTCTTTCATCTGGAGAATTTGTTTCATTAACTAATAGCAATTTACCTTGCTCTCCAGACATATAGTGTTGATCTTCTCTTGGTGTTATCTCATTTTCATTTACTGAATAACTAAGAATATTTGAAACAATCTCAACAGAGTTAATAACTGAGTGACAGGCTACTTCATAATTACCTGCTTTTTCAAAATATGGTATATACTCTTCATTTAATTCCAGATCACTAAAAGATAACCATTGACTATCACCTTTCAATCTATATTTCCATTCTCTAGAAGTTGCTACAGGTACTTCATTAGCAAATACTGCTAGACCACTTTGTTTGGTTACTAATTTATATTCTTCTTGTTGAACATCTACTCCAATCACATTGATAACCACCTTATTTGAAGTATGTTCTTGTCCATCAAAAACAGAAGAACAAAATATTTCAAATTCACCAGTCCTATCAAACAATGGGAGATAATTAAGTTCACTACCTAAATAAACATTTTCACCAGTGGATACATCATTATAGTACCAATACCTCGTTTCTGTCGTTTTACTTGATAATAACTCTATTAACTCACCTGTTTTATTTAGTTCTAAAGTTTGTTTGGTATTAGGTACGATAGAATAATCAATCACATCAATATCAATTTCATTAGATTGATATTCAATATTATTAATTGATGAAAAACATGTAACAACATAATTACCTTTCTCTTTAAATGTAGGAGTGTAAAATTCTGTATACTCCGGAACTTCAAATGAAATCCAGTCTAAATCACCTTTTTTCTTATATTTCCACTCTCTACGTTCGGCTATTGGATATTCCGTCACCTTTAATTCTTTACCTTCTTGTTCTCTTAATAATGTTTGCGGTACAAACCTTTTAATAGTATTACCTATTATAGAAATTTTTATTCGTCCTGCAGGTATATAATAATATTCTCTATTTCCATCTACATCTGGATTATAAAATTTTGAAAACCCTTCTACATAATAAATTCCTGAGGCATTAATTTGAGGGGTATATTTAGATGAGGTAGAGACTATATCAAAAACGTTTTCTTCTCCTTCTTTGTATAAGCGCCATTCATATGTGTAAGAAGACCCTTGATTAATAATTTCTAGCTCATTACCTTTTTCGTTGATATTTAAATTCTGATCAATATTTGGATAAATTTCAGAATTTACAGAATACACATATTCATAATCAGATATAAATTCCTGACTATTAATAGTAGAAAAACAAGCAATTTTATATCTTCCTGTCTGATCGAAATAAGGTGTTAAAGTTATTGATGTCTCTGGAGTGTCAAATGAATTCCATGGGTTTTTACTATTTGAGGAGTCTTGCCATTTCCATTCTCTACTTTCTGCAATTGGGTATTCAGTTACACCGATACTACCTGTTAAGCTATCTTTATAAGAATAAATAGAATAAGAATGTGTTAAACCTACCCCATTCACCCTAACTTGAACCGTATCCGAATTTAATTCTAAATCACCATATTTAACTTTACAAAGTATAAAGAAATTACCTGCTTGATAAAAATAAGGTGCATATGTTGGTGAACCAGATACATAATCTGTATAAGGTCCTTCAATTCTATCTGAATAATACCATTTTTTTGATGATGAGGGATAAGATTCTAAAATACTTAACTCATTCCCTCTTTCTCTAACCTCAATATTTTGTAATTCATTAGGTGTTATTTTGGGTTGATCTACTACTATAACTTTTACAGTATCTGAGATATACAATTTATTACCTAAAGTTGAGAAACATGCTATTTGATAAGTTCCGGAGTTCGCAAATTCAGGATATATTATTTGATTACTGTTTTCAAATGATGACCATAGGTTTGTATTTTCTAATTGATACTTCCAAACTCTACTCTCATAAATACCCTTTTCTTGGACAGCAATGCCTTCTGTAGTTGGTACATTAATAATCGTATATTGAACTTCTTCATTTACAATATCATTTCCTAAAACTTTAACCAATACTCGATTACTTTCAAAAGTAGAGTTTTCGTAATAAGATTTGACATAAATTTCATATTCACCAATTTCTGAAAAGAATGGAGAATAATTGAGTTCAGAGGATTGTAGATTTATTTTTGTCCCTTCTAGATTTTCTGCCCACCATTCCCTTCTTTTTGAACTTGTTTGTTCTTCAACTTCTAATAAAGTACCTAAAGTATTAACATCGATGATTTGATCTTCATGATTAGTAATAATTACTGGTTGAATCACATCGATAGAAACAATATTAGATGTATATTCTTTGTTTTCAATATTGGATTTACAGATTAACTCATAACTACCAGCATCATTAAAATTCAATACTAACGATGAATTAGTTTGTGGTATTTGAAAAGAGTTCCAATATATTTCACCTTTTAATCTAAAAAACCATTCTCTTTGATTTGCTATAGGATATTCTGAAACCTCAAGGATTTGTTCGGTACTATTGACTAGAATTGATGTAGTTATTGAGTTATCTATAGCATTCCCAAATACTTCAACCTCAACAATATTCCCATAATCACTAAAGCTATTCCAATAATTTCTACTCTTTATGTAATATTTTCCAGGTTCAGAAAATAATGGAGCATATTCATCCTTTTTTCCTAGAGAAATATAAGATCCATCTTCTTTTGTTGAATAATACCAGTATCTATAATTTGCTGTCGGTGATTCTGTAATTTTATATGTATCCCCAACCTCATTAACATCTACTTTTTGATATATAGGACTGATTACAGATTTAGATGTAAAAGTAATAGTGATATCTTCTGTCTGATAAATTTTATCATTTATAGTAGAAAAACAAGCTAACTGATATTCACCTGTCCAAAGATATTCGGGATTAAATGTTTCGCTAGTTTGAGGGGTATCAAAAGATTTCCAATTATCGTTATCATCTAATCTATATCTCCATTCCCTAGATGTGGCATTTGGATACTCAAATACTTCAATTGGTTCCGTTTCATCTTGAATATAGAAATGTTTATTACTAGTATTCAATCTATTTCCAATTACCTCTACTTGTATAGAATTACTATTTATCTCTACCTCTTCAATTTCAGCTTTTGCTATTAGATAAAACTTCCCTGGATAATAAAACTTTACATTATAAGGATTTGAAGAAGATAAATAATTACTAAATGGACCTTCGGAATTTTCTCCATAATACCATTTAATGTCAGCTTCACTATTGCTACAAGTAGCAGTAAGTGTAGGTCCCACTTGATCTTTGTCTAAAACGATATTTTCAAATGGAGTGAAACTAATTCCAGCGACCAACACATGACTTTGGTTTGAAGTGATCTTTTCTCCTTCTAAATCGTAAGTAAAAACGATATCCTTTTCTCCTTCAAATAAAAGACCTGGTGCTATATATTGTTCTACTTGTTTTGGTGAAAATGAAATAAACGCCCCTGTATTCTTATCCTTGTATAACCACTCTGTATTATTAAAATTACCTTTTTGAATAGTCATTAATTTTTCATTGTCACCACTTTTAAATCCTTGCTGACTAGGAATAATATCAAAGAATTTTTGTGAGGGATCATTAGAAAAATTGTAGATTTTTTCATAAAAAGACCATGATGAATTTTTCCAAGTATACTCAATTTCATGATCTATGTATTGATTATCATTATAAATGTAATCTTCTCTTCTTGAATTTAACCACTCACTTTTTGATACATCCCAATATTGGGAGAGGTACTTTGTTTTATTATTAAGGTTGTCGTAAGTATAGGTTTGTAAGGATTGAGGCACTCTGCCTTCCCCATAAAAAAGTAATGAAGTATTATTATTAAATTCATCATATTCATACCTAACTTCTGACATTAACTTCCATTGATTATTTTCAAAATAATGAGTCATACTATAATTAAATTGATAAGTTTCATCATCAATATATTGATAAGTTACTTTCAATTCAGGATCCCAATTATTTCCCGCCTTTATATAGTTGACATATTCTACTTCATTATCTCCAAAATAACTATAAACCACTTTTTGATAAAAATCGAAGTTATTATTCTCTAATCTAAAATAATGAATTTCATCCAAAAGTAGATTTTGATCAAAAACATAGTCAATATAAGAATCTAAATACCAATCATCCTTAGTATTATTCGGTAAAAAATAAGAAATCTTTGAAATAAAGATAGTCCCCTCGACATATTCATATTTTTGCTTTGTGCTTAGTTCCCACTGATAATTAATCCATGAATAATTTAGATATTCAGTAATTCTGCCATCATGGTCATATTCTTTTTTTTGTTTAAAATAACCTTCCCATTCATAGTTTTTCCAACGATATCGAGTTTCTTCAATTAAATTACCATGATTATCATATTTATGATATGATTTATAGGATGGGGTTGAATCACTTTTAATAGTAAAGGTGGAGTCAATATGAAAAGAATTTGAAAAGGTTCTTGACCTTAATTTTACTTCGTTCTTTTGTTGTAAGGTATGTCTGTATACTTCTATTGGATCAGGGAACTCTTGTGCAAAAGTTTCTTGAGAAACACCAAGTATAATAGTACACAGTGTTACAATACAGTATAAATACTGCCTCATTAAATAGGTATAGTTGAAATTCATTTGTATAGATAAAGATTTTAATATGAACAGCGTTTGTGTTTCTTTAAGTAAGATTTAAATATATCAATTCCTTTTTGTGTTAAGAAATGAAAATTATTTAATAAATATTAATTAAAGATACTATTGAGAATTCTCATTTTTAATTGAAAGCATCAAAACTTTTACTACAACAAAGTAACATAATTGCATTGTGATATTAATATAAATCTCGATAATATTTGGTAAGTAACCTTTAATCGAGATTGTTACCTATATAATAAATAAAATCATTTTTCAAACTGATAATTAAATCAATATATGGATATTTAAATCATTTTTTGAGTACAATATAAAGAATAATAGGTTGTATTAACCCTGTTTTACAACGGCACACATTTTTCATATTTACCATTGATTTTCAACTTAAAACATGAATTATGAAATCTCAAATAGTATTAATCTCTAGCTTAACAATTTTGGCATTAACGTCAATGTCTTTTGGCTCTAAGTCTGTGGATAATCTACAAAATAAGAAGTGGTCATATTGTTGTAAGCATCCATCACATGCGAAGTATAGTGGCAATCAATCAGTTTGTGATTATACAAAGCAAACTTATACTACTAAAGAAGCTTGTGAAAAAGGTAAACAAATCCATATCTCAGGACCAGCAAATATGAAAGCTCATTTAAATTACTGTAGTCCATGTTCTTCAAACTAAATGGAATATTTTCTACTATGTAATTAAACTTTCACATCTCTTATAACTACTCTTAACAACCAATAAAATGAAAAAGATTGTAATCTGTGCCGATGGTACTTGGAATAAACCCGAAAAAAAAGAATCAGATAATCCTTCTAACATATTAAAAATTGCTAGGTGTATTTCACCTGATCACCAACAACAAGTTTTCTATGATCAAGGTGTTGGATCATACGGTACTTTTTACTCTAAATTTGTTGGAGGAATCACCGGACAAGGAATTCAGAAAAATATTACGGATTGCTATCGTTACCTTGTTCAGAGCTATTCTCCAGGTGATAAGATTTATCTTTTTGGTTTTAGTAGAGGCGCATATACAATTAGAGCATTGTGTGGTTTAATCAACAACTGTGGAATTCTAAAAAGAGAAAATGCAGAAAAGATAAATCAGGCATTTAGTATCTATAAAAACTGTGGAGATGATTTCAGCCCAAATGGTATTAAGGCTAAGGAGTTTTATAAAACTAATTCACACCCTTTAAAGAAATTACATTTGTAGGTGTTTTTGATACCGTAGGAGCACTTGGTATCCCATTTCCGAAACTAAAATTTCTAGAAAGAGGAAAATACGAATTTTATAATTGTAAGGTATGTTCTAACATAAAAGTGGCTAGACATGCCCTTGCTATTGATGAAAAACGAAACGATTTCAAGCCTACTTTTTGGTTAGGAAATAAGAAAACTGATCTGAAGCAAGTTTGGTTCTCAGGAGTGCATAGAAATGTTGGAGGACAATATCCAGCAGATGAAGATCAATCTATTATTAGTGATATCCCTTTGAAGTGGATGTTAGATGAAGTTTCTAAACTCCCTAATGGAGATGCACTTACATTTGAAAACCATATATTCGAAAGATTAACAAATAACCCTTTAGCAAAACTTCATAAATCTCGGGTTTGTGTTTACTACTTACGTAAAAAATACAATCGACCTATCAACCATGGTACATCAAAAACCCTAATTCATGAGTCAGTAAAAATGCGTTGGAATAAAGATGAAAGCTATAGACCTATACAACTCAAGAAGTTTTTAGAAGAAAATAATTTCAATTGGGATAAATTTATGGTCAAATAAAGGAGTATTTTGTATTTCAATTTATAATTGAATCCTTACACTTTCTGTAATCTCTTTTGTAATAAAATTATCGGCTATTGAAAAAAGCAGCATTTCTGTAAAATAAAGTTCCTTCCGTTCATCATTCCAAAGTTTTTGATGGACGGCTTTGATCAATGTATTCATACAACAATATGCCTCATTTTTAGGAATGTATAATTGTTTGTCTCTATTTGAAATGTATTTTTGTTCGATATGGAATGCATCTTCAATATGGTATTTATCAATATGTTTTAAACGTATAAGTACGTCCATATCAAAGGCTTTCATTTTTGAATTCCTACCTAATGGGATGGGGAAATATTTTGTACCAGCATTTCTGGATAAGATCAACCAATTTAATGTATAGGCCACTCTTGCATCATAGATAATGCATTCCTCGGGACACATAAATGAAGCCACTTTTGAGTATGAAGCAATACGTTCAAAAGGCTGTATTCCCTTTTCAATAAAGTTATTGATTAATGGTATAGTCTCTTTTTTCGAAGCTGCTCTTATTCCTCCCCACTTTATAATAATCCACATTGAAAGCTCTTCAAATTTGGTTCTATCACTTTTATAATAATTATGGAGTGCATGATGAACGATAGTTTTTACTTTAACTTCCCTATTGTATATAGACTGTTGTAGTAGATCCGACAATTCGTCCTTTGATATTAATCCAAAATCTACCAATCCTGATATATCTGCATTCCATAAATAAAGTTGTTCTAATTGGTTTTTGTAAGGTGCTAAAGCGTTAGTTATTGCTGTGATATCGAATTTCATGATAGAATAACAGGATAATAATATAGGAATTAAAAAATTACACTATAGTGTTGATCTGTAAATTAACTCTTGCCTAACAACCTTTCCATTTTTTCTTTGTGGGCTTTAAAAAGCTTTACTTTCTCTTTACGCTCCTCTAATAAATCATCTCTTTGAAGTACATACTTTTCATTCTCATCAGGAGGAATTCCGCAAGATAATTTCTTTTCACCATCTACTTCAACAAGACAAGAATTGCAGGTTCCAAACTGACGTAGTGTTTTATAACAAGGAGCTGTAATGCTTAATTTGTGTTTTCTGCATACATCAAGAACTGTTTTGTTCCTTGGTCCTACTTCGTATTCTTTATTGTCGATAGTTATTTTCATATAGATATAAATTTTGGCAATTATACTTGATAAGAATTTAACAACATAAAAAAGGCCATCGACTTTTAACATCAATGGCCTTCTATCTATCTTTTTTGATTAGTTGCCTTCACTTGCCGCTTTAAAAGCATTCCAACTTTCGTCGACTTGTACCAATTGATGGTCTTTTTCATACTGTTTATAAGTGGCTAACATCTGATCAAATTTACCTTTCATTTTATCCTCTAATGGCATACTTTCAGATGGATCTTTTACTACATCATATAGATGCCATTGCCCATCACCAAACATACCTTTTCTTACTTTAATCAGCTTGTAATTCCCTTGCATAATGTAAGCATTACCAAACAGTTCAAAGGCATACCATTGTTTATCATTACGGACTATATCAGATTTTCCATCTAAGAATGGTCTTGCAGAAATTCCTGTTGGTGTGACCACTTTCTTTCCTTTATAAGTATCTCCTGGATGTTGAATACCTGCATAATCTAAAATGGTCATCGGTAGATCTTTCACAGACATCACCACATTACTCATTTGTCCTGCTCTAGAATAATTGTCTTTTGAGGCTCCTGGAGGAACTATTATCATAGGTACTCTTACACCACCTTCACCAATAAACCATTTCCACCAAGACAAACCACCCGTTGCTGCATTGGCCCAAGCTGTACCGATGTAATTCGACGAATTGGCTGTACCAATACCTTCAAAAGAAGTATCATAATTATTGGCAATCCATTGCCCAAACACCTGATTTCCTGTATTGGGGTTTTCAGCTTCCATACCTTCTGGTCCATTATCCGAAAGATAGACAATTAAAGTATTATCCATTTGTCCAGATTCTTTGAGATAATCTAATATCTGTCCAATACGGTTGTCCTGATCTTCAATCTCTGCTGCATAAGTAGCAAATACCTTAGCTTGATACTCTTTTTCTTTTTGACTTAGCTGAGACCATTTCTTTACCAAATCATTCTCGGGTGCTGGTTGTGCACTATGTGAGATTAACCCTTTCGCTTTTAATCTTTCATAGCGGTATTGTTTTAATCCCTCATACCCTTTTTCCAGATAAAATTTATAATGTTTTTCAACTAATTCTGGTGGTGCTTGAATAGGAAAATGAGCAGTAGTAAAAGCCATCCAAGAGAACCACGGTTTCCCTTCAGCTTTTGCCTCTTTTATAAAATCAATCATTTGTTTTGTGTAAAGCTCTCCAGAATACACTCCTTCAGGTCTATTGTATTTCTCACCATTTAACGTCCAATGTTCCTTAAATTTCTTATGCATAAAATCTGGATCAGAAAAAATTGGAGTCATTCTTAAATCGTTCCAGTGATTGGATCCACCCGATAGGATACCAAACTCTTTGGTAAAACCCCATTCTAATGGAGTGTATCCACCTGCTGCTTCACCCCCTAAATGCCATTTTCCTACTTTCAATACTTCATACCCTTCATCATTAAATAATTGAGATAACGCTACAGCATTTCTAGTCAGATAACCTTCATACCCCGCTTTTCCCTTAGATGCAGGGTAGAAAGAATAATCAAAAGAGCCTAGGCCTACCTCGATATTATTACAACCTGTCATTAACATAGACCTTGTTACTGAACAAACTGGTGAAGCATGAAAATTTGTAAACCTTACTCCCGATTCTGCTAAACGATGAAAATTGGGGGTTTTGATTTCAGAAGCATACACTCCTAAATCTCCGAAGGCAATATCATCACCTATTAGTATTAGTACATTGGTTTTATCTTTTTTATCGGATGACGACTCTGTATTGGTAGAGCTTGAGTTACAACCGTACAAAACGGTAGCAATCAGTAATAAACTTAAGATGTGTCTCATTTTTATAGTTAATCTATTGAAGTACGTGTCTTGTACTTTGCTTGGGTTTTAATTATTTATTTATCGAAGTAATCACTAACTAAAATAATGAACTTATTGAGTATAGTTGAAGAAATAACAAGAATGTTGTACATAATATATTTATTATCTAGGTACATCAGCATATAATACAAATTCCATAGTATATTCTAATAGTAGTATTCCACTAAGGAGTAAGGTGTCCTATTCATTATCAGCATATTTCATAGTACTTTCTAAAGATATTATTACAACTATATATCAGTTTCTTTTTGATAAGAGTACATTTTGAAATAAATGCATTAACTTAATTATCGTTTTGATAACAAAGAATAATCTATAATTGATATAACGCAGAAACTACAATGCTAAGAGAAAATTTGCATTTAACTTTAGACAAATGGGGTTCTTTCTTTAATTCCAAAAGAAAAGGAGATTTACTTACTTTTGATAATGAATTAGCGACAGGAAGTATCGAAGTTATAGATTGTAATGAGAAAATGGATCTGATTAAGTTTGATGTTACTTTTCATGAAGACTTCCACCACCCTAGACCAAAAGAAGTAGAAGAGGCTCCATTTATTACCCTTGTTTTTGGTGATCCCTTTTTTGGCGGGAACAAAGTAGATGATAATAATGAAGATCAAGTCATCAATCAATTGAATTATAATTCTGTTGGAGCTTTTTGCTCTAACTCCGATTCAAATTTAGATTGGAAGTATAGAACCAATGAACATATCAAGCTATTTATCGTTCGTATCTCAAAAGAATACTTCAACTATTACATCCACCAAGACAAAGGACTAACGGCACTAATGTCTCTCGATAAAGTCTTTTTTGTCTATGAAGAATTTGATAATAAAATGATCTTCTTTTATGATGAGGCATTTTCAATGAAATCGACAGAGATTTTCTATAAAGATCGAATGGAAACCTTAGGAAAAGCCATGCTTAATCGCTTCTTTCTCAATGTATCGATTCGTGAAGATATTACTGAATCCAATACGTATAGCTTTAATATTGAACCTATATTTAAAGCACACCGTTTGTTGGAGTCTACAACAGATAAAATCATCCCACTAGAAGAATTATCTCGAGAAGTAGGTTTAAGTGAAAGCCGTTTGAGGTTCTTATTTAAGCAAGTTTTCGGTATGACAATCACTACATTTCATACCAATGTGAGGTTAGAAAAGGCAAAACGATTATTGAGGGAAAGACAAAAAACCAACCTTATGATCGCAATGGATTTAGGTTTCTCCAGTGCCAGTCATTTTTCTACTGCCTTTAAAAAGAAGTATAAGATCACACCAAAAGAATATCAGACGAATTTATCGTCAAATTCATAAAAAAGAAAAAGGTCATCCGTAACATAATAGTTTCGGATGACCTTTATTCATTTATTTTAAATTAATTATCTAGCTTCTTCGAATATAAACGAGCCCATTAAAAAACCATTGTTGCTAAACTGCTGCATGACAATCTGGTCCTTTGAAAATAAGTTTTTCTTGTAACTGATCATTACAATCACATGTCCATCTTCACTTCTTTCAGTGTAGATCTTTTCACCATTTTCCTTTTTTTGATACTCGTAGGTATTAATATATTTATTATTTGATTCTTGTCCACTAAGAAATGCCAACTCAATACCCTCTTCTGTTTCTTTTGCTTCGACAGCTAAGTGTTCAAACTGTTCTTTTTCTCTCTGAGTGAATTCTGGATATGCACTCATCTCCGCTACCTCAAATCTTGTTTGAGAAAATGATGTATTGGATAAAGCCAAAAAGAATAATATCGATAAGAGTTGTAATAATTTCATAGGTGAATCTTTTGTTGTTTATACCCTTACTAACGACAATATATTAAAAATCAATCACTTGTTTAAATATTATTAAGAAAACATAAACAGTAAATGACAATTGAATTTTATTGATGATAAATGGTTATGTATAATGAAAAACGAATATTTAGTTGCAACTTGCGACTTATATTTATTAATACTATCTATTAATCCTTATTTTTAATATAGATGTTGTTACTACCTAATAATGAAATTACTCATACGTCAATTCACAGAGAGACCTTTTCTATCTTCGATTACTATCACTGTAAGCGAGTTATTTATTAATTACTCTCTCCTATTATTTATCACTCATTTATTTGAAGCTTCTGTTGTAGGAAAATGGTTTTTATTCCTCGCGGTTTACAATGTCTCTATTAATATTAGAGAAGGTGTTTTGTATGCTTCATTAGTCAAGTTTTCTTCTGGAAAAGAAGCAGATGTACAATATTCATCCTTCAAAACCGTATTCGTCAGTTTATTACTTATTGAAGGAATAATTGGTAGTATCATTTTAGCGGTCGGTTTATTTAATCTATTCCCTGAAATTAGTAGTTTATTGGTCCTCTACCCTATCTACTCAATCACTAATAATAGTTTAAAATGGATAGAAAATATTCATAAGAGTAATAGGCAATTACATAAAACTGTACTGATCAATATATTTACTATTATCTGTTTGGGTCTTCTTTGCTATGGTTTATGGCAACTTCAACAGCCAAAATTAGAGGATCTAATATGGGGTTTAAGCGGAATGTATACGGTAGTATTTTTCCTATCACTTTCTACACTTCCCATTTTTAAGATCATCAAAAGTAAATTTAACCCTAAGACCTTTAAACAAATTATATTCTATGCTAAACAAGGTACATTAAAGGCAATTTTTGGTACGATAGCATCAAGAATGACGTTATTTATTTCGGCTGGATTATTATCATTAGAAGTCACAGCAGTATTAGGATTAGCACAACGGTATTTAATAATTATACTCGCTTTAGGGAATTCTATTCAATTGATTTTCTATCCTAAAATTGTGGTCTTGTTTGAAAGCGGTCAGCTCAATAAATTTAAGAATGAATTCAAAAAGACGTTGGTCAGAGTCTATTCTTTAATACTGCCTTTATCTCTGATTTTCATGATAGTGATTAAACCAATTATTATCTTTTTACATGGAGAAGTCTATGCCGATGCCTACTACTTATTAGTTATTTTAATCTTATCGTCCTTATTTAATCCATTAGGGGCCTTCTTTGGTAGTTATACCAATGCTATTGGCAAACCGCAACATTCTACCAATGTAGTCGTACTCAACAGCTGTATTTTGATCGTTTCTTCTTACTTTTTCATTCACTTTTTGGGTGAATTAGGTACGGTACTTCCCTCTTTATTTACTGAGTTTATTGGTTTTATTTTGATCACTTATTACTTTATAAAAAGAGAAAGGATCAATATAGTCTCATTGATTTACTTTTTGCCAAAATGCTATGCTATCTATTTTAGAAAAGGAAAACAAATACTTTTTCAATACTCCAATAAATAAAACTCTACCAAATCAGTAGATTTTTATAAAATGATTTGGATTACATAATTTAATTCCTTTAAATTTGTATCAACATCAAGAATCCTTGAATGGATGCCAACCGAGCACTAGCCACGGTGGTAGAATGGATGTGGTCCAGTAGGATGGACAAAAACGCCTACCTTACCATTCTCCAAAATTTTTCTTGATGTCATGAATTTATGTTTCATCGTAAACGCTATTTTATGACATTTACAGAAGATTTTTATCTTAACAGTATCGAAAAGTTATCATCACTTTCAGATGATGAACTCATCCACTCTTTTAATAAAGAGGTGGGAAATCTTGGATGGACCTCCACAAGAGGTGCTTATCTTTCTGCACTCAATGATGCCATTTCTCAACGGAATTTCAAAGGAACTCCTTTAATTATAAGAGGGGGTAGAATGTCGATAAAACGACATATTTCTCTTAGAAACAACCAGCTTGAGTTAGTTTAATTTTCTTTATTTAACTATTTAAAAAAATACATCATGAGTTTAGCACAAGATATATATATCCAATTTTTAGATCACTTTTCATCACTTACTACAGATGAATTAAGAACCTTGGCTCAATCAGCCAATGAGCAAGCAGTATCACATCATAATCATACGATGGTACTTGCTCTACAAGACGTTTTAAAGGCAAGAGGCGTTTAAGAACAGAAAAGAGGTTGTTAAGTACTTTAACAACCTCTTCATTTATATTACTTTTCTTTCTTTAACGAGAAACACATCACAATAGGCTTCTGCTTTTCTTAGTGCAGACCCCATTGTCCTACAAATATCTTGTGGTATTTTAGGGCGAGCTATAATATTTACACCCTGAACAATTACCTTCCCCACCACATTCGGTATCACTATAAATGATTTTTTTAGAATGTGATCAAATTTTGATTCTGTTTCTCTCAAACTTAAACCGAATGCCACTCTCGACTCTGCACTTAACCATTTTAGAGTAGAGACATCTACAACCATTACTACTTCCATATCAAGAAGTGTAAAGATCTTGTTCTTAAGTTGTCTATATTCTGCAATATCTGAAACGTTAGGCTCTTCTTTCGTAACAGTTAGTGTAATTATTGGTAGTTGAGATAAATCAAATTTTGCAGCTTTACAATTATATTCTGTCTTCAATGTCTGATAACGTTTATACGATTTAATTTTATAACAGAGCTGTTTGATGAATAGTTCATCAATTTACGACAAAATCTACAAATAGTACAATAATAACACTTTATACAACCAACTAAAAATAAGTCAATAATAAAAAAGAGCCCATTCTCAATAATTAAAAACAGACTCTTGGATAATTCTAATACAAATGTAACCAATTACATATATATTAGAATCTTATATTTAATTTTCTTTATTAAAGGTTTCCATATCCATTAATCCTTCTCTCTTTGAAATGAAGGTTGCAGCTGAAGATACTCCAAATATATTTGTAGCTGTCCTTCCCATATCTATCAATGAATCTACAGAAAGTACAAATGTTAGGACAATTCCCATAACTTCTGGTGTTATACCCATAATTGTCATTGCTGTTATTGCTGCAAATGACGCCGTTCCTGGTAATCCTGCAATTCCAAAAGAAGAAATCACAACAGAAATAAACATGGTTATTAAAACACTTGGTGAATAAAGTGCCAAGTTACCTCCCATTGCATTCGTTACCCCCACTGATAGTACGATCATAAATACAGGCCACATTGCTCCACATGCATTCATACCCATTGTGGTTCCCAAAGATGCGGCAATATTCGCTGTTTCAGTATCAACACCATTTCTTTCTTCTAAAGAATTTATCGTAACAGGTAAGGTTGCTCCACTAGATTGTGTTGAGAATCCGGTAATGATTGCTGGCATTAAATTCTTCAAATGTTTCACTGGATTCACTCCATTCAACATTTGTACTACTAAATGCATTACAAAGATTAATAGCATAGTGAAATAAGCGACAAAGATAAACTTGGCTAAATCGGAGAATAATGAAGGACCTTTCTCAGCAACCGCCATTGTCATTAACGCTAATACCCCATAAGGTGTCAGTTTAATAATGGTCATTGTCATAGAATTGATAATGATTTTAGAAGCATCTAATCCTTTAATCACCATTCCCATTTCATCTGGTTTTCTTGAATTCATTCTTCTCACTGCTATACCGATCAGCATTGCTACCAGAAGAGTACCTATGATATTATTATCACTGAAGGCTTGGAATATAGAGGTGGGGATATTTTTAGTAAATCCATAAATCACGTTACCAAGTGATGCATCACTTAGGGCATCAATTCTATTGGCATATCCTTCTGAAATATTTTCTGTTGAAAACTTAGAAACATCGATAATTTTATCAAATCCGAAAATGGAAGCGGTTCCTAGTGCAATTGCTGCTGCACTTGTTACAGAAATCACAAAATAGGCAACAATTTTGCCTATCCTCTGTCCTACATTACTATCATTACTTAGATTCACCAATGTATGTGAAATACTAATAAATACGATAGGAACAATCATCAACTTCAGAAAACGAATATATATATTAGACACTGTCCTGATATAATGTTTAATCTCTTGATAGGCTTCTTGAGGAAGAAAAGCATATAAAGCCCAACCAAATAAAATACCCAGTGCAATGGCTGTAAGATTTCTTTTGTGGAATTTAACCTTCTGATTGGACATATAATTCAGTATCCATAGAAGACCAATAAAAATAATTAATGCTATAAACTCGAACATAATAACTACATAAGTAAGTAGTACTCAAAAAGATATCTAATCACTTTTTAAATACTCTAGTATTTTTATAGAAATTTACACAAAAAATTAGTTTCCCTTCGTCTATCCTTCATTATTTAATAATTGTTTGCAGATAAAATCAATTCATAAAAATCAAACACACCCGATACTTATCATCATTTTCTAGTGATTTACATTACCCAAACGGATCTATATAAGTGTTATATTTACACATATAATAACTAAAAGCCCAACAACCATGGAACCGCACATATATAATTACCTAATTCAAAAAGAACTCCGAAGTATACAGGCTCCAAAAACAAACGGACTCATAGTATGTATATCTAGAAACTTTGGCGTTCAAGCTAGAAAACCAATAGAAAACCTTATTGACAAATTAAACAAAAATGAAGTAGGATATTCCTTATTAAGAAGACCTTGGAAATTAGTAGACTATACCATTTTACATAATATTGCCAAGGAACTTAAAGTAGGAATTCAAGAACTCAACGAATTTACACCTATTGAACATAAAGGGATCATTGAACAAATGATGTACGGTCTAGATTTTAAAAGAAATAAACTAGACGAAAAACTTTCTGATGCATTAAAAACCGTTATTTATTCATTCTTTGAGAGAGGTAATGTTGTTTTTCTGGGAAGAGGAGCAACAAGTTTTACAGCTGGAATACCTAATGCTATGAATATTAGGGTCCATGCATCAGAAGCCTATCGGATCAGGCAGTACGCAACATCAAACGATCTAGACCTTGGTTATGCAAGAGAACGAGTGAAAAGGAAAGACAAAAAGCGAAAACAATTTCTGAATTATATCTCACAAACCGTTCCTATACCATTTGATTTGGAAATTGACAGAGAAGAATTATCCGACCTAACATTAACGGAATGTCTTTTCTCATTTGTGCGATCTAAAGAAAACGAACTTTTGCATAATGTTTAATGGTCTTGCACTCTCATACTACTTGTTATGGGAGTGCTTTTTTTATGCCTAGACAATTAGAATTTTCAACATAAACACTATAAAAATGAATACTATACAACATTACCACCTCCTTTCTGAAAGGCAGGTGATCGACCGGTTAGAATCAGATAAACATAAGGGTTTAACTTTAGAAGAAGCAGATAAAAGGTTGTGGATATATGGAGAAAATAAACTTACTCCTCCAAAAGGTGAACCTCCTTGGAAGATATTTCTAAAACAGTTTCAACAACCACTTATATATATTTTAATCGTCGCCGGAATTGGTGTTGGTTTCCTTGGTGAGTGGATTGAAATGGGTGTTATTTTAGGAGTTGTCCTTATCAATGCTATCATCGGATATTTTCAGGAAGTTAAAGCTTTAAAGGCGATTCAAGCGTTAAGTAAAAACCTTAAAGAACACTGTTTAGTACTAAGAGATGGAAATAAACAATCTATCGATACACACCAATTAGTTCCTGGTGATATTATTTTCTTAAAAGCGGGAGACCGAGTTCCTGCAGATGTTAGAATATTAGAAGCGAAAGAATTAAAAATCGATGAATCTGCTTTAACAGGAGAATCGCTACCAACAACAAAAAACTGTGGAACTTTCTTAAAAGAAAAGGGTATTGGAGACCAATCGAATATGGCTTTCTCTACTACCCTAGTTACTTTCGGAACTGCGACCGCCTTAGTAGTTGCAACTGCAGACCAAACAGAAATTGGTAAGATTAATAAGTTAATTGCTCATGCAGATATATTGGTCACACCACTAACAGAAAAAATTGAATACTTCAGTAAAATTCTTCTTTGGATAATTCTTGGTTTAGCCAGTATTGCCATACTCTCAGGGCTATACAGAGGACATTCCATTGTCAATGTATTAATGGAAGGAGTAGCTTTGGCTGTTGGAGCAATTCCTGAAGGTTTACCTACTGTTGTGACGATTACCTTAGCCATCGGGGTTTCTAGGATGGCCAAAAGAAAAGCTATTATTCGAAAGTTACCCGCAGTAGAAACTTTAGGAAGCACTACAGTAATATGTTCTGATAAAACAGGAACACTCACGCAAAATGAGATGACTGTTCAGAAAATAATGGCTGCCCACACTGTTTATTCACTCTCAGGTGTAGGATATTCCCCTTTTGGAGAAATCAGTTTAGATGATAAAAAAGTTGATGTACATTGTTCAAAAGCATTATTTGAAACTCTCTTAGCTGGAGTACTTTGTAACGCTTCAAACCTTATTCAGGAAAAAGGTACTTGGAAAATTGAAGGTGATCCAACAGAAGGAGCATTAATTACTTCAGGGATAAAATGTGGAATTCCCCTTCATCAAGTAAGAAAAGGTTATTCTCTTATTGATGAAATTCCTTTTGAATCTGAATACCAATATATGGCTTCCTTATATCAAAATGGCAATAGTCAGGTAATCTATATTAAAGGTTCTCCTGAAAAGTTACTTCCGAGATGTAAAAACATATTAGATCAAAATGGGAAGACTTCATCTATTGAATATGATAAAATTCAGAAGAAATTAGTTTCGTTTGCCAAAGATGGGTTAAGAGTTCTTGCTTTTTGTAAAAAGGAGATCCTTAAAAAAAGAGGTATAGACCATGAAGATGTGGATACCAACCTGACCTTTTTAGGGTTTCAAGCAATGATAGATCCGCCTAGACCTGAAGCAATCTCTGCTGTAGAAGTATGTCATCAAGCAGGTATTGAGGTGAAAATGATTACTGGTGACCATCAGATTACAGCAACATCAATTGCTCATCAATTGGGCATCATCAATAATAATGATGCATCTTTTAGTATCAGAGGAGAAGAATTAAAAGACCTCAATCAAAAAGAATTATCGGAGATAATCGATGATAAACAAGTCTTCGCAAGAGTCAATCCGCATCAAAAACTCATACTAATCAAAGCTTTGCAAGAGAAAAACAATATAGTTGCAATGACGGGTGATGGAGTAAATGATGCACCCGCTTTACGACAAGCAAATATTGGTATTGCAATGGGACTAAATGGTACGGAAGTCGCCAAAGAAACTTCCGATATGATTCTTACTGATGATAACTTCTCCACTATCAAAGATGCTATTGAAGAAGGAAGGAACGTATTTGACAATCTAATTAAATTTATTATCTGGACGATTCCTACCAATGTAACTGAAGGCCTTGTTATTTTAGTTGCTTCTTTACTCGGCTTGATGTTACCGATAACACCACTTCAGATTTTATGGATTAATATGTCAACGGCCATATTTTTAGGTGCAACCTTAGCTTTTGAAAAGCAAGAAATTAGTTGCATGAATAGACCTCCTCAGCCTCCGAATACACCAATTCTTACGCATCAGATGCTTTTTAGAATTACTTGGGTCAGCCTCTATTTAGTTGCATCTATATATTTCCTATTTGATATGCTTATGGATCAAGGAATTCAAGAAGAAAAAGCTCGAACTATTTGTGTCAATTTGATTGTATTTGGAGAGTTATTCTATCTTTTCAATACCCGATCTTTAAGACATTCTGTATTCAAAATAGGCTTTTTCAGTAATCCTTGGCTTATCGGTGGTGTAATTACTATGATATTACTTCAGTTAATTTTCACCTACTCCCCTGCCATTAATTCTATTTTTGGTAGTACGCCTATCACTCCTTACGACTGGGCTTGGATTATCGGTTTATCCGCCGTTCTTTATTTATTAGTGGAACTTGAAAAAGGAATTAGAAGATTATAATATTAGCAGTTGGTACGAAAAACATCATTTGTCACATATTAATATGTTTGGCTTTTGATGTTTTTTACTAATTTTAAGAGAGACTACTTTCATTAAAACACACCAACATGTTCAAGAAGCAACTACTTATTCTTATACCTTTATATTTTTTCATCAGTTCTATCTATGCACAGTCCAATAAGATTGTATTTTTTGATAGCCTTTTTAACAAAACAGAAAATATTACTGAAGCATCATTTATGCAGAGAATTCGATATGATGCCAAAAAGGAGTTATACCTCAATAACATCAACAATTTTAAAAAAGGGTATAAATATTCTTCTTTTTACTCTTCAGACAGTTTAGGTTTAGTAAAAGAAGGAAAGTACAAACAATGGCATAAGAATGGGAACCTTGCCTTTGATGGAGAAATTCTAAACCGAAGAAAATATGGACCTTGTAAAACGTACTATGAAAATGGGAAATTAATGGATCTGACTGCTTATCCTTTAGTGGAGTTAGGTAAGGGTAAACTAGTAGAGTTTTACGATCCCAATGGTAAACAACTGATTTCTAACGGAAATGGTCCTTTTATAAAGTACTGGGAGGACAATACTGAAATGGTCAAAGTAAAAGGACAGTATAAGGACGGCTATAAAATAGGACAATGGATAGGTTATGATAGCCTAGGAAATATCACTTTTGAAGAAGTATGGAAGAACAAGAAGCTGGTAAAAGGTATCAGATATACGGAGAACAATCAACAGAAAGAATATACTCGATTATATGAAAAACCTAAGCCGGTGATGGGCATGTCCGCTTTAAATAATCTCATCATGAAAAATATCGTTTACCCTCCAAATGCAATTAATAAACAATTGATGGGTTATGTTAGGGTAAGTTTTAATATTAATGATGAAGGGAATACCAAAAACGTAAAAATTCAAAATTCATCCAACACAATATTCGAAAATGAAGCCCTTAGAGTATTTAATCACATTCAACCAAAATGGGAAAAGGGGTTGTTTAGAGGTAAAATTCAAGAAGATAAACTAGTTCGGTATGTTGTCTACTTCCAATATGCTTTCGAAAGAAAATACTATTATTTTAAGGTAAATTCTCCTTACCTCCTCACTAAAAATATGTATCCAACATATACTAGAGAAGTAGCCTATTATCAAGGCACTGTATCTAAAATTGGAGAGAAATATAATCATAGCATATCTTACCTTTCAACAGGTCAATTGTATAAAGAATATTCTACGAAAGACCTAAAAGGATATAAGAAAGATGGTTTATACCAAGAATTTCACCCTAATGGTAGAGTGAAAAAAGAAGGGCACTTTGTAGATAAAAAGAAAGATGGATTATGGACTTATTACGATAACTCTGGTAATAAGGTATTAGATATCCCAGAGAATAAAACGTTTAGTAAGAAGAGAAAGTTTGAGAATTATTCAAGCAACAACGATCTTGATGTAAAGGAAATTCTGAATCAAGGTACTGCTGATTCTATTCAATCTAAACTAAATGACTTCCCGTACGTCTACCATTTCACAAGCTACCATTCTCCTTTAACAAAGAAGTTGAAAAGAAGCCGTTATTCAGAATATCGACATATCATTAATAAAAGTGGTGAACTCTCTCAGTATACTAAAGAAGGGCAATATTTATTAAAGGATGGCAAAGGAATATTAAACTTTTATGATGAAAAATCTGGCTTGGTCATTTTTGGTGATTTTAATAAAAATTGGAATGAAGACTACCTAATAGTTGTGGATACAAGTCAACATGGTATTCCTGAATACGAGGATGATATTTTCTTTCTTGGAAAATTTTATAAAAATAAAGAATATATAAAGTTTACTTCTAACAGCGAAGCAACTCAGCGTATCATTGATCAAAATTATAAACAAGATCCTGTATTGATATTCAATATATCTTCTATCGATAAAGAAGACGGTATGTCACTTTTTATGGATCATTTCTTTAACCCTCTCATTCGTTTTGCTTTGTATGAAGAAGTCTATGTGAGAAAAAATGAAAGACAACCCAATGGCGAAAAGTTTGATTATCGTATTTCTGTCAATCAAGATCAAGAATATACCTTAACACTTTTAGATGATCAAGGGAGTGAAATTTTACCTCTACTTTCAAAGCATCTGAATCAATCGAATTATCAGCAACTCTTTAAAAATTTAATAGATAGCTTACTTGGAGATTTACCAGAATTTGAAGCATCTGTCAATAATTTTAAAACATATTCATCTTCTATAGACACTCCAAGTGCCTATGATCAAGTACGATAAAGATAAAAATGATGGAAAAAAAATGTCACACTGAGAATAAATTCAGTGTGACATTTTAGATCTTCGTAAACTGTATGCATTCTAACAGAACGAATACTAAAAGATTTATATTTTTTTAATAATTCAATCTAGTTAATTCATTTTGAGAACAATCCAATTGCCAACAAGATGGTCTTAATTGTTCACGATGAAATAACACTCCTTCGTTTCCAACGATATTCAAAGCTTTTCCAGTCTCACAACCTTCCATAATTTTTTGGCGGTAGGATACTCTATATATTGATCGTTCATTATGTTCGATTAGTATATAATCACAACGATACATGGTTTTGTTACCATCTATTATTTCCTCTACATAACATTTTGTGTCTCCGGTAAACTCAACCCTGAGGTTTTGTACACCGTCTACCTCATATACTCCCACTGGGAAATGACTTGTCACCAATCCATTATTAGCACATGAAATCGTTAGTAGGGCAAAGGATAATAAGATAAAAAATTGTTTCATTTAATAAAATAGTGTCTGTATAATCAAAATTGGTGCTTTTAAATTAACGAAAAATGATGAATAATTGATACGTTTTAAGATTTAATAAATGTCATTTTTCATTAGAAATCAAACAATTAATCTAATTCACTATCTATAATCAATCTAAAAGAGTATCGGTATGATAAGGTAATCTGATACCTTGCATATCACAGAAGATCACTTGTATCTGCAACAAAAAGGAGTTTTACGTGTTAAGTTTACCTTGATTAATCGTTTCGTTCTCTGGAGCATCAAAAATAAAATTACTCAGCATCAAGAGTTAAAGAAAAAATTCAAAAAAAATTCTCTTAATATAAATCTTTTGATGCTAACTTTGGAGACAGTTCGTATCCACTATTTCATATAAATATAAAATGAGACTCACTTTTTGGGGAGCAGCACAGCAAGTAACTGGAAGTATGGCCTTGTTAACTTTAGACGATGGCTATCAAATTTTGATTGATTGTGGTATAGATATGGCCAACCTTTCTGAGGCTGATCCACTCTACCCCAATTCGGCTTTTCCATTTGATGTTTCTTTGGTCAATTTGGTAGTGGTAACCCATGCACATTTAGATCACTCCGGTAAATTACCGAATTTATATAAGGAAGGATACGAAGGACAAATTCTTTGTACGTCCGCGACAGCATCTCTAACACAAATTTTGTTAGAGGACTCTGCGCGTATTAATCAGAGAAAACTTAAGGCTTACAATAAGAAAAAATCTAAAGGACAATCTGTAGAACAATACTCTTTTATTCCAGAAAACCTTTATACTGAAAGTGATGTATCTGCCACTATGCAAGAGGTAGTACCTATCCAATTTAGTAGACGATTTAATATTAAGCCCGGAGTATGGGTAACTTTCTTGCCTGCAGGACACTTATTGGGTGCTGCACATGTTTATCTAGAGATTGATGATAATGGGGAAAGAAAAACCTTTTTATTCTCTGGTGATATCGGACGTCAAGATTATCCACTATTAAATGACCCGAGTGAAGTTCCTGAAGCAGATTATGTAGTTTGTGAAACTACTTACGGTAACCGTGAACACTCTCAAATAAGTGATTCTACTAAAGATCTTCAAGACGTTATTCAACGTACTTGTGTGGATATGCCTGGGCGATTGATTATTCCAGCATTTAGTATTGGTAGAACACAAGCCGTATTGTTTGAGCTACACAAACTTTTTGTTGAAGGTAAATTGCCTCCAATAAAAATATTTGCAGATAGCCCATTGGCGATGCAAAGTAATCGTATCTATGAAAACTCAAAGCACCTTTTAAATAAAGAAGCGAAAGATTTTATGGAGGATTATGATAGTCTTTTCAATTTTGAAAATATAGAATACCTTCAGAAACAAAATGATAGTAAGGCTATTTCAAATTATAACGAGCCTTGTATTATCATTTCTTCATCTGGTATGTTAGAAGGAGGACGTATTCAGCATCATATTCAAGCTAATATGGGGAACCCTTATGCTACTGTCTTGATGGTTGGTTTCTCAGCAGAAGGTACTTTGGGAGCTAGACTCCGAGATAATGAAGGGTCACTTCGTATTGGTTCAGAAGAACATACTATTCATTGTAAAATTGAACAGACAGATTCTTTTAGTGGACATGGTGATGTCAAAGATCTTGAACACTTTATCACTCAACAAGACAAAAATAAAGTGAAGCAGATCTTTTTAAACCACGGTGAAGAAGAATCTATGGAAGCGTTTAAAAATAGAATTGAGGCTCTAGGATACAATAATGTTGTTATTCCTAATAAGGGCCATGAATTTATTGTATAAATGAAAAGAGTCACTTTAATTGGAGCCGGTAAAGTTGCTTCACATTTGGGACTAGCATTAGAAGATCAAGGAATTGTAATTGAAGAAGTATACAGTCGAGATCTAAGAAATGCCAAACGTTTGGCAAGACAGTTTTATGATGCTCGTCCGACAGATCAATTAAACTTTTCGAACAGTATTGCAGAAGTCTTTCTCATTGCTGTTACCGATAATGTTATTGATGAAATTGCAAGAAATATCATTCTTCCAAATAGAAAAGCGATATTAGCACATACCTCTGGAGCCACACCCATGGAAGTTCTCGCAGAGGCAACACCCTCAATTGGTGTATTCTATCCTTTGCAAACTTTTTCTCATGACAAAACAGTAGATTTTAAAGAGGTTCCTATTTGTATTGACGGTACTTCTGAGAAAACATTAGATGTCTTAGCTGAAATTGCAGTAAAATTAACACCAAAGGTATATCACTTAAATAGTGAAGAAAGAAAGAAATTACATATCTCTGCGGTCTTTGCCTGTAATTTTACAAACCACTTATTAGAAATGTCATCACAACTAGCGGAACATGCTGGTATGAAACTTTCTGATCTTAAACATCTAGTCGATGAAACCATAGAAAAAGCATTTGCTTTGCCTTCACCGAAAGATGGGCAAACTGGTCCTGCCATTAGAAGAGATTATAAGACAATCAAAAGGCATCAAAAAGAATTAGAAAAGGAATTTCCAGAGATGCTTACTACATACAATGTACTTTCGGATTCCATTATGGAACAGGAAGGCAGGTATAAAACTGCAGAACAAATAAGAGAAGAGATTATCGAAGAACATCAACGTAAAAATGATGACCTTGACAATGAACATTTTGATGACTTCGATTTATAGATATAAATAAAAAGCCCTAGAGTTCTTCTAGGGCTTTTTTTAATATTCTTGCAATTCCAAAGGCAAACTTTCTTTTTCTCTCTGTAAATGTAAAACACGCTGAGGAAAAGGGATCTCAATATCATTTTGATCTAATGCTATTTTACAAGCCTCTAGGGTTTCAAATCTGAAGTCCCAGTAATCGTTAACGGAAACAAAAGCTCTTACTTCTAGGTCTACCGAACTTTCTCCAAGGTTTGTTACCACTACTGCAGGTAAACCATCTTGTTTGATAATTCTTTTATCTCTATTTAAGACATCCATCAATACTCTTCGAGCTTCCTTGATATTTGCCCCATATGAAATTCCTATGGGTAAGTCTACTCTCGATAAATCCTCAGAAGAAAAGTTTTTAATTACACCTCCTGCCAATCCACCATTGGGAAGAAATACTTGTCGCATTCTTGGAGTTCTGATAGTTGTAGAGAAAAGGCCTATTTCAATAACATTCCCTAAATGTCCATTGGCTTCTATAAGATCTCCTTTTTTAAAGGGACGTAGTGTTAGCAGTAATGCACCTCCTGCAATATTGGCTAAAGACCCTTGTAATGCCAAACCAATCGCTAAACCAGCCGATCCTAACATTGCGACAAACGATGTTGTCTCTACTCCTGCCATATCTATCGCCCCGATAAATATGATCACTTTTAAGGCGATATTTGTTAAGGAAGTAATAAAATCGATTAGAGAGTGATTTGTAGATTTCTTCTTGATCTGAACCTTGATCAATTTCGTTAATTTATTACCGATATAGTTACCAATAATCAGGAACATAATCCCTTGTCCCAATTGCAAACCATAACGCGAAAATAATCGAATGAGGTCATCTTGATACTGAGTAATCTCTTCCATGAAAATAGTGTAGTTTTATAATTAATGTTTTATGATTTAATAGATAAAATTTACGGTGCTAACTATTTTCAGGATGTCTAATTGATGAAGGTTATACACTAAAAAAGTAAAAAAACTTTCAATGAATTTTAACGGAGGATTTATTATTGATCTAGGTTAATTTTTCTACCCAATTATGTGATTTAGATTCTACCTAACAAGAATTAATGAAAGTAATGAAATCGATGAATATTTCAGAATTTTATCACCTAACTAAATAAATTCCTGTTTTTAATGATGAACGAGATATCCATCAAACAAATATTCCTGGCACTATTGGTTCTTTCCGGAATATGGTTCTGTATCGCTTTATTTAATTCGTATAAAAATCAAAAAGCAAAGACTAATGTAAATAAAAAAGAAGCTATAGGTTTAGCAATTACAGGGTTCGTCGCGAACTTTTTTGATACTTTAGGCATTGGCTCTTTTGCCATTATGACCTCCTCATTTAAGAACTTCAAACTTGTGGATGATAAACTAATCCCTGGTACTTTGAATGTGGGTGTTGCCATTGTTTGTATCACTCAAGCCTTCTTATTTATTGATGCTGTAAAAGTGGATACATTGACACTAATGTCTATGATTGTATCGGCTTTAGGTGGGGCTTTAATAGGTGCTAGTATTGTATCTAAACTAAACAAACAGCACATTCAACTTGTCATGACAATCGCTCTATTTATTATGGGTATTACCATGATCTTAAAGATGGCAGGTTTACTTCCTGGAGGTGATGAAGCTTCTTCAGTTAATGGGTTTACAGGTGGGAAATTAGTTATTGCCTGTGTTGCCAATTTTGTCTTTGGTGCATTAAATACCATCGGAATTGGCCTGTTTGCTCCTTGTATGGTCACGCTATCATTACTTGGATTACATCCTTCTTGTATCTTCCCAATTATGATGGGTTCAACTGCATTATTAGTTCCTTTTGCAGGGATTAAATACATCAAAGAAAACGTTCATAATATGAATGGATCTATTTTGATCAATATATTTGGAACAATAGGTGTCTTTGTTGCTTTTTTCTTGGTAAAACAAATGGACCTTGTCATGCTAAAATACCTTGTGATTATTGTAGTAGGCTATACCACTTGGGAAATGGGGAAATCTTATATCAAGTCTAAAGTGGATACTAAAAAAGAAAATCAAAGATTACAAAATCAGTAAATAAAAAAGCCAAGTAATTAAAAACTACTTGGCTTTATTCTTATTTCAACTCTAACTTATTGTCTACACCTTTTTTCCATTCTCCTCTAATTTCATAGAATTCTTCCAACAGCTCTTCTACGACCTCTGGATATTGATGAGCAACATTTTTAGTTTGTGATAGGTCATTTTCTAAATCAAATAACATCAACTCTTCATTATTACCTAACTCTATATCTACGAATTCATTTCTTTTCTTTCCTTTATAACTTGGTATTAAAATCCATTTCCCTTTTCTGAAAGAGGTTCTTGTAGTAGCTTCTAGAACCAAAGAAGTTCTACCTGTCTTATCCTGTCCTAAAAAAGAGGATAAGATATTTTTTGAATCAGGTCCCTTAATATTACTACCTACTAAGGCTGCCAAAGAAGAAAATAGATCTATTTGGCATACCAGTGCATTGGAAACTGAAGGTTCAATTTTACCTTTCCAGTAAGTAATAAATGGAACATGTGCTCCTGCTTCAAATAATGAATACTTACCACCACGTAAAGGTCCTGCAGGTTGATGATCCCCTACTAACTCCACTGCTTTATCATAATAACCATCATTTAACACTGGACCATTATCTGATGACAGAATGATTAATGTATTTTCTAGTATCTCTTCATTTTCGAGAGTCTTCATTAATTCTCCAATACACCAATCCGCTTCTAAAATTACATCTCCTCTAGGACCTTGACCTGATAAACCTACAAACCTTGGATGTGGTGTTCTTGGCACATGAGGTTGTTGCATGGTATAACTTAAGAAAAATGGTTTATCAGTTTTAGATTGAGTTTGAATATACGACTTTACTTTTCCTAAGAAATGATCTGCCATATCTACATCACTCCATAATGCAGACTTGCCTCCTTTCATGTAACCAATTCTTGGAATTCCATTTACTATCGTATTATTATGCCCGTGGTGCCACATCATTGTCACTAACTCTGGATTGTCTTTACCCGTTGGCTGACCTTCAAAATTTTGATCATAATCTACTTCGATTGGGTCATTCATATCCAGGTTTACCACATTACCGTCTTCTATGTAAACTGTAGGTACTCGGTCTTGTGTAGCGGCCAAAATATAGGAGTAGTCAAACCCTACATCATTTGGACCTGGATAAATTCGTTGATTCCAATCTTTGTTCTCATTGCCTAAACCTAAATGCCATTTTCCAATAATAGCCGTTTCATACCCTGCCGATTGTAACATTTTTGGTAAAGTGACTTGAGTCGTATCGATTAACATTGGAGCCGTACCAGGAAGAATTTTAGCGTTCTTTCTCCATGGATATTGCCCCGTAAACGCTGCATATCGAGATGGTGTACAAGTAGCAGAAGTGGCATAACCATTTTTAAAATTTACTCCTCCTTTAGCTAGAGCATCCATGTTAGGAGTTGTAAACCCCTTTGCTCCATTGATACTGATATCTCCAAAACCAAGGTCATCTAAGTAAATAAAAATGATATTTGGCTTTTGGGCTGTTAAATCTTTGCTTGAAGTTGCTTTTTGCTGCTGTTGACAACTGAAGAAAAAGATAGATAAAACAGTTGTAATTAATAATTTGTAATTCATTATATATTATCTAAATATGTTGATCAAATTTTGGAAATAGTGTAGAAGGTGAATGTGCATCCGACATAATCAGAAGTAACTCATTGACCTTTGCAGGATATTCTTCAGAAAGGTTATTTCTCTCGTACGGATCAGTATCCAGATTGTATAATTCTATAATCGAATCAGTAGCTGAAAAGGCCTTTAATTTCACCAATTTCCAGTGACCTTGTCGTATAGCTTGACGTCCGCCTTTTTCATGGAATTCCCAATAGAGATGTTGATGATTGGATTGTTTTTCACCTTTTAAGGTTGGAACAATTGAAATTCCATCTATCTGATGATTAAAGTTGAGATCAGCAATTTCTGAGAAAGTTGGCATCATATCCCAAAAAGCGGATACATGATCTGAAACACTTGCTTTTGGAACCACACCATCCCAACGAACAATCATTGGAACTTTAATTCCCCCTTCATATAAATCTCTTTTTACACCTCTTAAACCTCCATTACTATTGAAAAAATCTGGAGCTGCTCCTCCTTCTGTATGGGGGCCATTATCAGAAGTAAAAATAACTATCGTATTCTCTAACAAATCATGCTCTTCCAACTTAGCAATCACTTCTCCTACTTGTTGATCTAAGAGTGAAATCATTGCTGCGTAAGTAGCTTTGGGTTCAGGTTGGGAAGCATATCTAGCAATATTAAATTTATCACTTCCATAATCTGCTCCCTTTTTATTATTGATAAATGCTTCCTCATTACCAAACTTTGCTCTATACTTTTGTAATAGGTCACCCTCAGGTAAAAGTAATTCTGCATGAGGTACCAGATTTGGGTAATAAAGAAAGAAAGTGGCACTCTTATGATTATCTATAAATTCTAATGCTTTCTGATGGATTAAATCTCCTGAATAAGTCACCTTATTATTGAAATCATTTCCTTCCAACAACACCTTCTTATCATTATGCCATAAGTGCTTAGGATAATAACGATGTGCCTCTTTCTGGCAATTGTATCCATAAAACTCATCAAAACCCTGATTATTGGGGTCGCCCTCAGAACCTGGATAACCTAGTCCCCATTTACCAAAAGCTCCAGTGATATATCCCTTTTCTTTTAAAAGTTCTGCAATAGTGATACTTTCTTGTGGTAGCGGAACCTGACCTTCTGTAAATTTTTTCGTTGGTTTATTTCCTCGAATAGCTGTATTCCCTGTGTGCAAACCTGTTAGAAAGGTAGACCTTGACGGTGCACACACAGAACTGCCTGCATAATGGTTGCGAAACAGCATTCCATTTTTAGCTAATAAATCAATATTTGGTGTTTCAATTTTTTCTTGACCATAACACCCTAAATCACCATAGCCTAAATCATCTGCTAAAATATAAACGATATTGGGCAGGTTTTGTGGATGTGTATTATCTACTGTACTTTTCTTTGGAGATGTACATCCAAAAACAATACAGTAAATAAATAATGAGATTATAAGTTGTTGTTTAATCATTGTTTGCCTGGTTAATAGTTATGGAAGATGAGCAGTTCAATTGTAAAATGTCATGCATCAGTAAGTCATTGATATTTTGTTTCAAATACCAATAGGGATCTTTTCTAAGCCATTCATAAATTATTTCTTTTCTAAATTTTAAATTCATTTTAACTCTTTTCACTTGACAATAATGTATATGGATTTTGTGATTCATTTTTATAAAGTACAACCGAGGTAAAACCCCGATCGTACTCTTCAGTTTTATTTCTTAATACTACTTCATTGTTGTAGTCACTTGTCTTATGTATAAACTATAACCTTAATAAAACTCCGATTGACATCGTATGAATATCATATATTGGGATAATAATGGTTTGTAATATTTGTACATTTCGCACAACACAAATGATTACTAACCATTATTATTATACTTTATTTTTATATCTATTTACCTTGGATTTTGTGTTAGATTCGGATTCAACTCTAAATCAATATCAGGCAATGGCAATAGATAAAAGTTCTTATTTGATGGATCTCCAATTAATGGATTTTCAGAAGGGTCTCTATCTGATAATGCATTCGCTAACGTTTCTGTTCTGATCAAATCAAACCATCTTTTTTGTTCGCCAATAAACTCCCAACCTCTTTCATCAATCACATCTTGAGCTGTAAAAGCCATTAAGTCATCTGCGTCTGTTTGATTTGTCGGTACCCCTTTACCTCTTCTTCTTACTTGATTAAGGTATTCAAGAGCTTTGGTAGCTTCTCCACCACCTCCATTTACTTGTGCCTCTGCATAAATTAACATCATCTCTGTAATTCTATACATCGGCAAATCTAAATCAGAAGAAGGAGCAGTTGTTCCTACTTGATCTTCATATGGTAAATCCTTATTTACCGTACCACTATAAAACTTGCTTAAGAATGGGTGTTTCCAAGTAAACTCTTCCCACGGAATAGTTGTACCGTCTTTGGTCTTCAATTCTGATAAGAACGTAAAATCCTTTCTATTACCTTCTGGAAACTTGTTGTAATAAGCAATCTCCACATAGATATCTTGGAAACCTCCCAGCTCACCCGGCTTTGTAGTTTGAGAAGCGAACGTTGTAATTAAGCCTGCCCCTGGACAGTTTATTACATTACAGAATTTTAATTGCCAGATATATTCAGTGTTACTATCCTGACGATTATAATCAAAGATTGGTGCAAAATCTTCCTCAAAAGAAAAACCTCCATTATTAATTACGTCCTCAGCTGCTTTTAAAGCCAAAGCATAATTTTCCGTTTCCTTTAAAGGCCAACCAGCCATCGTTAAGTGAACATCAGCTTTTAAAGCTTTTGCTGCCCAATAAGAAACTCTACCTCTTTCCACTTGTTGCTTTGGTAAATGTTCAAGAGCAAACTCTAAATCAGAAAGGATTTGTTGGTAAACTTCCTTTACCGGTGTTCTTGTTAAGTTGGCATTCTCTTGACTATAAGATGGATCAAGAACTACAGGTACATCTCCATACAAACGAACCAGCCTAAAGTACGACCACGCTCTTAGGAAATAAGCTTCAGCACCCATTGCCTTTACCGTTGTCTCATCTTCACCTCTAGCAATTAGGTCTTCTATCCCTTGAATTGCAAAATTACTTTGTAAGATTACGTCGTAGGGTAAATTCCATCCCGTACCAGAAATATTGATATCTGAAGAACCAATATTCAATTGATCCCCAGCTTTAAAATCAGCTTTATTACCACCAGGTTGAGAGGTGAAATCATCCGCTCCCATAAATACTGTTCTCGATCGTGCTCCACCTAAGGATCTATTCCAAGCGTTATCGACTAATTGTCTATATGCTGCTGTTAAAGAATGATCCAAGTTTTCTGTCGACTGGAAAAAGTTATTGATCGTTGAGCGATCTTCTGGAGTTTCTTTTAGAATAGATTCACAAGAAGTTGCTAAACAAAAGAGGGCTCCTGCTGCTATAAAATGTTTTAGATGCTTCATTTCTATATTCCAAAATTAAGTCCGAAAGTATATGTAATAGGTAGTGGAAATGATCCTCTGTCGATACCTGGTGCTAAGTTTGACCCTGAATTAGATTCTGGATCATACCCTTTATAGTTTGTAAAGGTATAGATGTTTTGTGCTCCACCATACACTCTTAATTGAGCTTTGTCCCAAGGCACTTGATACGCTAGTGTGATGTTTTTGATTCTAATAAAACTCGCATCTTCAACAAACAATGAAGACTGTGCTCTATATCTTGCGTTCAACGATGGTAATGAACCATTACGGTCAAAAGAATAACTGTTGTAAATCTCTGTAGATGTCGCATCTAATACTCCAGATCCACCACCAAGTAAACCGTGTTGTGGCAAGTTAAATACATCCACTCCATGTACCCCTTGAATAAAGATATTTAAACTCCAGTTACCGTAATCTAAATAAGAGTTGAAACCCCAAGTCATATCTGGGTGACCATTACCAATTACTTCCATATCTTCGATAGAAATAGTACCATCACCATTCGCATCATAATAGATCGCATCACCCACTTCTAAGTTTGGAATCTCTCCTTCAACAGGTGTATTTGATTTTTTCACACCAACATATCTGTAACCATACAGTTGGCCTACCTGTTGACCTTGAATTAGAATATGAGATTGTCTTTCAAATCCTCTTTCATTGATATTACCCACATACACTGTATCCTGAGGAATAGCTAACACTTCAGATTGGTTATAGTTAAAGCTAAGTGTGTTACGCATTGAGAATTTCCCTCCAGTGGTCCACTTGTAAGTTAATTGAAGTTCAACTCCTTGATTTTGTAACTTACCTGTGTTTGATTTTACTGTTCCACCACCAAGGTATCCTGGCACTACTGAATTAAAATGTGAGTCATCCGTAATCTTATTATAGTAATCTGCGTTCAATTGAATCTTATCGTCTAGCAAACCTAAGTCGAAACCAAAGTTTGTCTGTCTTGAAACTTCCCAACGTAATTCTGGATTTGCTCGATTGGCTCCATTTTCAATTCCTTCCGCATAAGCTAATTCCGTTCCTTGAAAAACATAAGGTCCAATTCTAGGGTTAGTTAAATCTTGAACCTGAAAAGCATTTAGAGAGTTTACATTACCAATTTCACCGTAACCAACTCTAAGCTTTAACATTGAAACTACCTCAGAATATTTCAAGAATTCTTCATTAGAAAGCTTGTAGGCAAACGCTGCTGAGTAAAAATCGTCCCACTGATTATCTTCTGGAAGTCTAGATGAACCATCTAATCTTACGGAACCCGTTAATAGAATTTTGTCTTTGTACGAGTAACCTACTCTACCTAAAGCAGATAACATTCCTTCAGGTTCCATCACATTGATGACTTCAGAAAGTGTTCCTTCTTGATCTTCTCCTTGATCATATGATGTAGTAAAAAACTCACTCTTATTTTTACGAGAAATCACCTCAAATACTGCTGTTGCATTTAATTTATGATCGCTGCTAAATTCTTTATTAAAGTCTAACTGTGCATTACCTTGATACTTGACATTACTCCCTGTTAATTCATAAAATGAAGAAACAGAATTTGGAGTAGCTGGTTCATATCTTGTAAAAGTATCATTATTGATATCTCTATATTGCATCGCACCAAATACTTTAAAACTTAGCTCTGGAATAATTTTCTGAGTCAGTGATAAGTTGGTAGCGTAAGTTTTTTGATTCGTATTTCGTAAAATCTCTTCCGATAAATAAACCGGATTTCTTAGTACAGTTGCACCATATCCTTGGAAACCTGTATAATCATTCGTTGTTTCATCATATACTTTTAAGTTTGGAGACCAAGCAGTAGCTGCGGCAACCACATTATCAGATCCATTTTGTCCTCCTTGAGCGGTGTTCATACCTTTCTCTTGAGTAAATGAACCATTGAAATTTAATTTCGTCGAAGATGTTAAATCAGATGAAATCGATAACCTAGATGTATATCTTTTGTAATTTGTATTTCTTAAAATACCTTCATCATTTCTTGCTCCTAATGAGAAACGCATTGTCGTTTTATCCCAACCTTTTGAAAGAGAGATGTTAGCATTATCAGAATGAGCTGTTCTGAACACTTCATCTTGCCAATCTGTACCAAAACCAGGAGTACTTTCAGCCTCTCTAATTTCTAATCTTGAGAAGATCTCATTCGCTCCAGCTTCAAGTTTTTTCTTGTTGACAATTTTCATGTAAGATACAGGATCTAGCAATTCCAATTTGTTATTCAGTTGGGATACTGTGTGGTAATATTCAGCATTAACTTTTAGTGGAGAGTTTTTCTTACCGCCTTTAGTTGTTACGATGATCACACCATTGGCTCCTCTTGAACCATAGATCGCAGTTGCCGAAGCATCTTTTAGTACAGAGATATTTTCAATATCGTTAGGATTGACTGCATTGATATCGCCATCGATTAGACCATCAATTACATATATTGGATTTCCTGTAAATCCCCTAACGTTTACTTTTGGAACTGCACCCGGTGCCCCACTATTTTGTGATACTACTACACCTGCCATTTTACCTTGTAACATTCCTTGAACGTTAGGTACAGGCTGCAAATCTGAATCTTCAGATGTCACTACACCTGTTGATCCTGTTAAATCTGATTTCTTTTGAGTACCATAACCGATGACTACAATTTCTTCTAGTTGTTCCGCATCTTCATTGATTTGGATCGAAATATTTGTTTGGCCTTTATATGGAATTTCTTGAGTCACATATCCGATTGAAGAAACAACAATGACATCGCTGATACTTAATCCTCCTAATTGAAATTCTCCACCAAAATCACTTACAGTACCTTTTGTTGTACCTTTTATGATCAAATTGACATAAGGAACAGGCTCACCATTAACATTGGAAATAACTCCTTTTAAAGTACTTTCTTGAGCAAATAGTTGTGTTGAAAATAGAAGAAAAAATAATAGACTGTAAAAAGAGTATTTGGTTCTATTTTTCATAAAAATATACGTTTAGATAAGGAGATATTGCTATCTATTTCAGAGCAATACCTCCATAAATTTCATTTCTTATTGAAGAGAACAGTCACTACCAGAGTTAGTTAATACTCTGTTGTTTAATGAAAGATCGTTACTGTTTTGAGCAGCACTATGTTCTTGGAATAATGTTGCTAACCATGTATCACCTACTCTAATACCTGTAATTGAAGCAGTTGGTGTGTTTACAGTTTGAGTTCTTTCTCTAATAAAGATATTTGTTAAGTCAGTTGGATCAACACCTAAACCACCATTGTAATCAGCATCAATTACAGCTTTTGGTTCAAGGTCACTCATTGATGTTGGAATTTCATCTCCTTCAGCGAAAACATACAATTTAGAAACATCGTTGTTGTCGCCCTCAACAAATTCATGACTTAAAACAACCGCGTAAGTCTTCCCTAAAACATAGCTTTCCTCTGATAATACATAAGGATTACCTTCATTTTCTTTAATGATACCGAATTTAAACCCTCCTTTATCATCACTGATCGCTACCACCTTGATTACATTGTTGTTAGCTGAACCTGAAGTTGCATTCGAAAGTGCAATGATATCACCAATACCAAATTCATCTGCTGTTCTTGCTGTTCCTAACTCATCCACCTGGATCAATGCTGACATAAATACATCATCAGTGTAACCATCTGCGGCAAATCTTCTTGATGCACTTGTGTTGTTTCCTTCATTTTTACCAGCGATACAATTTCCATTCTTTTTGTTCAACCAGTTCCAAAAGTGCCATGATCCATCATTATCAATCACCATGTTTCTATGTCCATCTACAGAAGGATAACCACTAAATGCTAAGTTTGAATCGTCAGATAAACCAACACTTGCTCTTAATGTTGCTCCGTTTAATGGAATTGGTAAATACCAAACATTCATTACTTCATTATTAGGAACAGTAGTCTCAGGATATCCTGCACCAGAATTAGCAGCGTTTACTACAGTGTCAGTATTTAAATCCCAACCCATAATACCTGAGTCTAATGGCATTACATTAGAATAACCTGTGTATTGTTCAAAATACTCAGACATAAATAAAGTACCTTGAATTTCAATCGCTACTTTAGCTACTAAACCAATTTTTACATCTTGTGCCCCTGTTGATTTTAATGCTAAATCACCTGATAAATTTCCTTGGAAACCTGCTGGAGGTACTGCTCTTACATATACGTTAGCATTTGCACCTTCAAGTAGATCTAAAGAGATTTCTAACTCCTCAGCTACAAAGTCTGCATCTTCTATAAGTGATGCTTCGAAGTTTTCTGGAATTTCAATCATTACAGATTCAGATAAATCAAAAGCAGAAATCGCAATTGTTTTTACCTCTGAGATTTCTTCTACATCTAGATCACCAAAATCTACTGTAGTCACATCAGCAATGATCTCAGGATTGAGTACTTCTACTTTGTTATCCTCTTCTTCAGAACAAGAGGTGATAAGAGTAGAGAGCATGAATAGATAGAATAAAGAAATAATAATTCGTTTCATTCCGTTTGTTATTTGGTAAATAAAAAATTCAAATTGATGTTTCAAAAGTAGTGGGACCAGTAGGAAAAAAAGGGGGTATATTCATCAACAAGGAAGTAAATAACGTCATTTGTACACTATATGGGGCATTTATGCATAAAGTACGAATATACCCCAGTACTGATTTTTCTAATTGAATAGATCACAGGGCTTTAGAAAGAATTACGTAAAACTATACTCGTTTTATTGAAAATGACGAGCGAACATTCTTCTCTTTTTATTGGTTTTAGAAACAGAGCTCATATAAAGAAATGGACATAAAAAGACCCTTAGACTTTTACATCTAAGGGTTCTATTTTCGGTTATCCCGATTACTTATTTGATAATCACTTTTTGTTCTTTGGTATAAAAATCATTCTCTATTAAAAGTAGGTAAACTCCACTCGACAATTCATTGGTAGGTAGAATGATTCGCTCTACATTACTTCCCATTTGATGAACGATCAACTGTCCCATTAAGTCATAGAGTTTTATACTCAAATTAGGAGAAACACCACCCAAATCAATTAAAAAGTTATTCCCTTTTTGAATAGGGTTTGGATATACTTTTAATTGATCTTCCAATAAGATTTGATGATTGTTTGTTCTTGATCCAGTAGTTTGTTGTAACTCTCCAATTTCAATTTTATCAATCTGAGGTGAATCATAGAACTTAATAGAGTTTAACCCTTGATTGAGATCTACTATGATTTTATTATCAGCAGAACTACCACCTTGGTAACACCATTTTCCAGTAGATGGTAGAGAAATTGTCTGATCCACTCCATTTACTTCTATTACAGCAGTAACATTTGTACTTGTCATATAAGTGATAATTAGCTCATATTCTCCATCATTAAAGATTTCTATATCATTAAATGAAACAGCGTTTACTATACCACCCGTTAACCCTTTTACTGATTTTCCTCCTGAAGAAGTCGCACAATTATAGGCCAATGCGGTACCTGATAATACTGCATTTTCTGCTTCCCAAGCTCCTCCAGATGAAGGCAACTCAATATGGATTTTATCAATTATAGGGCTATCAAAAAACTTAATTGTATGATCGCCTGCATCTAAAGTGATATCAAAAGTATAATCTCCTGGTGATCCACCTTGATAACACCATTGACCAGTAGCAGGTAAAGTTAATGTTTGAACTTCAGCTCCATCTATTTGGCAGTTTAATGTTGCTTCACTTGTTGCATAATAACTTACCGTTAATTGATAAGTGGTAGCGATATCCACATTTAAACCTTCAAAAATTAATGCATTCGAAGTACCTCCTGTTAAACCTTTTACCATCTCGCCTTCAGAAGCATTTCCACAAGTAGTGATTTCCGCTGTTCCAGTTAAAGTGGCTAATTCTGCTTCATAAGTTGGTCCAGGTTGAGGAGTTGGTGGAGGTGGAACTTCACCTTCTTCGAATGAAACTATTTCAATTTTATCTAAAGTGATATTACTTATTGAAATTGTATTTGCTCCTGAAGTTAATGGTTTCACAAATTGGTAGTTACCTGCCACACCACCTTGAGCACACCAACCATTCGTAAATTGAAGTAATACTTCTTCAGCTGGTGAATTGTTGATACTTAATTGAATCGGCTCAATATCAGGATTCATGTAATACACTTTTAAGATATACTCTTTAGCTTCATCAACATTTACAGTAAATGTAACTGTACCATTTTCGGCTTCCACAATCTGACTTCTAGAAGCCGTTGAACAACTTACTGAGTTTCCACTAGAGATTACAGCATCTTCGGCTTCATAAACTGTAGTTTTTTGTGATAAAGGAACACCAGAACCATTATAAGCACCAATATTTGTTTCCATTGATAAATCAACGGGATTCCCGTAGTAATCTTTTTCAGCCGCAGAAGTTACGTCTTTAAAAACCCCTTGCCCCGCATAAGGGAAAGTTGGTTCTTGGAAAGACTCCCCACTTTTCAAGGCTGGACTACCTTCTTTTAATTGATATCCCAACTCATTGTGAGTACCTTCCCCAATAAACTCAGGGTTTTGTTCAATTCTTGTTGCATCAAGATTCTTCAAACTAGAGTTGAACTCACCTCCAAAGAATATATTCTTCTTAAAGTTTGTAGTCGTTGCACTGTTTTTATAAAAACCTGAACCGATACCTAGCTTAGAATCCGATTCTAAGAAAATGATGTTATTGATAAAATTAAATTCTTCTACCTCAAATAAAACCTTAGCATTTGTGATCTGATTGTCATAATCGCGGCCACCATAGATTGTATTATTGTAGATATGTACATCTCTACTTTTCTTATTATTGCTGGAGAATTTAGAAATCCATAATAATAGGTTTTTGCCTCCTCTATCTGTATCTGCATCATTGACACTGATATTATATCGCCAAATAACATTGTCATTATCACCTAATGTTTCACAGAAACCACCAGCAGCATCTTCAGAATAATTGTATTGATACAAAATATTTTTGTTACCATAATCCACATGCATACCACTAGAATCTCCGTCTCCTCTTGCATGTTTCGAAATATTGAATTGAGCAACAACACCATCACAACCAAAAGTCCACATACCACTACCTCTTTTTGCCATTCTTGAATCTGAATTCGCTCCGCAGAATTGCATGTAGTTGTTTTCATAAAGAATTCTATTGGAAACAGATAAAATAGCTCCTGAACCTCCAATATCTACAAATTGGTTGTTTTTGATAATAATATCTGTTGACCATCTTCTCACCCAAATACCTGTTCTTTGAAGATCTGTGAAATAAGAATCTTCGATTATGATATCCTTCGCAAAGGATTCTTCTAAATAAATAGCTGTTGAGCGTACACTGTTAAATGGAATACCATCAAGACCTAAACTATATACTTTATCGAAATATAAGTTAGAGAAATAGAGATGTTCGTTAAATGAAAGCGTATCTGTCTCTTCAATTGCTTTTTCAAACTCTTTGTTGGAATAACCCGTCGGTAACTTTCCATTTACTCCTGCTTTGTGTTCTCCTAATTGCTCTGTATAATTTAAAATACCGAAAGCTTTATCATTATCTACCCCTTCCATGGCGTCGAAACGTTCATTACGAATATGTAGATTTTTGAATTCTAGGAAAGATTGATCAACAATCAAAATTGTAGTTAATGGATCAGGAACCCCATCATTACCAGTACTACCTGATAAAATAGGTAAGGCGCCGTTTCCATAATCTTTATAGATGATTGGAGCATTATCAATACCTGAATAATTACAATCCAATTGGCCAATAAAAGTATCTCCTCTTTTAAAATGTACCCAATCTCCTGGTTGTAACGCTATCGTGTTTAGTTTAGCTATTGATGCTATCGGACTATCCATACTTGTCCCAGAGTTAGTATCATTTCCATTGCTACTACTCACATAATAGTTAGTCCCTGTAGTTCTTTGCGTTGTTGTAATTGGAAGAATAACGTCAGTTATTTCTTCTCCACCCGAACCATCATTTACAGATAAAGTTAATTGATCGTTAGTACCCACAGCACTTGTAGATTGATACGCAATTTCACCATCATTTACCTGTCTTTGTGTAAATTTATGTCCTATCAATAACTCCTCTCCATCTCTTAAAATTGTACCATTATTTGGTAAGGATGTAATGGTATAGGCAATCACATTTGCATTTTTTATTGGATCTGTAAACTCAATATTTGAAGTCGAAATTACAGATAAAGAATATTCTTCAGCACTTAATGTTTGAACTTGCTTTTGTTCCAATTTTGTCGCTTCCTTAAAAGCTGCAAATCGATCAACTATTACCTGACAGTTCTTAGCATTGTTTGCTGTTGGACATACATTCTTTAAGATAGTTGCTCCGTACCATGAAGGTAAATCCAATGTATTGTTCCAATTATTGTAAGCAATTACCAAATCTGATACATTTTGAGATGCAGCACTATAAACATTCGTTGTTTCAGAAATATCTGAGTCTAAATTATAAAGTACAGTGTCATATAAGTTATTTGCTGGATCGGTAGCTTCAAATAACAATTTATTTACCCCATCTGAAGCAATTCCCCAACGGTCTAACTTTCTCCAATAAAGGATAGAATGTAAAGGGGTATTCACTTGATTAGAGGCTTGAACTAAATCTTTACCGTCAAGTTCAGCATATTTTGAATCCGATAGATTTCCTCCAGCTGCCTTAATGAAAGTTGTTGTTAAATCTAGAGAAATAACTTGTTCGCCGTAGGTAGTATTAGATGGAATTTTTGTGTTCCAAGTAGCAAAAAATGGCACTCTTAATCCCCCTTCATATTGACTACTTTTATTTCCTTTTAATACACCATTATCAGTAAGACCAACACCACCATTATCACTTAAGAAAACAAAAAGTGTATTTTCATACTGTTGTTTTTCTTTTAGTAGATCTATAATACGTTTAACATTATCATCTACATTTTTGATCATCCCATAATAATTCTTCTGGTCACTAGATAAGGAGGTATTAGCATCAAATAAAGCTTTATCTTCTGGTTTTGCCTGAAATGGTCCATGGGGTGCAGTATATGACATAAAAGCAAGGAATGGATTACCTGCATCAATCTCTGATGTCATAAAAGCAAGTGCATCATCTGTAAGAAGATCTGTCAGGTAGAAGTTGTTGTCTGTTGGCTCTACTTCTACTCCATTTTTTCTTAACATCTTATTAAAGGCTGTCTCTACTTTATTATAGTTTCTTGAACCAGAAAGTAGACCATAGAAATAATCAAAACCTCTTGTATTAGGTCTATGATGATCTTCTTCTCCAACATGCCATTTACCAAAAAGAGATGTAGTATAACCCAAATCTTTTAGATAATCTCCCATTGTAGGAACATTAGGATCAATCCCAACATCATGCGAAGTATGATCAGGAGAATTGGAATACGTTACAATGTTATACTCAAAACCTATTTTGTTTTGGTACTGTCCTGTAAGCATGCCTGCTCTCGATGGAGCACAAACCGAATTAGTCACGTACCCTTGTGAAAAGATGGTTCCTTCAGCAGCCAATTGGTCAATGTTTGGTGAGATGGCTACTGTGGATCCTTGGAAGCCCCAATCCTTATTACCTGCATCATCTACAAGGATAACGACGATGTTAGGTTTAGTCTGAGCAATTGAGTTCCCCGCCAGCAGGCACAAGAGTACCTTTAACAGAAATCTCGGAAGTAATAATGATTTCATATTTAATTGTAGTGTAAAATGTTAAGAGTATTCAACTATCAATACTTTTGCTGGTTGTCGTATATGTTGATAGTTGTTCATTTCATACTCATGAAAAGTTAAAAGAGATATCAATACACAAGAAATGCTCGATATCACATATCACAATTATACCCTACAGAGACAGATAATTATGGGGTATTTTATGCAAGAGAGGGGGTAAAATGACTCTTTAATGAAATTACCCATAGAACTTTTACAATAATCTTTACTCAAACAAAAAAAGAGCTGCTCCATGACAAAAATGCCATTTCACAACTCTTTAGAATTGTAACTAGAAATCGTAAGATCTCTTATTATTCTTACTTAAATATTTATGCTAATTCTAAAGCAGAAATATCTTCTTCTGATGAAACAATATCAAGAATCATTTGACCTGATGCTACCACATCGCCATCTTCAACAAAGATATTGTTTACATAACCACTGAATTCTGCAGTGATTGTATTTTCCATTTTCATTGATTCTAAGATCATAATAGGGTCTCCCATCTTGATCTTATCACCCGTTTTTACAACAACTTCTAAGACTTTACCAGGCATTGGTGAATTGGCTTTTCTACCAAGTTTTACAGGTTCTTGTACTTTTTCAACTACTTTCTCCTTTTTAACCTCAACTGGCTTTTGTGCTTCGAAACGTTCTTTCTTCAAGTTTTTCAAGTAACCTTTAGCCACTAATGGGAATAACTCCAATAAAAGCTCTTCTTCATAGTTTTCAGCTAACTTTACATTACCGAATTCTGGTAATGTAGGGTTGTCTTGTGCTTTGTAGTTACTTGTATCAAATGGTCTTTCGTCTGCATGACCACAGATTTTTTCTCTAAATTCAGGTTTAACAGGAATTGGCGTTTTACCATAATCCCCTTTCACTAAACTCATAAATTGGTTAGAAGTATTAGAATACATCTCCTTACCCGCTTTTAAACTCATGGCTGCATTTACTGCCTGAGCCCCAACAATCTGGCTCGTAGGTGTTACTAATGGAGGTAAACCTGCATCCATACGTACTTGAGGGATCAATTTCATTGCTTCGTCCAAAATCTCATCAGAACCTAAAGCTTTTAATTGAGCCACCATGTTAGAATACATACCACCTGGTACTTCTGCCTCTTTTACTTTCGTATTTGGTTTAGGGAAGTTGAAGTGATCTTCAATTTGATGACAAATTGTTAATAATAAATCCTCATTTCCGCTATTTACTGCCTGAATAGCATCATCAAATAGTTTATCGATGTTAGCAGGTAACGTATCTGTTAGAGGATTGAATGGGTTAGGGAAACTATCGTAGGCATCGAAATCTCTTAATTCTCTACGGATGTCTACAAGTTTTTCATTTATTTCAGCTACAGCTTCCATATTCACATCGATGTTGATACCCAATTTTTGAGCAAAAACATAGATTAACTCAAGGGCTACACCAGCAGAACCTCCAGCGAAGTTCCAAATGTTTGTATCTACAATATCAGCACCACTCATTACGGCACTTAATACAGCAGCCAAACCATAACCTGGAGTACAGTGTGTATGGAAATCTACAGGAATTGTTAGATTGTCTTTAAATAGTTTTACCAGTTTTGCTACTCTCATCGGTGGAATTAAACCACTCATATCTTTGATGGAGATCATGTCAGCTCCTAGCTTTTGCATTTCTAATGCTTTGTCTAAGAAGTACTGGTCTGTAAATACTGGTTTTGGAAGTGGTTTACCTGTAAAGAATCCTTTAATTCTTTCCATTGTAGTGAAGTGCGGATCAATAGTATAACAAACTGCACAGTCTGCAATACCTCCATATTTCTTCACATACTTGATAGTTGATTTAATATTATTAGTATCATTCAGAGCATCAAAGATTCTCATGATACCTAAACCATTATTTATTGATGTCTTACAGAAGCCTTCAATAATTTCTTCAGTATAAGGAGTATATCCGAACAAATTACGGCCACGCGACAAGGCTGTCAACTTACTTACATTGCCTACAGACTCATGGATAGTTTTTAGACGAGTCCAAGGGTTTTCACCTAGATAACGCATTACTGAATCTGGTACTGCACCACCCCAAACTTCCATTGCATAAAAGTTGGCATTTTGGTAATCAGGTAGTAATCTATCTACTTGATCTTGAGTCATTCTTGTTGCAAACAACGATTGTTGACCATCGCGAAGAGTTAAATCTCTTATTTTTAACGTCTTTGACATAATATTTAAGTAAGTATAGTTATAATTCACAACAGCTCTTTTAAGTCTCCTTTTGTTCAATGGTCACCGATATAAAAAAATACAAAACCATCATCCTTGTACACGCACTTAAATAGAGCATCACACTTTGATAAATCAAAAATACAGGTTAGAGATATCTATAATGATGACCTAGTTCGTTGGTTAAAGAATGACTTCACACACCTTTTTTTATATAATAATATCAAATAAATAGAACCTTATTTCGAATTGAGTAAAAAATATTTTCTATAGTTCACTGATTATCAATTGTATTTTATACGATTGCTTGATGTCGTAAAAAAGAAACATTTGTCACCTTTATAAAAAAGCACCTCCTATTTTCGTCCAAAATAAGAGGTGCTTTTTTAGTGTTTTCTTTGATATAACAGAAAAATTAACTGTTCATTACCAACATTTCTTGTTTTTTCTTCTCTCTATACTCCTTTGGTGATACACCAAACTGTTTAGTAAACTCTTTTTTGAAATACTTGTAATCATTAATTCCGACCATACTACCTATCACATACAACTTCTGATCATCTTCTATTAATAATTCAGAAGCTTTCTTTAAACGTATCGATCGAATAAAGCCTGCGATGGTCATTCCGGTTAATCCTTTTAGCTTTCTGTACAGTGTGGATTGACTCATACAGCATTGTTCTGCTAATGTTTCCACAGAGAAAGATTCATTTTCTAGATTCGTATTAATAAATTCTGAGACATCTTGTAAGAATTTTTCGTCTTTATTCTCTGTATTCAGATTAGTGTTTGGCTCAAATCTGACTTTATTTTGGAAGTACCTCTGTACTTTTAGTCGGTTCCTTAACTGAGTCTCAACCTTTGTGTTTAAAACTTTTACATCAAACGGCTTTCTTATATAATCATCAGCACCAGATTTTAACCCTTCTATTTCATGTTTATTATCAGTCTTCGCCGTTAATAGTAAAACAGGAATGTGTGCTGTTGATATATTATCCTTTAGTATTTTACATAGATCAATACCATTCATCTTCGGCATCATTACATCAGTTAAAATAAGATCTGGAATAATTTTAACTGCTAGTTCTTTTGCTTCTACTCCATTTGCCGCAGTAGTAACCTGATACCTATCTTTAAAGATATCCTCTAAATACTCTCTAATTTCTTCATGATCATCTACGATAAGAAGGCTTTGTTTTTCCCTAGTATTCTCTGCATCTGCAGTAGTTGTTTTCTTTTCATTTTCTTGTTCTTTGATACTTGAAACTTCTTTTACCGATTGATTTTCTATTAATGAGTGAGGAATGGTCACAGTGAATTCAGTTCCATTATTTTCTTCTGATCGGATTGAAATTTCTCCTTGATGTAGCTCTACAATCTTTTTAGTTAAAGCTAATCCAAGGCCAGTACCCATCATATTAATGCTCTCCACATCCTTAATTTGATAATATCTATTGAAGATTTTTTCTTGCTCAGTAGCAGAAATCCCTTTTCCTGTATCTTTTACCGTCAGTGTTACATGATCAGAATTATTTGAGATAATCATCTTCACCTTACCATCTAATTTTGTAAATTTAAATGCATTGGTTAGAAGATTACATACGACCATTTCCATTTTATCATGATCGAATACAAGATTAAAATCTGTGGCCTCTTTCTCTAAATCAAAATAAATGCTTTTGGATTCTGAATGGTTTTTAAAATTCAGAAAAATCTTATCAATAAATCTCTCAAAGTTATGTTCTCTTAGATTCAATTGAAGCATTCCATTCTCTGCTTTTCTAAAATCTAAAAGATTATTGATAAGTGTTAGGAGACGCTGTGCATTATTGTTTATACTGACCACCTTATTTTTCATCACAGGTGTTAGATCCATATCCATGATTTCACTCAGCGGACTAATGATCAATGTCAGAGGTGTTCTCAATTCATGGGAAATATTAGTGAAAAACATCAACTTCGATTCATTCAATTCATTGTCTTTTTCACTATTAATTTTTTCAATCTTTAAATCGTTTTCTAATTTTGATTTTAATATTATAAAACGCAATACTAAATAGATAACAACAATTAAACTTGATAAATATAAAAGTTTAGCCCACCATGTTAAGTATAAAGGAGGGGCAATGGTAAACGTTATCGTTTTAATTGCACTGTAATTTTTTCTATCGTAGGTCGACCTTATTTCTAGGTGATATATTGATGGTTTTAAGTTAATTAAATTGATGAGCTGATTATCTCCATTATCAATCCAATTTTTATCTAGTTCTCTGATTCTGAATTGATAAAAAATAGTACTATTTGCATGATAATTTGGTGAAACTACTTTAAATGAAAGTGTATTTTCGTTATAAAAAAGGTGAATATTGTCTTCAAAATTCACTTCTTCTTCCAATAAGATACGTCCGTTTCTTTCTGCCTGTACTTCAACTCTTTTCTGGTTTACATAAAAGTCTGTGACAAGAATGGAAGGAACCACTTCAGGTTGTAAACTTATTTTTTCTAGATCAAGAACATATAAACCATTAGTACCACCAAAATAGATCTTTTTCCCATCATTATATATGGCATCATTGTTCATGACATTATTGAACCTTTTCTCTCGATCAAAGTTGATGATACTTTTCTCATTTGGGCTTATAGTTCCGATTCCTAAAGTATTACTGAACCATAATCTATTATTATAATCAAAAGTGACACCTTTGATACAGTCATTATTTAATCCATCATCGACTGTAAATACTTTTTCAATTTTAAACCCATTGGAAATGTCTGCTTTTATTAACCCCTGTGCAGTAGATAACCAAAGCTTTCCCTCTTTTTCAAGGTTTATAGATAATATCACAAGTGATGATTTTACTTCATCTTTAATATGTCCATAGATGTTATAAAAATCACTCTTATCCTGATCAAAAATTTGTAATCCTCCATAAGAACCAATCCATACCTTTTTAGATCTATCTTTTCCAATTGCACTTACTCTATTATTAACAAGGTTACTATTTTTAGTAGTATAAATGCTAGGTAGTTCAAAATTTGGATCTTTTTTAAGGTCAATCACTAATAAACCATTCATTTGTGTACCTATATAGAGGATTTCATTTTCATCTAATAAGACCGAATTCATTCGGAATTTTCTCAAAAAATGACCTAAGTATTTTTTCTGGTTATTCGTATTGTCTATAATATGAATTCCCTTTTTTCCAGCATAGATTATCTTATCTCCCCAAGGTATAACTTTCGTTACTTTTTCTTTTTTATTATCAGGAAATTTTTGAAATAGTGTTGAACCTTTAGTCAGATAAGAGAGTCCACCAGACCATGTTCCACACCATAATGTACCGTAATTATCTTTATAAATTGATAGAATGTTATTATCTGATAAACCAATGTTATTCGTAAAAGTATTATGATAATTCTTGATAGAATGTTCATGAATAAGTTTTACCAAACCTCCATTAGCCGTACCTACCCAAATGTTTTTATCTTGATCGAAAAAGATATCCAGAATGGCTTCGTATTGAGAATTGGTCTCATAATCTTTAATTAATGGAAGCTTCGAAAAATATTTCTGTTCTCGGTCACTAACAAATAATCCTCTTGTCCATGAACCTACCCAAATTCGGCCTTCCTGATCTACTTTTATTGTATTTAGCCCTTTCATTCTGTCCAACGTTTTATCTGAAGGAAAAGATTGAATCACCATATCTGTAGTGGCCATTTTGTACAAACCTTTAGCGGTACCAATAATAATTTGATCCCTAGGTGCATCGTAATACAACTCCATCACTTCACCATATACTTTTCCAGCAGAAATTAGTCGATCTTCTGAAGGGTCATATTTATATAACTTACCGCGTGATGCAAACCATATGTTACCAAAAGTATCTTTAATTAGATGAAGTACTTTAGAGTTTTCAACAAATCTTTTTATTATTCCCTTTTCTTTATTGAAAACAACTACTCCATGATAAAATGTAGAAAGCCAAAGGTTACCATCAGCATCCTCAGTAATAGATGTGATTCTATTGATTGGCCTATTCTTTTTAGTTAAGATATTATCGTAATGTTTAAAATAATCTAATCGACTATTATAATGAGATAATCCCCCACTATTAGTACCTACCCAAATGATACTATCATTTTGAAGATAAACTGCACTAATATTCTCATTCTTTAAACCGGTATATCTTAGAGATGGCCTTTTGACATTAAAGTTCTTACTATCATAAACCACCAATCCACTATTGGTCGCTAACCAAAATAGTTTATTATGATCCTGTCGTATTTTATAGGTGTAATTTGTTGGTAAACCGTTGGAAACATTGAAGTACTCAAACTGATAGGAATCTAAGATTTGTTCAGCATAAGTATCAATAGAAATAATAGACAGAAGATAAAAAAGTAATAGCTTAAATTTCATGTATTAATTATTGGAAACGTATTCGTAGTAGTTAACACAGCTCAATAATAGTAATTATAACACTTATTTGAAAATGTAACAGTTGACCATCTTCATTTTAATAAAAATCAAAAACAAATTTCGTTTGTATTAAATTGAAGAAGGCAGAATAGCAATTATAGAATATGTGTTGTTTATGCATCCAACTAAATTGGACTTTTTATTTGTACAATGATAAAAAATTAACGTAGAAAAAAGTGGGGGTAAATTCTTCAAAAAGTGGGATAAACCTTGAAAACAAGTCAAAAACGCCTATTTCTATTCAAAAACCAAAGGGGAAGCATAGAGAAAAAGTACCTTACCTTTTCTCTACACTTGTTATATTATTGATCCAACAATGGGAAGTATCTTTCTTTAATTACATTCCCATGATGTAATTGATGACCAGCAATTGTAAAGCCAATAGCGAGAACGTTATTCTTAATCCCACTAGCTACACCTTCCTGTAAAAGCATTTCGTCGGTAAAGCTTTTAAACATGGCAATTGTGCCCATTCGTACAGCTTGAAATTCAGCTACCAATTCATCAAAATCTCTTTGATAACCTAAAGCGGTTACTGCATAAGCGTTCTCTTCAAAACCTTCGATTTCTGTTTTGTCTTCTCGGGCAAATCGCAATGCTCTATAGGCTAGAATTCTCTCTGTATCTATAATATGTTGAATAATATCATGCATTGTCCATTTTCCAGTTGCATAGACTCTAGTACCAAGTTCTCTCATCTTTTCAACATTATCCATATTGATGTTAACCAGTGTTTCAGAAAGAACATCTACGACATCTTTATCCTCACATAGGTTGATGTAACGGTCGTAAAATTCTGGCATAAATGGGATATCTTTTTTTTTCATCCGTGATAGTTTTGGTGATCTATTGAAAGCTTGTAAATTCAAACTAAATTTTAATATAATCGATTCAAGTATATAAATCATTATGAAGAATATTATTTCTGCATCTGAACTTCATGAATTACTTCAAAACGAAAAGCTTATTATCTTAGACGCTAGCCAACCTGGTAATAAAGCGGGATTAGTAGCAACAAACCCTGATTTACAGATAAAAGGTGCTCGTACTTTTGATATCAAAAACGACTTTAGCGACACTTCTTCTTCCCTGCCTAATATGTTACTAGATGAGCAGAGCTTTGAAAAAGCAGTACAAGCGTTAGGAGTCAATCAAGATAGTATTCTAGTCGCCTATGATAATCTTGGAATATTTACCAGTCCAAGAGCTTGGTGGATGTTTAAGACGATGGGCTTTAATAATATTTCAGTACTAAATGGTGGCCTTGATGCATGGATAGACAAAGGTTTCCCTACTGAAGCTATCGGTACTTCACAAGTTTTCGATAAAGGAAATTTCAAGGCATCGTTCAATAAAAATGCTGTTGTTGATGCTAAATATGTGTATGAGAACATAAACAAATCAACGGATCAAGTTATAGATGCTAGAGGGAAACAGCGTTTTGATGGAACGGTAGAAGAGCCTCGTCCAGGAATGAGAAGTGGGCATATTCCTAACTCACAAAACTTGCCTTTTAAAAAACTTCTTGAAAATGGATTTTATAAAAGTGTTGAAGAAAGAAAAGAAATCTTTGATCAACTTAATTTAGATCAGGAGAAACCCTTAATTTTTTCTTGTGGTTCTGGTATTACGGCAGTTGTTGACTTGTTAGGTACTGAAGATATACTTCCACAAGAGAAAAAAGTATATGATGGCTCTTGGACGGAATGGGGACAATCAGAATATCCTATTGCAACAAATAAAGACTAAGGATTTAAACAAAAAAAGAAGAGGAAACACAAAATGTTACCTCTTCCTTATATAATCGGAATTATTAAATACACTTATGATGTCTTTCACATCATTAATTGAATCTTATAGAACTTTTTCACTGTCACGTGAAAATTTTGTGACCATTGTTTTTTGATCACATTGCTAATCTAGAATTATTCTAAATAAGAACCAAAGATTATGTAATGTTAATCTAAATAATTTCTTATTTCGTAGTAAAATTCTGATTTCGTTAACGTTATCCTACAAAAAGATATAAAACAAAAAATCCTGAGCTTAACGAAAATGTTTAACTCAGGATTATTAATATAAATATTTATTCTCTAGTTTTTGATAAACCTCAAGCTACCCAAATTACTTAATTTGATAAAGTAGATACCATTTTGTAATTGGCTGATATCAATCATATCTTGAGCTTTGGTAGTCATCACCACCTGTCCCACTAAGTTCACGACCATTATATCAACTTCATGTGATAAACCCTTGATATAAAGTACATTTGAAGCAGGAATTGGGAAAAGTGAAATATCTTGGATATCAATTTCAGCTTCAAGAATTGGATTATCATCACTTGGTGTTCCATCTTCAATTGGGTCTTCATCATCAACAGATACTTCTGGATTTTCAGGAGTTTCTGGTCCTGTTACTTCCTCCTTTGAAACATTAAAAGTTACTATCTCAGAAGCGGCATTGTATTCTTCATTTCCTAATTGAGAAACAGTAATCTTAACCGTCCCTTCAGCTCCTGTTAGAGTTATTGTTGTTCCATCTAAAGAAGCTGGACCTTCAATTGCATAGGTTAACTCAAGATTTGATGAAGTTGAAGCTACCAACTCAAAATCAGCATCTGTTGTCTTTTTATCTCCAATTGGATCTATTATTATTGTCTGATCCATTTTCTCAATATCATTTGGAGCAGATGATTCTGAACCAGGAACTAAATAATCTGAATAGAAATACACTCCATTAAGTTGAAAACTCCAATTGGAAGGACTTTCATTTTCAACTCCATTTTTCATAAGAATCTTTACATACTTAGTCCCCTCAGGAATTTCCTTATTAGATACAAATGCAAACTTATGAGAGTGTCTATATTGATCTATTACTCCTTCGGCATTGATAATATCATTGATGAATAATGAGATAGAACGCATTTCTAATGATTGATAAGTGTTATTATCCTGTGAGACAAGTACCTCAATTTGATAATCTTTTAGTACCGTATCATTGTTCGCGATATAAGTCCCCGAACTATGCAATTCTACTGCTTCAACTCTAATCGCTCCGATATTTTCTACTTCATAAATCACAAAAGCCTCTTCAGTTGAGCTTCTCACTAACCTTTTACCATCCTGATGAAAGTCTTTACCATCATCATCTGTTAAGTAAGTATTATCTGATTTTTGGAAGTATTCTTCAGATGAAGAAAAATCATCCGCCTTGATTGGTAAAATAGAACTGCTTGTTCTGTACCTTTTACTTTCGATTTCGAAAGTTGATTCATCAACATCTACGACAATATTATCTAGATCCATGATCATATTGCGATCTTCTGCTTTATAGATACGAACACTTCCTAATAATGCTGCAGCATGATCTTCTCCATCTCCTTCTAAAGTAATTTTAATATATTTTGTTCCTTCAGGGAATTCAGTCATATTTTCATAGGTATAGATATTACTATCCCAAGTATAGCTACCAACGATTTCATTGGTCATCATTTCTTCCCAAGTTGAATTGTCAGAAGAATAATATACTTTCCAAGTACCATACTCAACAGGTACATTTTGCCATTTTCCTGTATCCTCATTCAACACAGATTTATAGGGAACCCAAGTTTCAACTGTTAATACTCCAGGATTGGTCACTTCGTAAGTGATAAAGTTTTCTGTCACTCCTGCTTTAACTCTTTGTACTAAAGACCCATCATTTTCAATAGGTACACCCCAATCTTTAGAGAATGATTTCCAATTATCACTCTTTTCATAAGCAAGATCTAAATTTTCTAAATGATCATTTAAAGCATAATCCGGACGTAGTTTGTATTCCATCTTCTTTTGGAAAGCAGCCAATACTTCTACATATGCAGGATCATCAATTACATTGATAAATTCATCTTGGTCATATTTGTGATCATACAATTCGTCTTGGCCGTCATAACGATTAATATAACGGAACCTTTGACTCTTTATACCATAGTTTTGACGGTCTGAAGTTTTATAGAACCAATTACCTATTACCGATAAAGCTACTTCATCTCCTGTAAAGTCCGAAGAGTTAACATCAAAAAGGAAAGGCTTTAAACTATTACCATCTAAATCAGCTCCAGCTTCACTAAACTTTGTATCTCCAGTTAGTGAACATAAATCTTGCAATGTAGGATAAATATCTACCAATGATACTGGGTGATTTACTTTTCCGCCATGTGTATTTTTATGGATCGGTGATTTAATGATCAATGGAACTCTAGTCGAATGTTCCCAAAGGTTATTCTTGTGAGAATAATCTTTTTCTCCCATCAAATAACCATGATCGCTAAATAACATGATCACTGTATTGTCTTTATACTTACTATTCTCTACAGCATCCACAACTTTACCGACCATTTCATCAGCAAAAGCAACACTTGCTAAGTAGCCTTGGAAATACCTTTTTAATCCTTCATTCTTATCAATATGACTATGTTCTAGAGCATCAACAATCTCATGTCCTCTATTCGTACGGTCATAAGTAAAATCTTCTCTGTCATCTAAATAAATTTTTGGAAGTTCAATGCTCTCTAAAGGGAACATATCAAAATATTTGTCTGGCACTACAAAAGGCGAATGGGGACGAATGATTCCGACTGCCATAAAAAATGGATCTTCACTATCTGCATCGGATAAAGCATTGATATGCTCAACAGCCCAGTCTGTATTTTTCTCATCGGGCATAAGATCTCTGTCCTCTTCAGAAACGTAATTAAATTTCTCTCCTGTAATAGTACTGTACCATCCTTCAATTAATCTATCAAATCCAGAATTGTCATCTAATGTTTGATGTCTCATTGCAGTTGGAATATCAGAAAGTCTTCCGTAAACACCGTCTAACGAACCACCGACATCTGCCATTTGGTGAATAGAGCTTGAGTGAATAGCTCCACTTTTTCCATTGTAAGCAACTGGACCATAATCTTGAGAATCCTCATGAACATAATCCCACCATTTATCTTCACCTGAGGTAGAGTGAGTAATCTTACCTGTTTTGTAAGTGGTGTAACCATTATCCATAAAGTATTCTGAAATCAATTTTGATTCCTTTAGTACTGGGTTATTCTTCCAGTTACTACCACCTGTACCAAAATGCTGGGAAGTCATAGGTAATATACCATTCAAGAAAGAGGCTCTTGATGGATCACATAGAGGAGCGTTGGAATGAGCATTCATAAATGAAACACCTTGTGTCGCCAATTTATCAATGTTAGGTGTCTTTGTTTTTAGATAACCACCCATAAAACCAATGTAATCATTTAGATCATCGAGAACGATCATCACTACATTTAACTTCGCTCCAACAATACTTAATTCAAATAATTCTGTAGTTGAAAGATCACCCTCTATGATTGTTATTTCAACCTTATAAACATTATCTTCATCATGATCTGCAGCTATATCTACACTTGGGGTAGTTACAAATGATAGTTCCCCTTCTGAAGACAAATTAAAAGAGGTCTGATCCTCACCACCTGTAATCTCATAAGAAACATTATTATTGGGAGACAGTGTTTCTAAAGTTAACTTCTCTTGATTTTCTGGATAATTTTGAAATGGATCAGTGATAAATATTGGTGGTAATGCTAAAGATCCTACTCCTAAATGTCCAACATCGTTATTCGATTTTGTTTGACCTATTGCATCAGTAATAGTACCTGATGCAGTTCCTGATGCATCAGCCAAAGAGGTATTATATATTGGTAAAATATATAAGCCATTTTCAGCTTGCTGCAACTCACCAAATTTTAAAGCTGACTCGGCTACTTGTGCTTTCTGCAAATAATTTGTCCCGTTTTCAAAAGGTGCCCTATCAGTAGCTGAGTGAACATATGAAATGATATTACCACTTACATTAAAATCTGTATCCGCCTCGTTTGAGATAACAATATCTTCTCCATCGGCTCTTACGTCATCACCCACAATATTATTAAAAAGAATATTGTTATGCATGTTCACTACAATAGTTCTATTATTTGCCTTATCATCATCACTTAAAGCTGAATATAAGTTGATACCAGCAGATTTATTGACCGCCTCAGTAGAATTATAAGCAAAGGTGTTATTTAAGAAAGTGACTTCTTTAGCATTTGCTCTGACTGAAGCTCCCGTACCAGTACCACCTGCAACGTTACCATAAAAAAGGCAATTTTCGACCACCAATGGAATTAGGTTCGAGTTATTATTAATAGCTCCACTATGTGTGGCACTTTTGTTATTAATAAAAGAAGAATTTTTAACTGTTAGCTCTCTGTTTGTAGAAATAGCTCCACCTTGGCTTTTTGCATAGTTTTCAATAAAATTACAATTTTCAACCGTTAACTGAGAGTTCAATTTGTTGTTATAAATTGCTCCTGCTTGCCCTCCTTCAAAACCATACTTTATGGTAAGATTTCTAAAAGTAACTATTTGCTCATTTTGAGACATAGTAAAAATACGTTGGTTTGAAGCAGGTACTTCACCATTCTCTAAACGTACAAAAGGTGATTCAATATTTCCTTGAACTATAGAAGTGAGTGGTGCATCTCCCTCAATAGTTATAGATTTATTGATAGTAATTCCATGCTCTATCACTGTTCCAATAATATGGATGATATCATCGTCTGATGCCTGAGCAATAGCATATGAGATCGTCTGAAAAGGAGCTTCTTGTGTTCCATTTTCAGCTGCATCTGTACCATCAGCCTTTACATACCATGTATCGGCATAAATAGACGTCAGCCTCATTATAAAAATGATAGTAAATAGTAATAATCTTCTCATTTGTGTTCAGTAAGTAAACAAAAAATATTAGGCGTATATTTTACACGACTTCAAAAATGAATATCGCGGATTGAGATATAAAAAGTTGTATTTGTATAAATAGAAGTTAATGAAGGGTTAGTTTAGGTCAAAATGAGATTACTCTATTCTCTATTATGAATTTTATATTGGTTTACTGAATGCACAAAGAAGAAGAATACAAACCTATAAAGTGGTATTTTCAATGAAAAATACTGCAGTTATATATCAAATGAGTACTGATTTTTTCTCTTATTTAATTTTAAATTCTTCAATTACTGGTAAGGCCTTATTATCAAAATCAAACAACGCCTGATTTTCCCAAGAAGAACCATCAGTAGCTTCTGTACCTTTCCAAGCAATTAATTCTGCTCCCCAGTAACAAAAACCTAAAGTATATTCTTTAGCTGTAGAAAGCGTTCTGATTTCTTTTATAAAAGCCTTTTGACCTTCCGCACTTGAAGGGTAATCCGGTGTAATCAATTGGTCATCACTACCAATAATATTATTCGTCCAATCATTCCAACCTAAAGTAAATGCATAAGCGGTCTCAGCCACCAGAACATCTTTATCATAAGATGAGGCTAAACTTGATAAGGTTGAACTAAGTTCGGATAATAACTTTCCATGCCATAATGGATAATATGACAAACCAATGATATCGTAATCAAGTCCATACATCTCATTAAAAAACCAGTCGGATCCTTCTATACCTGCGTAATGTAAAATAACTTTGGTATTGGTATTTTGGTCTCGAACAGCTTTGATTCCCGATTTCAGTAATCCTTTAAACTGTTCCATATTTTGAAGGGTGCCTGTTGGATGTAATATTCCAGTATTGATTTCATTACCCACTTGAATGTACTCTGGTGACATTGTATTTACAATGGAAGAAGTATATTCATAAACACTGTCTTTTAATGCTTCGTAAGACAGGTTTTTCCAACGTTCTGGAGTTTCCTGATGGCCAGGGTCAGCCCAAGTATCAGAGTAATGTACTGTCAACCATATTTTAAAACCCATTCCTTTTAACTCTTGAGAAAAACGTTGTACTTCATCAAAAGTAGAATGATTAGAAACAGGATCAACCCACAATCTTAAACGTACTGTGTTTACTCCATGATCACTTAAGTAAGATAAGAAGTTAATTTCAGTGCCCTCTTCATTGTAAAATACAGGGTTGGTCAGTTCAATTTCAGGGTAATTTGAAATATCAACAGCTGAAATTTTGTTTGTTGTCTCTTCCTCTTCGACTTCATTTTCAGTACTATCTTTACATGATACAAGTAAAGAAAAGAGGAGTAGGTAAATTAAGTATATATTTTTAATAGCTTTCATTATCTGCAAGGTAATAAATAGAGTCTACCTTTCTGTTTTATAAAATACAATAGATTTAAATGCTTGATAAGATTATTATTCACCATCTTATCAAGCATTTACTACTAAATATTCTCTGTGATTATTTGATAGAACATCTCGACAAGTTTTTGTTGTGAATAATGTTCGGACATATGTAAAACCAATTTAAAGTTCCTTTCATCATAGCCAGCCATTTCTTGCAACCAATTCCCTCTTTTGTCTATTTCTAATAATACATATAATTTATCTTCAGCGGCAACAAACATCACTTCCAGTTCGTCTAATTTTCCTCTGAAATGACCTCCATTAGGCTTAAACTCCAACTCTTGTACTACAGGAAGTTCAGTAGGAATTCCATAGCCTGCTCTTTCGAATTCGGTCTCTGCTAAGTACAAACCTAATTCCTCAAATGCATGCATACATTGCTCCTGCAACGGATGAGGAGCTATTAATAAATCATCACGGTCAGATTTATCAATGGCATTATCGATATAAACTAATGTTTTCATGTATACTTTAGAATCACCAAAAGAAACGGGTACATCATTTGGTAACTTCAAATCAAATTCAAACACCTCATCGACCTCTTTTTTGATGGTAAATGAGTCTGCGATAGCATAACGCCATAGCTCAATTTCTTGATGTGCTCTATTATTCTCAGTATCCTCATCTTTGATATAAACATGAGCATATAATCTTATTTCAATTTTATTGATATTCTGGTCTACATTTCCAGATTTCAAGTACACTTTACCTGTTATCTGTTCTCCGGCTTGAACTTGTTCTTTATCAAAAATGGTATCGACTTTTAAACTCCCAATTCCTACACTGGCAAGAGCTTTCTTAAAAAATGACATATCGTTTGTTTAATTTATTACTCAATTGAATTTACATCTTTTCTAAATGGATTCTAACTCTTCTTCTTATTTTTGTGATAAAACATCAGTACTGTGAGGTATAACACTAAAAGCATTACTCCTACGATCACTAATGCCTCTCCAATAGAAAAATGGTCTGCCAAATACCCAAACAAAAATGAAAGTACAGCGGTAGCAATAGTACTAACAAAAGATTGAATAGATAAAAAGGTAGTAGTCATATCAGAAGGTGTATCATCCATGATATAAGAAAAAATAAATGGTTTTCTTAAACTATCTATGATATAAAGAAGAGAAAAAGAAATTAGTGACAATACCACAAAATTGAATTCATAAAAGATACCAGAACAGATCCCTACCACCAAGCCTGCAATTAATGTAACAGTAATATAAGAAGGTTGATCACTAAAGCCCTTTGTAATTTTTTTCGCATTAATCGATGTAGTTGAATTCAAAAAATAGATAATAAAATAAAGTACCCCCACGACTATACCTATCCTTTGATGCTCTGAACCAATGTCATTAATAAAGACTAAAGACAAAGCAAACGTCGCCATTATTGGCTGGATAAAATCTTTTACTGCACCAAGAAATGAAGCCAATGTTGTAGAATTCCCTATAACCTTTATTAGGTGTGGATTTTTTAACGCACTCAACATTTCTGAATTAAAACTTTCTGTTTTCTTTTTCTTAGATGCTTTTCCTGTATTCAATTCTTTTGGGTAAGTAATGATATTAAAGAAGTTGATGACATATGGTACAATGGAAAATAGAAATATGTTATTGAAATGCTCTGTATTGAAAACCAACACCCCTGCCACCAAAGATGAGATGGCACTCCCCATTTGTGCCCAACCTCTTGTATGTCCAAAATAATCTGCCTTTTGATCTTCCCATCCTTTAATTTCTAAATATGATAGGATAATCGCCTTATGTGTACCACTTCTTAATGTTTCTGCCAAACCAAAAAAGGTAAATGATAAGATCAGAAGATAGAAATTAGGGTAAAGGTAGATGATAAGAAAAGAGATAATGTAAGCTAAAAAAGCTAATGACAATGATTGCTTCCTTCCCATTTTGTCCGCTAAAATCCCTGTAGGTACTTCTAAGAAAAATGCCACTAACTTTCGAATACCGTATAACACTCCAATCTGAGTATAACTCACCCCTATTCCGGAGAGATAGATAATCATAAAAGGATCAAAAAACCTGAGATTCTTAAGAAAACCATAAGCAGAAAATCTCCAATAAAGAATATCTTTCTTAAACGTAGTATTTTGGGTCATACAATAATTTACTTTGGGTGATGATATAAGTTAATGAAAAGAGTATTGATAGACAGCATATTGCTGAAAATTTTAATATGAATGTTATTGAGTCATAAAAAAATTAACATATAAGATCTTACATTTTTCAACTATTTTCCATGTATTCAAAACATAACAAAACATACAAGGTGTTTTGATTTATTTTTGATAATAAAAAGGTGATTATCATGAAATTTTATCATGTAAAAGCTTACGAACTGAAAACAAAAAATATTGTAAAAAAACACTCTTCACAATCAAATATCTATCGAACAACAATACATTTGTATAGATCGTTGCTATTCAATTTCTGATACAATGATTATTTAAACTTCAACCAATACACTCTTCACAAAGTTGAACTCCTAAACTTAACGACTGTCTAACTTCATTAATTAATATGCTAAAAAAACTACCAAGATTCATTCTAATTTTAATTAGTTTATTATCTACAATTTATACGTATGGACAAGATGCCCCCGAGTCTAGTTTAGAGGAAACTGGAATATGGACGGGTGCATACATTAAAGTCAGGTTTTCTGAGAAACTTGGTTATTACGGTGAGCATCATTATAGGGTGAGAAATGATCTTGATGATGTTAATTCATTCTATGGTAGACCAAGACAAATCTACAATAGAGCAGGTCTTAATATTTTCTTTAATGATTATTTCGAGGCTGTAATTGGACCTACTATGGTGGTGAATTTTTCTCCGGAACCTGGTAGTGACCAATATGAACCATATACCATAGAACATAGAATCTGGCACCAATGGCTCTTAAAAATGCCTATGATGGGTAGAGTAAAAATCTATCATCAATTTAGATTTGAACACCGTTGGAAAAGAGATAATAATATCGGTGCAGAGCATGATTATACCAATAGATATAGGTATAAGATGTTTGCCTACATTCCAATCAATAAAAGGAAGATAGAAAAGAATACACTTTATTTCTCCCCGAGTTTCGAAATCTTTATGCATTCTGGGGCTTCGATTGCCTACAATCCATTTGAAGACTTTAGAACATACAATGGGTTTGGTTACGTCCTAAACAACCAAATCACATTCTTTGCAGGTCATATGTGGACGTTAGGACAAAAGAGTTCTGGATACCAATATAAAGAATCCCACATTCTTAGGTTCAATATCTTTATTGGTCTAGATACTAGAAAAAACAGTAACAAAATGCCTAAAATTAACCTTGGATATTAATATGAAAAAGATACTATTTATCATCCCGTTATGTTTTATTCTATCCATTATTTCTCTTTATGTTTCTGAGCACATAGATCAATTGCATATCAAAATAAAGACACTAGAGAAAGAGGATCTTGAATATAAAGTACTCACTTTAAAAACCACTGCAGATTCATTATTGATTGCTCATCAATACGATACTGCTCTATCATTGTATCATAAAGTCGATAGCATTTATCAATCGGATAGTTATACGGAAAATGCTTTGCGTTTCATCGAAGACCAAAAAGTGCCTTTCGAAAAAATCAATGAGCTTGAAAAACGGTATTACACTAACCAAAAATATATCTATCGACTAAAGCAAAATCAAGTGGAATTATTTGATAGTATCAATGTATATAAAACTACAAATCATCTACTCACATCGGATAAAGGAAAACTTGAGCTTGACCTTCAAAAGAATAAGAAAACTATTAAAAACCTTCAGAAAGAATTAGTCTCTCAAAATAAAGACATTGAAAGACTCGATATTCAAAACTATGATGGAGCTGAGATTAAATACATTGGCGAGGTATTTAATGGGAATGCGCATGGTTTTGGGTATGCGGTTTTTGAAAAAACAGGTTTCTATGAAGGACTTTGGGAAAACAATAGAAGAAATGGACAAGGTGTTTATACCTGGGAAAATGGTGACCGCTTTGAAGGCAATTATAAAGCAGGTATAAGAGACGGTTTTGGCGTCTATTTTTTCAAAAGTGGAGAAAGATATGAAGGGTTCTGGAGTAATAATTTAAGAGAAGGTTTTGGTGTTTTATTTAATGATAAAAACGAAGTAATATTTGAGGGCATCTGGAAAAAAGATAAACCGAAAAATAAGAAACTCACCAAATAGATATTAATCATCCATATTGAGAGACTTTAAATGTTGTCTCATCTCAGTCCTGTAAGCCACTAAATCAGGAAATTGATAAAAGAAATTTATCTTTTTATCCTTGATGGAAGTGGCTTCATTTTTTTCATTCAAAATAAAATAAGACCAAGATTCTGCAAAGTCTTCCTCCGGCGATTCTACAGCATAATCATTGATAAACTGATCTTGGTAATTATCATAAAAGCCTAATAAAAATTTTTGTCTTCTTCGGGATCCTTTCATCGCTATTTCATCCCATTCCAAGAGTAAATCACCTTTCCAAAATTCAGCAACATATAAACCAAGATAACTGTCTTTTTTTGCATAACCTTCTGTTGTTAAATAACCTCTTTCGTCATCTTGATACTTATCCTCCGTTGGTTCTACCTGCTGAATATTTAAAGATAATAAATGTCCAAACTCATGGATAATCGTATGATCCATATCTTCCAACATAGATGAATCATTACTTGTTAAGTCATTATCTATATAATCTAATTCTATTTGCCAATTTTTATTCGATTCATCTAATGGACTCATCCCTCCTAAATCTTCTTCTTTCCCATCAGTATATAAACGAAATGCTACAACATATCGATCCAAAAACTCATTGGGTAAAACCTTTTTCATATACTCCCAGTACACCTTTGCTTTATTATCTTCAACTGTTCCTTTATCTAATTTGATAGAGCCATTATTTATTTCCCAAACCGCTAATGTTTTTCCAATTTCTTTTTTCTGGGCATGTACCTGAAGAAGAGGTAATAAAAGTAATATTAAAAATTGAGGTAGATTTTTCATGGATAATTTAATTTGGTATCGTATTAATGATGTCGTGATAAGATTGATGGTATTCGAATAACATCAATATAAAAATATTTGTTCTTTGTAGAGTAAGAAAATAAGAAATAAAAAAAGCCACCCTTTTACAGGTGACTAATTTTAAATGTGTATTACATTTTTATGAAGCAATCCAATAAGATTGCATTGTATTTGTGTCTAATTGTCTCACATTGGATGAATCTAATTGACAAATAAAATTAATTAGTCTGTCATCCAGTTCTTTATCCTTTATTACCCTATCATCAATACTATTACTAATGAAGTCTAAAGCTAATGAAATAGCTGGTATAAAAGATTTTGGGAATGCTTGTACTAGAGTGTCACTATGAACTTGGTTCATCAATTGTACAGTATCTTCAGTTTCAATAATTGAATACTTGATAGTTTGCATGATTCTTAAAATTTACTCCACTGCTAAACTCTTCCAAGCTTAGAGGTGGAAGGTGTGACATAGTATCACCTCTTCGGCAATACGAAAACGAATCGAGAATGTGTGATCTATAAATCAGATCAATCACTGTGCATTAAATGCACCTATTATTTAGTTGACTACTGGAAATAGTGGAATCGAATATATCGTTCTACACTATTTAGAAGAGAAAAAATTCTACTTATTTAATGGTGGTACTCTTTACCACTTCTTTGAAATAGTTTGTTTGATTTATGAATCGTTCACTCTCTAGGAAGAAGTCTTTATTTTTGGATTTTGATTAAAAATCGTTCTTCCTTTATAATTACTGTCTACTTTTATTCAACAGTTTATTTTTGATAATCTCTCTTAGATGTTTGTTTTGATGATTTATAAAACGGCAAAGTTGAAACTTAGATGTCTGTTTCACATTGAATAACACCATAACCAAAGTATTTGGCTATAATTTAACAAATCCATCCTTTTTCATCATTTTCTACCTTCAAAGAACAACAACAAATGTGAAATATTTTAATAAATAAATATTAATTTTTAGATGATTATTTAGAAATATAAAATTAGAATATTTCAATAATGGTTTTCAATTGTGAAGATATGTAATCATATGTAACATAGTTTCTAAAAGAGTTATATATTTGAATCATCGCCGGTTAATTTACTAATCGACAAACTAATCAAAATTGCATCATCTTAATTTACTATGAATAATTACATATCTGTTGAACAAGCTTTGTCGAAAGGACGAAAACGGATTCTTTATCCTATGTTATTTATAATCATAGTTGGAGTAAGTATATTATTATCTTTATTCCTATTTGTTTTTAAGCACTTCGACATATTAACTATACTAACATGCCTTACATTTCCCATCTTGACGGCAGTACTATATTTAGCGTATGCCATACCTAGATGGAAGTTATGGGCTTATACAAAAGTAGATGACCTTAATGGTCTGAAACAAAAAGTAGCGGTATTTGGAATATTTACGGATAATCATCCGTTTTGGAATCAAATAGCCATTCTTTCCCCGAAAAAGAAGCAACTATTGGAACAGGTTTGTAATAATAATAAATCTAACACTGTCTATTTTAAGTACTCGAACTTACCTTCTTACACAGTGTTAGAAAATAAAAATAGTGAACCCTTTCTAAAAACAATGATTGGTTTAGCTTTATGCTTAACTGGTATTTATCTATTGCTACAGGAAGAGTACCCTATTGATTTTATCATCCCCACTATTGCCTTAATATTTGGGGTTTTCATTAGTATATCGAGTATAAAATTATTGTTTTCGAACAAGACTATCGTTGTACTTTCACACCAAGGAATAGTTATAGATAAAGAATTAATTCCTTGGAAAAATATTAGTAAAATAGAAGCCAATACTAAACCTATTGGTGAAACTTTTAGAGACTATTTATTATTAATTACAAATGGAAATAGTTACGAATTATCTATAGATCATTTAAACTATTCTGTAGAAGAAATCAATGAATTAATAGATTTATATTGTTCAAAAGCATTATCAAGTGGATTATATTAATACTTCCAAAAATGGAGATTAATAGATTTTGTTGTTTTTTTTGATAGGATCTAACGTTTCGGCTAAACTGCGTTTTAATGCAGTTTAGGTTTTGTTGTACACTGGTCTTTTATAAAGATACTATTCTGCATTGTTCAAACCCAACCTCTTCATAGGTTTCAAATGTCCAGTCACTTAGACTTTTTAGTACAGGTAATAAAGCTTGACCTTTTGGCGATAAAGAGTATTCCACTCTCGGTGGGATTTCGGCATATTTGGTTCGAATGATAAGTCCATCTTCTTCTAATTCCTTCAATTGTTCAGTTAACACCTTTTTTGATATAGTAGGAGTAAATAAAAGCAGTTTGCCGAAACGTAAACTTCCGTTTGCCAATAAATAAATAATTATCGGTTTCCATTTACCACCAATTATATTCATGGCATAAACCAAGGAGCACATATTGGGGTTGTCAATTATTTTTCTGCCCATAAGTTACTTTTTTGTTACCACTATTTTTTTAAATATCACCTCAATTAGTTTCTAATTGAAACTATTATAAGTTCCTTTGTGAAACAAATGTAAAGTTAAAAAAGAAAAAATGAAAAAGATACTTGTTATAAATGGACATCAATACTATCCATTTGCTGAAGGGAAACTGAATTCATCACTTATACAAAGGGCAACACAGATAATGGAAGAACAAGATTATGAGGTTAAGTATACCACAAGTGAAAAAGGATACAATGTTGAAGAGGAAATAGAAAAATGGCTTTGGGCGGATGTATTTATACTTCAAACGCCACTAAACTGGATGGGTGTAACATGGAGTTTTAAAAAATATTTAGACGAAGTACTCACTGCGGGTATGATGGGGAAATTATCTAATGGAGATGGTAGAAGCTCTGAAGCACCTAAAAAGAATTACGGGTTAGGTGGGTTGCTCGAAGGAAAGTACATGATTTCTGTAACTGCGAATGCACCACGAGAAGCGTTCAATAATCCTGAAGAGAAATTTTTTAATGGTATAAGCGAAGATGATTTATTGCTTCCAATGCACTTAAACTTTAGGTGGTTCGGACTAGAGCCGTTAAAGACCTTTTTCGCTTATGATGTCATGAAGAACCCTACCATTGAAGATGATTTTAAAAGATTTGAAACACACATCAAGGAAGAATTAATAGAGAAAATATAATGATGGAATTACAGCAAAGTTTAGATAGACTAAAGGAAAGAATTGAAGGTGGAATGCCTTCTGAGTTTGTAGGTATTATGCACCAAGCTACCCGAGATTTAGAGGCTTCGGGAATTGGTGATGGTATATTAAAAGCTCGTGACAAAGCTCCATCATTTAAACTTCCTAATCAGAAAGGGGAGCTTATTTCTAGTGAAGAAATATTAGCAAAAGGTCCATTAGTAATCACGTTTTACAGGGGTGTTTGGTGCCCATACTGTAATACAGATTTGGCTTACTTAAAAAGATACAAAGAAGAACTAGATGCAAAAGGAGCTACTCTATTCTCTATTTCCCCTCAAACTCAAGAGAATAATCAGCAGATAGTTGATGGGCAAAAGTTAAACTATGATCTCCTGTCTGATAAAGGAAATGCCGTAGCTGAATCTTTTGGATTGAGATGGGAAATGGTTGACCCTTTGAAATCGCTTTATGCTAATAAGTTTAGAATTAGCTTGCCTGATTACAATGGTGAAGATTCTTGGACATTGCCTGTACCTGCACGGTTTATTATCGGGCAAGATGGAGTAATAAAATATGCTGAATACTCCATTGATTACACTAAACGACCGAATCCGGATGTATTAGTCAGCAAGTTAGAAAGCATTAAGAATTAAAAACATGAATACACAACAAAAAGCCATACCAAAATCGCAAGCGCCAGCGCTTGAGGTGAAATTATTAAATGGAGATACTTGGTCACTAAAAAAGCAGAATCCAGACTTTTTTACCATGGTTATCTTTTATCGTGGTCTTCATTGTCCGCTTTTTAAAAAGTATTTAGAAAAACTCAATGAAATACAAGGCGATTTAGAGTTTAAGGGGGTAAATGTTATTGCCATTAGTATGGATCCGGAAGTTCGTGCACGCAAAAGTAAAATGGATTGGAACATTGAAAATGTAAACTTAGGTTGTGAAATGGATGCGGAAACAGCGGCAAAATGGGGACTTTATTTGAGCGAATCTATATCACCTTCAGAAACTCCTTTATTTAGTGAGCCAGGTTTGTTTTTAGTGAAACCCGATAATGAGCTTTATTACGCAAATGTAAGTTCTAACCCATGGGGAAGACCGTTTTTACCAAGTTTTGTGCAATTAATGGATTTTCTAAAATCTAGCAATTATCCAGCGCGTGGAGAAGTGGTTCAACTTTAAAATTGGAAAAATGAATAAAGAACAATTTAAAGTGATTGCATACGAGCCTGGTTTTCATTCTCAAGCATTACCTACTTGGACTGATCGGTTGAAAGCCCAAGATGTATTTGAGGAAGGTTTTGATGCTTCAAAAGTTAAGCGAGTCGATTTACCGGAGGTTCCCGGAGGATTTCAATTGTTGAATGTGCTAACAGAAACAGAAACACGAAAGCTGATTGATATTTCAGAGATGCTAGGATACGATGAAGATTCTCCTGTTTCTTTACCGCATGAAGTTCGACATAATGAAAATTTCAACTGGGTAGTAAGTAAGGTGGTAGACCAGACTATTTGGGAAAGGAGTAAGCATTTGATTACCGAAGAATTTCAGAATCAAACAGCCAAGGGGATTAATGCGCGTTTCAGATTTTATAAGTACAAAAAAGGTGATTTTTTCAAACCTCATACAGATGGTGCATGGCCAGGTAGCAGAGTGATTGATGGTCAATTAATTGCGAATGCTTATCCAGGGCTGTATAGTCAGTACACCTATTTGATATTATTAAGCGATGAATTTGAGGGAGGAAACACACAGTTTTATGTGAGTAAAGACACCCCCAACAAACCCGCAAGAAATCCTGTAAATGCAAACATTATAAACGTTAGAATACCACGAGGAGGAGTGCTTTGTTTCCCACATGGACAACATCCTTTACACTGTTTGCACTCAAGTGAAGAGATTACCAAAGGGGTAAAATACATCATTCGAACAGATATTCTGTTTGGCTAAATACTTAGACATGAGAGAAAAAATCATTTCATACGACCCAAGTAACGGGGAAGCTGTAGGCGAAGTGAAAAAAAATACTTTGTCGGACATCTCACAGAAAGTTGCTAATGCCAAAATGGCCCAAAAGGAATGGGCTATGTACTCACCCGAAGAAAGGGTTAAATTCTTTTCAAGTATTGCAGCCGAAATTAGTGCTAAATCTGAGGAGTTAACAGAGTTGTTATGTCAAGAAATGGGTAAAGATTATCATAGAGCTTCAGGAGAAGTACAAGGAGCCGGTTATGGTGCTGTGCGGTTAGCAGAACAAGTAAGGAATGCCATTAAACCCAAGAAAGAAATGGGAACAACCATCAAATATGTTCCGCTTGGAGTGGTGGCTGTTATTTCTCCATGGAATTACCCCCTAATGATGGCGGTGAACCTGATAACTCCTGCTTTAATTGCAGGTAATGCTGTTGTTTTCAAACCATCTGAGGAAACCCCGTTGATTGCACAAGCCTATTTTGATATTTTAAGTAAATATCTACCTAAAAACGTCATCCAAATAGTCCACGGTGACGGTGAGCAGGGACGGGCGCTTGTTGAGTCTGATGTGAACATGATTGCATTCACTGGTTCACAAGTTGTGGGTAAAGACATCATGAAGCGAGCGGCAAGTAATATAAAGAGGTTGGTGATGGAACTTGGGGGTAATGACCCAATGATTGTATTAGAAGATGCAGATATTGAGCAAGCAGCTCGTTTTGCTGTAGCAAGCAGTTTTGAAAATGCCGGACAAATGTGTACTTCAACAGAACGCATTTATGTTGACGAAAAAGTGGTTCAGGAATTTCAGAATGAAGTTGTTGCTATTGCTTCAAATTATAAATACGGTCCTTGGAATGCATCGAATATAAATTATGGCCCCATAATTAATGAAAAACAACGAGATAAAATCATTGCTCATATAAAGGATGCGAAGGTCAAAGGCGCGAAAGTGCTCCTTGGTGGTGAGAATCATCCTGAAAGATACATTGTTCCAACAGTAATAGCAGAAGTCAATGATACCATGTTGTTGGAACAAGAAGAAACTTTTGGTCCTGTTGTTAGCATAGATAGTTTTTCAACGGTAAAAGAAGCAATTACCAGATCAAATAATTCAACCTATGGGTTAGGTGCAGTAGTTTTTGGTGAGCAAAATGCGGCATATGTTGCTGAGCAGTTAGAAGCAGGAATGGTAGGTGTTAATAAAGGCCCAGGTTCCGGCTATGGCCCTTGGGTAGGTGCAAAGCAAAGTGGTTTTGGCTATCATGGAACTGTTTCGGGACATAGACAATTTACGCAAACAAAGGTGATTAACTAATATTTAACATGTACGCTAAACGAAACTATTCAGTAAAAGTGATGCTGTTGTGGACGCGTAGATACATCTACAAGTTCATATTGATAGCCACTATTCCTACAGTCTTATACGAAGTGTTAGACTGGAAATTTATTCATTTGCCTTGGTTGCCTATCGCTCTTGTAGGTAGTGCGTTGGCTTTTATAGTAGGTTTTAAAAATAACGCCTCTTACGGTAGATTGTGGGAAGCACGAAAAGTTTGGGGAGGTATTGTGAATACTTCACGATCATTTACCATGATGTTAAATGATATGGTGACTAATGAACATGCCAAGGAACCTAAGTCTAATAAAGAGCTTTTCGATCTTCGAAAAGAAATGGTGTTACGGCATGTAGCCTGGATGACTGCACTTAGACATGCTTTAAGGGCACCAAAACCTTGGGAAATGTCTAATAAAAATAGTTCGGATCGTGAATATATGCGCGATGTAAAAATTAATGAGCGAATACATTCCTTAGAAGAAGAGTTAGAAGGCTACTTGTCACCATCTGAGAAGGAGTTTGTTTTAAGTCAATCTAATAAACAAGGAGCATGTTTGAACTTACAGTCTAAGCAACTAAGAAAACTTAAAGAGAGTGGACATATTTGGGAGTTTTCTTTTCTGGAAATGGAAAATCAGTTGGTAGAATTATTCACTCTACAGGGTAAGTTGGAGAGAATCAAAAATTTTCCTTACCCAAGGCAGTTTGCTACTCTAAATCTATTTTTTGTTTGGATCTTCATCGTTCTTCTTCCATTTGGTGTTATTAGTATCTTTGATGAAATAGGTCTCAGTATTTTAGAAAGCTACGAAGTTCCTTCAAGGCTTATTCAAATGATTGGGAATAACTTCGTTTGGCTGTCCATTCCATTTAGTGTTGTAATATCATGGATTTTTCATACAATGGAACGAATTGGAGAAGTATCAGAGAATCCTTTTGAAGGTATCGCCAATGATGTTCCAATAACAACAATGTCAAGAGGAATAGAGATAGATATTCGTCAAATGATAGGAGATGACTCTAGATTAATACCTGATCCTATATCAGAGCAGAAAGGGATACAAATGTAGTTACTCTCGGTTGGAACTTGTGTGCAACAGAATCTAAATAAAATTGGTCGTTATATAAAACATCACTCATTACAAGAAGCAGAAGAGATTATCATACTTATTTAAATTACATCATCACAAGAAACATTTTCGACAAAAAAAGGTAGAGTTGTTAACCCTACCTTTTTTTATTTATTGAGGTATATACCAAAGATCATTCTCTAAATCTACTCCACCTTTCATCTGTTCTTGAACTACTCGGTCAACGATAAACATTCCAATCTTGGACATATTATTAAAGTTATCTACAGAGTCATTCTCAAAGGTAAATCCTTTTCTTGTTCTATGAATATCAAAACGGTCTGAGAATTTACGATTGAATGCTTGTTCAACACCTTCTTTGCCAATCATAAACCCAATCATACCTGCCCATGTAGCTGTAGGATTATCAGAATCCCATCCTGCAAGGCTACCAATTTTAATGGTTTCTTTTAGATCACCTTCACCATAAAACAAGCTAACTAAACTGGCTCCATAATTAATACCAGCAGCAAAGCAACCATTACAATATAATTCCTGTGAGGTTACATTATAGCCATCTTCTTGATTGACTTGGTATTTTTCATAAAGGCCGTCTCGGACTTCTTCCCACTTTGTACCTTTATCATATTCGCTTTTTACATACTCATACATTTTAAAAACATAGGTGTCTTTTGGCATATCTTTACTGGCCTCTTTAGCCATCCAAAGCACTTGTTGCTTCAAGGATAACTTCTGATCTACTTTAGAAGCTAAAGAATACATTTTCACATAAAATTCTGAAATAATCTGTGCATCCTCTCTTGCTGTAGTTTGTATCGGAAGCTCAGCCATTTTAAGAGCAATATCTGGCCTTGATGGAGCAAAGAAACCAAAAATTTCAGTAGTCAATTGAGCATCAATCATATTGTAATGCTCATTGTTTTTAGGATCTCCTGTTGCTGGAGGAATTACCCCATCATACATTAGGTCAAAAGCTTGTTGGTTCGACACCCATAAATAGTTTTCTTCTTCTTTATGAATATGTTCCATCCATCCTTTACGAATATCCTCTCCAGATAGCATTGTTTTCCCTAATGTATACAGTAAATGTTGGTAGATATATTCAATATCTGTATCATCATCTGCTCCCCATATTTCATCCTCATCTTTAAAAACAAAATCAATTGTTTCGGACAAATCACTAGGTATCCCTTGTCCCCAAATAGAAGGTTGATCTGGTTTTCCCCAATCATCTCTGGTATAAAAATCACCCGTTTTAATTTCTCCGATATTTCCAATCTTATCCATCTCAGTCACTAAACCAGTCCAATTACCAATACATTGTCCTAGCCAGAAACCATAGAGTTTATCCTGATACTCCGATCTTGAGATCTTTAAGTCACTTTCTTTTGGTGTATAGGAAGTATGATAATTTAATTTGGGATCCTTGATCACCTCTTTATGATTCTCTTTTGTTGAACATGATGAAAATACCATCACAGAAGCAACAATTGGAAGATACTTTACTATTCTTTTCATTTAATGTATTATTTATTGGTTATAGTTTTGAATACACAATCAAGCCTAATCCTACTATAAAAAGCAGAAACATTAGATTTAATATTTTATTTGTTCCTTTTGGTGCAGTTTTAAATTCCTTCCAAATATAGACACCCCAAAACGCGGCCACCATGGTAGCTCCCTGCCCTAATCCATAAGATACTGCAGGGCTTGCTTTTTCGGAAGCTAAAATGTTTAATCCCATGCCTAAACCCCATATCATACCTCCAAGAATGCCTATAAAGTGTAACTTTGGTGTTCCCATTGAAAAGTACTCTTTGTAAGAAGTTTTCTCTCCTGAAATTGGTTGATACATATTTATCGTATTAAACACGAAGTTTGAGATAAACAATCCAATAGAGAAAATAAATAGCGCCGAATATGGAGTCAGTTTTCCTGCTTCAGGCTGTTCAAAGTTTAGGCTCATCGATTCCGCAACAAAACCATAGAAGAAGCCCATAGAAACCCCAGCTATTAAAGCGATAATGATCCCTTTTTTACTACCACTTTGTTTATTCGGTAATTTACTATATGCCAATGCATTAAGAATAATTGCAGTGATAATCAGTACAACACCTATAAAAATAAGGTATTGGTTGGCACTTGGATCTTTTAGATAATTATCGATTACACCTATTACTAGGGCAAGGCCAATTCCTACAGGAAAAGCCACTGCCATTCCTGTAATATCAATGGCGATAACTAATAACAAGTTGGCAATATTAAAAATAACGCCTCCTAAGAATGCATTGAATAAAGCAGCAGATTCAGCTTGAGTTATATCATCAATAAATCCTCTCCCTAATTCTCCACTTGAACCTAAAGTAAAAGCCATTAATAAAGACAAGAGGATAACTCCAATTGAATAATCCCAATAATACAATTGGAAGCTCCATTTTTGGGAAGCTAGCTTTTGAGTATTCGCCCACGATCCCCAGCATATCATGTTCACGAAACATAGCATTACTGCTAAAGAGTAACTTTCAACTATAAACATGATATTAATTATTAAGTTCTTCTAGTGATGGAATAGATGCTTGAGCACCTGCTATCGTTACTGAAAATGTTGCTGCTCTTGTTCCAAATTCAATACAAGCTGACAAAGGATAATTATCTGCAAGGTGTGCTGTGAAAGCACCGTTAAAGACATCTCCTGCAGCTGTGGTATCTACCGCTTTTACTTTTTGTGCTTCGTAATAGCCTTTCAACTCTTTTGATGACACATAACACCCTTTACTACCGAGTGTAACAATCACATTTTCAATCCCTTTTTGATGTAATTTCTCAACTGCTTCCTTTAATCCTTCTTCGTTATTAATTTCTACTCCAGTTAAAAGAGTCAATTCAGTCTCATTTGGGGTGATATAATTTACTTTTGATAAAACCTCGTCACTTAATGTTTGAGCAGGTGCCGGGTTTACTATAACCATCGCACCTTTCTGATGAGCCACTTCAATACTGTGTTCAATGGTTTTGATAGGTACTTCTAGTTGAAGTAAAACAATGGTGTCTTTACTAAAAAGATGACTTACTTTATCAATACGATCGATATCTAAGTCATTGTTCGCACCAGGAACCACCACAATACAATTTTCTCCATGATCATCTACATTAATCATCGCTACTCCAGTAGGTTGATCAGATGAAGATATATAATCCGTATTGATTCCTACTTTTTTGTAAGATTCCTTGGCCACTTTACCAAAATCATCTTTACCTACACAAGCAATAAATGTGGTTTCTCCTCCTAACTTGGCACAAGCAACGGCTTGGTTTGCTCCTTTTCCTCCCTGATTTTGGAAAAATTGTGACCCAATAATTGTTTCACCTGCTTTTGGTAATCTATTGCTTCGAACAACAAGATCCGTATTAGAACTACCTATTACAATAATTTTCTTTTTCATTTCAAACTTCAAATACTTGCACAATCGTTTGTTCTGTTGATATAAAAAGAAGACGCATTAGTAAAAAAAGCGTCTTGTACAATCGTTTGTGCTACAATTATAAATAGAACAAGTTGAAAAGGAAAATTAGTTGTCACATTTACACTAAATAAAAAGTTTTTTAACACTTTTCCTTTCAACTAAGGTCGTCATAATAAAATCATTATCTGGCTGATCTTCCTCTTGAATTAATTTATATAACATTTCAAAGGCTGATTTACCCATACTTTCTTTATCCTGTTTGACAGTTGTTAGCGCTGGGTTGATAAAATCTGAATATTCATGTTCATCAAATACAATGAGTGATATATCTTCCGGAATATCTAATTGTAATGACTTAGCAGCCTTTAATACACCCAAACCAATTGTATTACTTAAGGCTATTACGGCAGTGAAAGTCGGGTTCCTCTCCCATAAATCTATGAATGTTTTGGAAGCTTCCTCGATATCAAAAGAATGTCCAGTAATGTTTTCCTGAGCTTCTGAGAGATTATTCTTTTTTAAAGCATCCAAGAATCCTCTCACTCTCATCTTAATGGGTTCACTTTGTTTTCCTTGTAAGAGAGTAATATTTCTATGCCCTTTATTAATCAGGTATTGAGTAGCAATAAAAGTCCCTCCATAATTATCTGATGTAATAAAAGGTATTTTACTTGTATTCAGATATCTATCAATAAAAACTATAGGACAAGGTTTGTCAACAATCTTTTCATAATAAGAAATATCGTCGCTTGTAGGGCAAAGAATGATTCCGTCAACATTTCTAGATTTTAATTGATCAATTGCTTTTTTCTCTTTTTCGAAATCTTCATCTGAATCCATCAAGAGAATAGAATAATCTAGGGCTGAGGCTTGTTTTTCAATGAATTTAGCCATGGTACTGAAGAATGGATTGGCAATATCGGGGACTAATAAACCAACAGTAAAAGTCTTGGATACCCTTAAACTTTGGGCAACTCTATTGGGTTGATAACCCATTTTCTCAGCATATTCAGTAACGATTTTGATCGTCTTTTCACTAATTCTATACTCTTTTGCCTTACCGTTTAAAACTCTTGAGATTGTTCCTACTGATATATTTAAGTCGTTTGATAATGACTTTAGATTTACTTTTTTATCCACCTCTTCTTATTCATTTCAAAATTCTATCGATAAAGTTAGCTGAATTAATCTTGAATCAAATAGAAATCAATTCTGGTACTCTAAAATTGAGATTCATTTTGATATATTTGATGTTTATTCAATACTAAACTTATTCAATTCAACTTCTATCAATTATCATGAAAAATAATACATCAAAGTGGATGAGAATTATTCATCGCTACCTTGGTTTTTTTCTTGCAGGTATTATGGCTGTCTATGCACTAAGCGGTGTGATTCTCATTTTCAGAGATACTGATTTTCTTAAAAGAGAAATTCAATATGAAAAAACTGTAGCTCCTCAACTTAAGAAAGAGGAATTAGGGAAAGCCTTATCGATTCGTCGACTTAAAGTGGAAAAACAGGAAGGTGATATTATGTACTTTAGGAATGGTACTTATAATGCATCTACCGGAGAGGCTAAATATTCATCCAAGAAATTACCCTTCTTTATAGATAAGATGACACACATGCACAAAGCTACATCTAAGTCACCTTTATACTTCTTAAACATCTTTTTTGGCGTATCCTTACTTTTCTTTGTGGTCTCAACATTTTTCATGTTCACACCAAAAACAAAGATCTTTAAGAAAGGACTATATTATACTGCAGGTGGGATAGTATTAACTATTATAGTCCTGTTTTATGAATAATAGAAATAACTGTCTATATCATGGTGATGATATAGACAGTTACTAAAATGCTTCTCTAGTAGTTAACCATAAACCTTGTTGGTCATAATTACCAAAACCGTAATCTATTCTAAAATTCAGTTTCATGTCTTCAACTAATTGGAAACGGATACCGGCACCTACTGTATATTTTACATTTTCAAAGGCATTGGTGCCATTACTACCATAAACATTACCCACTCCTGCAAAACCGACAACTCCTAAACGCCAAAACAAATGTCGACGATATTCTACTTGAGCCATATAATAGTTTTTATCAATAAATCGGTTAGGCTGAGCAATACTTCTCATTCGCTTAGAACCTCCTAAGGTATTAAGGTAGTAAAATGGAATATCACCATCTAACATATGAAAGGCAGCAAAAACTCCAATCACATTCTTATTATTTTTTATACTGAAGAATTGACTAAACTCCGTAAAAAAGTACCAAAAGTTATAATCATTCCCTGTAAATGAAAGATAGGGTGTAAAAGCAATTGCAAGTAATCCACCTTTTGTTGGATAAACGATATTATCTCTGGTATCTACTCTTATTTCTGGTCCAATTCCCATACTGAACCCACCATTATACCCTTCAACAGTGGCATTTAAATAAGTGTCTTCCACATCCGTTATTTCATTATATTGGATATCATATCTTGCTCCAAAAAAGAAGGTGTCAGATATCTCATATTGCACTTCACCAAAACTGGAGAACCTTCTATTAAAATAATTGACTGTATCAGAAGGTACTGCTTCATTTATACCATAGTATACATTCGGTACATATTGATAGACACCAGTGAAGTACATGTTCCATTTACCTAAGCCAAACATGATTAGACTAGCATCTACATTAAATAATCCTTTGGTCGAAACTAATATTGAAGGAATAAAAGTGGTTGGTCTGTTAAACCTTGTATTTTGCCTCTTCTCAGGATTCTTTTCTTTAAAAGTAAATACAGGCATAAGACCAGCAGAGAATCCTTCCTGTTCACTAAACCCTGCCATTGGGTATGTAACTATGTTCACATTTTCTCCATGGTAAGTAATAACATCAATTACTTTATCTACAAAATTGTGTTCCTGTAATGAGTCTGAATATGTCTCTTCCTGTCCATATGTGAATTGTACAGACAGCATTATTCCTATAACTAAAAGACATTTTTTAAGCATAATTTTTTGAAAGGCAGATAAGATAATGAGTTCTTAAGTTATGATAGTCAACGGACTAAGTTTCTTTATTAATTCTATTATATAAAAATATAGCTTTTGTGGTGTAAATCATATTATTTTAAAAAAATAAACTAAATGAATATCTAATGAAAAAGGTTGTATCATTACTATTATTCTTACTCTTTAATGCTCATTGTTTTGCTCAAGACTATTACAAAGAGATTGAAGAATACCAAGAAGAATTAAACACAGAATATAGAACAAAAGGTGAGACTCCTTTAAGTGAGAAGGATCGATTGGCTTTCAAAGAGCATGAGTTTTTTCCTATTGATTCTACCTACAAAGTAGAAGCTAAATTTAAAAGGGTAAAAGGTAAACCCTTTAAGATGAAAACATCTTCTAAAAGTAAACCTACCTACGAAAAGTATGGAGAATTGACTTTTACCTTGCAAGGAAAGAAATATAAACTGACTGTATTCCAAAGTCATCGTTTGAGAGCAATGGAAGAATATAAAGATTACCTTTTCTTACCCTTCATGGATAAAACAAATGGTTTTACCACTTATGGAGCAGGAAGATATCTAGAATGTAGTATTCCTGAAGGCAAAACGATCATTGTAGACTTTAATAAGGCTTATAATCCATATTGTGCTTATTCTGATGGATATGCTTGTCCTATTCCTCCAAAAGAGAATTTCCTAAATACAGAGATTAAAGCAGGAATTAAACTTGATCAAAAAAATAAACACTAAAAAAATCCCTCATGAAAACTTATAGAATCATGAGGGATTTTTTATTGATGAATGAAATTGATATTAATGTTTTGTTGAATACATTTCTTCAATTTCATTCTTATAATTTGCATCGATTGTCTTACGCTTTAATTTTAAAGTCGGTGTCATCTCCCCTTTCTCTTGTGAGAATTCACTTGGAAGTAGAGTGAATTTTTTCACCTTTTCAAAATTAGCTAAATCGTGTTGTAATTTTTCGATTCTAGCAGTATACATACGAATGATTTCATTATTTGAGATTAACTCTAGCTTATTATTAAAGCTAATGTTATGCTCATTCGCATACTCTTCTAATATTTCAAAAGAAGGTACAATTAACGCTGAAACAAAGTTTCTCGCATCTGCAATCACTGCAATTTGCTCTACAAAATGATCTTTACCAATCTTTCCTTCAACAAGTTGAGGGGCAATATACTTACCGTTTGAAGTTTTCATCAACTCCTTAATACGGTCAGTAATTAATAGATTACCATACTCATCAAATGCTCCTTTATCTCCAGTTTTAAAGAAACCATCTTCTGTAAATACCTTTGCCGTTTCCTCAGGTTTATTGTAATATCCTTTCATCACAACATCTGATTTAACTAAGATTTCGTCGTTTTCCCCTAGTTTAATCTCACAGCCAGGCATTGCAGATCCAATTGTTCCTACTTCAAACTTACTGTAAATATGCCAAGCAGATACTGTGGCAGTAGTTTCCGTTAAACCGTAACCTAAAATTACAGGAATACCAATCGAATGGAAGAATTGACCAATCTCTGGATCAAGCTTTGCTCCACCTGCAGGCATAAACTTGATATTACCGCCCATTAATTTTTGGAACTTACTCAACACTAATTTAGTGGCAAGATTAAACTTCATCTTATCAAAAGCACCTAAAGTTTCACCCGCTTGTTTAGCATCAAAAGCCTTACGACCCATACCAACAGCCCAATGGAAAAGTTTTTGCTTACTTGGTGAAGCCTTTGCTACTTTTTCATGAATAGCAGAATAAATCTTTTCATAGAATCTTGGTACAGCACACATTACTTGTGGCCTTACTTCTACCAAAGCTTCTTTGATTAACTTAGTATCTTCAAGGTAACAGTTTACACCACCTTGCCAGAAAACATACGTGGACCATGCTCTTTCAAAAACATGAGATAAAGGAAGGAAACTAAGGTTAACATCCTTGTCTGTGAAAGACACTAAATCAGTATGTGCATTAAATTGAGAAACCATATTGTTGTAATCTAACATTACTCCCTTTGGTTCTCCAGTAGTACCCGATGTATAGATTAAAGTAGCTAAATCATCGAATGAAGCTTCAGCAACTCTTTTTTCTAATTCCACTTGCTCATCTTGAGTACCTGTTTCAATAAAATCACTCCACAAAATACCACCTTTGTGATGGCGTAAATGTGTTGTTTCTTTCATTGCAACAACATACTTCAACGAAGGGCAGTTATCAAAAACTTCGATAGCATTGTCATATTGTTCTTGATCACCAACAAACAATACTTTAATCTCAGCATCATTGATAATATATTCTGCCTGATGTGCAGTATTCGTAGCATAAATAGATACACTCACTGCTCTAATTTGTTGTGAAGCAAAATCTGCAACAGTCCAATTTGGCATGTTTTGAGCATAAATACCCACTTTATCTTGAACTCCTATACCGTTTTTTAATAACGCTCTAGAAATATAGTCGATTTCCTTACCGAAGTCTGTCCATGAGATACTTTCCCATAATGCATCTGCTACTCTGTAACGAACAGCATCACGGCTGTTATATTTGGAAACTTGTTCTCTGATTCTATGAACTAAATGTGGCTTTGTAGACATGTTAAATTTATATCTTTTCTCTTTTCACTTGATCGAATGATTGACTTTCAGTCTTCATCAATACCTCCAACAACTAAAGTTGTTAGTTTGTGACAGAAAAAAATTTAAAGAATGATAATTTTCTGCAATAAAAGTGAAATTCACATGAAATGGTAATAAAAAAAGAAACACTTGCCGGAACAGGTGTTTCTTTTACGTATAATTTTCTTCTAATAATTAATTACTCGTCATCTTCTTCATCGAAATGAGAACTTGAAAAGTCCATCATTCCAGAAAGTAAATCTGAGAATGTCGTTTTAGAAGCTAAAGCATGTTTACTAAGTTGACTAAATTCTGCCAATCCATGTAAAACAAATTCCATTTGGTAATATATTTCTTCCTCAGATAAACCTTTATGAGCATTTTCTACTGTAGCGCGCAAAGTTGGAACGTTATCAAGTTTGCTTTTATATTCTTCATAAGAAGTATCATTCAAAAGATCTACTTTATTCGCATCTCCAAACCAGTTTATAACATATTGGTACGGATTATCTTCAGATTTTCTCACCTTTTCAGGCGAAGGGTAATTTTCTAAAAATTGCTTTCGAATTGCTTTGCTTAATAAGCTTTGGGCTACTTCTCCTGCTCCTTCTTGCTCACCTTCATAAACTAACTCTATCTTACCCGTAATGGCTGGTATTGTTCCTATCATATCAGAAACACGCACATAGGTATTATTTTCACCATTAATCAACATTCTTCGTTCTGCTGAAGAATATAGATTTTCCATCGCTGAGATGGTTAGCCTTGCAGAAACTCCACTTTTCTCATCAACAAATTCACTTTCTCTAGCTTCAAAAGCAATCTGTTCAATTAGACTCCTTGATAAGTCATTTATAGATACTTGATTAAGTTGTGCCTCTTGTACTTTAGCTTCCTGTTTGGTAATCTTTTTACCGATCTCCAATTCTTTTGGATAATGAGTAATAATTTGTGATTCAATTCTATCCTTAAGTGGAGTTACAATACTACCTCTATTAGTATAATCTTCAGGGTTAGCTGTAAATACAAATTGGATATCTAAAGGCAATCGAATTTGAAAACCTCTAATTTGTATATCACCTTCTTGCAAAATGTTGAAAAGAGCTACTTGAATCCTAGGCTGTAAATCTGGAAGCTCATTAATCACAAATAGTCCTCTATGAGACCGCGGTACTAGTCCGTAATGAATCACTCTCTCATCAGAATAACTTAATTTATCTGTTGCCGCTTTGATTGGATCTATATCACCTATTAAATCAGCAACTGTAACATCCGGAGTTGCCAATTTTTCTGAATATCTATCTTCTCTTTTCCACCAACTAATAGGGGTATCATCTCCTTTTTCTTCTAATATTTTCTTACCAGAATAAGATAAAGGCTGAAAAGGATCGTCGTTTAGTTCACTCCCTTCAATCACCGGAATGACATCATCTAAAAGGTGAACCATTAATCTGGCAATCCTGGTTTTTGCTTGTCCTCTCAACCCAAGTAAATTGATGTTGTGTTTTGATAATACTGCTCTCTCCAATTCAGGTATTACAGTATCTTCATAACCCCAAATCTCAGGGAATGGATTTTCTTTATTTTTTAGTTTTAATATAAGGTTATCTCTTAATTCGTCTTTTACAGATTTTGAAGTATAACCATTTGCTTTAAGTGCACCTAGAGTGGTGATTGCTTGTTTTTCTTGTGTAGAAAGTTGAGTGTATGTATTCATTCTTAATTATTATTACATTCGCTTTTTCTTATTTCTTGCATAATCTTCAAAGATCATATCACCTAATCCCTGTAGGCCACTATAGTAGGCATTACCATTATTCGCCTCAGTAAATTCTTTAATAAACTCCTTGAGGTAAGGATCTGAAGCAATCATAAATGTCGTTATAGGGATTCTAAGTCTTCTACATTGACTGGCCAATGTAAGACATTTGTTCACGATCTTACGGTCTAACCCAAAACTGTTTTTGTAATATCCGCCTGCCTCCTTAAGACAAGAAGGTTTACCATCAGTGATCATAAATATTTGCTTGTTGGTGGTCTTTCTTCTTCTCAGTAGATCCATTGCCAATTCCAACCCAGCTACGGTATTTGTGTGGTAAGGGCCTACTTGTAAATAGGGTAAGTCTTTGATTTTAATTTGCCAGGCATCATTTCCGAAAACAATAATATCTAAAGTATCTTTTCGGTATTTTCGCTTGATCATCTCGGCGAGTGCCATAGCCACTTTTTTTGCTGGAGTGATACGGTCTTCACCATACAAAATCATAGAGTGAGAGATATCAATCATCAACACAGTAGAAGTTTGTGTACGATGCTCTTTTTCTATTACTTCTAAATCATCTTCGTAAATAGAAAAATTATCAATACCATGATTGATTTGGGCGTTGCGTATAGAATCAGTCATTGAAATTTGACCTAACGCATCACCAAATTGATAAGGCCTACGGTCAGAAGTCATCTCCTCACCTTGGGTTCCGGTAAAATTAGTTTTATGATTTCCTTTTTGTCCTTTCTTTAACTTCCCAAAAATTTCTTCCAAAGCTCTTTGTCTAATGCTTTGTTCACTTTTGGGTGTTATAGTAAAAGAACCTTCTTGATTATTTTCTTCGATGTAACCTTTATTCTTCAAATCGTTATAAAAATCACCCATCCCATATTCGTTATTGGTGATATTGTATTGACGATCAAGATTATTCATCCAATTCATGGTCTCACTTACATCACCTCCTGTGATGTTGATCAACTCAAGAAATATTTTTAATAATTCTGAAAAGGTATCTGCCCCATCAATTTCTGGGGGTATATATTCTGTGAAACGGTATCCGATCATAAGAGAGATAGTTTATTGATCAATTAAAATAACTAATCCCTCTAAGATTTGTTCAATAATGAATTAAATTTATTGAAATATCGATTAGATTTTTATTGTACAGGAAACAAGTGGATGTTTTCTAAGACAAAAGTCGTTTTTAAAGTGTTATCAACGTATAATCTGTCTTCGTTTATTTCGTCGATGTGTAAGTGGAAGTCTAAACCAAGTAGTCCATGATGGTGAATCAGCTGGGAGGCATTATCTGTGTAAAGAATAACGGGTAATCCATATAAATTGAGACCTACGTTCCTTATTCTTCTAGGTTTTCGGAAACTGACTAGTTGTATTCGTTCATTCAACTCTTCCCTTTCAAACTGTTCAGCATATAATCTTTTCTGTGATGGAAATAAAGAAATAAGCTCTTTATTTAAATCTGATTGGTTGGATATGCTGGTGTAATAGTTGAAATAGGTATCAAAATTATCCACTGAGGAGCTGGTACTCGCGATGAAAAATAACATGCCGGATAAACTTAAAAAGGACCTATGAAGTACCCTATACCTACCATGTGCATGGTACATCAACAAAAGCGAAATGAATAACAATAGGAAAGAAAAAACAATTAACCATTTGGAATGAATAAACATTTGATACACCCTATTATTCATCTCTTTGATTTTGTTATCCTCAACCATGATGTATTCAAGGTCATTGATAGACAGATCTGTAAGGGTTATCGTCGTGATTTCTCCAGTTAATTTTTCGACAAATACTTTCGATTCGTCTGAAGCCAATAGTTTACCTCTAAGAATAATGTTACCTTCGGTTCCTAACCAATTTCGATAGTCTAAATTAGTAGTATTTCCAAGGCATAGATTGATGTTAGTGATAAACAGTAATAATAAGTAATAGTGTTTCATTGTAGGATAAATAAATTCACATTTATCTTTCGATTACAAAGCGATTAGTCATTGTATGTATTTACAAAATAAAGGTAAAGATAATACTCAATGAAATCTGTATTTTTAGCTCATTATATTTAAATAGTGCAATAAGATACTGCTTACGTTCAAATTGCACTATTTAAATAATTTCAACATAATTGGTTAATAATAAACAATATTTTATTGAATTAGAACAGTTGTTGTAAAGTCCCTAATAAAATAAAAGCTGAAGCTACAAAACCGTAAATATAGTGATTATCAAAGTGTTGTATTGCATGACCAGATAAATTCAGTATTCCTCTATGATTAATTGGGAGGTTGTTAGTGAAAAACTGACCATCAGAATTGATAATATTCTCTTCTTCTTGGTTTTTGATAAGCCACTGCTTATTGATTAAGTTTTTAGAGTACCAATAATATGTTTTATCATGGATCTTTATAACCGCTTTATTTCCTAAAAGGTTAACTCGAATACTACCCACTTTTTTATATTCATCGGTAAGAATATTAATCGTAGTATGTAAGCGAACAGTAAATTTAAAAATGTACTTTTTTTTACCCCATGTCCCTATTAGTTTGTGAAGCCATTTTTTTTCGATCAAACTAGAGACGAAATAATCATCTTCATATATGGTCTGATCTTCTTCATTGGTTTTTGACAGTGATATACTGGATCGTATCATGGATATTAGTTGATGGTTGTTCAATACCAATATAAGAAAAAAATAGACTCTATGAAAAATCTTGAATTTTATTTAACGCTTTGATTATTAGTTAGTAATTGATCAATCAACTCATTAATACGTGTAACTTGTACATTTTCATCACGGTTATCAAAAATCCATTGAACATAGTCCTTTTGCCGGCTTTTAGGTAGTTTAACAAAACATTGTTGAGCTTCTTTAGAAATTTCTGATAGTATGGATTCAAGTTCAGAAGTATTTTGAATATGTGCATCATCACGATAAAGGTGTATGAGGACTTCATCTCCTTCTCCTTTCTTTAACTTTTTCCTTAATTGAGCATTTAATGGTAAAAATAGAAAGCCATTACCCTTAGGCATCAGTTTCACCTTATCTAAAGCAATATCATCTACAGATCCACTAACGGTAGTCCAACCAAAGTGGGTGTTCTTTTTAGCTTCTATCTCGGGAACATCTACAAAATGCCACCCTCCTTTACCTTCAAATCTTTGAATAATTAGTTTTTTCTTTACTTCGTTCATTAGTTATAGATAACAACATAGGCATTTAAAGAGACCGCTATAGTTATCCATACCACATAAGGAAGGATACCAATCGACCACCATTTTAATACCTTCATGTATTTTATTAAATAAAAATAGATCAATAAGCCTAACAAGGAGATAATCAATAAACCGAATATAGTTTTATGATAATAAAAAAATACTGGATTCCATCCTACATTCAATACGACTTGTAATGAAAACAACCTTAGAAAGGAATTTCGATCTATCAAATCATATAATTTCATTAGGTAAATGGAGAACATAATCATGATTGTTGTCCATGCGGCTCCAAATACCCACCCTGGGGGAGTCCAAGGTGCTTTTGCCAGTTCTGTATACCACTCGGAGGGTACTCCCGCTCCTGTAAAGAAACCTCCAATTGCAAGGCCTCCAAAATTGATGACTAAAAAAATGATGAGTCTTATGATCATACTGTTATTCGTACATTAAAGATTTATTCCATCCATCTAAATGTAAAACAACCGGAAATGTTTCATCTTTTATCGGTTTTAAATCAATTTTAGTTTCTCTTGTGATATACGCCTCACACTGTTCACTATTCTCTAAAACAAACTTCAAACTTCTCTGAGGCGGATAAGATTCCATTATTAAACCAGCATCAACCACATAGAAAACCCAAGAGTCTCCACTACAACCACTATTTGAAAATATAAGATGTAATGTATCATCTATTATATAAGCCGAGTCAACTTTTGAAGCAAATACATTTTGATATAATTCTTCGTCTATAAGTACTTCAGAAAGGTTTTCATCCTCTTCTGGAGACATATTATCGTCCACTTTGTTATCTTCACAACTAAAAAAAGAAAGTAGAATCCCCAATAAAATAACTGTTCTTAGTATCATTAGTTAATTAACTTTTGTTTTGTGAATTATCCTTTTTTGTTAAAAAATATTGATTAATTTAGATAAAACTTTTTAATCTTATCCATCAAAGTAAACTAAATTTTTAATGAACTTAAAGCGTTTGACGGGTTTATGTCTACCTGTTTTTGTAGGGATATTTGCCTGTACAGAATCTAAAGATGTAGTTGAGGAAATTATTGATGAAACTCCAGACCTTGAATATGAACTCCCAACTATAGCAGTAGATTCTATCGATTCATATGTAAGAGGTGACTATAGTATTTCTGTGGCATTCAGTGATTACCAAAGTGACATTTTAACACTAGAGAATATTGTACTTAACCATGAGGGCAAACAAATTTCTGAAGGTGTTATCAATGATGAAACTTCAAAAATCACTTTCGAAATTGATTCTAAGACAATAAAAGACGGCACTGCCAACCTTGAAGTTAAAGCAACTTTCGAGGCATTAGAGGGACTTAGTGAAACCGAAGCATCTCTAAATTTTGATATTGAAGTAGATAATTACTTCCCGGCCTTATTTGTAGGAAATGGATACTCTGATCGCAACTATGACAATAATTATAGTAGAAGAACTGAATATTCTTTAGACTTCTTTATTACTGATCAGAACAACAATCAGATTTCTGAAATTTATAACAGTGCTGAAATTGAAGAAGATTCAGTGATGATTGAAATTCCTGAAGATTTTGAAGGTCAAGCTTATAACATTGTTAGAGTAGAACATTATATCGATGAGATATATGGAGATACAAGTGAGGAACCTTACAACAATAATAATAAGAGAAATAATAACTCAATTACAATTGAAACCAAACATACTAATGGAGAAAGTAATGAGTTTAAGTTTCGAGATCCTCTAGTAGAAAAAAGTATCACTTTAGCTATTAGTAAAGATATTGAAGATTATTCTGTCAGTGGGTATTATCAAAGTGGTGCTGATACTAGATCTGAAAGCTCTGATGAAAACTATAACTACATTACTTATGAAAAAGTAAAAGTTCCAATCTCTTACCGTAATATGTTTATGGACAATGTTACCGTATTTAGTGGTGAGAAATATGCTACTGTCTTACTTAGCTTTATGGAAGATGGTGACACTATGAAGATAGAACAAAACTCTCTCACTGATGAGTATGTGGAATTTCGTTTTAACGAAATAGATCAAGAATACTTCCATATGTATACATTTGGGATAAAAGGAGATCAAGAAGGCTTCTTATCTTCGATGGAGACTTTTGGTTATGAAGATGATGAAAAATTTTATAAGGTAAGAAAACCACTGAATAGTGATACAGAAATTGAATACCTTATTATAGCTACTAAGTATTTTGATGGTGGTAATACTACTGTTAGAACATCAGGAAGAGGAACTCCTATCAACAACTACAGACAGTACATTACAAAAGATAACTTTACTACTGTAAATACTTCTGACAAAATTGGTTTAAAAAGTGATTTAGTTTTAGATAACCAAACAAGAAGAATCACCTTATCAAACAATACGGGAGATAATAAAGATGAGGTAATCAGTGAAATCAGATTATATAGCCAACAAGATATTGAAATGGGACGAAGTTTTAATTTTGATATTTCTTCTCTAAACAATAGTATTCTAAATGAGCTATTATCTTCATCTAGTCACGATATAAGTTATAGTGTTTCACAATATGATGCCGCTTCCAATTCGCATTTAATTGATGGATCATTTAGTATTAATTGGTCTGATGTTCCTACTCCTGCAAGAGTTCAAAGAACAACAGAACATTATATTAATCATCAAAGAGTACTTCAATAAAAATTAAGGCCGTTAATTTTTTTAATTAACGGCCTTAATTTTTACAATCTATGAGGATATAATTCTATTAAGAAGCAGAAAACAATACTATTTGTACCTTCTTATGCTTGAGAATTCAACTTGATTTTGTAATATTGGTTCTTTATTTAATCTAACATACAATAATAACTTAAGCAAAGTATTGATATAAAACGCTATTGTAGAAGTAATAGACTTCTATTTTGATCAAATAAGATATTGATAATTTTTTAACGCTACATCTTTTCATCAGTATCCTTAAGAAAACAAATTCTCAACTTCAATTCAATTAAGTAACTATAGATCAATACTTTAATACTGTTATTATTGATATTTCCATCGCTAAAACAAAATTACTGATCACTATGATTAAGCAACTATTTTCCATCTTATGTATTTCAATACTCTTTTTTAATGCTTCTTGTACTTCCCAAAAAGAAGTAGTAGAAGAGCTAGAAGAAGAACAAGAGCAAAATGAAGAAGACCTTGAGACAGAATTTGACCTTCCCACTTTAGTATCAGACTCTACCTTATCATTTCTAAGAGGTGATGATACTTTATCGGCTTCTATTCAAGACTTGGATCTCGAATATTTAGAAATTACAGCAGTTGTACTTGAACATAATAATCAGCAGATATCAGAAGGTATTTTCTCTGAGGATTCAACTTCCATTAATTTTCCAATTGACAGTAAGGAGCTACCTGAAGGTTTTGTAAACTTGGAGGTTAAACTTTCTTTAAAAGAAGTTCTATCAGAAGAGGAAGTAGAAGTTACTACGACAATAAGTATGGAAGTTGATAATTATTTCCCCGCTATCTTTTATGAGAGTAATTATATTCAACTTCAATACTTCTCATACACTGATGTCTGGACGGCTTTTTCAATAGATCTATTTTATGCAGATTTAGAATACAATAGAATTACAGACATTTATAATGTTGCAAATATTGAAGGTGATTCTCTTACTCTTGAAATCCCTGAGGGGTATGAAGGACAAGAGTATTTCCTCTGTAAACTCATTAATAATACCCAAGAAAATCCTTCATCAAATGGTTCTACTGTTACTTCAGTGGGTAATAGTATGTATATTGATGAAATTTCTTCAAATGGTGCTTCTAAGATTAATTATGCTTCTTCTAGCAATAAGGGTGATTACAAGTCCGTTACTGTTGCAATTAACAATTCGATAGACTACAGCTTATCAGGTAGATATGGTAAGTATGAAACTACAACAAAAGATGGCTATCAATTTACAACTTTCGAAAATATTATTGACCCAACTGCAATTAAAAGAGTTACACTAAATGACTTAGTGATCTCTTCAGGTGACAATTCAAATATCGTTGTACTATCGTATATTAATAATGGAGACACATTATGGGTAGAAGAAGATCAATTAACTGAACCTTCAGATTGGAAAGCTCTACCATACGAAGATCGAGAAAGACTACTGGTTTCTTGTTTTGTTAAATCTGATGGTATTGTAGGTCAAATTTATAATATGTTTGACTTCTACGATGAGAATAATATCGAATATTATAAGACGAAAAAAGTACTTAACGAAAATACTGAAGTCATTTATTCATTAAGAGCTGATAATAATCAAACAGAATATTATTCCCTCTTAACTACAACGACAAAAGAACTTCCTTTTACAAATTATAGAAATTTTTATAGTCCAGAAGATTTTGGAATTTCAATTCAAGATGGCGATGTAACAATAAATAATCACAATGCAGATTATTTTTATAAGTTCGTTATGGTGAAAAAATTGGATCAATCAAACCCGAATTTTAGACAGGCCATCTATATTACTTTAAATAAGTCTAATCACTTGGCAAGGGAATTTAATTTCAATTTATCTTCTCTAAATCAAGATAATACCAATACGTTATTTGATAATCTTCCTTTAAATTATGAAGTAAATGTCACTAACTATGATGATAGCTATTATGACGCACTCAATAATGGTGCATTTAAAGTTAATTGGGATCTAGAATAAAACATATAAGGCTACCTATTTGGTAGCCTTTTTTATTATCCTTTTACTTGTACTCTAACCACTTGATTATTGATGATTACTGTAAATCTTGAAAAGTCATTGGATAACTCTCCACAGAGTTCTTCTTCCAATTCAGACTTTTCTGACATCGTAATACCGGTACCTTCTGAGAACTCTTTATAGATCATCACTGCTCCGACAGTGTTTTCCCAAAGTTCAATAACAGAAGCCATTATTGGTAAATTTGGTACGCCTTCCATTTGTTTAAAGATCTCCTCTTCTTCATCATCAGTTTCAGCTTCTGCCAAATCCATTAATAAATCATAGTGATCTTCATCTAGAATATATTCTACATCGACCTTTTGGCCGTCGCTGTTTAATTGTTGAATCTGTTCTAAAGTATTCATTTTACCTATAGATTAATTTTGAACCGAAGTTAAAAATAGATTGGGTGATATCACATAACATTTATCATAACTTTACTAAATCAAAAAAATGGCCCATGAAAATCTTTCACAGGCCTTGCAGGATTGGTTCTAAGTCACTATTTATTTCTTTAAATTACTTTTATTAAAAACATGGTCAGGAATAGGAACATTATCTTGTAGATCCATAATAATAAAATCGGTTCCTTTTCCATCTTTCAATACGTCTTTATAATTCATTTTAAAAGGAAAATACCTATCTCCTACTTTTCGAATATCAGACATATTCATCTGCTTTAGCATTTGACCACTTTTGGCAAAAAGATCTTGTCTCATGGGTACATAATGATCTTTAGTTACCCACATTTTCATTTTGTAATAAGTTATATCTGCTACTTTCGCCTCTAAATCTAGAACAAGACATTGTTCTCCATTCATTTCTTCTTCTCCTACCAATGTAGCTTTGTAGGTATCTACTAACTTACGTTCTTGCATCATATCTTCGTAAGACATATCTGATCCATTGACTGACTGCCTTAACATATGACCCGAGATTTGAATAGTACGATCCGAAGATGGAGAATAGATCCAAAGTTTATCCTCTAATTTCAACATTTTTGTACCTTTTTCTCTTGCGGGAGATAGGTATTCTGAGAAGGAATCTGAAGTTCCTCTAGTGTAACCTTTTGAAACAATTTCCTTAGTTTTCCTTTTTCCATAGACGATCATTTTCGACGTAGAAATTTTAGTTTCAGAATACATGTTTTGATCAATCTTCTTTAAGATACTCTGTGCATCTTGAGCAAGTGATAAAGAGGATATATAAAGTAAAACTATTGTTATTATTTTTTTCATTGTTCTAGTATTTAAACACCCAATTCGTTAAATAATTCTGATGTTTGACGCTTAAAAATTCCTCTTCCTGACAATAAAGCACCAAGGAAAGTGGCCATTACACCGGGTATAAAACCTATCCAAAGTTGAGTTGAAACCAATTTAGCCCGAATGACATTGCTAATCAAAACACTATTTTGGCCAGATGTTACATTAGAAATATCTAAACCTACTTCTTGTAAATAAAATGTAAGAAGTAAGCCGAATACAGTTCCTATGATAGAACCTATGACTCCAACTATTACAGACTCCAACAAAAGGCTTTTATAAATTGCTTTTTTAGACTCTCCAATTGCGATTCGGATTCCGAATTCAGTATACCTTCTTAATCCACCTAATAAACCTGTGTTCCATAAAACAATAGACATGGCAAAAATAAAGAAGATATTAAAAATTGATGCAAATGTGTTCATCAAGTCCAACATAGTGCTTAAACCATTCTGATCTCTCAATGCCAACATTTCTGGTGCATATTCATCAGTATCATTTTCATAAAGTGCATTGAATGAATTCTTTACTTCCTGTATCTTGTCTCCATCATAAATATCATTGGGAAGAAAACCGAAAATTTCCTGAGCGGCATTTTCCATATCCAAGATTTGTTCAGCATCTTTTGTATCTATAATAAAAGTTCTATCATCCATGACAGACATTCCAAAAGATACTGCTCCCACGTATGTGAAATTTTGAAAAGACATACTTCCATCCATAGTAGCTCCGAAGAAGGTAATTGTATCCCCTAACTTTACTCCCATTCTTTCGGCCAGACCTTTCCCCAACAACATTTCAAATGAACCAGAAGGCATTTTTCCTTCGACAAGGTTCTCTCGGATCTGCATTCTTTCTAGGTCTTTAGATGAAGATGATAGGTTAAATGCCATTCCACCTGCAATACCTTGTGTTTTAGTAATTCCATTTTTATCGGGTACATCAAGAATACCACCAAAGGAGAACCTTCTTACCCAATCCATCTCTGGGTATTTATCATTTAGTTGTTCTAATAACTTATCAGCTTCTAAGATTGATAAATCTAAAGGACGTTGTGATATATTTTTAACATACTCCCTTGTCATTACTTTCACATGACCAGTTCCAAAACGAGCATTTTGACTAATCATATCTGTAGAAAATCCTTCAATATAACCTATGAAGAATACAGATAATGTTACTCCCAAGCTAACAACAATAACAGGGAGTAAACTTCTACTTTTGTCTCTAATAAGACCTTTAAATAAAAACTCAAACATTATTTCTTCCCTTTTAAAGCGTCAACAGTATTCATTTTAGATATTTTTCTCACCGGTAGATAGCTAATAACAGCCGATAAAAGCACCACCAATATTATAGTTTTGAAAAATAACTCTGGAGTTAATAATGGGTATATAAACTCATCAATAGTAATTCCCATCTTTCTTGATTGTTCCAAATTGGAAGTCATAGGAATACCGACTTTGTTCAACCACATAATTAATGGAATAGCCACTGCTGAACCGACAATTGTCGCAATAAACGCATACATTGTGCCTTCTAGAGTAAATAAGAAAGTGACTCTTTTTTTGGTAAAACCTAAAGCTATATAGGTCCCAATTTCTTTTTGACGTTTAAAAACAGAAAATACCTGAGAATCGAAAATGGCGATTAATGCGATCAACATGAGAATTCCATATAGAAATGAAGAACCTCCTTTTTTCATTTCTATCAAATCATAAAAAGGTTGAAGTAATTCCTGTTTTGATTCGTATTCCCAACCTTCTATATTTTGATGTTTATATTCTTTATCTGCTAGAAGGTAAGTGGCCTGTTGATGAAACCCTGTTAGTTGATTTAATTTTTCCAAACCTATCCAAACTTGGTTAGCATCAACTGTTGGTACAGTTGTTTCGAAAATATCAACAATAGTAACATTTTGAGCATCAAAGGTTCCATTTTTATCTTTCCACCTCATTAAGATTTCATCACCCTTTTTCAAGTGATTGTCTTGCGCCATCCCTTGACCAATAATTACCGGAATAGGCACCTCAGAATTGGATAAAACCTTTGTGGGTAGTTTAACTACATCCTGATCTGACGCAATCCCCTTTAATAAAATTGGTAACATTCGTCCATCAGGGTAAATATTTGCCTGACGGATTAATACTGGGGTTAAATGTGCATTTTCTGAATATTGACCATGTCCTGACTCGATCGTAAATGGATCCATTTTATCATAATCTGCATGAATCAATTGTCCTTCTGCAAACTCCCAGTTCACTTGATCCTTGATCCCTTGGTATTCCCAACCCATATATAGGCTATTGAAAAATAGGATCATCACAAATGCCAGAGATAATGTGATTATCGTTAACCAAGTTCTCAACCCTGAACTAATGATATTCCTAAAAGCTAGTCGAAAACTTAGTAATATATTATGTATCGTTTCCATCGCTTTATTTACTTTCGTCGTTCTTTACCTTACCATCTTCTAATGATATTACTCGATCGAGTGATTCTATTACTTTATTATCATGTGAGGAGAATATAAAAGTGATGCCTAATTCTTCGTTTAATTGCTTAAGAATCTCCATGATTTTATAAGCATTCTTTGAATCCAAATTTGCTGTTGGTTCATCAGCTAAAACAATATCTGGTTTTTTCACTATTGATCTAGCTATAGCCACTCTTTGTGCTTGACCTCCTGAGATTTGTGATGGCTTTTTGTTTGCAATATTAGCTAAACCCACCCATTCCAGTGCTTCCATCACTGCTTCTTTTCTTTCGGCTTTTGTACGTTTTTGTAGTAGTAAAGGAAATTCTACATTCTCATAAATGGTATAAACTGGCAATAGGTTATAACTCTGAAAAATAAAGCCTATATGTTGATTCCTGAGCAATGCCGATTCCTCATCAGATTTTGCTGCTACGTTTTTACCACTTATTAATATGTCGCCTTCAGAACAGGTATCCAATGCGCCAATTAGATTCAGTAATGTTGTCTTTCCAGATCCACTTGGGCCAATTAACCCAGCAAATTCTCCTTTTTTGAAATTGAGTTCAATATCACTTAATGCAGTAAACTCGGATTCACCTACAGGAAACCGTTTCGTTACTTTTCGAATTTCAATAATGTTGCTTGTTTCCATTTTCAGTTTTATTTAGTGATTTAATGTTGCCATAAGTCTCAATCCAAAACCAGGTGTAAATTGGTTCAGATCGTTATTTACATATGGGGTTGAAATTTGAGTTGTTGGGTTATAATATGCCATGATATACCCTGTCCAGATATCAAAATCATGGTTATAAGTGGCATAAACACCTGTACCATCATTCGTCCAATCCTGATAGATCATCAATGAAATATTATCAAAGAAGCTGACAGGATAATTAAATGAAATGGCACTTGTATTACCTTTATATTGTGGTTGATTGATTTCTTCTCCATATCTCGTAAATAAATGCTCGAAAACTATATTTACCCCTTTGATGGTATAATCTATTCCGACATCCAATAATGCTTGGTGAGTCAATCCTAATGGATCACTATTAGCATTTAAAACGATTGGGTCTTTAGTTTTTGTATAAGTCCCTTCAAACCAGATTCCAATACCAATATCCCACTTCCCATCCACACCATACTTATTCTCCGGTGTTTCAATAAAAAGCGGATCATTGATGTTCCAACGGTTATCAAACACAGCTGTTCTATGATGATAGGAAAAGGCAATTTCTCCTTTCGGGGTAGGTAATTGTAACCTACCTCCTAGCTCTGGATGATTTCTTACTGTTTGCAGTATATCATATCCTCGCGTCTCTTCATTTCCATATAAAGCCCAAAACCAAATATTTGCATTGTTCTTAAAGTAATACTTCCCTAATGCGGCATAAACTCCATTAGTTAAGCCTAAAGGATCTCTTGGGTCTATTTGATTAAACCATTGTAACGGTCTTAATAAAGTAGAAGAACCAAAGTCTATTTTCTGTAAGCCAATTCTCACTTCACTGTTTTCGTAAGCATAACGAACCCATGCTCTATAAGGTGCTACTGTTCCCTCCCAAATGGAATTACCTCCTGCATATTGAACAGATCCATAAATATTAGCGGAAACGTAAGCAGAGATACTTTGTAAGGAATCTATTTCAAATTCATATTTCAATTCTGGGATATATCGTACACCGGTCCAAAGCTGTTGTTGATCTGACTCAGGTGAATAAGTAGTAAACCCCTGAAACAGTCCGTTGAAATCTAAAGTAGACTGAGCCGTTACTTTTATTGATAGAGCAAGTAATATGTAAATTAAAAGATACCTCATCATCACATTATTTACTGATACCAAAGAAAAAAAACTTAGTAATCGATCTTGTCATTTCTTCTGATGATGAGAACATATGAAGAAGGTGGTCATCGTTCATCATTTCTTGGAGTTTATTCATCATATACATAATAAATTCAACTGATATATCTTCTGAAATTTCTCCTTTTGATTTAGCCAAAAGTATTTCCTGAACAAACAAAGCATTACTTTCACTTTTTATACGCTCTAATGCTGTGAGTACTTCTGTATCTTTTTGTGAAAAATAACTGTACAAGTCCTGTAAAAAAGTGAGGGATAGATGCTTGCTATACTCAATCTTGAAATCGATCACCTCTATTAATTTTTCTTGAAAAGTGATTTCCTTTTTTATCACTTCCTTAAAGTCCTGAATTCCTTGGTTTGAAATTCCAGTGACTATCTCAAGAATAAGTTCATCTTTATTTTTGAAGTTTCTATAAAAAGTCATCTTAGAAACATTAGCATCAGAAATTATTTCTGTGATACTCACCTTTATGATTCCTCTGTCAAAAAAGAGGTTTTTTGCTGCCTGAATGATCTTATCTTTTGCCTTCATAATGTTACTTATTCAGTAATATGTTACTAACTTAGTATCATTTTTTATTTTTAGTAACTTTGTAAAGAAATTTTAACAATAGTGAATGAAAACAATTTGATCCAAAAAATATTATAACTTAGGAAAACAATATACTTCTACTATAAACTCATGACTTCTAATATATTACACATCTCAACTATCATCGACGGAGAGGAATCCAAATTATACCCAACTTTAATTAAGAGTCCTCTAGGTAACTATCTTGTAGACACTGGTTATAATGAGTCTTATGCCCAATTAGAAATAGAGCTTCAAAAACATGGACTATCATATCAACACCTACAAGGCATTATTATTACACATGATGACATCGACCATATTGGTTGCGTAAAAGCAATTAAAGAATCTAACCGTTCAATTCAGATCATTTCATCTAGAAAGGAAAAAGCTTCACTAGAAGGTAAAGTCATTTCGGAGAGATTAGAACAGGCAATTTCTTCGTTTGATCATTTACCTGATGCTTATAAGCCTTGGGGAAGAAAATTTATCTATTCGCTTCAAAACGTTAGAAGGTTCAAAGTGAATCATACTGTAAAACATCAGGATGAATTATTAAATACTTGGAAAGTCGTGGAAACTCCAGGTCCCACCAAAGGTCATATTTCACTCTTCAATAAAAAGAGTCATACGCTTATTGCTGGTGATGCAATTGTTTTTAGAGATGGAAAATTAGATATAGCCAACTCTCAGTTCAACCTTGATCTTGATACCGTAGTTGATTCGGTAAAAACTATTAAGAGTTTATCCCCTAAAAAAATCATCTGTTTCCATGGAGGTGAGGTAACAGAAAATATAGATTCTCAACTTAATGATCTGATTAAAAAGTACTCCACTTTTAAAGAAAAGAAGGTAAATCAGTTCAATGTTTTTTATCGTTAAGACTTAGTAAAATTACTATGTAATAAAAACGACCAATACAATTGATATGCATTGGTCGTTTTTATTAATTTTCATATGGATTGTTCTGATCATCATATGTGAACTCATTCCATGGAGCGTAACCTGTAAGTTTATCAAATAACTCTTTAAGTATTACACCAGAAAAATTGTTATTTTCTAATTTCAAGATCCATAAATCCTCAAAATCATTTAAATAGTTTGGAATATCACCTGTTAATTGATTTGAATTCAATTTTAATGTACCAAGTTCTATTAAACTTTCCCACTTATCGGGAATACCTCCACTGAATCCATTAGAACTTAAATTAATTTTATTAATTGATTTTAATTCAGATAAAGATGAAGGTAACTCCCCACTTAACTGATTTTGTGACATATCTAGTATTAATAAATCTGGGAAGTCTCTAAAATCTACTAATTCATTTAAATTCCCTGCTAAACCCATATCATTCAAATGTAGCTCAACTAATTTACCTTCATTATTCACCACAACATTTCTCCATTCTCTAACAGGTTTTGAAGAATTAAAATCATGAGTTTTCGTCCAATTTACACCACCAAAATTGTCATAAATATCGTATAAAGATTGTCTTACTGTCTCATTAACATCTGGTCTTTCATACCCTTCTTCCAAAAAAGTAATGAAATGTGAAAAATCTCCGTTATTAGACGTAATTTTAAGGGTTAATTCATTTTCATTTAGAAGTAAAATTTCATATTTATTTTCATTTATAGTAGAATGAATTATTGGATAAGCTCCACCTGTTAATTCAAGATATAACCTTTCTTCATGCTTAGATAAACTCCACTTCCAATCTTCAGTATTTATAGGGTTAATTTTGTAAGAAATATAATTTAATTTCTCACCCTGATTTATACCTCCAAGTTGTTCATAATACTCCTTATTTTTTTCATCGCCAAAAACTAAAGAAGATCCATTATTTTCAAGGATAAAGGACTTATTTGAAGGATCAAATAAGAAATTATCATCATATACACCATATTCATCAAATTCATATGCATTAATTTTGAGCCAAGTAGGCTCATTTTCAGATGATGGGCCAATACCAACATGACCAAAAGTAGATTTATCTAATACCCATTTTTTCTCTCCATTATTTCCAGATAGAAGGTTAATGATTGGATATTGCCAATTTTTATCAAGATGGATTGTTTGATATGATATGTTTTGATCAATCTTATCTAAATCGTCAAGAATTGATTCATCTGTAAAACTTAGAAAGATTTTATAATAATCATTTGCCTCTGTAGACATTGTTTTTACCATAAAATCATTAGTATTGTCTTCATCATAGATGATTTTTAATTCAATTTCGCCTTCACTAAAGTAAAGTCCTTGAATTTCATCATTTGCATAGATAATTGAATCATTACCGCTTTTAAGTTGTACATAAATAGATGGGTATTGTAACTTAATACTATCTGAAAAAAAGAGCTCCAGTTTTACATTCTCCAATGTACATGTTACTGATAATGATGTAGTTTCTGAAGGTGTGATTGAAAAGTCAGAAGAACCTGAATAAAACGGTGTATCAAATCCGAACATCGATTCACCTAAATAGGCCAACATTGAATAGTCTCCTTCAGGTAATTGAAGAGAAGTTGGAGTTCCTGTAAAGTTATTTAATTCGTGGATAATATTACCCGAATCATCTTTAATAACAATAGTAAAATCTTTCTTGTCAATAGTATCTTCAATAATTCGTTGGTTCCCCATTGGATTAATCTCAATATCAAAGGTTAATGTACCTTGAAGATCTATTTCATCAACTTCAGTTTGCTTACAAGAGATTGCTAAGGTAGTTATGATAAAGAATACTACTGATCTAAAAATAGTCATCATAAAAAATATAGATTGTTAATTCGCTAATGCAACTTAATAACTTTGATAAGGAATTCAAAGTAACAATCTACACGATTATACTACAGAGTATTTAAATCAAACGCCTTCTTTCTGTAAATAAGATAAATAACAGAATTAATACTGCCCCAATGGTAATGGCAACAGATTGTGGCATTCCAGAAGTTTCAACTGTTTTCGTAAAATGGTCTGTAAAATCATTTCGATTAGATAAAATGGCTTTACCATTAGACTCACCAATTTTATAAACAAAGAGAGATTGATGGTCCTCATTTTCAGAAAATGCTTCAATTTGTACTTTTAAAGTATGAATTTTAGAAGGGACTTCAGTAGTGATAAATTTCAGATCGGTTTGATGCTTACCCAACTTAATACCACCATCTAAAAGTATGATTTCCTTTCCATTGATATTCAACTTAAATTTTTCTTTTATATATCTTACTATTAGTGATTTATACTGCCCTACGGTATAATTTTCAAACTCCTTTTCACCGTATGCTTTTAGTAGAGCTGCATCTACTCCATCTTGGCTGAGGTATATACTTAATAGCCCTTGCGAATCTTGTTTTTCAAGATAGAATTTAGCTGATAGAGGATTATGTGCTTTAACTCCATAGCTTAAGCATAACCCAACGATTAGGAAGATTATTTTATTCATATCTGAAATTGTTTGAACGAACGGCCACTCCTTTTAAACATACCGGAACATTAGGTGCATCGGTTGTACTTGCCACATAATGATATACACCATCAGGATACTCAGTTGTGATAGCTGATCTACCTCCACATTCATCTAAATCATCGGGTTCCACAGCATAAGCGTAAATAGGGTATCCATCTTTGGCAAAACCTACCAACTTTGTTGCATCACCTAGCAATTGATCGACATAATCTCCGCAATTTATATCTGTGATATTATTAGCAACTAATACTCGATCCATTACTTCTGCAATGAAATGCCAATGGTAATACCCAGCAGGGTCCTTATGACCTCCACATCTATCCAAAGATGGTATTTTTGCACTAGCCATTATTCTATTTGTCGGTCCACTAATGGCCGAAGGTGGTGTTCCATTAATTGGTACTCCATCTATGGATACACCAATCAATTCTACTGTTTCTATAGTATTTACAGATGAAGCTAGCTTTGGAGTTTTAGGAATTATAAACGTTAGTTCTAAGTCATCATCTGGAGCCGCATCAAGACAATAAGAAAGGTTTTTCTCTAATGCTCCGCTTTGAAAATCATCGATTCTAATATTTCCTTGATCATCTACAATATCATAACCATCCTGTTCCATGGCTTCAAATAAAGCCCTTTTCATTACTTGAAAACCTGGATTTGTATCTCCATCATATATTCCAAGACCTCCTACATCCTCTAAAGTTTCAGGACAAAGTGGGCTATCATTTTCAACGGGGTTAGCAGAGAAAGTAATTTCAAAACACTCTGCAGTAGTGCCATCTTCAAGAGTAGCAGTAACTGTTTCAATAGATATTAGTGATTCCTGATTAAAATACTCGGAGGCAATTAAAAATTCTGGAGTTTCTTCTTCTTCTTCAGTATTCGTTGAATCGTTTTCACTTTGATTTTCATCAGCAGTCTCATCTGTAGCATCTTCGTCAGATGTATCATCATCGCTGGATGTATTTGTAGTGGTATTATTTGAAGGGGTTGCATCATCTTCAGTCGATGAACATGAGTAAGAGAAAATACCAATCAACAAAGTAACAATAAAAAGCAGGGTATACTTTTTCATTAATAATAGTAGTTAAATAAAAAAATAGAATAATATAGATTTTTGGTTTCTGTAATAATATGAGATTAAAATGGTTTTAGCAGAATATATAAGGTTACAAATAGTAACGAAACCTATAACAAACTGAATATCAGTAATAATTTACAGAATATTTGAATAAATAGAAAAGAAAAGGTCCATCAATAACAAGAATTATTGATGGACCTTTTTGGCGATAGTATGAATTTGTAATGAATTACCCTGCGATTAAGTTCACCACAGAAAGAACTCCAATCACATACATTGTAATTGGTAATTCTTTACCTTTTCCTCCTAAGATCATTAATACTACATAAGAAATAAATCCGAATGTAATACCCATTGAAATAGAGTAAGTTAATGGCATCATGATAATCGTTAAGAACGAAGGTACCGCTGTTAACATATTATCAAATTTGATGTGCTTGATGTTCATAAACATATAAACACCGACCATTAATAATGCTGGCGCTGTTGCATAAGCAGGAACGATTCCGGCTAATGGTGCAAAGAATAAACAAGCAGTCATAATTAGTGCTGTAAACACCGATGCTAAACCTGTTCTTGCACCAGATGCAATACCTGAAGCAGACTCAATAAAGATAGTTGTTGTAGAAGTACCTAAAACTGCACCCGCTACTGTAGTTGCTGCATCTGCTTCTAAGATTTTTTCTAATCTTGGTACAGATCCATCCTCTTTCGTTAAACCTGCTTGATTTGAACAAGCAATGATTGTAGATAATGAATCAAATAAATCTACAAACATAAACGAGAAGATTGGTCCGATAAAAGCAAATTTCAAAGCACCCATAATATCTAATTTCATAAATACAGGCTCAATTGAAGGAGGTGTACTTACAATAGAAGAAGGTAATTCGACATAACCGAAGATGGTACTTACTACCGTAATAGCTACGATACCAATTAAAATACCACCAGTTACTTTTTTATATTCTAAATATGCGATTAAAATAAAGCCTAGTAACGATATGATTAACGTAGGTGTAAATGGACCTAAGCTTACTAATGTAGCTGGGTGATCCACAATTAAACCCATGTTTTTCATACCAATAAACGTAATAAATAATCCAATACCTGCCGTTACTGAAATACGTAAAGACAATGGTATAGCGTTAGCAATTTTCTCTCTAACACCAACAAAAGTAAGTATTACGAAAACAACACCTGAAATAAATACAATACCTAAGGCAGTTTCCCAAGGAACACCTGCACCTAAAACGATTGTATAGGTAAAGAAAGCATTAAGGCCCATTCCCGGTGCCATAGCAAATGGCATCTTACCCCAAAACGCAGCCAATAATGTACCTACGATTGAAGCTAATAATGTAACAGAGAATAAGGCATCTTTATCCATCCCAGCTTGTGATAAGATATCAGGATTGACAAAAATGATATATGCCATAGTAAGGAAAGTAGTTAAACCACCAATAAACTCCTTACTAATTGTGGTATTATTTTCTTTTAATTTGAATACTTTTTCCAGTAATTCCATTTCTCTTTTATTTAAACCTGAATGATTATTTGGCGAATATAAGTAGTCAACTTATAAATTAGAATGTTAATCGCACACAAGGTTGTGGAACGAATGCTGTAGCATCGTTTTCAGCCAAGTTTTTGTTAAAGTGCATGTAGATATCACAACCGATTTCCAACTTAGAGTTCTCATCGTTTTTAAATACTGTGTTTCTACCAACGTCAAATAAAAATCTTGTTTGTGAAATGAAATCTGTACCCATGTCTGTACGACCAAACTCAGGCTTGTTTGTTGCATTTGGAATTAAATCGAAGAAGCCTTGGATTCTGAAACCAGCCTTCTTCCAAATAGGTAAATCAAATACCCCTGTAAACTGAACTGCATCTTCTCTGATGTTGTCAGTTCTCCAATACGTAGAAAGTTTTAAGAAACCACCTTTAGGTGCTTTAAAAGTCATACCTAAACCGGCAAGACCTGCAAAAAATCCATTACCCATGTTTACTTGAGTATCAATTGAAAAATCTGCAATTGGACCTAAAGAAAAATCTTTACCCGTGATACCACCTAAACTGATCCAAGGAGAAACCTCAGAGTATACACGGTAGTTTGCTGCAGCTGGGTCTAAATCTTCGTTATTGAAACCTGTTAAGTAGAAACCATCAGGTGCTCCCATAAAGTTTACGAAGCCATAAACACCACCCCATTTTGTTACAGTAGTATGATCTAGTGTGAAAAGGTTCATGCCACCATTTTTAGGATTGGCACCTGTTACATAATCGGTATTGTTCCAACCGTATGCATATTCAATAAATGTACTAGAAAAGTTTTGTGCTTGTGTTTGAGTAGATGCAAACAAGCCAACCATCATTAGGAAAGGAAGTAAAAGTTTCTTAGAAACCATTGTGTAGATTATTTAAGACGTTTTTTAAACTCGCTTTAGAAACCTTCTAAAACGCACAGATGGTAATCGCCAATACATCTGCTTTTTCAGTGCAAATATGAACCTATTTATAGGTGAATATCAATGCCTTTTTTACACTTATTCTGCAAAGTGTTATGTGTAATTGAAATATTTAAATAAAAAATAGGATTTTCAATACGTTAAGGGAAGTTTTCGGTAGTGTTAAATATATCTAAATATTTCTTAACAGGTACAACCATTCATCTAAAATAGATTTTATAATCGGCTTCATAGCTTTTCGTTGTCACAAACATTTTAATATCGGCTTGGTACAATTGATCTACAAGAATCCAATCGGCACTGCTTTCATAACTTTTTGAAGATACAATGATATCGGCCTGATACGACTGCCCTACGACAAAGACTTTGTAGTCTGCCTTCCAAGACTGGTCAACAATAAACACTTTTGGTTTAGGTTCGATACTGGCTTCAATATCACAATTGGCTGTCAGTGTAAGAAATGTAAATAAAGAAATTAGGTAAAGTAGTAATCTTCTCATCTCTGTTTTTGCTATAAAATTATCACAGAATAAATATAGCTAATAATAAGTACTAGTTAAGAATGTGTTTAGAAAAATTATCTATCAAAAATATAGCAGTCACTAAGAAAAATTATTATTTGTAATTCAAATTAATATAATTCACATCGTTCATTTATCCTTTCAGAAGGGTAATTGATACAAAGCTGATTATATGACCAATAACTTTTTAAAAAAGTTCACATCTATCAATTATTGGCTACTTTTTGTCTATATACTACTTAAATATTCCTTTTCCTTCATCAATATTTGTAACAACAACACTTAATAAAATTTACCATAAAGATAACCAGCGAATGTTATCTATTAAATGAAATAGAAACGAATTATACTATGAGATTAAATTTTACAGCTTCTTTACTATTTACTCTATTTACCGTGGGTGTATCCATTTCTGGTTTTGCACAAACCTTCACTGATGACTTTGAATCACTGGAGTTTATTCATGAACATTCGGATCACCTAATAATAGATCATGGCAACCCTCTCAATTTTAATAATGATTCAAGTAGAATCGTCAGGAGCTCTACAGAGGATGCTTCATTAATTTACCATTTTACAGAAATCACTGATTTCAATTTACACTTTTGGTCTGTCGATGGCGATCAGAATGCCGGAGATCTTTCAATATTGAGTTCCAATGATGGGGTAAATTATACTTCAGTCAATGTAAACCGCTCATTTTTAAGCGATAATAGCTCATTGAGAACACTTGAAAGCGTTACCCCTACCGGTACCCTTTCTCACAGTTATTTAAAAATCGTAATATCGGGAGGAGATGCATCTTGGAAAGCTCAATTGGGGGCCATTCAAATTTCATATAAGGAATTACCAAATAGTATTAACACAGATGAATTGACTGACTTTAACCAAACTGTAGACTATTCCGGCTTTATTCTTTCTACAGATAGCGAAGTCAATTTCAATAATGATACTAATAGATTAGTAAGATCTACAATAGAAGATGCTCATATTACCTATGCCGTAAATAATCTTCAAACATTAAATGTAAAAACATACACTGTAGCTGGAGATATAGGTAATGCTGACGTCAACGTTTATTATTCAGAAGATAATATAAACTTTACTGCACTTTCAATATATAATTCACTTACTATTGATCTTGGATACAGAGCAGAAGTTATCTATTCAAATTCGGGTATAATTCCATCAAAAGCCAAGTACATTAAAGTTCAGTTTTCTAATGGTAATGCGGCTTGGAAAACTCATTTAGGAAGTGTTGCTTTTGGTACTTCAAGAGCTAGTAGAGCATTTTATTTAAGTAATGACGGCAATGATACTAATGATGGTAGTATTACATCACCTTGGGCATCACTAGAAAAAATTAGTGCAACCTCTGTTGGCGTTGGTGATAGTATCCTTTTTGAAAAAGGAGATACTTTTTATGGACACTTTATTGTCAATGGATCAGGAAGTGAAAATTCTCCTTTATTGGTGTCATCTTATGGTAATGGAGAGTTACCAATCATCAGTGGTGTGGTGGGAAGTGAAAACGGTGGAGATTACCAAGAGGCGTTGTTGATTGAAAATAATGACAATATAATTATTGATGGAATTGAAATTAACAATGAAAGAATTGACAACAGAGAGGGTGTCAGTGAACTGGATGCATTTGGGATTCAAATTGTTAATTCAGGTTCAAAATCACTTTCTAATTTTATAATACGAAATTCAATTATTAGAAATGTATATGCACCAAAAGCTATTTTAAAAGAAGAAGGAGAAGATGCCTTTAATAGTTTAGAAGTTTCAGGTATTAAATTCTATTCCACTAAGAATTCGGTAAATGGTGAAGAGAAAAACATTAATAACATTTTAGTTGAAGACAATTATTTTACTGATATACAACGTTTAGGGGTTTATGTAAAACACGACGGTGGAGATACAGGAGTTGGTAATGATTCTTTAAATGCTAATTATAATAGTGTTTTTAGAAACAACGAATTTGTTGAATTAGGTGGCACTAGTATCCTTCCTATACGAACATTTAATTGTTTGATCGAACATAACATTTTTGATCGTCCGGGTTCAAGTAAAGACCCAAGAATGCCAGGTAGAGGTAGTTCGGTTTGGAATTGGAGATGTTTCAATACAGTGATTCAATACAACAAATGTTTAAGTACAAGAGGACATTTGGATTCTCATGGTATTCATATAGATCATGAAAATGTCAATACCTTTATCCAATACAATTATATGGAAGATTGTGAAGGGGGATTTGTTGAAATTTTAGGTGGTAACTTAAATTCTATCTATAGATTTAATGTATCGATCAATGACGGTTGGAGAGAAAATCCTTCATGGACTAATAGTAATCATACAATATGGGTCAATGAAGTAGTTCCTGCCGGAACACATTATAGTGATCAGAATTTTATATATAATAATACAGTATATATGGATAGCGCCTATTCAACTTCTATCGATATTGATGGTAAGGCAACATATATTTTCAATAATGTATTCTATGCTAAAGAGGGACGCATTGGTGGTAAACAGGTAAAAATTGATACACATGGAGAAACACTTTATGTTCAAAATAACCTATTTTATGGGGATGTGCACAACAACTTTTCTAACCTTGACAATAGCAAGGTAGTTGCTGATCCTTTATTTTATGCCGAAGGTGCAAGAAATGCATTAGGGTATCAATTAAATGAAAACAGTCCAGCAGAAAATAGTGGTGTTTTAAATGTAGGACCTCCGATTCCAAGTGCAGGAACAGGTATTTTTGCCCATATCCCTGCCTATCCTACAGAAGATTTTTATGGAAATCCTGTTGATCTATTTAGTGGTTCTCCTAATATTGGTGCTATCAATAACAAAAATGGACAATTAGTACCAAGTGAGGTGGCTCCTATTGAAAGCTTACAATTGTCTACTGACGCTATTGCATTAAATGCAGGAAGCCAAGAAACGTTAATAGCAACAACACTACCCGCCTATGCTAGTAATCATTCTGTAAATTGGACCTCTAATAACACTAGTGTGGTTACTGTCGATGATAATGGAACGATTACCGCTATCTCTGCAGGAGTTGCAACAATTATAGCAACAACTGAAGATGGTAGTTTTACCAAATCATGTACGGTTACTGTCAATGATGATCAACCTGTTTCGAAGCCAATAATTACAGATGTACTTGCATATATTTATGCAGCAAAAATTACTTGGCAAGAAGGAAATAATGCGACATACCATAGGATTCAATATAAGCAAGAAGGAAAGGCTTGGAATACTATTGATAATATCCAAAATGTAGACCCTGATGAGTTTTGGTTATCAAACTTACTGCCTGGTCAAAACTACTCAGTAAGAATTCGAGCAATGAATACAACCTATATGTCAGCTTGGTCGGATATCGTTAATTTTACTATGAATGAAGACAGTAATAATCGAATTACCTCTTCAGAACAGTTGGTTTCAGAGCAACCTTACTTGGCTCCAAACCCAGTACAACACCGTTTAAATATTAAAGGGTTATCTGAAGACACACCGATTAAAGTACTTGATTTAAAAGGTAGTATTTTGAAGCAATCAACAAGTCATCAATCTCTGGATGTAAGTGGATTACAAAAGGGAATTTACATTGTAATGATTGAAGGGTTCAGTCCTATTAAATTCATAAAGCAATAATGATAATACAGTATCTTCATAAAAAGTAAAACTGATTATTAATTACTGTCACCCCATTTGTCTTTTTAAGGCGTTTGGGGTGTTTTTTTATCTCTTTGATTAAGAGAAAAACTAATCTTCTCTCCTATTGCTTTTACTACATTTACAGCTACTGAATTTCCAAATTGTTGGTATGCTTGTGTTAATTTTGAAGTGATCTTGAAACTATCTGGAAAACCTTGCAATCGAGCACATTCCCTTGGGGATAGTTTACGTACTTTACCTTTTACAAGATATAAACCAGTTCTTGAACCTACGCCTCCACCATACGCCGAAAGAGTAATAGCATGACCATTTTCATGGTATATTCGTTCGCCTTGACCACCTTTATTTACAGTCCCAATTTGTATAGGCTTATTGGGGTATTCTGTTTCTTTTAGCACATCAAAAGCTGAAATGTCTTTATAAAATCGGATATCATCACGATCTATCACTTTCCCATCCTTTGGATCTTCTAAAAGAAACTCTTTCAAAGCCACCTTTTTATGTGTTCCTATCGGAAATGAAAAATCTATTTCTAAATCTTTTCTAAAAGCTACAATATATAATCGTTCTCTATTTTGAGGCAATCCAAAATCTCTTGCATTCAGAAGTTTTGTTTTTGCCGAATACCCCAATAACTCTAATGTTGATAAAATCGTTTTTAGTGTTTTTCCTTGATCATGTCGAATCAGATTCCTCACATTTTCAAGAAAAACAACTTTAGGTTTTTTAGATTGAATAATCCTTGCTACATCAAAAAATAAAGTGCCTCTAGTATCCTCAAATCCTTTTTGTCTTCCAGATATAGAGAAAGCCTGACAAGGAAAACCCGCACATAGAATATCATGCGTAGGAATATCTTTCTCATCCACTTGTGTGATATCTCCTTGTGGTAAGATACCAAAATTGGCTTCATACGTAACTTGGCATCGCTTCTCCCACTCTACAGCAGATAAACACGTTGCTCCTAAACTCGACAACGCCAAATGGAATCCACCTATTCCTGCAAACAGATCAATAAAGGTGTATCCATGAAGAGGATGAGATGAAGATGATTTCTTAGACATATTCCTTCAAAAAAGTTATTTACTTAAACTTTGGAATGTCCATGCAACAAATCTACTTTTCTTTTGCCCTTGCCCCATATCGATAACATGAAATTCAGCAGGTCGTACAGTTTTCATGTGCTTTTTAATAGGAACAACATTCGTTGATTTAGAAACTAATGATGTAAACCAAATGACTTGATCTTTAATATCTTTACTCTCATTAATCATTTTTTTGATGAAGGCAAGTTCGCCTCCTTCACACCAAAGTTCATTACTTTGGCCTCCGAAGTTTAGTGTAACTTCTTTACTATTTGGGTTTAGGTTTTTTACCTTTCTTGTTGATTGTTGTAAAGCCTCTTCCGCACTTTTATGGAATGGAGGGTTACACATTGAAAATGCAAACCTGTCCCCTTCTCTTATCACACCTTTAAAAATACTATCCATATTTTTTTGTTTACGGATACCTATTTCTTTTGGTGAAATCTTATTCTTTTTTAGGATATCAAGAGCATTGTCTATAGCAACATCATCAACTTCTGTTCCTACAAATCGCCAACCTAGCATTCCTTTTCCAATTAAAGGGTAGATGATATTCGAACCAGAACCAATGTCTAGTCCTTTTACCATTGTTGGTCTTAACGAAGTGGTTTGTTCTAAAATATCCTCAATTTTTAAAATATAATCTGCTCTACCCGGAATTGGTGGACACAAATATCCTTCTGGAATATCCCAATATTGAACTTTATAGTACGATTTCAATAATGCTGAGTTCAAAGCTTTCACAGCTTTAGGATCAGAAAAAGTGATCGTTTTTCTACCTGATTTACCCATTATCACGAATGGAGCTAAAGCAGGATGTGCTTTTACAAGCTTATCGAAATTGTAACCTTTTTTATGTAAATTATTAGGATGCATGAAGGATTGATTTTATTAAGATGCGAAGTTAATAATAATCTTAGAATCCAAAATCAATAAAATTAAATAGAATAGACTGAAGAGTATAAAAAAACCAGAACCTATATTTTAGATTCTGGCTTATTGATACCAATGATTACTTATTTTTTCTTGAAAGTGATCACACTGATAAATTTCTTATGTTTCTCTGAAAATGTTCTTGATGATACTTTTGTGATGCCCATATCATCTTTTGGTTGAATGATATTTAGTTCGTATTCATCATTTAATAGCAACTTAACGCTAGTTGCATTTTCTCTATCTTTAAATTCTTTTATTTCTAAACATTTAAAATCTTCGTTTGTCCAGAAAATGATGTTTTCTGTATCTGGATTATAAATGTATTTTGTTTTACCTTCTTCTTGAATATCTAAATAGAAATCGATGACCTCATAAATTAAGGTAACATCAGAAATATGTTGTCCTTTTAACTCCTTTATTGTTTCCATTGTTAAGGCATTGTCATTTGGAGCAATTTTATCGTTAGGAGCAGCAAGCATAGTGTGAAGTAAATTCACGTTTAATGCAATGAATAAATAAAAAATCTTTTTCATGTATATGAGATTAAAAAATTATAAATACAAACTCATAAACGACCAAAAACCCTTTTAGATTCCTATTTATCAACGTTTTAAATATCGTTATCAATCATATTCATTTATTTACAATAGTAGTTTCATAATGCTTTTATGGACATTCAAAAAACGTTTTTCCGAGTAAATTTGGTCAAAAAAAAGCCTCCATCAACTTTCATATTAATGGAGGCTTTACTTGAAATATTTTTATTATTTATTTTCTTCTGTAACCACTTCGAAGTATCTTTCCCAGTCTGGAAAATACTTTCTAACGCGTACATCCAAGATGTTGTCAGTATCATTATAATACACAACATGTAATTTGATATCTTCATTAACGGTCATGTAAACGTTAGTCAACTGACTTGTAACTTTACAGTCTGTCACTACTAATTTATCAATACCATCTTTAAAATACATCACTAATTCGTTGTTATCGGGATTGTAAACATAATCCATATTTCCTTCTTCTCGAACAGACAAGTATTCGCTAAGAATTGCCTTGATCTCATTCGGTTGAGAAAATACTCTTCCCTTAAGTGACGAAATATCTAAAGTGTATTTATCATCAAGTTTATTATCATTATACTGATTATCTGAAGCAAAAGAAGTATTGATAATTAATAAGCTAAAAATTAATATGTTAAGTAACTTTTTCATAGGTATTAGGTAATAGACGAATTTATTGTTTTTTTATATCAACGTTAAATAGGTATTCGTAGCTAAGATTTAAAGACGACATTAAACATTGTTATCACTCATAAGCAGTTGTTTAGAAAAAGAGGGTATGATTAAGGATTTCTAACAGCTCTACTTGTTCCAACTATTCAATTAGATCTGTATATTTGTCGGCTAATTCATACAAAATGAGAGAAAAATTTATACAACTGATTGACTTATTCTATTTTATCTTCAAGCCTTTTATGCCTTTAAAAACATACCGTTATGCTGTATGTGGAGGTGGTAATTTGGTGTTAGATATTGTTTTATACTTTTTAGTCTTTCATTACGGTGTGGATGAACATAATTTGGATTTAGAATTTGTTACGGTAAGTCCTCACATTGCAGCTCTATTTATTGTTTACCCCATTACGTTAACTACTGGCTTCCTATTACAAAAATACATTACCTTCCAAGATTCTGACCTTAGAGGAAGAGTGCAGTTTTTCCGATATTTTCAGATTAGTGTGGGAGCGATTATCATCAATTATTTTCTAATGAAGTTATTTGTTGATGTCTGTGGCTTTTACCCTACACCATCAAAAATGCTTACTATTGCTGTTTCTGTGGTTTATAGTTATATATCTCAGAATTTATATTCCTTTAAAGTCACAAATAAGGAATCATAGAATAAAGTCTGTCAATTAAATTCTGTAAGCTAAATAAAAAAGTTTTTTTCACTTTCTACTTTTCCTATCTTGATTATAGAAATTATTAATCAAGCATATATGAGAAAGTTATTACTCCTAATTTTTTTATCAATTAGCATTATGGGATGTAAAAAAGAATTGAATCTCCCTCAGACGAATGGTGTTAGCCTTACGTTAGCACAGCATCGTTTTGAAAATTTATCCAATATTAGATATGAATTACATTTTGTCCTTCCTGAATTAAAGGAAGAAGAAATTCAAGCTACAGCATATATAGAGGTTGATATTAAAGATACTGACCATCCTTTACTATTAGATTTTGCTACTGATAATAACGAGATCACAAACCTTGTGGTCAATAATCAACCGAGTGACTATCGCTACCAACTAGAGCATATTGTCATCCCATCTGAGAAATTAACTGAAGGAAAAAATAAGATTTCTTTTCATTTTACGGCTGGTGATCAGTCTCTTAATAGAAAGGAAAACTATATGTATACCTTACTTGTTCCTGACCGAGCAAGAACCTTATTCCCCTGTTTTGATCAACCCGATTTAAAAGCTACCTACTTATTGAGCCTAGATATGCCCGAAAGTTGGAAAGCTATAAGTGCTGAATATGGAAAATCTACACCGAGTGAAGATGGAAGAACTTTAATCGTTTTTAGAGAATCACAACCCATGAGTACCTACCTTTTCTCATTTGTAGCGGGTGAATTTGAAGAGGTCGTTTATAATGATGGAAAACAAAAATTCCATATGCTCCATATGGAAAGCGATGAAAAGATCAATAATAATAAAAAAGCCATATTTGACCTTCATGTCAATGCTATCAAATGGTTGGAAGAATATACAGGTATACCCTATCCATATCATAAATTAGACTTTGCATTAATCCCTCCATTTCAATATGGTGGAATGGAACATGTGGGTGCGATACAATATAGAGCTTCATCTTTAATTCTTGATGAAAATGCTGGACCATCTGAACATTTAAGAAGAGCACAGTTAATTGCACATGAAGTCGCCCATACATGGTTTGGAAATTTGGTCACCATGAAATGGTTTAATGATGTTTGGCTCAAGGAAGTTTTTGCAAATTTCATTGCTGCAAAAGCTGTAGAACCTAACTATCCAGAAATAAATCACGACCTTCAATTTTACCTCTCCCACCAAAATAGAGCTTATGTGGTTGACAGGACTGCGGGGAGCCATCCTATCCAACAGCAATTAGATAATCTCAACTTAGCAGGAACTTTATATGGAGCAATTATTTATTCCAAAGCTCCTGTAGTTATGGCACAATTGGAAAAGGTAGTGGGGCCAGAAAATATGCAAAAGGCACTGCAATCCTATTTATCAAAATACGCCTTTAGTAATGCTACATTTGATCAGTTAATTGCTGAGATCTCTACCGCTAGTGGATTAGAATTAAAAGAATGGGCTGATAGCTGGGTAAAAAAAGAAGGGATGCCTTTACTTCAATTTACATCACAAGAAGATTTACTTTCCATTCAATACTCTGTTCCGAATGCATCACAAATCATAGAAGTGAACAAGGAAGATATATTATTAGATCAACAAAAGATTCAGCTGAATTCTAAAATCAATGGTTTTCCTTTAGATCAATCTGCAAAAGGATACGGATATTTTGAACTAGATGAAGTATTGCAAGAACAGGTTATTAATTCTATCAATACATTGTCCGATACTGAAGTTGTCGTAGCATATGGTACATTATTCGAGAATTTTCTTCATCAAAAAGTAGATATCGAAGTATATGTACAATTTATTATTGAGCAAATAAAAGTAGAAGACAATTTATTATTAAAAAATATGCTATCCAGCCAATTGAATGAGGTCTATTGGTATTATCTAAATGATAAAGAGCGTATCGTTATCACTAATAATGAATTTGACACTTTTAAGAAATTAATGGAGTCCGCCTCAAAGAAAGAGATCAAGGCATTCTATTTTAATATTCTGAAATTATTTGCTCATACTGAAAAGCATCAGTCTTTCTTTTCAAGCTACCTAACAAAAAAGAACACTTCCCCAAAACTAAATGATAGAAATAGAATTGCTTTATTACAAAAATTGAGACTCGAACAGTTAGTGACTGATGAGGAATTAGCCGTTTGCCAAAGTTTAATTGAAGCATCTTATTATCAAGATTTTCTAAAATATATTCTACCAAGTAGTAGTCAACAACAAGATCAATTGGATCAATTTATTGAAAATATGAAAAAGGTGGAGAATAGAGGAAACGAACCTTGGGTGGAACAGGCGTTAGGATATATCAATCATCCATTACAGGCTAAATTATCATTAAAACATATACCCACAATTTTAGAACTCTTACCTGAAGTACAAAAGACAGGTGATATATTCTTTCCATACAATTACCTCAGGTCTTCGATAGGTAAAAGAACAGAAAAGCATGTAGTAAAGATCACTAATGATTACATTCAACAACATCCAGAAATTGACAGTAAATTGAAAGCAAAAATTCTTCAGAACTTAGATCCAGTAATCAGAAGATCAAAATAAAAAACGCCACATAGATATTCAATTCTATGTGGCGTTTTGCTTAAAGGTTCATACTAACGTATTCTTGCTTAAAGTTCCTTAGTATTAAAGCTTCTTTATGTTTTGCTTTACTGATTAATATAAATGAATTATCTTCTTTAAAACACACTCCCTTATAATCTGACTTCATAGAAGTCTTACTAAAGATAGGATGGTTATACATTAAATTATAGATAAGTGATTTATTATTTTTCAGATCCCAGATATGTACTGATTCATCCGCAATAATAGCCAAATGTTGTCCATTGTCTGAGATATCTACTGATCTTACATTTTTCAGGTTGAGTTCTCCTACTTTCTTTAAAGTACCATTTTTTGTTTCTACTGGCATAGTAAAGATTTCGCAACCTCTTTCATCATATGAGAAGAAGTAATATTGTTCTGAGGACTCATGCACTATTAAACCTTTTATATCTCTTGGTTTATTATGGGGATATAAGTATTCTTTTACTGTTGGTGCTACAAAATTATCAAATATATCGCACTCATTAAAAGAGTACACTTGGATAGATTCCCTCTTTAAATCAGGATTTCCTGTATCACCAATATGGATCATCACTTTGCCATCTATGTGACTAGTAGAAAGGTCTTCCCAACCTATTGATGTACCGCGCACAAAGATTTTATCTAATAATTTTCCATTATTGACATTATAAGAATATATATAAGGGTCATTTACAGTGCTTTCATGTACCCATACTTTATCATTTCCATTTGAAATAGCTATACCTGAAATTTGACTTAATGTTGGGGTAATCAATTCAGTATTAACTACTTGAAATGTTTGTTTTAAGGGTAACTCATTCTTATTTTCAATAGTTTTACAACCTGTAAGAATGCTGAAGGATATTAAAATGAATATATGTAAAATTTTATCAAGATTCATCTACGATGAAATTTAGAGAAGTTTGTTATTAATACAAATAAACATGATGACCTCCACGAATGATAAATAATTTATATTCATTGACAAAAAATGATGAAACAAAGCATAAAATGGCAAAACCACTTAAATATTCCTGCGGTATTTTTTCTTATTTATGCCCGTTTAAAACACTCGAACAATATTAAACCCAAAATAGATCTCTCCATCACTCCAATCTCCCGAAGCATAAGTTAGATAAGAAGGTTCCAAAGTAGATTGACCATTTGAAAATAACAATTGAAATACATGCCCACCAGTTTCTAAATCAACACCTACTGATAATGGATTCTGATAAGGGTTTTCACTTGGTCTTGAGAAGTTATAATCATACTCTGCAGTAATAGCTACTCTTTTTGATACTTTATACCTTCCACCTATTCCTAGAATCATATAGTTATAGACATCATAATCACTATACTTTAAATTCTGTCGGATGAACTTTGGTGATAATTCCAATGATAAATTTTCATTGAATCTCCTAGAAAACATCAACTGATAAAGATAACTTAAACGGTCTACATTGGTAAGATCAGGGAATGTTTGATCCGATAGTTGTGTATTGGCATACATCGCGACATACCCTACAATATGTAATGGCATCTTTTCTGACTGCTCTATGAATTTATATTTTACAGCTCCTGTGACGGTTTTTCGGTAAGATTCCCTTCCTATACTTACATTTAATTTGTCTGTAATCCCGTAAAGTAAACCTAAGTAAGTGTTGGCATTATCTAAACCAAAAAAAGTAGAAATTCCATCCTTAATGCTTCCAAATCTATGAGCAATAATCAGATGAAAATCTTTCTTCTTAGCCAACTTGGTAGATTGTCCGTTAATTATTTTTGTCGCTTTGAAAGCTGGTAATTCAAATTTCTCAATTTCTACCTCCTCTTCTAAATCATTGAGTAAGTCATCTTGAGCGATTGTAATAGTGGAAAGAAAGAGAAAAGTTAGTAATAGTATTTGTTTCATTCTTTTGGTTTTAAATTCAATATCAGTTCTACGTTTACCTCTTCAGCAATCTTTTTTGTGATCACTTTAGGTATTTTTATCTTAAAATCTTCAGGTCGGATGACAAAATTGCTACGAACATATACTGAACCTTGAGTTCCTAAGTATACAATATCAGCTTCAATCTCTTTTTCCACTCCATGAATAGTCAACTTACCATTTACCTTACTTCTAGTACTGTCAGCAGATAATTGGAAATCATTAATCTTACCCGTAAATGTAGCCTTTGGAAATTTATGAGAATCCATGTAGTTCTCATTAAAATGCTCTTGCATTAATGAGATGGGAAAATTGAACGTAGTAATTTCTACCAATGCAGCTACCTCTCCATTCTCGGAATTTAAAACACCCAACATCTTTTCCGATTTTGCTTCGATAGGTTCAAAAGCTGGAACTGATGCTGAAAATTCACAAACACCTGTTTTTGTTATAAACTTCTGTGCTTGAGAATAGTGAAATAAAAAGGTAGCGAATAAAAAACATATTAATTTATACATTATTCTAAGAACCCTCCTTCTGCCCAATCTTCAATAGCTTTAATATTTTCCTCTGACATTAGTCCAGCTTGAGGCATTGGGTTGTTTACATCTCTTATTCTACTTAACACATTTCCATTTTGTGTACCGTTCTTAGCTGCAGTATAAGAATCCAAACTTAGCCCTCCACTAGGGTTTGCCCCATTATGGCAAGAATTACAATTGGATGCGAGAATTGTTGATACACTATTAGTGTAAGTGACAGCATCTCCATCCATATCATCCGATTGATCATCGTCATCATCATCCATCGGATCATTTGTTGTCGGAGGAGTGGTAGGTTGTGGTGTTTCTAGTTCACCTTCAGAACATGCCAAGCAAAAAAGAAACGTTGAAAGTAGAATGAGTAAGCTTAATTTTTTCATGGTTAATAAATTTAGTCGAAAATATAATTATTGTATTTTGGTAATTCTCCCCATTTATTTCGTAGCACTCTTCGTCTGTACAGGAAAATTTCTTTTAGTTTCTTCTCGATCATAAAAGAATTAGCAATCGCTCCAAGAAAACCAAAAGGAGGTGAATAAGTAACAATATCCTTCATTAAAACACCACCATCTATTTCTTCTAGTATATGTTGATGGTGCCATAAAGAATATGGTCCTACTCTTTGTTCATCTACGAAATATTTTCTATCCCTGACATGTGTTATTTCGGTCATCCAATCCATCTTGATGCCTAACATTGGACTCACTTTATAGGTGATGATCATTCCGGCATACATTTTTTCTGGAATGTCTGTATTCGTAATATCAAAACCCATGTAATCAGGAGTTATTTCTTTAAGGTTTTTTGGAGATGAAATGAAATCCCACACTTCATCAATCGTAGCTTTAATTCTTTGTTCTCGTTTGAACTGGTAAAAGGAGTTAGTTAACATAAAAGTCTAGAGTGATCGTTACCAAATATTATTAATTGAATAATTGTGATAACAACTAAGTAGTATAAATTGTTTAAACAAATGTAAATATATCAGTAGTTATATAATTCTGTAAATTGAAAATAAGATTATTTTACTGATTATCATAGATTTATTTAATCTATTTTTAAATAAAAAAATCAACAATACTTTGATGCATTGTTGATTTTCTGTTGAGGCTTAAAAATTCGGTAAGCCTAATTCTTCTTGGGTAAATTCACTTAACAGTTTATCACCTAACCTAAATACAGACGTTATATTATATGTAACTTCTTCATTAGGTTTTTGCTATTAAGTGGATGTCATCTAAAAAGGAATTTCTTTCTTATCTCTGAAAAACTTTCCTGAAGCAGCTCCTTTTTGAAGTAATGCCGCCCATATAATTGTTTCAGCTCCTTCGCTTACAGATCTGTTCGCTCCTGCTCCTCCCATATCAGTTTTTACCCAACCTGGACAAACAGAATTAATCAAGATATCGTAATTTGACGCTATATGAGCAAAATTAATCGTTAAGATATTTAATGATGCTTTACTGATAGAATATCCCGGTGTTCCTACTGTCATATTGGTAATGGCTCCTGATCCACTACTTACATTGACAATTCTACCATAATTATTTTGCTGCATTAAAGGCAAAAATGTTTGAATCATTTTCCAAGCACCAAATAAATTAGTTTCTAATGTTTCTCTTACATTGTTCAAATCGGCCGATAATGCATCTTGCCATGTATCATAGTTTATCGCGGCATTATTGACCAATATATCCAATCTACCATTTTCGAGTTTTATCTTTTCGAAAGCTTTTTGGATAGAATCTTCTTTTGAAACATCCAGCTCTATCACTTCAATATTTTCGGAGTTGTTTATTTTTGATTTAGCTGCATTTCCTTTTTCAATATCTCTTGCTCCTAAATAAACTTTATGACCTAACCCTGCCAATTGTGTAGCAGTTTCTAATCCAATCCCTTTATTTGCTCCTGTTACTAATGCTATCATATGTTGTTTGTTCATTATTTAATTACATCTGTATATCTCTTTGGTGTTCAATAGGAGACGGTATTTCTTCCTTGTTATCACCAATCATTTGTCTAATATCTATCTCTATTCCTCTTGCCATTGTAGTTATTGGTACATCGTTGGCTACTCCTTCAAACGGGTTTTCAGAGACCTCTCCAATTCGTTCCATTGTAAAGAAAATCCAAGAGATGACAATACTAAAAGGGATCGTTAACCAGGCGAAATAATTCCCAAGATATCCATACCAATTAGTAGAATTTTCTTTTAAAATTGTTAAACCAATTTCATCAAAAACATTGATTAAGCCAATAGGTAATAGTAAAACAAAAATCCAAACGAAAAACCTATTCAACGTTGCAAATTGTCGAGGGTATGGAAAGTTCTTTATTCTTTCTGATTTACCTTGAAGTGCAAACATCTCGATAATTTGTTTTTCCATTTCTAAGAATGAGAATTCCCAAATTCGTTTATCTTCTTGTAAGGCTCTTAAATGTTTTGATTGAAGGTTTAAACAAGCCGATTGCTTATTTCCTTGACTTAAAACATGATCAATTTCTTCCTCAGATAAATATCCTGTCAGTTCTTCTTTTAAGGTATATTTCCTTTCATTGATAACAATATCGTCCATATATTCTTTATCAGAAGCATTGATATGAGACATCTCCCAAGGTTTTGGTGTTCTCAATGCATGTCTTAGACAAGTCATCCATGCTATATGCCTTAATATAATTGTTTTTCGAATCGCAAATAACTCTTCTTGTGATAGATCATTATCTGCATATTGGTTGGAAATAAAATCATTGACCATTATGGTAAAAGATCGAGAAGTATTTACAATTCCTCCCCATATTTTTCTTGCTTCCCATAACCTTCCGTAGGATGCATTATTTTTAAAACCAATGATAAATGCAAGCGCACTACCAATTAGAGCAATAGGTAACCAAGGTAGGTGGATAAACTTCCAATCCAATAAAACATATAAAGCCGTAGGTATAGCAGATATAAACAAGAACATATAAATGTACCTTCTTGTCCATAACGCCATTGTTCCTATGGAATAATTTCGTTGCGTATACATGTAGAAGTAGTTTGAAGAGAATTAAATAATTGATCGGTTCTTTTAATACATAGTGTTGTCGTTGGCACTTTGTTTTGGAATCTGTTGTATTGCATCCCAATGCTCACAAATTTTTCCCTTCTCATCAAACCTAAAGAAATCCATAGTTACATATTGGTCATCATCAGGCCATGTTTGATGGGTATGTAAAGCAACAAGATTTCCTTCAGCTATACATCTTACAAATTCGATAGACTTTTCAGGATATTCTTTTTGCATTCTTTCAAAGTACTCTATAAAACCCATAAGTCCATCGCTTACATCAGGGTTGTGTTGAATGTATTGATCACCAACATAAAGATCCACTGCTTTTTTGGGGTTACCTTCATAAGCCATTCGATAGAAGGCTATCGCATTATCTTTATTCTGCGTTAAATCCATTTATGAGATAGTTAGGTTAATGAATTGTAGTAATGAATATACATCAATTTTAGATAATTTTTCACCAAATCAAACATCAATATCAGATAAAGATTAATATCAAGTATAAAGTTTTACTCATCAAAAAGAATAAATTATTGGAAGACAATCTCATTAGGAATAACCCCAACTTGAAAAGAATCTAACTTCACGCCCATTTGAGAATATCTGAAGACCCAACCTTTTTGTACATAATCGATAGCATCAGTCACATAGATATCGTTATTATGTGGAGAGACTCCTAGACCATAAAATAAACGTTTCCCTTTTTCTATCATCAATTCGGGGGCTAAAGGAGATTTATCAATAGGCAGTCTATAAATATTCTTTCTTATAAAGAATAACTCATCTTTTTCTTTATTGATTCTAAGCCTTGAGGGCATACTTAAATAGTCATCCTTTGTGAAAGTTATCTGGTCTTGTATAGTAAAAGTCTTGGGATCTACCTTTACAATGGCAGCATCTTCTTTATCCAGTCCACCATTACAAAGTACCCAAATTTTATCGTTTTTATCTTTCTGAAGATCAATAGGACCATACGGCAAAGCAAGGCTATCTTCAACTAGATCTGTTGCTTTATTTATTTTAAATAATAACTGTCCTCCTTGCCTTTTATCGAAAACCGTTCTGGTAACAGTCATATAAACATATTGATCCAATAGACACATTTTTTCCGTCCACCCACTTACTTTTACTTCTTTGGAAAGTGAAAAATTATTGTGGTCAACAACATAAAAACGGTCAGCATATAAATCCGTTACATATGACTTCCTTTCATCAATCTGTAAAAGATAGCGTGGACTACTTTTCGGTAAATCTATTCTATCCACCCACTTGGATGTTTTTGTTTCAATAACATCAACTCTGGAGGAATTATTTACACAGATATACCCTAGGTCTCCGATAATTGTCATTGATTGAGCAACATTCCCTATTTCGAAACTATTTACTTGCTTATATATTTCATTATAGACCGTATCCGAATCGTATTTTTTATGTGATAGTGTACCATGTCCCCAATCAAAATTCCCTTCATTAATTACAAAAACTCCATCCGTCAATTGTAGAGATTCTGGTATTTCTTTCTCATCAGAAATAGGCATACTATCTTCTACTTCATTACAACCTACTAAAAGTAGAAAAACCATCATTAACTTTTTCATCACTTATATTTTATAGGTTAGACTGATTTGATATACTTGAGTGGGCATTGGTTTTCTTGCTATTGATTGATAATGATATCCAAAAACATTCTCAATTCTACCTTTTAAATCAATCGTATGTGATCCTAAATTCCATTGCTTTCCTAATACCAAGTTGGTGAGATAGTAGGGTGGTAAATATTCACTGCCATCACTTTGAGTATATCGTTTACCATACATTTGTTGCTCAATAATTGTATATATTGATTTATAATTACAGCGTATATACCCTTGAAAAGAACTCACAGGTGTATAGATTAACTGCTTCCCTACTGAATTATCCAACTCATCGTAAGCCTCAATACTTTCAGATTTCACAAAGGACAAAGAACCATACAAAAGGATAGAAAAATCGTCCTTAGAATAAGAAGTGGTAATGATTTGTTCAACTCCTCTACTATGTACTTTTTTTAGGTTTTCGGGTCTCCATAAATTACTGACAGCTGGCTTCCAAATGATCCAATTATTGATTAAACTATTAAAAGCTGTTCCCTCATATTTGAACAACCAATTTTCATCCTGATATTTTATTTCCAAAGTACCTTCATGGGTCCACCCTTCTTCGGGTAATAAATCAGGGTTTCCTACCGGGTACCAATATCTATCATTTAAAGAAGGAGCATTAAAATTTTTAGAACTATTCCCTCTTACGGAAAGCTGCCAGAAATCATTTTCATATGGAATATATTCTACACCAATAGAGGGTAAAAATGGCTTTTGGTCAAAATCAATCCATTCTTGCCTAAATAATGTACTGATCGATAGATGAGGTAGCACCCACCAGTCAAAACCTGCATAAACATCTAAAGTATTTTGATGAACCAAATGACTGGTAGTATCTTGAGTGGATTGATAAGCATTACTATTCACTTGATCCATAACCAAATCTACACCACCTTTTATTGTAAAGTTTTCGTATAGTTGATAATCACTTCGTAAATGATTATGCCATTGATACGTTTTACTATCTGATGTGCTTAGTTTGGGATTTTCATCATTATTCAACTCTTTCCGGTACCAAAGTGATTCTTGTACAAAGGCGGTGGATGCATCGATAGTCAAATCGTTTTTATTATAATTCCAATTAAGTAATACTCTTGTTGAGGCATCACTTTGCCATGAATCACCTTCCTGACTGTCCATTGAAGGGGTTAACTCCCGGTCACTTTCCTGATACCAAAAATCTAACTTTATTTGTTGGTAGTCATCTATTCTCCATCCTACTTCCTGTAAAACCCCGTATTGTATTTGTGCAGAATGATTGTTTTCCCAAGTGGGATTACCAGGTTGTAATAGATTGACGAAAGTAAAGTAATTACCAGCATCTTTATAAAATACTTTTGTTGTGCTTTGTATTCTTTCATTACCTAAAGTGATGCTGGCATTGCTTATATAATTTTGCAATGTGTTCGCCGTTTGGGATAGTAATACATGAGTCTTACCATCCCAATTTAAATTACTATTCATTTGGATACCACCACCCAAACCTCCTGTACCATACAATAAACTCGACCCTCCATAGTTTACCGTTACTTCATCTGTAAAAGCCACAGGAAACAGGGATAAGTCTACTTGACCTAGCATTGGAGAATTTAAGTTGATCCCATTCCAATATACTTTAGTATGGCTAGCTCCTGTTCCTCTAAAAGATGGCGTTGCAGTTCCACCAGCACCATAACTTTTAATGAAAATGGGAGTATTTAAAGTCAACAACTCCCCTAAAGATGCAGAAAGATTTTCCTGTATTCTTTCTTTATTTATGGTGGTTGACTTAAAACTAATTCTCTCTGTAACTCTTTGCCCAATTACTTCAACTTCATTTAAGACTCTTGCCGTATCCAATGTTTGAGAAAAGGTAGAAGAAGTAAAGAATAGAAAGAGGCCCCACAAGAAAAGCTTACTCTTCATCACTTAGTAAAGAAATATCTGCGGCTTTAAATACTTCTGTTGATCTTTCTCCCAACCAACCCGAATTATCAAAAGTTGCTGTATACACTTTTACAAAATCAATGGCAATCAAATGAACAGCTTGTCCATTATCATCAACTGCATTAGAAATATCAAATACATCTGCACTTCTTAGTATTCCTTCATTCTCATATCCTGCATTATCACAATATCCCCACTTGTACTTAGGATTATAATATATGTCCCCTTCTTTTATCACATTAGAGGCTAATAATGTTCCGGAAAATGTAATCTCATCTGTTGAATAACATGTTGGAAACATAGGTTGATCATGATAAGGAATTATTGCTGTCAAATCGAACTCACCTGTTTGCTCTTCTCCATTCCATTCCATTTTATATGGAATAATATGATCATTTTCCGTAGGTCTGTAGTAAGTGATACTCACATTATGCTTTGTTGTTGATGCATTATATTCTGATCCTTTCAGTTCGTACCAGGGCTCATTTTCATCAGGGTAGCCATTGTGATTCAAATCTTGACATACCATAACAATTCCAGGTTCGCTGGAATTTTCAAACGAGTTACCATAAATGGCTATATCATTTCCGTCCTTATTAAGGATCGAGTGATCAAATTTAAAGGTTACCTCTCCTCCAAATGCACCTAATGAGATAAATTGATCTGTATTACCTACAATGTTTTCTGCTGCTTCAAAATCATTTTCTACCTTATTCATAAACTGACCTGGAGCAGGTTTGAAATCTATTACCTCTGAGATATAAGGTTGTGCATCTGGATTATCAATAGGTTTATAGCTTGTGTCTTCAATCTCTGAATTATCACACCCAGAAATGAGTATTACTGGAAGTATTTTTAAAATATTTTTCATAATTAGAATCGTTTGGAGGGAATACTTTTACGTATTCCCTCTTAGTTAGTGTTTAGGGTAAGATTGAAGCGTAAACTTGCAATGTATCTTTGTTTAAAACAGAAACTGTTTCGCCTTCTACTTGGATAGTGTAGATATATCTATTCTGTTCTAGATGATCGTCAAATAAAGATGTATCACTTTCAGATAAATTCTCGTATGTGATATTCCCTTGGCCATCCTCCACTCTCTTTTTAATCGTTACTTCCTCAGTACCAACAACTACTGATAAACCTTTTTCAGCAGAATAATTCACTTCTCTAACGTTACCTCTAATAATTTCATCGAAAAACTCGATTCCGTAACGCATAGGTGCATTCCATTTTCCACCATCATAAGCAGGAGTTCCTGTTTCATCAAATTCCTCATTTCGCATATATCCAAAACCTAATTGAGGTGATGACATGTAAACATCTTTTACTAGATTAAATACATAAGTACCGCCCATCATTGGGTCATCGCTTGCTACTGATAATGGGAAAGTGAACATTCCGTAGTTTGAATGGCTATATAAGTCTTTTGAGCTATTTTCTTTATTATCAACAAGATAAACCTCAGTACCCCAAGCCCAACCTCTAGATAGGTAATTGAGTTGAGCTTTTACCATAATATGATCTCCGTTACTTAAACTATTAAAATCATCTCTTGAAATGGTCGCATATTCAAATGTAGTTTCTCCTGCTACGATTTTCCACTTTGCTATTAAAGTAATATCACCATTAACTTTTGAAGTAAAATCATAAAGTTCATCATTTAAATACCATCCTAGAAACTCATAATCTTCCTTTTGTGGATTTTCAGGTTCAGTTACTTCAGTATCTTCATCGACAGTTACTAATGTCATTTGCTCACCATTATTTGGATCAAAGGAAACAACATACTGATCAATGACTTCTTCATAAATTGCCGTCAGTTCAATATTAGAAGTAACAGCCTCTCCAAATTTAAATTCAGCACCATCTTCAGACCAGAATTTAAAGATAAACCCTTCTTTTAGTGGGATTTGAGGAGCTTTTAATAGATCATTTTCGATGACAGTAGCTACACTATCTTCTTGTCCATTGTCAAATTTATATGTGACTTGATAGGTGACTTCGATTTCTTCCCATAACGCCGTTAATGTAAAATCATCAACTACTTCTTTTGAAAAATCGTATTCTTGATCATTTTTCGTCCAATATAAAAATTCGTGTCCCTCTTTCGTAGGGTCCGTTGGCGTAGTCACCTTTTCGCCCGCTAAAACTTCTTGGCTTTCTATTTTTGTACCACCATTACAATCAAAATCAACAGTATATGCAGTGATTGATGCCTCTTCTTTATCACAACTGAATAGTCCAAATAATAAGAGTATTACGAAATAGAATGATTGTCTTGTAAATTGTTTGTTCATCACTTTGCTTTTAATAATAAAAATTAGGTGACAAAACTCTAGGTAAGCTTACATTTCTTCGATAGAGGGGATCTACCAAGTGGTACCATGAAATTTTTCAAACTTTATTCCCGAAGTTTTGTCTAAAAAAATAAATGCTTGGTAGGTCTCCTGACTTAGCTCTCACTTTTCGCCTTCTCGTATACTACAATGGCCTATTGAAAAATGACTTTTTGAACTTTTACAGTTGCGGGTACAGTTCTAGATTTTCACTAGATTCCCTGTTATTCCTTACGGAACCAATGCGAAACAAAAGTGGTGTGGTTTAATTTAATTCAAAGTGATGTTGATCATTATTTAATCTTATTAATAAATAATATTAAAAAAAGGTTTGCGGTATCTAATAACCACAAACCTTAACATAATACGATATTTAAACCGCTTATAATTTTTCTAATTCTTTTAGCACTTCGTTCGCTTCGTACATTTTTAGATCGCTAGCTTTTCGATCTGTATGCGACAAACGATGTGATTCTTCCAAAAGCTTCTTGTATTTCGCTTCTAATTTTTCTTTGGGTGATTTCTTTTTAAATAGTCCAAACATGATGATTATAATTTAAGTGTTGATATACCTCCATCCACATGCAAGATTTGTCCTGTCATCCAAGAGGATTGATCCGATAAAAGAAAAGCAGATAATCTTGCAATATCTTCAGCCTCACCAATTCTCTTTAATGGGTGAGTACTGGCATTCGCTTCCTTCTTTGATTCATCACTAAGTAATTTTGATGCCAAAGGAGTATCGGTTAATGATGGTGCTATTGCATTTACTCTAACCTTTGGAGCATATTCTGCTGCCAATGCTTTTGTTAACCCTTCTATCGCACCTTTTGATGCAGCTACTTGAGTATGAAACTTAAAACCTGTCTGCACTGCAACTGTTGAGTACAATACAATGCTCCCTTGTGATTTTCTCAGTTTATTGATCACTGCTTGTAAAACCTTTACGGCTCCGTTGACTTGAAGCTGAAAATCATCAATAAAACTTTGAGGCGTTAATCTTGTAAAAGGCATCAGGTTTATACTACCAGGACAATATGCTACTCCATTTAGTTCATCTGGAAGCTGATCAAAGTTATTGGTCTCCGAAAGTACATCATACTGTTGGTAATGTGTATTTTCGTTCTCAAACGTAGGCATTGTCTTATTATAAGTAGCAAATACTCTATTTCCACCTTCTGCAAGTGTTTTTACTAATGCTTCTCCTATTCCGGAAGCCCCTCCTATTATTAGATAATTTTTCATGGTCTACATAAGTGTTACAGAGAATTAACTACCTATGCTCGGAAATGTTTTCAATAAAAAAAGAGAACATCCAATGTTCTCTTCTCTCAGCCTAAACTTTACCTATTCTTTTCTCAATAGATTCTGTTTTCGCCTTAATCATCCCTGATTTATTTTTATTGTAATCCATGTTCATTACACAATAAATACGGTCAGAGATGGGATCCATAATCTTATAAGCATCGTCTACTACCTTTAATAGTTCAGTAACCGTTTCAGCTTCGATTACTGTCCCCATAGGAGAAAACTGATATGTAAGACCTGAATCTTTAATATGTTGTACTACTTTAGATACGTATTCTCCAATATGATCACCTTTGTCTATTGGAAAAATTGCAAAATTCATTATTGCACCCATAAATCATTAATTTTTGAAGTTTATGGGTACAAAACTAAGGAATTATTAAGGATGAACAACTGAAGTGGATGCTTTTAAGTTCTCCTCTAATTCTTTATACCAAATCACGAAAAAAGCATCGTATTGATCATCAGATTTCTCTATATTAATTTCATACTCTACTCCCTTATTTTTGGCAAACATCATGGTTGCTTCATCATAAACCAATACAGAATCAAAGGCTACATCAAATTCTTCTTCCATTGATGATTGAAATTGGTCTACTTGTGTCTTATTTAACGTTGTAGGTACCAAGGTATCATTGTTCACCGGCATAATCATTACACCTAAACATAATTCAGAGTCATCAGACTCCACCGGCATTACCTGATATGTATTTCCTTTAATCGATACGATTTTGTCTTTCTGTTTGCTTTGCCCAATCTTAATGCCTTCTACATCTTGCGCGTTCACCATTAACATTGTTAAGAAAGAAACCGTAGCTAAAATTATCTTTTTCATAATAGGTCATCAACAATAAATGTTGTTATATAAATCGTTAAACTTTTGTTGTAGTCATATTGGGTTTATCCAAATCAATCTTTGATACGTAACATCATACACACATAGTTACACTATTATTGTTAATAGATCATTCTAACAAAAAAATCCGCTCATGAAGCGGATTCTTTCTGTATCCTCCTACGACAAGAGGATATTATATAACTACTTATTTGACTTAAATTTTTTTCTTTTTGAGTATATACAAATATTCATATTTTCAACGAATTTTTCAATAACCATTTGTAGGTATTTTTAATTATTTTCTTAAAAATATGGTACTTAACGAACATATTTTTTAGAAATATAATTATTGCAATCGATTGTTGGATTTAAATTATACAATTTATTAGGACACTTCTTTTCTTAAAGTGTTCGGTGTTACGTGATAATATTCATTGAAACATTTTGTGAAATAATTCGGAGTATTGAATCCTGTTCTAAAAGAAATCTCCGCCATGGTAAGATCCGTATTTAAAACTAATTCATGAGCATATCTTAACCTGATATTTCTTATAAAAACACTACTTGATTGTCCTGAGATCGCTTTCACTTTTCGATGCAGCTGACTTCTACTCATCCCTAAGTGATTGGCTACTTCATCAACAGATAAATCTGTATTATCTAAGTTCTCTTCAACAAAAGAAGTAAGGTTCTTAATTAACTTCTCATCTTCAGATGGGAGGTCTGCTATTTCCTTCTTCAGCATAAAATTCGTACTGAATTTCTCTTGAATTAGCTTTCTATTATTGATCAAACTTTTTACTTGCAGTAATAACTCTTGCTTCTCAAAAGGTTTTGTCACAAAAGCATCTGCTTTTAATGAGTACCCTTCTAACTTCGTATCTAAATCCGCTTTTGCGGTGAGTAATACGACAGGTATATGAGAAGATTCAACTTCGGCTTTAAGTTTATCCAGTACCTCTAGACCGTTGACCTTTGGCATCATTAAATCGGATATCACAAGGTCTGGTGCGTAGCGTAAGGTCTGTTCTATACCTACCTCACCATTCTCTGCTGTAATTACGTTGTATTCATCATTCAACATTCTTTCTAAATATTGAAGAATATCCTTGTTATCATCAATCACAACAATTGTTGGCAATTGAGCATCGATCACCTCTACCTGGCTTGACTTCACATCAAATGTCTTTTCTAGAGTCGTAGTAGAACTTTCAGAAATGACAGGTTCTAACTGAACGGGTTCTATGATTTCAACATCAATATTTTCCGCCTCAAAGTCTTCTTTTCGGAGTAGAATAGTAATGGTGAACCTACTCCACTGTCCTTCTACACTATCAACACTAATACTACCACCCATTGTTTTAATCAATTCTGATGTTAGTGCAAGTCCAATCCCATTACTAGCCGCTAAACCAGATTCTGAATGATAATATTGATCAAATATTTTGTCCAAGTTGACAGCAGGGATACCTTCACCAGTATCATATACCTCAATAGACAGTCGATCATTCTGCTCCTTCAAAGTTACATTGATCTCATCTTGAGGGTGTGTAAACTTAAAGGCATTGAAAACTAGATTATTGATCACTTTGGTCAATTTATCTAGATCCATCAGCGCCTTTTTATCTTCTGATAAGACAGACCAAGAGAAGTTCACCTCATTCTGTTCCGCAAAAGATTCAAATGAGCCTAACATGACTTTGAAAGTATCATTAATACTATATTCAGACAGTTTCACCTTCTGTTTTTTGTTGTTCTCTAAAGAAGAAAGGTCTAATATCTGATTGATTAAGCTTAATAGCTGTTTTGACTGTCTTTCGATTGTTTTAAGGTGTAGAGGACTATGCTTACTTTTTGTTCTAAGTTCCGTTACTGCACTTAAAATAAGCGTTAAAGGGGTTCTAAACTCATGAGATATATTGGAAAAGAAGCGGGATTTAAACTCATCTAATTCCTTTAACCTTTTCTCATTCTCGATAAGTAACCTCTGCTTATGTTCAATTACTACCCTTTTTCCCTCTGACAATATATATTCTTTGTCTTTGTCCTTGTAGCTCTTATAATAAAAGACACCTCCACCTGCAAAGGTGATAATGAGTATAATTGAGAAAAGAATAAGATTCTGCTTTTTTGCTAATTCTTCATTGTAAGTCAGTTGAGCCTTAAGCTTCTCTTCTTCTTTTTTAACGACTTCATAATTTGCCTCAAGCTTGGCTATCTTTTCAAATTTCTCAAGGTTAAGGTATGCTTGAGATAAACTATCATGAATTCGATTTGTCAGATAAGCATTCTTATAGTCTTTTACATTAAAATAAGCCTGACCTAACATACCTGTAGTACCTACTTCATTTTTTAGATTTTTTGTCTTTTTAGATAAAGCGATACTCTTTTTAAACGCAGTGATTGCTTTGTTATAATGTTGTTGATCGTACTCAATATGGCCTTGAATCACATAGAGTAAATCTTCATCTTTTGTTTCACATTCTGCATCTAATGCAATCCCTTTATCAATATAAAGCATCGCACTATCATATTTCTTGGATTCTCTATACGCCTCTGCTATGGATGGATAGATACCTATTTTAAAACAATTTTGGTCGAGTTCGTTACGTAATTGCAGCGCTTTTTTAAAATATCTAATTCTGTAGTCTACTGTTTCTAAGATCGCCTCAGTTTCTGTATTCGGATCTAATTGGCTCGATAACTTATCATAGGCTCCTCCAATATTTGTTACCACTGTAGCCTGATAGTGTTTGTTGTTTAAATCTATAGAATACTTCTCTGCCAATTTGAACATTTCAATGGCTTTGTATATATATTTTTTAAATAGTTCTTTGTCTTTAACTGATAAGTTTTTCCAGATTAAAGCTTCGTTGTTGACTACTTTAAATAGACCCATTTTATGGTCATGTAGTTCGTAAATCAAACGAGCTTTCTTAAACAGTTCCATCGCTTCATCATAATTACCATGGTTTCTATAATAGAGTCCTGTTGAATTATAAATATCTGCCAATGGAATCTCCATCCCTTCCTCTTTGAATATTTGAACCGCTTTGTCAAAATACGTCAAACATTCTTCTTTATTTTTGATATTATAATAAAGGCTAAACCCAGAATATGCCTTACCTAAGCCTGCATTGTTATTTGACTCTTTTGATAGTTGCTCTACTTTTTCAAAATAGAAGTATAGGCTGTCCAACTTTCTTTTAATAAGATAAGTCTTTGCCAAAATATCATATAAGTCAATTTCAGCATTAATATTATTCGCTGATTCAGCTTCAGTAATCAATTTTTGAAGGCCACTAACGGCATCATTGGGTTTTGAATAACGTAACTGGTTATAATATTGACTACCCGTACTAAACTTGTTAGACGGTGTTGAATTCTCAAAAACTGTCCTCAACGAATCAATTTCGCTTGCATAAATAGAGGTAGCAGAAAAAATGATAAGGGTGTATATCAGAAATTTCATCAAATAGTAGTTGTGAGCGAAAAAATCAGAGTAATTAAATTATTCTACAGTAAAGCTTAATATTAAAATATCATCGGTTTGTGGCTCCCCTTGATATTTTCTCCAATTGTTCAGTGTAGTGTCAAGAACACTTTCTTGTTCTCTGACAGGTAAATCTTTTATTTCTTCCAACAAGTTTCTAAAGTTATTGGCCATAAACTTTCTATCTTTTGGTCCTCCTAGCTGGTCTTGGTAGCCATCAGTATAGAAGTAGAATTTAGTTCTTCCTTGAGAGATATCTATCTCATGGTTAATAAAACTATTAAACCTTGTATCCATTCCACCAATACTTCTTCGGTCACCTTTAACCACCTGTTGTTTTCCATTTTGGAAGTAAACCCAAGAGTTTTTTGCACTACTTACGGTTACTATCTTTCTTGAGTAGTTGATACAAGCCACCGTAATATCCATACCGTCTTGCACTCCGTAAGTTTCATATTGACTTAAGGTAGTTTGCAAACGTTGGTGCAATCCTTCAAGTATTTCTTTAGGAGAATGAATGTTTTTTACCTTAATGATTTCATTTAAAATACCATTACCAATAAGGGACATAAAAGCACCTGGAACCCCATGCCCCGTACAATCTATAGAAGCAACTATACTTAGGCGTTCATTGTTTTTATATAATTTTCCTGAGTAATAATAAAAGTCTCCAGAAACCACTCCACATGGCTTGTAGAAGATCATTAAGTCGTCCAACAACTTCTCCATCTTTCTTCTTGATGGTAAAGTGGCTGACTGTATTCTTTTTGCATAATTGATACCCGATTGTACTTGCTTATTCTTGGTATCTAATAGCTTTACATATTCTTGTAAATGGTCTTTTTGTGCTAAGATTTCTTCCCTCTGGGCCTCAATTTCATTGTTTTTCTCAGTAATATGACTGTATGCCTTCTTGAGATTAAGGTAGAATTTTAAAAGAAGATAAATGCCTAGTACCATCAAAAGGAACATCAAAACCATCACAAAAATAAACTGACGTTGTTGCTTTAATACCTTTTGATTTAACTCTTGTTCTGTCTTTAAAGATGAAATCTCCGATTCTCTTTTTTCTGACGAATAATTTTCTTTGATCTTCGCAATCCTCTCTTTGATATCAACATTATCAATTTGTTCTTTTATTGTCTGATATTCTTTATAGTGATGGAATGCGTTTTCAATATTGTTTCTCTTATATTCAACTTGATATAGCATTTTGGACGACTCCATTTTCCAGAAGTCGCTGTCTTTTATATCTGCTCGATTATAAACATCTAATGCTTTCTCTTTAGCGAGGATGTAGCGATCTAATGTCAGGTAATAATCAGCCAACCAGATTTCATACTCACAAAAAGCATCAAAATTATTGTTCTCCTTGAAATAAGCCAATGCCTCTTGTATCTCTTGAATCGCTTGTTTTACCTTTCCTTGGTTAAAAAGTACGCGAGAACGAATCGCAATAACATAAAACTCTTGTTCTTTAAAACCATACTTTAAAGACTCAAAAAATGACTCATTTAAGTAATACAAGGCAGAATCATTCTCATTTAGAATCGTATAGGCTTCTCCGATATTAAACATCATCGATACCTGATTTTCTCTCTGATGTAATAGAATGGTATCCGATTCAGCCATAAATCTATTGATCGATGTTAAACCCTTATGGTAAAATTCTATGGCTTTATGATAATCTTTGTCTCTAAAATAGAATACCCCAATATTGTTACTGATGGTTGCTACATCAGCCCAATCTTTTAAGGATTCAGAAATCGTTAATGCCTTTAACTCGTAATCAAAACCAACGGCCATGCGTCCTTTCTTAATGTAATAAGACCCCATGAATTGATAAGCGACACTTTCCCACTGCTTACTTTCTATCATCTTACTGACTTCAAGAATTTTTGTCGCGTAGAATAATGTCGAATCTGAAGCAGTGCGAATATGTTCGTAACACTTATCTTCATATTTTTTCAATATATCAATCCCTTTTCGATGTGTGTCAGAAGCTTGCACAGGTGCAAAGACAAATAGATAGCATAGGATGATGATGAAAAAACCGTTAGTATATTTTTTTGTAGTTATCAATGTTATTGAATACAAGTACAAGTAGAGTTATTTACAAGAAAGAAAACAATTTTCAAAAAGTATAATTTTTAATGGATTAATTTATAAGAATCACATAATTTATTAGGTGAGTTGTTAATGAATTCGAAAAATGGTTCAATTCATAACATTGAAAGCATTTGTGTAACAATTGTCACATTTTCAAAATCCCCTCTCTATTACGTTTGTAACATCATAAAAAAATAAGCGATTAAAATAGAGTTTGAAAATGGATAACAAGAAACGTATTATCATTATCGGAGGTTTATCTGCAGGTCCATCTGCTGCTGCAAAAGCAAGAAGAACAGATGAAAATGCTGAGATTATTTTGTTTGAAAAAACAGCTAATATCAGCTATGCAACTTGTGGTATTCCTTACGCATTTTCAGGAAGAATTAAAGATAGAAACAAACTTTTGGTGGTAAAGCCAGACCTATTACGCCAAAGATTTAATATAGATGTACACTTAGAGGAACCGGTAACAAATATTGACCCGGAGTCTCACACTGTATACACTCCAAAAGGGGAATACAAGTACGACAAATTAGTGTATGCAACAGGTGGTACTGCCATCACTCCTCCAATTGAAGGAATTACTGATTATCAGGAGTGGGCACATGCCAAAACAATTGAAGACTTTGATAGAATCGTCAAATCAAATGCATTAGACACAGCTGAACATATCACCATTGTTGGAGCAGGATTAATTGGTTTAGAAACAGCAGAAAACTTAGTTCAGATTGGCAAAAAGGTAACTATTGTAGAATTAGGTCAACATATCTTAGGCCCTTGGGACGATAAGTTTGCCACAATGGGTGAGAAAGTACTATCAGAAAATGGAGTTCGTTTAGAACTAGGAAAATCTGTAATTAAAATTAATGAAAATGGTGACTTAACTTTAAGTGATGAAACAGTTATCCCTTCCGATTTTCTCATCATGTCTATTGGTGTAAAACCGATCACTGAGATGTTGACGTCAAAAGGTGCTGCTCACCTTCCTAACGGAGCCTTGATTGTTAATGAAAAAATGGAAACCAACTTACCAGATATCTATGCTGCTGGAGACTGTGCTTCCATTCCAAATATTGTAACCAATTCAGAAGGTTGGTTCCCAATGGGTACTCACTCTAACAAAGGAGGTAGAGTTGCCGGAGCCAATGCTGTTGGTGCAAATGAAACTTTCCCTGGTGGTTATGGAACTGCTATCATGGAAATGTTTGATCATACTATCGCTAGAACTGGAGCAGGGCCGAAAATCTTAGAAAGAGAAGGCATAGAGTATGCATCTACATTTATTATTGCCAACTCTCACCCTGGCTTCTACCCTGGAGGTAAAGACATGTTTATTGAGATCTATTATACTCCAGATACTCATGTGATCTTGGGAGCTGAATTGTTTGGTGAAAAAGGAGTAGATAAACGTACAGATGTTTTAGCTACTGCCATTTATGCAAAATTGACTATTGAAGATTTACCAAATCTAGACCTAGCCTATGCCCCTCCTTTCTCACCAGCAAAAGATCCTGTTATTGTGGCTGGATTTGTAGCTCAAAATGCTCAAAAGGGATTGTTTAAAGAGGTAAATGTTAGTGTTGCAAAAACGGCATTCGAAGCAAATGAAGAGATGACAATTCTGGATGTTAGAAATCCACAAGAACTAGAAAATGCTGGAATTATACATCCAAATGCGTTGAATATTCCTCTGGATATTCTAAGAGAACGTTTAGATGAAATTGACCCATCAAAACCTATTTATGTTACATGTGCCAAAGGACTTAGAGGCTACTTAGCTTCTCTAATTTTAGCACATCATGGGTTTAAAAACATACACAATATTGCAGGAGGATTTACTGCATGGAAAAAAATTAACTTATAGATAGTGCTTGTCGATAGTGTCTAATGTTAGATACTATCGACACACTGCTAAATGATTCATCTACTCAATTATATAATTATCAATAACTTTCACGACAATGGAATTTTTATTAGCACCCTGGCCTTGGTATGTCAGTGGACCCATCGTTGGGGCTACAATGGCCTTACTTTTACTATTTGGAAAAAGCTTAGGACTTTCTTCCAATTTTAGAATCGTTTGCTCAGCATGTGGGGCAGGTAAGAAGAATGACTTTTTCAATTTTAATTGGAAAAACGAATCTTGGAACCTTGTCTTTGCAATTGGTTGTATCCTAGGCGGATACATCAGTATGGAGTATCTAGGCGGTGATCACTTAGCAGGAATTTCTAAAGCAACACAAGAACACTTAGCACAGTTAGGAATTACAAGTGACTCGCACTATGTATTACCTACAGAGCTTTTTAGTAAAGATGCCATCTTTTCCTTTAAGGGAATCAGTATGTTAAGTATTGGTGGTTTCTTAATTGGTTTTGGCTCTCGATATGCAGGCGGTTGTACTTCTGGACATGCTATTAGTGGATTATCAAATCTACAATTACCGTCACTTATTGCCGTTATTGGTTATTTCATAGGAGGCTTAATCATGACTTGGCTTATACTTCCTTTTATTCTTTAATACATTAAATATGAAACCGATTAGAACAATAATATACTTAATTCTGGGGGTGTTTTTTGGAATCGCCTTATCAAAAGGTGAAGCTATTTCATGGTTTAGAATCCAGGAAATGTTCCGTTTTGAATCTTTCCATATGTATGGATTTATAGGTTCAGCCATTGTTATTGGTGCACTGTGTATTCAAGTCATTAAGGTTTTTCAGATCAAAGATTTTGATGGGAAAGATATCGTTCTTGCTGACAAACAGAAAAGTATTTGGAGATATCTATTAGGAGGTATCGCTTTTGGTCTCGGTTGGGCATTAGTTGGTGGATGTACGGCTCCCCTATTTATCTTAATGGGGTATGGTGAATACAGTATGGTTATTGTCTTTATCTTTGCATTGTTAGGAACTTTCTCCTATGGAATATTTAGAAACCGTTTACCTCACTAACATTGTTAACGCACAACCCGTCATCTTGTAAAATTATTAGTTTTTGATAGTTAAAATAGATCGTTTCCTATAGCTTTGCAGCATGAAATATTTACTTCATTTTGTAATTGTTTTAGTAGCGTTTGCTTCTTGTAAGAAACAGCCTACTACCATCAATGATCTAGAGGCAGGTGATATCATTTTCCAAGATCTTGATTGTGGAGATTTTTGTGTTGCTATTAATAAAGTAACAGAAGGATGGAATGGTAGAGATTTTTCTCACTGTGCCATTGTCGCAGAAGAAAATGATTCACTATTTATCATCGAAGCGGTTAGTGCTGGCGTAAAGAAAACTTCTTTCAAAGAGTTTTTTGGTAAGCATACTGGCAATGGTGGCACAGTGTTAGGGCGAGTAAAACCCGAGTATAAATCTATCGCTCAACAAGCGGCAAAACATGCTTTTAAATATTTGGGGAAATCGTATGATGAGGTTTTCGATATTAATAACGACAAGTATTATTGCTCGGAATTAATCTATGAAACATTTAAGGAAGCAAATGAAGACAAAGAAGTCTTTCACCTTTTTCCAATGACATACAAAGATCCCGACACTAAAGAGTATTTCCCTATTTGGGTAGATTACTTTAATAATTTAGGAGAGCATATTCCTGAAGATGAACCAGGGTTAAACCCAGGTGGTATCTCCAGATCATCCTATTTGGAAGTTACTCCCCTACAGCTATAATTTAATAGATAACAAAAAAGCCAAGGTTCATTTTCCTTGGCTTTTTTGTTTAGACTACTTCTTTAGCATAATATTCTTCAGCATATACTTTTAGAGCTTCAATGGTTTTCTTCGAGTTTTTTAAAAAGAGCTTCTTCACAAAAAACTCAATAAATAACTTATTGATCCAGTTTTTTGGCTCTAAGTGTAACTGAATTTCAAGCTTAGTATTATGCGTACCAATAGAAGACAGTTGATAAAAGGTATGAATTGACTTAACAATTGGAGGGCTAGCTGTATACTCACCATAAACTAAAACACCCGCCGGAACATCTTTTGTCACTGTCACAAGGTTAAAGTGTTTTCCATTCACCACACAGACATGTTCTGTTCCTAACCTTGTTACTTCATCTTCATTGTATTCAAATTTCTCTACTCCCTCAGTCCATTCATGCCTGAATTTATAGTTGGTGATCAATTCCAATAACTGTTCTTTTGAAACCTGTATGTCTTGATCTACAGTAAACGTCGGAGGTTTTCCCAAATTCACCTTGTGAGCATAAGAATAAGGCTTCAGCTGTAGGTTTTTGGTATTTATTTCGGAGTATACATAAGGTATTTCTTCTCCATCATAAAAATCACTAGAGCTATTAAAATTGAATAGCTTCGACTGATAGTTTTCTGATAAATGGATTTCTTTTCTAAGATCATCTGAAATCAGAATATAGTTATCACTGTCCACTGAGTTTTTTAATAATCGATGTACTTGAATAACTGCTTTACCAAAAGGCTTACGCTTGTTTTGAACATTGATAAACTGTATATCACAACAATGGGCTACAATCTTTAATTGTAAATTTGGTGCCGACATACAAGCGTTACAAGGACAAACTCTATTCTTCTTTAATAATTCAAGATGGGAATAAAATGCTGTATACATTTGCTCCGCTTGTGCAAGAAGACGTTCTAATGATGGCACTTCATTTTCTTTAAAGAAAAATAGGGCATCACCTTCCACTTCGGCTAATTCCAATCCTTCAATGTTAGATTGGATCAATATATCTAAAAGTTCAGCAATCACATGCTGACTATGTTCTACTTCTGTATTTTGTATAAATTCTGTAAATCCAGAGATATCAGGAAGAAAAAGCAATGATTTCATAATTGGTCGAGTTATTTTCTTTTTTTGGATTTCCTTTTTTCACTCCCCACTTCATACATGGGTTTCTTTGGCTTACCAAAAAACTTTTCATAAACATTCATCACAAAACGAATAGGCCAAGTGACAACTCTGATTACATAATAGAAGGCACTACTTACAAACATACTTGCCATAAAAAACAGCGTAAAAAAAGCCTCAAATGCGGCAACAAAAACCAATAAGACTTTCTTAATAATGCCTACAAAAAATGATCTCATAGTGTAGTTCAGTCAGTTTATAAGATAGATGTTATGTCTAATATAGAATTTAATTCCTTAAATCTATCATTTTCCTCAATTTCATGATCTATCATTTCATGGGCCCAAGTAGTATGGAAAGGAACATGGTAAGCGTAGGCTCCTAAAGATAATACAGGTACAATATCTGATTTTAAAGAGTTACCAATCATCAGAAATTCTTCGGGTGCTACATCCAAATGTTGAAGTAATTTTTGGTACTCGCTTTCCGTTTTCTCTGAGACAATCTCAGTATGGTGAAAATATTGTAATAAATCTGATTTTATCAGCTTCTGTTCCTGTTCTAATAAGTCACCTTTCGTCGCTACTACCAATCGATACTTCCCTTTTAAGTATTCCAACGTCTCAATAACTCCATCCAATAGTTCTATTGGGTTATTCAACATTTTTTTACCTAAGTCTAAGATCTGTTCAATTTCTTGGGCAGTTACTTTACCCTTAGAGAACTTCACAGCCCCTTCAATCATTGATAATGACAGGCCCCTCGTTCCGTAACCGTACATTTTTAAGTTATGGATGACAAGGTCGAATAAATTCTTTTTTAGTTCACCCTTGGGCATGTACTTCTCAATAATTTTAAAATAATTGTCTTCGAATTCTCTAAAGTATGGTTCGTTAATCCATAGTGTATCGTCTGCATCAAAGGCAATTACTTTAATATTCTTCATTATGAGTATAATTGAGTTAAAACTTCAACAAAGCTAGTAATTTTTAGAATAGAGGGTTCAATAAAAAATTAATTTTTGGACCAAAATTACTTAAATTCTGAAAAGTGAATACAATATCTTTTTTTCATTAGTTCCATATCCAACATTTTTTTCTTGACGTATCATTTTATAAATTTCTAGATCATCAAAACTGTTCAAGCAAATGATACAAGTAATCCATGTACTAATTCACAATTCATTTATATACAAACCCAATTATACTCCAGAAACGAGAGCAACATTAAACGATTGGTTGACTAAGGATATACAAAGAAATTATACTTATCAAGACGGGATTTTATCATTTCATCAATCACTTAAAAATAGTATTACTGTCGATAAGAGTATTGGAAAGATTATTATCGTTCAAGATGTAGTAAATAAGACTGAGACAGTGGTATCACTTCCGAAGAATAAGAATAGTTTTGATGAAGGGTTCTATCAGATAAAGTTTCATGATGAAGAAATACCGTCATTACATTTCCAATTAGGCGAATATCTCAATATGGAGATCCCGAGTCCATCTAGAGAATCTCATAAATTAGCACTTCTTCATATTGGAAAAACCATAAGACACAGAACAAATTTTAAGTTTGAATGTAGAGGGGATAGTTTAGGTGCTCAGCGTTCCTATGGAGAATATGATACATTAGTCACCTACCTTGGTTCTACTAAAAATGTTGATTTTAATTTGAAAAAATCAACTGTACTACCAATTCAAATCTCCAAAGAGATCAATGAGCGAAAGATGCTATATTAGTTAAAGAGATAGAAATTTATTCATAACAAAGAATTAATTGTGAAAAAAATCAAGTGATCACTATAGCTATGATTTAAAGTTTATCGACTTTTTGTATATTTATTTAGAACTTAAAATAATTCAATTATGCTTACACCCGAAGAACAAAAAGCTGAAGATGCTTTAGATAGCAGTTTTAAAGGCTCAATTGCCCAAATAAAAAAGGGAATGATGGAGCAAGACCTAAATATTATTCGTGAAGTTATAGGTAATATTACTGTTTGGTGCGGCCATTTAGGTGACAGACCAGATTGGCTCACAAGTTTTTCAAGAACAGTACAGGAAAAAATAGATCAATACGGCAATAGTGATCAAGTTGATGCTAAAGAAAAATTCTTCGAAGAACTACAGAAGGCTTACGACTCCATTATCTTAAAAAAAGCATAGGTCAATAAGAAATTAATTGCATGCCCTTATAAAATGAGGGTATGCAACCATAAAACAGCGTCATGTAATGCAAAAATACAATGATGTAACATCAAAGTGGGTAGATGTAACGATGACTTACTACCTCGTAATGCAAAATTGAAGGCATGTAACAGTGAAATGCCACCATGTAACGTCAATTTGAGTGCATGTAATGCTAATTTATGTAGATGTAACAGTGAAACAGCCCTATGTCATCGCAAAATGATTCTATGTAACGTAAAATCACCTACTGTAAACGCTGAAAACATACCATGTTAAAACAAAAACACACCTTATAAAGGTGTGCCTTTCAACTTTTCTTCTATAAATTATTTCTGCTTGATTTTCATAGATGTATTCTCACTTATATATATACTTAAACTATTTATTCTTCTACTTTTGAATAAAAACAGTGAGAGACTTTGCTCCATGTGCACCCTTTACAAGGGATTGCTCAATATCTGCTGTCTTTGATGGACCTGAGATAAATACTCCATATCCATTTTCTTGTGGTTTGATATATGTATAAGCCTCATGCATATTCCAAACAACTTTTTGATAAGGAAGAACAATAATAAGATGACTTGCTATTGCTGTTAAAGCTCTGTGTTCTAAGTCATCGCCTGCTACCCAAATAGCACCATTCTCTGCCACTCCTAGCTGTCCTTCGATTACAGAAAGATGAAGGTCTGACATTTCTGTTTCGCCTAATGTATTGGTTAGTCCTAGTTCTTCAATTGGAGAATAAACAGGCCCCTCCTTTTTTCTTTCTTCTACTAATTGGTGCAGGTGATCTCGGTTATCACTAATGATTACCTCCACTCCTAAAGTGCCTAAAGCATCAAAAAAGAAAGAGTGTTTATCGTCTGAAAGACCATCGAAAATAGGAACTAATGGAAGCGATTTTGATGGTAGTCCAAGTCCTTTAATATTCCTTAGAATTTTATCTTTTGCTGTCATATTAGTTCTTATTTTTCTTGTACCAATCATCAAATGTCTGTGTTGGAACTGGTAGTTCTCTTTCTAATCCCCAAGTATTCATACCATTGTAAATCAATGCTCTTGGTCCTTTCAAGAAAGTATTGCCTACTTTTCCCATCAATTTAAATAGCGTCGGGTTACCCATGGCTTTCCCTGCCATTTTCATACTCATCTTTTTAGCGGGATCATAATTGGTTTCTTCCATAATGATCTGACGCCACTTATAAAGCTGAGTATGTATATCAATTTTTACTGGACACACATCACTACATGATCCACATAATGTAGAAGCAAAAGGTAATGAACTATGCTTTCGTAAATCTTTACCTGGTGAAAGGATAGAACCAATGGGTCCTGGGATCGTGTAAGTATAACTATGACCACCACTTCTTCTATAGATCGGACAAGTATTCATACATGCTCCGCATCTAATACAGTTTAGTGATTTCCTAAAATCATCTCTTCCTAACTGTTCTGTTCGACCATTGTCTACCAAAACAATATGCATTTCCTTTCCTTCTTTGGGTTGGTGGAAATGAGAACTATATGTAGTAATCGCTTGTCCGGTTGCACTCCTTGCAAGAAGTCGTAAGAAAACGCCTAGATGTTCAACCTTAGGAATAATCTTTTCTATCCCCATACAGGCAATATGAACCGGTGCCAAATTGGCTCCCATATCTACATTTCCTTCATTGGTACAAACCACAAATCCTCCTGATTCAGCTACAGCAAAGTTGACACCTGTAATGGCAGCATCTGCTTTAAGGAACTCGTCTCTAAGGTGCTTTCTTGCTGCTCTTGTAAGGTAAGTGGGGTCAGTAGCACCTTTTTCAGTATTAAGGTGTTCATGAAAAAGCTCCCCTACTTCTTCCTTCTTTTTATGAATAGCAGGTAATACAATATGACTAGGGTGTTCTTTGGCCAATTGAACTATACGTTCACCAAGGTCCGTATCCACCACTTCAATATCATGTTGGTTCAAATGAGGGTTCAATCCACATTCTTCTGTCAACATGGATTTACTTTTTACCACATTTTTCACCTTATGTTTTTGGAGAATAGACAAAACAATATCATTGTGTTCTTTGGCATCTTTTGCCCAATGTACATGAATCCCATTTGCCTTTGCCTGTTCTTCAAATTGTAAAAGGTATTTATCTAGATGTGATAAAGTATGTGCCTTAATTTGAGAAGCTATTTCTCTAAGTTCTTCCCACTCTGGGATGGAATGAGCTGCTGTATCTCTTTTTTCGCGTACAAACCATAACGCTTTGTCATGCCATGAAACACGCTTTGGGTTCTTATTAAAAACCTTTGCTCCTTCCTGATGTGATTTATATTGCGTTGACATGTTGACTATTCTTTGCGTTAGAGTTGATTGCTTTAGAAGCTAAGATTTCTGCCAGATGTATTACTTTAATCGGAAGTTGCTTCCGCTGTATGATTCCATCCAAATGCATTAAACAAGACATATCCCCTGAAGTAATGTACTCCGCACCGGCATTGATATAATCGTTTAACCTATCGTTGCCCATTCTCACCGATACATCAGGTTGAGATACACTAAATGTTCCTCCAAAACCGCAACATTCATCTGCTCTTGAGGGTTTCACTAATGATAATCCATCTACTTGTTCTAAAAGTTTATCTTGTTTGGATACATCACAAGTGACCCTTTCTGAGCATTGTCCCAATCTCATTCCTCTTAAACCATGACAGCTTTTGTGTACAGCTACTTGATGCCCAAAAGATGCTTCTAAAGTATCATCCTTCATCACATCATACATAAATTCTGTAAGATCGTATACTTTTGGCACCAATGATGACATCTCAGGGTACAGAGTTGCACCATGCTCCCTAACATGCAACACACAACTTGCTGAAGGCCCTACAACATAATCGAAGTCCTTAAAATTTTTATAGAACACTTTTAATGCCTCTACCCCATCTTTTTCACAACCTGAGTTAGCCATTGGCTGGCCACAACAAGTCTGACTCATGGGATAGGTTACTTTACCATATTTTTGTAACAATTGTAGAGTTGCCTTTCCTACCTCTGGGTAGAATTGGTTGATATAACAAGGTATAAATAATCCGATTTCCATTTTGGTAGTAGATTTAAAGTATTAGGTAGTAAAATGTCTTGCCTGCATTTATACAGACAAGACATATGATCTTGGTCTGATTAGAACCAAAACTGTTGAAATTATAGTCACACAAAATCTGTAGTCACACAGAGTTTACTATCTTCTATTGATGATTTTAGCCTTTTTATAGAAGTCGTTAAGTAACAATTCTTCGTCTGCCCACTTCGAACGTTTATCGTACATTCCAAGCTTCTCTCTAATTGCGATCATTTCTCTAGCCTTTTCAACACCTACAGCAGAAATTTCAGGAGAAACAATAGTAGCTACTGCCACTGTCTGACAAATCGCCTCTACATTTTCCATTTTCCAGTAAGCATCTTCCAAATGACTACCCCATACAATTACGCCATGGTTTTCCATTAATACCGCCTGATGATCAATTGCCGTTTCGCCAATTACTTGTGCATTTTCCGGTGAACCTGGAGTTTCATATTTTGCTAAACCAATCTGACCTAAGAAAATGTCTGCCTCAGGAATAACACCTGTTGGAGGTACAATAGAAGCAATTGCGAAGGCAGTACCATGAGGAGGGTGAGCGTGAACACAAGATTTAGCAGAAGGCATACGCTTCATTACAGCTAAGTGCGTCATTACTTCACTAGTTCTTGGTCGGATGCCTGCTTTTTGATTACCATCCATATCTACTAAACAGATATCTTTTGGTTTCATCGCACCTTTAGAGATTAATGTAGGAGTACATAATACAAGGTTATCACCTACTCGTACCGTAATGTTACCTCCATTACCATCGACAAATCCTTTTTGCCATAAACGTAAACCTACAGAACATATTTCCTTTTTAAGTTTCTTGATAGGTTTAGAATTAAAAAACAACTCTACCTCTTCTCTAGTGACAGGATCCTCACCTTTTTTCCAGTGGAATTCTAATTGAGGTAACTCTGGAGTTATTTTCCAGTTACTTTGTTCTTCTCTGTTTTTCTTAGATTTCTTTGTTGATCTAATTGGAGTGATTGCGTTCATAATATATATAAATATTTTTTTGATTCATTTTGCTTTCGATACTCCAAACATAACAGGACAAATACAGGAAAGTATCCTTTAGTGTCCTGTGTACACTACAGGATACTACAGGACATTAACGCTAAAAATTAGTCGTAACTAGCAGGTAAGTTCAGCTCGAATGAACATCCAAACAAAGAATTATTACACTATATTTTTATAACACTATGTCACAAAACTCTTATGCTGTTGGTACGCAGGTGAAAACGTACCAACAATATATCGCGGGATCATTTTTTAGCTCTGCTAACCACATTGAAGTTCTTAACCCATGTACTGAAGAGGTAATTGCTTTAGCTCCAAGAGGTACTAAAGAAGATGCTGATAAAGCAGTTGCAGCGGCTAAGGCTGCTCAAGTTGAATGGGGCCTTTTACCGGCAGTTGCAAGAGCAGAGTATCTAAAGAAAATGGCACAAGTCATTAGAGACAACAGAGTATTTCTTGCAGAAACTTTAGCTTCGGAACAAGCGAAAGTAATGGGTCTTGCTCAAGTAGAAATTGATGTTACTGCTGTTTACTTTGATTACTATGCTGGTCTTGCTAGGTCGTATGAAGGTGAAATCATTCAAAGTGATCGTCCAAATGAGCAAATGATGTTACACAAACTACCTATTGGTGTGGCTGTAGGTATTTGTCCTTGGAACTTCCCGTTCTTCGTAATGGCTCGTAAGATTGCTCCTTCTTTATTAACAGGTAATGCTTGTGTCGTAAAAGTAAGTGAAGAAACACCTATGGTATGTTTTGAATTTGCTCGTCTTATCGAAAATATTGGTCTTCCAACTGGAATCTTAAGTATTCTAACAGGATATGGTCATGAAGTAGGACAAGCATTATCAGAAAACCCTGATGTAGGTATTATCAGTTTAACAGGTTCTGTAGGAGCTGGCCAAAAAGTAATGGAGGCAGCTGCAAAGAATATCACAAAAGTATCTTTAGAGCTTGGCGGTAAAGCACCTGCAATTGTATGTAAAGATGCTGATCTTGATTTAGCAGTAAAAGCAATTGTAGCATCAAGAGTTATTTTCAGTGGACAGGTATGTAACTGTGCTGAAAGAGTATATGTAGAAGAAGAAGTATACGATGAGTTTATGACAAAACTTCTTCCTGCAATGAAAGCGGTTCGTGTAGGTGATGCAAGAACTGATGACAAAGCAGATATGAGTGCTCAAATCAATAAAACGCAATTGATGAAAATCGATAGCATGGTAAAAAGAGCCGTTGAGCAAGGTGGAGATGTATTGTTAGGTGGTAGAGCATCTACAAACTTCTCAAAAGGATATTACTATGAGCCAACGGTTATCGTTAATGTTGAGCAAGATCACGAGATCATGCAGGATGAAACTTTCGGTCCTATCCTTCCAGTAATGAAAGTTTCATCATTCGACCAAGCTTTAGATTATGCAAACGACAGTGACTATGGCTTAACATCATCTATCTATACTAATGACATCAACAAAGTGCTTAGAGCAACTAAAGAGTTGAGATTTGGTGAGACGTATGTTAACCGTGAAAACTTCGAGGCAATCCAAGGTTTCCATGCAGGCTTTAGAAAGTCGGGTATTGGTGGAGCTGATGGTAAGCATGGTTTAGAAGAGTATCTACAAACTAAAGTAATGTATATACAGCAAAACTAATCCAATTAATTAGCAAGAGTCTATTGCTTTTGGTAGACTCTTGCCACCTATTTTTTTTCAATGATTCATATTTTTTAAGGACATGACTTATCCATTAAACAATCTACAAGAAGAACAGCAAATCATTAATGCCATTTTACGTAATGATCAAAAACGCAAAAAATGGCTTAAGGCTTCCAATTGGTTAAAAACACAAATGATCAAATGGGAGATTCAAAATATTGCACCTGATCAAAGATCAGTGATCATAAAAAATAAGTAATAGACGAATATATACACAATTAAAGCTCTTCATAATTATGCAAGAGTTTTTTCTCTTTCTAAAAAGGACACCTCAAACTTAGTACTATTTAAAGAAATGAAATTTATTAATAAAATATTTATCGTTATGAGTTTATCAGCAACACTAAGTTGTAATGAAGAGAGTCATCAAATCAAAGAAGGTACTTTTGGTTATGATGTTGACTTCTTAAGTCAGTACCAGAATACCATTGTTTTAGAAAATAATAATGGCAAAAGTAAGGTAGCAGTTGTACCCGCTTATCAAGGGAGAATACTCACAAGTTCTGCAAGTGGTAATCAGGGAAATAGCTATGGTTGGTTAAATTATGACGCTATTTCTTCAGATAAAATAGAAGAGAAAATAAATATATATGGTGGTGAAGACCGTTTCTGGCTAGGCCCGGAAGGTGGCCAATACTCTATTTTCTTTGATCCTAAAACAGAATTTACCTTTGATAATTGGAGGACACCCAAAGAAATTGATACAGATGTATTTGAAGTTGTCGAGAAAAGTAAAAATAAAGCTGTCTTCCAAAAGGAAATGCAGTTAACTAATTACTCTGGTTTCCCATTCCATATTTTAGTCAATCGAGCTGTTAAAGTTTTTGATCAAGCAGAAATTGAAAAAAATCTTTCATTAAACCTCAATGATTTATCCGTTGATTATGTAGGTTTTGAATCGATCAATGAAATCAAAAACATTGGTAAAAAAGCATGGAACAAAGAAACCGGATTACTCTCTATATGGATTTTAGGGATGCTAAATCCTACCAAAGAAACTGTTGTGATGGTCCCTTATAAATCACAAGCTGACTACCAAAGTTATTTTGGTGATATTCCGACAGAAAATATCAAAGTAAAAGACCAACTCATTTTGTTCAAAGCAGATGGTACCCATAGATCCAAAATTGGATTGGCTCCTCAGAATACTGTCCCTCTATTAGGAAGTTATGATGCGGAGAAAGAGGTACTAACGGTAGTCCAGTTTAGTTTTAATAATGATCAGGACTATGTAAACTCAATGTGGGAATTACAGGAAAATCCATATAAAGGTGATGCTGTAAATACATACAATGATGGTCCATTAGAAAATGGAGATCAATTAGGTCCGTTTTATGAACTAGAATCATCTTCTCCGGCAAAAGAACTTTCTATCAATGAAAGTATTGTTCACGAACATATTACCTATCATTTTGAGGGTAATAAAGAAGATCTCAATAAGATTAGTTTGCGGTTATTTAAAACTGACTTGGAAAGTATCAAACTTTAGTCTCTTATTAATTTTCTAATTTGATAAGCTCAACTTAATTTAAGTTGGGCTTTTTTCTTACCCAAATTCATTTACATTTGTATTATACTATTTATGAATCTCTCAAAAACATGCGAAACTATCTAAATGCAACCGGCTTATTTAATCAACAAGAAATTGATGAGTTTCTCTCAATAGGTAAAAGAGTTTACCTGCAGAAAGGAGAGTTTTATCTTTCCGAGGGAGAAATCGCTAAGAAATTTGCCTTTGTCGTTTCAGGTGTGTTACGTTCATTTTATTATTCTAGTAAAAGTGAAGAGATCACCTATTGTTTTTGCTTTAATAATGAGCTTATTAGTGGTTATTCATCGATGGTCACTCAACTACCTACAAGAGAGAACATCCAAGCAATAGATGACTGTGAATTGATCGAATTTTCTATGGAACAAGTCAATCAAATCATAGGAAATAAAAGTAATTGGTTACAATTTTCGAAAGAAATCGCAGAACGAAATTACATTAAATTAGAACAACGTATCTTTATTCTTCAGAAAGAAAACGCCCAGATGGCTTATAATGATCTTTTAGAAAGACATGCAGAGTATCTCAATAAAATACCATTAGGATATTTAGCCTCTTACCTAGGAATTAGCCAAAGGCATTTAAGTCGTATTCGGAAAGAAGCAACATATGTATAATCAAATTCCAAAACTTAAATTACCCTCTTTATGCCCGACAAGAAAAACTTTTTAGTAGGAGTAACTTTTCTTATTATGATTGTATTAAGTATTTCACTTTTTATTAAAGGAAAAGATGCTGAACTTCAAGCCAAGGAAAGTAAAAAATTACAACAACTGTATTCTGTTGAAAAGGAAAAAGTAAGTGCCTTACAGGAAAAACTAAAAGAATGTAGAGCACAGAATAAATAACAACAGATCATTAACGCTCCATCTTAAATGAACAAAACTAATTTCATCTTCTTCTCTCTAATTTTATGCCTTGGCTGTAGTAAAAAATTAAATACGATTGTGATCCCAGAAGGTACAGATCCTAATTTTAAAATTGTATCACATCAAGATAAGGGATTCACTGCTACAAATAGAAAAGTAGATGTATTTGGTATTCCGATCTATGCCTATGAGGATGTAGAAGATGAAAAACTTTTACATGCCGCAAATGTAATGGCACAGTATCTAGACAATGATGAAGATGGAGTTGTAGACAATCCAATACTAATCACTACTTTACTAGCAAATAACGCTGCTCTTTTTATGTGGAAAAAGGAGTCTCAAATCCGACTAAATGCTCAAGATTTAGGAGCAGATGAAACCGTTCCAGAATGGCACAGTAATCCTAATATGAGGTTTGATGCTTCACTTGAAGAAGTATGGCATGTCATTACACATTCTGGTTATTCTAAAGCCTATCCAGAGGTTTTTGGTGAAAATGAAAACTCTCAATTGGCAAAAGCTATGGATATAGCTAGAGGCGGAGTTTATCAAAAAATACCATCCGAATATCCCACAACAGCCTGGTATACCTACGATGACCGTACTTGTACTTATGATTGTCAGGTGACAGAATATTTTTATTGGGGTATGACTTCAATTCTTGGTGCACAAAAAGATCGATTAGAAAGTATTGATAATGAATGGAGACTAAATACAAAGGATAAAGTTGCCCAAACAGATGCTTTACTATACCAATTATTGACTGACTCCACTTATCAATTCCCAACGATATTACCCAACGGAAAGTATCGACAGTAAAGACTACTTCCTATACTCACTTGGTTTTACTCCAAAATATCCTATATAGCTTTTGGATAGATGATTTACATCTGAAAATTGATATTCATAGGCTAATGTAGTAAGTGTCTTATTTGTATTTTCAAGTTCTTCTTTCACTTTTAATAGACGTTGTTCATTGTAAAACTTATAAAGTGTCTGTCCATATAACTCTTTAAAAATATTGGTCAGTTTAGTGGATTGTATACCATATTCTTTGGCCAACTCTTTCAATTTTGGCTTTACTTTCAGGTTTTCAGTGATTAGATATCGAATTCTTTGAACTGCTGCTAATTCATGATCCAAGAAAAATAGTTGGTCTTCTTCTGCCTGAAATTTTTCTAATGTATTTTCTAAAATGACTAATAGTAATCTGAGTCGAGCATTGTACCACTTCTCTTTGTATTGAGGCAAAATTTCGTGTCTTAATCCTTTAATCATTCCTTTATACCAATCTGTTGTTAACTTGTTTCCAGAATGATAGAGGTAAGTATTTATCTTTTCTAACTTTTCAATCACCATGGGAGAAAATACACTCTTATTGATTTGAAAAACAATGGCCTTTTGAGTGATTCCTTTTTTCTGATTGATTCTAATTTTTTGATCCCCTTTTAGAAAAATAAAACCTTTGGGAGTATTAATAAAAACTTCCCTTTCCCCCTCCATAAATGAGATGCCATTAAAAAACAAAGCTATCAGGTAATCGTAATTTTTTGTTTTATGTACATCGACTTTAAAATCCTGAAGAATTTGATGTTCATGTGCTACCACTACAAGCTGTTCATGATCTTCTGAACAATACGAATAACCTTTTATTAAATCATTATCTATCTCTACAGTATAGGGTGATATAATCTTCCCTTTTATATGCTTTTCTAAATAGTTAATGTAAGGTCCATCAAAACCTGATTCATGAAATTCGAGTGATTCTGCCATGTTAATACGATCCGTTTTATATTTAAAATATGGCTTTTACTTCAGAAATTCTATTAAAAAAAGGAAACCGTACTGTTCAATTATATTCAATATTTAAAGAATACTAAAAAGGCCATCATTTACTATGAAATGATGACCCCAAATTATTCTAGCTATAAATTTCTGTTTGAAATTGCTTTTAAAGATTTTTATCAGAGTGATGCTCTACATATATGTAAAAAGCATTTGTTTTTATTCCTTTATCTGTAGTGAACCAAGCGGTTAAATCACTATTTCCTTGAAGGATGTCAGCATCTATCGATACAGCACTTTTTGAGTTATCGACATCAACTGAATATTCTTTTTCTCCTACTTTGATGTGTGCTGTTTTGAAAGACATTGCTTTCCCTGCCACTCTTGCATCGGTATACTTTGTTGCTGGAATAGCATCATCAATTGCTGCATTTAATGGTAACCCACTTTCTTCTGGCCATCGGCTTAAATTGAATGTATACTTACCAGATTTCACAAAGTTGACCGCAAAACTTGCCGGTTTCATTGGCTTACCTTGACGAATTAGTTTCTGGTTCCAAGGTGGGTAATAATCAATTGTTCTAACATCATGACAAGTCAAAACATCAATTTCATCTACACCAAGATCAATAATCGAATATTTAGTTTCTTTGATCATCTTATCCCACCAATTGTTGTAGAAGTCGTTCATCTTTTGAACTCTTTCTTGATGCGTTGAAGCAATATTCTCTTTTTGTCCAGGATCTTTAGAAAGGTCATACAACTCATCTCCATTCACCAATCTCCATTGACCATCCATCACACAACTTTGCTTCCCTTTCTTAGGCCAAGAAATACGTTGAGTATCTACTACGAGCATTCTCTCTTTGGTCTTTGTTTGTTTTAGCAAATAGTCGCTGATATCCATACCATCCATTAACTTGCTTGGTGTATGTTCAATACCAGCAAAGGTTAATAAAGTAGGTAAGATATCTACATGAGCAGTCAAGTCACTTAACTCTTTACCTCCAGTAAGGTTACCGTTTGGCCATCTGATGATAAACGGAACTCTATGGCCACCTTCATATTCACTTGCTTTTGTACCTCTCATTTGAGCATTATAACCATAGTATTTTTTAGTCTTTTTATTCAACTTATAACCATTGGCTGTACCATTATCGGTAGTGAATATGACGATAGTATTATCTGCAATTTCCAATTCATCTAACTTTGACAATAACGTTTTAAAGTTATCATCTACATTAGAAATCATACCATAAAAACGCTTCTGAGTCTCTAATAAACCTTCAGCATCTTTATACTTTTCGTAATATTTTTCTGGAACATTGTATGGACCATGAGGTGCATTTAAACTTACATAAGCCAAGAAAGGTTCATCTTTCTTCACTTCAATAAATTTGATGGCTTCATTAAACCAAACATCAGTACAATATCCTTCTTGTTTTTCTGGCTTACCATTTCTAAAGTAAGTATCATCAAAGTAATCGTTATTCCAGTAATCAGGTGTTTGCCCAATTCCTCCTCCGCCATGATAAAAGGCCACATCAAAGCCTCTATCTTGGGGTAAAAAAGGATGGTTATCACCTAAATGCCATTTACCAAACATGGCCGTATTATAACCGTTTTCCTGGAAAATATCGGCCATGGTTACTTCATCTTTATTCAACATTGAAGCACCCATAATCGTATGCCATACGCCAATTCGATTTGGATTTCTACCCGTCATCAAAGCCGATCTTGTAGGAGCACAAGTCGTTGAAACATGATAGTTCGATAAGTTGATTGATTCTTTCGAAAATTGGTCAATAGTAGGCGTTTGAATCACAGTATTACCTGTATGCCCCATATCTCCATAGCCTTGGTCATCTGTAATGACGATAATAATATTAGGTTTTTTGGCTGAAGTTTCTTGTTGATTTACTTTTTGGCATGAAAACGCGAAAAAAAGGTAAACCATTAATCCCAACGAGGAGAATAATTGTTTTTTCATGTTACTGTCCTTAGTAGAATAATTGTTTATATAAAGTAACCACTATCCGATGATTGATAATCGGATAGTGGCATTCCGATTACCTGTTTGCGAACCTTCTAAATCCGAATAATGCGATCATACAGAAACATACAAGAGGTATCATAAACGAGAAGTTTACACCATCTAATCCCATAATCGTTTCTTGATCAATCAAAGTACCTTGCATCGGAGGCATAAGTGCTCCACCTACGATTGCCATAACAAGACCAGCAGCACCAAACTCCTGATCCTGATCTAAATTCTCTAATGTGATACCATAAATTGTCGGGAACATTAAAGACATAAATGCTGATGTAGCTACCAATGCATACAGACCAACATTTCCACCTACGAATATGGTGATACACATTGTAGAGATACCTCCTACTGCAAAAATAGCAAGTAATAAAGCTGAATTTACATACTTCATCATGGCTGTTGCTATGAATCTACAAAGAAGGAAAGTTACCATAGCAATGATATTCAAGCTTTGTGCTTCTGCTTTTGTATAGCCAATATTTTCAGCGTATTGGATGATAAACGTCCAACACATGATCTGAGCCCCTACATAAAATACTTGAGCAAGTACACCTTCTCTGTATATATTATTAGATACCAATCTTTTGATTGTATCCATTAATTTAAATTCCTCATCTTCTTTATTATTAGGAATCTTTGTAATTGCTATCACCACAAAGAAACCAATAACAACTATACCCAATAAAGCATATGGGTTTCTGATAACTACCAAATCATGCATCTTAATCATTTGCTTAGATGCTTCATCTAATGTTGCGTAGATCAACGATCCATCAGCAGCTTTTTCAGCAGATTGTAATTGCGATAAGATAAATTGCTGAGCGACAAACATACCGGTAATTGATCCAATTGGATTAAAAGATTGTGCGAGATTTAATCTTCTAGTAGATGTTTCTTTAGAACCTAACGATAAGATTAGTGGGTTAGCTGTTGTCTCTAAAAAGGCTAATCCAAAAGTTAAGATATAAAGTGATACTAAGAAAAATCCGAACATCTGGAAATTAGCTGCTGGGATAAATAATAAGGCTCCCACTGCATACAATCCAAGTCCAATTAAGATCACTGATTTATAGGAATATTTTTTAATTAATATTGCTGCCGGTAATGCCATAGTAAAGTAACCTCCATAAAAAGCAAACTGAACTAAAGATGCTTTAAAAGTGGAAATCTCCATTACTGTCTGGAATGCTGACACCATTGGGTTTGTAATATCATTTGCAAACCCCCAAAGTGCAAACAAACTGGAAATCAGTATAAATGGCACTAAATATTTTTTTTCAACGACTTTCTCTTCAGCTTGATGTTTTTCCTCAATTTTTTCTGGAACGCTAAATTGTTCAGAGATAATTTCATTCATTTCAGTAGATGAATTAGTGTTATAAATTTGTTAATTAAGCCATTTAATCAGTCTTTAAAACTGATTTTGGTTATTTCAAAGCTATCAATTTCGATTTACAGAAGTGTCCTACAGTGTCCTGTGTATTATTGAGGAAATATTTTACTAAGTACTTTCTCTTCTCAAATAAAATGTCTTTACCCTTGTTGTATCATAAGTATAAGATTCCCCTTTCTTATTATGTGCAATTTCGTCTAATAATAATTCTGATGCCTTCTCTCCCATTTCTTCCGCCGGCTGATTGATGGTTGATAATTTTGGTGAAGTATATATAGACAAAGGCTCATTCGCAAAACCTAACAAGGAAATGTCTTTTGGAACTTTAATGTTATTCTCTTTCAAATATTCCAATGCTTGGAATGCAAAATAGTCATTAAAACAAGTAATAAGATCAATCTCTTCGAAAGTATATTTTGAGAAAAATCGCCTTAAAGCTGATTTCACTTCAGATTCATGATCACAATGAATGATAAAATATGGATTTTCTTCAATGCCTTTTTCTCTAAGTGCTTCTTGATAACCTAATGTTCTATTGAATGACGTTGAAACACTATTGCTACCTTGTATATGAATAATTTTCTTTTTGCCTTGATCAATAAAATCACATACTGTCTCAAACATCCCTGTAAAATCATCAGAAACAACATAATTAGCGTCTATCTCTTCATAAATACGGTCCATAAATAATAAAGGGATTCCCTCATCTTGAATATCAATCAAAAATGACGGGTCTTCATGTTGGTAGGATAGAAAAATAATTATTCCATCTACATGATAAGCCGATAATGATTTACAAGCCTCTTTTTCCTGTTCTTTAGAATTTCCAGCTGTAGATATAATAATCTGATAATTATTTTCATGCATCACTTTCTCTACTCCTTTCAATACGCGAAAAAAGAAATTGGTATCAAAAGTGGGAAATATCACACCAATAGTTCTTGTACTTTGTCGTTGTAAACCTTGAGCTAGTGGATTGGGTATATAATCCATCTGCTTCGCTAATTGTCTTACCCGCTCCTTGGTCTTAATATTTATTTTAGGATGATCATTTAACGCTCTTGACACCGTTGAAACATTCATTTCCAAGGCTTTCGCCAGATCTTTTATTGTCGTCTTTCTCGATTTCTTCAATGCAGTAGTCTATTTTTCACAAAGTGATCGATTCTTTTCCAAAGGTAAATTGCAAACGTTTGCATTGCAAACTAAATCGAACAGTATTTATAATTGTAACATCAACACGAACAACTAATGTATTACAACATTTAATCATAGATAAAATGGTTTTAAACGAATCTAACTTACCAAAAATTGGTATTCGACCTACTATTGATGCAAGACTTGGCGGTGTACGCGAATCTCTTGAGGAACAAACAATGGCTATGGCTCAAACTGTAGTTGACTTCTTAGAAGCCAACTTAAAGTACCCTAATGGAGAGGCTGTACAATGTGTAGTTGCAGATTCTACTATTGGTAGAGTTAGTGAAGCTGCTGTCTGTGCAGAAAAATTTGTAAAAGAAAATGTAGGTTTATCGATCACAGTTACTCCTTGTTGGTGTTATGGTAGTGAAACGATTGATCTTACTCCACATATTCCCAAAGCCATCTGGGGCTTCAATGGTACAGAAAGACCTGGAGCTGTTTATTTGGCTGCAGCGTTAGCGGGTCATTCTCAAAAAGGAGTTCCTGCTTTTTCTATCTACTCTCATGAAGTACAGGAAGCCGGTGATACATCAATCCCAGCAGATGTACAAGCGAAACTATTGAAGTTTACCAAAGCAGGTTTGGCAGTAGCTGCAATGAAAGGAAAGTCGTATTTATCTATTGGTTCGGTGTCAATGGGTATTGCAGGTTCTATCGTAGATGAAACGTTTTTCCAAGAGTATTTAGGCATGAGAAACGAATATGTGGATATGTCTGAAATCTCAAGAAGAATTGAAGAAAATATTTATGATCCAGAAGAGTATAAGAAAGCTTTATCTTGGACAAAAGAATATTGTGAAGAAGGCATTGACTTAAATGAAGACAATGTAAAAAGAACTAATGCTGAGAAAGGGAAAGTTTGGGAGAAAGTAGTCAAAATGACTTTGATCTGTAAAGATTTGATGCAAGGTAATCCTAAATTAAAAGCATTAGGTTTCGGTGAGGAAGCGTTAGGACATAATGCACTTGCGGCAGGATTCCAAGGACAAAGACAATGGACTGACTTCCAACCTAATGGTGATTTTATGGAGGCAATTCTAAACTCATCATTTGATTGGAATGGGATCCGTAATCCTTATATGATGGCCACTGAAAATGATGCTTTAAACGGCATTACGATGTTATTTGGCTACTTATTAACAAACCAAGCTCAAGTTTTCTGTGATGTAAGAACATTCTGGTCAGCAGATTCAGTTGAAAGAGTAACTGGTGAGCGTTTAGAAGGATTAGCAGAAAATGGAATTATTCACTTAATTAATTCAGGTTCGGCTACACTTGATGGTACAGGCCAACAATCTGATGCTGCTGGCAACCCTGTAATGAAACCATTCTGGGAAATTTCAGAGGAAGAAAAAGAAAAATGCCTTACGAATACAAAATGGCCTGCTGCCATCCATGAATACTTTAGAGGAGGTGGATTCTCTTCTCAATTCCTTACAAAAGGAGGAATGCCTGTAACAATGGCTAGAATTAACTTAATTAAGGGTGTTGGACCCGTATTACAATTAGCTGAAGGTTGGTCAGTTGAGCTACCTAAACATGTACATAAAACATTAGATCAAAGAACAAATGAAACTTGGCCTACTACTTGGTTCGTTCCAAGATTAACAGGTGAAGGTGCATTTAAAGACGTATATTCTGTAATGGCCAACTGGGGTGCCAACCACGGTGCATTCTCTTATGGTCATTATGGAGAAGAATTAATTACACTAGCATCAATGCTAAGAATTCCAGTATGTATGCATAATGTAGATACAAACGGAATCTTTAGACCTAGCTCTTGGGCAGGACATGGTATGGATGCAGAAGGTGCCGATTATAGAGCATGTGATAACTACGGACCACTGTACAAGTAATAGTTTTTCTTTACCAATAAAAGGCTATCATTCCTGGTAGCCTTTTTTTAAATCATTATTCTGTTATGACAAAGGATTTAGCAGTTGTTCTTGATTGTGGAGCAACAAATATCAGAGCAATTATTATCGATAAAACAGGTAAAGTAATTGCAAAATATGCGGTCAACAACAACTCCAGACCAGATCCCATCAATGAGGAATATACTATTTGGGATCTTGATGAAATTATAGATAAACTAAGTTACTGTTCACAGAAAGTTATAGAATTAGTTGATCATAAAAGAATTGCTAGTATTGGTATTAGTACTTTTGGTGTAGATGGTGCATTTGTCGATGAAAATGGGGAACTTATAAGTCCAGTCATTTCATGGAAGTGTGCTCGTACCATCTCTGTCTTAAACAATATTGATACCTATTTCAGTAAACAAGATCTTCTGATGAAAACTGGAGTGGGTTCATTCAGTTTCAATACAATCAATAAGTTAATCTGGTATAAAGAGAATCAAGAAGAAACGATAAATACAGCAAAATATTGGTTGTTCATTTCTTCATTAATTGGACATCAGCTTACTGGCGAATTTTACACAGACCATACAATGGCAGGAACATCACAGCTTTGTAAGCTGGTTTCACAAGATTTTGATGATGAGATACTGAATAAAATTGGCTTAAGCAGAGACCTTTTTCCTAAAATGAAATATGCAGGTGAACAGGTAGGGCTATTACATGCTAAAGGTGCTCAATTATTGGGCCTTCCAGAAAACATTCCTGTAAAAAGTATAGGGCATGATACTCAATTTGCTCTATTTGGAGCAGGTGTTGATTTAAAAAATGCGGTATTAAGTTCTGGAACTTGGGAAATTCTAATGGTTCAAGCGAAAGAAGTTTACCTTAAGCCTGAGTTAGAACAATATGGTATTACTGTTGAATTTGACCCTGCCAAAGGTTTTTATAATATAGGCTTACAATGGATGGCTTCAGCGAATATAGAATGGGTTAAAAATACATTCTATAGCGACCTTCCTGAAGATAAAGTATATCAAGTGATGATTGAGGATGCTATGAATTCCAACCTCACTGAAGATATCTATTCTCCTAAATTACAACCTGATCAGGATATCAATATCTCTGCACAACTAACCTCAAGCAGAGGTGATATTTTTAAATCCTGTATGCAATCGATCAGCGACCAACTAAAGAAGGCTGTAAGTATTTTGGAAGAAGTAAGTAACTTCAAAGTGGACCAAATTACTGTAGTGGGCGGCGGAGCTAAAAATGCGTACTGGAATCAATTAAAAGCCAATAAAACAGGCTTGAGAATCCAAACCATACAAGAGAAAGAAACTACCGTTTTAGGAGCATCATTCTTTCTATTTGAGGAATCTTCTGAAGTAATTAGAGAAAATTACAAATATGATTTTTCTAGTTTTACTCCAGAAGAGTTAGAAGTCAATGCTTAAGTTGTTTACTGGAGTATAACATCTTTTCTTATACTCCGGTAACTTAAATATCATCATTTATCATCAACGAAAATCAATGGAATATTAAATTTCCATATGATTCTAAATAGTTTTTCCTACCACCATCTATGATAGACTTTAACGATCAGCTATATACCACTTTTCAAGAGGAGAGTAAACAAAATATACCAAAGTATGTTCAACTAAGTAATACTTTCAAATCACTAATTAAGATGGGGATTTTGAAGGCTGATGACCGTATGCCTTCGTTTAATGAGCTAATTATTAGTTTAGATGTGTCGAAGGATACGATTGAAAAAGCTTACAAGATTCTAAAAGATGAACACTTTGTAATTAGTGTAAGAGGAAAAGGCACCTTTGTGATGAGTAGTTCTTCCATGGGTAAAGTAAAAGTTTTATTGATTTTCAATAAAATGAGTAACTCTAAAAAGAAGATGTACGAAGCCTTTGTGAAAACTTCCGAAAATCACTTAGAAACAGATATTCTAATGCATAATGGTAGTCTTCATCGATTAAAAAAGATATTAGCTGAGCAGAAAAACAACTATCATTATTTTGGGATCATTCCAATCTTTAATCAAGTATCTGACTATGATGTAGATCAAGCATTAAAAGTCATTCCAAAGCACCAATTATTATTATTGGGTAGAGCTGAAAACAATCTTACTGAAGAGTTACCTAGTGTTTATGAAGACTTTGCAGAAGATATCTTCAATATTCTTCAACAAAACATTAAGAACATCCTTCCCTTCTCAAAATTACATTTAGTGATTGCTAAGGATAGTTCGAGATCTTTAAAAGATATTTGGTCTGGATTTGTTAGGTTCTGTATTCATTTTAACCTCCCCTATACAGTTACTACCACCTTTGAAAGTAATACCATAGAAAAAGATTCCCTCTATATTGTTACAGATGATGAAGATCTTGCAAATATTGTAAAAGATAGTAGAGCCAATAATTATAAATTAGGCCAAGAGATTGGAATAATTTCGTACAATGATTCTCCCTTAAAAGAAATTATCGATGGGGGTATTACGATCATTTCTGCATCCTTTAAGGATATGGGTAAAATTGCAGCACTACAGATAATAGATAAGCACTTAGAGAAAGTGAAGGTTCCTTTTATTATGAAAAGAAGAGGTTCATTCTAATAAAAAAGGTTGATCTAATGAAAGACCAACCTTCTCCGTATAGGTAAAACCTAATAATATTTTTACTTCAATAACTACTATTTGTTATAAAAAGCAGATACTGGAGGAATAAAATCATTCTTACGAGAAATTTTTCCTGCTAAAGCAACACCTAAATCACCTTTGGTTACACCGTATGCCTCCTCTAAAACTTTAAAGTCTGCATCGTCTGCACCGATAATTACAGAATTGTTTGTAGTAAGATCTACGTATGCAAAGAAAATGGCATTGTAACCGTTCTTCTTATTTTCTTGCATTGCAGCAGAAATCTCATCATGTTTTGCAATTACTTTGTCAATTAGTAAGCTTTCACAAACACCGAAACCAATTTTAATATCACCGAAGATAAAATCTTTGTAATCTAAGTTTAAGATTTCAGCTGCAGTATATTTTGATAAATCAGACTTGGCGATCAACATTTGTTGTGCAAAATCCTCAACGTTTTCCACACCAGCGATTTTAGCTAACTTTGCAGCAATTTCTCTATCAATATCAGTAGTATGTGGTACTGTTAAACCTAAAGTATCAGAAAGAATACCTCCTAACATCACACCGGCCATTTGCTTTGTGATTTCTACGTTCATTTCTTCGTAGTAATCAGCGATAATTGTACAACAAGAAGCTACTGTACGCATATCAATATGGATTGGCCCTTTTTGGAAGAAGAAATTATCTTGAACCGCGTGGTGATCGATGATTGATAAGATATTTGCCTCAACAACAGAAGCAGCAGATTGAGTAGTTTGGTTATGATCAACAACAACTACATTCTTTCCTGAAAAATTATCTTCAAAAGCAGGTACTTCTACACCAAATTGCTCTAATACAAATGTTGTTTCAGGGTTGATTTCACCTTGAACGATTGGTGTACCTCCCCATAAATTTGCAGCTGCAATAGCAGAACAAGTACAGTCTGTATCTGGGTTTTTATGCCCTACAAATAAAGCGTCTTTTGGAAAAGATAGTTGAAAACTCATTGCCTTCTTTTTCTTGGTTATTTTGATAAATATTTAAAACATGCGAAAATAAAAAAATTTCTTCGAATCACACACATCCTCTTCCCCACTTTATACAGGATTTCTAATCTATATTGAATAACGTCATAAAAAATAACATTTATAGTTCTCTATTTAATTTAGAAAGGGCCTTATTCATGGCTTCTACACCATTCTCAATCTCACCAAGCATATCAATTCTCAGTCTCAATAATTCTTGATTATAAATTCCTGATGGTAATAATAAGACTCTTAAGCGTTCCATTTTTTCTTCTTCAGTAAACTGTTCTTCAAAAGGCTTCCAGTTGTCTTTAATTATTTCGATTCCAGTTCTTCCATTCCCATCTACAATATTTTTATCTGTCAACATATACCAGATGGTTGAAGAGAATAACTTTTGTTGATTAGTCTTGGCATATACAGAACGAATAATATTTTTATTATGATCTACTTCAACAGTAGCATCTTGTCTTGATGATTTAACAGCTAAATAGGTACCCGCAACGGCACCTGCAATACCAATCCAATCTTTGGCATCACTATCATTTAAACCTTCATCTTTCGAAATCAAGATACCTGCAACTAATACTGTTGATAAAGTACCTACGATAATGGCAGCATTGGATAGGCGAGTTTGCTTTTTATTATTTAATGCTGTTAGATCATTTAAGATCCTTGCTAATCTTAATTGTTCACAATGAATACTACTCAACAATCCATCATTTTCAAAAGAGGCCAATTGTAATCTCTTATCAATTTCATTTTGATAGTAACTTTTATGTAAAAGTATTCTATCATTCATGTTGCCTGCTTTTATTTTCTCATCCAAACGCTTATACGCTTTAATATCTTCTGATACACCATAAATTTCAGCTAAGATTAAGCTACTCTTTGAAAATCGATTGGTCATAAAAGTATCCTCTAATACATCATAATCTATAGAAATTTTGATTTCATCATTAGGGTAGACCGAAAAACAGTTATCTTTTGTTGATTGCTTTGGGGACTGATAATAACTTTTCTTTGAACAGCTGAAAACAATGAACAGTAAACCAATAAATAGTAAATATTTTTTCAAGTTTAAATCTTTAAGTGGATATCAATAACACTTTTACAATAAAAGGATCGGGCAAAAGTACGAACTAAATTAATCTCTACTTTACAATGTTATCATAAAATTTTATAGACTTTTATCAGCTAAAATTAAAATAATAGATAAACAAAAAAGACATCCGAATATCGAATGCCTTTCCGAAAAGTTTTTCCTGTACGAATACTAAATCTGTTTTGTTGTACTTATGATTAGTACATTAAATCGTCTATTTTAATAACCTATTAGTAAATTTAGATGAATTACTGTTTGTGTTTTACTTACATCAATACTAACGGGAATTAATGAATGATTAATCAATAAAAAAGATTGAAACGGAAATACTATTTACTGAAACGACATAATAATGAACTGAAACGACTCGTTGTATTTAAGTGTTTAGTATTCAATAATTTTATATTCGTATATTCGATATGAAATAGATTTCAATCATTGCTTTTTTAACTACATGCAACTCAATAAATTCATACTACTATTCTCTCTTTTACTAACTCCTTTTCTCAATAATGCTCAAACCAATAGGGCAAATAAAAACTTATACTTTGATCTGGAAGCTTTAAAAGAAGATGAAGTTTTTCATGATCTTTCTAGTGCAATCAAAAAACCATATAAAGTAAGGGTTTTAGATCTTTCTAATAGAGCACTTAATACTTTACCAAAAGAAGTAAGCACATTTCCCAATCTAGAGTGTATAGATATCTCTTACAATCAATTTACTTCTCTACCTGAAGGGTTGTTACAAATGGATCTTAAAGTATTGTTTATTAATGGAAACGATATTAAATCTTTACCAAAAAAGGCAAAAGCATTAAAAAATACAGTAATTATTGCTTCAGGGAATCCTATTACTAAAGAAGCTCAAAAGCTAGCTTACAAAAGCTATAAATCTTTATTTTTTAGTAAATATACTGCCTTTGAAAGAATTGGCCTTGGTATATACCCTGGATTAAATCTTTCATTAAATGAAGCCATCAATGATTCATTAAATGCCATTTCTGGAATCCAAAGTTTAGAAGAACAGAAGTGTATCAATAATAAGTTGTACGAATTTACTGGAATTGGGCGACTGATTATTAGTAATACAAGTCTTTGTCACTCTGAAAAAAAACTAGGAAATTTTATTGAACTGTCTTCACTTCAAATTATAAACTCGTCCATTAATTTATCTACTGTCCCCTTTTATAAACTGCTGGGATTAAAAGAACTCTTCTTTGAATCTACCGAGATTATTGGTCAACTTTCTTCTTCATTGTCTTGTATTGAAGGACTCGAATACCTTCATATCAGCAATAGTGAAGTATCTCAAGAAGATTTAATGGATTTACAAAATAACCTCCCCTATTTAGAAATTATCGTCGATAAAAATTAATTGGGCACAAAAAAAGTAGATAACATCATCATCTACTTTTCTAACCCAAATTTTATCTTATAATCCCTTTTGCTGATTGAAAAACTTACTATAATAAAATCGTATTACTTATTAATATTTTTGTTGTTGACTCACATCTAAGTAACCTTATTGATAAAAAGTTAGTTCAGCAAATCATAAATATCAGATGAGAATACTATTTCAACAGTAAATCCTACAATTAGAAAGGATTACCATGGGTAGAACGTATAATTTTTTCAGTAATAAAAGGGCTAAATTTTAAGCTTCTTAGTAGGATATTGGTCGTCATATTATCTCCAAATAATCGTTGAATAAACCTTCCTGTTTTTAAACGGTGATGAAATGTATCCTTCCAATGTGTCGTATAATTGTCTTTCAAATTATTCCATGAGATATGTTGATGTAAATAATTGTCTAACTCTTTGTGAAGAATCACAGAAGCCTGCATTGCCATACTCATCCCGTTACCACATAATGGAGCAATTAAACCCGCTGCATCACCCAACATTGGTATTTCATTTTCTATCAATTTTTTATTAGAAAAATCAACTTGAGCAATACTTAGTGGTTTATCCCATAAACGTTCGTATTGGAGGTATTTTTCTAAAAAGGGGTTCTGAGATAAATACTTTTTTTCAATTTCATCGAGCGTATGCACTTCCTTTAGATTACTTCCTCTAGAAAGAAAACACATACATATTTTATCTTCTTCTACTTTAGAGATTCCACAATACCCTCCTCGAAAATTATGCAGTTCAATAACATCATTAGGAAACTCACCTCTTAAATGATATTTCACTCCGATAAAATTCTTGAGCCTGTAATTCAAAGGAGCATTTTTGATATAATCACGTTGTAAAAGCTTGTCTAATAAAGACCGTTTACCAAATGCACCAATCACAACTCTAGACAGATAATCTGATTTATTTGTTTTAATAAACCATCTATTGTTTTCTTTTGAAAGGTCTGTCACTTTTTCAGAGGTATGTACTGTTACCCCACTATCAATAGCGATTTGGTATAATTGATGATCCAATAAATATCGAGAAATGCCTTTACCTCCAACTGTTAGAGCAGCCTCAAGCGTAGTTCCATCAACAGCACTAACTTTTAACTTATTAATTTGGGGTAACTTTAAGTCAACATGGTCTATTCCCAATCGATTTAAAAACCCCCAAGCCTCATCACTGATATATTCACCACATACTCGATGAAAGGGATATTTTTTTTGTTCGATGAGCAACGTATTCCAACCAGATTTTGCCAATTGAATACTTAAAGTTAAACCACCAAGGCCTCCTCCAATTATAATGACATCATACATTTTCTTTAGTATCAAAAGTGATCAACCAACGAAATGCCCACATCCATTTCATTCTAAAAGCTTTAATATTTGATTGTTGAAAAATCTTTTTCCAATCTTCTTTTCGAAAACTTCTTGCTACAGAGAGGCAAGCATCATTTTTAACTAAATAAGAGGATGATGCTACTTGAGTAATCCATTTAATGCTGTAATATGCTAAATGATGCCTGTGTAAATCATTTACGACACCTCCCATTTTCGCATTATTTCTCATCCATTGAAAAAGTGAAACTAAGTCGTTTTCTTTTAAATGATGACAGAATAGACTGCTTACAATAATATCAAAATCGTTTTCCTGTTTTAATAGATCTCTGTAATCTGATTCAATAAATTCGATAGGTAAATCTTTACAGTTTTCTCTTGAGTAATTAATACAATCGCCTTTAAGGTCAACTCCTATCAACTTTAGCTTAAATTTTTTACCAAATTGTTGATGAATTACTTTTAGTGTATCACCTCCTCCAGATCCTATATCTAGTATTTTCACTTCTTTTTGAGGGTATTTTTGAAGAAAATACTCTACACCTTTCAACATCACCTGATATCCACCTAATAAAGTATTTATGGTATGTAACTCTTTTAGATTTTGATACAAATCAGGAGTCGGAATATCGGATTGATCCAATAACTCCAGTTGGTTACTTCTTACTGATAAATCGATCATGCGGAAATTTTTGTTAGTAGCATTGCTTCCATAGTTAAACCCGGACCAAAACCTGCAGCAAAAATCTTTTCTTTACAGTTTTTATTCGTCAACTTATCTAAAACATGTAATATGGTTACAGACGACATATTTCCATTTTCAGTAAGCACTTCATAAGAGTGATTAAACTCTTCTTTATCAACATTTATAGCCCTAGCAATACTTTGCAAAATTCTCACACCCCCAGGATGGAATGCCCAAGTTAATTTTTCTTGATCTACCTCCTCTTCCTGAATAACATCAGTAATTAAGTTCTGTATATCTTTTTCTATAATATCTGGAACATAATTGCTCAACCTCATCTGAAAACCAGATCTAGAAACCGTCCAAGCCATTTCGTCATAAGCATTGATGGCTAATCGAGATGCAAACTTGTCAATTTTAAATAGTGATTTCTCAGTAGTAGAATTACTTATAAATAATGCAGCTGCTCCATCTCCGAAAAGAGTATTAGCCATTAAATGATCTTCTTCATATCTGTTCTGATAATGTAATGAACATAACTCTACATCTACCAGCAGCACTTTAGCGTTTTTATTTGTATGACATATTTGATCAGCAATTCTTAATCCATGTAAAGCTGCATAACAACCCATAAAATTCACAGTTGTTCGGGTTGTTTTCGAGGAAAGTGATAATGCTTTAATAAGGTCGATATCAATACCTGGAGCTGAAATTCCTGTACATGATATCGTCACTAAATGTGTAATTTCTTTTAATTGATCTTCTGGAATACAATTTTTCACAGCTTCCACAGCCAATGGAACTGCACTTTTATTAAATTTTTCAAGTCTGTCTTCTAATGTTGGAGTCTCTCCGTCAAAAAAATCATATAGGTTATCTAAAACACTATATCGTTCTTGAATTCCTGATTTATGAGAGATCATTTTTAATAACCTTTGTTCTCTCACTTTATCTTTAGGAATTGCTGACGTCATAAAAGATAATAGGTCTTCTTGAGGATATCTATTTTGGGGTCTAGCTATCCCAATAGAATGAATGTAAGTCATGTGATTAATTTTGCGTTTTCTTTATAACTGTAACAGTTCAGTATGGTTTTGAATAAGTAGAATTATATAGCAGGTGTTCATACAGAAGCCAGAAATATTATTCATTCTCATTAGGTTTCTGAAACTAGCTTCTTCAGGATTTGACCAAGTTTTAAACATCCATATGTTGAACCATAAAAGTACTGGCAATAGGCATCCTGCAAAGACTAAAAAAGAACCATGAAAAAGAGTGTTGAAATAATAAAATAGGATACCTCCTGCAATGGAGAATAATATCATTGAAAAAATAAATGTCCCTTTAATTCCAAGTATCATACTAATGGTAATATCACCACTCTCTTTATCCTGCTTATGTTGATATATTTGAGATAATGGATAAGCCCCTCCGACCATTAGCGAAGATGCTATTGCAGCATATGGAAGATCTGTTTTAAAGAAAGAGATATTTGTGCCATCTACTCCACAATAGACCATCCAAAAGGTCCAAAACCCTTGAAAGATAAATACAGTGAGAAAGCCAAGAAAAGGATATTTTTTGAGTCGTATTTTTCTACTGCTATACATTCTTGACATTAAAACATAAGCTGTAACTAATATACCAAACTCAATATTGAGAATATAACTCCAGGCTAAGCCAATAAAATCCATTAATAAAGTGGTTTTAAATAAGAGTGGAGTAGATTCTGGAGGTTTCTCTAAACCACCTATACTCTCCGTATCTTTGTCTTCATAGCTATTGTAACCATTACTTGCTGGATAGATTAGTAAATGAAGAATAAAAAACACACTAATGGCATACTCCCAATTTACGACCATCGTTTGACTTAATGCAAAAAAATAGATTGGCATTAAATAGAATGAGAACGGTATTCGAAGTAGAGTCAGTGTGTTTTTAAGTTCCATATTGTTTGTTCAAGAGAAAAAGGTTTAATAATGAATTAAGAAGTTAACTGATATTTCTCTATCAAACAAAAAGGTTTTTAGTTAGAACGATTAATTGTTAAGGTAAAATTTAAAAAACGGGGAATATCTCAAACAAAAAAGCTGAACAGTATTAAACTAAGTTTATTACTTCATTTTGTGATTGTAAGGCTGTGAGTTTCCAACCACGATTAAGAGCCATAGTTTCAACTAAATCTCTTTCTTCTTGATCTAGACCACATACTGTGAAAATTTCATTACATCTCTCAAAACCAAATGTTTTAAGCATTGAGATTAATTGGTATTTATCCGGTATAGATAAAGGACATGATAAATCTTCAGTATTAATAATAATCGTATTGATATTATTATTCTTCATCACATTAGCGGCTTTAATCATTGCATCAGCTATAAAAGTTTGGGAGATAAATCCTTCAAGTTTTAATTGTACGTTGTTTGCATGAACACTCAAAATCGCATTTGAGCTATTCTGGGAAATTGTCATCATAGTTATAATAATGGTAATTGGATTATGCTAATTTAATTATTTATCAGTTTGAGATAATGCTTTAAAATATATATTCTGTATTGTGAAACTATTGATAAAAAAGGTGAACTCAAAATATCTAACTAGCATTTTCAGTAAATAAAAAGTGAATAATTCTTCGTTTATCTAAGCTAATCTTGAAATAAGTCTATATATAGAAACACCTTATCAGGTTCTTTTGTGAAAATGGGTAAAGAATCACAGAACCTAATAAGGTGTAAATATTTCTTATGAAAAGGAGTTGGTATGATTATGTCATCATTTTGTTAGAACAAACATACTGCATTAGGGCATAAAAAAAACTACCCATAGGGGTAGTTTTAATTGTACTCTTCTAATATTTTACCTCTATCAAATTCTATTCCTCTTAACATAAAAAACTTATCAAAACATATTGAAATTTAAGGTTTTAGTATAAAGTTCTAGTTTTCAACTTATTTCATTTTTGAAATATTTTTTTCAGGACTTCATTGAAGTTTTTCGTAAAATAAAATACTCCACCCCGCTAAGGGTGGAGTACAAAACATCTTTAAGTAAATCGCTAGAATCTAGGGGTATTACTCCAGTAGTATAGTTATCATTATCAATTATCAAAACATCATTATTATTCTTATTCAAAATCTTCGGCACAACATCGTTGTGCCTGTGATAGTAGTTATTCTGGGTTATTATAGTTTCAAAAACATCTTTTATTTCTAATTGGTAATCTGTTTTTGATTTGTTACATTTACTTATACGCGTTGTTTTTAAAGCATGATTTCCTTCAAAGGGTCAAAAGCTTCCTTATTTAGCCCAAACTAGAAATAGTTTAATTTTCAAATTGGTACAATTATTTTCACTATTTCTATAAAACTTTTATTTCCGGTAAAATTATTTTTTCTTCATTCTAGTTATTAATACTTTTATCACTTCAGATTTTAAATTTTATAAAAAGCATGAGCTACGAAGTTATCTACACTACAGATTTTCATAAAGTTGAATGGAATAAAGACGAGAAGGTTTTAAAGACTACTTGGTTTACTCCAATTGACATGGAGGAAGAAGTTTACAGACAAGAAGTAGTGAGACAAATCGATATTAATCAATTATATGCTCCTGAAAAAATGTTAGTTGATACTAAAGAAGCGTATTACAACGTCTTACCTGCTACTCAAGATTGGATTAATGAAAGATTTGTGAAAGTCCTTAATATCATTCCTTTAGAGAAGATGGCTTGGATTGTTTCTGAAGATTTTTTCGCTCAAGTATCTTTCGATCAAGTGATGGATGACGCTAATGATCAAGCTCCATTTAAAATCAAACACTTTACTACAGAAGAAGAAGCCTTAGAATGGCTCAATGAATAATAACCTATAAATAACCCATGTGCTTAACGTCAGGAAAATGCTACTCTTTACACTGGGATCAGATGAAGAGGCTAATGCGTATATACTTTTCAATAAATAATGAAACTCAAGAAAAAGACTATCTCTCTGAAACACAGCATCAATTGATGCTTATGGAAAAACTTAAACCTAAATTTGTCTTGGTCTGCAACACTAATGATAGCCTATCGGTTGTTCAAAATAACTTAGGTTGGTTCAATACTAAAATTGCATCATCTATGAGACAAGCTGGTACGCACAAATTGGCATGGATTACATCTCAAAGTAAACACAGTGAGATTTTGAATAATGAGTTTCTAGAACTAGAGAGTATACCCGGACCGTTACAAACGAAATATTTCACTGATGAGTTAGATGCTTTTGAATGGTTCAATCATTAATAAATTTAGAAGACTAATTACTAAACTGCCTTTATGCATTATATGATAACTATACAGCTATAGTAATTTTTGTCAAATATGGATTGTGAAGTTGAAAATCAATAGAAATATAGTATTACAAAGTATATCATATTTATGTTATCAGTAAAAAACGATAAAAATCACTATTTTTTCGATAATTTAAATAACAACATACACTCTTTATACATTGAGGTTAAATGAGTATTTTTTATTCTTATATTCTTCTGAAAGTATAATATTCGTTATTGATGTCACTCTCATATATAACACCAAATTCTTCTCTACTTTGTACCAACCATTTGTTGAATTCTAAAATAGAGAGCTCTAATCCTTCTTCGATAAATTGTGATTTAAATGATGAAACAAGAAATTCATAAGAAAAAGTAGCCTTACCTTCTCTCTCTATGGTGTCTAATACTAATTTAATTATACCGTTCATATAGCGATGAGTCATTTAAATTTAATATCACAAAAGAATAAGGAACATCGCAATAGTACAATGTGTAATAATAATCATTAAGAGGTATTAGTCTTTATTATTGTTTATATATAAACATATATAAGTGACGATCATCATCAAATTTATCTAATCGGTTTCATGTAATTTGCAACACGAAAAAAATGAATTATCCAGATTTAATATTCTAAATAAGTACTTAACTTTTATGATACGTCGATTTTTTGTACTCACTTTTTTAGGGGCAATTATTTTAACCAATTCTTTCGCACAAACTTCCTATAAAGTGAACTTACTTTTCAATATTGATTTTCCAGATCAAGTAACAATTGAAAATGATAAATTTATACTAAATGGAGAGGGTAGTTATATTCAAGGTGTACATAAGTTATTCGCTTGTGGCCTTTATGTCAAAGAGAAAAGTGATGACCCTGTAAAAATCATCTATTCTGAGGATACAAAAATTCTTGAACTCGTTGTCACAACCACACAATTTCAATCTCAAAAAACGATTGATGAGATCAAAAACTTGCATGAAGAAAATAAAGACTTACTAAAGAAAGGTGAAATCACAACTCTAATCAGCAATGTAAAAAATGCTGATGTAGCATTACCTAGTAATTTTGTGGAATCAGTTAACTTCTTTGAGAAAGCATTTGATGGAGCCAATAGAGGGAATACCGATGATTACCATGGGTATATTGAAGAATTCATTCAATTATTTGAAGAAAAGAATCTATTGGAAGACCACTACAGATTAACGTTTTTGGGAGAAAATAGAGTAATTATTTACAAAAACTCCCAAAAAGTTATGGATGTACAAGACAAGGCGTTTCCAAAAGCATTATTCAATATATTTATTGGTAATGATGCTACTAACAAACGACTCAAAGGGAATCTATTACATACTGCTTCTTAATACAAACTGTAATACGTAAAATATCCTATCTAATAAATGAAGGTAGGATATTTTACTTGTAAGCTCTAAATAGTCTTTCAATCCTTTCTTTCATTTTCTCTCGAAATGATGCAGGAGATAGCACAGTCAAAGCGTCACCAAAAGAAAATATTTGAGTTTCCAATTCTTTATTAGGGATTACGTCAATAGAAAATGTTGAGCCTCTGTCATCCTCCTGTTTTAGCTTTTGTGTACCATGTAAAGGCTTGGTTTTTACATAATCAGCTCTTTCTTTTTCAACAAAAAACTCGATCAGTATTGAGGGGGCATCATTTCTTGTTACACCAATGATGTCTTCAAAAAACTCATTGAAATCAATATTTAGGTTCTCAACATAATTCTTCTCAATCAATGTTACCGCCTCAATCCTATCCAGGGCAATATTCGTTATCGTCGAAAAACGTTCGTCTTGTCCTAAGAGGAACCATCTATTATTGTACTGCTTCAGGTAGTATGGGTGAATCGTAAAGTCAATAATTTCTCCATCACTAAACGGTTTATATTTTACGTCTATTACTTTTTTATAATAGATAGCATCAAATAATTCGGTAAGGTATTCGAGTCCTACCAGATCAATATTACTATCAAAACCAATGATCTCTACATCAGACTCTAAGACAAATGTTGATTCTAATTTTGTCTTTAATTCTTTCACCCACTCAAATTGTGGTAATCCTTCGAACCTACTAAGTACGGTTAAAGCACTTCTCAGCTGATTGGCTTCTTTTTCATTTATAGGTTGATTTGATATAGAAAACTTAGGATTTTTATATCGATAATAGGTTTTTCGTCCGTATTTCTCCTTTAGTAAATCGACCTTATACCCAGCTTCACTTTCCATAAAACGGATATCATCATAAATCTGTCTTTTGCGTATACCAGAAGAATTGGGATCTAACTCACTCAAAGCTTTATTGCACTCTTCAATCAAATCTTCCAAAAAATACCTTTTACCGGAGTTACTAAAACAACGGTCTAAAGTATTATAACGGATTTGTGCATTTTTATTTATAGGCATTTTATATCATCTTGGCTTCAAGATTTAATTTAATGCATATCCTCTGCACAACAAATACTGATTTAGAATTTTAAAGAGAAATTTCAGAAATAATAATATTTGTTCCTCCTGTATTGGATGTAATAGTGAGATAACCTCCGATTTCTTTTACTCTATTTGTAATATTCATCATACCCATGCCTTTTGTCTTACTCTTTTCCACAGGCAGTCCTATACCATTATCGTTATAATGAATCGATAGTTTATTTTTTCGGGTATCTATTTTGAAGACGATAATTAATAAACTCGCCATACTATGCTTTTTGGCATTAGATAGAAGTTCTTGAGAAATTCTGTACAATTGGTTGATAAAAACTGGAGGAATACTATCAAAGTCCTCTCCTTCAAATTGAACGAAACAATGCATTTTCTCTGTATGAAACCTTTCCACAAGATTAAAGAACAGAGTTTCGAAAGTAACCTTATCAATCATTTCTTCTTTCATAAGACCCTGAGACAATTCTTCTACTTCTGTAGCTGTCATTTTAAGAATTTCTTTAATCTCTTCTTGAGATAAATTTTGTGCTTTATTAATTAAAGAAAGGTTTCCACCTACAAAGTCATGCAATTCTCTACCAATACGGATTCTCTCCTTCTCTTTACCTTTAATAATAGCTTTTGAATACTGTTGTAAAAGTTGTTGTTCTTCTAATTCAAGTATTGATTTTTGTCTATATTTTGAATAAACAAACTGAAGAAGCAGTAAGAAAAAAGTACCCGTATCAAACGTAAGAATCATATAATAGACATAATCTATTGCTAGAAAATGTGGAAGAATGCCTAGATGTGGCATGGATACAAAGAAGGTCAATAATAGTACTGTTGATACATAACAAAAAAACGCAATTTTCGCTGCTGGAATCTTTTGTCTACAACCTATATAAATGTATCTGATATTTAAGATAAAGTTCAATAACGCTAAAGAAATCGACATCTGAACTAAAAGTCTTAAGGTAACATTCTCTACCAATATAAAATGTTGCACAATCAAGACGATAATCGTTAATACAACCTGAAGTGCTATGATTATTTTTAGATCCTTCGGAATTGGTTGGTTTTCTGAGAAGATAATCTTGTAATTAAAGACAGTACTAAAGATGACAAAAAGTCCATTACCTATAATTCTAATGTCATAAATAAAGATCTCATTTTCTCCAGATAAAAACGTTAAGAAATAACCAATTTCTGACTCTGCAAAAATAATTGCCCCAAAAATTCCAATGAGATTGTAGAGATAAATTCGAAGGCTTGAAATTACACCTAATAAAGCGGCTAGAAATAATAAACCACAAATGATTACTCTAGATGTCTGTTTAAAAAGAAACTTATTTTCTAAATTATCTTGATAAGTGTTGGGTGTTACAAAATCTATTTTACTCGACAAAAAAGTACTGTAAGATTGTATTTTAAAATAAAAGACTTTTTGTTCACCCTCTTTAAATTGAATAGGAACTCCAAATTCTTGGTCAATCTCTATACCATCCGTCACTCCTATACTGCAATTATAATTTTTAAATCCTTTCTCTAGGTTTGATTTTTCATAAATCTGCAATGTGTTGAATATAGGAACTTCTACAGTTAGGTAATAAATACTATTGGATTTTGAAGAAACCTCAACCTTATACCATCTTGTGATATTTCCGCCATCATGCATTAAGTAGGGTTCTTCTTCAGTCCATATATTATTCTGTTCTTCTACTTCCATTAGTGATAACTCTTCCTGATTATTCAATGAATAAAAAGAAAATGAGATACCAGCAGCCTTCGTAACAAAGGAGATAGGAAGTAGTAAGAAGAAAATATATATCCTTAAGTTAATCATATAAATAACACAGTAAAGAAGAAACGAGTAGTTAAAATGCGGAAGAGTAATAATTTATCTACAAATATAATTTTATCTTTTAATTACAGAGTCCTCATCACTTAATTCTATATCAAAAATTCTACAATAATAATCACCGGCTTGCTTTTGGTCCTCATATTTCGCCCCTATAGCAAATATTCTCATTTTAATATTATGGACCATCTCAGTGAATTGTTCTTTTGTATTTTCATGTTCACTACTCCATTCTATAGAAATCACACCTTTCTGTCCTACTTCAACAAATTGAACATAGAGTTTACCTTTTAATTTATTCAACTCTAAAACATTCAATACCTCTTGCACAATCCTGTAAATATGTTGTTGCGTGCTGATCTTCACACTCTCCCAACCTCGTATATGGTAGAAACACTTTAAAGTAGTATTGTTGTATTTTGAAAACAGGTCTAAGATTACGTCTTCAAATTCACCTTCCTCAAAAGAGGGTAACAGTAGATGATGACTAAGCGTTCGTACTTCGTCTATAGTGTTCTGCAGTAAATCTTTAGATTCTGTGATGTCATATGCATCGGATATCTCATGTAAATTCGTTGTAATATCCTTTGTTAAACGTTGACTTATTCTTTGCCTTTCTTTTTGTTCCCCTTCAATAATTGCGTGGTTGCTTTTATCTTTTATGTCTAAAATTGAAAGCTTTAATTTCTTTTTTTCCTTTTCAGAATTGACAAACTCTATTACCATAAAAATTAAGAAGATAAACGCCTGTAAAGCATTTAAGAAATAAGTCAGCCACATCGTCATAAACTCTCTATCTTTAAAACCTAACGATGGTATTGTAAAGAGCATAAATCCAAGAAGGAAGTTGATAAACTGAGCAATAAATAATGACTTTGCCAACCTTGTTCCTCTGTAAGCAAACCTTCCTATCATCAATAATGATAAAATAATACTTGCAGATGACATTAGAATACTTAAATAGGTTGATATTGTATTTACTAGATAATTATCAATACTAAATAGTATAAGCGATAAGAATATCAGAGAATTAACAACGACAAATACTAAGATTGTCTTCTTGATAAATCGTAAATGTTTGCCATATAGTTTAACAAACTTGGAGTAAAATAATAAAGAGAAACACACAAAAAATGCATTTCCAACAATTCGCATTACATATGTGAAAATCTCATTTTTTGTGATTAATAATATCAGACCTGAATCCGCTTCGAGCGGTAACATAGCCCCTAGGTAAAGAATAAAGTAGTACAGGTATATTTTTTCTTTTATTACAATAAAAGTGAGTATTGATACAAGCACAAACAGTAAATAAACTGCCCTGAAAATATTTGTCAGTATGGTTTTATCATGAATTGTTTTCTTTAATGAAGACTGCTTAAACAAATATATACCGGTATTGACAGGGTGACCTTCATTTTGAAAAAATATAAATACTTCAGAATCATGTTTTGGTAAGTCTAAAACATAACCTGATGAAGCATAAACAGAGCCTTTATTGAAATAAGAACTTTCGGATCCAAGTTGATAGGAATAGGTAGTATCTTCGTTAAAAACCCATGCTTTTATTTTAGGGATCAGCACATAATTGATAACAAGTTTGTAAGGCTCTTCTTGAGTATTTTTGAACTTAAGTCTTAATAATTTAGAGGAAGAGCCAGGGCCCAAACTTGCTTTGATTTCTGATAAGGATTGCCATTGAATTTGGTCATTATTGATCACCTCAGAAAATTGATTTTTTTCTAAATTAATATCAATAAAATCAAATTGATGTATGATGTCTTGACCAGACATTTCAGGCGCAACGATAAGTTGTGCAAGTGTAGTCGAATAACAAGAGAAAGTAATAAGTAAATAGGCAATTAATACTTTAAAATTCATCTTAATAGTGTAGAAAATATGTTAGTTAACACAATATACACAAATTATACTAACAAATTTTCAATTGCATATTTTATTAAGTCAGTTCTGGAATCTAAGTTTAATTTAGACCTAACATTCTTTGTATGAGTCTTTACTGTTTCATGACTGATATGCAACACTTCAGAGATTTCTTTCATGCTTAATCCATCAGCAATTAATTTGATAATTTCTTCTTCTCTAGGAGATATTTTAGAGGAATGAGGTTGAGCAACATTGATGATGTTTTGCAATCTAGGTGTAAAATATTGGTTCCCATTCAAGATAGATTTAATACCCTCTTTAAAGGTATTCATTTCATCATCTTTTAAGATATAACCGTCAATTTTCTGTTTAATTACTTTTCTAACAATCGATGGTTTACTATGCATAGAAACAATCACATATTTAGTATTCATGGATTGCTCTCTCGCTCTTTGAATAAACTCAAAACCCTTCATTTCGGGCATATCTAAATCCACCAAAGCGATATCAAAACTAGATAAATTCAAGTCTAAAGCATCAATTGGGTTAAAGCAAACAGTAACTTCTGCGGATAATAAATTTTTCAATAATTGTTCAATCCCGGTACAAAATAGTATGTGGTCATCTACAATTAGGATATTTAGCTCTTTCATCTTCAGGTAATTTCTTATTACAAAAATACAGAATTCAAAAGCATTTAGAATCCCTATTTTGGGTGATTTTAAAGAGGTTTGTACCTTTGTCTGTTTTTTCACCAATACTTAGATCAAGTGGCATTAGATATATCTAAAATAGATCTTCCTGTAAAGGAAATAGCAGAAGAAATTATTTCTACCTGTACGGAGCATTCGACAATGATACTCAAGGCTCCTCCGGGTGCCGGGAAAAGTACACTTGTCCCCTTATTATTTCTTGATCAACCTTTTTTTGAAGGTAAAAAAATCTATATGCTCGAGCCTCGACGATTAGCAGCAAAAACAATTGCTAACCGTATGGCTGATCTTTTAGGTGAAAAAGTAGGTGATACCGTAGGTTATCGCGTTAGGTTTGATACTAAGGTTTCTAAAAATACAAGGATTGAAGTTTTGACTGAGGGAATTCTTACTAGAATGATCCATCAAGACAATGCTTTAGAAGACGTTGCTATGGTTATCTTTGATGAGTTTCATGAAAGAAGCTTACATGCTGATGTGGCCATGGCACTTTGTAGAGAAACTCAACAAGTACTCCGAGATGACCTGAAGATACTTGTTATGTCTGCAACATTAGACATGCCACAACTATCTTCTATGCTTGATAACGCCCCAATTCTGGAAAGTAAGGGAAGAATGTATCCAGTAGATTTGCAATATGTTGGAGATATTGATCGCTTCTTGATCCCAGAAATGACAGCTAAAGCAGCTATCGATGCCTCAAAAAAACATGAAGGGGATATTTTATGTTTTTTACCTGGACAAGGTGAAATAAAGAAGTGTGAAGGTATTCTTAGAACACAACTAAGAGATTTTGCGATACACCCTCTTTATGGGCAGCTTCCCCATAGAATGCAGCAAGCTGCAATAATGCCTAACAAAGAAGGTAAAAGGAAAATAGTATTAGCCACATCAATTGCTGAAACTAGTTTAACCATTCAAGGTGTAACAGTTGTGATTGATACGGGATTCGGTCGTACTCAACAGTTTGATCCTAACTCCGGTTTATCTAGATTAACTACAGTACAAATTTCTAAAGATGCAGCTGACCAAAGAGCAGGTAGAGCAGGACGTTTGGGTCCAGGAACATGTTACCGTTTATGGAGTAAAGCCACCAATGAGCGTTTAGATGAACAACGTATTCCCGAGATCGAACAAGCTGATTTGTCTTCATTAGTATTAGATATGGCACAATGGGGTATTATCAATCCTTCTGAATTATCATGGGTAACCCCTCCACCACAAGGTCATGTATACCAAGCTAGAGAAACCTTAGAGCAACTTGATGCAATTGAAGATAACCAAATTACTGATCATGGTAAAAATATACATCGATTACCTTGTCACCCGCGAATTGCCCACATGTTATTGTTTGCTGAAGAAAACGATCTTCTTCCTTTAGCAACAGATCTTGCAGCAATTGTTGAAGAAAGAGATCCATTAGGCAGAGAAGCAGGTGTAGACATTAACTTAAGAATAGAAGGACTTAGAAGGTTCCGTAAAGAAGGGCAAAAGAATAGAAGGTTTAATCAGATCGAAAAAATTGCCAATCAGTATAGAAAAATGTTTGATATCAATGATGATAATTCTTCTGTAGATGATTACGAGACCGGTATTCTATTAGCTCATGCCTACCCCGAGAGAATTGCTTGTTCAAAACCTGGTAATAATGCTCAATTCCAATTGGCTAATGGTAAAATTGCAATGGTGGGACATAAAGATGATCTTGCCTATGAACAATGGCTGGCAGTTGCTCATATCGATGCTCGAGACGGTATGGGGAAAATCTTTATGGCTTCAACATTAGATCCCAAAGATTTGGCTCCAATGGTTAAGGAAAAAGAAATAGTTACTTGGGATTCTGATGATGGTGGAATAATCGCTACAAAAGACCTTCGTATTGGTAATATTGTTTTAAGGAGTGTTCCTCTTAATGATCCAGATCCAGATTTGTTAGAGGAAGCAATTCTGAATGCCATCAAAAAAGAAGGAAAACAACTCTTAAACTTTGATGAAGAAGTAGAACAATGGCAGGCTAGAATCATGTCGTTAAAAAAGTGGAACCCACAAGACAAATGGCCTGATGTATCTACCGAAACACTTTTACTTACATGTAAAGATTGGCTACTGCCTTACCTTGATCAAGTAAAAAAGCCATCTGACCTTAAGAAATTGAAGTTAAAAGATATCTTGCACCATTCTTTAAATTGGGAATTACAGGAAAAGTTAGATGTATTGGCTCCTCAACGAATAGAAGTACCTAGTGGATCAAATATTAAGGTAAAATATCAGAACAATGGAGAGCCAGCACTACTAGCTGTCCGCTTGCAGGAATGCTTTGGTTTAGAAAATACACCGAGCGTAAACCATGGAAAAAATAAAGTGCTTATGCATTTACTAAGCCCTGGATTTAAACCCGTACAGATCACTGCCGACCTAAATAGCTTTTGGAACAATGCATATTTTGAAGTGAAAAAAGACCTGAAACGTAGATATCCTAAACACTCATGGCCTGACAACCCTTGGACTGAAGAAGCGGTTAGAGGTGTTAAAAGGAAGAAACCTTAAACATCTCACTATGAGGAAGTATTAACATTGATTAGAATGTTTTAACTCAAACTTTATCAGTCAATTTCGTATATTTATGTATAAATAATTTATAAACGAAATGGCTGTTATTATGAAAGATTTTAAGGATTACTTTCTAAATTTTATAATAGGCGTATTTCCATTTCTAGCATTAGCTTATCACTTATTTTTTGTGCATAAAGCTTATCGAATGGAAGGTTTATGGGTTGCCATTGTATCATTCTTTACACCTGTAATCAGTGATATATTTTGGTTTATTACTACATTAACACATTACGGTTATCATGTATATCATACGCTTGGAATTTTAGGAATTGGATTTGGAGTATTATGGTACTTCTGGGGTAAAAAGAATCAGCATTTAACCACTTAACAAAAAGAGAGTGAAGCATTACAATAACTTCACTCTCTTTTCTTTTATAAATATTTCATGATTGATTTTTGAAGTTGTTCCTGACCATATGGTTTAGGAATACAGGCGTTCATACCCACCTTCAAATATTTTTTAACTAACTCTTTTTCTGAGTTGGCTGTGATTGCAATAATTGGAACATCAATATTAAGTTCATCCCTCATTATTTTGGTAGCATCTACTCCATCCATCACAGGCATTTGAATATCCATTAATATAATATCAAATTGATGCTTTTTACAGAGGTCTACAGCTACTTGTCCATTTTCTGCTTCCATTATGTTCATCTTCCAACCTTCTAAAATTCCTTTCAATAATAATAGATTAAAAGAATTATCCTCTACGATAAGAACTCTAATACCTTCCCAGTCCTTTTCTTCTACCTGATTTTTATTTTCGTGGGCTTTGTCATTCGTTTCCTGTAAGAAACCTTTAATGGTCTTTTCGAAATCTTCTAGATCAAACGGTTTAGAAACACAAGCATCCATACCTGTTTTCATATATAGGTTTTGTTCAGAACGAGAACTATTCGCTGTTAACGCAATTATTGGTAAATTTTTATGCAAATCTCCTCTGATAATCTTGGTCGCCTCTACTCCATCCATAACAGGCATTTGGATATCCATAAGAATGATATCAAAATCGTTTTCTTTCACTAAGTCTACTGCCTTCTGTCCATTTTCAGCGGTTTTGATTTCCATTCCCCAACCTTCAAGGATATTGACAACTAATAGTTGGTTAAACATATTGTCTTCAACGACCAAGACTTTCTTCCCTCTCCAACTATCTTCAGGTCGGTGTAATTCAGGTTTAGTTTCATTGGGTTCAAAGTAGAAAACATCATGTATCACTTTTTTAAGTTGCCCTACTTTAAATGGCTTTGGAATACATCCATTCATTCCTACTTCTAAGAATTCTTTCTCGTACTCAGGAGTTAGATTAGCAGAAAAGGCAATAATAGGAACATCTTGGGTAAATGATTTTCTAATTTTCTTAGACGCTTCTACCCCATCCATCTTTGGCATCTGAATATCCATTAGAATAAGATCATATTCTTTTCTTTGGATAAAGGAGATCGCTTCATCTCCGTCATCGGCAGTATCAACATTCAATCCCCAACGATTAAGGATATTCACTACAAGAAGTTGATTATATTGATTGTCTTCTACCAACAAGATATTTTTGCCAGACCATTTCGAATGATCTACACCATGTTCATCGATAATTTCCTTCTGATCAAAGATTTTACTAAGTTCTCTTTGAAGATCGTCTTGCTGGAAAGGTTTGGTTACACAGGCCTCCATTCCCTTTTCTCTGTATGAGTCTAAGTCACTTTTCATTGCATTAGCCGTTAACGCAATAATTGGTGTACCTATCTGAAGTTTATTTCGTACATATTGGGTTGTTTCTATACCATCCATTTCTGGCATTTGAATATCCATCAAAATGACATCATAATTCTTCTTTTTAAGCTTTTCTATTGCAATTTTTCCATTATCAGCGATATCAATATTTAGCTTCCATTGTAAAAGAATATTCTCCGCTAATAATTGATTGAACTGATTATCTTCTACTAAAAGTACATCAAAATCACTCCAGTCAATATCTTCTGAATTCAATAATGGTTTTTCTTCAGTAGTAGTTGATTCACATTTCTCAAATGGAATAGAAACGATAAACGTAGACCCTATACCTACTTCACTTTCAAGCGATATTTCACCACCCATCAATTCAATAAGGCTTCGACTAATTGTTAGGCCTAAACCGGTTCCTCCAAATTTTCTCGTTACAGATACATCTGCCTGAGAGAAGCCTTCAAATATTTTATGATGTTTCTCCTTAGGAATTCCCTCACCTGTATCTATCACTTTAAAAATGATATTCTGAATTTCATCATTACTATTTTCTTTATCGACAAAAACCTCAACTTTTACTTCTCCTTCACTTGTAAATTTGATGGCATTACTGACTAAATTTGTCAACACCTGATTAAGTCTGTAGGGATCTCCTTTTAGAGTCGGATGAATATCTTCATCCATTGTATGATTTAATAGAATATTTTTTTCTGTTGCACGAATTTCTAATGATTTTACAAATGATTTGATTCTATCCGTCAAATCAAATTCAATACTTTCTATTTCTAATTTTTCAGATTCGATTTTTGAGATATCCAATACATCATTAATTACAACCAAAAGGTTTTCGGCTGATGTTTTAATGGCATTGATAAATTCAGATTGTTTAGGTAATAATGGTGTTTTTGTTAATAGGTTGGATAGACCAATAATAGCATTCATTGGCGTTCTCAACTCATGTGATGTATTGGCAATAAATCGCTCCTTCACTCTAGAAGATTCGATTGCTTTTTCCCTCGCTCTTTCTAGAGTCTCCTCCATCTCTTTTCTTAAAGAAATATCTATTCCTACGGAAGTATAGCCTATGATTTCATCATTTTCTCCTTTGATAGATATTACCGTTTGGTACAACCATATTATTTTACCATTTTTATTTGTAATACTAAATTCATAAACATCTTTATCTTTCTTTTGGAGCGTTTGCTGTAAGAACTGTTCAGAGATCTGTTCATACATATCAGGAGTGATAAAATCAAAAAATGTTTTACCTAGAAGTTCAAATTCAGTATACCCTGTAATACTTTCGGCAGATGGGTTGACATAAAGTAGCTTACCTTCCTTATTGGTTCTAACAATGATTTCTGAAGCATTTTCTACCAGACCTCTATATAATATCTCTTTTTCTTCAACGATACTTTTTTGCTGCTTCAACTTGGTAGTTAACTCCCTTAATTCCAACAAATTGATTTCATTCATTTTTAATAATTGAACGGCATCAGGAGTTGGGTCATTTAAAGCAAAATCGGTAAGTGAAAGTTTATGGGTAACTAGTTCATCAGTACTTTTCATCCATGGTGAACCCAAAAAAAGTATATTTTTATCTTCCTCAAGAATGATAATCTGTCCTCTTAAGACAATATCTCTTTCTTGATTCTGGAAAACAAATACCTTTTGTAACTGGGTTTGTACCTCCTCATAGCCAAACTCAATGCTCCAAGGACGAACAAGTTTTAAGACTTTATCTAATTTTTCAAATTTACAGTCAGGAAATAACTTTTCGAAGCTTTTCCCGACTGATAATATTGATAGACTTCTATCAAGAAGAAAATGAAATGGATAAAGTTTATTGAAATCTAATTTCGTATTACCAATTTTAAAATCCATGCTACCACTTTACAGAAAATTCATCGTATTTTAAGCCATCCTTTCTTCCTTCCAAAAGTTCAGTTGACACTTCAGTATCGAAAGCTTCTCCTAAACCAAGAATTAAACCATGAACAAAATCCGTTAGTCCTTCCCTTTTAGAAAAATATCTTAGTTTTAGCTCATTCTCACTTACACTTTCTACATCAAACTCTGGGGGCTGAATATTTGGATAGAGCAACATTACTCGGCTATGAAAATTTGGGAGATTAACAAAGAACTCTTTCAAGGTATTTCCTCCTGTATCCATTAATGAACCGTAATGTTTCTTTGCTGTATTTAAGACCCAATACTTACCAAATGCTACTAATACATCCGATAATGGTAATTCTAAAACTTTAGATGCTGCTATCGCAAGATCGAAGGTAATACTATCATCGTAGATTTCATTTCCGGCGAAGATATCTATACTCACTCCACTCTCTTTCAAAATTGCTCGCCATTTATCCTCTCCAAAGTTCTCAATAACTAGCCCTTGAATCGCCTTGTTTACAATTCCATACATACTCTAAGTAGTTTACTGTTAAGTGTAAAATATTGACAAAATAGAAAATAATCAAAAGCAATTGAGGATCAAAAGTTCACCTCGAAAAGTGAAGTATTATCTCATAATCTTACAACTATATCAATTGATGTTTCCGAATAAACTCAACAAGATATTGAGACATTTTTGTATGCATTTCAACAGATGGATGAACTAACTTAGCCAAGAAAGGATACTCTAAGTAATAAATTTGGTCATCCCTCATATAATGAATAGCCGACTTGACATATTCTGGAAATACTGATGATTTGCTTGAAATATCCATACAACCTAAAGTACAAATGATAGGTGTATTAGGATACTTTAATCGTATACCCTGGAGAAATTGTGAATATTTTTCAATGATCTCCTCTCCTTCCAATTGCCTTCTTCCAATACGCTTTAAGAAGTTTTCATTATCAGGGTTTTGCATCAACCACTTGTCATTTTGCATTAGGTTAATAACAACAAGATCAGGAATTTTCTTTGAAAAGTCCCATTTTGATTTTTTATCATTTGGGTTTAATCGATCATATAATTCAGGCATAATCAAATCAAACCAACTGACCATTAAACCTATACCACTTCTTGCAATAATCGTTTGTTCTGTATTTAATGCCCTAGATGTTTGTGAAGTATATGCCCAATAATTATTAGTGAAATAACTATCATCATTACCTGTTGTATCTTCATTGGCATATCCTACAGAAATGGAATTTCCATAATATTCGATATGTTTTTTATTGGGTTTTATTTCATCTAGATCTCCATCACAAACTACTGCGTAAAGTGTAGAGGTTCCTTTTGAAAAATCGTTTTTGCGATGTAATTCAACGGTATGATCTTTTTTATCTTTAGGAGCATACAACACATACCATTCTTTATTCTCTGTGGGCTGAATATCCTCTATTTCTTTACCATCAACGATGATTGAGTACCTACTTTCTCCTAAATCATCAGATAGCTGAACTTTTAATGGGCCTCCATTTATTTTGAAAGTGAGAATGGTACCTGGCCAAAATATTTTTATTTGTTTATTACTTTGCTCGACTCTGCCTTGTATATATATATTTTCCATTTTTGTTTGGCTAGTTGATGTTTGACACCCCCAAATTATTAGGAATAGTATGGGAACTATTAGATTAGTTTGCAAATACTTCTTGTAGCATTTCTTCTGCTTCATCTTTATTGTCTTCTTTTATGATCAGTTCACCTTTTGAAAGTAGTTGATGTACCATTTGAAGGTCTTCAAAATTAGCGTTTGAAAGGTGTTTGGGTACTTTATATATTCTCTCATCTTTTTTATCAAACGGACAAGCCACCTTAGATGAGTACAAATATGGAATAAGTATTTTTGAACAACTAAATGCTATTTTTTCTACTGTATTATCCTTAAAATACTCGGTAAGTCTTTCATTAATATGTTCAAAAAAATTGATGGTATTCGCCAACCTTAACCTTGACCCTGCTTTTGACTTACCTCTGGTTTTTAAATACTTTATCTGACTTTTCCCTTGTTTTTTCCTCACTGCATAAGTTGAAAAAGTCTTATGCAACACGATCTCATTGTTTTTTACTAACCCAACAGAAGCACTTTCTGTTTGGATAATACAGATGACATAGACAACATCTCTTGCTTCAAATTGTGTATTTAATTGCCAAGGTAACCTTAATGAATATTGTATCTCAGAATTTTCAAGATATTCTATCGTATGGGAATCCTTATTGTAATGACTCTCAAAATTTTGAAGCTTTTCGCTTAATACATCTAACTTCTTTACCGGAATAGTCCTTGAAATCATTTGGTATTATCTGATTAAAATATTGGTTAATTCTATAAATATACAAGATTGGTTGGCTAATTAATGAATTTTATTTGGGGTAAATGTGTTTCAAATTTGATATTACACTAGAACCATATTTTTAATTGAAGCAATCTCTTGAATTTTATAACCTACTACTATGCAAAATTCGATGATCCTCAGAACTATTATTCTACAATTCTTTTTTCTTGTTCAGGTTATTCCTGTTCTTTCACAATCACATGATAAAGAAGAAAGTGGATGGGAACAATTTACTAGTAGTCTAGATATGCCTATTAATGGACGCTTTGATTATAGAAATATTCAGTTTGGTAATGATATAGACGGTTATGTAGATGATAGTAGATTCAGAATGTCTTCATTACTCTTTATGTTGAATGGTAAAATAAATGAAAACTTCACTTTTAATTATCGTCAAGCTTTTAATCAAACCGGTGTAGATGATTCTAACTTATCCAATAATATTCAAGTCGCAACAATTAACTATACAACAGATAACAAGAAGTGGCTTTTTAAAGCAGGGAAATTCTTCTACGGTTATGGTACTATGGAACAACAGTATTGGCCCTACGATGTTTACCGTTATTCATATGTTAATAATAATGTAAGATTATGGAAAACTGGAGTACATGCGGAACATATTACAGCATCTGGTCAACATATAGCCTTCCAGGTAGCTAATGGAGTGAATGAAATTGATTCTCTAGGGAAACAAATACAAGCTACTCAATTTAATGTGTATTGGTGGGGACATATTGTAAAAGATTTTATCAAGGTATATTCTAACGTTACCACGTTAAGTAACTATAACCTGTATGATGGCATGCCCTTCGCTTTCTCTCTTGGCTTACAATGGAATTTTGATACATTCTGGATCGATACAGATTTTATCACAGCGCGTAATATGCCCAATTTTAATAAAAATGGCACCTACTACTCGACTCCTATTAAGTTTAAATATAATGGTAAACATTTCAGACCTTTTATAAAATTAATATTCGACCAAGTGATGTTCGACTCTGAAAATGATGCTGTAATTGTGACTAATCCCGTTACAGAGAAGCCAGAGTTGGTAAAGAATTCTCTTATGATCACCTATGAGGTCGCTCTGGAATTTTACCCTTGGGAAGACAAAGATTTTAACCTTCATATTGTTGGAACGTATGCGGATGCAAACAATCATTATTTCCAACAAGAAAACACAGATCCATCTTCAAGAAATGAATACAATACGCAGTTTCAGTTGTTGGCAGGTATCAGTTTTAACTTCGATGCTTTTCACTTAAAATAATAAAAATCACATTTCACTATAAACCTTACTTTATATGTAACCCTAAAAATAAGGATTAAAAAGAGATAACAATTGTACTTTACTAATAGGTTACATCAAATTTAATCATCAATGGATATTTTGGTTTGTATTCTCATGTTAATCTAACATTACAAGAATTAATTTTTCTTACGTGATGTTTAATTAATACAACTAGATCATTGACCAGATATGAAAGCCTTACTTACTTTATCAATTGCACTTACTCTTAGCTTTTCTTCATTTGCAGATGTAAATGATTGGTATTTCAAATACATCCGTATTATTGATGTTGAATTGAATGACCACCTTGCTCAAGATATTTTACAGCAATGGGTAGGTATCACTGAGGAAGACAACGCTACTTATCTGTACAATTTGACTACAAAAAATATATTCTGTGAATTTAAATCGGGGATAAAAACGGCACAAATTCAAGATGTAATCACAGATTCTGGAACAGTACATGTAAGGCTTGTTGTTAATGAGTTTGTAATGATCAATGTTGCACTTTGTAAACAGTCTGGAAAAGTTATTTATACTAAAGCTTCACATATATAAACGACAAAAGCCTCACAAATTGTGAGGCTTTCCTTTTTTAGAAATTATAATTAATTCCCAATTTTATATTTCTTCCACTACTAGGTATTTCATTCCAGGCAAATGGGTCTATATAGTAAGCATCAAATATATTCTGAACAGCACCAATAAACTTTAATTCTCCTTTATTTAAATCTAGAGCATATTCTCCTTGTAAATTAAACAAGTGATAACTGCTCGTTGGCAGCTCTCCTAATTCTTCAGCAGGAGTTGACATACCAGAATTGTAAACATATTCTACCCCAAAAGCAAAGTTCTTTAACTGTAACTGAATATTCTGTTTCACTGTCAAAGGTTGCATATAAGGCATAGAAGAATGTAACTCTTCAATTGTACCATTATCAAATGACAAGTGAATACCATATTTCAACCAATTGGAAATTAGTTTACTACCATAAATATTTAAATGTGATGAATTCGCTTTACCCACATTCATATATTTCTTCACTCCTAGTGCTCCTATAGTCATTGGTAATAAGTCTTCTTGTACAATTCCAACAATATAATCATTGATAAATACTTTTCTTGCACTCATACCAAGTACCCAACCGTCTGAATTATATTCAAGATTAAAAATAAAATCAAATGCTTTTTCTGTATCCAAGTCAGGGTTTCCTATATAATCAAAGCGATCTCTTGCATTAAAAAGGTAATAACCATATAGCTCTGAAGCAGTAGGTAATCTATGCGTATAATTTATTCCAAATGATGAGGTAATTGATTCTGTTAAATGATAGTTGAAAGCAGAAGAGAAGGTACCTCCCAATTGAGAAATTGGACCATCTACAGTATAGTTTAATGTTTCAAATTGTTTTCTTGCCAATTCATTCGATAAGTTAATTGAATTGGATTCAATACGAATACTGTTTTCCCATTCTAAACGGTCGTCTAGTTTCCAAGTATCTTTCAAAAATGTTGCTATTGAATATCTTTGAATATCTCCCCAAGTGATCATATACATATCCTTTCCACCTGTTGGAGAATACATCGTCATATCTGCAAATAAGTGATTTGCGAATGCATCTACCTTTATAGAAAACTGATGCTTCTCGGTTTTTCTCCCCAATTTAGCCCAAGCTCCAAAAGTATTGCTCCTTCCCGGCATATCCATACGAATTGCTACATTCTCACGATTCGTATCGTCCATGATATGCTCAATAAAGTTGTAATAAACCTTAGCTTCTAAATGCTGAAATTTTGCTTGGTCATCATGTTTTTTATAACCAATGTTACCCATTATCCCAGTAGCAGAACTTACATCCATTGGTAATGCCGGATAACCAATATCTTTCCCTTGATCAAACATCAACATTGCTGTCAGTGTTTCGTTTTCAGATAATTTATACCCTGAAGTTAACGTATGGTTCTGTTTCTGATATTGTGTATATGGTACTAATTCTCCATTTCCATCTGTATAACTTTGATGTTTTCTATATGCACCAGAGTACCTTACTCCAAACTTTTCAGACGACTTTTCCAAGAAAATATTCCCATCATAACCGTTAGTATTTGTACTATAAAAGTTTTGAATACCAAAGTGTGTTTCCCCATCAAAATTGGGGTATTTCATACTTGCGTTGATACTTCCTCCCAAAGAAGTTCCAAATTCTTGTGCGTCAGAAGATCTTAATACGTCAAATGACTCTAGATTAATGGGCTCAAGATATGAAGTAGCAGGGTCCATCTTATCGGTACAAGCACCAAATACTCTCATCCCATCTATCACAACTGCTATCTGTCCATCAGAATATCCATTGATAATGGGCTCCCAAGCAAAACCACCTCTTTTTACAATATTCATTTCAGGCTTTTCTGCCATTACTTGATCTATTGTTAACTGATAGTCTTTATTTTCTATAGTATCTGAAGTAATTGTCACCTCACCTAAATAATAAGTCTTTAGTTGAGCTTGAGCAAACGTTGAAGTAATCGGTAGTAAAACTAAAAATAGCATACTACCGATTAATAGTTTAAGACTTTTCATTAAAACTCAAGGTAAAATGATAAACCTTCTTCATCAATAATTTCTGTTTCTCCATCTTTTACATTTAACTGAATTTGCCAGTCACCAGTCATAGAGAAATTCACTACACCAGTATAAACTCCTTCTTCCGTTTCTTCTGGATCAACATTATTCGACGAACCATGTGACATTGAAGGCATCCATGGAGTCGTTTTAATTGATAATTGAGTATATGGCTCATAAGTTTCAAAATCATGACCATGTCCCTCTTCGTGGTGACCGTGATCCATATCTTCCATCATATGATCCATTGCAGGAATTCTCTTAAATGCTAAGATTTCAATATCGTTTGCTCCCATTTCTGGCTCACCAGATAGGAAGTTATATCCTAAGACAATTCTTTCTTCACTACCATCTAATTGTTGCATAATCACTGTTTTGTAATTAGCTTCTGATGTTTCGAATGTCACCGCATTCACCTCAATTGGCATCATCCACATTGCTTCGACAGCATCATTTACGATATATTCAATATGTAATTCCCAAGCTCCCATTTCTACTGTAGGCATTACAAATAAAATTTGGCCTTCACCAGAAGTGGTATTCGAACTACCAATATCAAATCCTTTTATTGGTGTTGAGTGCATGTGTTTCATCCCATTATCCATCGTCATTTCCATAACAGGAGTAATTTTCCAAGTACCACCTTCAGATAAAGATTGACCATTACCAAGAGAGAACGTTACATTATTAACACCTTCATAAAGTGCCTCTTTCGTTGAAGTTAAGTTTAATACAACCCCCTCATCCGTAGTTGAAGAACCTATAACATTTGATCCTTCCTCTGGGTTGGTCTCATCTTGATTACATGAAATAAAAAATAATGCAAAAATTGAGATTAGTAAAAAAGATACGTTTTTCATGATTAAAATATTACGACAAAGGGTATACAATTCAACCCTTCATAAAGTTTTTATGATAGATATAATGATTAGCACTCAATAAATTGAGCAAAAAAAGGCATGAGTTTTAGACCTTCTTGATAAAAGGTGACTCATTAAAGTTATCTATACTATTGGAGGTCGTAATAATCGATCGACAAGATCTTTAGAAGTAAGAAGTACTTCTGTAGAATTTTGTACTGCTCTTACAGGCAATACTTGGGTTTGATCTAAAGTAGGAATTAAAGTTTCAGAAGCACATAACGACATTACTACCTCTTTAGTAGAATGCATATTAGATTCTTTTTGCTTCTCTGCTTCCTTCTTAAGTTGTTTGTTGATAAAACATTGTCCGTGACAAGACATTTCAGGTTTGTCCTTATTAATACAAAAGACCTTTTCGATAAAGTCTCTTTGATCTTCTAGATCCATTTTAAGTAAGGACACAGAAAATGCATTGAACAGAATGGCTACTGCACAGACAAGGTGTAAACCGAATTTGAAATAATCTGTTTTCAATACATTTAACTTTGATTCGCGTCAAAATTAAGATGTGAAAACAGTTAATTCAAAAAAATTGTATAAAAATGTTGATTTTTATCACTTTTTATATGTTAATAAAAAACTTTTTTATAAATTTGGATTACAAATATTAACATCATGAAATATTAGGCTAAAGTCTTACTTCAGCCTTGAATATAAAGATTAATTAATAGTTAGTTTTCAGTTTTAGAGTTATACTCTAAAACAAGTAAAAGAGGCACTTTATAAGTGCCTTTTTTTATATATCTTGGCCGAGATTATTATCTGTTTCCGTAGGATCAGTAAAATATTTAAGCCTTACTTTTTTCTTATTACTATTATTTAGAGAATCTTGTTCTGGAAACATTACCTCAAATTCAGTATTAACTGGATTATATTCAATAGGTTCTACCTCATTTTCTTGCATTGAACATGAAAAGGCAGTTAGTATAACTGAAAAAATAATTAACTTTTTTGATAGCGATTTCATAAAATTTCCCGAATTACTTGTTAATAAAAACTTTCTAACTAATCTTAGTAGTACTAGTAAGACATGTTCCTAGATAATATGTAATCAGTACTCTAAATAAATTATGATATTTTTTCTAATCATATTACAAATTCTCAATTATCCTTTTCTAAAAAACGATGATAGTAAATTAGCGGATGATGCATATATCAACTTTAAAAATAAAAACTATGAAACCTCTATTAATAGGTTTGAGTCTTTGAAAGAAAAAACCACTGACTATAATGCAAAGACATTTGCGTGTTTCTTTCTTGGGCACCTTTATTTAAAAGAAACATTAGAAATAGAAAAAGGAATTTGTAACTACAGAGAAGCTATTCAAATTCAAGAAAAGAATGGAATAAAATACGAATGGTTATATTCTAATTCTTTGAAAGCTATTGGAACCTATCACAATAGAGTAGGTTCATTAGATTCAGCCGAATATTATTTCCATAAGGCAAATAAATCATTTATCAAGCAAAATTCGAATGTTCAAAATAGTATGGCAGCAAAGCTTGGCCTTATCTATTATTTAAAAAAAGAATATTCATTTGGTGATTTATTATATCAAAAATACCATTCAAATATAAAATCACCATCCTCTGATTATTTTAGTTACTTGACACTTACCAAAAATGATTCTGTTATTGATGATTATTTTAAACAATGCCATGAATATTATAAAAATAAGAAGTTCAACAGAAGCAACTATTTTTACTTTTATGCTAAATATCAATATGAGAAAAATAAATTGATTGAAAGTATTACTATAGTAGATGAGTTCTTAGAATTATCTAAAGAAAATATCACTAAAAATATTAATGTATATAGTACAGATGAATTACTAATGACCCGTTTCTACTTCTCAAGAGCCCACTTATTAAAAGCATTAGCTTATGAGAAGTTAGAAAAGAATGATCAAGCACTCACAGAATTCAATATTGCTTTAAATGAAATTAACCTCGCACTACCTGCCAAATATCAAAGAAATCTAATTCTCAAGAATTTAATATTTAGGAACCTTACTCAATTTTATCATGATCGTGGTAAAGAGTATCTTCAATATTTAGATAGTTCTGAATTGGTTTTAGATCAATATGTAAATGTAGGAAAGGACAGTACAGGTGTGGTTCATCATGAATATATGGAGCACTATTACCTAAAAGGCCTCTATGAAGATGATGAACAATTAAAAGACAAATATTATTGGAAAAGTTACCATCACTTTAAGAAGTTTATTGGTAAACAGCATGGCGACAAAGATCAATTAGTATCCTTTATTTCTCAAAAAGATTTACAGGATGAGTTTATACACTTTTATATCCATCAATATCAAAAAAATCAAAATGAAGATGATCTATTAAAAGCCTTAGAAATTATTGAAAATACAAAATCAACTATTCTTAATAAAAGAAGTTCTAACGTTAAGAATTTGTCTATTGATGAATATTTTGCCTTGGATAATGTTTTTGATTTCAAAAAGAAATTAAAAGAGACTCCACTACTCACACCAGATATTCTTAGGTCATATTTTAAAGAAAATTTTGAGGAGAAGAATATTGGATTTGTTTCTTATTACCAAGACGAACATAACAGGTTTTTTATCATTTCTTATAGCAAAGGGAAGTTTAATCTTGAAGTAGTTAATGCCCAAGAAAGAGACTTTAATTTACTGAAAGCATTTTCTGCAAAATTATATCAGAGTGATTATTTTATTGATCGAACCTATATTAATCAGTTAGATTCAATTAGCCATTTGTTGTTACCTCAAAAGGTATTCAACAATCAGGAAGATAGAATAATGATATCTGCTGATCAATTAACATCAACTATACCTTTGGGTATATTGAACCTTTCAGGTGGAAAAAAAATGATTGAAGAACATAGTATAAGCTATGCTTTTTCTTTACATCATGAGTACTTTATTTCTTCTCTCCCTAAGGTAAAGAATGATCAGATTGATATTCTAGGTATTGCACCTTTTGCAAATAAGGATTTGAAATTTTCTCAAGAAGAAGTAGAAGGCATCACTGAAAATACTTTAATCAATGAAGAAGCTACTAAGGAAAATGTTATCAATGCGGTTAATGATTATGATATCATCCACTTTGCTACACATACAGTAATTGGTGACGACGAACAAAGTTCTCGTATTTTCTTGTACGGTCATGATTCCCTTCCGGAAGGTTTTACCTTTGATCAGGTAGAAGAAATGGATTTTTCAAAACACAACTTAATCTCTGTTAGCTCTTGCTACTCTGCTAACGGTAAGTATATAAAAGGTGAAGGCTTGATGAGCTTTCAGAGAGCATTTGCCTACTCACAAGCTCCTTCTGTTTTAGCCGGTCTTTGGAAAGTAAATGACCAAGCCTCACTATATATTTCAAAGAAGTTCTTCAAGTTTTTAAAAGATGGATATGAAAAAGATATCGCCCTACAAAAAGCCAAGCTAGAATTCTTTGAAGATTTCCCTGCCCTAAAACAGAACCCAATGTTCTGGGGGAGTCTGATTATCAGTGGAGATATAGACCCTATAACAAAAAAGAGCAACCATTGGTTATGGTTACTCTTCCTCATTCTAATTCCCTCAATTTGTTACTTCTTATGGCAGAAGTTCAAGCATAAAGACCTTTAGTTTTAATGAATTGGTTATCTCTCGATGGTAAAGGTGAGCAGGATCTTTTTCCATTTTTTCCATAAGAACTTTCGCATCTTCATAATTTCCTGCACCTATTTCTGCCATGCAAAGAAAGAAATCTTTATGATCAGACTCTTTCGCTGTCATTAAAATCATTTCTGCATCATGGAACTTCTGTTCGTGTAAAGCTTTTACACCAACTTGTAGCGGTAATCGTTCTTCTGTTAATGTGTATGATCTGTCCGATAGGTTATACTTATCGATTGAATCATTAACAACTGATTGGGGCGAGATTAGTAAGGTTACATAAACAGAGCCAAGCAAAAGCAATGTTGTTGCAGCAACAGAAGCAACCTTCATTGATTTCAACCACACTGAAGAAGTCTTCTTCTTCATCTGTTGTCTAATCTTTCCGATTTCTTCTTTCTTGAATTCAAGATATACCCTTTGCTCAATCTCCGTAAAGTTATTGAGTTGTTCCATAGTTTTATTTTCTTAGCATTGAAAATATTTGACCATAAATGTTTTTCTATACATATATGACACAAATGCTAATAAATGTAATCACTTAGATTAATTTTTTATTCCTCTTTGTCCAAGCAAGGTCCTATCATATTGATCATATCCTCTTTACTAAGATCCTTGTCATCACCAAGACTTTTTCTTAAATATTTAATACAGCGGCTCTTCTTATTACGGATTGCCTGCTCAGAACTATACTTGTCTTTATGGGTTGTTAACAGCATTTCATAAGACATAAGGTCAAAGTACAGTTTTTTTAGTAAATTCCTACAATCTGTTCCAATGCTTTTAAATGCTTCCGAAAATTTCTTTACAGTTTTCTGGTCTTCCTCGATAAAAGGTATTTCATCTATTAGGTCATAATCTTCTAATAAATGATCCGCACTTTCATCAAAAAAGCTGTACTTGTTCTGTTTTTTTTGCATATTGATCCATGCATTTCTACAAATACTGTATAAGTACGTGGAAATGTTCGCCCTTCCTTTAAATTGAGATGTTTCAATACTCATAATTAGTTTTGAAAGGCTATCCTGAAAGATATCTTCAGCATCTGCTTCGCAACCACCCATTTTTATGATCATCCTTAGTATTTTATCAAAGTTGTCTTGATAAATAAATTTGATAGTATCTGAGTAGTTTTGCTTACGAATGATGTTATTGATAATCTGTTCAGAAGTATAGTTAATTTTAGATTTAAAAATCTTAAACATTATACATGTTATTTATGTCGTCTTACAGCACAAATAGTGATTTATTAATTTGTGATAAAAGATATATTTAATTGACACTTAAATAAGTTCGAGTAGTGTTTCAGCTCTTATTTTTATTGTTTTCAAAACAAGCTATTATCAAATCCTTTGCCATTTCAAGCGAATCTTCTTCTTCTAAGTTTCTTAACTTCAGCTCGCCTTTGTAGTAATCCCCTCCATCTTCTAAAAACCCTTGTCCTTTGGGGGTAAAAACAGGAAAGTTATCAGGAGTAGATACTTCATATCTTCCATCATCGTTGACCGTCAGCGTTGTTGTTACCTGAAAGTAAAATGCTTTTGTTCTTTCAAACATATTTTTTAAAGCATTCGAGATGTTGATGAGTTGTTCTGTGTTAAGATAATTGATAAGTTCTTCTCTTGTCATACTATAAATCCTATTGTATTAAACAAATTTAGAGATTTCTACATAATAATAAAGTTTTATTGAAAATGTTTTTAATTATTTATCCTTTCGGTAAAAACATTACAACATTACTATTAATGGCATGAATTAGTCAATTTATAAATACACCTTTATATCTATAACAATTTCAATCACTTAATGTTCCCTGTAGTTAGATTAGTTATAATTTGCTATAATTTAATTCCTTACATGTAAATTGAGTTACAGAAAATAATAAAGGCACATTAACAACCGTAATGTGCCTTTAAATATTATATCAAAAATTGAATTATTTTTCTCTTGACATTGAATAAGGTACACTATCTTCTGCAGTACCCCAGTTCTTATTTGGTTGATCACCCATTTCAAAAACTAACTCACCTCCAGCCATAATTTGATCATGTGTGATGAATGTTTTATTAAAGTCTTTGCCATTTAACTTTGCTGATTGAATGTAAATATTCTTTTCATTATTGTTATTGGCAATCACTTTGAATGTGTTTCCATTTTCTAAAGACATTGTTGCCTCTTCAAACTCAGGTGAACCGATGGCATATTCTCCAGTTCCTGGAGCAACTGGGTACATTCCTAAAGCAGAGAATACATACCAAGCAGAAGTTTGTCCATTATCTTCATCACCACATAAACCATCAGGAGTTGGGCTGTAAAGGTCTTTCAATACTTTTCTTGTCCATTTCTGTGCTTTCCAAGGTTGACCTACATAATCATATAAGTATATACCGTGTTGTATAGGCTGGTTACCATGTGCATATTGGCCTGTTCCATATTTTTCATCAGCTACTTTCATTTCAGTAATTTCATGAATTTCGAAACCATAGTAATCATGATTGGCAATAGATGGAGTTGAGAATACAGAATCTAATTTTGCAGCAAATGCTTCTCTACCTCCCATTAAGTCTGCTAAACCTTCTGGATCATGGAATACTGACCATGTATAATGCCAAGATGACCCTTCAGTAAATGCACCACCCCAAGCTTCTGGGATAAATGGAGTCTGCCAAGAACCATCTTTCATTTTTGCTCTCATAAAGTTTGTTGATGGATCAAAAACATTTTTATAATTATCAGCTCTCTTACGGAAAAGATCAATCTCTTCTTGAGGTCTATTCAAAGCTTTAGCTAATTCCATGATTGTAAAATCAGCGTAAGCATATTCCAAAGTTCTTGCTGTGTTCTCATGGATGCCTACATCGTAAGGGATGTATCCAAGATCATTATAATAATCCACACCCATACGACCGACAGAACCTAATGGACCATGGTTTTTAGTATTCTTGATAATTGCAGCATAAAGTGTTTCAATATCGTATCCTCTGATACCTTTAAGGTAAGAATCAGCGATAATAGCTGCAGAGTTTGAGCCAATCATACAATCTCTGTGACCTGGTGAAGCCCATTCTGGCAACCAACCACTTTCATTATATGTATTAACTAAACCAGCCATAATATGACTATTTAACTCCGGATACATCACTGTAAAGAATGGGAAAACAGCTCTAAAAGTATCCCAGAAACCATTATCAGTAAACATATACCCTTCTTCTACTTGACCGTTATAAGGACTATAATGCACTAGTTTGTTATTTGCATCATACTCATAGAATTTTCTAGGGAAAAGCAATGTTCTGTACATTGAAGTATAGAAATTCTCCATACTTCTTTGAGTACCACCTTTCACCATTAACCTATTAAATTCTTTGTTCCATGCATATTGTGCTTCTTCTTTTACAGTAGTGAAAGATTTCTTACCAATTTCTCTTTTTAATGTTATCTCAGCCTGATCTATTGAGATAAAGGAAGAAGCTACTTTTGCTGTAATCACCTCACCATCTTTTGTGTCAAAGGTAACATAACCTGCTGTTCTATCTGCTTTTACCTCTTTTGATGAAGTAGCATCTTTACCATTCCAAGTACCTTGTGTTTTAAATGGCTTGTTGAAAACAATTACAAAATAGTTGGCAAAGTTATCTGGTACACCACCAGAGTTGTTTTTACAATAACCGACAATTTTATTTTCCTCAGGAATAATCTTCACATAGGAACCTTTATGATATGCATCTACTAATACACTACTTTCACCTGATTGCGGGAATGTAAATTGGAAGACAGCACCTCTAGTTGTAGGTGTTACTTCTGCTCTTGTATTATATGTTTCTAAATCTACACTATAGTAATGTGGCTTCGCCGTTTCAGTATCATGAGAATATTTAGATTGTCTTTCTTTCTCATTAAACTTCACTTCTCCTACCATTGGGAATAATGCAAATGCTGCATAGTCATTGATCCATGGTGATGGTTGGTGCGTTTGTTTTATTCCGTTAATACTATCTTTTTGGTACATATAAGCCCATCCATCTCCATTATTATTGGTTTGTGGAGTCCAGAAGTTCATTCCCCAAGGAGTTGCCACTGCTGGATAAGTATTACCTGTAGATAATCTAAAGTCTGACTTTGACCCTACTAATGTACTTACGTATTTGGTTAAGTCTTCTAATTCCTTTTTTTCTTCTTTCTTCTGTCCACAGGACATAATTGTAATAAGAAGAAGTAGATAAGGTAGTATTGTATTTTTCTTCATTATGATAATAGGATTGTAGTAATTATTGTATTGGTGATTTAGGAATATCATTAACATCAGTTCCCCAATTTTTATTTGGTTCTGGTCCCATAACAAACTTAAGGATACCTCCTGCCATTATTTCTTCTTGTGTGATATAGCTTCTATCTAGATCTTTACCATTAAGAGAAGCGGCTTGGATATAGACATTTTTATCCGATTGATTCTTTGCTTCGACAGTAAATGTTTTACCATTGCTTACTTGCATTGATACTCTATCGAACAAAGGTGAACCAATAATATATTGTTTATCGCCTGGGCAAACAGGATAGAATCCCATTGCAGAGAAAACATACCAAGCAGACATTTGACCACAGTCTTCATTATTAATCATGCCATCGGGTTTATCTGAATACATCTCGTCCATTATTCGGCGAATCATGGCTTGGGTTTTCCAAGGTTGACCAGCAAAATTGTACAAGTATGCATTAGCATGCCCCGGTTCATCTCCATGTGCGTAGCTACCGATAAATCCTGAAATATCTACATGTTCTTCACCTTTCATATCTAACTCTTGAGAAAATAAAGTATCCAAATCAGCAGCGAACGCATCTTTTCCTCCTTTCATTTCGATGAATTGAGAGATCGCTTGTGGAACAAAGTAATCATAAGCCCACTTATTGCCAGAAATCCAATGTTTCTGTAAAGGTTCCCATTGATCCATTTCTATATCACCAAACCATTGTCCATTTGACTTTCTTGGCCAAAATGTTTTTTTCTCTGGGTGATAAAGATTCGTGAAGTTCTGGGCTCTTTGCATGTATTTTTCATATAGCTTTTTATTGCCTGCTTTTTGTGCTACCTGAGCAATTACCCAATCTTCGTAAGCATATTCTAATGTCTTCGAGACGTTTTTGGGAATATGAGCTGGTACATAGCCTAACTTGATATATTCATTTAATCCACCATCGCCATCAGATGAAGAAATTTTATTAAAATGTGCAATATCATCCATTGCAGCCAAAGCCTCATTAACATCAATTCCCTTGACATCTTTCTGCATTGCTTCATAAATCACTGGTACTGATGGATAGCCAATCATACAAGTATTATCAAACCCTGCTAGTTCCCATAATGGCAAATGTTCTTTTGCATCTCTATGTCTTGAAATTAATGATTCTACAAAATCAGCTGAGTAATTAGGTGTCAGAAAACTGATAAGTGGTTTTGTTGCTCTAAAAGTATCCCATGTAGAGAAGTTTGAATAGTTCGTAAAACCATCTGCTTCTAACTTCTTACCCATGGCTACATACTTACCATCAACATCCATTGAAAGATTGGGGGCAATAAAGTTATGATAGATACCTGTATAGAAGATTCTTTTCTGTTCTTCTGTTCCTCCATCAATAGAGAATTTATTAAGAACTTCGCTCCATTGTTCCTGTGCATGTTGTACCGCTAAAGCAAATGAATTGTGACCTTCTGATAATAGGTTTTTTCTTGCTCCATTTAGACTTACTGCAGAAATAGCAACTTTAACTTCGATAGGATCATTTTCTCCCACTTTAAAGGTGGCAAAACCTTTTACATCTTTATCTTTTACTTTAAGATGAGAAGATATTTTCCCATTTCTCGAAATTTGAAACTTATCATAAGGCTTAGTAAACTTAATGATAAAGTATACATATCTTTTACCTCCCCAACCATTTGATTTACAATAACCCACAATTTCAGTTGGGTCATCTGTTGATATTTGAGCTTCCAGAACCTCACCAAAAATCAAGTTTGTAGGATCAATAATGATGTTAGCTGAATCGGTTGCAGGAAAAGTATATTTATGAAAACCTACTCTTTGCCCGGCTGTTAATGCTGCAGTAATTCCATAATCTTTTAGGTTTACTTCATAAAAACCTGGTTCTGCTATTTCTTCATCATGTGAGAATCTAGATCTCCACCCTAAATCCGGCTGATCTTGTGGTCCCGACTCTAATTGAATATCACCAACAGTTGGCATAATCAATATATCACCTAAATCGGACCATCCCGTACCACTTAAATGGGTATGACTAAAACCTTTTATTGTTGAGTCATTATAATGATAACCACTACAATGGTCCCACCCTTTTGTGTCTGTATCTGGACTTAATTGGATCATAGAAAACGGGATCGTTGCCCCAGGAAAAGTATGCACGATTCCTCCTGTTCCAATAAATGGGTCAACATAATCAATTGGTTTTTGTTGTATTTCTTTAACTACTTCTTTTTCACAAGATAATGTGATAATAGTTAATAGAACTGATGATAAAAGTAATATAGATTTCCTCATTAAATTACGATGATTGATGAATCATAACTGCATAAACAAGCAATTTCATGCAACATTACGCAAGATATCTTTGAAAGATAAATTATCAAAATGACACTTATAAGAAGTTGGGTTTTCTTTAGAATTATTTACAGGAAATATGATTTTTAAAGTTTCTCAACCAACAATTGGGTTGCCATAACATTGAGGTATCTTTAATCACAAAAAGATTGTCTTGTATAACGATTACCTATTATTTCATGACAAAAAGGATTTTTTTTCTACATGTGAAAGTAAAAAAGAATATTTTTTTGAATGAGAGAAGTACAACATTTGAAAAATAGTAAGTGAAGGGTAAAACCTTCAAATTAAAGGTAATGAATCCACATTAAGAACAAATGTAAGTTCTTTCAAAAAAGGCACTATCTAGGAAAAATTCAATCATATCTCATCTTAATCTTACAATTGAACTAATTTTTCTACTCGTATACACAAGTACTTATCGCATTAGGTACGAAGATTGCAATTATATCGATACTACTAAATAATTGTATAATTCTAAGACCACGTACTGCAATACTTAACTTAGAAGACGAATTCAATGAGAAAGCAAATAACAAAAGTTATCCAATTTTTTTTCTGGTTGACTTTACTACTTTATAATCAATACTCTCACGCTCAAGATGCACATCTGTCACAATACTATGCAGCTCCATTGTATTTAAATCCTGCATTGGTGGGCACAGCTGGCGATGGGCGAGCAAATATTAATTACCGTAATCAATGGGTAGGATTACCTTCTAATTACAGTACTTTTTTGGCGTCTTTCGATACTCCTATTCCAAAGAAGAATATTGGTGTAGGTGTTTCTTTGCATCAGGATGTTCTTGCTCAGAATTCTGGAGCAGTAATGGATCGATTTATTTTTAATGCGACAGGAGGTTATAAACTACAGATCACAAATAAGTATCAGTTAAGTTTTGGATTACAATTAGGTTTCGAACAATCATCTTTAGGCTTTTACCACCTTCTTTTTGGTGATCAAATTGATGACGATGGTATCACTGGTAATCCAACTGGTGATCGAGTGGATAGGGATAGTAGGATTTACCCGGATATTTCTGCGGGTACTATGTTTTATGGAAAAGACTTTTGGGTAGGTGTTTCCTTCTTCCACATCAATCAACCAAATATTTCAAGATATGAGGTAGGGCAAGATAACCTTCCTCTTCGCTTCAGTATGAATGCTGGCTATAGAATTCCCCTTACCTATCGTTGGCATGGCACTATTGGAAACTATGATGATAGAACGTTAAGTTTTATGATGCATTACCAGTCTCAAGGGAGAAAAGACCAGCTGTCAACTGGCGTCAATTTAAATTATCATCCTATTATTTTAGGATTATGGTATAGAGGATTAATTATTAAAGATAACGAACACCCTTCTCAATTTAATCAAGATGCAATTGTCATTATGAGTGGTGTACAATTAAAGCGATTTACTATTGGATATAGTTATGATCACCCTATTGGAGGTCTTAGTGTTTCTGAAGGAAATTCACATGAATTATCACTTAGATATGATATGAATTTCTACCCTGATTACAGAAAGAAAAAGAAAAAAGGCAAAGTAGGTGTACCGACAGATAAATGTCCTATTCCAAACCTGTAACATTGATAAACGACATACAAAATGAAACTGAGGATTTACGATATATTACTTTTATTTTTACTTACTTTATTTTTTGTTCCTGATATATATGCACAGCAGCTCATGGTGGGTAACCAAAATGCTGGCAATCCTTTTCCAAGTGACCTTGGTGGATGTAATAACTTCAATTCAAAATTCTATATTGATGAACAAGGTAATGGTAGTATCACCAATTTAAGATGGGATTTTGGTGATGGTAGTCCTATTATTTATGGCAATACAAACCCTACAAAGATATTTTTCAATACTTCCGACAATACCATTGTATATACCATTACGGCAACATTCGATCAAGGTGGTGGAGAGAAAGTATTAACAGGAGATGTGACGATCTTCCCTGCTCCAGAAGTAGAATTTGAAGCAAGTGTTTACCAAGGATGTACTGGTACACAGGTCGCATTTACGAAAACATCATCTATCAATGTTAATGGGCTTCAGTTTCTTATCAATGGTCAGACATTAACAGAAGGTGTCTATTCTAACCCATTACCTGCTAACCCCGGAGGATATGTCGCTTACCTGGTTGGTACTACGGACAATGGTTGTTATATCAATAGTGAAATTCACACAAAAATTGTCATTACTGATATTGTAGAGCTTCAACTAAGCCCTGAAGAGGTTGTTAGTTGTTTAAATACTCATACTGAAAACTTTTCCGTTTCTGCTATTCTCTCTGATGGATCAAATACTCCAGTGACACTACCTGATGATGAGTATATTTGGGACTTTGGTGATGGCAGTACAGCTACTGGTCAAAATGTGTCTCATACTTTTGATATTGCCAATGGCGATAACTATACCGTAACAGTTTCTGCTGATAATGGTGGTTGCCCTGTAAGTGAAACTATTCCTGTTTCCATTGGAGTAGGTACAGATATGTTTTCTGTGACCGAACCTTCATCGTTTTGTGCTTTTTACCCCGTTACTTTTACTCCTACTCTTCCAAGTAATTTAGACGGTGATAATATTACTTGGGATTTTGGTGATGGTAGTTCAACACAAACGACACAACTTCCAAACAGTGTAAGTCACAACTTCACCAATTCTACAAATGCTAATATTCAATATACAATCACAAGTACATTGGATAATGGATGTGCTTACAGTGAAGTGATTACTGTACCTCCTATGACGTTAAGCGGAATTTCAATTACCGCAGATCAAACAGAGTTTTGTACTGATAATAATTTCACCGTTAATTTAGGAATAGATAACCTAAATAATGTGACCAACTTTTTTTGGCGATTAAAGGGTACTAATGATCAGGATGAAGTGAATAACACCACTCCTTCCTATACATTTTCTAGTTATGGAACTTATACTATCGAATTAGTTGCCAACGACTTTGGTGAGTGTGTGATAGACGAAATAGTTATTACATCAACTCCAATTGTTGTGTCAATTGACGGTATTATTGATGATTGTGAATTTCATAGTTTAGATTTAGATTATTCTTTAACTCAAAATGGCAGTCCTATTACAGATACTTCGGTATCAAGGACTTGGACCATAAATGGTAGAAATACAGGGTATAACGACAATAGCTCAAACACTACCTTTAATTTAAGTAATCTAGCAGCAGATGAATACGACATCACTATTGATCTAGATTTTGGTAATGGGTGTACCTCTACTGTCACTGAAGTATTAAGAGTTGGGGAGAAAATTAACCTAGCTTTCTCTATTGAAATTGATGGAAATGATGGATTGATAGAACCAAATGTGTGTAATGGAACAGTAGTCGATTTTAATAACACAACTGTTAGTTCGATTCCTGATAATGATATTCAATACTTTTGGGATTATAACGTAGCGGATGTCAATAACCCTAATTGGACTCCTGCTAACAATGTTGGTGGTGATGGGCAATTTACCTATGACGATTTAGATGATGGAGAGTATATCGTTGGATTTTGGGCTAGACAAGATGGTTGTGAAACCGATCCAGTATTCCAAAAGATCAATGTTATTATCCCAAGGGCTAATTTTGACCTCCTCATCACAGATGTCTGCGATCCTAATTCTATTACAATCCAAAATTTATCATCGGGTGCATCTACAGGAGGTGAATATGTCTGGGATTTTGAAGTAAATGGTAGAACTGAACAGATTCGCACCACCGATGAAAACCATGATATCATTAATGATCAACTATATAAAGATTTAAACGTCACTTATGGTGAGACACTAAATGTGACATTAACTGTTTACAATACGGGTTCTCAACCTACAATCCAACCTCCAACTTATTGTGAGGATGAATTTTCTAGTAGTGTTACAGTAGCTTTAAAACCTGATCCATTAGCCATTACTTGGGGAGAATCAAGTACTAACTATAATATGCCAAGTGATGTTTGTACAAGCACCCCTATCTATTTTAATCCAGGTGTTTCTGATGCAGGAACCTATGAGTGGACTTTTACAAATACAAATACAGGATCCATAGTAAATATTACAGGTAGACGCCCTAATTATACATTTACTGAAGAAGGCACATGGGAATTTGAAGTGGATGTAAACTATGATAATGGTTGTTCTGATCAATTAAAGAGCGGTACGATCAATGTATACGAAATGACACTCTCAATTAGTGATAGTGAAAATAATATATGTTTGGGTGAACCAGTAACCTATTCAGTAGATGCTGGTAGTGTTTTAAATGCTCCAAATATTACTTGGGAATGGTGGGTCGACAACCGAGATGGATCTACAGCTACAATGGAATCTTCTGGATCAACTAATGTTATTGATGATTTTACATACACTTATACCTATGTAAATAATCCACAAAGGAGGTCTAAAAGAGTCTACCTTAGAGTCTATTCGGATGCTTGTCCTTTAGAAGTTTCTGAAAATACTAGAGTGACGCAACCTCAACTTGATTTTTCAGATAATGTCGATGATTATATAAACTTCGTATATAAGTGTGATTACATTGAAACATATGTTGATCCAAAAATTACTGATGAAACCGTTTACAATATTCAAAATGGTTCAACATTGTGGAATATTACAGCTCCTGACGGAAGCACAACGACAGTAACACCTGATGCACAAAGCAGTAATATCTATCAGTTTAATTCTTTCACTGAGGGGCAATACACCATAGAGTTAACGATTACAGACCAAAACGGATGCTCAGTCACTGATGAAATTACTTTTGATGTCCCTGAATTACCTATCGGAGAAGCTAGGTTTACACCAAGTGAGTTATCACTTGACTGTCCATCATCAATTACATTTACTGATTTGGCAGATAACACCGATGGAAATTCCATTACTCGAACAGATGCGGATGGTAATATTGTCCCTATCACTAAATGGACATGGGCAATTGAAAAAGGCGGCAGTACAGTATTCATGTTAGAAGAAACCTCAGGATCAATTAGTTATTTCTTTGAACCTGGTGATTATATAATAAAATTAACAACAGAAGATGCTGAAGGGTGTACTTTCACTGCAGATGACTTTGTTTTAGAAGTTGGTGGAGTTAGTGGCTCATTTTACATCTATAAAAAAGCAGGTTATGCTCCTCTAACTACTTCTATGGAAGCTATTCCTGGATATGTATCTGATGATGTAATTAGTATCGAATACATCTGGGATTCAGATTATGGTGACGGTGGAGACAATCAAATTCAAGAGTTTACTTATGCTTTAAATCAAGATGTTATTTATACTCCTAAGTTGATTTTCCAATCTCAAATTCAAGCACCTAATGGCACTATATCCAGCTGTGATTATGGTGCTGTATCAGATGAATATATTTCAGTTTTCCGTATTCCAGAGGTTGTATTGGGTGATATTCATTTATGTACATCGGCAGGAGATACAACTGTAGAAGGTTATGATAAAACATTTGAAGTAGCCAATGTAGACATCCCTGGGAAATTTAGTTATAAAGGAGAAACTAAATACCAATGGTTTGTAGATGGCAACCTTATTCCTGAAGCTGATGGAGGTATGGATTCTGTTGTAACATTCACCTATGGAAATACCGGTGGATATTTTGAAGTTGATCCTGACGATGAGGATGGCCGTGATTATACATTAAAAATTTGGGTAGATGCTGAGTATGTAGACTATGTTAATCCTTCATATAATCATACTGATACTGAAACTGCATCTTCAGAAAGGACATTTAATGTGAAGTATGATCCTACCTTAACTCCAGAATTAGAAGATATTACCTCTATCTGTTTATACGATTCTGCAACATTCGATGCCAGTGCGTCTGGTTTTACACCATTCAGTAGAGGAACGATCACAAACTATACATTTGAAATTTCTGATGGTTCAAATATCATTGAGACAATAGCTCAAGAAGATAGTGTATTAAAATATAAGTTTACGACCGAAGGAACTTATGATATCACTATGACCATCACTTCTGATAACCTCTGTGACGAGGCATCAATTACAAAACAAGTTGTGGTTGAACCAATTCCAACGGTTGATTTCTCATCAACTACTGTTTGTCTTGGTGAACCTACCACTTTCGATAACCTATCTTCATTTAATGGAACATTACTATCAATAGATTCTACAACAATACAAGAAGTTCGTTGGTATTTTGATCATTTAAATGCTCCTACTGTAGTACATTCAAATACCATTTCACCAGAGTATATTTTCCCTACTGAAGGAACTTACGAAGTGAAATTGGAAGTATATACTGTTTTTGGATGTGTAGAAGAAATAATAAAGGAAGTCACTATCAATCCACTTCCATCAATAACACCTGATGAAGACACCTACATTTGTTTTGGTGAGTCTATCACTCTATCAGTTATTGGAGGCACAACATACGAATGGAGTACAAGTGAAACGACACCTAGTATTACAGTCACTCCTACCGCAGATTCTACTACATATTATGTTAAAGCATGGAATGAATTTGGTTGCTTAACAGAAGACAGTGTGAAGATTTATATGATTCCAACTTTCAGAGAATCACTTACTGAATTTAGAGCCTGTGAAGGGGAAACGATTGAGCTAGACGGTAGTATTAATGAATTTGAAGGGACAGTAGAAAATTTTGATTGGTCTAATGGTGAAACTACCTCTAGTATAACAGTTACTGAAACTGGTGATTACACAATAACAAACAGAGTACTCAGACCTGATGGTCAGTATTGTACTTTAGTAAAAACATTTAGAGCAGTATTTAATGAATTGCCTCAAGAATTTGATCGAGATACATTAGTACATTGCTTTAATACTGGAGACATTACTATTCAAGCACCAGAGCAACCTGGATATACTTACTTATGGGATCAAGGGGAAACTACTTCGTCGGTAACAAGGAGTCAAATTGGCGTTTACTCTGTAACTATTATCGATACCTCAGATACAACCAATTGTGAAACTTATACTTCTATTGAGGTGATTGATCCAATCACTGATGCTAATTTCACAGCGACTAGTGTTTGTATTGGTTTCCCAACAACATTAACGGCAGACTACATTAATACAGATGATATTACAGTTGAATATGCTTGGAATTTATCTGGATTTGATACCACCACAACTACTCCAATACTAGAATATACTTTCCCCACACACGGTATTCAAGCGGTTTCATTGGTAGTTACTCCAGTTGGAGGTTGTTCTTCAGAAGAGATCATAAACAATGTTACGGTTTTTGAACTACCAGAACCCTCTTTTAGTGTTGAAGATATCTGTGTATTTAATGAAGCAGAATTTATCAACCTTTCAACGCTTGAAGGGAGAAGTCTTCGATCAGGTGATTTTGGTATTGCTAAAGTAGAATGGGACTTCAATTATGATGGTGCATCGGACAACTTTACCTCAGAAGAATTTTCACCTAGAAACTTATATAATGAAGTCGGAACATTTAATGTCTTACTACAAATAACAACTACTAATGGGTGTATAAAACGCTTCGAAAGAGAATTAAATGTACACCCTGAACCTACGATTACCATTACTGAAGACTTCTATATCTGTGAAGGTGAAACAGCAGATTTAACAGCCGAAGGTGGAGTCGCTTATTTATGGAGTAATAACCAAATAAGTGGAAATATTTCTGTTCAACCTACAGAAGATCAAACGTATTCAGTTATGGTCACCAATGAATTTGGATGTGTTAGCTATGACTCTGTTACTGTATTTGTTATTCCAAAAATCGAAACAGAACAAGTAGTTTATGAAGTCTGTGAGACTGAAGAAGTAACATTAGATGCAAATATTGGAAACTACTCTGGAACTACTCAAGGTTTTGTTTGGACAACAGGAGAAACTTCTTCTACAATTACCGTTAGTGAACCAGGGGAATATTCTGTTGTCAATACAGTATTACATGAAAGTGGAAAGGAATGTACATTTTCTCAAACATTCGAAGTGATACACCGTCCACTACCTCCTGAATTCGCTGTAACAGATACAGTCATTTGCTTTGAAACGGCGATAGAAATAGAACTTCAAGCACCGCAAGACAATGGCTTTTTATACTATTGGGAAGATACAGGAGAAACTACTTCATCCGTAAAAAGAGACGAAGAAGGTGAATATACTGTCAGAATTATAGATGCAAATTACGATACTGAATGTGAAACAATAACAAGTATTCAGGTCACTGATATTTGTCCACCAAAAATGCATACCCCAACAGCAATGACTCCAAACCAAGATGGTTTAAATGACGAGTTTCTGATTAGATCTAAATATGCATTAAACATCGACTTAACCATCTATAATAGATGGGGTGAAATCATCTTCAACCGAAGATATGCTGACTCCGATCAGGCTAGGACTGAAGGCCAAGGTTGGGACGCTAAGTGGAGAGGTAAATTAGTACCTGGTTCAGTGTATACGGTTATCATTGAGTATGACAGTGAGCTTGATGGCTCCCATCATAGAGAATCGTCTCATGTTACCGTTATTCGATGATTGTAATGCTCTGTAATGGGTAATTACAATGGATGTAACTATTTGTAACGCACTTTGACTACAGAAAAAGCCTTTTTGGTAAAACGATTATTTATATTTACCGTACGATTTATATAAATAAATGTACCGAAAAGGCTTATTTTTTTTGACTGATTAGTACTCTATTCTCATTTCATTGCTTTATATACTACATGAGAAACTACTTTATTCTATTTACTTTCACGATACTATCTTTCTATAATGTATCATCGTACGCACAAGATGCACAACTATCACAATATTATGCATCGCCTCTATACCTGAACCCCGCTTTAGTTGGAACAAGTGGAGATGGAAGAGCTGTGTTAAATTATAGAAACCAATGGGTAGGTTTACCTTCCAACTACATGACAGTGATTGGTGCATTTGACACTCCTATTCCTAAGAAGAATATTTCACTGGGGTTTCAAGTACATGAAGATATAATTGGAACAGGAACTGGGGCACATTACGATAGAACTATTGTTAACGCTACAGGTGGATATAAACTAAAAATAGATAAAAAATACACACTTTCGTTTGGCTTACAAATTGGGTTTGAGCAATCATCCCTTGGATTCTACAACTTGATATTTGGTGATCAGATTGATGATGATGGAATCACAAATAATGCTACAAGAGAGAGTGTTGGCAATACTTCTCTGATTTATGCAGATATATCTTCAGGGTTACTTTTTTATGGAAAAGATTTTTGGATTGGTACTTCATTTTATCATATCAACCAACCTTCTATTACAAGGTATGAAACCGGAAATGATCAATTGCCATTGCGTTTCTCAATAAATGCTGGGTATCGCATTCCTTTAACGTATAGATGGCATAATTCTGTACCTGATTACGATGATAAAACCATTTCTTTTATGATGCATTATCAAGCACAAGGAAGAAGTGACCAATTAAGTACAGGAGTAAACTTTAATTACAAGCCTCTAATTCTAGGTTTATGGTATAGAGGCTTAATTGTAAAAGAAAACGACCACCCTAATCAGTTCAATCATGATGCTATCGTGATTATGTCTGGTGTTCAGGTGAAACGAATAACTTTCGGTTACAGTTATGACCATCCTATTGGAGGATTGGCTGTCTCTGAGGGAACAAGTCATGAAATATCATTGCGCTACGACTTTGACTTTTATAAAAACTACAGAAAGAAAAATAAAAAAGGGAAATCAGGTCTTCCATCAGATGAATGTCCGATTCCTAATTTTTAGATGAAATAAATATGCGAAATATCTATTGCTTACTTTTTATCGTACTAACACTAACGGTATTCCATACTTCAGAAGCTCAAGTTCTTAAAGCTAGAAACTTAAGTGTTATTGGAGATGATAATGAATTTAATATTACTGAAGGAGACATTGTGCAAGGTTGTGAAACTTTAAGTTTACAATTTTTTGTAGATGGACTAGATCCTACAAAATCCTATACTTATTCTTGGGATTTAGGTAAGAATACATCTTTGTATACTATACCTACTCCAGCAGAGCAGTATCAGCAAAGTGGGGATTATTCAATCTCTGTAACGATTTCAGATGGAGAAAACTCTACTCAATTAGATGGAGTACTTCATGTTGCAGGTATTCCAGATGTCACCTTCACGATTACCAATATTTCTGGGGAGGACCCTCAACAAGGGTGTTCTTTAGATGAATATCAATTTTCAGTTGATGATCCATCCGGATTGGCAAGTTATAAATTTAGTGTGGGACAATATCTGATTGATGAAGCACCTTACCAAAAAGAATTGCTAGCCGGTATTTATAATGTTACATTAATTGGTATTACAAATGAAGGATGTCAGGTATATACATCACAGTCCCTTACCGTTCATGATGATATTGAAACGACAATCACTTCTTCACCTTATGTTTGTGAAAATACTGCCGTTATTTCTGCCAATTCAATCGCACAAACACTAAAAAGAACAGCCCCAGATGTAGTTTACTTATGGAATTTTGGTGATGGCACCCAAGCTACAGGAAACAATATCACACATACATTTAACAAGGAAGGACAATTTATTTATGATGTATCTTTAGTCGCATATAGTGGCTCTTGTACTCCAGTATTAACGACACAACGCTTTTACACTGCAGTTGAGGATAGTTTAATACAAAAACATATTCCTTCAAATTCATGTGAGAGTTATCAAGTAATGTATACTCACAATACTTCTATTTATCCTTCTGATTTAGAGATTGTCTATGATTTTGGAGATGGAAGTGAGCCTGTCACTCATTTCGCAAAAGATACAGTATATCATACTTACACTAATATTACTTCGGCAGATATTGACATGTATCCAAAAGCCTATGCTGGCGGATGTGTAATTACAGATACTGTGACTGTTCCTACTTTTAAAGATGCCCTTGAAATTGCTTTTACAACTGATCAAGAGGTTTATTGTGGTGAAGATTTTAGTGTAAACGTCGAGATAGAAAATCGTAGACCATTAGCTAAATACGAGAGCTATTATTGGAAAACCTATCATTATGTTGATGGTGAAGTAAGTACCGTTTCAACTTACGATGGGATCGATGAAACCATAATTTTAAGTGGTTATGGAGACCATACCATTCAACTTATTGGGGTGAAAAATGGTGGAGAATGTACTCTTGATCAGAAGAAAGTTTCGTCTAAAGAAATAAGTATCAAACTAAAAGGAAAAATAAAAGGCTGTGCTCCTATTTCTTCTGACCTCAGTTTCACATTATTCGAAGATACTTTAGAGTATGAAAAAGAACCTGAGAGTATTGTATGGACCATTAGAGACCTAAAGACAAATGAATTGTATGAAAGTAGTGTCACCAATTCAATTTCTTACACCGACCTGCCAATGGGACTTTACGTCTCGAAGATTGTTGTTAAGCTAGAAGAAGGTTGCCGTTATACTTTTTTTGAAGTGCTTCAATCTGGTGGAGAAGTGTACCCGAAATTTCATATTCCGGATACTACAATTTGTAATGGTACCTCCTTCTATTTCGAAAACTTAACGACTGATGCTGAAGATGGAGTCAACCTCAATGAAACCATTTATGAATGGAACTTCGATTTAAATAGAGGTGGAAAATGGGAAGTAACTGAAGAAAGAGACGGATCTATTACACATGAATTTATTGGTGTTGAAGAAGGTACAGTCACTGTAGGTCTAAGAGCAAAACATTATGGCTGTACGTCGGAGGTATTTACTCAAGAGATTAACATCTTAACACCAAACCCTGATTACTCTGTAGTTAAAACACTTTGTAATGCATCCAATTTTTATATTCAGAATACCTCAACAGGACATGATGGACCATTTGACTGGACATTTAGGGTCGGTTCAAGTAAACATAATAAAGCTGATCAACATCTTACGTTAACAACAACAACCGTAAGTGAATCTCCAAATGATCATCCAGACTATAATCTTATTGTGCAGGATGGTGATACAGTATATACAGAATTATACCTAGATGATCCTACTTCTTTATTAGAGAATAGCTTAGAATATTGTGAGGTAATTCGTTATGACACCACCATTTTCTCATCTGCTCCGATCGTTTCTGAAATGATCTGGGGGCTTGACGAAACAGACGATAGATCTCCTAGTACTATCTGTTTAGGTCAAACCTTCAACTTCCGAACAGACTATGAGCATTTTGATACCCATCCGGTAACCTTTTTATGGATCATCAATAATGATAGTATATATGATCAGCAATTCGATTATTCTTTTAACCGATTAGGTTCTTACGATTTGCGTTTAGAAATGTACGACCGTAGAAGCCGTTGTGAGGTTGAGTTTGATACTATTATTGATGTAAAAGGTTTTCAGATGACTTCTACAGCTGACTCCGTATGTGCTGGTTCTACGATTAACTACTCGATGTATGATCTTAGGATTGAAGATGATGAATTACAATCTTGGGTCTGGTCTATTGATGGTGTTCCTATCGTAAGTGGTACAACAGCTCCGATACAAGACTCTTTTGACTATACTTTTACAGATACAAAAGCCAACCAACATGAAGCTTATGAAGTTTCATTAGAAGTCTTTATTGATGGATGTAGTGTAAAGCAAACCATACCTACATATATTACGGGGCCTAAAGATTACCTCTCTTCTGCAACTGCGAGTTATTATTATCAGTGTGATTATGTAGAGGTAACCATCGACCCAAAAATCACATATGAGAACTTTTTCACTTCTTATGAAGAAGAAGGTACCTTTATTTGGGATATTACCAACCTTACTACTGGCGAAACAGAAACCATTTCTCCATCTAATACTGTAAGAGGCATACATAATGATTCTATCTTTATTTTCTCGCAAATTGAGACTGGGCAATACCAAGTAACATTAACAGCTGAAGACATTATTGGCTGTACATCAACAAGCTCATTTAATATTGATGTCCCTGCAGTTTTAACTGCTGAAGCTGGCTTTACTCCAGAATACACCTCTGTCTCTTGTCCTCAGTTTATTCAGATTCAAGATCTTGCTGATGGTACTACGGGGAATTCAAGGCCTAGATACGATGATATCAATAACGCACAAATTGATATTGTTACTTGGCACTGGAATATTGAAAGAGAGGATGGAAAAGAAACATATTTCCCTACTTCTGAAGGAGCCTTTATCAATTATTTTGAACCAGGAATTCATAAGGTAAGCTTAATTACAGAAGATGAACGAGGTTGTTACTTCTATTCTGATACAATAGATGTAGAAGTTGGTGGTGTAAGAGGTATCACTGATATCGTTCAAAAAATCGGATACGCTCCTTTCACTGCAGAAATGAATGGTATTATCGAATATACAGCTACAGATGTTGTTGATATTTCACAATTCTGGACCAGTGGACATGGTTATACTGCCACAGATAATCCTCAATCGTTTACTTATGAAAATGAGACCAATGAGGATAAAAGCTATTTACCAGAATTAACCTTTGTATTTAAAATTGGTTCTGGACAACAATGTTCTTATGCATCACAAAATGATGATACCGTAACGGTACTTCGATTACCTCAACGTACTGTATCTGATATTTTCAGATGTGCTTATTTGGGTGACACTACATTAGCAGTTTACGACTCTACTTTTACTCCTGCTAATAAGGTAACCGATTCCTATAGTTACATAGGTGAAATGACGTATCAATGGTATGTTGATGGAGAAAAAATAAGTGCTGATCTAGGTGGAGCTGATTCTGTCGTTACATTTACACAATCTGATGAAACTTCACCATTTTATGTTGATCCAAATGGATCATCTAAAACCTTTATTGTAGAATCTTGGGTAGACGCTCTTTATACTGATTTTGAAGATGATAGTCGTACTCATTGGGACTATAAACAGGGATATCAAAAAGACGAATTTACTGTGCAGTTTGAACCAACTGTAATTCTAGATTTATCACTCGACACACTAAGTTGTACTAATAAATCGATGGTTTTTGAAGCTTTCGAGACTTCAAATTATCAAGGAGAAATCAACAGTTATTTATGGTCATTCTCCAACGGGTTGGATACCACTACCACATCCAATGAGCTAGATATTAGTTTTGCAGATGAAGGTGATTATTCTGTAACTGTTGCTGCCATCACTAACTTATCATGTGAAACGAGTAGTGCTACAGCTTCATTCAGTTTACTTGAAAGTCCTATTTTGGCCTTTTCTATCCTTCCTACCTGTGAAGGATTGCCTTTAAACATCGAACAACTCTCGACCTACAATACAGACCTTTTAACTGTAGACTCTTCTTTGGTAAGTTCAGTCCTCTGGAGTATAGAAGAAACTGGAAGTCAGTACTCACAGCTTACACCGGATATCTATCTTGAAAATTCTGGAGATTATACCTTCCAATTGGAAATTGCTATGGAAAATGGGTGCTCGTTCTCTTACTCTGAATTTGTTACCATAGAAATCAACACATTACCTACTGATTATTCTTTCGATACATTACATTGTTTTGAAGCATTAGGTGACCTGACTATAGAATTACCAAATAACAGCAATTATGATTATTCTTGGGAAGGGTCATCCAATACAACCCCTATCCATACGGTTTCTGAAGCTGGCACCTATTATTGTACAATTGTAGATAATAGTAAATCAACCGCCTGCGAAAGAGTAGTTGAAGTAGAAGTAATAGAACCAAGAATTACCCCTGTGCTTCAATGGGAAAATGTCTGTTTAGGAGAAAGTATGACAATAGACGCCTCTTCCTCATTTAGTAATGTCGATGAAGATACGCTTACATATCAGTATTTCTGGAATATTAATGCATCATTTGACACCGTGACAACCTCTCCAAGTCTATCGTATACCTTTACGACAGAAGGAACGCAAAATATTTCATTGGCATTATTGCCATCACAAGGGTGTTTATCACAAACGATATCACAAGATGTAGAAATTCATTATTTACCAGAAGTTGCCTTTGAAGTAGATACGGTTTGTCAAAATGAGCCTGCCTATTTTATTAATTATTCAAGACACCTTGATCAACTGATCAACCGCTCCAGTGATCAAATCGCAAGCGTACAATGGGATTTTGAATACAATGGCACTACTCCAAATTATACTTCCACTGAAATTAATCCAACACATCAGTACGATACACACGGTGATCATAACATTCTTCTTTCAGTAACTACAATTTATGGATGTACAGTTAGTTCGGAGGGGCAAATTCATATTCGTGAGATCCCAGAAGTCAATTTAATAGAAGATCAAGTCATTTGTTATGGAGAAGCTGCAACACTTACTGTTGATGGAGGTATATCCCAACTTTGGAGTACCAACAGTAATGAAAAACAAATTACTGTAGCTCCAGAAGAAGATACTTTCTACACCGTAACGGTTGACAATGAATTGGGTTGTTCGGTAACAGATACAGTTTGGGTATATGTGATTCCTACTTTTGAAGATACCACAACTGTATATGAAGTATGTGAAGGAATTGAATTCGAACTATCTGCCAATGTTTCAGAGTACGAAAACATTACGCAAGCCTATTCATGGAGTTCAGGTTCTACCAATCAAACAATTTTGGTGGATCAACCTGGAATTTATACAGTAACCAATACGATCGTTCATGACAGCGGAAAAGAATGTATCATCACAAAAACATACGAGGTTATCTATAGAGACCTTCCTCCTTCATTTGCTAGTATTGATACCGTTGCTTGCTTTGATGATGGTTTCAAGATTGAATTACAAGCTCCACAAGGCGATGGATATGTATATTACTGGCATGATACAGGAGAAACTACGTCGTCTGTACTAAGAAATGAACAGGATACTTATGCGGTGACTATCACTGACACCTCATACCCTACAGCTTGTGAAACTTATACAGAAATATTTGTCGACGAGATATGCGATGACGATTTCTTCAATCCAACTGCATTTACTCCTAATGGTGATGGATTAAACGATGAATACCATGTCCACTCGAAACATGCTGTTGATATTCAAGTGAGTATCTACAATCGTTGGGGTGAAATCATCTTTGCCAAAAACTATGAGAATTCTGATGCTGCCAAAGAAGAAGGTGAAGGTTGGAACGGCACATACAAAGGTAAAACGGTACCAAGTGGCGTTTACACTGCCGTAGTTAGTTATACATCAGAACTGAACGGCACACAACACCGAACAAGCAACCAAATTACTATTTTACGTTAATTTTTTAAGAAGTCGTATCAACATTTGTGATATTTTGAAACGAATTGTTGATACGACTCGTTACTTCTATACTTTGTTAAACCTACCCATAAGACATTCAATGTCAATTAAATTACTTATGCAACTAGGAAAAGAAACATACCAAGTATTAGAAGAATTATCTAAATATTCGAAAGAAGGTCCCGGTGTAACTCGATTATATCTGACTGAAGAACATAAAGCTGCTTATTCGTACCTTGAAAAGTTAATGACTGATATCATCGGATTAACGGTTGAAGTGGACAATATCGGTAATATGATAGGTACTTATACCTCTCCTGAGAAAACAAATAAAACAATTGTTTTAGGATCTCACCAAGATACGGTTAGAAATGGAGGTAAATATGATGGAGCAATGGGTATCATTCTTCCACTGATCGCACTAAAACACTGTATTCAGAATAATATTCCCCTTAAATATAATGTCAAGATCGCTTCTTTTGGTGATGAAGAAGGCGTCCGTTTTGCAACTACATATTTAGGATCTAAAGTACTTGCCGGAACTTTTACAAGTGATTTACTTGACAGAAAAAGTGAAGATGGAAATACTCTTAAAGAGGAACTTATTTCTTTTGGTCTTGACCCTAATAAGATTCCTGAAGATAAATTAAAAGATGATATTGTTGGTTATCTCGAAGTACACATCGAGCAAGGGCCTGTTTTACAACATAAAAATTTAGCTGTTGGAGTAGTGAATGCTATACAAGGTTCACACAGATACACTATCAATATAAATGGTATGGCTGGTCATGCAGGAACAATACCGATGCCTCTACGTAAAGATGCAGGTATTGGTGCCTCTGAAAGCATGGTTGAGTTAACAAGATACCTTGAAACTATTGAGGATATTGTAGCAACATTTGGGATTGTTGAGTTTCTACCTGGGTCCATTAATGTTATTCCTGGTGAAGCCAATTTCACAATGGATATTCGCTCCCTAGATGAAAAGTTGATCAAAGATACTGTCACAAAATTTGATCAGATCTTGAGTGATGTCTGCAACAAAAGAGGGTTAACATATACCTTGACAAATACCAATGAAGCTCCTCCTACAACATGTAGTGATACTATCATAAAGCAACTAGAAACAAGTGTTGCTAATGTAGGAAGTGATGTTTTTACTTTTCCAAGTGGAGCAGGACATGATGCCCAAGAAATGAAAAACATCACTGATATGGGGATGCTTTTTGTACGATGTAAAGATGGTATCAGTCACAACCCACTAGAATCTGTTACAGAAAATGATCTTGATATTGCAGCAAAAGTTGTCGTTGACTTCTTAAAGAACTATCAAGTATAATATTATAACAAAACACTTTAATAACCTTTACCCATCACATAATAGTGATTTAATTGCATAAGTATATCACCCAATACACTTATAACTAAGCTATTCTATGTGAAATAATTAATAACCTATGACACAAAATAAGATATCATGGATAGATAAGATCCCTCACCCATTAGCTATTCTCTTTTTTATGCTAATTGGTGCTTCTGTCCTTACCTATATAATACCTGCAGGAGAGTTTGATAGAGAACTTGTTGATGGCGTTGCGAGAGTAGTCAATGGCACATTCCACTCTGTAGATCAGACACCTGTTAACCTATTTGACACCGTTATCGCTATTGGCATTGGTTTTCAAGAAATCGCAGATATTGTCTTTATCGTTTTTGCCAGTGCTGCAATGTTTGGTATTTTCGAAAAGAACGGAATGCTAGAAGACGTTGTGGGCTCATTTGTAAAACGTTTAGGACTAAAAAGAAAATATCTTATAGTAGGGATGATGACCTACATGTATGGTTTACTAGGTATCTTCGTAGGTTATGAAAACAACATTGCATTAGCACCAATAGCGGTGATCGTTAGCTTAGCTATCGGTGGGGATGTTCTGCTAGGTGCAGGTATGGCTGTTGGTGGTATTTCTGTTGGCTTTGGTTTGGCCCCTTTTAACCCCTATACGGTAGGTGTAGGACATCAAATTGCTGAAATGCCGTTATTCTCAGGCTGGCAATTTAGAAGTGTATTGGTCTTCGCCTTACTTACGGTGTTGGTGTATTATAACATCAGTTATTTCAAAAAGATATTAGCCAATCCAGAAAAGAGCTTATCTAAAGGCATAGATACACACGGATTAGAGTTGTCAAAACCTCTAGAAGAATATAAAACTTCAGCAAGAGATAAAATCGTCCTTGGTATATTCCTTTTAGGGCTATTAGTTATGCTTTATGGGGTCTTTAACTTGGGATGGTACATCAATGAGATCTCTGCCATTTTTATTATAATTGGTATTGTCAGTGGACTAATATCTAGAATGAGCATTGAAGAAATTAGTCAGGTGATGTCTAAATCATTTGAAACCTGTGCTTTGGCTGCAATACTTATTGGTGCTGCCCAAGGGCTAAAGGTTGTAATGGATGCTGGTCATATCAGTGATACCATCGCCCACAGTTTTATTGGTTTATTAGAATCTTTGCCTAAAACAGCCTCTGCTGTGGTTATGACAATGACTCAATCTATAACCAATATCTTTATTCCAGGTGGTAGTGGTCAAGCATTAGTAACTCTACCAATTATGATCCCTGTTGGCGACACAGTTGGAATTACTCGTCAGTGTACAATATTAGCCTTTCAAATTGGTGACGGAATCACAAATATCTTTACTCCAACTCTAGGTGGTCTAATCGCCATGTTAGGGTTATGTAGAGTTCCTTATGGAAGCTGGATCAAGTATATATTCAAGTTTACAGCAATGGCTTATGTCGTTTGTTGGATCGCCATGGCTATTGCAGTAGCTATTAATTATGGTCCTATGTAATCATTTAGAAATGAAATTTTGAGATTAAGAAAATGGAAAATCCAATTGAAGATATGTATGAGGGACAAAGTGTTCCTGAACTAAAAAGAAAAAAGGTAGGTTTAATTTCTATAGATATTCAATATCACGATGCTGCAATCGGTTATGGCTTCTTTAAGGATGCAAAAAGAGAAGACCATAGTTACTACTTTGATCGTTTAGATGATGTTGTTTTTCCTACCGTCAACAAATTACAAGAACTCTTTAGAAGCGAAGGTTTAGAGGTGATCCATGTAAGAATTGAAGCACTAACAGCTGATGGTCGCGATAGAAGCTTAGAACACAAACGTATTGGTTGTCATGTTCCTAAGGGATCAAAAGCTGCTGAAATTATGCCTCAGGTGGCTCCAAAAGATGATGAAATTGTATTAAGCAAAACGGCCTCAGGTGTTTTTAATAGTACAAACTTAGAATATGTACTCAGAAACTTGGGGATCGATCAATTAGTAACGGTCGGTGTGCTTACTAACGAATGTATTGAAACTGCCGTTCGAGATGGTGCCGATAAAGGGTTTACAATGTATATAGTTGATGAGGGAACTGCTGCTTTAACTCCAGAGTTACATGAAAGTTCTATGAAAGTGCTTAATGGAGTCTATGGGTACAGAGTTTCCGCCGAACAAATCATCGATATGGTCAAGAATTCAAAATAAGAAGAAGCTACCTTAAGGGTAGCTTCTTTTTTAAAATAAGCTTTTAGCTTCTTCACTTGTTAGGCACATCAAACCAGCAAAAATGGCTAAACCAAAACTAATCAGCGTACCTATTAAAATATACTCCGTCATCTGACGGTCTTTTCCCCCTTTCAAGTCGCCAAAACGGAAAACAGATTTAGCTGTTAAGAGAAATCCTATTGATTTAAGGTCTCCGTTTAATACAAAAGTTAGGATCAATACTCTTTCTAAAATACCAATCCATTGTCCTGCATCTTGTAAGGATGCATAAGTAGACCGATCATTCTGAAATTTTGTATTCTTCTGAAACTTAAATTTCTTTTCCAAACGTTTTGGATCGTTACGGTTGAGATCAATTTCAACTTCCATAAGGTTATCATAAGCATCTTGAATAATCTGAGAACTCTCAGGTGTCCAACGTTTCAATAAAACTTTCATGATAATCCCTGCCGGAGTCGTCACAAATAAGTAAGCGACAATAATCTTCCAGGGTATTTCTACAGTATAAATCTTAGCGAATAGAAAATTCCAATCGAAGTTAATCGAAAATAATGCTAGTATACCGATATGGATGAGTTGATCTGATGTAAATAATAATACCCCTTTACCTGGAAACTTCTTTGAGAAGTATGTCTTTGCGATATCTACTAACCCATGCAAAAAGGTTAAACTTAGTGTGGCCACCCCTGTCTGAGATAACCCAGAAGCTTCCCAATGCCCAATAAGATGATAATGAAACGCAAATACTACGAAATAACACAAGCCATGTATCACAATATGTTTCCAAAAAGCCGAGGAGAAATAATATTCAGCCTTCTCCACAGCCATTTTCTCTGATTGTAATAAAAAGTCTGCTGTTAAGTGTGCGAACAAAAGTTGGAAAAAGAGTGTATTCATATTAGTTCTGTTAGCTTGTCAGTAGGAGTATTTTCTGTGAAAACCAATTCAAGTAATTGATTAGTCCTTCCATATTATCTTTTTGGATTCTTTTGTGAATGGCAGGCTGTGATACTCCTACTAATTCTGCTAAATCCTTTTGCTTGGTAACACCTAAAAGATAATGTTTTCCTACCGTAAAGCTACTGAATGACCAATTGGAAATCAAATGTTCTATTAGTTGAACACTCTCTTGGAACCCCATAAGATCATAATCCCATGCGGTTGCGATCATAAGTTTTCGATTATTAGCCTGCAGTTTATCAAATGTTCTTCCAGAAAGTTTGTATGCATGTCCATCAGAACTCATTACATTATCACCTTCATAACCTTCCTTACCAATGCCAATACTTATTCTTACATCTATTTTTAAATCGTATAGCTCTTTCTTTGCATTAATAAATACGCGTAGTAAAATGGCTAAGTAAAGACTTCTACTAGGGTCTGATAATTCTATCTGAAAACTATCACCTCTAAAAATATCCCATCTTGCATCTTCGAAAAATGGTAAATCCATCACTTCCTCTATGCATGATGACCATAACGCATTATTTTGAGTTTTTGTCGAAGAAACGATATCAGCGGTAAGTATTGCAATCATAATATCAATTTTCAACAAAAATATAACCCATTTAGTTATAATCAAAATATATAACCATATGAGTTATAATTAAATTAAATAACCTATTTAGTTATAATCCTAAATCTACTTTTCTGTCCTTGATAAGTTGTGCGACATCAAGCTTCGAATTCATCTCAATAGATTGATCTACGATCAAAAGTTGATATGTTTTTCCCTTCTCCTTGAATAAAATTTCTTGACCAATTTTTAAGTCTACACCACTATTAGAAAAAGGAGATAAATTAGGATTCATCACTCCTGGAATAATCAGAGGGATGGATTTTGCCGTATTATTTCTTAAGGTAAATGTAACAAAAGGTTCTTTCATCGCTACAGCTTCTCTTGTCGTTTCTTCAGTAGAAAGAACAATTTTTATAGGTTGGTTAGACGAGTTTTTTAATGTGAGCATTCCTTCTTTTTCAACCAGCACTATTTCTTTAGCATGATGATTCAAGCCAAAACCTCTAATATTTTTTCCAGAAAATTTATTGATTACTTGAACTCCTACTTCTTGGTTACTCTTATTGTTGATTTCACATGCGTAGATATCAAGATTTGATAGATCATAGATTAAAGTTTGTTGGGCAGGAATAACCACTACAGATTTAGATGTAGAACATGATATCAAGACAACAAATAGCAGAAAGATGGATAGCGTTTTCATAGTTACAGATTTTTGGTGATTATATTGTTTAACCTGTGACCCAGAAAATTGTTTACAAAAAATCCTGATTTACAATTCAATAAATCAGGATGATATGGTTACACATCTAGTAAAACTTCATTATTCTGAAGTAATTTTAATAGCTCCTGTGTATTTAGTTTCGAAGCTTTTGAAGTACCAGAAAGTAAATCATCTGCTAACTCTCGTTTATCCGCATGAAGAGCTATCATTTTCTCCTCAATAGAATCTTTTGTTATCATTCGATACACTGTAACTGGCCTTGTTTGACCAATACGATGTGCTCTATCTGTTGCCTGATCTTCTACGGCAGGGTTCCACCATGGATCCATATGTATCACGTAGTCTGCCGCTGTGAGATTCAGTCCGGTTCCTCCTGCTTTCAAAGAGATAAGAAAAACATCCCCTTCTCCATTTTGAAAAGCCTCGATCCCTTTCTTTCTATTGCTCAAAGTTGTCGAACCATCAAGGTATTGGTAAGATATCCCTTCCTTGTCTAGAGCATCTTTAATAATATGTAAGAAGCCAACAAATTGACTAAATATTAAAGCTCTATGTCCGCCCTCTTTCAATTCATGGACGGTTTCTAAAAGAAGTTTCACTTTATTTCCTTGGACAGTCCAAGTGTGATCTATAAGTCGAGGATGACAACACAATTGTCTCAACTTGGTTAATTCAGCGAGTACTTGAAGCGTAGTATCCTTATTTTCATTTTTCTTAATTATCCCCTCAATTTCTTCTAAAGCAGTTCTTCTGTGTGCCTCATATAGTGTCATTTCATCATCAGAGAAATTCACAGTTAAGACTTGTTCGGTCTTTTGAGGAAGTTCATCCAGTACTTCACTTTTCTTTCTTCTTAGGATAAAAGGAGAAATGAGTCTTCTTAATACCTTTTTAGCAGATCTTGCATGATGCTCTTCTCCTGATTCAGAGATTTTTAATACAAAGTTTTTATTAAATGACTCCCAATTTCCTAATAGACCAGGATTGATGAACTCAAACAAATTCCATAGTTCTGCCAAATTGTTTTCTATAGGAGTACCTGTAGTAATAATTCTGGTATTCGCTTGCAATTGCATGGCTATTTTTGAACGTTTTGTCCCTTTATTCTTGATAGCCTGTGCTTCATCGAGCAGAACAATGTTCCAATCTTTATCAATTAATTTTTTATTATTTGATTGTAATAAACCGTAGCTGCAAATGACAAGGTCATGAGGTCCTGCCTCCTTAATCACTTTCTCTCGTTTCGTAGCTTGTGATAACAAATGGACTTTAAAAGTAGGAGCAAATTTTCTAGCTTCATTTACCCAGTTAAAAGTTACAGAAGTTGGAGCAACCACTAAACAAGGTCCTTCAGATGCTTTACTAAGCATTAATGATAAACCTTGTATCGTCTTTCCTAACCCCATATCATCCGCTAAACAGGCACCTCCTCCCCATGAAGCTAATCTAGACAACCATTGGAAACCTTCCTCTTGATAGTCTCTCAAGTCTGCCTGTAAGGTAGTAGGTATAGAAAATGACTTCTGATTCGCTTCCTCTATTTTCTCCTGCAGATTTTTCCAGGTATCGTCAGAACGGACTAAAGCTTCTTTTGTCAACTCATTTAGAACACCATAAGAAGCCAAACGGTGTACTCTTAATTCTTTATCATCATCTATTGCAACACTTGTAAGAGCAGTAAGTTGCCTTCTTAGTTCATCCGTTAGTGCAATAAATTCATCTTTCTTTATTTCTACATATTTGCTATTTGGGTCATTTTTGAATTGACGCATTAAATCGGCTAAAGAAGTCACCACCTCTTCATTTAGTTTCACATCTCCACCAATAGCAAACCAGTCTCTTTTTTTACTTTGGATGTTTACTGTAACATTACCGCCAGTAACTTTTCCAAGAAGCTTAAAACGTATGCCTTTCGGCCATTCAATAACAGGTTGTATATCTCCAAATTGAAGTTCATTTAAAGCATTTAGGGTTTCTTCTCTATCTGTTAGTTCCCAAGCATGGTGTCCGTCGTTGGTCATATCCAATTGCGGGCGTTGTGCATAGAACTTATGTAATACCTCTTGTTCTTCTTTTAATTGTCTTGTGACCCTAGTTCTTTCCCTGTCTACTTCCTCCACTAAGATCTCTTTTCCTTTTCCTGGAACAACATAAGGAGGTTGTGTTTTGAATGGCTTCATGTACAACTCCAAAAGAATATTATTACCTCTTGGTGTAAGTAAAGCATGAAGGGTTTTATCAGCTACTAATTCTGGTAATTCCTCTTTAATATCTTCTACATGTGAATGTACAATTAAGGACTGTCCTAAAGAGGAAACCACCTGTTTTAATTTTTCCTTTCCATTTTTTGGGATGATAACATCAGTAGGGAAATTCCTTGCCCAAGATTTAATGTTACTATCTACATCATACAAAATAACCCTAGTCGGTGTTTCTCTTTTTAAGGGAAAATCGATGTTGACATCCTTATCAAAAAACAGTTTATAGTTTTCCCCTTTCTCTGTGATCTGTAATTCCAATGGTCGTTTTTCAACAATAACAGATACATTATCATCACTTTCCAACACCACGTTTGGATGATTAGGAAGAAGTTTCCAAACCTCTAGCACATCATAATCAAAATATCCTCTTCCATAAGCTTTAACTGCTTTATCAAAGATCTCATTATCGATATCTAACATCCCTTTGATCGACCTTGATAGCATTCGTCGATCGGATATTTTTTTAGGTTTAGACCAAATACCACTTTTCAATTTTGTCTGCTCCATAGGCTGTACATATAACCTGTGGTCGGCAACAACCCAAAGTAGTCTGCTTTCTGATTTTGTTGTTTTCTTTTTCTTGTTGGTCTCTTTAAAGTTTTCTGCTAAGCCTTCAATTTTCTTTAAAACCTGTTCCCACTCTTCTACTTCAGATACCTCTAAAATATCTTTCAGCTGAAGAATATCTTCATCCATCAAATACTCTAGGTCAATATCACTATCGAACTCAAACTTTTTAGCTAATTGGAAAGCCTCAGCAAGGATTGATGCATACCATAAAAAACCAGATCGATAAAGTTTTAAAGCTCTTCCTCCAACTGGGTTAATCAAATGGTCTGATAACTTAAACTCTTTACCAAAAACTTGAATATATAGCCAAACCAAATAAGCATGCGAAAAGGGATTCAATAGGTTGGGTTCTTCCAGAAACTCAATAATTTTAAACCTTAGATCATATTTATCATAATAACAATCTAGACTATTCTTATTCTTAAAAACACTCTCAAGGTCCAATTGAGCATGAAGTAATTCTTTATTGATTAATAGCTTTTTAGCAAGTGCTGAATTATATCTATTTCTATTTAGAGAAGTCGCATCAGGAATCTCTTTTAAGATGATGGCAGAAAAAATAAATTCTAAGCTATTAGACAAAAACTGCCATGATTTAGAAGATTTCTTCTTTGCATCTTTGATGAGATCCTTTACTCCAATGGCCTCTAGAAAATTCGGTAATGCTTTACCATTGTCCTTTCTGATAAAATGACCTAACCCTAGATATTTCTTATCAAGGTGATGAGAAGTAATTTTCTGAAGAGCAGTATCGACATCTCCTCTCAAAATGAAATCAAGTAATTCAAAATTATAGATCACATGTGCATTTGAAGGGAGGAATGTTATTGCATTTCGGAAAAGTTGAATATCTACCTTAGCATCAAAAAAGTCTGCTAAGAAATATTCTACCATTTCATGTAGACGTTTTTCAGGAATTTCATTTAACCATTCTCCTTTATCAAATCCCGCTTTATAAACGGAAAAAACACCAAGAAGTAGTGTTGTGATATAATCAAAATGGCCTGCTTTATTCTGAAATATATTCATGAAAATAATTTCAGAGAGCTGAGAGTTTCCCAACATTAAGTCTCTTACAGAATTTTCAGGTTTATATACAGAACGACCAAATGAATGTTCATATGGAGGGAAAGTATCACTCAACTTTTCAATAAAAGAGCCATGAGGTGCATGTTTTTTAATATAAATCACGCCCCAAACAAAAGACTCTAAATCTACTGTATGGTAATATTTTGTCTGTCGATATTCAAATGAATGTAGAAGACCTTCTCCTTCTAATGTATCGAAGAATGAAAAGACTATTTTTTTTACTTTAGATTTTGTTTCAGACAAATAGAACAAACGTTCAAGAACTTCAAGAATTACATTCCGAGGTTCTCCTTTATAACCACTACAAGTATATATTGTAGCAATTTGTAATTTCTCTTTATCAGAGAATACCGCTAACTTTTGATCTATTGATGAATAATTATCTAATGAAAAAAACATGCTTATAGAATGTAGTACCCCGAAATAAATTTATCTTTCTTAGCGTAAGCTTCGTATTCTTCTTCTAATTCCTTCTCTGTTCGTAAGATAATCGAAGATTTACTACCACTGTTTAGGTGTTCAAGCACTCCCCAATCATTATTATTTTTGGCATCTATATAGTCTTTACTTTCAGGGTCCATCCAGATAAATGCAACATTTTTATTCATTACTTTCAATGCAGAAGACATAAAATCTTGGATACGATTTTCGTAACCTTTTTTCCAGAATAAACCTTCTACAGTCACAAAAGAATGGTTTTTGAAGTTGAATAAACGGTTGGCTAGAGGTATGTAAGGTAATAAGTATTTTGCGACCACTCCTTCAATACCAGGAAGGTGTTTAAATTGCCAATTTCCAACAAACAGTTGTCCGCCTGCTACAATCTCTCCATTTTCTTCCAAGACAAAAACATCTTCATTTTTACAGATATTTTCTGAAGAGAAAAAAGCATAATCTTTATAGAAATCATCAACAAGAGACATATACGTACTCTTCTCTGATTCTTTTATCCTTCTAAAGTTGTTATGAATAGATGGAGAAACCCTACTGTAAGTTAAGGTTGTCATTTTGCCAATCGTTTGGAAGCCTACTTTTTCAGTAAACATCTTCGATCTCAAATTGTCGTTCTCCACTTGTGCATGGAAACATTGAGGTGTACCATTTTCCTTGCTTTCAGGCATCCGGTAATTATTGAAGAAATCGATAAGTTGTTGATCCAATAAACTTACTTTTCTCTTCTTCTTATTTGCTGCCTGCTTAGCACTCTGCATCGTTTGCATAAAAGCAAAGTAACGAATATGATAGGTTTCTATTTTTTGTCCCTCATAAAATGTTTCCTTATGGATAAGTGTAATAGTACTTAAGAGCTTATTATTTCTTCTAAGGTTAAGAAAATATGCCTTCTTAGTATCTACTAAACTTTTTCTTGTTTCTGTATGGACATAGCGTAAACCACCCTCAGTACCCCAAAGAGTTCCTTTGAGTATGTCTACAACATCATCTTCGATAATATCTGTTAGTTCTAAAGTAATTGACCCTAGTTGGGTAATTATATCTTTCATTTGACTTCCTAAAAATTTCGTATTAAAAACAAAGTAACGCTTACTTCTATCCTAATGACATTAGGAGGTTACGATCTTATTCAAATTTAAACCTTTCATCACTGATAATAAAAACCCTTGTAGTGTATTAGATTACTATTAACATTGTTGTGATTAAGCTTCTCACTTCAAATTGAAACAAAAATATTGTTATTTTTTTCATTTCTAAATGAAACCATGAAAACATATCAAAAAAAGACGAATATTCTTTACTTATTGATGTAACACCATAGAAAACATATTGTATTAAAAAAGATATTATTCATTTATAAAGAACTTCAAGTGATATAAAAGTATAAATCCTTCGTACAGAATAACATACATTAAGAAAATAAACCTTCGATTATGTTAATTTCAATCGGTTGCATTAGTGCTCTAGCATTTATTTACTTACATTTGCATTATATAATAATAACCTAAACCTACCATTAAATATGTTCAACTCGTACTCCATCAGCGAGAACACCCTAAAGTGGGGTTCTGAAACTCTTTTCAATTCTGATAAGAGAAAAGACAATCGCGAAAACAAAAACCAGAAAGGTAAACAACAGAAGCTACAGAAAGGAAAAAACCTTTAACCTTATCCGTAGACTGCATAACCAGAACTAGATATTACTATTACGAAGAGAGGCATTTGTCTCTCTTTTTTTGTTCTTTAACTTTTGTGATAAACGTTTAATGTTGTTTACACTCCAAAAAATGCTGTTGGTCGAAAAGAAATTGTGAAGTAAGGTCTATTCTACACTTTTGTAATGTAATCGTTACAAAATGATTCAGATTATGAGAAAAGGCTCAATTTACATATTACTATTACTGTCAATATTTAGCTGTATTGAAGTAGACCAACAACCCAATATTCAGGGTACATGGGAGCTTATTTCAGCAGTTACCATAAAAGAAGATACAGTAGAGCATCTTGAAATGGATGGTATCAGAATGATTAAGATAATTAATCAGAACCATTTTGCCTTTCTTAATCATGACGAACACAAAGGAATTGACTCAACCAAAGCAAAGTTTATTGCTGGTGGAGGTGCTTATACTTTAAAAGGAAATCAGTACAAAGAAAACCTAGAATACTGTACTCACAGAGCATTTGAAGGATATGATTTCGATTTCACTGTAACGATAAAAGGAGACACTCTGACACAAGAAGGATATGAGATTGTAGAAGAGAAAGATATCCATCAAAAAATCATTGAGAAATACGTTAAAGTTCAGGGAGGAAAGGCAAAAAATATTTATGCATTTCCACTGATGTAACGAAAGATATATTATTAGTAGTTTTTCATTTCATTTCATACGATTCTATTTGGACGATAGAAGAGAATATTGAGAAAGCCATTCTATATTTATAGGATGGCTTTTTAGTTTGTAAACAGGAAATTAGTAACATTTTTCGAATCTATTACTTAATAGTTAATGTGTTTTAAAAACAAGGTATCAATGTTACTTTTGAAGAGACAACAGTCTGGTTAATAAACTTTAGTATCAATGAAAAATACATTAAGAGCGGAGATTCTTTCCACAATTATCACAACAAGTATTATCTTATTTACAGTTATCGGTTCTATCATTATTGAATTGATCAAATGAGAACCTATTCTGTAGAAAACAGAAAAGTATGAATGACATGTATACCAACTGATTAAGAGACTAATATTCCAATAAAGAAATATTAAATAAGCCATCTTACCACAAAGGATGGCTTTTTTGGCTATTTACTTTAATTTTGTTGAAAATTATAATTATGAGTCAAAGAAGAGAAGTGAGACAGGAGGAAATAACTCTTGTACAACACCTAATCACTTTAGGAGGATTAAAACCTGAGAGTTTTGAATTACCAACCATGGTAGATGATTATGAAAATGCTGTTATGGGAAGTATAAACTTTACTCCACCTGAAAAGGCGGCCTATGCAGGGGATATTGTCCAAGTGGTTTATAGAGATAGTGATGAAGTTCCTGTAGTGATTACACTCACAAAAAATGTCAATAATGAGATCCTTGACATGGATTTTTGGAAGAAAGATTTCTCAAAATTACAGACTTACCCTATTCCAGAAAAAGTAGCCATCTTTAATAATAATGGGATGATATAGGGCATATCGACGATAAAAAAATATAAAAAAAGGAGGTAAAATCTTAATTGATTCTATCTCCTTTATTTTCTATTTAAAGATCTTATTTACTCGCTTTACCGTAGTAGACATTTTCTATAAGTGCTGTATTTACATCAACATTCATATTTTCATCGTACGATTCAAAACGGATAGATAATTTATTGGCTCCTTTCTTTAATTGTACAGGAATATGGTTTGTCATACCAATACTTGACCATTCTTCAGTACCTCGCTGTGCCATAACTAAAGCACCTTGATCTGTTCCATTTACAAATAAATTACGTATTGCACATTTATTATCTGTATTCCATGGACCGCTACCATTTGTGTAAGAGAACCAAACCATATATTCTCCAGATTCTGGAACAGTGATTTTAAAATCTACTTTCTTATTTCTTTTCTTAGAAACTTCTACCATTCCTGATGGAGCTGCTTTAATATCGATTTTCTTACTTGCGCTCGCAATTCTCGAAACATTCTTGATTTTAATATCCCCTACTGAAATTGGTTCAGAAATATATGATGGGAAATTATCGCTATCTATTGCTCTAACAGCATACTCATCTACCTCTTTCTCTTTCTTGATTGTAAATAACGTTTCGTTCTGAGTGGCGATTACCTTACCATTCTTAATGATTTCGTAATTAACTGCTCCCTTCACTGCGTTCCATGTTAATTGATCACCTTTATATGTAACATTTGGGTTTTCAAGATGGAATTTATTAGCTACTTTGTTTGATGTCGTTCCTTCAGTAATATCATTATCTGCTAAGACTATATCAATTTTATGATTTCCTCCTTTTTTCAAGTTAAAGGTAAATTCATCAGATGCTTTTCCGTCTATTGTAAATGATTTGATCTTATTACCGTAACCTTTTAGAGTGATATCAAAGTTATTTTTCCAAAGCTTTACGTTTTTCAATTCTTTGCTACCTCCATATACTTTTGGTACTACAGGATTAAAACTTAAGATGCCTTTTTCATCAATAGAAATACCAAAATATACTTTGTAAATCATTGCCATGTTACCAGATAAACTCCATAACATCTCATCAGAGTTGACTTCTGTATCCATATAATCACCATCTTCTGCTACAAAATTCTCTTTGTTGGTTAAGAATAAGGCCGCAGGTCTATAAATCGATGCCAAACCTTGCTCTAAAGCAGTACCATTACCTGCCTTTGCTGTTGCAATGTTCCAATAAGCCTGTACAAATGGCCAAATACCATTGTTATGATAAGGTCTAATACCAGGAATCTGAGGATAAACACAAGCAGCACCATATGGAGTGATTGGTGAATTTTTTACAATGCTTTTCGCTCTATTTTCATCAGCAACATCAAAAATTACAGCCAATGCCTCACCTAATGCTTCATATTTTGGAGAAAGGATCATATGATCTCTACCATATAGATATTGTGCGTAGTATCCCTCTTTTTCTAACCAAAGGTGATTATTAATGGCATTTTTAAGGTTAACAGCATACTCATTATATTTTTGGTAGTCTTTTTCTTTTCCTAATAATCGAGCCATTTTAGCAGCGATATTCATAGCCTCAAAATGATCCACATTTGTTCCTAAGTTCAATGACCTGTAGATATCAACGTTATCCATCCATCTAGGATAAGTCTGCTTTCTCCAGTCCAAGAAAGATGACTCTCCTCTCATTAAACCTGTTGCTGGATCATAAACAACATGCATATCATCATCTATCGTATTTGCAATAACTTTGTATGCTTCTTTTAACCACCCCTGATCGCCAGTTGTAGTATAAACATTCCATGCTGCTAAAGCCCAAGTTACTCTATCAGAAGAGACAGGCCATGCTCCTCCAGAACCTGTATCTTGAATAATTCTATCTCTTTTTACCTTTCTTCTTAAAGAAGTAATAGCTCTTTGAGGGTCTAAAATTGATAAGCTTAAAACAATAGAATAAGAAATATCTCTAGTCCAAACTCCTCCCCATTCTTTACCAGTCCTAAAAGTACCATCTGCTTCAGAATCGGCCACAAGTTCGTTCAATGCTAAATTATAAAGAGCATCAACTAATGGAATATCAGAAGTAAAGGTTGGATACTTAGATAGATTTTTAGTTGATTTCCACACTGGTGAAGTGATTTTTTCAGGATCTGGCTGATTCATCACTAAAGTGATTTCATAAATACCATCACCATCCTTATCTGTCAGTTGTTCTACATCTCCTAAATTGTCGAAGTCCCAGCGCATTGGAGCACTTCCTCCTGCTACATAAACCCCTTTAAAGTCATTTTGGTAAATCTTCTCACCATGAATATCTTCATAATACCCTTTTGTTTTGAAGGCATTTAATACAGGCGACATATCTAATTTGATAGTTACTTCTGTATTCTTTTCCAACCAATCCATTTTGTCGACCTTCTCATTGTCCAAATGATGTTCTCCAAAAACAATTGTTGGTGAAGTATATTTTCCATCTTCCGGATGAATAACTAGGCGGTGGTTTTTACCATAAGCTAGTTCATCATCTTTTCCATTTATACTGAATTTAAATTCGATTGCTCTACTGTATGCATCTTGAAGTGGACTCTTATAGTTAGATGTCATTTCTTTTGGCGATACTACTGTGGCAGTAAAATCTCCTTGGGTAACATGATCTTTATACACATTGTATGTTTCGGATTCATATAAAGTATTTTCATTTCCAGAATCACATGCAGTAAAAGCCATTAGACAGCCTGCTGCCAACAATCGTAGGGTTCTATTCATTTGGTTTAAATTTGATTTTCCTCGATGAATTTAATCTTCAGTAATTTACAACAAGTTTCTATTTAGTAAAATTCTATTCTCTTTTGAAATCGGTTTCGAAATAAAAATTTATCAACCATTAAGAGTTTGTAACACCAAATATTTTGTCAAATTCTCAGTCAGGTTCTCTTAAGCCTATTTTTACTCAACTCCTATTCAAATTATCGGAATCGTCTTTTCTTATCATACCTCAATTTCATTGATGTTTTTTGTGATCATATTTGTATTATTAGTTTGATATTAAACAATATAGAGATATGAAAAAGATACGTTATTACTCCATTTTCAACCTATTCATATTATTACTTACTTTTCATCAAATAGAGGCAAAATCAAAAAGACCCAATATCCTTGTAGTTTGGGGTGATGACATTGGCTTTAGTAACGTTTCTGCTTACAATTTAGGAATGATGGGTTACCAAACACCTAATATAGATAGAGTTGCTCATGAAGGTGGACTATTTACCCATTATTATTCTCAACAAAGCTGTACAGCTGGTCGAGCATCATTTATCTTAGGAGAAGAGCCATTTAGAACAGGTTTACTTACCATTGGTCTTCCTGGTTCTCCTCATGGTATTCCCGAATGGGCACCTACCATTGCAGACCTTTTAAAAAACCAAGGATATACCACAGGGCAATTTGGTAAAAACCATTTAGGAGATAGAGATGAACACTTACCTACAGAACATGGTTTTGATGAGTTTTTCGGCAACCTTTATCACTTAAATGCGGAAGAAGAACCTGAATCTTATTACTATCCAAAAGACGAAGAGTTCAAAAAGAAATATGGACCTAGGGGTGTTATTCATTCTTATGCCGATGGTAGAGTCTCGGATACGGGACCACTGACTAAGAAAAGAATGGAAACTATAGATGATGAGTTACTGCAAGGTGCTACTGATTTTATAGAAAGAGCACATAAAGCAGATAAACCTTTTTTCTTATGGTTTAATTCTACAAGAATGCACATCTGGACTCACTTGAAAAATGAATCTGAAGGAAAAACAGGTGTCGGTGAGTATGCTGATGGTATGATTGAACATGATAGACATTTAGGTGTCTTACTAAATAAACTGGAAGAGCTAGGGATCGATGATAACACCATTGTCATTTGGTCGACTGATAATGGTACTCAAAAATTTACTTGGCCTGACGGTGGAGTATCACCATTTAAAGGAGATAAAGGAACCACTTGGGAAGGTGGTTTTAGAGCTCCTTGTGTAATTAAATGGCCAGGAGTAATTAAACCAGGTACCAAATATGATGGAATGGCGTCGCACATGGATTGGATGCCTACATTATTGAGTGCAGCGGGTGTTCCTGATGTCAAAGAACGATTAAAGGAAGGATATAAGGCTAATGGAAAAACATTTAGAGTACATTTAGATGGTTATGATTTAACAGATTATCTAGCAGGAAACTCCAAAGAATCACCTAGAGAAACGTTCTACTATTTCTCATCTACAGGAGATCTAAATGCAGTAAGATGGAAAGAATGGAAAGTAAGTTTTGCTGTGCAAGAAGGTGATATGTCAGAAGCATATAGAGCGGTACCCGCCTTTCCTAAGGTCGTCAATTTAAAATTGGATCCTTTTGAAACAGCGCAAGATCAATCAAAAACTGCATTTAAATGGTATGTTGAAAATATGTGGTTATTTGGTTCAATAGGCGAACAAATCACAAAATTTGTCACCACAGTTCCTGAATACCCTTTCCAACCTGCGGCTCCAAGAGCAGACAATATCAATTATGAATATTTCAAGAAAATGGAGAGCATGCAACAGTTAAAAGCACTTGACGATGAAGTTCAGAAATTAAACAGTAAATAAGAGTTGATAAAAAAGGTTTCCTTATCATTAAAGTACAACTTTAAGTGATAAGGAAACCTTTCATAGTATTAGTGAGCTCTATAGAAATATCTAGCTTTCCGAGTAAACATTTTCTTCTACCTCTGCTTGATTTCTTTCTCTCCAATACGATAATGAACATTTGATCATTAGATATTCAACAAAGATGACATAGCCCATCAATTCAACATCAAAAATATTTTCAGATGATATAGAATCAGAATAATAGAGGTAAAGTAAAAAAAACGGATATAGTATAGCTGAAAGTCCAAAAATATAGACGTTGGCCTTTTCAAAAAGAGCAGATAATACTAAAGCGATAAAAATGATTACAGCAGTAGATATGAGTAGTTCGCCTAGGTAAAAATTATCATCAAAGTAAACTACAAATCCTGCAATTAATGAAATAAAGAATAAACAGGCCAAGACTATGACACCGTTTAATTTTAATTCGTCTTCTGTATTGTTCATAGTAATTGTAATTAAGTTATTCTATACTAAGTGAAGACATAAGGTCTTCATACAACATCAATTCTTTATCAGATACATTATTTTGGTCAGAAGAAATTTCCTTTTCTGCATTTTTCTTTCTCTCATGAATATCAGGGTGCGTCGAAAGAAAAGTCACTTTACTTGCATACTTAAGCACCTCATTATTTTCATATTCATCAATAAGAATATCAAATAAATGCACCAAACCTTCTTCGGAAGCATGTACATCCTTTAGGAAATAAAGAGCATATTCGTCAGCTTCACTTTCCATACTTCTACTGTAAGAAAGTTTATTTAAATTATGTAGTTGATCTGTAATTACAGCTGTTAAACCATTAATGTCACTCAGCATTAATGATAAAATAGCATACCCAGCAGCAGCCTCCACCAATGATTTACTAGAATGTCGTTGCTCTACATGGCCTATTTCATGACCTATCAACGCATAAAGCTCATTAATATCTTCCATCTTTTCCAAGAGGCCTGTATACAATACAATCTTACCTCCTGGTAGTGCATAAGCATTGACGATATCACCGTTGACAACGTAGAATTCGATTGGAAACTCTGAGGTAAACCCTGTCTGATGAAACAGCTCATTAGCAAGTAAAGATGCTTCTTTATTGATTTCCTCCTCATCCAAAATGATTTCTGCCGACTTTTCGCCCCATTCAACATCATAGGAAATAGGTAAATTGTCTACTAAACGGTGTGATAAAAAAGGAATGGCAAAAAAATAGAAGCTTAATACAGCTGCTAAAAAAGTGACACCCAAGCCCAATGCTTTTAAGGGTGAATTAAAAATATGATAGAAGGATAAATCTCCATCTATTTTTACATCTTTCTCTTTAAGTTCTTTATAGAAATTGATATCATCGACTTCAAGAATAGGATGTGGAAAATCATCAAATTTGATTTGTACCAATCCTTTTGTAATCAATTCTATAGTGTCGATTTTTTCGTAGGTAAATGAGTTATTGACGATGACCTCCAGATCTTCTTGTACAGTGATTGTTTCGTAAGTAATCTTTAGTTGGTCTCTGTAATCCCAGGTTACAGTAGCAGTATGAGATTTAGAACTTTTACCGTTATATAGTTTACCTTTGTACATCATATTATGTAAAAAAGCCTTGAAGAGCTTTGAGGCTCTTCAAGGCTTGTTATTATTGAATTCTTCCTAAAGTTCGATTTCAAGTGCATCTAGCATATCTTCGCCAGTAGCATCCTTGTAATCTTCTTCAGTTTGCTGTACAATATCAAGATCTAACTCTCCAATAATTGTAATTCTCTCAGCAATGAATTTCATTGTTCTAATAGTAACAAATGGAGCACCTAAACCAAATGTAAACATCACGATAAGTAAGTTAACTAAGATTAAACCAAATAGCTCACCACCAGTTACATCTAGGTCCATATCAAGCTCTTTTCCATTTTGTACTACTTTCATATGTTCATATTCGTAGCGTAAAACTGCTGCTTGGAACCAGAAACCATAGATACCAAATGTGATCATTGTCAAGATTAAACCTTTAAGGTAAATTTTAAATAGCTCCTCACCTTTACCTGTAAACTTCATCTCTACATCTCCATATCGGATATTTCCAATGATGTACTTTCTCAGCTCAACGATAAACCAAGGTGCATAGAAGTTCAATGTAATTAAAGACAAGAACAACCCTTTAAAATACTTTTTAATAAGTTCACCTACTTCACCACGGTAACCAAAATGGATACTCTTCAGAGAAGTTCTCGATAAGCGGTACCTTAATGATCCATGAATTGCAATTGGAATTAATAAGAATAAACCAATATAAAAAACACCAATACCGATAGCCAATAATGTGGAATCACCAGTCATTGCAAGACCCACCATACCTACATAAAAAGCGATCATTAAAGCGACTACTTTAATAAAGCCTTTAAACATTTCTTTACCAGTACCATGAAATGTAAAGCGTTCATTTTGTAAAGAGGTCGAACCATAAAGATATTTAAGTTTCTTAGCCTTTGCCCACGGGTAATACATACCCAAAGTAATACCAGTTAGGAAATAGTTGACGATTTCAATACCAAAGTATTCACTCCCACTCCCACGAAACTGAAGTCTAGTTTTTGTATTCTGCATGATATAAAAAAGTTGAGTTAAGTTTACTTTTTGTTTATATAAAAATTTAAAATGTCTTATTGATTTATAAATAGTCTGCTTAGCAAATTTAAACACATAATTGAGGAAAAAAAACATTATTACATATTTCAAAGTTAGGTTTAAAAAAATTGGCACTCTCAAGTAGTAGAATTACTTTTGCTACTTAACATCAGAGTATTTCACAAACAATCTGTACGATGCGTCTTAATATCACCAACACTTTTACTTCATTACCAGCAGATCCGGATAAAGAAAATACAAGACGTCAAGTAATTAACGCTTGCTATTCTACTGTTACGCCTAAAAAAACTGCTCAACCTCAAATTCTTCATATTTCTGATGAAATGAGAGAAAATCTAGGAATTAGTGAAGAGGAAAGTAAGAGTGAAAAGTTTAGAGATGTCTTTACTGGAAATAAAATTTACTCAGGAACCCAACCTTACGCTATGTGTTATGGTGGTCATCAATTTGGTCATTGGGCAGGTCAACTTGGTGATGGAAGAGCTACCAATCTATTTGAAGTAACACATCAGGACAAACTATGGGCGGTACAATTAAAAGGTGCAGGTGAAACTCCTTATTCTCGTTCTGCAGACGGGTTGGCGGTACTTCGATCTTCCATCAGAGAGTATTTGATGAGTGAAGCAATGTTTCATTTGGGAGTACCTACAACTAGAGCACTTTCATTGGCATTATCTGGCGATCAGGTAATGAGAGATGTAATGTATGATGGTAACTCTGCCTATGAAAAAGGGGCCATTGTTACTAGAGTTGCACCGAGTTTTATAAGGTTTGGTAACTTTGAAATTTTGGCAGCCAATAATGATGTGGTCACACTTCAGAAATTAGCCGACTATACTATCGAAAATTTCTATCCACATTTAGGAACGCCAAATAAAAAAGTCTATCTAGAGTTTTTCAAAGAGGTAGGGGAAAGAAGCTTGGACATGGTTATCGAATGGTTAAGAGTAGGTTTTGTTCATGGTGTGATGAACACTGATAATATGTCTATTCTTGGATTAACAATAGATTACGGTCCCTATGGTTGGTTAGAAGGTTTTGACTTTGGATGGACTCCAAATACCACAGATAGAGAACATAAAAGGTATCGATTTGGTAATCAAGCCGAAATTGTAGCATGGAACTTATATAAATTAGCCAATGCTTTGTATCCACTTATTGGTGAAGCAGAAGGTTTACAAAATGCACTTGAATCATTTAGTGCCATCTATCATCAGAAATATGAAAAAATGATGAAGAGTAAGTTAGGTCTTTTTGAAACGGATACTAATGATAAAGAATTAATAGATCAACTAAATAAGACATTACATTTAGTTGAAACGGACATGACCATCTTCTTTAGAAACCTTTCAAATATCGAAAAAGATAAGCCCTTCGATCAGCAAACTGATATCCTCCTTGATGCTTTCTATCATGAAGAAGAATTTGATGGTAAAGTAAAAGAAGAATGGCAAAATTGGTTTGATAAATACTTAGCAAGATTAGAAAAAGAAACGCAAAGTGATCAACAAAGAAAAGAGAAGATGAATCAGGTCAACCCTAAATATGTTTTGAGAAATTATATGGCACAGCTTGCTATAGATGAAGCAGATAAAGGGAATTATGAATTAATTGATGAGCTTTTCCAATTACTAAAGAAACCATATGATGAACAAGAAGATGCAGAAAAATGGTTTGCAAAAAGGCCAGATTGGGCAAGACACAAAGTAGGTTGTTCGATGCTATCTTGTAGTTCATAAAAAAAGGAGTCCATTGTGACTCCTTTTTTTATAGAAAAGCTAAAATCTGATTAATTGGTTCTTCCTCAATACATAAATCAGCCGCTTCTTTAATAAATGGTTTTCTTGGAAAAACAGCGACAGATTGTGTCGCATTTTTAAACAGGTCAACATCTGCTTCACCATCACCAAAAGCTACAATATCTCCTGTGATAGAAAATTCTTTTACCACTTTATCCAATATTTTGTCTTTATGAAACTCTTCTACATGAATAATACATTTACCTGTACAAACATTATCTTCAAAGACAATTTCATTACTATATACCTTATCCAAGCCTAACTCCTCTGCCGTTATATCATTTAGAAAAGAAAGTCCTGTTGAAATCCCAACACATACATATCCCCTATCTTTATAAAATTGGATTACTTCCTTTGCACCTTTTCTTACTGGGTTATTCGCTAAAGGTTTAATCATTTCTTCTTTCGACTTGCCCTTCCACAAAGCGGCATCTTGATCACACATTTCTTGATAGGTGATTTTCCCTTCTCTCCAATTTGAATAAATTTCACCGCCTTCTTCCTCAGTATTAAAGTAGTGATGCAACATCATCCAAGGATCAAAAATTTGGCGTAAGGTACCATCAATATCAAAAACTGCTAATGACTTTTTCATAATTCTATGAATCGATTATTTACTTGATTTTAATTGTGTATGATAAAGCTGATTGAAAAAAAAGTAAAGAACAAGCACTCTCATTCAAAACACTTAAAATCAGCATTGTAAAATTGATCAATAGATTTTAATACGTATAATATCAGCTTCTTTTCATTCTTACGTTATATTTCCATATTTTTACTCGATTTTAAGTGATTCAAATTTGGGAGACCAAATACAAATAATGTAACTATATATAGCATCATGACAAAAGAAGAGTTATTTGGAGAGATCAAGAAAAAAGAAAGTTTCCTATGCGTAGGCTTAGATACTGATCCGACAAAAATTCCTGCTCATTTACACAAAGAGGATGACCCTATTTTTGCTTTTAACAAACAAATAATTGATGCTACTGCAGATTACTGTGTGTCTTATAAACCTAATATTGCATTCTATGAATCATTAGGACCTCAAGGATGGGACTCACTTCAAAAGACGTTGGAGTATATGCCAAAAACTCACTTTTCAATTGCTGATGCAAAAAGAGGTGATATTGGTAATACATCAAAAATGTATGCAAAAGCATTTTTTGAAAACATGGATTTTGACTCTATTACTGTGGCTCCTTATATGGGAGAAGATTCAGTGACTCCGTTCTTAATGGATGGTAAATGGGTGATTGTTCTTGCACATACTTCCAATAAAGGTGGATTAGATTTTCAAAAAATCATCAACAAAGACACCGGCAATTACTTATTCCAAGATGTAATGCTTAAAAATCAAGAATGGGCTACTCCTGAACAATTGATGTTTGTGGTAGGTGCTACAAGAGCAGAAAGCCTTCTTGATGTAAGAAAAGTGGCTCCTGATAATTTCCTACTTGTACCTGGTGTTGGTGCTCAAGGTGGTGACTTACAAGGAGTAGCAAAATACGGAATGAACAAAGAATGTGGCTTATTAGTCAACTCTTCAAGAGGTATTATATATGCATCTAATGGAGAAGATTTTGCAGAAATTGCTCAACAAGAAGCAAAAAAGCTTCAGGCAGAAATGTCGGAGCTTTTAGATAAATATTTGTAACATGATAGTCAATGCAACGACCTAATCAGATTTCGTTGCATTGACTCTTTGTTATAAGCTTACTAACATAAACACATAGAAAACCGAGTAAAGTATGAAAAACGCCAAAATTGCAGGCTTAGGGTTTTACGTACCCGAAAAGGTCGTTACCAACGATGATTTATCAAAAATCATTACTACTTCAGATGAGTGGATTCAAGAGCGTTCAGGTATTCAAGAAAGAAGATATGCAGCTCCTGAAGAAGCCAACTATCACCTTGCTGCCAAAGCAACACAAGAAGCTTTGGATATGGCCGAAATGAAAGCTGAAGATATTGATCTTATTATTTATTGTACACTCAGTGCCGACTATATTTTCCCTGGTTCTGGTGTGCTTTTACAAAGAGAATTAGGTTTCAGAACGGTACCTGCATTAGATATCAGACAACAATGTTCTGGTTTTGTATATGGTATTTCAATTGCTGACCAATACATTAAGACAGGTATGTATAAGAATGTATTAGTGGTAGGTTCGGAAATTCACTCCCGAGGCTTAGATTTCTCTGATGAAGGAAGAGCCGTAACCGTATTATTTGGTGACGGAGCGGGTGCTGCTATACTTACAGCAACAGATGAGGACAGAGGTATTCTTTCCACACATATGCACTCTGAAGGTGAGCATGCCGAAAAGTTAGCCGTAATTGACCCTGGTTTTACAAAACCTGAAAGATATAATCCAGACTATTGGAAACCTGGTGGTTCTGCTTTCCCTTATATGGATGGTCAGTTTGTCTTTAAAAATGCTGTGGTAAGATTCCAAGAGGTAATTGCCGAAGCACTAAAGGCTAATAATTTACAACCTGGCGATATTGACTTATTGGTACCTCACCAAGCTAACTTAAGAATTTCAAACTTTGTGCAAGCAAAAATGAAATTGCCTGACGAGAAAGTAGTCAATACTATTCAGAAATATGGTAATACTACCGCTGCTTCTATTCCGATCAGTTTAACTACTGCCTTTAAAGAGGGTAGAATAAAAGACGGTGACATTATTTGTTTGGCTGCATTTGGTTCAGGTTTCACTTGGGCTAGTGCTATCATCAAATGGTAAAAATATATCAGGCTACTTCAAATATTTTGAGGTAGCCTTTTTTGATACTTAATTATTTACCTCTACTACAACTTCTTTTCAAGTTCCTTTTTTTTAGATAAATTGTCATACAAATAATTTCACTATTTAATTCATTGCTATAGTGATATGATCTTAAAAGCTACTCTCAATCTACATGAAAAGAAGTGACATCAATCCTGATGATATAAAACATAACCTCAACGACTTAAAACAACCTGAAAATCCGGTAACTACACAAGCTCCTGATCTTGCTGGATATTCTCTAGAAAAGAAAATTGGAGGAATATTAGGTCCATTATTATTTATACTCATAAAACTATTACCACTATTTCCAGATGGTATCACAAATAATGGAATTACGGTTATTGCTCTTGCTGCTTGGATGCTTGTTTGGTGGGTAACTGAAACAGTTCCTTTGGCCGTAACAGCCTTACTCCCACTAGTTGTTTTTCCATTTTTTGATGTACTTTCTATTAAGGCAACAGCAGCTCCGTATGCCAATCCAATAATTTTTCTATTTATGGGTGGTTTTATTGTAGCACTTGCCATGGAAAAATGGAAGCTACATCTAAGAATTGCATTGAGTATTGTGAAGGTTACAGGAACATGTGCTAATCAGATTATTTTAGGGTTTATGCTCGCCACTGCTTTTTTAAGTATGTGGATTTCTAACACTGCAACTACAGTAATGATGCTTCCTATTGCTGCATCAATCATTCTTTTATTGTCATCAAATAATGAAAAAACACTCGAGAAGAATAAAAAGAACTTTGCCATTTCAATGATGCTAGGTATTGCATATGCTGCAAGTATTGGAGGAATTGCCACATTAATAGGTACACCTCCTAATGCCATCTTTGGTGGATTTATGAAAGAAACTTACAATATTGAAATAGATTTTTTTCGTTGGATGCTGATCGGTATTCCGTTTTCATCAGTAATGATGGTTATTCTGTATTTTGTCTTAACGAAACTCATATATCCTAATCACCTAAAAGAACTTAAAGGTGGTAAAGAACTCATTGAGGAAAAATACAATGAACTTGGTCCGATGGGTTGGGAAGAAAAGTCTGTCGCCATAGTTTTTGTATTGTCCGCTTTTCTTTGGACTTTCAGGTCGTTAATCAATCAGTATGCTCCTATTCAATTAAATGATTCCAGTATAGCTATCTTTGTTTCCGTATTACTTTTTATTATTCCCACAAACCAATCTGATGGTACTTTTATTTTAGCATGGAAAGACACTGAGAAATTACCATGGGGAGTGCTAGTTTTATTTGGTGGGGGTTTAAGTATGGCTTCTGCTTTAGGAAACGCTGGTGTAATAGAATTTTTAGGTGAAGCCATATCAAATAGTACTTCGATACAAGGTGTATTTATGATGTTGCTATTAATTACAATTATGTTGTTCGCCACTGAAGTGATGAGCAATACAGCATTAGCGACAATATTTCTTCCAGTTGTAGGCGGTATTGCCGTTGCATTAGGTCATGATGTACTTACTTTTGCAGCTCCTGTAGCAATGGCCGCAAGTTGTGCTTTTATGTTACCAATGGCTACACCTCCAAATGCAATCGTTTTTGCAAGTGGACATATTACAGTAAAACAAATGGTCCGAATAGGTATTATTCTTAACATTATTAGCGTACTATTGCTTACCTTATTATCACAAACACTTGTACCTATCGTTTTTAATGGGTAATCGAATTGACAATCTTTTTTATTTTTTAATTAATGACTCAACAAGAAAATACTAAAAAATATATTTCCCCTGATGAACTCGTATATATTGGGAAGCATAGAAATACTGAAGTAGATGTTCACTTAATGGACTTTGGACCCGACCATTTTGAAGAATTTTCTATCAATAATATTTCAGAAGCAAGAGGATATCTAGAGAAGAAATCTCTAACATGGATCACTTTTAATGGTTTGCATGATGTTGATCTCGTTGAACAATTAAAGAATAACCGTATCAATTCCCATATATTATCAGATATTTTAGATACTTCCTTACGTCCAACCTTTCAGGAATACGAAAATGCATTCTTTATATCATTGAAGATGTTTGATTATGATAAAGAGAAAAAAACGATATCTACAGATCATTTCAGTCTTGTGATTCATAAAAATGCAATTCTCTCTTTCACAGAAAAACCTACAACTATTTTTGATCCATTAATTGAGATTATTAAGAAAGGCAAAAAACGTATTGTTGAGAATTCAATGGACTATTTAGTCTTCAGAATCTTAGACATCGTTGTAGATCACTATATACTGTTGCTAAGAGAGTTAGGAGATGATATTGATGCATTTGAAGAGATCCTTCTTACTGAGCAGAATATGGAAATCTTAGATCAGATTATCACCTACAAGAAACTTGTCAATAGAATAAGAAGAAATATCAAGCCTGCATTAGAAACGATTACAATGCTTACAAAATACGATGTAGAATATATCAACGATAGTTCTAGTGTCTATTTCAATGAGCTTTTGAATGATTTAAAACAATCGAATGAGATCGCTGACGGATATAGGGAAATTCTTTCTGATCAGTTAAATATTTATCACACTACGATCTCCTCAAAACTCAACAGTGTGATGATGACCTTAACCATCTTTTCAGTCATCTTTATTCCGCTCACTTTTATTGCCGGGATCTACGGTACCAACTTCGAAAATATTCCAGAATTGAGGTTCAAATATTCTTATTATTTCATGTGGGTATTTATGATAATCATTACCCTGTTTATGCTCAATTATTTTAGAAAAAAGAAATGGATAAAGTGGTAATTAATTTTTATCATACAAAATAGTTATAAAAAAATAAGGGGTGATTGTATAATGCAATCACCCCTTTCAAGTTATGAAAAGTCAATATTATTTTAATTCTAACTTAGAAGTTTTCTTATAATTTGCTCCTCTTTTAGCTTCAAACTCTTTCAATAGAGATGCTGTAAGCTCAGGGTTAGCTTTGGCAATATTGTTTTGCTGTGCAGGGTCTTCTTTTAGGTTGTAAAGGGCAATTTCATTGCTATTTCCTAATTCGATGTCCACTTTAGTATTTAATTTTGGTCCCTTATATGAAGGAATCAAAACGAAATCACCTTTTCTATAGGAAGTTCTTGTAGTTGCCTCTAAAATCAGAGATTCTCTACCTTCTTTAGACTTACCCACTAATGCATCCAATACATTTTCAGAATCTTGTGATTTCATATCACTACCTACTAATGCTGCAAACGAAGCAAATAAATCCATTTGACAAACAAGTGCCTCAGATTTTGCAGGTTGAATCTGACCTTTCCAATAAGTAATAAAAGGAACATGTGCTCCCGCATCATATAAAGAATATTTTCCTCCTCTTAATCCTCCGCTTGGATCATGATCTCCAAGTTTTTCAACGGCATCATCATAATAACCATCATTCAATACTGGACCATTGTCCGAAGAGATGACAATTAGTGTATTTTCTTCGATACCCGCTTCTCTTATCGTTTTCATTAGTTCGCCTATACACCAATCTGCCTCAACGATAACATCACCTCTAGGTCCCATTCCTGATTTACCAACAAATCTTGGATGTGGCGTTCTAGGTACATGTGGTTGCTGCATTGTATACGTTAAGAAGAATGGCTTTTCTTCTTTCGATTTTTCTTTGATGTATGTTTTTACTTTACCTAAGAAGTGATCCGCCATATCAACATCACTCCATAATGCAGCTTGACCTCCTTTCATAAAACCAATTCTAGGAATACCATTAACAATAGAACTATTATGACCATGGTGCCATTTCATTGTTAATAACTCAGGATTATCTTTACCTGTTGGTTGACCTTTGAAGTTCTTTTTATAATTGATTTCAATTGGATCATTTGGATCTAAATTAACTACATCTCCATTTTCAATATAAACAGTTGGAACTCTATCTTGAGTAGCAGCCATAATGTAAGATTGATCAAATCCTACCTCGTTTGGACCAGGTGAAATATGTTGATTCCAATCTTTATCGTGTGTACCTAAACCTAAATGCCATTTACCTATAATTGCTGTATTATACCCTGCCGCTTGTAACATTTTTGGTAAAGTTACTTGAGCAGTATCAATTAACATCGGTGCTGAACCTGGAAGAATTTTAGCATTTTTTCTCCAAGGATATTGACCCGTAAAAGCGGCGTATCTTGAAGGTGTACATGTTGCCGAAGACGCATAACCATTGGAGAAGTTTATACCACCATTCGCTAATGCATCAAAGTTTGGAGTGTTTAAGTTTTTAGCCCCATTTGCACCAATATCTCCGTATCCCAAATCGTCTAAATAGACAAAAATAATATTGGGTTTACTCGTTACCTCTTTGGTTGCTGTTGAAGTATTTTTTTGACATGATAATCCGATTAAAGATATACATGCCAGTAAATAATAGTTTATTCGTTTCATTTCAAAGTGACTTTAAAAAAATATATTTCTTGTATAAATCTATTAATATAATGCCGTCACGCATCACTTTACTTGATAGTTATAAATGTCACAATTATAAATAAAAAGTGTTTACCTCTGCGTACAAAAAATGTAAAAAGTCAATTTTATATTACTATTTGGTACAAATGTGTAAATTTTATGTACTATAAGAGACATAATACCCCCCTCACCTTTAGTTTCTAGTCATAAAGAAAGGTTTGGCAAATTTGCCAAACCCTGTTGCAGAAAATCAATTTCATTAAGATTTCGAACAATATATATATGATCCTATTGAGGTTCTTCCGTTGAAGCTTTAAAGAGAGAAGTCTTTTTTCTCCACTTAGTATTTTGAAAGAGAAGACACCCAAGGTTAAATATCAAACTTGATATACTATGTATGGCCCCATTTAGACAATCGTTTATTTGGGGTTATTTTTTGAATTGAACAATTCTTAGATATAGAGGGTTCATTAAAACTATCAAGAATAGAAGAATAGTTTTGTACATTTCTAACAATCACAAAATGACTATTGTCTAAAATAAAATCACATTGTTTATTTGTGCTCGCTATAATTTATTCTACCACAATGTTACTCGAAAAATTAACGCTTTCTGCACCCAAATGGGAATTAATTAACTGGAAATTATACCCTACACTTGTTACTGATATCACTACTATATTTCCCCCCAATAAAAATGATAAGTATCTTATAGAAATATGGAATTTAGGGAATCTTAAACAATTTTTCTCAGAATTTTCTGAGGGAGAGACAATATTAGATACATCAAAATGGGTAAAAGGCACCTATAGGATTGATATTACTTTTAAGGAACAAAGGCATAGTTATAAAGTATTAAAGACAACTTAAAATGATTTCACTTTTTGAAATTTCTAATCGCATATTCAAAATTTAAATTTCTCTTTTCAAGAAACGGGCATAATAAAATTTGTACTTTTTTAATTTTAAATTTCTTAAAATATTTTGATTTACATTTATTCAATAATATACTTGCAGTATAAATATTATAACAAACGAACACTTTTTTAACTCATAAATCACCTAACTTATGAAGAATTTATTATTAATCACTACTACTTGTATTATTGCCACCGCTACTGCAAATGCACAAGGTTTAAACATTAAAACTGTGCAGGCTGAAAAGGAAAATAAAACGATCCATCAACTTGTAGAAGACAGGGCCCAAGTAAGAAAAGAAAAAAGAGCAGCAAAAAAGAAGGAAAAAGAATCGATCTCTTTCCATGAAGCTGTAAAAAACATCGTTAGGAAAGAAGATTTATCTTAAGTAAATCCTTATTTCTGCAAAAGATAAATCCTCCTGCCTTATTAGAAGACAGGAGGATTTTCTTATGCTTTATACTTTTTCCAAAGCTTGTTGGATATCCCAAATAATATCGTCTGCATGTTCGACTCCGATGGATAAACGAATAAGACTCGAGGTGATTCCGAATGCCTTTTTATCCTCATCGGATACTCCAATATGAGTCATTGAAGCAGGATGTTGAGCTAAACTTTCAGTTGAACCTAAACTAACGGCCAGCTTAATTAGGCTAAGAGCATTTAGGAATTTAAAACTTGCCTTTTCTCCTCCTTTAATTTCGAATGAAACCATTGCTCCTGGTGAAGAATATTGCTTTTTATATAATTTATACTCCTTTGTCCCTTGAGGAATACAGCCTAAATAATGTACTCTTTTTACCTTAGGATGGTATTTAATAAAGTTGGCAACAGCTTGAGCATTTTTCATTTGTGCCTCCATTCTCACCTTTAACGTTTCCAGAGAACGTAAGAGTAGCCAAGCCGTATGTGGTCCTACCATATTTCCTAAGAAAGTTCGTAAGACTTTAATTCTACCAATCACTTCTTTACTACCTAATACAGCACCTGCAATTAAGTCTGAATGACCTCCTATGTACTTTGTTGCTGAATATAAAACGATATCAGCCCCCAAAGTAAGCGGATGAGACCATAATGGCCCCATATAGGTATTATCTACAGCAACATGAACTTTCTTGTCTTTGTATTTTTTATTGAAGTGCTTCGCTACTTTTGCACATCTTCCAATATCGAAAAGGTCATTGGTAGGGTTAGCTGGAGTTTCTAGATAAATCAATGCCAATCGATCTGCTTTTCCACTCTTCTCAATCATTTTGATCATGTCTTTTTTGGTGTGATCAGGTCTGATTGGCAAAGCTGTAACATTAATTTTCACTAGTAGGTCATGGATAAAATGATCCGTACCACCATAAGTAGGTGTACTATATAGCATCAAATCTCCTGGCTTTAAGAACTCAAGAAGTACTGAACTAATAGCACTCATACCGCTTTCAAATACGGCACAGTCATCTGATTTATCCCACAAGCAAAGTCGGTCCTCTAATATTTCAAGGTTTGGATTATTAAGACGTGAGTAGATAAGGCCTAAATTTTCATCCTGTCCTTTCTCTCTTAATCCATAGGCTACTTCAAAAAATGCTTTACCTTCTTCTGCTGTTTGAAAAACAAAAGTAGAGGTTTGAAAAATAGGAGGTTTAACAGCTCCCTCTGATAGTTCTGGTTTATAGCCATGAGTCATCATTAACGACTCTGGTCTCAACTTATGTGACATATGTGTAAAGGTTGTATGTGTTTATTAACCTACAATATTAAATGTTTATTTTACAATTACTAATTCAAGATTGTTCTATTTCTAACCCAATCAATCTTTTTTCATTGTCAATCAACAAACTTGTCTCCCCTTATATTATGCTTTAAACACTACTAATTACCTTCCCTCTTACAGTAATTTTTAATTACTCAGTACTTTTAAGTCTTTGTTCAATTGAACTATTTCACCTTTCGTCAAATCCAAAGAAATAAGTTGATCATAATATATTATATCGACCTTTCGACTTGTATTCGCTTTTATAGTCACAGTATCTAATTCATTATTACTCCACCTTAAACTCACCTCAAAGTTACCTCTTGCTTTCAGCCCTTTTACTTTACCTGTGCTCCATTCTTTTGGTAAAGCAGGAAGCAATTGTAAGGTATTCATATCACTCTGAAGTAACATTTCTGCCATTCCTGCAATACCGCCTAAATTTCCATCAATTTGAAATGGTGGATGAGCACAAAATAAATTTGGATAAGTACCTCCCTGAAGTGTCATTCCTCCATGATTATGATAGTGGCATTCTTTCAATAGGTTTCTAAAACACAAGTATGCATGATTTGCGTCTTGTAATCTTGCCCAGAAGTTTACCTTCCAAGCAATTGACCAACCTGTGCCTCCGTCTCCTCTAAACTCCAAACTTTTTCGGGTTGCTTTAGCTAATTCTGGAGTATCTTTTAACGAAATCTGCTTTCCGGGGTATAGAGCAAAAAGATGAGAAACATGTCTGTGTTTATTATTTGGATCATCTCTGTCTTCTTTCCATTCTTGTAATTGACCGTATTGGCCTATTTTAAGCCCTAATAATTTTGACCTACTCAGTTTTATTTTTTGTAGAAACTCTTCATCGTTATGAAGTACATCTTGTGCAGAGATAATATTGGTAAACAAGTCCCAAACAATTTCTTGATCCATCATTGCTCCTATTGAGATACCACCATGTTCTGGTGAAAATGATGGCATTGATACTAACTCTCCATTTTCATCTTCCACTAAATAATCTAACCAAAACTCTGCTGCTCCTTTCATAACTGGATAAGCTTGTTCATGTAAGAAGGATGTGTCTTGTGTAAATAGATAATGTTCCCACAAATGTTGACTTAACCATGCCGCTCCAGCGGGAAAGTATCCCCAACTACCCCAATTATTTGCCGTGTACCCAAAGATATTGTTCATCGTATTTACAATCCATCCATTTGCATTGTAAAAATCTTTGGCAGATTGTTCACCAGGCTTTTGAAGTGAAGATACATAGTTCAATAACGCCTGATGAGATTCTGAGAGGTTTGCCACCTCCGCTGGCCAATAATTCATCTGAACATTAATGTCTGTATGATAATCACAAGCCCATTGAGGATTCATTTCTACATTCCATTTACCTTGAAGATTCGCAGGTAAAGAGTTTTCTCTTGAACTACTAATCAACAAATAGCGTCCATATTGAAAATACAAACTTTCAAAACCAGGATCTGCATCACCTTTAGAATACCTTTCTAATCGCTTATCAGTTGGCAACTGATCTAACTTCGAAGAAGGTTTTCCTAACTTAAAGCTCACCCTATCAAATAGATTTTGATAGTCTATTTTATGATCCTTGTAAATTTGCTCTGGACTTTTCTTATCAATTCTTGATAGACGTTCTCTATTCACCTTTCGAAAGTCGGTTCCTTTATAAGTAGGATATTCATTTTTATAATCAGAACTCAGAGTCACCAAAATAGTCAACTTATTCGTATTAGTGATTTCCACTCTTTTTTGATGAAATCTTATATTTTTTGAGTCTTCAGCAACAATTTTAGCTACTGCTTGAAATTCCATTCCATTATTTTTCAATTGGCAGTCCAAGTAATAAACCCCATCTTTAAAAGATGCATTTTTTACTTGATGAAACGTCTCAAACCAAACATTATACGTTATCCCTTCTTTTTTATTATTCTCAAAATCAAAGACCAGGAAGTGGTCGGGATAGCTTGCAAATGACCTTCTTGAATGTGATGTATTACCCACAGAATAATCAAGTCTTGAGACACTATTCTTAATGTCAAGAGACCTATTGTAATTTTCGACTTCCCCAAAGTCCTCTACTTGTACGAGTAAATCTACTGCAGTCTGATAAGTTCCAAAACCCTTAAAAGAGATATCCTGATGTTTAGGGTTTCTTGTTACAGGACGGTTGGCACTTACAGGAATATCCGTTTTTGGACCTTTTTGGACCTCTCCAAATAGTTCGTCTTTCGTCAGTTGATACGCCTCCTTTTTCTTCCCTTCTTTAAGTAATTTTCTAACAGGTTCTAGATGTTTGTATGCACCTGATTTATTCCCATAATTATATTCTTCTAATTCGCCAGGTCCCCCTGCCCAAATCGTTTCTTCATTTATTGGAATGCACTCAATATCCACTTTACCTCTGATTAAGGCACCCATATATCCATTACCGATTGGTAAGGCTTCTTGATACCAATACTCTGCAGGTTGTTCATACCACAATTGAAGTTGTTGTCTATCTATTTGAGTATTCTCTTGGCAAGAAAGCACCATGAATATACTTATTACCTTAATGAAGTATTTAATAAAGTTATTGCTCGTTTTTTTCAATTCTGGATCATTAATTAGTTAATAAGAATTACATGATTTCAATTGCACCGATACTTGGTATCTCTGAAATTGGATTACCTAAAATATCCTCAGATACTTCAAGACCATAAATTAGCCCTATACTATCTTGTTGTATAGTCTGAATTCGGATGCCTTTTTGTTTAATTTCTTTGCTATTATGAGGAATAAAATCTTCAATCGATGACCCTTTTACATTTGCAAAATGTACATCTGCATACTTTGATTGATTCGGTTGAATGAGTACCTCTTTTGGCCAATTTGATCGAGAATAAAAGATATTATTTTTGAAAGTTATATTCTCCACTTCAGAGTCACCACCTTTATCAGGTGTATATTGGTCTCCTAATACCAGCTTGGCATCACCTTCGAAGTGAAAAATATTATTGGCAATAAATACTCCTTTCGTTGCCTTATCAACAGCAATTTTTGCAGTGATTTTGTTATCCAAGTAGATCGTATTGTTATAAATATATGTATTAAAAGGTCCTTTTCGTTTTTTATTTCCTTGGTATCCCGAAAGCCAAAAGACTTTTCCCTCTTGAAAAGCACCATCTTCACCTTTTGTTCTATACCCATCATTTACACTTACATTATAGCGATAACTACAATTATAATTATTGCCTAATACCTCAATAAAACCTCCTGCATTATTCTGACTGTAATTGTATTGTAAAACAATGTTGTTGCAATTATAGTCAATATGTGCTCCTGCGGAGTCCCCCGGACCATTGGCATTTGTTAACCTATTCTTTTCTATTAAAATACTATCAGAACCCCAAGTCCATAATCCACTTCCTCTACCCCATTTTCTAGAGTCGTCATCACTCCCAGAGTGGTCAACAATATTATTATAAACATGTCCTTTTTTAACTCGAGACATTTGTATACCAGGCCCACCAGTATATTCTACTACACAGTTTTTAATCACAAAATTTTCGATTCCAACATTTGCATTCCCTGTTAACTTGATACCCGTATGGGCTACATTCCTAACATGGCAATCTTCAATCAAAAGGTTGTGAAGTGTTGAATTTTTATTTTTAAGAATTGCTCTGATACCCCATCCATACTTTTGCGTTCCATTGGCTGTATTCACTTCTTTAGCACCACGTTCAATCCCTGGTTGGTTGTAGAAAATATCTTCGACTTCTAGGTCTTTAAAAGTAATATTTTCAAAATCACCCGCTTTAGTTATAGTATAAAGCACTCCACAACGCATTGCTTCTTCCTCATCTACTTTACCAGCATTACCCACTAACCTAAGGTTTGTAGCCTTTATATTCGAGCAACTATTGATATATAATGCATGTGTTCCACCCTTTGCATCAATTGTTGCCTTCTCTTTTTCCGTTGAAGTAATAACTAATGGAATTTGCCAGTCTTTACCTAAAAATTCCAAAACCACACCACCTTCAAACGTTTGTCCACTTTTGAAAAGTATACTATCTCCTGCCTCCAACTGAAGTGATTTTATCTTTTCCAACGATTTAAAAGGTGATGTCTTTGTTCCATCATTTAGGTCATCTCCAACAATAGTATCAAAATAATAGGCTGTTGAAGTTTGCTCTTTTTGAGTGGTGCAATTCATTAAAAGTAAACCCACACAAAATAAAATTAGTTTATATATTTTCATTGCTTTAAACTTTGATGATTCATTTCATTTTTTCTAAAGCAATTTCTTAAATCAAAACCTGTAATAAGGGGACAAATCCATCAAAGATGAGTCTAAATTAGGATTTTTACTTTGTGTTAAAGTATAATAGGGTTAATGAACGATTCTTAGTTGAACTGAGTATAACAAAATCAACTCTTGGAAATTAAAGCATCCATCTAATAGATCCTAAAACCTGTCTTCCTCTAAGCTGAAAATAAGTATTTGTTGTTTGATAAAACATCATTTCATTAGTGGCAAATGATTTCTCATCCAAGAGGTTTTGAATTTCGATGCCTATCCTTACTTTTTTTGATGTAAACGTATAGTCATAATTCATATTCATCATGATAATACCATTAGCTAAAGCAGAGTTTTCTAAGTAGTTATTTTCCCAATTAAAATGATGCTTTGTTGAAGTATATTCCAAGGTAGCCCCAACACTGCTCTCAATTATTGAACCCAATTGGTTGAATTGAAAGGAGTTTCTTTGTGTAAAATAATGATAGTTGGCGATGAGGTTCAACCTGTCACTCATAGATATATTAATTGAAGCATTCGCCCTTTGGTATTCTCCTAAGTTATTACTCAAAACCTTTGTCACCATAATATCTTCAGAAAGTTGTCCAAAGGTATAACTACCATTAATTTTAGTATGAAGAGAAGAGATATCCCAACCCAAAATAGCTTGAATTGATTGGTTATCTTTTAGGTTTTCATCAAATGCAATATACGATACTCCATTCAATCCATCTTCTTGCACTTCAATGCTCGATATCCAATTTCTTTTGACTGTTTCATAGTTATAGTTGACGGTAAGATCTAACATCAACAATTCCAAAAAGGTATTTATTTGTGCATGATAATTATTCACAGTATTGGAAAGCAAGGGTAAATTCTTTTGGAGGAAAGTTCTATAATCCGTCAATATATAACCGCTGTAAATATCAGGTAATGAATTAAATTCCACATCTCTCCTGTGATAAAGCTCAACAAAGAAGTGATCTGATTTATAATGAAATTTAGTTGAAGGTTCGAAGGTTAACTTTGCAACATGATCACTATCGGTGGTAATACTATTATTCAACTCTTGAAACTGATAAGCAAATTGAGGTGTCGTCGTAAATAAAAACCTTCCTTTCTTAAAACTAAACTCTGGTCGAATAGAAGGTATAAAAGAGTTTGATTCTATATCATTTACATAGGTATCACTTCTTGAAACCTGTTCTCTAAGACCCAAGGATGAGGAAAGTTTTTGGTTACTGTAGGATAAATCCATTTTGGTTTCTAGAGCGATATTATTCCATTGCTTTTTATAAGCACTACTAACATAGGCTTTTGAAGTGGTCGTCTCTACCTTTTGATCATATTGCTGATCATCCCAAAATAGTCTAACATCTTGTAGTGGCCCTCCATTGACAAATAAATCCTCGAGCTGATGTTGGTATACTATAAATGAGTTAAAGCTTAACCAACTATCTTCTTTTAATGAATACAATACATCCAATTGATTGCCTACAGTATAAAAATGGCTTTTATGATTTTGCTGTACTTCCTGATTATTCCAATCTATGATTGATTGTTCCTGATGATCTAGATATTTGAAGTAAGTCTTATTATTAATTTTTTTAATATCATTGACAAATTGATAGCCTAATTGTGCTGCAACGTAAATATTCTTAAAGTTTGATTGACGTTTATCAGAAAAGTGGATTGTATCACTATGTGCAAAGTACATGTCCTCATTTTGAATGGCTTGTGATCGCTGATCCGTATATCCACTCAAATTAACTTGAAAGGTAGAATTCCCCTTTTCAATAAGAGAGTTCGATTGGAAGGAGTGTGTTTCCTGTGTATTTATAAAATCATTAGACAACATTTTACTATTCACTTCATCTTTGCCAGAGATAAATAATGGTATACTTTCTATTGAACCATATTTAAATAAATTACTTAAATCAACTTTCTGAAGTTTCTTGATATCATTTTTCCCACTATTAGAGGAATGAAAAGTATTGGTGCTTTTAAAGTTTTCTTTTTGAATTGTAGGTTGCAACATAATATCCCAAAGAAAAGCTACTCCTCCACTCATCATCATTTCTGTGGTGAATTCTTTCATTGAGTTACCTTTTACCTCCATACTGTTGCTCTTATTGGTTTCAATACTTGAAAAAGAATCTGTAATCGATAACAGAGAATCATTTTCCAATGATAACTCTGGCTCTAAAGTAACTGTATAATTAGTCAATTCTTGTCCATAATAGTGTAAAGTACCCTTTGGAGAAATACTTACACCTGGATAATTATAGCCTAAATCAGTGTTAATTCTAGGAATCTCTTTTTGTGGAATATTCTGTTCTAAAACTTCCAGAGACTTTGTAAGTCTCTTCTCCTGCATTATTTCTTTATCGAAATCAGTCCCAGATTTTGAAAGGGTAAATTCCGAAGTATGATCAATGTTAGGTAACAATAAAGTCTGAGACTTAAAACCTATCATATGAAGTAAAACTCGGACACTATCTCCCTTAGTACTCACATCAAGTGTGAAACCACCTGCTGTATCAGTAATATCATTGCTCAGTAAATAATCGTCCTGCATTTTATAAGCAAGTACTGTCACTCCTTCTAAAGGTTTTCCATTTGAATCTCTAACATTTCCTGAGATAATAGTTTGCGAAAAAGAAAGAGTAGAAGTAAAAAGTAATAAGAAGTTAGCTAAAAAAAATCCTTTCATACTTTATAAGTTACAAAAAAATGCAATCAATAAAATAGTATGAAAGGATTTGAATTTATTTTTATAACGAAATATATTCTATCAATTTTGTATTTGAAGAAAAATTAATCTGACTTCAAATCCATCATTAGGTTATCAAAACTTACGATATCGATTAATTCACTAGAACTTTCATCATAGAAAATCCTAACACTATCATTTACATTTGTAATTGGTAACTCATTGGAGATCATTGAAGAACCTACAAATAATTTAGAGTTCTGATCTTTTAGTAATAGGTAATAATTTGTATTCCCATTTCTAATATCTTTAGATATTCTTTCAACAACAGAAGAGATAGATTTTGAATCTGCATATCCATTAGTATGAATAGAGTTGCCTTTACTATTAATACTGTTTTTATAAGATCGTAGCGCTTCTTTGATATTATTGCCTACCCCAACGATAGTATAATCCTCAACAGAGACCATTGCAATCATTTTTATCAACCCTGCATTATCTTTTAATGACATCACATAAGTTGGGATACCAGTGATATTATATGTAATAGGGAAAGAAGCTACATATCTTTTCTCTTGTACCTTACCCATAGCAGACTGTCTTGCTGCTTGTTCTGTAGCACCTACTTGTTTGTACCAAATTGTCTCTTTTGTTCTAGTATCTACCAAAACAAACCCAACTGTACCTTCATCTCCACCGACAGATGTTAAACCGGTATACCAATACGATCTATTATCAACTCCATACACTAAAGACATTCCCTTTGTTGTGGTTAGCTTATTCTCGTTAGAAAAATTAAAATAACCATGAACATATTCACCCCAGTCATCTAATTGTGTCACTATAAATGATTCCGGCTGAATTCTATCTATCCATTTTGGAGCATCTTCAATACTATACTCATGGAGTGCGCCTGTTTCTACATCAACAACTAAAACTCCTTTTGCATTTTCTCCGGAGAAGCCTACTTTTCGGTCATATAAAGTAATAATCCAATGAGGATTACCTTCATCATCTACCTCAAACGAATAGTCATCGTAACCTTGAGTGACATAACCATTGAAATAAATATGTCTAGAAAGATCAGTTGTAAAAAATGCTTCTGGTTGATATTTAATTCTTACAGGCTTATTATTCACTTCTTGTACAAGCTTTACATCTCTTTCATTTGTAGCAGAAACCATTACGTATCCTGGTGTTCCTTCTTTATTATTGTTCCACTTGAAAAACCCCGAGTGCAAAAGTGGAGCCACCCAATACAATTGCCCTTTTACATTCTGAATACTGAATGACCCAAGGTAGGCCTGAGACCCTAAACTTGGTATTGAACCTAGTACTTTATCACCTAATCGGGAAGCTGTATATTCATCAACAATTCTTATTTCATCTGTAGAAATTGGAGCTACCTGACTAGAAAAGTCTTCTCCCATTTTCACAGTACCTATCATATTTCTATAGGCCTTACTTCTTATGATGGGTGTGGTCGTAACAAATGGTAAAACGAAAGTATAAAAAAGTAAAGCGGTTATTAAGCCTATATTTATCTTTTTAAAAGTAGTGATGTCATTTCCTGTAAACGAAGTTTCGAAAATAAATAGTACTCCTAGAATACAGGTAAGTGCCATCGACCAGCCATTGAAACCGTAGGCAATAGTTGGCATCATGAAGTAAAGAACAATCGATGAAAGTATTAAAAATGTAATACTTAAAATAAGAGATTTCTTCATTGTTAGTTTTTAATGATTATTGATAGAAGCAATATACTAACTACTAAAATAAGAACATAAAAAAAGCAGATACCATAAATATTATCGTATCTGCCCGTTTAATACTACTTATTTCTTCATTAAATTTTATAGTAGAATAAATTGCTATCTGTAAATAAGACATAGACACATCATTTTTGTAATCACTTTTATTGAAAAAAATATTTTTTCTTTTTCATCTTTCTTCAAAAACAGCCCTATCTTTACCAAAAACCAACATTTTGATGGAAAAAGAAATTGAAAAATTTATTCTTCAGGAAACGAAAGCTGAAAGAATTAATGATAAAATAATGATCCAAAGCTTATGGAGTGGTTACGGATCTATCGTTAGGTACTCACTTGATGGGTACAAACAAAAGAGCATAATTGTAAAACATGTCCAACTAGGAGCACAAGGAGATCACCCTAGAGGATGGAATACTGATATCTCGCATCAACGAAAATTAAAGTCTTATCAAGTCGAGACCTACTTTTATAAAAATTATAGTCATCTCACTAACGACAATTGTAGAATCCCAGATTGCTTAGGCATTACATTTATTGGTGATGATGTTGTGATCCTCTTAGAAGATTTAGATGAAGTAGGTTTTGATCGAAGAGTATCTGAAATCACATGGGAAGAAATTAATGCTTGTTTATCTTGGTTAGCTAATTTTCATGCCGTCTATCTCCAAAAAGAGCCAAAGGGTTTATGGGAAATTGGTACGTATTGGCACTTAGCAACTAGACCAGATGAATTAGAGGCATTAGATGATATTCCTTTAAAAAATTTAGCACAAGTTATCGATCAGCGTCTTAATAATGCTAAGTACAAAACTTTTGTTCATGGTGATGCCAAAGTGGCTAATTTTTGTTTCGATAAAGAAGGTAATAAAGTGGCTGCTGTAGATTTCCAATATATAGGAGGAGGTTGTGGAATGAAAGACCTTGCTTATTTTATTGGTAGTTGCCTCCATGAGGAAGACTGTGAGAAGTATGAGGATATTATTCTAGAAACTTATTTTAATTATCTAAAAGACGCTATTCAAGAAAACCATATTGATATTAACCCTGAAGAAGTAGAGGAAGAATGGAGAACTTTATTCCCTATTGCCTGGACTGATTTCCATCGTTTCTTAAAAGGGTGGAGCCCCGGACATTGGAAAATTAATTCTTACAGTGAAAAGATGTCAAAATTAGTAGTTGAAGCACTATCATGATAGCACTAAAACCATTATTACAATCTACAGAGGAAGTTGCGAGAAAGGCCGGAGCATTAATTATGACGTATTTTGATAAGGACATTGAAGTCTTAATCAAAGAAGGTGGGCACAGTTTAGCTTCTCAAGTTGTGACTAAAGTTGACAAAGAGGCACAAGACCTTATTCTTGATTTACTTTCTCCATACACAAAGGAATATAATTTTGGTATTCTCACAGAAGAAAGTGAAGACAACAATAGCCGATTCGAAAAAGACTATTTTTGGTGTATCGATCCTTTAGATGGGACCCTTCCTTTTACAGAAAAAAAAGAAGGCTTTGCTGTAAGCATCGCCCTAGTAAATAAAAATGGACAGGCTGTTTTAGGGGTAATTTACAATCCTATCACAGAAGATATATATAGTGCTGCCTTAGACCTTGGTGCATACAAAAATCACCAACCGTTTAGTATAACCTACAACAATTTCTATACATTAGTTTGTGATAGAAGTTCAAAATCTACTGAATGGTTTAAAGAAGCAATACATAAATATCAACCTAAAGATATTATTGATTTTGGTGGAGCATGTATGAATGCAATATGGGTTCTTGAAAACGCTCCTGCATTATATTTTAAACCAACAAAACAAAAATTGGGTGGAGGTAGTATTTGGGACTATGCCTCCTCTTCTATCCTATTCAAAGAGTTAGGATTGCCCGCGACTACTTTCGATGGTCAGGAATTACCACTAAATAAGAGAAACCACACTTTTATGAATGATTGTGGCATCTATTATAGTAGTGAAAAGCCGTCTATTTCATAATTAAGACGGCTTTTCAATTTCTTTATTTATATAGCATTATTGGTGAATCATTAAACTCTTCAGGAACGAGAAACGGGGTTTTGTTTCCTACAATATAAATAAGTTCCAATGACTCCAACTCAGTCAGTCGAGCCGGTAATGTTCCTGTAAAAGAATTAAAAGGGATGACCATTTTTCTTAAATATTGAAGGTCAGCTAATTCTTCTACAAAATCACCATTTACATTTAGATCAATCAGCTCAATAACATTTACCCTTCCTTCTTCATTGGTACCGATACCATACCACTCACTAAGTGGTTTATCAGTTCCCCAATTGGTATTGTGTCTCCAATTATCTCCGCCTGTAGAATTGTAGAATAACATAAGGATTTCTCTATCTGAGAGAGCTTCTTTTACTATTGGTTTTTCATAAGTAGCAACAAAGTTAACATCAAAACCATCGCCTGAAGTAGAGCCATTATCTACGATTTTCACCCAAGAAATCTCAGTTCCTTCAGCCAAATCAGTATTACTTGACAAGTGGAATTCATTATTGGCGATATATGCATCTCCAATTTTCACCCACTCACTATCTTCTTCTAAACCATCATAGTAGTATCTTCCTGTATATGATCTGTGGACATAAACTGCCGCTTTTTCTTCATAAGCAGACCACGCATCTTCCCATACTTCATAATAGGGTTGTTTGCCCCAAGTCGTTTCTACAACTTGTAAAGTTGTTTCGTCCGTAACTGTTACTTTATTTGGAAGTTGTAATAGCGTATACCCACCATTACCTCCTAAAGCCACAAATTTATTGGCATTCTTTCTAAAATCAGCGATGTCAGCATTTGCTGAATTTCTTCTAGATTCTTTTGAAACATTATAATTATCATGAGAAAGGTCTTTCAACCCATAATTAAAATCTTTGGGTCTATATAGTTTCATTTCTGCTAACTGATACCCTTCTAGATTACCTCTAAACCAATCTCCAAAATATTCCCCTTCTATAGACCTATTATCTAAGATGATATCTTGTGTATTCTGAGAGTTCTTATCAAATGATTGAGTTGATGCCATATCACCCCAGTTGTGGTATAATGCTCCTTTTTCATTACCATTTCGATCCAATAGAATCATACGAACATCATCTTTGATGATCTGACCATTTAATGTTCTTAGTTGTAAATATTCCGAATAGTGATGTGAAGTAAAGACCATATTATCTCCGGTTAAAGCAGCTCCAGTTACTCTTCCTCCACTCTTTTCTGTGATTTTATTGTTCAACCCTGTGTATAAAGTTCCTGCATTGAATGTAACTTTTTGATCGTCCCAATTCCAATCTAAGTTATTGAGATAAATAGCAGAACCTCCATTCCATTGAGAAAAAGAAATTAATCTTTGCTCTTCAAACCCATCTGTTTCTAATGAGTTTTGAGTAAAAAGAATATCTCCACCTAAAAACTTTACAGTATTTAATGTTGAAATAGTATTTTCTTCAAAGTAAGTTTCTTGCTCAAAAAACACCTCATCTTCGGCTCCTTCTACAGCAAGGTTTCCAGAAAATTCAAACTTTACAGCATGAGCCCAAGTCTGTCCCGCAAATCGAGTTCCATCCAACTCAGGATCTTCATCATTCCAAATATCTCCATTACTATTTTCAACATTACCCCAATCTGTAATCACTTTATAAAACCCAGATTTTCCTGCTAAGAAGAGGTATCCATCCTGATCTACATCTACTTGGGTAATTTTACCTCTAAACTTAAATTTTTTAAGGTTTCTTCTCATATCTGCACACTTTTTATTCGGAAAGTACCCAAATAGATGAATTACCTTAACTTCTAAAGAAGCGATATTTACTAGATATATTTTCTTTAATCTACTCACAACAACAGTAATAAAATCGTTATTTGGGCTAATACACATATGTCCTCCTCTAGGTATTCTAAATGGACGGCCATTTTTTGTTAATCGTAATTTAGTAAGGTATGCATCATCTTCTAGCCCTTGAAAATCATAATCGATTTTATAAATTTCAGAACCTTTTTGGCTTGAATTAAGGATAAATAATTTTTGATTAAAAGGCATTCTAACTGATGAAGGAGCCGGATCATTATTAGGCATAGTATCTACATCTCTTTGACAAGAGGAATGAATGAGTAGTATTGAAAACATCAATACGAGAGATCTATAGGGTAATATTTTCATGATTAGTTTTAATTAGGATTGAAAAAAGGAAAATCTTTAAGGGGGTGTTCAATCTTAATTCTCAGACTTCTAAAACTAATCGACAAAAAATGATATGAGCCAAATAAAGGCAATTTCAAATGAAGATCAAATTATTTACTCTTTTTGAATTCTAAGATTTGAATTGCAGATGAACAGAATAAGCAACTTATTATCAATTATTTGAACCAAGTATCAAATGTGATGAAATTAATAAATAATCAAAATTTTGTGTTGCTGATAAGGCTTCTTATATCCTACAGTATTCATCAATGATTGGAATCTTCATGTGATTTATTTTATAAGAAAATATATTTATAGCTAAACTTTCAGATTCTGATTTAAATACCACTCCATCTAGAAATTATTAAGTATTCTATTTTTTTATTATTCATCATAATGAAGAATTTTAGAATTGAACTTTTAAAAGAGACATATATCATTTTGTTTAGAAAATTGCAGAATACTTAAAAAAAATAAGATGTAAGAATTTTCTTATTACTTAAAAAAATTGTCTGTGATCAGACTGAAATGGCCTATCAGACTACAAAAACATGCATTTTTAAAGAGTACTAAAAAGAAGAAAAGTATAAATATTTTTACTTTTTTCACCTTACCTCAATAAAAATAAAACTTCAACAAATATCTATTCGGCAACAGAATTTATCAATCACCGTTCATCACATTACGATTCTCAAAGACTTCTAAATCAAACGATAATAAAAAGATGAATAGCCCTTAAAAACAAAAATCATGAAAACTATTACGCTCTGTATACTATTAATTTATTGTCTTCCTCAATATCTGTTATCACAAAACTTAGTTGGAGGATTTACTCCAGCTAACTCAATTACTTATGATACTGACCCCGATACTGAAGCAGATGAAATATCTTCAAATTATAATTTAAAAACAGATATAGATGTTAGCAGTGATACAGAAGATAATATTGTACTCAAAGGAAATAGTCCAGTTAATACAATCACTGTGGAAAATGGCGAAGATGTTACGCTTACAGCAACAACAGTTCTCCTATCACAACTTACCATCGCTGTTAACGCTGGCGGTAGGTTAACAATAGATGGAAATTTAAATGTTGCCAACCTAACTACTCTTACTATTAATGGGACTTTTATTGTCAATGGAGATATTTCTACCTCAAAAAGTGCAATAAATGGAGGAAGTGCAGATCAAGGTGAAGGATCTCTAATATTTTTCAATGGAAGTGGAAGTATTACTGTTGGAGAAGCATTTAATGCGGGAACTATTTCTGATGGGAATGTAAGTAGTTCACTGTCCTGGACAATTGATTGTGGTAAATTTAATTCTGGTGGAGGTTCATTATCATGTGCAGATGACCTACCTGTAGAGTTACTATCTTTTGATGTTTCTTCTGAAGATGAAAATGTATTGATAAAATGGATTACGGCACAAGAAATCAATAACGCATACTTTGAAATAAGAAGATCAGAAGATCAGAAAAATTGGGAGCAACTAGGAATAATAAAAGCGAAAGGTGTTAATAGCAATACCACTATTCACTATCAGTTTATCGACCAACAACCTCTAGCTAAAAGCTATTACCAATTAATTCAATACGACTTAGATGGTACTCATGAGAACTTATCTATTGTAGAATACCAATTTGAAGATAGTAATAATTTAATTTTTAATGTTGATATACTACCAAATATTATTGATTCAAATCAAGAATTTATATTAAATTTCAATAATAATTACAGTACTTTAATATGGATAAATATAATAAATATTAAAGGTAATTTGGTTGATCAATTTAGCATTAACAATGAAAATAATTTAGCAGTTAGACTATCAAAAAAATATCCGAAAGGTACATATATTCTTCATGCAAGATCAGGTATACATGAAGTAAATAGTAAATTTATTGTTAAATAAATAGGTAAGAAAAGGGCTAGAGTGATCTAGCCCTAATTTATTTTTTTAGAAAGTAGTAGGTAACTCAGAGCAACCTTTTATACTTCCGCCTGATTCTTGCCAAATTTTTGGATATACTGCATTTCCTGGATTTCCAAAATCAAAATCTGGAATAAGTAATCCAATGATATCTTCTGAATCGATATAATATTTTCCTGCTGAATCATCCCATTGAATAAAGTCTTCCAATACAAAAGAAGAAGCTACAACACCATTACTAAAACCTGGGTCTAAGTCTGGTACATCAACACATCCAGAAGCAAACTTTAAAGATTGGCTATAAGTCGCCCCTTCATCTACATTAATAGTGTAATCATAATCATCAGATCTTGAGTTACTTGTAGCATTTAGAGTAAAATCAAGTACAACATCTAATGTAATTGTTTGGCTTGCTCTAGAAGAAGTAGGAAGATTATCAATATTACTTGGATCTAATTTCCCAACTACTCTCACTTCATTTGTTTGATGATCGAAATTCAACTGAAGGTATACTTCACCTAAATCACCCATTTCCACTTCTCCATCAGAGGCGAAATAAATAGGGTTAGCATCTTTAGGGTTAGTGTCGTCATCATCATCACATGAGAAAAAGAATAAAGATAAACCGAGAAGCAATGACCATTTTAAGAGTTTCATAATTAATTGATTAGGTTCAAATTTTTAAGTATCTGAATTTATGTAATCAAAAAATGATGTGAAAACTTTTCAGTAAAATATTCAATACTTTCGTATAATATTAAAAATAAATAATCAATAATTTAAAATATAACAGCTAATAACGAAAGATAAATAAACGGAAATTAAATTATAATTATATACATCAATTTGTATTAAATAAAAGCAGAATATAACTATTCCCTTTTAGTCATTTTCTACTTTTAATAAGAAATCTATTTTTTCAAATCCCATCAGGTATTGCATTATTGCCACAGCCCCTGCTCTACTTAAGTCATCTACTAATTCTATATGAATATCAGCCGTTTCGCCGTCTACTTCTATATAGGTATGGTCAAAAAATTCTCTTGGAAATGCTGAATGCGTCATTTTAAATATGTTGTTTTGGAATATTTGCTCTACGATATATGCTATTCCTAAAAATACAAACTCTGACTCATCGACATCTGCATTACGCATCAACGCATCTATTTGTCTCTGTAAAGCATCCGCTTCATCTCTATCATGATTGAGAATATGAAAAACCTCCCAACAATCGTTTAAATCGAAAGTCAAGATTAAACCTTTATGCTTATGTGTAAGTTGTTCCATTTGATGGGAATAAATTTGATATGATTGATTGACCGAATATATCAGTTTTATTTCACACTGAAAGATTTTTATTTTTGAAGTTCAACAATATTGAATATCTTCATTACAGACTAAATTAAAGAGAATGATTTTTTCAAGATATATTATTGTATCAATTTTATTAAGCATTAGTTTACTTACAAATGCTCAAGATGCTCAGTGGAATACAGAAACTACTGAAGAAGGAAGTATCACAGTAACAAGTAGAGTATTTACAACAAAAGTAGATGGAAAAAATAGACAAATTGTAGAATATAAAGCCTCAACAATCACTGATATTGAATCTGAGAAAATTTTAGCTCTTCTAAAAGATGCTAGTACTCATAAAAATTTTAGTAAAGACACGGAAGAAAGTAAAAAACTAAAAGACCTTCCCAATGGCGAATGGCTCGTTTATTATTTTATTGATGCTCCATTCCCAATTCCTAATAATGATCTCATTGTAACAATGAAAGAGGTGCAAAGAGAAGACTCCACTGAATTAATTGGATGGTCAACACCAAACGCACATGAGAAAGGTGATGTTAAAAGAATGGTGCATTACAACTTAAAATATATCATTACAAAATTAGAAAATGGGCAATCAGAACTAATTATGGATGTAAGCATGACTCCTGTTACAAAAGCTCCTGATTTCCTTGTGAAAACTTGGTTACCAGCAGGTCCTTCTGACATGATTGTCAACATACTAAAAGAAGCAGAGGATTATAAATAAGATTAACGTTCTATTTTATCAATCACTTTACTCATTAGTAAATAATTAAGTTCCTGTACATCATTTCTATCAATATTTTTTAATGATATTTCAAACTCTTCTTTGCTTTTTAAGGTAATCGTTAAGATGTCTTTTTTAAGTGAAGAAGATAAAATATCCTTAAATCGAAAGCGTATACCTTTCTTTGTATTCACTTTAATATAAATACCCGTTTTCGTAATATCTACTACATGTTTCCACCAAAATACCTTACTTTGAAAAATAATTAATACGGCAAACCCAGTACCCATAATTATATTTCTCTCCATTGCTGAAAGAACTGATTCTATTGTACCACTACCATAAACAACCAATACTATAGCAAATGCATGCATTAGTAATTCTGCCCATTGTGGCACTTTTATAAACTTGATTTTTTCCATAATCTTAATTCTTATTACAAAGGTAAATAGTAATTGACCTATATCAAGAATTGTTAGGCTTATACTTATAAATATCGATGTTTACCCATGATTTTATGTTATTAGTGTAAGATGAAAACTATTGCTTATGAAGAATTTTGTAACTGATTTTGATTACCCGGAAAAACTATCATTTCTTAAAGTGATAGAAGACATGATCCACGCTGACTGCAAAGTAGATCAAGCTGAATTACAATACCTTGAAGATTTTAAACAACAACTAAGTTTAGATGAAAATTGTATTGAGTTGGCACAGTCATTAAACAAAAAAGAATGTATTAAGATTCTAAAAAATATGCCTATAATTAAAAAAGAAGTGGTATATGAAAAGTTAATTGAAATAGCGAATATCGATAATGAATTCCATCCTTCTGAGGAAGTATTGATATTAAATCTTTGTCAGTTAATTGATTTCAAGCCTGTGGCTTTATTATAAAAAAGGTGGATAAAAATTAATCTAACCACCTCTTATTATTTATTTCTTTATTCCAACTTTCAAAAAGACTGGAAATACGACTTCATGCTTGCTTTTTTCTCCCCATACAGGTTTAAGATGTTTAAAAAGATCATCAACAGGATCATGGGTTGGATTTTCTTCCATGTACTTTTTTACACTTGACCAAGTATGTAAATACCCATAAAGTTGGTCTAAATCCCAATTTACAACCATATCAACAACCTCATTTTGTGGAATTTCTTCAAAATCAAAAGGTATATTTTTGTATTCCTCTTCTAGAATTTTTCTTTCGTCATCCCAATAAGGGCCAATCACATCGTAATAAAAGTAACTGATCATTTCATCTATTTCAGGATTCACTTTAAATAGATTATATCCGAAAAGTGCAATTACTCCTCCGGGTCGAAGTAAACGAATTGCTTCTTGATTAAAAGCCTCTAAATCAAACCAATGTAATGACTGTGCAGCCGTAATTAGATCAAAAGATTCATCCTTAAATCGAGTGGCATTAGCATTTCCTTCTAAATACCAGATATTCCTTTCACTTTCAGCATTATTGATTTGATTTTTACTAATATCAATTCCTATTACACTCTTAAAATTTTTTGAAAGGTATCTTGTAGCCTGCCCATTTCCTGTTCCACAATCTAAGACATCATTAGTATCTTTTACATGTTCCATAATCTTTTCAAAAAGACTATCAGGATATCTCGGACGAAATTTTTTATATGATGAAGATGAAGAAGAAAACTTATCCAAAACCTGTTTCATGGTTATATTTTTATAACAATAGTTGTATTGAGTTCTATATATACAAGTAAAATTTATTCGAAATTAATTCTAGCAATAAAGACTTCCAAGCGATTCCATATATTTTGGTAGTAACTAGTTCGTAATAAAGGTTACTATACTTTCATTCTTATAAAAAATAGTAAATAATTCTGACCTGTACTCTGTTGACGGTACATTTATTAATATTTTACTATCAATTTCTTCGATTTCTACATCTAGTGCATATTTATCACCAGAAAAGCCGAATAGCATTTGTGATACATCTGTTCCTTTTTCAAAAACTAATTGTCCTCCTTTTTTATCGGAGAATACCTTACTTTTTGGAGAGATCAGTTTGATATTATTTTCGAAGTACGATAAATAGTAAATTGGAAAATCTAAAAACTGTTGTTTAGTAATATCACATAACGTCCATTTCTGATCAGAAGGGTAATGATTTAGCACAAATTGTTCTGGATCCATCATAAAGTAAATGTCTGTATACTTTTTATAGAATTTTAAATTATCGTCTATCCCTCCAGAAGCCCACGTTACATCTATTAAATGCCATTGATGATCAATTTTTATCACATTCCAAGCATGATCATTTGTTATTTGTTTTGGGTTTGATTTTTTCAAATCAGAAATAAAAGCTTTTGAAGTCCCTTCAATAGTTTGACATTCCACCCCTACCTTTACACATAAAACTTCAAATAATTTAGAGTAACCATCACAAACTCCTTTTGCCTCTCTTAAAGTTTTTTCTGCTGTGTTGTATTTATATTCTTCTAATATTCTCTGTTTTTCTGCTTCATTTGAATAGGTATAGCTGAAAGGTTGACTTGGACGTTGCCATGCCTCAACATCATAAGCGATAGTATTTCCTATATAACAATATATTGCTCTTGCTTTTTCTAAATCTGACGTAAAAGTATGATTAATCTTTTCTGACAGATGCTCAATGTTTTTGATTTTCAGAAATCTATCAATAACTATTTCATCTACTTTTGATAAATCTTGAGCTACAGTAAAAAAAGGAAAAATAATAAAGAAGTAGAAAAAATGTAAGTTCTTCATATTTAGGATTTTCAAGTAAAATAAGTTCGTTTTTATTTAAGATGAATGGAACGGAAAGTCAGGTTTATCCTTGGATAAATTACCTTTTTAGATTTTGGTAATGCATGTTTCCAATATTTTTGTGTTTCGCCTTTCATTAATAATAAGGATCCATGCTCAAGAAGAATATCGATTCTTTCTTTTGATTCTTTATGTTTAAAAGAAAATTTTCGTTCCGCTCCAAGTGATAAAGAGGCAATGGTTCCAAATTCTTTCATGTCTTTCTCATCATCACTATGATAACCCATCCCTTCTGAACCATCATGGTAGAGGTTCAATAAGCAGGAATTATAATTTTCTTTACTCACCTCCTTTACTTTACCTAATAATTCTTGAAGTTTTTTTGTTAACAACAGAGACCTTCTTGTAATATTTGAATAAGTATAATCGTAAACAGAAGTGCCATACCAAGCCATTTTCCGTTTGGTAATAATTTCCTTACCAAAGATATTTACTATATCATTTTGCCATTCAATAGTTTTCATCAAGTGTTGAAAAGTTTGTGTTGCATCGGCTTGAGAAAGAATTTTACCATAATAAAGAACTTCTCCATCATATGGTAATAAGTTTTTTTCTTGGTCGAAGTTTTGGTCAAAAAGGCTCAACATAATTATTCATTTTAATATTAATCCGTTTTAACGACCCATTGTTTAAATTTCGAAACTTTCTCCTTTGGAATAATAATTTCCTCTTGCTCGAACCCTTTTATCCTCAAAACCCATTTTCCGTTATAATAAGGTTCTATGGATTTTACAGCATTAATCTGAACAATAAACTGCCTATTCACCCTAAAAAAGTCTTTTGGATCTAACTGATCTTCCAATTTATCCAATGATAGATCTAATGTAGCATTTAGGTCACTATTGGAAAGCACATGAACAACTTTATTTTTAGAGTAAAAACAATTGATCTCATCTACTTTTAAAACCGAAAGGTTAATTGGTAAGTTGACCCATATTCTTTTTCGATAAACCTCTTTCTGATTTTGAATAGTATCTGAAATGCTACTTATCAACTCTTTTGATACTGGTGCAGACTTTCTAGTCTGAAATTTATCGATAGCATTTTGGATATTCTCTTCATCAAATGGTTTTAGTATATAATCAATACTGTTTACCTCAAAAGCTTTTAGGGCATATTGATTGTATGCTGTCACAAAAATGATAGGAACATCTATTTCTACTTCTTTAAAAATGTCAAAACTCTCACCATCTGTTAGTTGAATATCAGAAAATATGAGGTCGATCTTTGTATTTTCTTCTTTAAAAAACTCTAATCCCTCTTCTACCGATTGTATAGGAAATAAAAATTCTGCTTCTGGTAATAAGGTTTGCACTGTTTTTTTAAGATAACGTTGTGCAGGAATTTCGTCTTCGATAATTAAGATCTTCATTATTTATCTATTGTTAGTAAAGGTATTTCTACTATAAATTCGTTTTCATTTTGTTCAATTTTGACTGTAGCATTTGAGTCAATATGATGAAAACTATCATTTAAATATTTAAGGCCTATGTTATACGACTCAGGTTTCTGTGATTTTAATTGAACATTATTCTTTACAATCACTGTATTTGTATCTGAAATGATACTTAAATGTAATGGTTTTCTTAATGTAGCTTGATTGTGTTTAAAACAATTTTCAAGAAGAAGTTGTAAACTAAGTGGTGGAATTTTCTTATCCAATGAATCTTCATGTATTTCACTTTCAAATATTAAACCCTCACCTAATCTCACTTGATGCAAATGTATATACCCCTGCATTACTTCCCATTCTTCTTTAAAAGAAACTAATTCTTTGTCCTTACTATCTAAAACATATCTGTAGATCGTTGATAAATCCAATGCAAATCTCTTCGCACTCTTAGGATCATAATCTATTTCAGATATCAACACATTAAGACTGTTAAATAAAAAGTGCGGATTAAGATGAGCTTGTAATGCTCTATTCTCTGCCCTCAGTTTTTGTTTTTGCAATTCTGAAATTTCAATGGAACTCTGACGCCATTTGTTCAAGAAATCTTGTGTGATCGTTAATGAGGAATATAGTAATAATACCAACCCTTGAAATACTCCTATAATAGTATTATTCTTAGTAAAGATAATCGCATCTCCCCTACCGCTCATCACACTGGAAGTGATTAAAGTAACATAAAAAAAGATGAAACTCATTGCGAATAAAGACATCAACTCAACAAATAACCTTGTATTTGTATGTATCTGAAAGTACTTAATATTATAGAAAAACTTAGATAACTTAATACTTAAGTAGACAGTCCCATTAAAATAAATGAAATATAAATAAGTGATGGGATACCCCAACATCTCCCGGATCATAAATTCTTTCGACGCCGCCCAATACGTAAATACAAATAGTATTAAGGAGATGACAAAAGAAAGAATTGGAGGAAGCCATTTATAGTTCCGTTCTAATAAAATCATATAACAATTGATGTTAGACTAATTTATACTAATCTATAATAATTCCTCCAAAAAACAGTGTTAAGCAATGTTTATCTTATAAATCTCTTTCCTCTGATTCTGTAAGCAACACCTATTTGGAATGTAGCATATAAGTCAGTTGGTGATTGTTGCGCTCTGTTTAAATCCAAGGTATTTGATGAAGTCACTCTACCCATTGCTTCGGCTGTTAAAAACCAATTGTCTTTGATTCTATGTCTCATACCGATACCAAAATTCAGTGTTCCCCCCGCTTTATTGGCCTTAGTGTTCAATAAATGGTGATTTACTTCTGCTAAAAATACACCCGTACCTCCCATTAAATACCATTGTGTATTTCTATTATTTAATCTTTCAATATTACCTAAATCGAAAATAAAAATAGGTGCGACTTCTAAAATTGTAGTATTAAAAGCATTTTGGCCATAGGTTTCGCTATTTGCCCTTAAATCTCTAGATGATAAACCAGATAGAGAGGTTTGGTATCTTAAATGAAACCTTCTTGATAATCTTGTTTGATAATACAGCTGAAAAGATGGCTGATGACTTTTCCCATCGAAGATGCGTTGGTTTTGATTAACATAACCACCTGAATATAAAGAAGTACCAATACTACCACCTACCATATGATAATTAGTGAAATCGGCAGTGGATTGCGCTCTTACAGCAAATGATAAAAGAATTGAGAAAATGAATAAAAAGGTATTTTTCATGTCGATTGTTTTATGTTTCAATTACTTAAGCGACAATTCCTCGAAAAAACCCTATAAGTAGCATATAAGTCATCTATATTTTTCTGATTCTTAAATTTTCTAAACCCAAATTCCATTATATTAGTAATATCAAAAATGTTTACTAGATTTACCTATAGACTGACTAGAGTATTCATTTCTAGTAAAAGTTGTAATCAAAAATTAATCTAACCTTTTGAACTATGAGCGAATATAAATTCGAGACCCTCCAACTACATGCAGGACAAGAAGTAGACCCGACAACCAACTCAAGAGCAGTGCCTATTTATCAAACCACTTCCTATGTTTTTGATAATGCAGAACATGCCGCAAATCTATTTGGTTTAAAAGAATTTGGTAATATTTATACCAGAATTATGAACCCAACTACAGATGTTTTTGAAAAAAGGATTGCAGCCTTAGAAGGTGGTGTAGCCGCTTTAGCTACAGCCTCTGGTCAATCGGCACAATTCCTTGCATTAACAAACATCTTAGAAGCAGGAGATAACTTTGTATCTTCTTCATTTTTGTATGGAGGAACTTACAACCAATTTAAAGTACAGTTTAAAAGATTAGGTATTCAGGCCAAGTTTGCTAATGGTAATGATCCAGAATCGTTTGCTGCACAAATCGATGATAAAACAAAAGCCATCTATTTAGAAACAATTGGTAACCCTGAGCTATGTATTCCTGACTTCGAAAGAATTGCAGAAATAGCAAAGGCCAACAAAATTCCTTTAGTAGTAGATAACACATTTGGTGCTGGTGGATATGTATTCCAACCGTTAAAACATGGTGCTAATATTGTTACTGCCTCTGCTACCAAGTGGATTGGTGGTCACGGTACTTCTATTGGAGGTGTAATTGTAGATGGTGGTAATTTCGATTGGTCAAATGGCAAATTCCCTATGTTTACTGAACCTTCTGAAGGATATCATGGACTAAAATTCTGGGAAGTATTTGGTGAAGGTAACCCATTAGGATTACCAAATGTTGCATTTACAATTAGAGCAAGAGTAGAAGGACTTAGAGATTATGGTCCAGCCATTTCTCCATTCAATTCTTTCCAACTACTGCAAGGTTTAGAAACACTTTCTTTAAGAATGGAAAGAATCTGCCAGAATGCTCAAACTTTAGCAGAAAAATTAGAAGCACATGATTTAGTGGATAGTGTAAATTACCCTGGATTAGCTTCTAGTAAATATAACGACTTGGCCAAAAAATACTTCAAGAGAGGTTCTGGTGGAGTGTTTACTTTTGAGGTAAAAGGTGGATTTGATGCTGCGAAAAAATTTGTTTCTGAACTAGATTTAGTTTCACATTTAGCTAACGTAGGTGATGCTAAAACATTAGCAATTCATCCATCATCAACAACACATGAGCAATTAAGTGAAGAGGAACAAATTGCAAGTGGTGTAACCCCAGGTATGGTAAGAATTTCTACTGGTTATGAGCATATCGATGATATCATTTCAGATATTGAACAAGCTTTAGAGAAGACTACAATCACAGTTTAGAATATATATATAATTCTATAATACAGAAAAAGCCACTAAATAATTGAATTTAGTGGCTTTTTCTACTTGTGGTAATTAATCTCTTCTCACTCCAAAAAGGGAATCTAAAAACGTTAGCACTGTTGAATAAAACAAACTAAATACAAACGATGTTCCTAATCCTCCTGTTGAAAAACCATCTACCCAACTACCTGCCCAATAAAACATTAGTGCATTGATGACTAGTAGAAAAAGTCCCAAAGTAAAGACAGTAATTGGTAATGTCAATAAAGTTAAAATGGGTTTAACAAAGGCATTTAGAACACCTATAGCTAAAGCTGCCCATATTGCAGTTCCATAATTGGTGACACTTACTTCAGTTGTAAACTGTCCTAAAACACCAGCACAAGCCCAAACTGCTATAGCCGAGACTAATATTCTTACGATAAATTCTTTCATTACTGTATTCTTTTTGCTTTTATTTCATTAAAATAGAAATCGTTATTCGGAACATCAAATGAAAGCCCAATTATCTTATTTTGGTTATCAGTATCAAATTTTACAGTACCAAGAGTAAACCAAGGACTTTGTCTATACCATTCCATCTTAAAAGTATCATAATTCCAATGTGTCAACTTTGCATTTAACATGTTTTGGTGTTCAAACTCAATGGTAAGATTTCCATCCTTTAGTTTAACTGTAATATCCCCATTCAAGTCAGAATGATACACTCCTTCATAAGAAGTCAACTTAAGTGTTGGTTTTGTACCCTCAACTCTACTATTTTCTATATCTTTTACTCTATGATCATTTTTATATCGATCATTAGAATATTGTAAATATTTAGAACTATAATCAGGAATATCATCCAAACCCATGAATAAATCTACCGCATAGTTTGATGCTGCACTTATTGGTGACTTCAGACCATTCGTCAAAACAATTACACCAAGATTTTCATCAGGTATCATAGTCACCATGGTAATCATACCGTCATACCCACCTGAGTGACTTACCCTCATTTTACCATGATAATCCTTAATCCCCCATCCAAGACCATAACCTGAAAAATGTGTATTTACCTTTGCTTTAGTTAGGTCAGAGGTATAAACATTCTGTAACTTCCAAATTGTATTTCTAGTAGAAGCTGTCATTAAAGTATCTTCACCAATTATTCCATTATTCATGTTAAAGGTAAGCCACTTTGAAAGGTCTTCTACAGATGAAATTAAACCTCCTGTCGCTGCTATCTCTTCCCAGCTTGTCCATTCAATAGGTTTGTTCACAGTATTATCAATAAGCATATGAGGTGTAGCATAATTCCCCTTTTTATCTAGTTCCTTTAAAGAGTAGATTGTTCGGTCCATACCCAACGGATCTAAAATTCTTTCTTGAACGTTTTCTCCCCAAGATTTACCCGTCACTGTCTTGATTAATTCACCAGCGGTGATAAACATTAGATTCGAATAGCCGAAGCCATCTCTTAGTTCGAAACTTTGATCGACATATTTAATTCTTTCAATAATTTCCTTTGATGTATAATCTGATTGATACCACATAATGTCACCAGAAAATGTTCCTAGACCAACTCTATGTGATAAAATATCTTTAACAGTAATCAACTGAGAAATATATGGATCATACACTGCGAAATAAGGAATATAATCAACAATCTTATCGTCCCAATGTAGTTTTCCTTCATCTACTAATTGGCCTATCATTGTAGCTGTAAACCCTTTTGAAATACTAGCTATAGCATATAATGTGTTTTTGTTTGGAATTTCTTTTCCCCCTTCTTCTTTTGTGCCATAGCCTTTAGAGAAAATTAATTCTCCGTCTTTCACAATCCCAACAGTCATACTTGGCACCTCCCAAGAAGCAATAATCGATTGACAGTATTTGTCAAGTTGTTTTATTTCAGACTTATAGTTTGCTTTTTTCTGTCCAAATGAAAGATTTGAAAGGAAAAAAATTACTAAAAAATATAATGTAAAGTGTTTCATATAATGGTTTTATAATCAATATTTTTTATGATTTGACCTAAAAATACCTAAAAAGGGGGATACCCTAGAACCGATATGAAATTTAATTTTACCCTTGTTAATATAAATTAACATATAACAATAACAAATTTTTAATGAAGACGAAATTACTCTTGCTATCTGCCTTGCTATTTTCGAGCATGGTTAGCTTTGCCCAAGACATGCCTTACGATCACTATGGAGAAAAGTTTGCGATTGGAGTTAGCGGTGGCTCCCACGGTATTGGTATTGATGTGTCCAAAAATCTACACAAGCACTTTAATGGATCTTTAGGATTCAATTATTTCAAAATCAACGACTTTTCTAGATCAATTACAGTTGATGGTAAACAATTGAAATCAACTGTTGATGTAGAAATGGTAAACGTTGATCTAAGAATCGAGTATCTACCTTTCAAAGGTAGTAGCTTTAAAGTAGTTGCAGGTCTTGCTTACATGATGAGCAGTGGCGTCAAATTACTTGGTGTTTATGAAAATTCTGTAACATTTGGTGAGTTAACGATCGATCCAGAAGACATTGGTGAGTTAAAGTTTGACGCTGAATGGAAACAAGTTTCACCTTACTTCGGAATTGGTATTGGTAGAGCAGTACCTAAGAAAAGAGTTGGTTTTGGTTTAGATATCGGGACTTACTACTTAGGAAAACCAAATGTTCAATTAACAGGAACTGAATTGTTGAGTGCAATGGGTACTCAAGAAGCTCAACTTCAGTCGAACATGGAAGAATACACTTGGTTCCCACAATTAAAATTAAGATTAGCAGTTAGATTAAACTAAACATGAAAAAATTATATATTCTCTTATTCTGTATTGCAGCAACATTCTATCAGTGTACAAACCCATTGGAAGGTGTTGATATTACTGTAAACTCATCTACATCTACCCATTTTGGTATGATTGAGATTTCTGATACTACTCAGCAAGACCTTTCTCAGGAACAAATTTCTGTAGAAATCATTGGAGAAGGTGCTGAATACTTATACAACGAAGCAGGAGATAAGAACTTTACTCCTTCGAACGGTATGTTATCTTTTGTAGTGGATCCAGACTACACTTTTGCCGCACCTTTAGAATTTACTGTAATGGTACGTGGTGATAACTATATCGAACAACAAATCCCTGTTACTTTAACTGAAAGCGATACGCTAAGCTATACTCGTATTGAGTTAGATCGTTTAGATAACGTGACTCAAGGAGAAGAGGTTGACGAAGATAATTTTGATTTAAGCTCAGGAAGATTTTCATCTACAGCGACATTTAGTACACAAAGAACTTACTGGAATAACAGTAGCTTAAGTGCTGAAGTGTCAATTCCTGCAAGTTCAGGTTTCACTGATTTCTATGGAAACAACATCGATGCAAGTGGACTAAGAATGGGTCTTGGTGCTTTCGATTATGAATCGTATTCATGGAATGGTTATTCATATAGAATGTATATTCCTGCTTTAATCAGAAATACACAAGGAAACTTACAAAATGATAGAGGTATTTACATGTGTCAATTCTTATATTTCTACATGTATGCTTATACTTCTTCATACCAAAGAGTATATCAAACTTCAAGTTCTTTTACTGTTAGAACTGATATTAACCCTAATACTGTCAATCAATTAACTGGTAACAGAATTCAAGCAGGAGATCAAATCTTTGTTTACAGAATGTCAAATAATAATAACTATTATGATTGGTACGTTCGTGAAACTGAAGAAGCTGCTACTGTACAAGAAGATGGAGATGGAAGCCTTTATATCTCTTTTGAAACTAAAAATGCTTCATACTTCTGGATTGGTTATGACATGCAAGTTTGTAGATCATACCAAGCACAAACTACACCTAAAACATACACTAGTAGCTATTCGAACTACACTTATGTTTACTATCCATGGGTAAGAAATGAGGACTTTGGTTCAATCAAATTCTCAATCGATAAAACATATAATGATGCAGTTCTTGCAGGTGTTAGAGTTTTAATCACTTTCCCTGACGGTACTAAGCAAAGAGTATATGATTACTATGGTATGCGATTGTATGATGGTTTAAATATTCGACCATGGTATAGTTTAGGAAATAGTAGTATGACAGTTGAAATCTATGACAGATTTGATGCATCTAAAGTTTATTATACTTCAAATGCTTTCGACTTATGTAATGGTGACGTTACATTAAATGTCGATGAAATCTTAAGTAAATTACCAGATTATAAAACGGTGACGATTGATTACACAGGCCGTTGTGGCGATACTGTAATCCGTCCAACTGTACCTCTTTACGTTGAATACGATGTTTCAAACAGCTACTATTGGTGGTCTAGATACCAATATTACTATGTTCGTAATGGTAAAGTAACATTATACTATATGGAAATCGGTAAAACATATAAATTCCACACTGTTTACAATGGTAAGTGGTATTCTGAAGATGTTACGATTACTAGCGAATTAATGAAAGATGATGATTACGAAATTCCACAAAGACTTTGTGATTTACTGTAACATCCACTAACATTAAGTCTCAAAACTTAATGAAAACAAAAAGCACCATAAGAGATTATCTTATGGTGCTTTTATTCTATATAAGTCTTTTTAAAAAGGTAATTCTTCCTCCAAAAAGAACTGAGGAAAATCGTTTTTATTCTCCAAAACCTTAATGGTACATTTAAACGTCTTATTATTTACGTCCTTAGCCTTACAATAACTTATCATACCATCTTTACCTTTTTCTATTAAAAGTCGATTACCGGCGTTTTTAGGGTGGTTTAAAGTATTATTCACTGGTAAGATAACCCCCAGTATTCTTTCCATTCTAGAGAAGTAACTCAATACAAATCTTGTGTCATCGTTAGGTGCATCCTGTACTAGTACTAACCTATTTGATAATGAAGCAACCACTTTACAAGCTTCAATATATCTGTATTCATCATAAGCAACAGTAGGAGAAAAAGGAGATACCACACATTTCATTGTAGCACTATGTATATCATGGTCTGGTGTATAAAGTTGGTCGAGACTTGAAGCTGCAACACCAACAAACGTTCCATCAAACTCTTTTAGTACTTCTATGGTAACACCTTTTTGTTGATTTAAAATGAGATTCACTTCTTCTTCTGTACAATACTCTCCGATTCTATTTGAAATTTTCATACCTACCTGATCTGGAGTTCTTGTACCAATAATTCCAACAGAGTATCTATTTAATAACTTATGATTACCTACTGTGTAAAGTAAAGGCCATAACTCGGTTACTTCAGCAACTTGTTGAGGGTAATCCTGAGATAAAAAATTCAATACTTTAATATTATATGATAAACAATCTTCAAGTATCTTATTTGCTACATTAATACCTTCATTGATTTCTTCTAAAGCCACCTTTTGAATTCTATTGGTTTTCTCAAAAACAAAAGAAATTGCCTCTAAAACAGTTTCACATGAATTCTCTGCCTCAATTAAGTAATCTTTATATCTGAATAAGAATTTTGGACCAAAACCCTTGATATTCAATATGGAAAGTAAGAGTCTATCTAGCATTTCATTAAAGTTAAAACATTGGTGCAATGTAACATTTTTCACAAATACTTACATTTTTTTGTGATTTTAATTTTTTTGGTTTTATATTGCGTTTGGGTAAAGAATCATAGGTTAGTCACCTATATAAAAAAATCAACTAGTTAAGCATTCGTGCTTAGCTAAAAGCATCTTGCATTGCAGGATGCTTTTATTTTTTCCCAAACTCAAGAATTATACCTGTTTCATTAAATTTGAATTTCTTGAATATGCCCAATGAATCTTCAGATGCCTGAGTTACTACTTGCTCGACATTCATATTTTTAGCAAAATACAATGCCGCTTCTACCAGCTTTGTTCCTATTCCATTTTTTCTTTGATCACTAAATACAGATAGATTATAAATACCTGCTACCTTAGGATTTTCTGGATCAAGAAATAATTCTATCACTCCAACTGTACTTGTTCCATCAGAGTAATTTAAAAGAATCGATTTATCCTGCTTTAAGATGAATTCAACATTCCTATTATAATGATGTAAAACCTCGGTATCAAATGGATCCCAATTGTTTGCTATAACAAAGGCATGATCAATGATATCTTGCTTTTCTTTTGCTTGAAAAATATTTTTATCGACTTCATTTAGTTCTACAAGTGATAATGTTGGTAATTCTAACATAATACTTGATCCAGCTTCTTCTAAGCTCAAATTTTGAAAAATATCACTTAATGTATCATTTAAGTCACTCTTGTCAAGCCAAACACATGGTTTTCTCAATCTATTCTCACAAAAGTCAATTGCCTCAGAAACTTCATTTATTACAATTTTGTCTGTATCATGAATATGAATGATATTATATGTATCAGATTTAAAACCACTATCTATATAGGTTAATGAATCTGTATTTAGAACCCTCATTAAAGCATTATTTGAGGGAAAGTAATTTGCATGATTTTTAAAATTTCTATTTGATAAATTCATTATCCTCACTTTATTTTTGAATAAAAAGCTAAATATAGTACAAAAAATAACATTCTGTATAAAGACATATACTTCATTATTCCACAGCAACTGTCCTCTAATACATCATAATTTGGGTATAAAATGATTAAAAATCTCGATTTATGAAGCTAAAAAGAAAAATAGACCTAAAGTGTTCAAGGTAGGATTGCTTGAAAATCATGCTACACATTTTCCGAAAAAAATGACAAGTGAAATAATTTCACTAAATAGATTAAATACTTGGTGAACCATATTCCTATTAGATAAACTTACATTATCAAAAAGTTTTCATCTTCTGAACTAACTTTAAAATATATCTCAAATGCTACATGATAATTTTTAGGCTTTGGCAAATTTGCCAAACGCATCATTTTAATATCGTATTCATAAATAACGTAAAGCTCATATGTAGCATTTAAGATACTTTTTATTATTAATACTTATCTGTAACAATTTATTATTGAACACTTACTTAGAAAAGTATCTTATTTGATACTTTCAAATACTCATCATTTCTATAGTCTTTTATTCATCAACTGTATTTTCATTTCTGAATATATTGGAAATAGCCTTTGGTAAATTTGCCAAAACTAATATAGAACTGAGACTAGTTATCTAATCGAATAATAATGTTTAAATAAAATCTGATTGTAGTGTCCTTTTCAAGCAAGTAATACTTATATATCTTTAGTGCTAAGTATTATTTTGTGTTGGAGTAATTATGAGATCGTGTTTCTTTTACAATAGATGATATTAATCGTTCTTGATTTAATAAGCTTAATATACCAAGTAGGTATAGCTTTTTTCAAAGTTCAATAATTCATATTTCTAGGATATTCAAAGTGTACAATTTATTTGTTATGATCTTCAAAAGTTGTCAGGTAATTCCATTTATCATTTTGCCTAGGGGTATTATCTGGATAAACAATCTAAAATGAAGTGAAACCTTCCAAAGTAAAATTACAGTTTATCAATATCTAAACTTGTAGTACCTAATTTGATTTTCCTGATTCAAATAATAGAAGTAGATATAATATTGAATTAACGCTAAGACTGAGAACATCGGTAGAGTAATAAAAAATATCATTTTCAAATAGAGTTCTATTGAAGAGAATATTTATATAATCAATTTCTGATAAATATTAGAAAGCGAGTAATAATACCTTTGTAGCTTTTAAGATACTTTTCTAAGTGCGTCAGAATTCATGAGCCTTAATATTTAACCATTGGCAAATTTGCCAAACCTAACAACAAATGGAAAATATAAGATGTAATAAGTCAAAACTGATATAAAGATAAACTCTTAATAATAGTCTTTCATACTCAGAAATAGGATAGATGATATATTAAGACTTTCGTTCCAATTGATAGAATTTAGTTTTTTAATTAAAGCAATCTTCTTTATAGATCGTCAGTGTAATGTTCATTTCTTTTTGGTCTAGAAAACTTATTCTGATTATACTCTTTTGATTTTCCTTTTGGTATTGAAAGAGATTTCCAACTTTCATTCTGTATAACTTTCCCAATAAAAACAATTTGCCCTATATGATATGGATAGTGTGCTAATTGCCTATTTATTGCTTCTGATACTGAATGTCCCATATTACGAATGTATACTATTTTATCAAGGTCTTTTTCAGTCAAAGAATTTATAGCATTAAATAAACATTCCCATCCCTCGTTCCATTTCAATAATAATTCTTCTTTAGTTTTTATATCATTATCAAATTCTTCATCTCGATTTCTCCATTCTTTTTCTCCATCAGATGTTAGAAAGTTAGTCCAACGAGAAAGCATATTTCCATTAAGATGTTTAACGATCATAGATATACTGTTACTTTCTTTATTCAGTTGCCAAAATAATTTCTCATCAGGTACTTGCTCAAATGTTTTCTCTCCAAGGAATTTATAATAATCAAACTGTTTTTTTATACTCTCTAGGTATGTATTCATAAATGTTACTTTTTATAATAATTAGTTTCGACTGACACTAATATAAAACTTTCTCAAAGTTGTTTTATAATACTAATGGAGTCCTATTAATTTACTGTAAGCCAAAAAATATACTTGTGAATTTGAAGGAGTAATTACAACAAAATTTAGCTATACAATTCAAACTCTACGATGTTTCTATTCATTATTTTAAATAATTCAGACGAGTTGAAATTAATATATATCCAATAACCTTTGGCAAATTTGCCAAACCATAAAGGGAAAGTATCTTAAATGCTACTTCTATAACATGTGATTGATTTGAAGTATTAATGAAATAAAAACTAGATTTTAAAATTCTTGATCTATTAAAGTAATAGTGATCAAAAGAAATTTATAAACTTATATTCTAACAGAACTAACACTGACTAATAGTTATTTTACTTGGTGAACTACTCCAATGATACCAATAGATATTATGGCAGATCGATTATTAATAATTCATCTTATTCAGAATTTATGTGAATTATCACAAAACAGTTTTTCCAGGTAATCTAAGTTTCACAAATGAAAAATAAATCTTCAATTAATTTTCTGTAGAAGGTTCAACTATGATAAATAATGTGTATCTATATATCGATCAAATAAGAATTCAAATAATCAAAGCTAGGTTAACTTTATAATCTCTAGTATAACTTACACCAAGAACAATTTAAAAAGACAACATAAAGCCTTTGGTAAATTTGCCAAACCCATACACAAAGTAATAATATCAATCACAGTACTTATAATAAATGTAGCTTTTAAGATACCAAGGTTCGACAATAAACTTCTTATAAATCAATCTTTGGTAATCTTACAAAGCCTTAAAAGGAAGAATCATAATAAGTAATCACTTTAACTATATCATCACTAATTTGATTCAAATTTTGAATAGCTACATATCTAATTAAAATAGCAACATATATCAGATGTAGCATATAAGATACTTTTAGGCTACCATAAATAAATTAGGAATTTAACCTTTGGTAAATTTGCCAAACCTGTTGAGAGATAAAATATCTAATAACTAAATACAGTACTTTGTAGCATTTAAGATACTATACATATGAATAAATTCTGAAATCATTAATATACCAACCTTAATTATATAACCAACTTGAAAATAATGCACTAGAAGCTTAATGAAGGTATTTGAATAATATAAATAAAGTATCTTAAAAGCTACCTTGGGCAAATTTGCCAAACCATGATCTGGAACATATATCTTATATGCTACAATTCAATTTACTTTAGAATAGTCTAGTTACGACTTATTAGAACTAATATTTCCCGAAGTACAAATGTGATCAAAAAGAAATATAGCTTTTATAGGGAAAGGATTGAAAACCTTTTTTATAGTCTAGTTCTTTACGATAATGAAGAAAACCTTAGCAGTAGTATAATTGTTTGAAGATGTTCATTGCAATGATTCTAATAATAATTTCTAGGTAAACTAAAATAAATATTTCACCCGAACATCTTTCAATGATAAGTTCCTATTGATTGTTCATTTTATAGAAAATCACCTAAATCAAAAGATACTAGCTTCAGTTGATGATTCTATTAGTAGAGGCTAATTTCTCATGATATTATGAAGTCACCATTACCAGTATACAAACACTTTAAATGATAAATTGATTTGTAGAAGGAAAAATAATATTTAACTGATCGAGTAGGATATAATAGTAGAGTATAAAAAAAGTAAGCCCCAATAACTAACTATTGAGGCTTACTTTTTTTATTGAAAAACTTTAATGAATTAAATTAAGCTGCTATAATCTTAACCATAGCCTTAACTCTTTTAACCGTTGTAGTACTGACATTGTGTTTCTCAGAAAGTTTAGAGATAGACAAGTGATCTAATTCAATATCTCTAACCAACAATGGGTACCTTTCGAGGTAGTTCCCATTTTGAGTCGCTTGAGGTTTTGAAAAACTAAAACCAATATTACTTTCTTGAGTTGGTGTATTCAAATTGATTTCGTTTAATGGAACCCTCTCTTTAAACTCCGGTTGAAAATAATTGCTCTGTGAAACATTAGATGTTTGTGGATATGTTTTCATAGGGGATCCTTCTAATGTAGACCAACTGGCTAAGGCTGACAATAAAAACAATGCAATAGTTAAACCTTGTAGATGATTTGTTTGACCTGATATTGCCTTTAGTTCTGTAGCTTTCTCATTGACTTTCGTAGACAATTGTTCCTCTAACTTTACAATCTGTTTTTCTATTCTTGATGCATTACTGTGAGACTTCCAAGAGTTCTTCTTTGATGAATTCTCTAACAACATATTTTGAGCATCTAATAATGATTTCTCAAGAACTGAAATTTCTTGGTCGAACTTTGAATTGATTTTTTCATTGGCTTGAACATGGATTCCTAAAAAATCAGATGATACAATCACACCACCAAGAACAATCGCTACAAAAAGAGAGGGAGATAATCTCTTTCGTTTTAGAGCAGTCATACCTTCTATAAGGTAGGCATGTGCTAACAAAGAGAGAGTAGAGGAGCCTAAATAAGCGATCCATAAGTTTACATGTTGAGCTAAAAAAGCGCCACTTACATAAGCACTGTAAGACACCGATAGTGTAATTAACACAAAATGGTGTAACTTTGAGATGTTCATTTTACTTGAAGATTTAAATTGGACAAAATAGAAGGATACACAAACTTTGGTCGGGGAGTGTATCCTTTTTTGTATTTAGAATTTTGAATATTACTGATTGTAATAACTCGATAGAATTTTTACAATTGTTTCTTCTATTGATTGCCCATATTGAGAGGCATCATTTGCAATTGCTGTTTGAATAGAATTTGGTAATTCTAATGCTACATTAATTGTATTAATATCTGAGCTAATCACCTTTTTCTGATCATTAGATACAGTTGGAGGTGTTTGGGTTACTGTTTTTTTCTTTGGCTCTACTACTTGTGTATAGGCCTTGTGAATGGACTTTTCTCCAGCAAGAACTTCGTTGACTAATTCATCATCACCTAGCTCTTTAATTTTTTTATACTTTCCTACATTTCTTGCAGAAGTATTAGATAGTTTGGCTACCTCTTCTCTAGTATCAATTTTTGGTAAATTACTCTCACCTTTACCTCCTGCTACTAGATTAGCTTTTGCTTGCTCTTGAATCTGTCCTTCTAATGCTAAAGCAATCTCAATACGTTCAGCATCTAGTAAGTTTCTACGTCCTAATTGGTTTCTCAACATCCACTGTACAGCATCAGACTGAGATTCAAACTCAAGACGTTTAATAGGGACCCTATCAATCCCAAGGTCTTTCGCTGCTTGCAAACGGTGGTGTCCATCTACAATAAATGTCCCTAAGTTATTATCATAAACAACTAGAGCATCACGAATACCTTCATCATTAATTAATTTCCTAAATTGTTCTGCCTCCTCTTTCCTTTGGGGACGGATAGTTTTTTGATAAACTGGGTCAATTTGGAGTAAAGAAGTCGGTACTTTTTCTACCTGTTCAGAATTTCTTTCAGCTTCTAATTTAATATCTAATCTCTGCTTCTCTTTTGTAGTATTATCTTTAATACTTTTCGCAGTGAGTAGATTCGCTATTGAGCTTCTTCCTTTTGCCATAATATTACAGGCCTAAATGTGTTATTAATTCGTTATAAAGGTCATTGTATTCATCTTTTGCTTTCGCCTTTACAATCTCATGTTCTAAACTAAGATCGCGATGATATCTTACCTTTTGCTTTAAAGTAGTATTTAACAGCTTGATGTTATCGAAGCTTTTTAAAGCCTTAAGATCTTTACTTTCTAATGTATTGCTGTCTTTATTTATAATTCCTAGAGCAATGAAACTTCTACCTTCTTCTTTTCTTTTTTCTTCAATATCTGGTAAGACAGAGATTGTTGCAAACGAAGATGACAAGGCTACTGTTGTTGCTTCTAATGGTAAAATAGCTACATCAGAATAAGCTAAAGTGGTAATGATAAAGTCAGATTGTTGTAATGAACCTGCTGTATCAATAGCAATAATATCGTAATTATGTTTCTCCTTTTCTAAGATTTTAATAAAGTCTAAAACGGGTGAGTTAGATCTATTTAAATCGAAAGTAAGTAAAGAAATATTGTCATCAATACCAGCTGTTTCTACTATCGTAGATATTGTTTGCTGATAATCACAATCGATAACAAGAATTTTAAGATTTTCTCTTTTCGCTATTGATGTCATAAATAAAGTCAACATGGTTGATTTACCTACTCCTCCTTTTTGATTGGCAAAAGTGATAATCTTTGCTTCTTTCTTTTTCATCAATTCCTCAAAAGAAACACCTAAAACTCCAGCTATATCTTCAATCTTTTTGATCGATAAGTCTGTATCACCACGTTCAATTTTGGTATATCCAGACATAGACATACCTAATGCCTCAGCCATTTTACTCTGACTAATTCCTTTTGTGGAGCGTACTCGTTTAATATTTTCAACTATATTACTCATAAGGATAGAATGTTTATTATTTGATGCAAATATATATCACTTTTAAGGAAATCAAAATTAATTTTGAAAAAAATTATATTACTTTCAGTGATAATATTATTTGATAACATGACATACTTATCAGGTAGTTAGTATAAAACTATCACTTTCAAGGCATATTTATTAAATTTTCACAGGAAATATGACTTAAGTGCTACAATAAATCAATAAAATTGTTGTTTTTAAGTATCTAACATGCTACATTAGGACATTGAAATTAATGTAGCATTTAGGATACATCGCGTAGTCCTAAATTTTTTTAGGTATAAGTATCTAACTTGCTACATTAAAATAGACTGAGCAATAACGATTGTTTACTCTTATTTCTATAGAATGTATCATTTAAGTCATATTAATTAATCTACTCCTATATTTTTAAAGTAGCATTTAAGATACCTAAGGTAAACTATTTTAATTTTTATGTAGCAAATGAGATACTTTCGAAAAATAAATTGAATTATTGATTAAATGAATCCTCATTGTATCTCAAATGATACTATAACTATTCATAAAATACTTAAACACATAATAAATTAAGTATCTTAAATGATACATAAATTTAAGTATGAAGTGATTATTTAATTATTAATAGTTATTACCTTATATATTATAGAATCCATAACTAACTGATATACAGTTGTTAGTAGGTTATTTCAGTAGCATATAAGTCATTTTCAAACAGCATTTTAGATATATTGAGTAGCATTTAAGTCATATTAGCGTAGCATTTCAGACATCACAAGTAGCAAATAAGATACTTGGGTAGCATATAAGTCATATATGAAAGATTTAATAGTTAATATTAGTAGTGGTAAACAGAAAGTCAGGAGATCTAACCACTTTATTAATGCAGAAGATAGAAAAACTCTTACTCCATTGGCCCAAAAAGTATTACTATACTTTTTTACAGTAGTTGACCGATCGAAACCAGAAGATATGGTAACGTTCGATATCAAGGACCTTTATGGTATAAAGAAACTAAACAGATCACATTATGTGAATGTAGATAAGGCGTGTAGATTGTTATCTGAGTCGTCTCTAAAGTTTACAACAGGTGAGCCCGGTAAACACTTCAAAGGAAAATATATTCCTATCTTTAGTGAAGTGAATATCGATGGTTGTATGGTATCATTTGAGTTTAATCAGAAATTCTCAAAGTTATTGACACCTTCTGATAACTACACTGATTATATGTTTCAGAATATTAATGAAATGCGTTCTACATTCTCTATGAGGGTATATGAGCTCTTGAAACAGGGTGTAGGTAGATATAAGACAAGGGAGTTTACTGTTGTAGAGTTAAAGAAACTATTGGCCATAGATGGAAAACCAACTTACAATAGGTTTGCTATGTTGAAAAATAGAGTCCTTGATGTAGCTTGTAGAGAGATTACAGAAAAAAGTGACTTAAATGCTACATGGGAGATCAGTAAGAAAGTAAAAAGAACTGTAGTAGCAGTTAAGTTCCACATGGAACTCAAAGACCAGACACTTGAACTCGATACAGTTAGACAAGATATCACATCGAATGTATCATTTGAGTCACAAGCTGAAATAGAAGAAGAACCTAAAACAACTCAAGCATCAATAAACTTTGGAGGAAGTAACTTAAATGCTACAATAGTACCCCCACAAAATGATTTTGATGATAAAGTTGAGAAGTTAAGGTTACGTTTAGAAGAAATAGGTGTCTCAAAAGCTACAATAGCTGTAGCAGTAAAAAAATACAGAACTCTCCCTACATGGAAAATATGGCCAGAAGTAAATGCGGTAAGAATGGCCGTAAAAGATGGCAACAAATTTCCAAACAAACATACATTGCGAAAATTTATACTAGGAGAGGAATAACAATATGACTTATATGCTACATTAAGTATTTACTTTTCTAGAATTATAAATGTTGGAATACAAAAAGGGTTGACATAATTATAAATAATGCGAACCCTTTTTCAATATCTTTGTAATAATATCTATTTCTTTTTCATATCCTCTTCAATCAGAGTTCTAATATAATCCGATACCTTCTGATTTTTCTTATTCGCCTGTGTCTCTAAATCATTATATTCTTCCTTAGACATACGGAAAGTGACGATCTTATTCGATCCACCTTTCTTTCTTGGCTTTCTACCTCGGTGTTGGATGGCAATACGATATTCCTCTAAAAAATCCTTTGTAGATAAAGCATACGGTTTAACACCATCTACGAAAATCATAGATGTTGCTTCGTCACCTTTCCAGGCGGCTTTTCTTTTTGACGTAAAACTTTGGAAGAAGGCCTTTCTAGTTTCAAAGTTTTTTATATCTGAAGATGGAAGACCCTTAATATAATCTTTCAAAGATTTCTTATCGTTCTTCGCTAACTTTTCAACCTCTTCAAAAGGTTTTTTATAGTAAATATACTTTGCCATTTGAGATATATTCGTATTACGTTATATACAAATAATTAATTTTCACAGACAATTGCAACTTATTCGTAATGAAAATTTTATATTTAATATTTTTTTTTAGATACATTATTTGAGTGATGAATATTTCTAATTAATGTACAATTCATTAGTTTCGTAAAAGTCATTACTTTTTGCATGTAATGTTAATGGAGAAGAAAGCTATACTTTTTAATAATGAACCCGACATCATTTTTTTTTTATGATTATGAGACTTTTGGGAGAGACCCAAGAAAAGATAAAATTGCACAATTTGCCGGAATCAGAACTGATATTGATCTAAATCCGATTGGAGATCCTATCACTTTATTCTGTAAGCCATCAAAAGACTTTCTTCCAGATCCGGAAGCTTGTTTAATAACAGGTATTACACCACAAATAGCAGATGCTCAAGGGATAAAGGAATTCCAGTTTATGGGACAAATTAAAAATCTGTTGGGAGCCAAAGGAACTTGTCATATCGGCTATAATAATATCAAGTTTGATGACGAATTCACTCGTTTCGGATTCTACAAGAATTTTATCAATCCATATTCTCATGAATGGGCAGACAATAATTCAAGGCTAGATGCATTAGATATCTTAAGATTTACTTATGCCTTAAGACCGGAAGGAATTGTATGGCCTGAAAATGATGAAGGAAAGAAAAGTTTTAAGCTTGAACATCTCTCTGTAGCAAATAAGATACTTCATGAAAATGCACATGATGCTACTGCAGACGTTTTAGCAACTGTTGAAGTATTGAGACTCGTAAAAACTCATCAACCTAAGTTGTTTAATTATGCAATGAAGATGAGAAATAAGGCCAAAGTAAAAAACATGATCAATAATGCAATGTCGAATCAACAATGTTTATTGACAGTTTCTCCTTTTGTACCGGTAGAAAATGGTCATCTCGCATTTATGTATCCTATATGCTACGATACTAAAAATAGCAATGCAGTAATTGCATATGATTTAAGAACTAACCCAGAACTCTTAAAAGATATTTCAATTGAAGAATTGAAAGCACTAATCTTTAAGAAGAAAGAAGATATGAAGGAGGGAGATGTAAGGCCTGGGTTACAACAATTATATATCAATCGTTCGAGTATTTTTGCAGAAACTAGAACTTTATCAAAAGCAAGAGCATTGGAATTGAATATTTCATTGGATACTATTGAGGAAAACAGAAAGAAAATGACAAGTATCTTAAATGATACATCTGTAATGGAAAAAGTCAAAGAAGTTTTTAACTCACAATATGATATTGACCCAGATGTAGATACTCAGTTATACAATGGTTTTATTTCTAATAATGATCAAAACCTTGCTAATAGAATTGATAACATTGCTTCTAATGCACCTCAAAATTTAAATGCTAACTATTTTCCATTTTCTGATGAACGTTTAAAAGAAATGTTATTCAGGTTCAAAGGACGTAACTTCTTTGAGATTTTAGACCATCAAGAAAAGGAAGAGTTCAAATCTTTCTGTAGATCAAAAGTGATGGATGTGACTAATGATAGTATTGGTATCAAAGTCTATAAAGAACAAATAAAGTCTATGATCGAAGAGGATACTAAAGATGGTAGGGCCAAAGGTATTTTGACTTCCTTATTGGTTTATGCAGATAGATTAGAATCAGAGCTTCAATAGAAAAACTAAAAAGCAATATTCATGAATCGCTTATTTTTTAAATATATATTTTTGACTTTTATTATTTCATTGAGTTTTCAAATAGCAAATGCACAGGTATTTAAATTTGAGACTCCTAAGAAGAATGAAGGAATTCAAGTAAGAACATTACCTAACGGAAATAAGATTTCAAATTGGAAAAAGGTAATAGAGAAAAAATCTAAAAGACCAACTTCAAATGACCTTATTGCTGATGCATTGTTTGTAGATTTTGGTAAAATAGATCTCAATTCCTCGAAAAGTATCACTATAAAGTGTATAGCCGGAATTGAAAGCGAGGATATTGAATTATTTTATATTGGGGACACTGATTTGTTCTCTATAGACATCGGTGATGACCAAAACTTTTGGCAGACAAATGATAGTACTGTATTTCATCAATCACCACTTGAGGATATCAGTATAAAAATAAGGCCGAAACCAATTAAGAAAGGTACAAACCAGGCCTACATGGCTTTTCGTATTGATAAACGATTGGTAAGAATTGCGATGAAATCAAACGTTACTGAAGAAGTAACCTTTCATCAGGATACAGTCAGTATCAATTTAGGTTTAGTGGAAGCAGATTCTATTGGGTTTACAGATTATACATTTTTTGATTTGCAAGAACTCCCACTAAACTTTGAATACTCAGGAGATGCTAATGCCTTTCAGTTTATGGTAGATGGAGATTCCATTTTAGCAGACAGTATATCTCAAGTGATACCGAATTCAGATACACTGACCTTATCCATTGCACCTATCGCAGATAAACTCGGAGATCATTATGGTGCAGTTAAATTAGGGAATAACTATTTACAGCAAGAAATAACGATAACCTCAAGAGTTGAAAAAGTGCGAGGAGAAATCTTCTGGGCAGATACAAATCATCTTGAAAGAAATATTGAATATTTAGAAACCACTTTATATTCTCCTCAAGACACACTTTATGCACAATTGTCATTATATAATGATAGCGATTATGACACTCTATTTGATATCTCACATTATATAAATATAAATGCTGATGATTGGTTGGATTATAGTTTGCCTGTGACTCAAATGCTACCAAGAAGTATCACTATGATCCAAGTTCCATTTTATCCGAACAAGACATCAAATTTGGATAATGACTTAAATGCTACGATAGATATTTTAATTTTAAAGGATTCTTCTACAAATACTCAAAAAGTAAATTACAAGCCAGTAGAGAAATTAAGAGAAGAATTGAAAACTAACTTTCCTTCTTCATTAACCTTTACCTCAAAGAAAGATACACTTGAAATACGAATCCCTTATTTGAATACAGGTAAGAATGCCGTTTATCCAACAGTTAAAACTTTTATGGATGAGATAGAATTACCATCAGCAATTCAAGTATATTATGGAACACCTAGAATCAAGTCTTGGAGAAAGGGATATATATCTATTTATATGACACCTTATGATTCCATCAACTTTCACAAAGAAAAGACGCAAACATTAAAATATAAGGTTTATGATGAAGTGGTCGAAGCAGATATTCATATAAAGCAAAAACCATTATCTGCGATTATTAAAGATTATACCCAAGAAATTATATTAGGTATCATTTCAGTCACTTTATTAATCTTATTGATTTTTTCACCTAAGATCTATAAGTATGGTAAGAGAGAATATGCAAACTATCTTATCAAGGCGAACCTTAAGAAGGATATTTTCTCAATAAACAGAACAATAGGTATCATTCAAGATACTTCCATACAATCTGCCTTAGAGCAGGACCTAAATAAGAAGAAAGAAGAGTTAAGTAATATAACTTAAATGCTACATTGAAACTCTAAATTCGTAAAGAGCATATTAAAATGTGTATTTGAATTTATTTTGAATAAAAAGGTAATGGGACTATTGTTTTTTTAAAATGACTCATTACCTTTGTCATCCCTTCAAACGGAAGGCGATATGAAAACAACATTTTTATTAAAGTGCTATTCATTTCAACATTTTGCAAAGAAGAAAGCGATGTAAATTAAAATTTCAAATGAAATTAAATAAGCATTGCATATTAAATTTCTCTTCTTACCTTTGCACTCGCTTCTGAAAAGAGGTGGTTACAAAAGACTAAAACGTTGGTCTTTTTAAGCAGAGAATAGAAGTTGAAAATCTTCAGAAATTAGCTCAAAAAAATAAAATAAAATTTTTTCAAAAAGAGTTTGGAGATTAAAATTTAGTT